>JAFPBO010000003.1 GCA_017390475.1 Loktanella sp.
AAGCTCCATGAACCTGGAAAACATTCTTTGCCAGATCGACCCCAATCATCATATCCTTCATCTCGCCGTCCTCCTCTTTGCGTGGCGTTGAACACCACGACTTTGGCACATTGCGATGCCGTCTGGGGAGGGCGGCAACCATTCCATCTCGCATAAGTGCCCAAGCTGAAAACCCAACAAAACATGGGGAAAATGCAGCATCTCGCGACATATGGCTTCCATCATGCAAGGTTTATTGGTATTATTACGCAATAACCTCGCAAGGATTTGCCCGTGAGAGCAGCGACCGAGACCACTTGGAACAAAGGCCGTGTCGTGGGCAAAAAACCACCCCTGACGCCCGACCAGGTATCGCTGATCCGGATGATCCTGCGCCAGGAAAAAGCCTTGCGTGATCTGGCGCTGTTCAACACCGCCCTCGATACCAGCTTCCGGGGATCGGATCTGGTGCGGTTGCGGGTCTCAGATGTGGCCACACCGGCAGGTGTGCGCGAGATCGTGGAAATCCGACAGAAGAAAACTGAGGCCCGCAATGCGCGGCCGGTTCAGGCGCGATTGTCTTCGGGGACGCGCGACAGCCTACGCGCCTATCTCGCCGCCTCTGAAAAGCCGCTGCACGGCTGGCTCTTCACGGGGCAGGGGGCACGGTGGTCCCACACCCATCTCAGCGAAAGCCAGCTCTGGCGGCTGTTCCGCTCTTGGCTGGAAAAGGCCCGCCTCGATCCCAGCCTCTACGGCCTGCATTCGCTGCGCCGGACCTTCCCGACCCATATCTACCAGCAGACCGGCAACCTGCGCGCGGCCCAGCTGCTGCTCGGCCATGCCAGCATTGAAAGCACCAAGGAATACATCGGCACCGAACAAGCCGAAGCGCTGGAAATCGCGCGCAAATATCATCTGTGATGCCTATGCAAACATATCTTGAGAAACGCCAACCTGCGCAGAAGATGGCCCGGTTCTACCGGATGGCTGTCATGCCCAACCTGTTTGGTGAATGGACGCTGTACCGCGAATGGGGCCGCATCGGGCAGGGCGGGCAGGTCCGGATGGATTGGTTCGAGGACGAGAACCAGGCCGTCGCGGCTCTGGTCACACTGGAAGCGTCCAAACGTCAGCGAGGTTACTGGATCGAGCCGCAGCAGCTAGCGCTGCTATAAGTATTGCATCGAATACCAAAAATTGGTATATTTTCGAAAAGGAGATACGCCATGCCTCGCAATACCTCAGTTTCACTGGGCGACCATTTTGCCAGCTTCATTGACACACAAGTCGGCGAAGGTCGCTATGGATCGGCAAGTGACGTTGTTCGCGCCGGTCTGCGTCTTCTTGAAGAACACGAAGCCAAGGTAAGAGCCTTGCAAGACGCGCTGATCGTGGGCGAGCGCTCTGGCACACCCAAACCGTTTGATTTTGACGGCTTCATTGCGCGCAAGACTACGGAAGCTCAGTCAAATTGAAAGGATACGTCCTCTCACCTGCCGCTGAGTCCGACGTCAACGAAATTTGGGACTACACCGTCGCAAAGTGGGGATCACGGCAAGCTGTCAGCTATATCGGCGACATCAGAGACGCTTGTGATGCTCTTGCCCAAGGAAAACAACAGCGCAGACCTGTGTCTGTCCGCGATGACTATTTCAAGACGATGGCGGGGCTGCACATGATCTATTTCCGTGAGACCGATGACGGTCTGATCGTCGTTATGCGCATCTTGCATCAAAGTATGGATGTTGGCCGACACCTTCCCGAATGACACATCAGGTCAAACTGGACAGATTTCACACGCGTTTGCGCGGCCAAAAACCTGCCAAAAGTGCAGAGGTTTTGCCGGTGGTTTTTGTCCGGCCTAAGTGACTGATCTATCAGGAAGCAGGGCGGGGCGGCCAAAACCACATGGTGTGATTGCGGCGGTCGCTCTCCAGTGGCGAACGAGGTCCGGTATGTTGGCCTCATGGATATAAGCCGTGAGGAGAACGACCTATGGAACATTATGCTGGTTTGGATGTGTCACTGAAAGAAATTTCGATCTGCGTTGTCGATCATGATGGCAAGACCATCGCGCGCGGGACGTGCCCTGCGGACCCGGAGGGCGTGGCAGGTTGGTTTCGCAACCGATCGCTCACGCCACGCCGGATCGTACATGAGAGCGGGATGCTTTCGATCTGGCTGCAGCGCGGGATGATGAGGCTTGGTCTTCCAGCGACATGCATTGATGCCCGGAAGGCGCACAAGGCTCTGTCGGCCCGGCTCAACAAGTCCGATGCCGCTGATGCTGAAGGACTGGCGCAGCTCGCGCGGACCGGCTGGTTTACACCGGTCCACATCCGCAGCGAAGATGCTGACAGACTGCGAGGTCTGGTCGGTGCGCGAGAACGGATGATCCGGTTGCGCAAAGACCTCGAAGGTCACATCCGGGGCGTGCTGAAAACCTTCGGCATCCGAATGACCGGCATCGGCCAAGGTCGGCAGCGCCAGAATTTTCGCGACCAACTGGCCGCAGCGGGGGAAACCGATCCGGTGCTGCGCGCCATCGCCGATGGGTTTATCACGGCCCACTCCACGCTGTGCCAAGCGGCGGACGATCTCGATAAGGCTGTGAAGAAAAAGGCAAAGGTGCAGCCCGTTGCATGTCGCCTGATGACCATTCCTGGCGTCGGGCCAGTGAATGCGCTCAGCTTCATTGCCCTGGTCGATAATCCAGACCGGTTCAGCCGGGTGACTGATGTCGGCGCATTCCTCGGGCTCACACCAAAGCGGCACCAGTCTGGCGAAATGGATTGGTCGGGACGGGTGTCGAAGTGCGGAGACGGGACGATGCGCGGACTGCTGTTCGAGGCAGCGTCCTGCTTGATCCGCCAGGTGAAGCGTTTCTCGCCACTGAAGAGCTGGGCTGTGCGACTGGCCGGACGACGCGGGTTCCGAAAGGCCGCAGTCGCAACAGCGCGCAGAATCGCAGTCCTGATGCTGACGATCTGGAAATCTGGCGCGGACTATCACTGGACAAAGGAGGCCACTACCTGATCTGAATTTCCGCCGCTGAGAAGGCGGGAAGCGAAGTCCCGACGGGACGGAGGTAGATCGATCTCGTAAAAACGGTTGGGGCGCAGGCTCGCTTGCCCACCCCGCAAACGACATTGGAGACGATCCACCAGCGAAAACCATCATGAGGCGCAATGCGCGACCTCGGAGAGAACCATGACCCCGAACGGACAGATCGCTAACCCACTTGACATAGCCGCAATCAGAGAACTGTTTGCTGCCGCAAGCGAGCTTCGGTTTCTCGTGATCGGCCTATAGGCATTGAACTGAAATTTCGCTATGTGCATTCAACGCGAGCTTGAAGATATTACCAAAGCGCGATCACCGTTTAGGGGCGGAGCCAGAGCACTTGAGATTAAGCGATTATTTCGATCAGGGCACACTTCTTCGCGGGCAAGACTATGCGCTTAAGGGTCTTGTTCGGAGCGTCGAGGAACTATCGGATGGCGCCTTGCGGGGGCGTGTCTCGAACGGGCGCGGCGAGAGTTATCAGCAACGCATCTCTTTGGCACCCGGGATTGTTGACGGTATCTGTTCCTGTCCCGTGGGTTATAATTGCAAGCACGTTGTCGCGGTTTTGTTGAACTGGTCGGATCGCTCGGGCAAGGGGCCACAACTGACGCAGCCGGTGCGGGGCTGGCTGGATCGTGTGCGGCAGCATGCCATCGCACCCGAGGCCCCAGTGACGCGCCCCACAGACTACCCCGACACGGTAAAGGATCGTTTGCTGTATGTCTTGATGCCGAACGAGACGAAAGTCCGGGTCGATATCTACAAGGGGCGGGTCAATGCGGCAGGCACCGGGCTGAACAAGGCGATCCGGCGCTATGATGCGCTTCATGCGCTGCGCGGCAATGAACCGGCAAAATTCATCAGACCGCTTGACCTGGGGCTTTTGTCCGCTCTGGCGCAGACGCGGCTGTGGGAGACGCATTACGGCTATGGCCTGCCGGAGGTGTTCAGGCCCATGGGGCGCGACGCCTTGGATCTGATCCGACGGCTTTGTGACACGGACCGATTTCTTCACGACAACGCACCCGACGCGCATTTGCGCTGGTCTGACGCGCAGCCCGAGGCGCAACTGACCTGGCAAATGGCTGCCGACGGCAGCCAGAAGCTGGAATTCGCCGGCACGGACGGCGCGGCGCTCGATCTGCGCGCCCTGGAGGGGGCGACGCTTTGGGTGGCGCCTGCGCAGGGCCAGATCGGCGCCATGGCCAAGCCGGTCCCGCTCGAGGTTTTGCGCCTTGTGCAAAGCGCGCCCGAGGTTGCGCCCGCGCAAGCGGCGGCGCTGGCGACAGAGATGCCCGGCATGCTTGGGGGAATGACTCTGCCGCCGCCGCATGTGGCCCGACAGCGCAAGCGCGCCGCCCAAAGGCGTTTTGCGCGCCTTACGCTTGGGGCCGAGACCGCGCGCGACGGCTATAGCCGCTGGAACAGTTATTCGGTCACTCTGCCCACGCTGACGCTGCGCTTTCTCTATGATGGGCAAGAGGTTTTGGAGGGTGACGTCGATCCGCGGGTCATCGAAAACAACGATATCGTGACTCTGACGCGCGATCGCGTCTGGGAGGCGCGCTGCATCGAGCGGTTGCGCGAAGCCGGGGCGATCGCTGTCGATGAGATGGATTTTCTGTGGCCGGGTGAGCGGATGCTGCGGTGCGATTTCGTGTTTGCCGAGGACGAAATCGACGCCGCGTCCATGCCCACTTGCGATGTTCTGGAGTTTGCCTTTCGGACGATGCCATGCTTGCGGGACGAGGGATGGGAGATCGTTGAGACAGCAAAATGGCCCTACCGCCTGAGCCAAGAGGCTGCCGCCCTTAGCGTCACGACGCAAACCGAGGGGGGCGAGGGGTTTCAGGGCAACGATTGGTTCTCTCTTGGGTTTCAGGCCGAGATTGGCGGAAAGGCCGTGGACATCGCGCCGTTGATCGCCGCGTTCCTCAGCCAGCAGCGCGCCGAATGGGAGGATGTGCCGGATCTGGATGCACTGGCCCGGCATCTGACGGACAGGCCGATCTATCTGGACCGGGGCAAGGCGGGCTATGTGCCGCTGGACCTGAGCCCGCTTGCGCCCCTTTTGCATCTGGTGCTGTCGCATTATGCCGAGATGGGGGCCCTGCACCCGACCGATGCCGATATCGCCCGACTGGCCCAAGAGGCGCTGGCCGGCAGCGGGGTGCAGTTCTCCGATCATGCCGGGATCCTGCCGCTGGCGCACAGCCTCCAAGCCTTGGCCACGGCTGAAAGTTTTGCGCCGCCATGCGGACTTCGCGCTGCGCTGCGCCCCTATCAGGCCTATGGCGCGGCCTGGATGGGCAGCCTGCTGGAGGCGGGGTTCGGTGGGGTTCTGGCCGACGACATGGGTCTGGGCAAAACCGTTCAGGTGCTTGCCCTGCTGCAGGCTCAGCGCGAAGCGGGGGCACCGGGCCCCGCGCTTTTGATTGTGCCGACCTCGCTGGTCCATGGCTGGCAGATGCAGGCGGCGCAATTCACCCCGGATCTGCGACTGGTGATCCTGCATGGCGCGGGCCGGACGACACGGCGGGATGAGGTGCTTGAGGCCGATCTGGTGGTGACGACCTATCCGCTTCTTGCGCGCGATCAGGATTGGCTGCGGGCGAGTAACTGGCCGTTGGTGATCCTGGACGAAGCACAGACACTCAAGAACCCGGCCTCCAAGATGTCCAAAGCACTGCGTGAAATACCTGCGCGGGGGCGGCTGGCGCTGACCGGCACGCCGCTGGAAAATTCGTTGCAAGACCTCTGGACCCTGATTGACTGGGTCAATCCGGGCCTTTTGGGAGATCGCAAAGGGTTTCAAAAGGTGTTTCGCACGCCGATCGAAAAGCAGGGGGCCACGGGTGCGCAAGCGCGCCTCAATCGCCGCCTGCGCCCCTTCATGCTGCGGCGCACCAAGGGCGAGGTGGCCGGAGAATTGCCGCCCAAAACCGAAATCCTGGAGCGTGTCGAACTGCCTAAATCGCAACAGGCGCTCTACGAGTCCGTGCGCAGCGCGATGGACCTGCGGGTCCGTGATGCGATCCGCGCCCGAGGTTTGAGCGCCGCGCGGATCACGGTGCTGGACGCGCTGCTGAAGCTGCGGCAGGTCTGTTGCGATCCCGGGCTGGTCAAGACAGATGCGGCCCGGGCCGTGACCGACAGTGCCAAACGCGCGCGCCTGCGGGATTTGTTGGCTGAATTGGTGGCCGAGGGACGCCGCGTGCTGGTGTTTTCGCAATTCGTTGAAATGCTGCACCTGATCGAGGCGGACCTGACCGAGGCGGGCATCCCCTATCTGGTGCTGACAGGCCAGACGCAGAACCGCGCCGATGTGCTGGAGCGCTTCGCGAAAGATGCCGCGCCCGTCTTTCTGCTCAGCCTCAAGGCGGGCGGCGTCGGGCTGACCCTGACCGAGGCGGATACCGTGATCCTTTATGATCCGTGGTGGAACCCGGCGGTTGAGCGACAGGCCATGGATCGCACGCACCGGATCGGCCAGGACAAGCCGGTGTTTGTGCATCGCCTGGTCGCGGCGGGCACGGTCGAGGAAAAGATCCTGGACATGCAGTCTCGCAAACAAGCGCTGGCCGATGCGCTGTTCGAAACCGAGGGTGGCGAGACCGGGCCTTTGTTGGACGAGGCAACGCTGCAAGACCTCTTCGCCCCGCTTGCCCGGTGATCATGCCACGCTTGCAATCCTGCGGCTTTTGTTAGGTTCACCCAGAGACGTTGCGCAGGACCATGACATTGACCTACACCTCACATTGGCATATATTGCCAATAAGGAGATTTGTTCCATGGTTACACGCAACGTTGTTCTTACAGAAACCCAAGACCAGTTGGTCCAGGCATTGGTCGCATCCGGTCGATACCAGAACGTAAGCGAGGCCATGCGAGCGGGTTTGCGACTGCTTGAGCAGGAAGAGGCTCAGCTTGCCGGTATTCGGGGCAGCCTTTTGGAAGGTCTTCAGCAGGCAGAACATGGCGACTTGGCCGAAGGGAGTGGGGTGGATGCGGTTCGCCGGGCCTTTGCGAGGGCGCGGACCACATTATGAGCCGAACATTCCGGCTCAGCCGCCGTGCGGAAGAAAGCCTCATCGAGATTGCGCGCTGGACCGTCGAGAAATTTGGGCTTCACCAGGCTAACATCTACGAAGCTGAACTTCTCTCCCGTTGCGAAGTAATCGTGAATGGCCACGCGCACAGCCGCAGCTGTTCCATCCTAGTCGATGACGTCGCAGACCTGAGATATCTTAGGGCAGGGGAACACTTTCTTGTATTTCTGGACCGGCCCGAGGAAGTTATCATCGTCGATATCTTGCATTCCCGGAGCAATCTGCCGCGTCATATTGCGGCGCTCTCGACGTTGAAAGGGAAGACGGACTAACCGGAATCAGAGACCTGCGGCCTTGGTCAGGTTGACACAGAACCGGTCGCGGCGGCGCTGGTAGCGGCGGGTCATCTCAGCTGAGGCGTGTCCCAAGTGCTTCTGAACGTAGCGTTCGTCGACCTCGGCGGAACTGGCCAGACCGGCGCGCAAGCTTCGACCGGAGAACAGCGCCAGGCGGTCTTTCTTGGGCAGGTCGGCCCGGATACCAGCGTCCAGGACCGTACGCTTGATGAGGCGCGCGACGTGCTTGTCGTTGAGACGCGCCTCTAGCGCGCGTTTGGACGCCCACGTCAAGCATTTTCATGGGGCTCATTTTTCTGCGCATGCTGTCGCCGGTGAGCGTCAGGCGGTGTGCATTGTGGACCAGTCGGTCCAGGATGGCATCTGCGAGGGTGGGATCTCCGATCACCTCGAACCATTGATCGACAGGCAACTGGCTGGTCAAGATGGTCGAGCCACGAACTTGGCGGTCATCGAGGATTTCAAGCAGGTCGCGACGCTCGGTCGGTGTCAGAACTGACAGCCCCCAATCGTCGAGGATGAGCAATTCAGTGCGTTCGATCGCCTTAAGGACACGGGCATGCCGTCCGGCCTGCGTTCCCGCACGCCTGGCCAGATCTGCACATCTTCATGCCGCCCCAGCGAGCTGGCATCGCGAGAGTGCGGGTCCTCGTGACGTTCCTGTATCAGAAGCTGGACGGGGAGATGTGAGAGGGTTGCCCAACAGCCCATCCCTTTTCAAAATTGATGTACTGTAAATCGACGATTCCGAAAACGGGTTGGTAGTCTTGCAGACGCAATGGGAAGATAAAATTCAAATCTGGAAGTCGGTTCATGAGATCCGTCGCGATGCCGATCTCCTGAAGAACACCCTTTCGTTTCAACCTTTCATTGCTGCAGCACAGCAACATCTTCACAGTTTCGTCTTGAAGAGTTGTTGTCAGTCTTGTTCGCCACGGATCGCCCGTATCCAGTTCCAAAATGTCTGCGAACACCTCATAGCCTGCTGCTTCCAGGCGCGGAGCAATCCAGAGCGTGAACTGGTCGTCTCCGGGGGGCGCTTTCGAGATGAACAGCTTCGTTCTTTTTGGTGATACGCCACTGTTCATGCCGCTGGTGCTCTCACATATTTCGTTATCATTGTGCTGCCCTCGTCTCGGCTAGAAAGGCTGCAAACGGACGAATGTCTCCCTTCACACTCGCATTCTCCAACGCGGCCATGTATGCGTTGCGCTGTTCAAACCTGATTACCGTCCAGGGTTGGCCTGCGGCGGCCATCATAACGTTCATCAGGAAGCGCGCTATGCGACCATTCCCGTCTAGGAACGGATGGATAAATACGAAGATGAAGTGTCCAAGGATGATCCGAACAGTCGGGTCATCTTCCGCTTTCAGCAGGTCGAAGAAGACTGGCATGCAGTCTCGAACTGCCTCAGGGCTCATTGGTACATGCTGGGATTGCCTAATGTAGACAGGAGACGATCGGTAGCCAGCCAATTGAGAGGCTTTGAGGATGCCCGCAGTGACTGATGGTGCGAATAGATTCCGATACCAATCGCTCAGATCGCGCTCGACAACCTCGCCCGCGTCAGCACCTTGCAGAACTGCCCTAATGCTCTCTTTCACTCTTTGAAATGCCTCCCAATATCCACGCGCTGCAAGAGCGTCTTTCAGCGCTCGGTCTTCCTCATCTTGTTCCGGGTTCCATGTCCCCGAACGCACCTTGTCAATTAGTTCCGGCGAGACGCGATAACCCTCAATGGAGAGCGAATGATACGCATCCATGACATAAATTTCGTCGATCTGTTGGAGATAGGCGTCTATGTCGTTGGTAATGGGTTGGGCCTTTGGAAAGATATCAATAAGATCGTTGCGCATGCTCTCCCACTTCAAGCGGATGCGATGCACATGGGGTGAGGTGATCCGCCCCGCGTTTGGCACAAGAATTGAATGCTCAATGGCGTTGACCTCGCGAACGTCATGCGAGGCAGCTTTCATCGCGGCAAGGATCTCGTCCGCGACCCTTTCGGATCCGATGCTTCTGAAAGCGCCGGCAAGCCTGCCCGCCGCTCGAGTGTGCCCGCCGTCTAACAGTTTGCCAAGAAGCCGTGAGGCATCCGGCAACATAGCAAGCACTGTTCTCGCCTCTGTCGGATGGTTTTGGAAGAAGACTTCGGGAACGAGAATTAGGGCATCCTCGATGGAGAAAAGGTGTAAGCCATCAACGATCTCGAGCGCCTCATTAGAAGCAATCGTGGCGCGCGTCTCAAAAAGCGACGTGTTGTGGGGCAGATCGGTTTTGGAGTTTCCGCCCTTGATCGCTCTTACCAAAAGCTGTGTGGGTACTGTTGTGTTTCCAGCGTGGATGATGAGCGACTGTTCAGGAGACAGGGACCAGTCAGCACCAAACCGATCTGCCAGATATTGTGCGCAGAAGCCCCAGAACGATGTGTACCAAGCGGTGCTTTCACCGGCAGTTTCGTCGGGACGTGATGGGATGTACCAGCCTTTCATGACTTCCTTCAGGAAGCCCGCCTTCACAAGCCGTTCGCGGTGGGTGCGTGAGACGTCTTTGGAGCGAATGGCAATCGCACCGTCAGACTCTAGGGTCTTGAGTTCTTCCAAAGAGCTTGCAAGCTTCTCTGCAGCACTCGACATGATGCGTGGCTCCGTTTGTACTTTAGGTTATGACGTTGTACATCATTTAGGTTTATGTGTCGAGCGGTAGCTAGGTTTTTGTGATGTGCAGGCCTTAGGTTTTGCTGATCTCGGTGTTGATTGCCGTCTCGGATTGACCCATTTTTCCATTTGGCGCTGTCCCTCTGAAATATGATAAACTCATGAAAAGTCAGCGGAATTTTTGATACCAGTGGGTCAGGGCATTTTGGAACTATGGGTCAATGCCTCGTGGAGTTCAACACTTGATGCTTCGTCAGCGATACCGATCTCGTCGAACGCCTCAGAGGAAAGTCAACGCGGTAACAATGGGGTGGTTACCTGACGTCGGACACATATGCCTTTTAAACACCTTGACAGAATATACATAAAATGTCAAAGTGTGTCATGAACATAAGCCTCACCGACCACGATGCCGCCCTGCGCCGCGAGAAAATCTTGATCGCCGCTCGCTGGTGCTTTCTGAACTTCGGGTATACAAAGACGACATTTGAAGACATTGCCCGCCGGGCCGAACTCTCGCGAACGCTGCTCTACCGATCGTTCAAGGACAAGGCGGCGATCCACCGAGCTGTCTTCGCTGACTGGCTCGCTTCCCGTTATCCCGCCGCGAGGCAGGCGATGAAAGGGCCCGGCTCGCCCTATGATCGACTGTTCAGAGTATGCACTCTGATGGTTCTCGAGCCCTGGGCCGAAATGGCCGGCACGCTGATGGGATGTGAGCTTCATGAGGTATGCAAACGGATCGACCCCGAGAGCGCGGCACTCTATCGGCAGACCATGCACGAATGTGTCGCCGCAATCCTAGGGGATGAATCGGATGCCGAGGTCTTCCTTCTTGCCCTGGACGGCTTGCTCGCAGATCGGCCCTCGGCTGAAACGCTTGAGCGTCGGACTGAACGTCTCGCCGCTCGCTTCGCCCCATTCTTCCCAGCAGAAGGGAAAACCTCATGAATACGTCGCCTAAATTACAGGAGCTCGTGGTGGTGACCGGTGCGTCCACCGGTGTCGGCGCTGCCACCGCACGCAACCTTGCTGGCAAGGGATTCCATGTCCTTGCAGGTGTCAGGCGGGAGCAGGAGTGCGGCAAGCACATGAGATTATGCACGAACCGACTTCAATTTCATCAGCGTCGTCATATTCATAGCTTTATCCTTTCAAATTGTGATAACTACGGATTGTGCCCCAACCAACAGGGCCCTTTTCCGAATGTTCCAGAATAAATCTGACAGCAGGTCAGCGACCCGACCCATTACAACGCCAACGGGCGGGATCAGGGGGGAAAACTCCTCTCTCGGATCGGATAGTCTGCGATGCTGAACGTCAGACAGCGGCTGAGGGGCGAGTGATGTGCAACCTCTATAACCATACGACTGCCTTGGAGGCGATGCGCCAGATTTTCAAAGATCTGAACAACAAGGCCGGCAATATCGAGGCTGGCGATGTCTATCCTGATCGTCTGGCCCCGATCATCACCCGAGATGGCGCGCAGCACCACCTGCGGCGTGCGCGATGGGGGTTGCCGTCCCCGCCGCCGTACCACAGCAAGAGCGGGATCGACAGGGGTGTGACGAATGTCCGCAACACAGCCTCGGCGCACTGGCGGCGCTTGCTGGTGCCGCAGAACCGGTGTCTGGTCCCGCTTGATCGTTTCGCAGAGCCGCGTGCGGGCAAGGGCGCAGGCAATGCATGGTTCAAGGTGACAACAGGTCAGCCCACCTTTTTTGCAGGGATCTGGGTGCCTGAATGGCGCAGTATGCGAAAGCTGAAAGACGGGACAACCACCGATGATCTGTTCGCCTTTCTGACTTGCGAACCAAATGGCGTCGTCGCGCCGATCCACCCCAAGGCGATGCCGGTTATCCTGACCGATGAATCCGATTTCAATGCGTGGCTGTCGCAGGACTGGTCTGCGGCCAGGGCCTTGCAGCGGCCACTTGCGGATGCGCTTCTAAGTCTGGAGCCGTAGCCACGACCACTGGCGGCAGGCAATAACGGGAACGAAAATCGCGTTGAACTGCTTGGTATGACCGAGTCCAGCCGATGGAGAACGCCGATGACCCGTAGTGACGATACCGACAAGACGACATTCCTTGATCCGGTGAACGAAAAACGGTCTTTGCACCTGACGGAATCCAAGATTGCATTTGCCGGACACCCGATCCACGCGATGCTTGTCGCCTTTCCCATCGCATTGACGATGTGTGTGCTGGGGGCTGATCTGTTCTATTGGTGGACAGGTGATAACTTTTGGGTGACTGCCGCTGGCTGGGCGAGTTTTGGTGCCTTTGCGATGGCGGTGATGGCGGCGATTACTGGTACGGTTGAATTGCTGATGGTGTCGGGTATCCGGAACCGTGCGGTAAGCTGGACACATTTCATTCTGGCGATGACACTTCTATCGATCCTGGGGCTGAACTGGCTGATCCGCATTGACGCCGCGGAAGAGGCGATCCTGCCACTAGGGTTGGCGATATCGTTTCTGGCGGCGGGTATGACGGCAATTACGGGCTGGCATGGCGGTAAACTGGTCTTTGACTATCAGATTGGCACGAAGGACGATGGAAGTTGACGGTCAAGTGGCTCAAGCAGCCAGTCCGGTAGCAAAGTGACAAGCGGGATCAAGTCAGGTTTCGCCAGGACCAGCCACAGAACCATCCCGATAAGCCCCGGCACAATTATCAGGACGGGGACAGGCGTCGATGGCCGGTAGGCACCTTTTTTGTCGCCGGTCGTTGCGACCACAAACCCGATCCATGCGTGGCACAGCGCCATGCCTGCGACGGCTGCGAGTTTGGCCATCATCCACGGGTCACGGACCTCTTCGAGGAAAAGCAAAAGCGTTCCCGCGCCGACCGCGATCACTGCGGCTGGTGTGGCGAATTCCACGTAGCAGCGATGGGTCAGCAGCCGGAATTCGGTATATCCGGCGCGGGTTTGCGCATCCTTGCCGCGCCCGTAGATTAGGATGATGATTGGCAGGGCAAGCAGGCCTGCGCACCACACTGCCAGCCCGATGATATGCAGCCCTTTGACCAGCGCGATCATGTGTCAGCCTCTTGGTGATTGGTGGTGGTGGCAATCGCCATCCAGCGCAGCATTGGTTTTGGCGCGAAAGCGCCGGACGCTAAGGCGGTTTGTGTCGACAGGGTCATTTTCTGTCCCTCATTATCGTACCCGCGTGCGCCACGGCGTTCAAATGTCATTGGGTCTTTCAGCATTGTCCCTGAACAGGGCGGCATCGGAAATGTTCCCGTTTCAGCGACATGGGTGCGGTCTTGTCGGGGGAACATCCTTTGCGCTGGGTTGTTGGCCACCTGAATTGATAACCCAACAAGCAACGATCTAAGCACATGCTCCAGTTTCTTACGCAGAATGTCGAATTGCTGAACCTCTTGGTGAACGTGCTGCTTGTGGTGATCTGGGCAGTCTATTTGCAGATATTTCTTGTCAGCCATCTGAGGCAGACCCGCAGCGTGATCCATATCGACATTGGTGCTGCTGATGGTGAACGGTCCCGATGTCTTGTCACCAACCTGAGTTCGAACCCCCTTTATATTCAGGGGATGGTTGCAGAGCTGTTCGAGGGTGACCAATCCGCGCGTGTCGTCGTTACCGAGCGTGAAGAGATGGATCAAAATGATCTGCAAGACCCCTTAAAGCGCACCAATCGCGGCACCCTGCACCCCGGACAAACGGTCGATATCGGATCACTTGCTGATGTGGTTAAACGGGCATGGATCAGGCTGGGGCGGGAATGGTCTGTCGACAAGCTGAGCCAAGTGAAAGTGACAGTGGTCGCAATTTCCGGACAGGCAGAGCGGGTGGTCGGCGCCAGCAAGACCTTTGATGCCCAATACAAGCAGAACCGGAGCCATTTCGTGCCGCAAAACCTGCTGACCCATCAGATCAGGCCGCGCCGCGCGCGCGCCGAGTTCAGAGATATACTGCGTGATGCTTCGGATGACGGTTCAGTTGCGTAACTGGGTTAGGGAGGCCCGAGGGCCTATGGTGTCAGACCGGCACGGCCCGTTTGAAGCCCAAGACGGCGTGTGTGCGGGTGGCTGACAGGAACATTTCAGGACCGGCATGGTTGGTAGGTTTGAAACAAAGGAGAATCCTATGAAACAGCCCCTTGCTATCTTCGCATTGATGACATTGCCGATTGCCGCATTCGCGCAGGACGACGGTGCGTTCACGCTGCCGGACCTTCCCTATGCAACCGATGCGCTGGAGCCGATGATCAGTCAGGAGATCATGGAACTGCATCATGGTGAGCATCATCAATCCTATGTCGATAATCTGAATGATGCGATCAGTGCCGGTGATGCACCATCCGGCCTTTTGATCGAAGAACTGGTTGCCAATGCCGGATCCTATCCCGACAGCATCCGCAACAATGCGGGCGGGCATTGGAACCATACGTTTTTCTGGGCAACGATGGCACCCGCCGATGAAGCGGGCGAAATGTCGGATGAATTCGCAACAGCGATCACCGCCGTCTATGGATCAGAAGAAGACTTCCGCACCGCCTTTGAAGAGGCGGGGGCCGACCAATTTGGGTCTGGCTGGGTGTGGTTGATCGTCAATGAACAAAACGAGCTGGAAATCACGACGACGCCCAATCAGGACAACCCGCTGATGGATATCGCCGAGGTGAACGGAACGCCAGTTCTCGGCAATGACGTTTGGGAGCATGCCTATTATCTGGCCTACGAGAACCGCCGAGGCGAATATCTGGAAAGCTGGTGGGATGTGGTCAACTGGGACGAAGTATCAAAACGCTATCTTGCTGCCTTGACCGACTAGCGCGTTTGAAACCCGCGGCTGGCAACCCGATTGCCAGCCGCATTGCCGACTTTTGCGGAACTGGAAAAACTCAGGAACATCCGCAGCCGCCGCCTGTTGATCCGATATGTCAACAAATGGAGAAGTATGATGGCTGACAACATGCACAAACCCGCGGGGACCGTGGCCGATGATCCGGATTCGTTCAATCAATCGCATGACCTGATCGCGTCCAACAAGGTCGAAGGCACCAATGTCTACAGCCCTAATGACGAAAAGATCGGAAGCATCTACAACTTCATGGTCGACAAGAAAAGCGGCAAGGTAAGCTATGCCGTGATGTCGTTTGGTGGGTTTCTTGGCCTTGGCGAACGGTATCATCCGCTGCCGTGGGATAACTTGACCTACGACACAAATGTTGGCGGCTACGTCGTGAACGTCACGCGCGAACAACTGGATGATGCGCCAAGCTATGCGATGGACGAAGATCCGTGGAACGATCCTGCATACGGCCGCAGGGTCCATGAGTATTACGGCACCCCGTACATTTGACCGATAAGACAGGCGGGCGCGAAAGCGTCCGCCATTGGGTGTCCCATGCCAGACTTTCCCCCGCACAGATTATCGCCTGCCGAAACGGCTTTCTTTCTGGATGTCGACGGCACCCTTGCAGAGATTGTGCCGGCCCCGCAAAGCGCCCGCGTTGCCCCGCCTGTTTTGGACGTCCTCGATCAGCTTTGGGTGTTGTCGGGCGGTGCGCTGGCGCTGGTGTCGGGCCGTTCCATCGACCAGATTGACCAGATTTTATCTCCCTTGCGCCTGCCTGCGGTGGGGGTTCACGGGCTTGAACGTCGCTTGGCGGACGGGCAGGTCAGGCGGGCTGATTACAGCGAAATCAGCTATGACGCATTGGTGGCTTTGGTGACGGATTTTGCGCAGCGCCATACCGGGTTGCAGGCGGAACCCAAGCCCGGCGCGGTTGCGCTGCATTATCGCAAACGCCCTGATCTGGCAGAAATTTGCCTAACGTTCATGCAAGAACAGGCGGCCGCAGACCAACAGTTGGCCCTGATGAAAGGAAAGATGGTCCTTGAACTGATCCTTGGGCGGCAGACCAAAGGCGTTGCGGTCGGAAATCTGATGCAAGTGCCGCCCTATGCCCGTCGGCAACCTTTCTTTGCCGGTGATGATGTCACCGACGAGGCGGCGTTCGACTATGTGAACCAGCATGGGGGAATATCCGTCAAGATCGGGCATGGTACCACCTGTGCGCGCTATCATCTGCACAATCCCGAGGCACTAAGACGCTATCTGAAGACGATTTTGGATTGATCGTCAGCGGGTTGGAACATCTGCAACCTTTGCAGGTTCGAACAGGTCGTAACCCAACAACAGGCCCCATCCACATGACAATCCGACCCACACCCCCGCGTATTCCCATCGGCACCGACGCATGGCCTGACGAAGAAGGCCTGCCATCATTATCGTCCGGCACGGGTCAGAACCGGCTTGTCGTTGTTTCAAACCGTGTGGCGGATCTCAGCGCCTCTAGCCAATCGGGGGGGCTGGCGGTTGGGTTGTTGGATGCTATCCAAGAAAAAGGCGGCATATGGTTCGGATGGGATGGCAACCGCGACGGCAAGAACGGCGGGCCGATGCAGATACGTGACCACGGGTCTGTCACGACTGTGGGGATCCCGATTTCGCCTCAGGATTTCACGGAATATTATTCCGACTATGCCAACGGGCTGTTGTGGCCGCTGTTTCACTACCGGCTGGACCTTGTCCATATCAGTGCGACCGCCTTTGACGGCTATATGCGCGTGAACGAGGCTTTTGCCCGCCAGTTGCTGCCGCTGCTGAAACCGGATGATGTGATCTGGATACATGATTATCATCTGATCCCGCTTGCAGGCATCCTGCGCCGGTTGGGGTGCCGCCAGAAGATCGGGTTTTTTCTGCATATCCCGTTCCCGCCACCAGAGCTGTTGTCGGCAACGCCGGATCACGAGGCGCTGGTGAACGGCCTGCTGGATTATGATCTGCTGGGGTTTCAGACCCATACCGATGTGAACAACCTCAAATCCTATCTTGCGGCGCATAAAGCGGATGTCGTGGTCAAAGGGGGTTACGTCACATCCGGTGAACGGCGGCTGCGGATTGGGCGCTTTCCCATCGGCATCGACGCCACTGATTTTGCACGGCTGGCGCGCACAAATAGCCCTGATGCGGTGCTGGCGCAAACGCAGGTCGGATCGCCTGCCTTGCAGCGTATCATCGGGGTTGACCGGCTGGATTATTCCAAGGGCCTGCCGGAACGGTTCAAAGCCTTTGACGAACTTTTGCTGGCGCATCCCGAGCTTGCCAAGCAGGTCAATTTTGTGCAGATCGCTCCGCCAACGCGTGGCGAGGTGGATGCCTATGCCGAAATCCGTGCCGAGCTTGAACAGCTGGCCGGTGCGATCAATGGACGTTTGGCCGATATCGACTGGACGCCGCTGCAATATATCTGCCGGCCCCTGCCGCGTGACGTGATTGCGCCGTTGATGCGGCACAGCAATATCGGTTTTGTGACGCCGCTGCGAGACGGCATGAACCTTGTTGCCAAAGAGTATGTCGCGGCACAGGACCCTGATGATCCGGGTGTGCTGATCCTGTCGCAATTCGCTGGTGCCGCTGAGGAAATGCAAGAGGCGCTGATCGTCAACCCATATGACGTGGATGATATGGCAAAGCAGCTTTATCGCGGGCTGACAATGCCGCTGGAAGAACGGCGCACCCGTCATGCCGCATTGCTGTCGCATGTCGTTTTGCACAGCGCAAAGTATTGGGCTGCGGCTTTCCTGTCGGACCTGAACGGCAGGGACTGACCGCTGCTGGCAAGGCAATGCTCCGTGGTCTGGAACAACGGGGCCCGGGCCAATGTTGACCACTTATCATTCACTTAAAACAGGATAGAAATCTTATGACCGATACTCCGAAAAACAACGAAGACGTGCCACCGACCATCTCGGAAGGGAACAAACACTTGCGGCATGAAGACGATGACGCAATTGACCAGCGCCAACAACAGACCGATCCGGAAGGCAAGCCCCTTGCCGATCCGAACCCCGAAGGGGGTAGCGCGATGAAACAGTCGGGCGCTTCTGGGGACAACCAGCAAGGGCAGGGCGATACGCCTGCCAGGCTTGGGTCGCGGGCGAAATCCTATCCCCGTCCGCCATTCCCCGAACAGACACAGGAACTGCCCGGAAGCTTTGCGCAGATGGAACCGCGGCCTGATCATGGTGAACATTCGTGGAAGGGGGCAGGGCGGCTAAAGGGCCATGTTGCGCTGATCACTGGCGGTGACAGCGGCATTGGGCGTGCCGTCGCGATTGCCTATGCCCGCGAAGGCGCCCATGTCGCGATCAGCTATCTGGATGAAAGTGCCGATGCCAAGGACACCGAAAGCGTGATCCTTGAATGTGGCCAGCAATGCCTGCTTTTGCCCGGTGACATCTCGGACGCCGCGCATTGCCGCGCGATCGTTGCCGCTGTTGTCGAAGAATTCGGGCGGATCGACATTCTGGTGAACAATGCCGCGCATCAGCAGCTGTTCAACGATATCGATGAAATCACCGACAAGGAATGGGAACGGACTTTTGCGATCAATATTCACGCGATGTTCTATCTGAGCAAAGCCGCAGTTCCGCATATGAAAGACGGCGGGTCCATCATCAACTCGGCGTCAATCAATTCTGACCAGCCGAACCCTTCGCTTTTGGCTTATGCGACGACGAAAGGCGCGATTCAGAACTTTACCGCAGGTTTGGCGCAGATGCTGGCGGAAGACGGCATCAGGGTGAATTGCGTGGCACCGGGCCCGGTCTGGACACCGCTGATCCCGGGGAGCTTTTCGGGCGAAAAAGTCTCTGAATTCGGGGCGAATTACCCGATGAAGCGGCCCGCCCAGCCGGTCGAGCTTGCCTCGAGCTATGTGATGCTGGCCGAGCCTATGTCCAGCTATGTATCAGGGGCGACAATCGCGGTGACGGGTGGCAAGCCGATGATCTGACGCCAAAAAACAATATCCGCCCCGTTAAAGGGCGGATATTGTGCCGGTCAATCAAGGGTAGGTTGCGATCAACACCACCAGCGCGACGAACGCAAGAATTGCCACTGTTACCAGCCCGGACCGCCCCGGCCCGGACGGGCCAATTTTCGGGTCTGTCGCAGTATGCGGCTTGGCGCTGTCAACGCCGGGCACCCTGACGGGGCCGCGCTGGTCGGTCGTGGTCGGAGTATCGGGATCAATGACATCAGCATCGCGGATCCCGTAGCTGGGCACCTCGCGCAGATGGGTCCGGTCGCCCGGGGTCTTGTCGGTGCTTTGTTCGGCTGTCACCTGCGTGGCGTCATCACGCCCTTTGCCGGCGTCCAGATCGGCGCGCAGGCGCGCGGCGGATTGTGCTTTTTGGGTGGGGTCGGACATATCGGTTCCTCCTGTATATGAAGGCTCAAACAGGCTGGACTTGTGATTGTTCCCACAAAGCGCGCCTTTGGCACCCGCCCGACATGTCCGGCTGGACGTCAGTCAAATTTGACGTGTTTGCGTGTGTGCACGTCCTGCGCGGACTTGGCTTTAATATGCATGCTGTGATGCGACACGTCTTCGGACAGCGCCCAGATCGCTGCATCTTTCAGGTCCAATGCGATCATCATCAGCGACGGATCGTTTTTATCGTCGGCAAACATCTGGGCGAGGGTTGTGTTCCACAGCGCGTCGAGGATCGCCGTGTCATGTTGCTGGCTGATGGGGCCGGACATACAGGCGTAAAAGTCATGGTCTTTCGAGATGATGACAAAATGCGCCGTGCTGTCGGGCTGAAGCGCTTTTGCCAGATCGGTATCATCCTTGGTCAGAAACCAAAGCCGTTTGCCTGCGGCATCCACTTGCTACGCCATCGGCTGCATATGTTGCCCGCTGCCTTCGATGCCGAGCATCCCCGCCTCGAGGGATTCAAGCTGTGTCCAGAGAAGGTCTTTGGGGTTGCTGCGGGCGTGTTCAAGGTCGGTCATTATTCGCTCCTGTTTGTTTGTGTGATTGTTGGCAACGTGTCATACTGGGTCGTCGCCGAGGTTGATTATGGCGACCGACACGAAAAGTGTTCCGAAAAGCAGCATACCTTGCCCGAGAAAGATCGCGGTCGGTGCGCCTGTTGCGGCCCCTTCCAGAAGGCTGCCAAGGCCAGCGGTATCAAGCCGTATCAAAAGCTTGCCGAATATTGCGCCGCAGATTGCCCCGTTGATGAATTGTGAAATCATGAAACCCGCACAGCGCGGCAGGTGTTGCCTTGTCTGTTTGGGCATTGCATCCATTCCTCTTGCTTTCGCAATGTATCTGATCAACTTGTGGAAGGCTGGGATGTTCCTGCGGCAGAAACGAAGTGTCCCCGCCGGAGCGGGAACACAGGTGCTTTAACTGTAAGATGGTAACCGCGTAGAGGTTACAGATCAGCTTCGCCTTCGGCTTCCGCGTCAACATCTGTTTCGAATTCCAGTTCGTCGCCATTGTCTTCATCTTCGACAATCAGCGTGACTTCTGCCTCGGCGCCCGCAGTGACCACGGCGGCAACGACGTCATCGGCGCTGTAGCCTTCATCATCAAGCGCGGTGGTCAGCGTTTCGTTATCTTCGATGGCTGAACGCAGGTTATCCTGATCGTCCTCAAGATCTGCCATCAGCTGGTCAAGCATCGGATCGCCGGTGCCCTCTAGCTCTGACACTGTGACGATGCGCACTTCGGCATCAGATGACATGTCGCTGAACTGGGTATCCCCGTCCGGCATTCCCGCCACGCCCAACCTAAGATCACTGATGATCTGGCTGTGGTCATCTGTACCACCGTCCATGTCGATACCTGTGGCATCATCGCCCGGCAGTGGCTCTGCTTGATCACCGGGCAATGGTGCCGGCTCGGTGCCATCTTGTGCATCATCACCCGGCAGTGGCGCGGAGTCGGTGCCCATCGGGGTTTCTTCGCCCGGCGTCGGTACGGGTTCGGTAACCGGATCGGTTGTCTGGCCAATTGCCATGGGTGACGTGGATGCCATCAGAAAGGCGGCGAGTACGAATCCATTTGTCTTGGTCATGTTAGTCTCCTTTGGTTCACGATCGGACCGTGTGGTCCTTGCGCCTACCAACAGGCGTTTATCTACAATGTTCCAGAAGCCCCGGTGGGGCCGCGGCATAAGAGAGATATTGCCGGTTTTGCCCTCTCGGACGGCTTTGGTTCGCGCATCC
This sequence comes from Loktanella sp., assembly GCA_017390475.1. Lineage (GTDB taxonomy): Bacteria > Pseudomonadota > Alphaproteobacteria > Rhodobacterales > Rhodobacteraceae > Yoonia. The sequence continues at coordinate 21,182 of JAFPBO010000003.1, forward strand.
GAACGTTTTGGATGCACGGCCGCGCGACTTGTGGCCTGCGGGCAGGAACATTACGTCGGGCCTGCTGTTTGTGGTGTCGATGCGCAGGCAATACCGCAGGCGCAAATTCACATGGAGCAAAGCAATGGGTTTGTTTTCGAAAGACATCCAGACGATGGACGATCTGTACCTGCATACGTTGGAGGACATCTATTACGCCGAACAACAGATCGAGAAAGAATTGCCCAAGATGATCGACAAAGCATCATCCAGCGCGCTGAAGGAAGCGTTCAAACATCATCTGGAGGAGACCAAAGGTCACCTGGAGCGTCTCGAAAAGGTGTTCGAACTGCTGGATGAAAAACCGCAGGGTGCGCAGTGCCCGGCAATTGACGGGATCATCAAGGAAAGCGAGCAGATTTCGAAAGAAATTGGCGATGAAAATGTGCTGGATGCTGCTTTGGCCGCCGCAGCGCAGGCGGTCGAGCATTACGAGATGACCCGCTATGGCACGCTGATCGCTTGGTCACAGGAAATGGGCCGCACGGAATGTGCCGATATCCTCAAGCAGACTTTGGCCGAAGAAGAGGCCGCTGACAAAAAGCTGACGCAGATTGCAGAAAAGCGGCTTAACGCAGCCTAGGTTTCGCGAACGTCAGCCGGGCGTGCAGGGACACGCCCGGCTGATATTTATTTGTCGGGCATTGGCTGTCTGGCGCTTTGTGCGGATAGAAACCGCATGCGCGGCAATGCGTCAGGATATTCGGCCTGTAGCCAGTCAATCAGCTTTTCACGAATTTCGCATCGCAGGTCCCATGCAATCGGCGAGGTGCGCGCGCTCATCAATCCGCGCAGTTTTATGGTTTCCTTGTCCGCTTCGGTGACCTGGAGATTGACAACCTTGCCATCCCAATGCGGCGAGTCCTTGACCAGCTGTTCCAGCTTTTCGCGGACCTTTTTCACAGGCACAGTATAGTCGAGGTGCCAGTTCACTTCACCGATGATCGACGCGGTTTCGCGTGTCCAGTTCTGGAACGGTTGTTCGATGAAATAGGAGAGCGGCACCACCATGCGCCGCCAGTCCCAGATACGTATTACGACATAGGTGGCGGAAATTTCTTCGACCCAACCCCATTCACCTTCGACGATGACCACATCTTCCAGCCGGATCGGTTGCGTGACTGCGATCTGGATGCCGGCAATCAGATTGGCCAATACCGGCCTTGCAGCAAGGCCAAGCACCAGACCGGCAGCACCAGCGGACGCGAACAGGCTGACGCCGTAGCGTTGCACTCCTTCGAATGTCAGCAAAACTGCTGCAACGGTCATAATCACGACGATGATGTTGAAGGCGCGGCGCAGCACACGGACTTGGGTCACATATTTTCGCGCGGCAAGGTTGTCATCGGTATCAAAACGGTGACGCAAGACAGAGCGTGCGGCGTAGAAATTGATCAAAAGCAGGATCGTCCAGCCGATCAACACGATGATCAGGATCAGCGCGGTATGCTGAAATCTTGCCTCCCATGCTGTTGGCAACGACACGCGCGGCAGAACGATGGTCAGACCAACAAGAACGAAGGCCAGACGCATCGGCGCTTTAGTGTGACGGAACACTGCGTCCGGATCGCCCCCCCATGTAGCGATACCCCGACGCAAAAGCCGAAAGGCCATCCAATGCGCAAAAATCGCAACGATAATGGCAATGACAAGCACCAGAAGGGCGTAGACAAACCCCGGCAGGTTTTCTGCTGCCCTGATCGCGGTATTCAGATATTCCATCATCAACGCCACCCCGATTTGGCGTGGCTGATTTGTGATGACGGTGGCGTGATTTTGGCCAGGTATGTTCGCTCATCCATCCGGTGGTCGCTACTGTTCATCGCCCATGCTCCTATTCTTGAACGATTGCCATCGACCTGCCGTGCGCAGTCTTCAGAAAGTCTTTTGGCCCGTTGGTGCAGGTTTTGTTTTTCACACCACAAACCGGCAACTGGCGATGATGTTTCTGCCAATGCCAAAACAACTGCCAATCAAGGACTGACGGATCGCTAGTCAAAGCAACCGGAAGCGGCGACGCCAGAGTGCGGGAGGTACCCTTTTTGCGTCGCTGGTAATCTCGGTGATGTCGATTGGAAGAACACCACCGGGGAAACTGGCGTTATGGGGTCAGTTTCACGTTGATGAACAGATTGCAGGACTTCTTGTTCCCGAAAAAAACACGCGACATTGGTGTGCTGATGTTGCTTGCTGTTTTGCGACCACCGATAAGGGCGGTGGGTCAACGCATGTTTAATAATGCAACTAAAACGGAGTCAGACGTCGTCTTTCGCAGCGTCGCGGCTGTTATCAACAAGTTTTTGCAGCTTCTTGGCAAGTTCGCGGATTTCATCGGAAACCGGTTCGTCTTCCAAGCGAGCCAAAAGCTGCTTCATATCGTGTTCCAGGCTATCATTTACGGTGTACTCGTCTGGCACTTAAAATTATTCCTTTTTGACTGCGCGGGCTTAATACGTGGCATTGATCCGACTGGATTACAGTACCATTACGATACTTCGGCGCATTTGCCACATCACACAAAAGATCTTCTGGGACTTTTAAGCGGCAGTTCCGTCTAACGATGGGGCGAACAGCGCGGCGCGCATCCTTTCTGGAACAAATTTCACACCCACTTGTTTGAAGCCACTCTACGCAGATTATCATTCGGAGAGGTTCATGCAGCAGGGGCATTTGGGACGGCGGAGTTTCTTACGCGGAAATTTGTTGGGGTTCACGGCGCTCGTCCTGCCATCGGCTCTGCGTGCCCTAGAATTTGGCGGCGCCAACATGCCTTGGTCTGCAGGCGCGGCTAGCCCTCCCTATGCCGGTATAACGGACGCGCGTTATTTTGCTGCTTCCGAATATGCGATGGTCGATGCGATCACCGCAAGGATCATCCCGTCCGACGACACCGGCCCCGGCGCAAAAGAGGCCAGTGTTGCAGATTTTATCGACCATCAGCTGGCTGGGTTTTACGGACGCGGACAGCGTTGGTACATGCAGGGGCCGTTCCCCGAACCGCTGGAAACCCAAGGCTATCAGGCGCCCCATCCCCCTGCCGAACTATGGCGAACGGGCCTTGCTGCGCTTGAACAGCATTGTCGCGACAGCCACGGCGCAGGCTTTGCCGCGCTTGATGATGACACGCAGGATGACATTCTCAAGGCGATGGAAGACGGTGAAATTGACCTTGTCAGTACCAATGCGGCGCAATTTTTTGACTTCATGCGCGAAATGACAATTGAAGGGTTCTTTTGTGACCCGGTCTATGATGGCAACCGCAACATGGTGGGCTGGCGCATGGTTGGGTTTCCAGGCGCGCGCTACGACTACCGGGATTTTCTGCATCACAACGGAGCAGCGATCAGTATGCCACCGGTTGGCCTGATGGGGCGACCCGCCTGGACCAGACAATAGGGGAGCGAACAATGACGCAATTGCACCGTGAGGTAGATGTCGTGCTGGCGGGTTTCGGCTGGACGGCTGCCATTCTGGCCCATGAACTGACGCAGGACGGACTGGAGGTTGTCGCACTGGAACGCGGTGGCTGGCGCGACACGCCGACAGACTTTCCGACGACGCATGCGCCCGACGAATTACGTTATTATTGGCGCCACGAGATGTTTCAGGAAACCGCACAGGAAACCCAGACCTTTCGCAACCGGCGCGGCCAGACAGCTTTGCCGATCCGGCGCTGGGGTTCGTATCTGCCCGGTGTCGGCGTTGGCGGTGGCGGGGTCCATTAGAACGGGCAGACCTTTCGGTTCATGCCGTCGGACTTTCTGGCTCGCAGCCATAACGAAGATCGCTATGGTCCGTTGCCCGATAATATGACCGTGCAGGATTACCCTGTCACTTATGACGAGCTGGAACCTTATTTTGACCAGTTTGAAAAGCTTTGCCGTATTTCCGGTCAGGCGGGCAACCTGCGTGGCGATATCCGTGCGGGGGGCAATCCGTTCGAAGGCTGGCGTAGCGACGAATACCCCAATCCACCGATGGAAATGACATTTTCACAGCACCGTTTTGCGGAAGGGGCGCATGACATGGGGTTGCACCCCTATCCCGGACCTTCCGCGAATATGAGCAGGGCTACACCAACCCTTTGGGCGTCAGGCTTGCACCTTGCACATATTGCGGCTTTTGCGAAAAATTCGGCTGCGGAAACTATTCCAAGGCAAGCCCGCAGACCACGATCCTGCCGGTTGTCATGCAGCGGCCCAATTTTCGCCTGCGCACGTATTGCGACGTGCTGCATGTCAACAAAGACCGTGACAACACACGTGCGACTGGCGTGACCTATGTCGATGCCCATGGTGACTTGCATGAGCAGCCCGCCCAAATTGTCATTCTATGCGGTTATCAGCTGTCCAACACGCGGTTGATGATGCTGTCCGGCATTGGCGAGATTTATAATCCGGCAACCGGCGAAGGTCAGGTCGGGCGCAACTATACCTATCAGGTGATGTCAGACGTCGATGTGTTCTACGACGATGCCTATACCAATGAATATATCGGGGCAGGGGCGCTTGGGATGGTGGTCGACGACTATAACGGCGATAATTTCGACCATTCCGGGCTTGGGTTTATCGGGGGCGCCTATATCGCCTGCTGGACGACCAATGCTCGCCCGATTGAAAACCAGCCCGTTCCTGAAGGTGTGCCGGAATGGGGGGCGGAGTGGAAAAGCGCGTTGCAAAAGAATTTCCTGCGCCATACGTCGCTGTCGGTACATGGCGCGTCGATGGCCCATCGCGAGAATTATCTTGATCTGGATCCGGTCTACAAGGACCGTTACGGGCGGCCTTTAATGCGGATGACCTACGATTTTACCGTGAACGACCGCCGCCTTAGCGAACATATCACGCCGATTGCCGCTGATATTGCCCGCGGCATGGGCGGGCGCGAAATCAAGGTAAATTCGCTGGATGCGTCGTATGACATCTGGCCCTATCAAACCACGCATAACACTGGCGGAACCATCATGGGGGCCAGCCCTGACGATAGCGTCGTGAACCGCTATTTGCAAAGCTGGGATCTGCACAATCTGTTCGTTATGGGGGCAGGGGCCTTTCCGCAGAATGCGGGCTATAATCCGACTGGCACCGTTGCAGCACTGACTTATTTTTCGGCCCGCGCGATCCGCTACCAATATCTGCGCGACTCCGGCCCGCTGGTGCAGGCATGATCTGCGCGCGCGCGATAGTGGCCTTGGGCCTGGGGGGTATCATGCAAACCGCAGCGGCGCAGGATCTGTCATGGTCCGAAATCGAGCGTGGTCGCTATCTGGCGATTGCGTCGAATTGCGTCAGTTGCCATACCGATCTGGATCATGACGGCACGCCCTGGGCCGGCGGGCGCGAGATGGAGACGCCTTTTGGCGTGATCGTTACGCCAAATATCACCTCAGACGACGCCACCGGCATCGGCCGCTGGACGCGCGATGATTTCTGGCGCGCCCTTCACGAAGGCCGCCGGCGTGACGGATCGTATATGTATCCGGCCTTTCCCTATACACATTTCACGCGGATGCCGCGGCAGGATGTCGATGCGATCTATGAATATCTGCGCACCATTCCCCCCGTCGAGGCCCATCACGTCCCTGAAGAGGAGCTGTTATTACCGCTAAGGGAGCGCACTACGATTAGTGCCTGAAACGCGCTGCATTTCGATCAAGGTGTGTTTGTGCCTGATCTGGATAAATCGGACGAATGGAACCGGGGCGCCTATCTGGTCACGGGGCCGGGTCATTGCGGGGCTTGCCACACCGACCGCAACATATTGGGCGGCGAGCAGGAGGATGAATTCCTGCGTGGCGCGACGCAGGAAAATTGGCATGCGCCCAATATCCGCGGTGGCGAACACGGCGGCATCGCGCATTGGTCGCACGACGATATCGTGGCCTATCTGGGCAGTGGACGGAACGAACATACTGCGTCCATGACGCGGATGGGCGAGGTGGTGGAATTCTCTACCCAGCATCTGACAGAAGGCGACCTGGGTGCCATAGCTACCTATCTCAAATCGCTTGAAGACACGCGGCGCGATGCCAGCGATCCCCCCGAAGAAGCTGTGTTGCAAGCGGGACAGGCAACCTATTTCGATAATTGCGCCGCCTGTCATCACGCGGACGGCAGTGGCGAGGCATATATGTTTGCCCGCCTAGCGGGGTCCAACAAGGTGCAGTCGGATGACCCGACCACGCTGATCCGCATCATTCTTGAAGGGGCGCAAGCCATACCAACCAACGACCATCCCGGCCCGCTGGCTATGCCTGCCTTTGATTGGAAACTGGACGACGACCAGATCGCCGATCTCATCACCTATATGCGTAACGCTTGGGGCAACAACGGACCGGCCGTCAGCGCTTCTGAGGTTGCCGACTTGCGCGAAACGCTGGGCGAGGATTAAGCGCTGTCATGTGTATCGAAAGGGAACTTTCCCCGACGTTTAATGTTCACTCATCGTCAGTTCACAAAACGCGGAGCAGTCGATGATTAGTCGTCAGGGCTATGTTTGTGCAAACCGGCCGCGGGTAGCGGGTGCATCGTGCAAACTGCGGGACAGATGCAAATGACTGACGCAGGAAGCGGGGACAATTCCCATCAAGAGATCGGCGAGATTGTCGAAACCCTGCGCGAGGTCGGTGAGGACAAGTCACCAACGGTGCGCGACATCGTGGAACAATTGGGCAGTGCATCCTTTGGGGCGATGCTGCTGGTTCCGGCTATGGTTATCGCCTCTCCAGCCAGTGGCATTCCGGTTTTGCCGACGATCTGTGGGCTGATTATCGCGCTGATTTCGATCCAGATGGTTTTCGGGCGCGATCATATCTGGCTTCCGGATTGGCTGATGACCCGCAAGCTGGATCAGGACCGGTTCGACCGGATGCTGCATTTTGTGCGCAAGCCGGTGCGTTGGGTTGATCGTGTCACGCGACCCCGGTTGACTTGGTTGCTGCGCTGGCCTGCGGTTTTGCCGCTGCAGGTCTTGTGCGTTCTGTGCGGTCTGGCGATGCCGGTGATGGAACTGGTGCCGCTGACATCCTCGATTGCGGCCTTTGCGGTCTGCCTAGTGGCCGTGTCGCTAATGTCTGATGACGGGTTTTTCGCGCTTGCAGGCGTCGTCGTTGCGATCGGGGGCGCGGTGGTGTTCAGTAGCCTTGCGCGTGGTGTCATTTCCTCGGTTTTCGGCTGATTGCCTGTCTGGGTACAGATTACTCATCCTCATGCCGGTTGCGTTTGCGTTGCCACGGCCATCGGCCTTCAATCTCGACCTCCAGAGTGAAGCTGAGGAAGGTACGGATCAGAACGATGATCGCAAGAATACTGAGGCTTTCTGCGCTCGGATCAATAATCACCGTGCCCACGATATCTGCCGCAATCAGAAATTCGACGCCGATCAGGATACTTTTGGCCAGCCGGGTGCGGAACAGGTCATAGATACTTTTCCCGCTTGCTCCCCGGATCAGATTTCGCACGCCTTCGCACACAGCAAATACAGCGCCCGCGGCGATCGCCAGAACGCCCATCAGTTCCAGCAACTGGGCAATCGCATTCAGGTAATCGTGTCGGAGGGCGGCTGTCATGCATCTCCTGTTGCGGTCATGATTGGTCAATCTGTGCTGATGAACAGGGGCCCCGGCAGAATGTTCCAGAAGTGATGTTCTGCTGGCCTTGTCGAATTTTTCTCACGTTTCGGGAACAAGGTCGTGATCCGGCTGTTTGATGGATTTCCAGAACGTCGGAGAAACAGCATGCCAGAATTTACCGTCACCACCCCGGATTTCACGATCGCTGTAGTTTACATCGTTGTCGTTATGGGGATCGGGCTGTGGGTCAGCCGGTCCCAGAAGGACAGCAAAAGCTATCTGGGCGGCGGCGGCGTTCTCTGGCCGGTTATCGCCATTTCGATGATGTCCGGCCAATCTGTCCGGCACGTCCTTTGTTGGTCTGGCAGGGGCGGGCTATGAACACGGCATCGCGGTCTGGAACTACGAATGGACCGCAACGCTGGTGCTGATCTTTTTCTCGCTGTTCGTGCTGCCGTTCTATTTGCGATCCAAGGTCAGCACGATGCCGGAATTTCTGGAACGGCGCTATGACACGCGATCGCGCAAGGTTTTTGCGGCGTTTTCTGTGTTTACGGCCATTGTGATCGACAGCGCGGGCGCGTTGTTTGCGGGGTCGCTGACCCTGAAACTGTTGTTCCCCGAAGTGCCGCTGTGGATATTGATCGCCAGCATCGCCTTTCTTGGTGGAGTTTACGTCATCTTTGGCGGCCTCAAGGCGGTGATGGTGACGGATACGATCCAAGGCGTGCTGCTGATTATTGTGGGTGCCGTGATCTTTTATCTGACCTTCACACAGATCGGATCGTGGGAAGGCGTGCGCGAAGCCGCGCCCGAAGGTGGCTTTACCATCACCCCGCCTGCCGATGACGATTTTTTCCCGTGGCCTGGCATATTTACCGGCGCGATCTGGCTTAGCTTTTACTATTGGACCACAAATCAGGTGGTGGTTCAAAAGGTGCTGGCCGCCAAAAACCTTGACCACGGGCGCTGGGGTTTGCTGCTGGCGGGTGGGATGCAACTGCCGTTTCTGTTCATTCTGGTGCTGCCCGGCGTCATGGGGCGGGATATCTTTCCCGAGATCGGTGATGCTGACCAGATCTGGCCCGCGCTTGTCTTTGGGCTGCTGCCCGAAGGGTTGCGTGGCCTTGCGCTGGTGGCGTTGGTCGCGGCCTTGATGTCCACGGTGGATTCCGTCCTGAACGGCAGTGCTTCGCTGGTCGTCAATGATTTCGTCAAACCGCGTAAAAAGGAAATGAGCGAGGAAAAAATGCTGCTGCTAAGCCGGGTGCTGGTCGGCATCTTTATGGTGCTGGCGGCGATCTGGGCGCCCATTATCGGGTCGTTCGGTGGTATCGTGGAATATTTCCAATCGTTTGTGGGCTACATCACGATGCCGGTCGCGGTTGTCTTTCTGGGCGGCCTGTTCTGGGCCCGCCCGCCGCGACATGCCGCGTTCTGGACATTGTCCATCGGTATCCCGATCGGCATCGCCTGTTTCACAGCCTTCGAGGCGCTGGAACTGATCGACCTGCAATTCCTTTACGGGACCGGTCTGATGCTGCTGATGAACCTTGCGATCTTTGTCACGATCACCTTCCGGCCCGAAGCGCCTGATCTGAAAAAAGGCGAAGACGTCTGGAGCCGCTAAAGCTGGCGCAAGGATCGCGAAGCGCTGGCTGACACGCCGCTGTGGAAATCGCATCATATGTGGTCGGTCTTGCTGATCGTTGTCACGCTGGCGATGGTTGTGTTTTTCATCTGATAGATACGAAAAATGCGGGCCGTTACCATGTGACGGCCCGCAATCATGATGTTGAACTTTGTGGCAACGAATGCGGGGTCAAGTACGCGTAATAACTTCTTGGGTTTTCGTCAGAAGAAACCGGTTTTCATCCAGCGGTTTTACCTTGGTCCCGTTGCCCAGAACGAAACGGTGTGACTTTGGTTTGAAAGAAACGTGAGACCCTTTTTGCCTGTGTTGGTCTTTTTTCCACTGCTCGATGACTGACAAATGTGCGCCAGAACGATCAGCGCACAAAATGACAGAGACATTTGTCCATTCATCCATCGTAGATTCCTTTCGAGAATAAGTGATTTTAAGGCATCACAGAAAAATGATTCGCAAAACTTATTCTTAGTTGGTTAGAAAACTGGCAATAAATTGCTTAGTTCATACTTTGGTTAGAAAATATGAGGGTTTGAGATATTGGCAGAAGTAGGATTGAATTTTGAATCCAAGATGTTGTGAGTATTATGTTTCGCCTTTGCCGACCTGAAGCTGTACCAATTGATACCGACACAATATATTTCATCTTTCTGATTGTCAGTAATCAGCGGAAATTGGCTTTTTAGTTGGTTGGTTACGGCTGGAGATGCCTGCCAGAGCTTAAACGCAAGGCAGCGCATTCGCCTGTGGTAAGGATATTGTCGGTCTTTGTGGAACGGGTCAGGTGAAATCGCGTTTACTAGGTGACCTGCGAAAGGGTTCTTAGAATGCAAGAGACGACTGACCCAGAGAAAATCGCCCATAAGGATACAAGCGACGTACTGCAGTTCCTTCCTGCGTTGCACGCCTATGCCCGCAGTTTGACTAGGCAGTATGGCGAGGCAGATGATCTGGTCCAAACCACCCTGATGAAAGCGATTGCGAATTATGCGCAGTTTCGGAAAGGGACGAATCTGCGTGCGTGGCTGTTCACGATCATGCGCAACACGTTCCTAAACGAGATAAAAAAGCGCACACGCGAAATGCCTGCTGCCAAGGATTGCGCATCGTCGATGAGCACCTGCGCGCCTGCCCATGATTATCACATAGAAGGCCAACGACTGATACGGGCCATTGCACGATTACCCCAGCACTACCGGGAAATTCTAGTTCTAGTTCTTGTGATTGGTGAGACGTACGAAAACGCATCGGCGATCTGTGGTTGCGAAATGGGGACAGTGAAAAGTCGATTGAACCGCGCCCGCGCCATGTTGATCGAGGATCTGGGTTCGTCTGACCTGGATGATTTTCTAGCCACCCAGTGATGTTCTGTCACCGGTGTGACGGATTGCGATAGCTTTGCGCAGGCCCTAAATCCAAGGAATGCTGACAGCTGTCATGCTGAAACAACAAAAGTCGTGATGGTCTGCCGGAACGATGGCGCGTGAAAGCGACCTGCAGATGCCGGATTCGGGGAACGGCCGGAAGCCCTGCGTGTTGTTGGCGATATCACATGAAACAAAAGGGCAGGTGCTGCGAAGTCGTGATCCGCTGTGTTTTTGGCAGTGGCGGAAAATCTCATACCGCACCGAGGTTAAACAACGATATGCGCGAGACAGCAGTGACCGTAGCAAGTGAAATCTGGATCACACTGAACTGGTTGCTGGGGCTGGATGAGGACGTTTTGTCCGTACATCACATGGTGCTTCGCGCCATGGTTGTTTTTCTGTTTGCGTTGCTGATTGTCAGGCTTGCCAGCAAGCGGTTCATCGGCGGCAACACCGCTTTCGACATGGTGCTTGGTGTCATGATCGGATCGGTCATCAGCCGGGCGATCACTGGGCAGTCGCCTTTTTTCGCGACGCTTTGCGCATCGTTCACATTGGTCGTGCTGCATGCGCTTCTGGGCAAGGCCGCGTTCCGCTTTGGCTATTTGGGCACGGTTATCAAAAGCCAGACGCGTGTCCTTATCCGCGACGGAAAGGTTGACTGGGACGCCATGAAGCAAAGTGATCTTAGTCAGAACGATCTTCTGGAGGCCCTACGCCTGCGCTCGGGAGTTGCGGATTGGGAAGACGTCAACGAGGCACGACTTGAACGCAATGGCGAAATCAGCGTTATCCACAAACGCAGCAACGAAACATGACATCGCACCTAGGCAAGGGTGCAACACCCACAAACCGGGCAACCGGTGACGCTGCACCTGTCGGGGCAGAAACGGTTTGCGTCCGGTCTTGGGCTGGTATCGCTGGCGGTAATCAGCGGGGAAACGGCCGATGGCGCCACGCGGCTGGTCATGGCCCCTGCCGATGATACGCGCCGCGCCCACCCGACGCCGTGGCAGGTCAGCGGCATGCGCGCAACGCTGTCGGGCAATTTTGATGCCGGCGGACTGCGTCTTTCGCGCCATGCGTTTCTGGGCGGGCCGGATGATTATCACCGAGAGCCGCATTTCCACGGCGGCGTCTGGCGCTATGCCGCCGCGCAACTAGGCGGGATCGAGGCGTTGGTTGAGGCGATGCGCAGTGATCTTGCTGCGCAAGACCGTTTGTCCGACCCGCATCAGGCCGTGCGTTTTGCACATGGCGTGATGGCGTGTGAAACGGCCCGATTGTGGATCGAAAAGGCTGCATTCGCTGTGGAAATGCGTGACGCAGACCCGACGACGGCAACGCAATCTGTCATGGCGCGGCTGATTGTCGAACGCGCAGCGACCACGACCATATCTGATGTTGATCGCGCGCTGGGGTCGGCGTCTTTTTTCAGCGGCCACGCCGTCGAACGCATCCGCCGCGATTTGTCTTTCTATCTGCGGCAGGCGGCACCAGACGCAGCATTGCAGCGCGTCGCGGCTGCCTTGGCGGAAACTGCCGGACCTGTCGGCGACTTCTGGACAGCATCGTCATGTTGCGGCTGAGCGAGATGATGATCCGTGCCGCAACCGCGCCTTTTGCCGCGATGGACGACATCTTGGGATCATGGGGGCTTGTCGTGCTCGCGCCGCATCCGGATGACGAAAGCCTTGGCTGTGGCGGATTGTTGCGCGAGGCAGCGATGGCGGGACGGTGTGTTGCGGTCATCGTCGTCACGGATGGCCGGTTGTCGCATCCAAATTCGCCCAGCATTGATGGCGATATGCTTGCGCAGATGCGGGCAGCGGAACTGCGGGCGGCGGTCCATGCGTTGCATACGGAGATCACGGTCCATGATCTTGGCTTTCGCGATTGTCACATCGCGGACACATCACCTGCGGCAGTCGCGGCGATCGTGTCGGTCATGGATGCGGTCGCAGCAACGGCTTTGGTGATGGCGTGGCAAGGCGATCCCCACAAGGATCACGTCGCCACCGCCGCCCTTGCCCGGCAGGCGGCTGCCCGCCATGGGCAAGCAAAACTCTGGAGCTATCCGATCTGGGGCCGGTTTTCGGAATACGACGGTGCCGTGCCTGCGGGGATTGACCGCTTTGATACCGAAGCGCATCAGGCCGCGAAAACAGCAGCTATTGCCTGCCATCGCAGCCAGATGACCGACCTGATCACGGACGATCCACAGGGGTTCGTGATGGCTCCCGCCATGCAGATGCATTTCATCCATCACCCAGAGGTGTTCCTTGCCGACACTTGATATTCATACGCATCTGGCCAATCTATATGCGGCAGCGGATGATCCATGGAACACCCATGCCAGCCCTTATGAGCAAGGCAAATTTGCCAAGACCGTGCAAAGCCTGCCGCGTACGCAGTATCGCTGCGCGCTGGAGGTTGGCTGTGGCGCGGGGGCATTGACGGCACATTTGGCGCCGCGTTGTGATTATCTGATCGCGACGGATTGCACCGAACGCGCACTGTCGGTGGCACGGTCTCGTGTGACTCATCCGCATGTCACTTTCACCCACGGTTCAGTTCCCGCCGACTGGCCGAATGCCGTGCCTGATCTGATCGTGTTGTCAGAGGTGCTGTATTTCTTGACCGATGCAGAAAGCGTCGGATTGGCCGCACGTATCTGTCAGGACACCGCCGCTGATACCGATATCGTTATGGTGAATTGGTCGGGCGACACCGGCGGGCTTATCAGTGGCAGGCAGGCCGCTGACCGGCTGGTCACGGACCTTGGCCATAGCTGTGAGTGTACCTTTTCGCAAGTCTGCAGCGGGTTCAGCATCGAGGTTTTGCGCAAAGGCAGCTTTCCGCGCATCGGTCAGATGTTTTCCGGAACAACATAACCGTCGGCATGTTGATCAAGGCAGAGCGTATCAGCGCCGAAAGTAGAAATCCGCGACCGGGTAACACCCGTTGCGCCTGCACTGCCAGAAAGGCAATTCAAATGACAAATGATCACACAAAAGACCCGTCATTCGACAAAGAAGATGTAAAGGCCGCCGCTGGAAGCGTTGCGGCCGATATCAAGAATGCCGCACTGAACAAGTATGAAGAGGCCGTGACCGAGGTCCGTGCTTCCGCAGATGACGCCAAAGCCGGCGTCGCGGACGAGGTCAAAGATGTAGCCGCCGCATTGCGCCGTGCCTCTGAAGAAATGCGCGGCGGTTCCCCGCAGGAACGCACGCTGGGGCAGATTTCCAGCAGCCTTGCCGATGCCGCCGACAAACTGCACGACAAGGATCTTGGTGAAATGGTCGAAATGGCCAGCAAAGTCGCGCGCAACAATCCGATGCTGTTTCTGGGCGGTGCGGCCTTGCTGGGCTTTGCCGCCAGCCGCTTTGCCAAGGCGTCGCGCGATCACAACGACCAATCCGCCGACAAAAGCTATGGTGGTCAGCAGACCGGTTTGAACACGTCCCGTAACGAAGGGAACCCCACTGGCCAGCCAACGGCGGCTGTCCCGTCATGACACCCAACACCCCGAAATCCACAAGCGAGATGATGAAAGCCATCCTTGGCAATGTCAGCAATCTCGTGCGCGACGAGGCTGACCTTGCCCGCACTGAGATTGCCGAAAGCGCCAACAAAGCAGGTGCATCAATCGCGGCTATGGGCATTGCACTTGTGCTGGCGATCACGGGCCTGAACGTCTTTGCCGCGACGCTGGTCGCGCTTGTCGTTCAGGCCGGGGTGCCTGCGCAATGGGCCCCTGCCGTGGTCGGTGCAGGCTTTCTTGTGATCGCGCTGATCATCTTCATCACTGCCAAATCATCTTTGAAAAACATAGGCTTCGTGCCGACACGGGCCGCTCGCAACGTAAAACGCGATGCCGCCGCCATAAAGGAACCTTTCCATGACAAGTAATACCCGCACAGCAGACCAGATCGAGCGTGACATCAGCAAGGAACGTTCCGCACTGAGCGATACATTGCATGATTTGCAGGACAAATTCTCGGTCAAGACGATTGTCAACGACATCGGTGACATGGTACGCGACCAAGGTGGTGATCTTGGCCGCGCGGTCAGCGACACTGTTGCCCGTAACCCCGCTGCCGTCGTGCTGACCACGGTCGGTCTGGCATGGCTGTTTCTGGGGCAGGGCAACAAGCCCAGGCGTGCGCGCACGCCTGCGTCTGATTATGACTGGTCCGATCAGGGGCGCGGTCATCGCGCTGCAAAATCCGTAGATATCGATGACGACACGATGTGGCAAATGATCAGCCACAGTGCCGCGACAGTCAGTGACAAGGCGTCAGAACTGAAAGAACGGCTGACACACGGCCTTGAGGATCTGTCCGAAGAGGCGAAAGCCCGCGTTCTGGCAGCACGCGAAGCCGCACATGATGCGCGTCAGGCGTCACAAGAGGCGATGCAGAAAAACACACGCAGGGCGTCGGATTTCTTTGATGAGCAACCCTTGGTTGCAGGCGCATTGGCCGTTGCGGTGGGTGCTGCGATTGGTGGTCTTATCCCGCATACACGGCTTGAGGATGACACATTGGGTGCGACCAGTGACAAGCTTTATGCCGATGCGCAGGCGCTCTACCGTGAAGAGCGTGACAAGGTCAGGGCCGCAGCTAAGGTTGCGGTCGCTGATGTGAAAGACGAAGTCCGCAAGGCCGGTGACGACCTGCAAGACATGCTGTCCGAGGGCAAGAATGTCGGCGACGTAATCGCTGATCGCACAGCCGATGCGGCCAAGCGTGTCATCGACCATGCGACCGACGCCACAGAGGGCAAGCCTGTAGGAAATGGCAATACGCAAGCCTGACGTCTTGGGGGCGGGCAATATTGCCTGCCCCATTTTCTATGCCTGCCACTTCTAAAAAGGATAAAGCCATGGCCGATACGCCACGCCAGCCAAACACGCTCGACCCATTGATCTCGGACCGCGGAGAGGGCGGTGAAGTGCATCAGCACGCCGCCGACGGTGCAGAACGCCTGACCACAGCACAAGGTGTCGTCATTTCCGACAATCAGAATTCGCTTCGCGCAGGTGCGCCGGGGCCGACGCTGCTTGAAGATTTTGCGATGCGCGAAAAGATCTTTCATTTCGATCATGAACGTATTCCCGAACGAGTCGTCCATGCGCGTGGCTATGGTGCGCATGGCACGTTCACCTGCACCCGCGCGATGGGCGATGTCACGCAAGCCGCCCCGTTTACCGAAGAAGGCAAACAGACAGAGGTCTTTGTGCGCTTTTCGACCGTTGCGGGCAGCAAAGGTTCGCCTGATTTGCCACGCGACGTGCGCGGTTTTGCTGTCAAGTTCTATACTGATCGCGGCAACTGGGATCTGGTTGGCAACAATATTCCGGTGTTTTTCATTCAGGATGCAATCAAGTTTCCCGACCTTGTACATGCCTTGAAACCTGCCCCTGATCGCGGGTTCCCGCAGGCGCAATCCGCGCATGACAATTTCTGGGATTACATCACCCTGACACCAGAGGCGATGCATATGGTCATGTGGCAGATGTCCGACCGGACAATCCCGCGATCCTTTACCACGATGGAAGGGTTCGGCGTGCATACGTTCCGTTTCGTCACGGCGGATGGCAAATCCACCTTTGTCAAATTCCATTGGAAACCG
>JAFPBO010000017.1 GCA_017390475.1 Loktanella sp.
ATGCGTGAAGATGCCTTGCTGACCGGCGTGCTTGAACCAACCAATGAGCCCTATGCCATCGCCAAGATCGCCGGGATCAAGCTCTGCGAAAGCTATAACCGCCAGCATGGCACCGATTATCGCAGCGTGATGCCGACCAATCTGTACGGGCCGGGGGATAATTTCCACCCAGAGAACAGCCATGTTCTGCCCGCCCTGATCCGCCGCTTTCACGAGGCGGCGCAGACAGGTGCAGAAAGCGTGACGATCTGGGGGTCCGGCCAGTCCCGCAGAGAGTTCCTGCATGTCGATGACATGGCCGATGCCCGAAACCGCGCCTTGCAACCCGGCGAATGCCTATGGTGCCGCCAAGCTGGAGATGGAACAGGCCTGCGGGCCCTGGCGCGACGACGGGATCGACCTGTGCCTGTTGCGGATTGGCAATGTGGCCGGGGCTGATGCCTTGCTTCTGAACGTGGCGAAGTCGGCCGCTGACCAAGCTATCGAGATTGATGTTTTCGATGACGGGCGCGGTCCGGTCCGGTCCTATATCGGGGTGCAGACGCTGGCATCGGTGCTGGAATCTTTGTGCCAGCAGCCTGCCTTTCTGCCTGATATCCTGAATATCGGCACGCCAGAACCTGTCTCGATGGACGCTCTTGCCGATGCCGCGCATCATCCTTGGAATAAACGCACGCCCGCCGGGCCGACGCCCCAGACCATCACCCTTGATTGTAGCCTGTTGTCATCGCTTTATGACTTCACGCCGCTGGACTCGCGGCCCGGTGACATGGTCCGGCAATGGAAAGAAACCTTATCGTCATGACATTCTCGAAACGACTTCTGGACCTTTTGTGCGGGCTGATCCTGCTGATCATCCTTGGCCCGATCATTGCCATCACCGCGTTGATCGTTCTGTTGCTGGATGGTCGTCCGGTCTTTTACATTTCCGAACGGATGAAATCCCCGACCGAAGGGTTCAATCTGATCAAGTTCCGCACCATGAAACCGGTCGCAGAAGACAGCGGTGTGTCCGGTGGCGACAAAAGCGACCGCATCACCCGCACCGGCCCGTTTCTGCGCCGCAGTAGGTTGGACGAGTTGCCGCAGCTTTGGAACGTCATCCGAGGCGATATCAGCTTCATCGGCCCGCGCCCGCCCTTGCGGCAATATGTCGAACGGTTTCCCGATCTTTACGCAAGGGTGCTGAAATCACGGCCCGGCGTGTCAGGCCTCGCCTCGATCTATTTTCATGCGCATGAAGAGCATCTTTTGGCGCGTAGCCGCAGCCGGGAGGAAACCGACACGATCTATTGCCGGGCCTGCATTCCGCGCAAGGCCCGGCTGGACCTGATCTATCAGGAACGGCGCAACATCTGTATGGATCTTGGTCTGATGGCCAAGACCGTCTTTAAGCGTCTGCGTTAGGCGCTGCAACCTGCAGCACATGACAATCATTGCAATTTCAAGGAGCCGTCCCGGTGAATGATCTGACCTGTTTCAAAGCCTATGATATCCGCGGCCGCCTGGGCGTTGATCTGGATGAAGGCATCGCCTACCGCATCGGGCGCGGCTTTGCGCGCGCTCTTGGGGCCAAACGCGTGGTTCTGGGGCGCGATATCCGCGCGTCGTCGCGCGCATTGGCGGATCAGGTCGCACAGGCTTTGATGGCCGAGGGATGCGAGGTGCTTGACCTTGGTCTGTCGGGAACCGAAGAGATGTATTTTGCAACCAGTCATTTCGCGGCTGACGGTGGCATTTGCGTTACCGCTTCGCACAATCCAATGGACTGGAACGGCATGAAAATGGTGCGGGCCGGTTCCGCGCCACTGGATGCTGAAACCGGGCTGTCCAAGATCAAGGCACTGGCTCTGGCAGATGATTTTGGCCCCGAGCACGCTGGCCAGATCCGTGACATCAGCACCGAAGCGCGCACAGCTTATGTCGACCGGGTGTTATCTTTTGTCGATGTTGCCGCCCTGAAGCCGCTGAAGATTCTCGTCAACGCGGGCAATGGTGCCGCCGGACCGACATTTGACGCAATCGCTGCCGCACTGGCTGCGCGCGGCGCGCAACTGACGTTCGAGCTTTTGCACCACACGCCCGATGGCAGTTTTCCCAACGGTATTCCCAATCCGCTGCTGACCGAAAATCAACCTGAAACCGCCGCAGCTGTGCGCGCCGCAAAGGCGGATTTCGGTGTTGCCTGGGATGGCGATTTCGACCGCTGCTTTTTCTTTGATCATGACGGTGATTTCATTCCGGGCGAGTATGTCGTCGGGCTGTTGGCAGAGGTATTTTTGGCCAAGCACCCGGGCGCAAAGGTCATTCATGACCCGCGGGTGATCTGGAATACTCTGGATCTGGTCGCGCAGTCAGGCGGGCAGGCGGTACAATCGCGGACGGGCCATGCTTTCATCAAACAGGCGATGCGGGATTGCGATGCCATTTACGGCGGCGAAATGTCGGCGCATCATTATTTCCGTGATTTCGTTTTCTGTGATAGCGGCATGATCCCCTGGCTGTTGGTTGTTGAACTCGTCAGCCGCAAGGGCGCCTTGCGCGATCTGGTATCGGCACGCCGCGCCGCTTTCCCTTCCTCGGGCGAGATCAATTTCACGCTCGACGACCCAAAGGCCGCGATTGCGCGGGTGCGGGCAGAATTCACCGCCGAAGCAAAAGCCATTGATGAAACCGACGGCCTTGGGTTTGATCTGGGGGATTGGCGGTTCAACCTGCGCAGTTCCAATACAGAACCAGTGGTGCGGCTGAACGTCGAGGCCCGCGGGGATGTTGATCTGGTCGCTGCGGG
>JAFPBO010000018.1 GCA_017390475.1 Loktanella sp.
CACAAAATCGAGAACAGCTTCGCCCGGCTCAAGGACTGGCGGCGCGTCGCAACGCGCTACGACAGGTGCCCCAAGGTCTTCCTGTCAGCATGCGCATTGGCCGCCGTCATCATGTTTTGGTTATGAATCCTGACCCTAAGTGGTGTAATTTAGCATACTTTTATGAAGAATCTGTTTTAGAAGAAAAATATCCACGTTGGGGAGGTGCAATCAATTCAGAGTCCTACCTTGCCATCTCAAGTAAAAATGAACAATACCGAGCATCGCTACAATGGATTATTGATAACGGTTTTCCGAAATCTCTTAAAAATCATTCTAGGCATCCATAGAATTCACACTCTGCTCGCCCTGCCCTCACACCGGTGCCCAGTTCTACGTCCCTTCCCTAACGTCATTCGCGCGCTATCTATCACTGTATGCGCCACCTCATCCTCACCCTCTTCTTCCTCGCCACGCAGGCCCCCGCCCAGACGGTCGAAACCGACCTTGAACTGGTCCTGCTCGCCGATGCCTCCGGCTCTATCGACGCCGATGAACTGCTGTTCCAGCGCCAATCCTATGCCACGGCGATCACCGATCCGGCGGTCTTGTCGGCGATCCAGAATACGCTTTATGGCTCAATCGCAGTCACTTATGTCGAATGGGCCAGCAATCAGGCGACGGTCGTGGATTGGATGATCATCGCCGATATGGACAGTGCCACCGCTTTTGCCGATGCGTTGATCGGCCCGCCCCGGCAGGCGCGCGGCAGCAATGCCATCGGCGCGGCCTTGCTTTACGGGATGGCGCAGATCGAAGGCAATGACATCCGCGGGCTGCGGCGGATCATCGACTTTTCCGGCGATACGATGGCCAATACGCTTGGCCCGCCGATCAACCAGGCGCGCGATGCGGTGCTGGCGGAAGGCATCACAATCAACGCCCTGCCGATCCTGCGCGACGGCAGTTTGCGCAGTTTGGGGCTTGTGGACCTCTATGAACAAAACATCATCGGCGGCCCCAATGCCTTTGTCATACCGGCAATCGAAGGGTCGGAATTCACCGATGCCGTGCGCCGTAAGTTGATCCTGGAGATTGCGGGCAAAACGCCCGACATGCCCGCCGCCACGACCCCCTACAAAATGTACCGTAGGGTCACTTTAGCTGTACCGCCATTACACCCAATCATGTCAGCACAACTGACATACTTTCGGATAGGTTGTTCTGCTTCGCACCTGCATGCTATTGAAATATCAGGAGTATTATTCCTGCGTAGTAGACGAGTAATCGCGACCGGAGCGCCATTTTGGGTCAACCAGCCGCTGGGTGCCGAACGAGGCGTTTGCGCCGAAATCCATGTCAACATTTCGATTGCGAGTTCCGGGAGGAGTAACCGGGGCAGCAGCGTCAAACAAGTGCATGGTTAAATATTTAGGCTGCTGGGGGTAGTGTTTCCGGATGCGTCGCGGCGCAGGGCAACATTGCCCCCCATTTTTTCAGGCGCTGATCAATGCTTTGGCCGCTTCGCGCGCGGCTTGTGTCACGACATCACCCGACAGCATACGTGCGATTTCGTCAATCCGCGCCCCTGCGTCCAGCGGTACAACCGTGGACAATGTCGCATCCGCCGTCTGATGTTTTTCCACACGCCAATGATGTCCGCCCAATGCGGCCACCTGCGGCGAATGGGTCACGACCAGCACCTGCCCTCCCTGTGCCAGATCCGCCAGACGCCGACCAACGGCTGCGGCGGTGGCGCCGCCCACACCACGGTCGATTTCATCAAAGATCATCGTCAGCCCGGCCGCATCCTGGGTCAGGCAAACCTTGAGCGCCAATAGAAACCGGCTGAGTTCACCACCCGATGCAATCTTGTTGATCGGTCCGGTTGGCGCGCCGGGATTTGTGGCGACGGTAAAGGCCACGGCATCCCGCCCGTCCGGTCCGGGCTCGGCATCGCTGATTTCGGTGACAAAGACAGCGCGTTCCATCTTGAGCGGCGCAAGCTCTGCCGCCATCGCCTGATCCAGCTGACCGGCCGCCGCCTGCCGCTTTCCGCGCAGATTTGCCGCCGCCGCATCATAGCCGGCCTGCGCCGCTGCAAGCTGGTCTGCCAAGACTTTCAGATCACCAGTGGAACTGTCCAGAACCGCCAACCGCTCGCGCAGATCATCGGCGAAACCACGCAGATCATCCGGTGACACGTCATGTTTGCGGGCCAGACCACGAATCGCGAACAGCCGTTCTTCGGCCTGTTCCAGCGCGAATGGGTCAAAGGACAGCGCATCCAGACAGGATTCGATCCCGCGTTGGGCATCGTCCAACGCCAGCATCATCGTTTCGATCGCCGACAATGGGGCGTCTAGCTGGCCTTCGGCCTTGTCCGCCGCACCCTGCAACCAGCGCGATGCGTCATTGATCAACCCTTCAGCGCCTTGCAGGCTCAGGGCCTCAAGCGCGCGGGCGATGTCGGTGCGGATTTTTTCGGCGGCCTGCATCAGGCGACGTTGCGCATCGAGTGTGGCCTCTTCGCCAGCCTCCGGGGCCAGCGCATCCAGTTCGGCGACCGCATGGCGCAGATATTCTTCCTCGGCACGGGTTTCGGCGATCTTTGCCTCGGCACCGGTCAGCGCCTTGCGCGCGGCAGCCAAAACACGCCATGCCGTCTGGGTCACGGCCAGTTCAGCATCGACACCGGCAAAGACGTCCAACATCTGCCGGTGTCCGCGCGGGTTCAGCAGGCCACGGTCGTCATGCTGGCCATGCAGTTCGACCAAGGTTTCGGACAGGGTGCGCAGCACCTCGCCACTGACGCGACGGTCATTGACCCAGGCGGTTTTGCGCCCGTCGCGGGTGTTGATGCGGCGCAGGATCAGCTCATCCTCCACCTCCAGCCCGGCATCCGCCAGAATCGCGCGGGCGGGATGGTCTGCGGGGAGATCGAACCATGCCGTCACCTCGCCCTGTTCCGCGCCTTGACGAACCAGTTCGGCCCGGCCGCGCCAGCCCAGCACAAAACCCAGCGAATCAAGCAGGATGGATTTACCGGCGCCGGTTTCCCCCGTCAGCACGTTCAGGCCCGGCTGAAACGCAAGTTCCAGCCGGTCGATGATCAGCATATCCCTGATGTCTAAACCGCGCAGCATGTCGCACCCCGAAGGGCGGGATGACCCCCGCCGTGGTTAGAGCCACTCACCCCGGACCACCTGACGGTAGATCGATGCCAGCCAATTGTCGCCCGCAGCCTCGGCTGCCAGCCCGCGCCCGGTCAGCAATGCAAAGCTTGCCGCATACCATTCGCTGGACTGGTAATTGTAACCCAGGATCGCGCCCGCGCTTTGGGCCTCTTGGGTCAGGCCCAGTGACAGATAGGTTTCGACAAGACGGTGCAACGCTTCGGGTGTATGGCTCGTGGTCTGGAAATCCTCTACCACGGTGCGGAACCGGTTCGCCGCAGCAGCAAAATGCCCCCGCTTGAGGTAATAGCGACCGATTTCCATTTCCTTGGCCGCCAGATGGTCAAAGGCCAGATCGAATTTCGACATCGAGGCCGCAGCATATTCGCTGTCAGGATAATTTTCGATCACGCCGCGCAGCGATTGCAACGCCTGAAAGGTCAGCCCCTGATCACGGCCGATCTGTTCGATCTGGTCATAATAGGACAGCGCCAGCAGATAGGCCGCATAAGGTGCATCCTGTTCGGCAGGGTAGAAATCCAGAAACCGCTGCGCAGAGGCGCGGCTATTGGGGTAATCCTTGTCACGATGATAGGCGAAGGCCTGCATGATCAGGGCCCGCTGCGCGAATTCAGAATAGGGATAAAGTCGCTCAATCTCGCCAAAAGAGAACGCGGCATCGTCGGGATTGCCAGATTCGATCTGGCGTTCGCCCAATTCAAAGATCTGTTGCGCTGTCAGCTCTTCCAGCGGGCGGTTATCGCCGCCACCGCCGCAAGAAGCCAGAAACATCAGTGCTGCAACCGCGCCCAGTACGCGTTTGTGTTTCAAGTTGCTTGTCACTTTTGCTGTCCTCTTGCCTGACTGCGTACGCAAACAAAACTGCGTTTCTCGGTCTCGCGTCGGTTTAGCATAGAAAAATGAGGTGCAAAATGCCTTTTGATCAGCCTGCGATCAACAGAGCGATAGTAGGTGTCAGGCAACAGCCACCAGATCAGCCTGGCTGACGCCGACACCGGGCAAACGCGCAGCAATTTTGTTGTCACACAACACCAGACGCCAGGCGTCAGGTTGCGCAAAAAGTTGGCGCAGCAACAGATTTGTCATCGCGTGGCCCGCGCGAGCGCCGGTATAACGGCCCAGAATGGGCGCACCGGCGGTGTATAGATCGCCCAGCGCATCCAGCATCTTGTGGCGTACAGCCTCATCCTTGTGGCGCAGGCCACCAGGTGTCAGGATCTTGTCACCATCCACGACCACCGCATTTTCCATCGTGCCGCCCAACGCGAGCCCGCGTGCCCGCATAGCATCCACATCGGCCGACCGGCAAAAAGTGCGGCTATCGCATAATTCGCGGACAAAAGCACCATTGGCCATGTTCAACGTCTTGTGCTGATGACCAATCGCGGCATCAACAAAATCAATCGAAAAATCGATCTGCAGCGTGGTGGCCGGGCCAAGTGCGGCATAGGCCGGGCCATCAGTGACCGATACATCGCGCAGAATTTCGATGGCATGCAGTGGCGCGTTATCCCGGCGCAGCCCTGTTGCCACGATCCCGCGCACGAATGTCGCTGCACTGCCATCAAGAATCGGCACTTCCGGTCCGTCGATATCGATCAGCGCATTATGCACGCCACAGCCTGCCAGTGCCGCCATCAGATGTTCGATCGTCGAAACCGATACCCCTTCTGCATTCGCCAGACGGGTATTCAACGGTGACACAATGACATTCTGCCACAACGCCGGGATTGCCGGCATACCGGTCAGATCGACACGACGGAAGACGATCCCGGTGCCCGGCTGCGCCGGATGCACGACCACACGTACAGGTTCACCGGTGTGCAAACCGGTACCTTCAAAGACGATCGCTGATTTCAAACTGTGTTGCACGTTTCTACATTTCACATGTCATTTTGTTAATAAGTAGTTAGTGCGCAGGTGCAGCATTCTCAATTCACTCTTTGCGACGGACTGAAACATCATGTTTCATTTTGATGACAGCTCAGCAAGCATCTGGTTTCAAACAAAAAAGGCCACCAGCTGGCGGCCTTTTCGTGATTATTGCAACAGACAGAAAGATATCTTGTCTGATTTCAGTTCGCTTGCCGACGCAGGAATGCCGGAATTTCGATTCGATCCTGATCACCTTCCGGCGCTGGGTCCTGACGCAGCGCCGTGACCTGTGGCTGCGCACGGGCTGGTTGCTGTGCCGGCGTTTCAGCCTGCGCGCCTGTCATCCGGTTGATCAGCGAATTGATCCCGAAACGGGGCTTTTCAGCCTCGGTCTGGCGCGCAGCCTGGCGCGGCTGCTCTTCTGCTTTCGGCATCCGGTTCACCGCAGCCTGCAAACGGGCCAGCGCCTCTGGCGATGGTGTGCCGGGGGTAGGCGCGCGAGGTGCAACAAAGCTGCTGGCATCCGACAATGTCGGCTCTGGCCGCGGTGTATAGGCGGGCGGCGGCAGATCATCGGATTGTGCGGCTGGTGCCTCGCGACGCGGCATGAAAGCAGGGGCCTGCTGTTCTTCTTCGAATTCTTCAAAGAAGGTTGGCTCTGCCTTCGGCTGGGGCTGGGCCGCCACAGGTGCAGGCGGTGTCACACGTTCTGCAGCAACCGGCGCGCGGGGTGCAGCAGCGGCAGCGGGTGCCTGATGCGCCTGCGGCAGGGCCGAGGCCATTGACCGGCGCGGCGCTGCATCTTCGGCCCGCTTGGCCTTGGCATCGATACCTGTGGCAACGACGGAGACACGCATCCGGCCTTCCATGCTGGTGTCCAGCGTGGAACCAACGATGATATTCGCCTCTGGATCGACCTTTTCGCGGATCTTGTTCGCAGCTTCGTCCAGTTCAAACAGGGTCAGGTCATAGCCGCCGGTGATGTTGATCAACACGCCACGTGCGCCTTCAAGGCTGATTTCATCCAAGAGCGGGTTCGCGATGGCCTTTTCCGCCGCCTGCACAGCGCGGTTTTCGCCTTCGGCTTCGCCTGTGCCCATCATCGCCTTGCCCATCTCGTCCATCACGGCGCGGACATCGGCAAAGTCGAGGTTGATCAGGCCGGGACGGACCATCAGGTCAGTCACGCCTTTGACACCTTGATACAACACGTCATCGGCAAGCGCGAAGGCTTCGGTAAAGGTGGTGTTTTCATTGGCCAGACGGAACAGGTTCTGGTTGGGAATGATGATCAGCGTATCGACAACCTTTTGCAGGGCTTCGATGCCTTCATCGGCCTGACGCATCCGCTTGCCGCCTTCGAACTGGAACGGCTTGGTCACGACGCCGACGGTCAGCACACCCAGTTCGCGCGCGGCCTGCGCGATGATCGGGGCAGCGCCGGTTCCGGTGCCACCGCCCATGCCGGCGGTGATGAAACACATATGCGCGCCAGCCAGATGATCGACGATTTGTTCAATGCTTTCTTCGGCAGCAGCCGCCCCAACGCTGGCCCGCGCACCCGCCCCCAGCCCTTCGGTGACTTTCAAGCCCATCTGGATTTTCGAGGTTGCCCGCGATTGCTGCAGGGCCTGCGCATCCGTATTGGCCACAACGAATTCAACACCGTCGAGTTCTTTCTCGATCATATTGTTGACTGCGTTGCCGCCAGCGCCGCCGACGCCGAAAACAGTGATGCGCGGCTTCAGTTCTTCGTGCCCGGGAAGGGAGAGATTAAGTGTCATGACATGGTCCGCCTGTTTTATATCAGCCCGTCCCACCGGGCGCCTGCTGCCTATTACCCCCCAGCTTAGCTGTCTGATGCCGAAAGGTCACGGAAAAAACACGAATTCCCTACCAAATCTTGACAGAAAATCAGGGAAATCCGCTCGATATCGGCAAATCGGCAAGATGTTGCGCATCACCAGTTATCGCGGAACCACTTTACAGCGCGTTTCAGTGATCTGGCCGGATATCGATCTGCCGGGATCTCGAAATCCCACCATTCATCCTGCGGGTTTGCGGCGAACAAGGTCAGCCCGACAGCCCCGGAAAACGCAGGGCCGATTGCTGCCTGTGGCAGGCCTTGCACTCGCAAAGGGCGGCCCAGACGCACCTGCTGACCCAGTATCTTGCTGGCCAGGCCGTCAAGCCCGGGGATCTGGCTGCCGCCACCCGTCAGCACGATCTGCTGGCTCGGCAAATACTCGAACCCGGCAGCATCCAGCCGGACACGGACCTCTTCCAGAATTTCCTCGACCCGCGGGCGCATGATACCAATCAGCTCGGCCCGGCTGACGGTGCGGCGATCACGCTCCCAATCGCCGGTATCGCCGCCAATCTCGATCATCTCCCGGTCATCCATGCCGGTGGCGACCACACCGCCGTAGAAGGTCTTGATCCGTTCCGCTGTCGCCGCCGGGATCTGCAGACCCATCGAGATGTCAGAGGTCACGTGATCCCCGCCCATCCGCACGGAATCGGCATAGATCATGTGCTTTTTCATAAAGACAGAAATGCCCGTCGATCCGCCGCCCAGATCGACACAGGCGGCACCCAGTTCCTGCTCATCCTCAACCAGCGTCGACATGCCCGACATATAGGCCGATGACGCCAGACCGGCGAGTTCCAGATCACAGCGTTTGATGCAGTAAAACAGGTTCTGGATCGCGGTCGCATCGACCGTCAGCATATGCATATCCGTGGTCAGCTTACTGCCGATCTGCCCGCGTGGATCGGCAAGACCAGAGCGGTTATCCAGCGCGAAATTCACCGGCTGCGCATGCAGCACCTCGCGGTCGCTGCCATACTCAGGCACATCGCAATTGGCCATGACCTGACTGATATCCTGCTCGGTCACCATCCCGCCGGACACGTCCAGTTCGCCCGCCAGACCATAGGACCGGGGCCGCGCGCCCGACATACAGGCGATGACGTGATCAACCCGGACATTGGCCATCTTCTGCGCCGCCTGCACAGCAGTGCGGATCGCACGTTCGGTTTCCTGCATCGCATCGACTTCGCCGAAACGCACACCGCGTGACCGTGTGGTCGCGGCGCCGATCACCCGGAACTGCGACTGCCCCGCCATGGAGCCGACCCCATCAACCGACCGGAACCGTTCCGGCCCGTCAAAGCGCAGGACAAGGCAGGCGATCTTGGACGTGCCGATATCCAGCACTGCGACAACACCGCGCTGCATCGCGGCCTTGCGCATTTGCCGCATCGCCCGTTGACTGTCGTATAGATCGCCCATCAATTCCCCGCTCCTGTTGTTGTATTCACCCGGCGCAAAGCGGCCGCGGCATCTTCGTTCATCCGCAGGGTCGGGCGGTTGGCATTGCGCATATCGACAATCACCACATCCCTTTCCAGCATATCCTGCGCATTGTTCAGCGCGATGACCCTGTCAAAGGCCGGGACTGCGCCATCGCCGGGCAGCATGATCCGCTGGTCGCGGTCCAGCACGATATCCCAGCGGCGTTCACCCATCCGGACCAGCCCGCGCACCCGGTCGCGCAAGGGACCAGCACCGGCGTAAAGATCCAGCGCTTCCTGAATATTCTGCTCTGCGCCGTCGCCTGCGATCAATGGCAGGTCCAGCCTGTCGCTACGCGCCTGTACGGTGCCCGATTGCACGCCTTCGGCATCAATCAGCCGCAACACCGGCCCATCGCGCCACAAGGCCACCGGCTCACGCGGGGTGACATCAACCTGCAAGGTCCCGCCCGGCCCGACCCGGACAGAGGCAGAGCGGACAGCATCCAGCGCCTCGATCTCGGCACGGATGGTCAGCAGATCAAGCTCAAAGGACGACAGCGGAAAATTCTTGGGCAGCAGATTGACAACATCGGCCATCAGCGGCGCATCTGCCCCATTCACGGCCATGGATTGCACCATGAATTGCGGGCGTTCCTGAAACCCCTGCACGGTTTCAGCAATTGTCGTTTCCAGCAGCGCACGATTATCCGGCTTGGAATACCACGATCCGGCAATCGCGCCGATCAGCAGCACCGGCACGCCGATCCGCACCGTAGCGCGGAACCCCGGCGTCAGCATCAGGCGCTGATAGCGATAGCCCAGCTTGGACGGTGCCGGATCATGCGGCACATCTGCGGCGTGGCGCTTGCGGCGGATCAGCGATCGCATGACGCGTCCTCCACCAACCAGCGGCACAGTTGCGGGAAGCTGATCCCCATCTTCGCCGCCTGTTCGGGGGCGAGCGATGTGGGTGTCATACCGGGCTGAGTGTTGGTTTCCAGCAGGATCAAGCCATCCAGACCGCGGCTGTCGTCCCAGCGGAAGTCCGTCCGGCTGATCCCGCGACAGCCCAAGGCCTGATGTGCGCGCAGGGCGTAATCCATGCAGGCGTCGAAAATCTCTGCCGGGATATCCGCAGGCACCACATGGCGCGACCCGCCCGGCGCATATTTGGCGTGATAATCATACCAGCCATCGGTGATGATATCGGTGACGGTCAGCGGCCTGTCGCCCATCACCGTCGTCGTCAACTCGCGCCCCGGCGCATAGGTTTCCACCATGACGCGCGATGGCATGTCATCCGCCAATTGCGGCGGGCTGTTGGCGGCCTCATGCACGATATAGATCCCGACGCTGGAACCTTCGTTATAGGGCTTCACCACATAGGGCGGCGGCATTACATGGCGCGCGCGGACATCATCGGCATCGGCCAGAATACTGTCCATCACAGGCAGACCATGCGCGCGATACACGTCCTTGGTGCGTTCTTTGTCGAGGGTCAGCGCAGAGGCCAGAATCCCCGAATGCGTATAGGGAATCCGCAGCCATTCCAGCAGGCCCTGCACCGCGCCATCCTCGCCCCAGCGACCATGCAGGGCGTTAAACACAACATCAGGGGCAATCTCGGTCAAACGCGCGGCAAGGTCGGGGCCGGCATCGACCTCGATCACATCACAATCTGCTTCCCGTAAAGCCGCTGCACATTCGCGGCCCGTGCTGAGCGAGACTTCGCGTTCAGCCGATGGGCCACCCATCAGAACAACAACTTTCGGGTTTGCCCTGCTCGACATACCCACCGCCTCTTTCGCGGGTCTTTGCGACCCGTCGTTTGATTTGCCCCTTGCCCGGGGCGTGGTCTTTGACCGTTAATCTGCGGATGTTTCGGCGTTACGCACACCGACCCACATAATTTCCCATTGTAGCGTGATCCCTTGGGAATCGTAAACCTTTTTCCGCACCATTTCGCCCAGATCTTCCAGATCGGCGGCGCTGGCCCCGCCCGCATTGGTCAGGAAATTGGGATGTTTGGGGTTCATGATGGCACCACCAAGGGTTGCGCCGCGCATTCCGGCTGCATCAATGACCGCCCAGGCCTTCAATTCATGGGTATCATCGGCGCGTCCGGTGGATGAAAACCCCGCCGGATTGCGAAAGGTCGAACCGGCGGTACGGTCCTTGGTCGGCTGGGTCGCGTCGCGCCTGGCCAGTTGATCTTCCATCCGCGCGGCCAGTGCGGCAGCGTCACCGCTAGGCGCATGGAAGATAGCGGCAAGGATCACCGCTCCATCGGGCAAGGTGCTTTGCCGATAGGCCAGTTCCAGGTCCGCGGCGGGGATTTCGCTGATCGCGCCGTCGCGCGCCATCACTGTCACCGATGTCAGGAAATCGGCCACATAGGCACCGTAGCAGCCCGCATTCATCCGCACCGCCCCGCCGATGGTGCCGGGGATGGTGCGCAGAAATGTCAGGTCCAGCCCCGCCTCTGCCGCGCGGCGCGCGACATGGGCGTCAAGTGCGGCGGCACCTGCGGTGACCTTGTTGCCGTCAATCGCGATGCTGTTGAACCCGCGCCCGAGCCGGATCACGACACCGGGAATGCCGCCATCGCGCACGATCAGATTGCTGCCGACACCCATGGGGAACACCGGGATCGCCGGGTCGAGGGCCGCCAGAAAGCAGGACAGATCATCCGCATCAGCAGGCTGGAACAACATCTCTGCCGGGCCACCGACGCGCATCCATGTCAGATCGGCAAGCGGGCGTTGTGGTGTCAGGGTGCCACGGACGGGGGGGAGATCGCGCATGTTTTTTTGTCCTTTGCGCCTCAAGACCAAAAATCACGGCGGCTGTAAAGATCAGGTCACATACCTGCCCTTTTGTCATCGCGCTTGCGCAGAAGTCTGCCCAGCACAGCGCCCGCCCCACCACCGATCAGGGCAGGCACGATGCCCAGCAACAGGATCGCCATCGCCTGCACCGGATCGATGCCAAACGGCTTGCCTGTAGCATAAAACAGAATGACAGCGACCGCTCCAAGCACCGAGAGCGCCGTCAAGACCAACCCGAACTGACCCGCCCGCGACAGACGGACAAGCGCGAGGAACGGTACCAGCGCGCAAAGGATCATGATCGCGACAACTGACATCAGTTTATCCAATCTGTGTCGTCTGATCGTGCCGCGTTCACCCTACCCCTGCAACCGTGCAGGCAGTGCATTCGCCCAGGCGCTGATCGTGCCTGCGCCCAGACAGACCACCATATCGCCCGGTTTTGCCTGTTCGCGGACCAGACGTTCCAGATCATCCTCGGAATTCACGATGCGGGCGTGGCGGTGGCCGTGCCGGATCAGACCGGCGACCAGATCGGCGTGGCTGGCACCGGCAATCGGGTCCTCGCCAGCGGCATAGACTTCGGAGATGCCGACGACATCGGCATCGTTGAAACAGGTGCAGAAATCCTCGAAATGATGCGACAAGCGGCTGTAGCGATGCGGCTGATGCACGGCGATGACGCGGCCTGTCGTCGCTTGCCGCGCGGCGCGCAGCACGGCGGCGATTTCGACCGGGTGGTGTCCGTAATCGTCGATGATTGTCACGCCATTGACCTCGCCCACCTTGGTGAAACGGCGGTTCACGCCACCAAAAGCCTTCAGCGCGGCTTTGATCTGGTCTTTCTTCAGCCCCAGATGCCGCGCCACGGCGACAGCGGCCAAAGCGTTGGAGACATTATGATCCCCCGGCATCGGCAATTCGCAGCCTTCAATCACGCTATCTTCGGCCTGCAAAGCGATATCGAAATGCGCCACACCCGCCTGATAGGTCAGGTTGATCGCTCGCACATCGGCCTGCGCGTTGAAGCCAAATGTCACCACACGCCGGTCGGTGATCCGGCCCACCAGCGCCTGTACCTCGGGGTGGTCGGTGCAGCAGACGGCGAGGCCATAGAACGGGATGTTAGAGACGAAATCGTAAAACCCTTTGCGCAGGTTTTCGATGGTCCCCCAATGTTCCATATGTTCGGGGTCGATATTGGTGACAATCGCAATCGTTGCGGGCAGGCGGTTGAAGGTGCCGTCGCTTTCATCCGCCTCGACCACCATCCATTCGCCCTGCCCCATCCTTGCGTTGGAGCCATAGGCATGGATGATCCCGCCATTGATCACCGTGGGGTCAATGGCGCCTTCGTCCAGCAGGGCGGCGACCATCGTGGTTGTCGTTGTCTTGCCATGGGTGCCCGCAACGGCAACGTTGGATTTCAGGCGCATCAGTTCGGCCAGCATTTCGGCGCGGCGCACGACGGGCAGGCCCTTTGCACGCGCGGCGTCCAGTTCGGGGTTGCCGGTTTTGATGGCGGAGGAGATCACGACAACCTCCGCCCCTTCCAGATTATCGGCCTGCTGGCCTTCGAAAATCACCGCGCCCAGCGCTTTCAGCCGGTCGGTGATCTTGGTCGCCTTCAGGTCCGAGCCCTGCACGCTGTAGCCATGGTTCAGCAACACTTCGGCGATGCCGGACATGCCAATGCCGCCGATGCCGACAAAATGGATCGCGCCGATATCAAGGGGCAGTTTGGTTGCAGCATTCATCACAGTGGTCCCATCCATCATTTCTTGCGCGCCTCTGCCAGAGTTTCGACCAAATGTACAAGCCGGTCGGTCGCGTCCGGCACGCTACAGCCGACGGCTTTGGCCGCCATATCGGAGGCCATCGCGCCATCGGACAGCAATTGTTCCAACGCCATGTTCAGGTTTGCCGGATCGAACTGCGCCTCTGTCATCATCAGGGCGGCACCCGCCTCGACCAATTGTCTTGCATTGGCGGTTTGTTCGTCGCGCACAGCAGCGGCGAAAGGCACCCATATTGCGGGCCGCCCGATCACGCTGACATCCGCCACAGTCGATGCGCCGGACCGCGAGATGACGAGTTGCGCCTCGCTCATCCGGGCGGGGATGTCGGTAAAGAATGGCTGCACATCGGCTGAAATCCCGGACTCGGCATAAAAATGTATGACACGGTCCATATCCTCGGCCCTTGCCTGATGGCTGACGCGGATGTTGGCGCGCAGTTCATCAGGCAAGGCAGCGATGGCGGCAGGCACCACATCGGACATGATCCGCGCGCCTTGCGATCCGCCCAATACCAGCAGCGCCATTGGATAATCTCCCGGTGCGATATAAGGCGCACCCGCTTTGGACAGCACGGCTTTGCGCACCGGATTGCCGGTGTGAACCCCTGTCACCCCATCCGGCAGGACAGTAGGCCAAGTGCCACATGCGACCTGATCGACACGTTTGGCGAATATCTGATTGACCCGACCCAGAACGCCGTTTTGTTCATGGATCATCCGCGGAATCCTCAGGACCCAAGCCGCCGCCATCGCCGGGATCGCCGGATAGCCGCCAAAGCCAACGACGACCGCGGGCCGGTCACGCAGCATCCGCCATTTGGCTGCAGCAATGCCGCCAAGTATACGGAACGGCACAGCCAGCTTTGCCACAGCCCCGCCGCGCGCGAAGGTGGCACTGCCCACTGCGCTGACCTCGACCGCGTCAGGAAAACCGCCCGTGTAGCGCGCACCGCGCGCGTCGGTAGACAGCTTCACACGCCAGCCACGGGCCAGCATCGCCTCTGCCAAGGCCTGGGCGGGAAACATATGCCCGCCGGTGCCGCCCGCCGCGATGATCAGCAAGGGCGCTTTCATCGGTTCGCCCGCCGCAGCAGGATATCGCCCATTTCGCCCTGCGGACGGCTGCGGGTAAAGGCCAGCAGCATCCCGATGGCGATTCCACCGGCGATCAGTGACGACCCACCGTAAGAGACAAAAGGCAGCGTCATCCCCTTGGCGGGCAGCAACCGCACGGCCACGCCCATGTTGATCATCGCCTGCGCGCCAAAGATGCAGGCAAGGCCTGTGCCCGCCAACCGGATAAAAGGATCGCGTTCCTTCATCAGGCGCAGCAAGGACCCCACGACGATGGTCATATAAAGCGCGATGATGATCAGCACGCAGACCAAGCCGTATTCCTCTGCGGCGACGGCGATGATGAAATCGGTATGGGCGTCAGGCAACGACCATTTCACTTGCCCCTCGCCCACGCCGACGCCGAAAAACCCGCCTTCGCGGATCGCATTGGTGGCGAAACCAAGCTGGGTTGTGGGGTCCACGTCCGGCGAAAGGAACCCGTCGATCCGGCGTGCGAAATGTTCAGAATTACTGTAGAAAACCGTGCCCGCAAAAAACGCGGCCGCCGCCAGCCCGATCAGCAAAGTCATCGGCGCACCGGCAACGAAATACATGACACCCCAGGAAAACATGATCAGCGCCGCCTGCCCGAAATCAGGCTGCAAAGCGAGCATCATGGTAATCGCCATCGTCAGGATGAATGAATACAGCTTACCCGGTGGCCCGCCCAATTGGGTCGAAGCAGCCAGCAGCCAGGCCGACATAACGATAAAACCGGGCTTGAGAAATTCCGACGGCTGCAATGACACGAAGCCAAGTGAATACCAGCGAGTCGCACCCTTACCGAAATCAGTGCCAAAGATCGGCAGCAAAGCGATCGAAATGAATGCCCCCAGAAACCCCAGGATCGCCAGACGGCGCACCATGGTCGGCGACATCATGGACACCACGATCATGACGAAAATCGCCAGCCCGCCGAAAATACCCTGCCGGATCACATAGTGAAACGGCTCCAGCCCGGTGCGCGCCGCAAGCGGCGGTGACGCGGCCAGCCCCAGCAGCAGCCCGATGGCGAACAGCACCAGCACACAGGACAATGTCCATTTATCAATCGTTCGCCACCACCGTGGAAGAACCGGGTCCCCGGTTTGCACCGGAACCGCACCATAGACCATTTCCGTCATGGATCACCGCCAATTTGCCTCTACCGCCCGTTTTCCGGGTCTGACGCAACCATAGACCGGCTTGGCGCACGATTCTACTGAAAATCTGCGCCCTTGCGCTGATCGGCGATCCACGCCACATCGCGGGGATGAAAGTGCAAACCCTTGTCATCGGTGCCGGTGCTGCCGGGATGATGTGCGCGGCCCATGCGGGGGCGGGCGTGCTGGTGGTGGATCATGCGCGTGCCGCTGGTGAAAAAATTCGCATTTCTGGCGGCGGGCGGTGTAATTTCACCAACATTCATACCACGTCTGGGAATTTTATCAGCCAGAATCCGCATTTCGCGAAATCCGCGCTCAGCCGCTATACGCAATGGGATTTCATTGCGCTGGTCGAGGCGCATGGCATTCGCTGGCATGAAAAGACGCTGGGGCAGTTGTTTTGTGATACCTCTGCCAAAGAGATCATCACCCTGCTGCGTGCCGAAATGGCACGGGCCGGTGCCGATCTGTGGTTGCAAACTACGGTCGGGGAAATCCGCCATGACGGGACCGATTTCATTGTACAGCTGACGCGTCAGGATCGCCATGTGACGGTGATCACCCGCAATCTGGTGCTGGCCAGCGGCGGCAAATCCATCCCCAAGATGGGGGCAACCGGGCTGGCCTATCAAGTGGCAGACCAATTCGGCTTGCCGGTGGTGACCCCGCGTCCGGGACTGGTGCCGCTGAAATTTACCGATGACCGGTTCAAACCTCTGGCCGGTGTGGCCTTGCCCGCGCGGGTCACCGCGAGTGGCACCGGCTTTGACGAAGCTTTGCTGTTCACCCATCGCGGCCTGTCAGGCCCTGCGGTGTTGCAAGCCTCGTCCTATTGGCAGGAAAGTGCTGGAATAAGTATCAACCTGACCCCCGGCACCGATCTTCTGGCCGCATTACAGGGACATAGGCAAAGCGATGCCCGCAAGGCGTTGACGACGATCCTGTCGCATTATCTGCCCGGACGCCTGGTGGATTATCTGGCAGAGGATTTCGCCTTGTCCGGCACAATGGCAGATCAAAGCGATGCCCGACTGGCGGCGATCTGCGCCGCCCTGCAGGATTGGCAGATCACGCCCTCCGGTTCCGAAGGGTACCGCACCGCTGAGGTCACATTGGGCGGCATCGATACCACCGCCCTGTCATCGCGGACCATGGCTGCAACGCAAGTGCCGGGTCTGTATTTCATCGGCGAATGTGTCGATGTGACCGGCTGGCTGGGTGGTTATAACTTCCAATGGGCCTGGTCTTCGGGCTGGGCTGCCGGACAGGCGATCCGGCACGGATAAGGTGGGTCATGACCCACCCTGCGGTTGGCCTTAACGCAACACCAGATTACCCAGTGCCGCCCGGATCACCGACCGTGTATCATCACTGTCGCCCGACACCGCAAGCCCGACCAGCGCACCCGGCGCGCCGCCAAAGGCGCGGGCATAATCCGCCCCCAGATCCACGTTTTCATTGAATGCCCCGGTCCCGGCCTGACGTAGCGCGATCGTCACCCCCTGCCCCGGTGGTCCATAAGGCGATGGGATCACGGCCCCCGCCGCATGATTGCCACCCCAGGCATATTGGATGATCCGCACATCGCTGTTGCCCAGAAGGCTACGGATATTCGCGCCTTCCAGCCCCGGTGCCAGCTGTTCCGGCACAAAGACGAAATAGAGCGAGATATTGCGGTCATCGCCACCTTTCACACTCAAATCAGTGGGCGGCACCGATTCATCGACGAGCCAGGACCATGACGCCCCCCGCGTGCCCCAATCTTCGCGCGCGACGCGGGTCCAGGCGATGGACACCGACCCATTGGATTCCAGCGTCAGGTTGTCGCCAAATCCGTAACGGTTAGAGCTGAACAGCGACAACCGCTGTTCCTGCCAGCCGCTGGAAAAGCTAACCGGACCGGCATGAACGACGGATGTCGTGGCCATAACAAAGGCGAAGGGAAGCATGAAACGCATGATTATTTCCTTGATGTGTTGAACAAACCTAGATCAGACACGTTTCAAGGTCCGCTGGCAGTGCAGCAGATCACGGTATTGTCAGCGTTGCAGGCTTTCGACGTAGTCGGTCAGCACCAGCAGTTTCAGCGGTACCGGCGTCCCCAGCCCGTTGTTTTCCACGATCACCGTCTCGCCCATGTCACCGGCGCCGAATTCAGGCATCGCCCCGGTCAGATGGCCGCTGGCCTCGTATCCGTCGATCGTGCTCATCACCGCGTCGCGTGGGAATGTGCCGCCATTGCGCGCGCTGATCTGCGTCAGATCAGGCGCAATCACCCCCAATTCGCGCGCCATCGGCCCGTTGCCCGTTCCATCCGCGGCGTGACAGGACGCACAATTGTCCAAGTAGGCGCTACGCCCGTCCATCGGGTCCTCGTCCACACAAGCCGCCGTCAGCGCGAGTGCGGCGAAAATGAAATATTTCTGCATCTTATGCCTCCTTGTTTTGCGCACCCTAGCGCAACCGGCACAGGCAGGCCATGATCCAGATCATCATCTGGGCAAGACCACGAAAGGCAGGCCGTCATGTTGCAATATGCGTTGATTATGGTGGCGGCAGGGATCGGTATCCCTGTGCTGGCGGCGTTGAATGCCGCACTTGGCCGCCAGATCGGGTCACCGGCCATGGCGGCGGCGGTCCTGTTCGTGGTGGCATTCGGAATCGCAGCAACAGCGGCACTCATCACCCAGCCGCAAGCCTTTGGCAGACTGGCTGCTGCGCCAAAATATCTGTTCTTGGCCGGCACGCTGGTGGCGTTTTACATCCTGTCGATCACCTGGATTGCGCCAGTGATCGGTGTCGGCAATGCGGTATTTTTCGTGCTGTTGGGGCAATTGTTATCTGCCGCGATCATCGACCACTTCGGCCTGTTATCGGCACAGGTGTCGCCGTTGACTGCAAACCGCGCAGCGGGGATCGCCCTGATGGCGACGGGAATCCTGCTGACTCAGAAAGCCTAGACCGGCACCAGCTCGCCCGCATGCAGCCTGACCTGACGGTCCATCCGGGCGGCAAGCTCCAGATTATGCGTGGCGATCACCGCCGCCAGCCCGGTGTCGCGCACCAGCCCGATCAGCGTTTCAAACACCCGTTCCGATGTCTCGGGGTCCAGATTGCCGGTCGGTTCATCGGCCAGCAACAGGGCTGGTTCATTCGCCAGTGCCCGGCAGAATGCGACCCTCTGCTGTTCGCCGCCAGACAGCGCAGCAGGCCGATGCGCGGCACGTTCGGCAATGCCGACATGGGTAAGCAATGCCAGTGCGCGGGCATGGGCGGCCTGCTCTGCCACGCCATTGGCCAGCTGCGGGAGCACGATATTTTCCAGCGCCGAAAATTCCGGCAGCAGATGGTGGAATTGATAAATGAACCCCACCTTGGACCGGCGCACCGCTGTGCGTTTGCGATCCGACAGCCGGGTCATATCTGTGCCTGCGATGGTCACACTGCCGGTGTCCGGCGTATCCAGCAGACCGGCAATGTGCAAAAGCGTTGATTTCCCCGCACCCGACGGCGCGACCAGCGCCACGATCTCACCCGCTTTGACTTGCAGATCGATGCCTTGCAACACCCGCACTTCATTCGGCTTGCCGGCGTTATAGGTTTTGCGCAGGTCATGCAGCGACAGGACAGGATCATTCATAGCGCAACGCCTCGACCGGGTTCATCCGTGCGGCGCGGCGGGCTGGAAAAATCGTGATGATCCAGGACAAGCCCAGCGACAGCGACACAGCCTTCAACACATCCGACAGATGCAATTGCGCCGGCACATTATACAGGCCCCGGATCGACGGGTCCCAGACTCCACCGCCGGCCACGTAATTCACTAGACTGAAAATCTGGTCAATATAGATCGCGAACAGACAGCCCAGCACAACGCCGAAGATCGTGCCGATCGTACCGATCCCGGCACCACAAATAAAGAAAATTCGCAGGATCGACCCTTCTGTCAGGCCCATGGTGCGCAAAATCCCGACATCGCGGCCCTTGTTTTTCACCAGCATGATCAGCCCGCTGATGATATTCATCGAGGCGACCAGCACCAATATCGACAAGATGATGAACATCACATTGTCTTCAATCGTGAGCGCGCGCAGGAACCGGCCCACCCTGTCCTGCCAGCTATAGGCCCAGACGCCCGGTCCGGCAGCGGTCGCGATGGCTTGTTTCAGCGCCTCCGACTGGTTGATGTCATTCAGCCGGATATCGAGTTCATCTGCAACACCATCGCGATTGAAAATACTTTGGGCCACGTCAAACGGCAGATAGGCGCGCACCTCGTCAATCTGATAGCGCCCGGTGGAAAAAATGAAGACCACCTCATAGGCATTGCGCCTTGTCGATTGCCCCATCGGCGTGGCGGCCCCCGATCTGGTCGTAATCTCGATCCGGTCACCCAAACCGATGCCAAGATTGGCCGCAAGCGCCGAGCCAAGCGCGATCCCGTTCGGCAGATTGTCGATATCACCGATGGTGCGTTCGCTTTGCACGATGGCTTGCGATGCTTTGAGGTCATCCAGATGGATGCCGTAAATATCCGCCAGCCCAATCTGGCCAAAGGCCCCGGCCATCGCCTGACCCCGGATCAGGGGCGCGACACTGGCAACACCATTCACCTGCATGATCCGGTCCGACATCTCGGCATAATCTTCGATCACCTCGCGTGGGCGCTGGACGGTGACATGGGCATCTGCCCCGACAATCGTGTCGATGAACTCCGCGCGGAACCCCGACCGGACGGCCAAGGTAGCAATCAGCGCAAAGACCGCGAGTGTGACGCCGATCAGGCTGATCCATGTCATCACGCTGACGCCGCCTTCGGCGCGTTTGGCGCGGATATAGCGCCAGGCGATGATCCATTCGAATTTGGCAAAGGGGCGAGTTGTATTCATGGCGGCCTACATAGCGTCCGTGGCGGCACTGCACCAGCGCCCATCATCCAGGATCAGCGTTTTACCCCCGACAGGCGCGGAATATGCGATGGCGTTTGCGCCACGAGCCGGGGCCGCGCGATGGGCGGTTCGGCTTTTGTGGGCGCAGCTTCGGCCTTCATCGCCGGGGCTGCGCGTCTGACAGGCTGCTTGCGGGCCTTGGGCGCGCGACGCACGGGTGCTGTCATCATCGCCAATACGAGGGCGAACAAGACCCAACCTCCTGCAAAACCTGCCCCCGCCGAAATCGCGCCCGCCCCGGTCAATGGCATGCCGGGCCGGAAATCGGCCCAGACCGCGCGGGCCAGATCGGTATCGGCCACACGTTGCGGCATCATCAGCCGTTCGACCGGCGAGGCGTCGCTCAAAGCGTTCAGATCATCGGAGAGCTGCGCATGCCGCAAAATCGTGCGCCGCCACATCGCCGCCTGCCCGTCCATCGGCGGGGTCTGCGCCATTTGCTGCAGCATTTCTTCGCGGCCATATCCGGCCTCTAGCGCCACGGCGTCAAATTCTATCAACTGATCGGCCAGCGCATCGACGTAACCGCCTAGACGCTGCAAATATTGCTGCGAAAATTCGGGAAATTGTGACAGCCCCGCCGCCCCGAACAGACCCGCGACAAGGCACAGAGCCCGGATCATCGCAGAATTCCCGCCGTGAAATGGAATGTCATTGCCTGCCCCGGACCGTTGCTATTGACGGGACCTTATCAACAAAGCCCCGCCCTGCGGCATCATTTCCGCGCGATCAGCCTATCATGCGATTCCTTGATAAATCGTTGCGATCTTTGCGACGGCATCGGCTGGTGGCAATTCTTCGCTTTCCCCTGTGCGGCGGCAGGTCAGTTCGACGACGCCATTCTTCAACCCGCGCGGCCCGACAGTGATCCGCCATGGCAGGCCGATCATATCCATCGTGCCGAATTTCGTGCCCGCCCGTTCGTCGCGGTCATCATAAAGCGGCTCCAGCCCCAAGGCGGTCAGGCTGTCGTAAAGCGACAGACAGGCCGCATCCGCCTCTGCATCGCCTTGTTTCAGATTGATAATCCCGCAATGGAAAGGTGTCACACCTTCGGGCCAGATGATGCCTTTATCGTCATGGCTCGCCTCGATGATCGCACCCAGCAGGCGCGACACGCCGATGCCGTGGCTGCCCATATGCACCGGGACCTTGCCACCTTTACCGTCATCGACGACAGCGCCCATCGCGTCGGAATATTTGGTGCCGAAATAGAAAATCTGGCCCACTTCGATACCACGCGCGGTGCGGCGGCGTTCCTCAGGGATTTCGTTGAACAGAGCTTCATCATGCGTCTCATCTGTGCGGGCATAGCGGCTGGTGAATTCGTCCAGCACGGCGGCACAGGCAGCGTGATCGTCATAATCGATCTGACGGTCACCGAATTTCAGGTCGGTGATCTGGCTGTCATAGAACACCTCTGATTCGCCGGTTTCGGCCAGCACCAGAAATTCATGCGTATCGTCGCCGCCAATCGGCCCACTGTCAGCGCGCATCGGGATCGCTTGCAGGCCCATCCGTTCGTAGGTGCGCAGATAGCTGACCAGATGGCGGTTATAGGCGTGCAGCGCGTCCTCTTTTGTCAGATCGAAGTTATAGCCGTCCTTCATATAGAATTCACGGCCCCGCATCACACCGAAACGCGGGCGGACTTCATCACGGAATTTCCACTGGATCTGATAGAGCGTCAGCGGCAGGTCTTTGTAGCTGGTCACATGCGCGCGGAAGATATCGGTCACCAGTTCTTCGGCCGTGGGGGTGAACAGCATCTCGCGGCCGCCGCGGTCCTTGATGCGCAGCATTTCTTCGCCATATGCATCATAGCGCCCGCTTTCGCGCCACAAATCGGCAGACTGAATCGTCGGCATCTGGATCGCGATATGACCGGCGCGTTCCTGTTCCTGGTGCACGATATTTTCGATCTTGCGCAGCACCTTAAAACCAAGCGGCAGCCAGGAGTAAATCCCCGCACTGGCCTGCTTGATCATGCCAGCCTGCAACATATAGCGGTGCGATACGATCTGCGCCTCGCGCGGGGTTTCTTTCAGGACGGGCAGGAAATAACGGCTCAGACGCATGGGATAACCTTTATGGCAGGCGACAATTGGCTTTGACGTGTAATCCGGCGGACATGCCCCCGCAAGCATTGTGATGAAACCCCTTGGAAATTGCGCGCGGCGCTTGCAAGCATAAAGCAATTGCCGCATCACCGCCGCATGAACAGGAAGACAATGATGGCCCTGCCAATCAAGGATCAACTCAAATTCTGGGGCATCGCGATTGCGGTGGTGCTGATTGTGCTGTGGGCCTTGGGCAATGTGATACTGCCCTTTGTGCTCGGCGCGGCGATTGCCTATCTGCTGGACCCGGTGGCGGACCGGCTGCAACGGCTAGGGCTATCGCGGGTGCTGGCGGTCAGTCTGATCACGTTGGTCACCTTGATGGTCTTTGTGCTGTTGATCCTGCTGGTGATACCGACGCTGATCAAACAGACCAGTGCGCTGATCAACACCGCGCCAGAGGTATTTGCCCGGCTGCAAGGCTGGCTGACCGCGCGTTTCCCCGAATTGATCGAACCTGACAGCATGATCCGCCAGCAATTGGGCGCCATCGGAGAGACGATCCAGTCGCGCGGCGGCGAATTACTGAGCGGTGTGATCAACTCCGCGCGCGGACTTGTCGGCGTGATTGTGCTGTTGGTGATCGTGCCGGTGGTGACGGTCTACCTGCTGCTGGATTGGGACAAGATGATCGCACGGATTGACGGGCTGTTACCACGCGATCATGCCGACACCCTGCGCCAACTGGCGCGTGACATCGACCGCACGCTTTCGTCATTTCTGCGCGGGCAAGGCACGGTCTGCCTGATCCTCGGTACATTCTATGCGGTGACGCTGATGCTGGCGGGGCTGAATTTCGGGCTGATCGTCGGATTTATCGCGGGGGTGATCACATTCATTCCTTACGTCGGCGCGCTGGTCGGCGGGGTGCTGGCCATCGGGCTTGCGCTGTTTCAGTTCTGGGGGGTGGATGGCGAGACGACGAACTGGCTCCGCATCGGGATCGTCGGTGCGATATTTGTTGTCGGCCAGTTTCTGGAAGGCAATATCCTGACCCCGAAACTGGTCGGCAGTTCGGTCGGGCTGCATCCGGTCTGGCTGATCTTCGCGCTGTCGGTTTTCGGGTCGCTGTTTGGTTTTGTCGGCATGCTGGTCGCGGTGCCGCTGGCCGCGATCATCGGGGTCGTGGCGCGCTATGGCATTGCGCGGTATAAGAACAGCCTGTTGTTTCAGGGACAGACCAAAGACCGATGACCGCGCAGCAACTCAGCTTTGACTGGCCCAACGGGGTGGCGCTGGGGCCGGATGACTTTTTCGTCTCATCCGCCAATGCAACCGCCTTTGGCATGGTGACGGATCCGGCGCGCTGGCCACTGCGCAAGCTGGTGATCGCGGGGCCTGCGGGCTGCGGCAAAAGCCATCTGGCGCGGATTTTCGCGGCGCATCAGCCGACCCAGATTATCGCGGCGGCTGATCTGACGCCGGATTTCCAGCCCGCGACAGGCGCGCTGGTGGTCGAGGATATGGATAGCCTGCCCGCCGATGCGCAGGAATCCATGTTTCATCTGCATAATCATTTGCAAAATAATGCAGTTCATTTGTTAATGACCGCGCGGCAGACACCCGCGCGCTGGCCGATCACCCTGCCCGATCTGGCCAGCCGGATGCAGGGCAGCGCCGTGGTGCAGGTCGCCGACCCTGATGATGCTTTGCTGCAGGCGGTGATGATGAAATTATTTTCCGACCGCCAGATCATGCCGCCACCCGGACTGGCCGCTTATCTGGCACCACGGATCGAACGGTCCTTTGCGGCCGCCGCTGATATTGTTGCACGTCTGGACAGTGCCGCCTTGGCCACTGGCCACAAAATCAACCTGAGGTTGGCCGCGCGACTGCTGGACAAGTCTGACTAAGACCATCATCATCGTCATAAAACCGCAACAGTTGCGGGACAAAAGGCAGTATGACAAACGTGAATTTCCTTACCGGCGACTTCCCCGCCGCGACCCACCTCGACATCGACCTTGCAAGCTCTGCGCGTTTCATGAACCGCGAACTTAGCTGGGTCGGCTTTAACTGGCGCGTGCTGGAAGAGGCTGAAAACCCCCGCGTTCC
Source organism: Loktanella sp. (assembly GCA_017390475.1). GTDB lineage: Bacteria > Pseudomonadota > Alphaproteobacteria > Rhodobacterales > Rhodobacteraceae > Yoonia. The sequence continues at coordinate 24,363 of JAFPBO010000018.1, forward strand.
ACTGCTGGAACGGCTGCGCTTTTTGTCGATTTCCGCTGCCAATCTGGATGAGTTTTTCACCGTCCGGGTCGCCGGCCTGCGTGAGCTTTCGAATGCAGGCAATACCACGCCGGGGATGGACGGTCTGACGCCTGCTGAACAATTGGTTCAGATCGACGCGCAGGCGCGCGCGCTCATGGATCACCAGCAAGTCGTATTCACCGCGCTTGAAAAAGAAATGAAGGAAAACGGTATTGCCATCCTGTCGCGCCATGATGTGACACCGGCAGATACTGATTTTCTGGCTGAGTTTTTCCTCGATCAGGTGTTCCCGGTCCTGTCGCCGCTGGCGATTGACCCGGCGCATCCGTTCCCCTTTATCCCGAACGAAGGTTTTGCGCTGGCGCTGCAACTGGAACGCACCGCCGACAAACGGTCCTTGCGCGCCCTGCTGCCGGTGCCTGCGCAAATCGCGCGCTTCGTCTCTTTGCCGTCACAGACAGGGCACCGGTTCCTGCCACTGGAAGAATTGCTGCTGCTGCATATCCCGCGGCTGTTTCCGGGCTACCGCGTCAAGGGTGATTGCGCCTTCAAGGTCCTGCGCGACAGCGATCTGGAGTTGGAAGAAGAGGCCGAAGATCTGGTGCGCGAATTTGAAACCGCGCTCAAACGTCGTCGCCGGGGCGAAGTTGTCCGGCTGAAAATCTCTGCCAATGCTCCCGAAGCGTTGCAGACATTGATCATGTCTGAACTGCACGTCACCAATGAAACCACGGTCGAAGTGCGCGGGATGATCGGGATCTCTGACCTCAAGGAACTGGTGCTGGACAGCCGGGCGGACCTGCTCTGGCCGCCGTTCAGCCCACGCATTCCCGAACGGGTGCAGGATCACAACGGCGATATGTTCGCCGCGATCCGGCAAAAAGACATGCTGCTGCACCACCCTTATGAAACATTCGATATGGTGGTGCGCTTCCTCAATCAGGCCGCAAATGACCCCGATGTCGTAGCGATCAAGCAGACGCTGTATCGCACATCGCAAAAATCGCCCATTGTCAGCGCCCTGTGCGAAGCCGCCGAGAATGGTAAGTCCGTCACCGCGCTGGTCGAACTCAAGGCGCGGTTTGACGAGGCTGCCAACATCCGCCAGTCCCGCCGTCTGGAACGGGCGGGCGCCCATGTTGTCTATGGGTTCATGCATTACAAAACCCATGCCAAGATTAGCACCGTGGTTCGGCGTGAAGGCGACAAACTGGTCACCTATACCCATTTCGGCACCGGCAATTACCATCCGATCACCGCGCGGATCTATACTGACCTCAGCTTTTTCACCTGTGATCAGGAACTGGGGCGCGATGCGACCAAAGTGTTCAATTATATTTCGGGCTATGCCCAGCCCGAAGGGCTGACAAAACTCGCGATTTCGCCACTGTCGCTGAAACAGACGTTGATCGATTGCATCGGCCAGGAGGCAGAGAATGTGCGCGCTGGCAAACCCGGCGCGATCTGGGCCAAGATGAATTCGCTGGTCGAACCCGATGTGATCGACGCGCTTTATGCCGCCTCTCAGGCAGGTGTCAAAATCAGCCTTGTGATCCGCGGCATCTGCGGTTTGCGCCCCGGCGTGGCGGGTCTGTCGGACAATATCCGGGTCAAATCCATCGTGGGGCGGTTTCTGGAACATTCGCGCATCGTCTGTTTCGGCAATGGCGCTGACCTGCCGTCCAAAAAGGCCAAAGTTTATATCAGTTCCGCCGATTGGATGGGCCGCAACCTGAACCGCCGGGTGGAAACCTTGGTCGATATCCAGAACCCGACAGTGAAAGCACAGATCGTCAGTCAGATCATGGCGGCGAATATGGCTGACGTTGCGCAAAGCTGGGTGATGGCTCCGGATGGCAGTTTCAGCCGCGGCTCTGTGCCCGAGGGCGAATTTGCCTTTAACTGCCACCGCTTCTTTATGGAAAATCCATCGTTGTCGGGGCGTGGGTCTGCAGGCGCATCGGACGTTCCGCAATTGACCCACACCGACGATTGATTGATACCTGTAGCGAAACAGCGGCGGGAATTTCATGACACAACAACCTGACCCCGACACGATTGATTGGGGCCCGTTTGGCCGACCCTTGTTTGAAGACCCTGCTGCACAGGCATTGGCGCGCGTCGGTGTGGTCGATGTCGGGTCAAACTCGGTCCGGATGGTGGTTTTTGACGGCGCGGCACGATCGCCTGCCTATTTCTACAACGAAAAGATCATGTGTGCCTTGGGTGCGGGACTGTCCCAGACCGGCCAGCTGAACCCCGAAGGCCGCAAACGCGCGCTGTCCGCGATCCGCCGCTTTGCCGCGCTGGCCGAAGGCATGGGCATCCCGCCCCTGACCGCCGTCGCCACCGCTGCAGTGCGCGACGCCAGCGACGGCGCGGATTTCTGCGAAGAGGTGTTGCGCGAAACCGGTATCAAGCTCTGGGTCATCGACGGCAAGGAAGAGGCGCGGCTGTCCGCCCAAGGCGTATTGCTGGGCTGGCCCGGCAGCTACGGGTTGGTCTGTGATATCGGCGGATCATCCATGGAACTGGCCGATCTGGCCGATGGCAAGGTGGGACAGCGGGTCACGTCGGCGCTGGGACCGCTGAAACTGCGCGAAATCAAAGGCGGCAAAAAGGCGGTCAAGGCCTATGTCCGCGACACGATGCAAAGCCTGCACAAGGAAATGAACCATGAAACCGGCATGCGCCTGTTTCTGGTCGGCGGATCATGGCGCGCGATCGCGCGGATCGATATGGAACGGCGCGGCTATCCGCTGACCGTTCTGCACGAATACCGCATGGCGTCGCAGCAGATCAGCAAGACGGCGGAATATATCCGCAAGTCGGACCTGAATGAATTGCGCGGCCGCTGCAATATCTCGGACAGCCGGATGACGCTGGTGCCGCTGGCCTCTATCGTGCTGAAGGAACTGATGCGGACCTTCAAGCCCAAGGATGTGGCCGTCTCCTCCTACGGGATCCGCGAAGGCATGCTTTACGAACAGATGCCGCGCGCTCTGCGTGAACGCGACCCGCTGATCGAATCCTGCCGTTTCGCCGAATTCAAGGATGCCCGCCTGCCCGGCTTTGGCCGGATCCTGTATGATTTCGTCAAACCCCTGTTCCCCCGCGCCAACTGGCAGCGCCAAAGGATCATCAAAGCCGCCTGCCTGCTGCATGATGTCAGCTGGCGCGCGCATCCCGATTACCGCGCCGAGGTGACCTTCGACAATGCCACCCGCGCCAATCTGGGTGGGCTGAAACATTATGAACGGGTGCTTTTGGCATTGGCGCTGATGAACCGCTACAGCAGCAAATCTGCCAACAGCCGGTTTGATCCTTTGTTCGCGATGCTGAATGCCGAGCAGATCAAAGAGGCCGAAATTCTAGGCAAGGCCATGCGGCTTGGCGCGATGCTCTGGCTGACAGCGGATGAACAGCCGGGCACACTGAGCCTGAACCGCAAGGCGGGTCAGCTGACTTTGCGACTGACCGAACACGCCCGCCCGCTGTTCGGCGAAGTCGCAGAATCGCGGTTCAACGCCCTGGCGTCGGCGCTGAATGCGACCGGAACCGTTAAGTTCACTGGCTAAAGCTCAATTTCGTCGCTGTCGGGATCGGGACGCCAGACCGGGGCATCCGGTTTGCGGCGCAGGATGATATCGCCATTAGGCAGGAATTCGGGAAATGCATAATGCCGGACATCGTCGATCCGGTTGAGGAAAGCCGCAAAGCCCGGCCCCATCTCGCGCAGGAAATCACCCATGACAGGCCCAATCTCATCCACGCTGTCTCGCAGACTGCTGATCGCTGGGTCCATTTCCGCCATCAGGCCGCGCATGATCATGCGGGCACCTTGTTCCATCAGGCTGAACCCCTGATCTGTCTCATCCTCCTGCGCCAGCGCAGGGCTGGCAAGGAACATGGCCAGTGAGATTATGGCGATGGGCCTTTTCATACGACTATTATATGCCTGCCGCGCCCGTAATTCAATTCATCCGCAAGTCCGCCAGCAAGGCTTCGCGCAGGGCGATCCTTATCTGCGCTGGCTTTGGATGTCTTCCCAGGCGCGGTTGATCGCCACCATGCGGCGTTCGGCCAGTTTGATCGCCTCGGGCGGCACACCACGGGCAATCATCCGATCAGGATGGGTTTCACGCACCAGGCGTGACCAGGCGGCGCGCAACTCTTCCATCGGCGTGTCAGGATCGACGCCAAGCACGGCATAGGGATCACGGTCAGCATCAGGGACGAATTGCGCGCGGATGCTTTTGAACCGGCGTTCATCAAAACCAAAGATCTCTGCAACTTTTTGGAGGAACGCATCTTCCTTGCTATGATAAAATCCGTCCGCAAGAGCGATATGGAACAGCCCTTCCAGCAGATCGCACAGCGGGCCCTCGTCATCGCCAAACATCGTCTTGATCCGGCGGGCGTAAAGATCAAACCCCGCCACATCCTGCCGGGCAAGGTCAAAGACGCGGGCGGCATTGTCTTCTTCTTCGGGCGCAATGGTGAACACGTCACGAAAGGCACGGACCTCGCGGCGGGTGACCAGACCATCGGCCTTGGCCATCTTGGCGCCCAAGGCGATCACGGCAATAGTGAAGGCGACCGACCGGTCCGGCGGGGCGCGCAGCCGGTCAAAGACCGCAAGCAGCCCTTCGCCTTTTGCCAGCGCGGCCAAAGCCTCGCCAATACGGGTCCAGATCGACATGGTTCTCTTTCGTCAGAAGGTTGCCGCAGCGCCCAGACTTGAACCCGACCCTGCGTAAATTTGCAACCGGTCAAAAGACGATAGGCAAGGAACCACGCAACCTGCGCGGGTTCAGCCCAGACTATGCCGCCCCTGCGCCGTATCAAATTCTGCTGCAAAACCCGCAGGCCCGGTCTGAAACTGGACGCGGGCATCATCGAGCGAGACAATCCGGCGCAAATGATCCGCCTCAGGGTGAGTGATCGTGAAACGGACCAGCCGACAACCCTGATCCTTCAGCCTGCGCGCCGGATGAACCGTGCCCGGTGCCCATGCAATCAGCGTCGGATAAGCCCCGCCATAGGGCAGGCTGCCATCCTGCGGCACAGTGATCTGCCAAGCCAGGTCACCCCGCGTCAATGCCTGTGGGGCACCTGCAAATTCAGGCGCGGATACGATATCATCGCTCTGACAAATCCAGTTACCCAGACGCGGTGGTCCGCTGAAATGATCCAACCCGAACCAAGCAGGGCCGTCATAGGGGGCGGCATCGGGGTCTTTTGCGATCACTTCCAGATAAAGATCATCCCCCAGACCCAAAAGAGTGTTATGCGTTCCATAGCGCAGATGCTTGCCACCGGGTTGCATTTCGACGCCCAGCTGCGCCTCCACCCAGGCGGTACCTTTGGCAAGATCGTCGCAAGCGACGGCAAGATGATCAAGTATCAGCATAATAGCTCCTGTCGTCTGAGGACACGGTTTTTGACAAAACCGTGGCGCCGCGCGGGGATATTTTCACTCGGAAGATGGGCAAGTTACGCCAATATGACCACAATTTTATTCAAATCGGCGCTTTCCGGCACCACATTATCGCATCTTCCGAGCCCAAATATCCCCGCCGGAGGCACCGCGGCTGGCGCAGCCAGCCCGGATCAGCCCTTGGCCTGCCGGATCAGCCGCAGGATATCCTCTGCCGCTTTGGGAATATTGGTGCCTGGGCCAAAGATGGCCTTGACGCCGTTATCATACAGGAACTGGTAATCCTGCTGCGGAATGACCCCGCCGCAGATCACGATGATATCGCCCGCCCCGGCATCCCGCAGCGCCTGCACCAGTTTGGGTGCCAACGTCTTATGCCCCGCCGCCTGTGATGAAATCCCGATCACATGCACGTCGTTATCAATCGCATCCTGCGCCGCCTCGGCAGGGGTTTGGAAAAGCGGCCCAACATCCACATCAAAACCGATATCGGCAAAAGCGGTGGCAATCACCTTGGCACCCCGGTCATGTCCGTCCTGCCCCATCTTGACGACCAGCATCCGGGGGCGGCGACCTTCGTCTTCGGCAAAGGCCTCGACGCTTGCTTGAATCGCAGCAAACCCCGCATCTCCTTCATAGGCTGCGCCATAAACCCCGGCGAGGGTTTTGACCTCGGCACGGTGCCGTCCGAATATTTTTTCCATCGCCATGCTGATTTCCCCCACACTGGCACGGGCGCGCGCGGCGGTCACCGCAGCCTCCAGCAGATTGCCGCCTTCGGCCGCGCGGCGGCTGAGTTCGGCCAGCGCCGCATCGCAGGCATCCTGATCGCGCGCGGATTTCGTCCGCTCGATCCGCGCGATCTGTGACAGGCGCACCGCGTCATTATCGATATTGAGGATATCAATCGGGTCCTCATTGTCCTTGCGGTATTTGTTGACGCCGACGATCACCTCGATCCCCCGGTCGATCCCAGCCTGCCGCTTGGCGGCGGTTTCCTCGATCCGCAGTTTCGGCATGCCTGATGCAACAGCCTTCGTCATGCCGCCCATCTCTTCGACTTCCTTAATCAATTCCCACGCCTTTTCGGCCAGTTCATGCGTCAGGCTTTCGACGTAATAGGACCCGGCCAAAGGATCGACAACTTTCGTCACGCCGGTCTCTTCCTGCAAGATCAACTGGGTATTGCGCGCAATCCGTGCAGAGAATTCAGTAGGCAAGGCAATCGCCTCGTCCAGCGCATTGGTATGTAAAGATTGCGTGCCGCCCAGCACCGCCGACATGGCCTCATAGGCCGTGCGGATCACGTTGTTATAGGGGTCCTGTTCGGCAAGGCTGACGCCGGATGTCTGGCAATGGGTGCGCAGCATGGATGATTTGGGGTCTTTGGGGTCGAATTCCGCCATGATCCGCGACCAAAGCAGCCGCGCGGCGCGCAGTTTCGCGGCCTCCATGAAGAAATTCATGCCGATGGCGAAAAAGAAACTAAGCCGTCCGGCAAACTGATCCACATCCATCCCGCGCGCTATCGCGGTGCGGACATATTCGCGCCCGTCGGCCAAGGTATAGGCAAGCTCCTGCACCAGATTGGCACCGGCTTCCTGCATGTGATAACCGCTGATGCTGATCGAATTGAATTTCGGCATCTCGGCTGTCGTATATTCGATGATATCTGCAATGATCCGCATCGAAGGTTCCGGCGGATAGACATAAGTGTTCCGCACCATGAATTCCTTGAGGATATCGTTCTGGATCGTGCCGGACAGCACGCTTTTCGGATGCCCCTGTTCTTCACCTGCGACGATAAAATTAGCCAGAATTGGGATCACTGCACCATTCATCGTCATGGAAACGGATACTTTGTCCAAAGGAATGCCATCAAACAGGATTTTCATATCCTCGACGGAGTCAATCGCAACACCAGCCTTGCCGACATCGCCTTCTACCCTTGGATGATCGCTGTCATAGCCCCGGTGCGTCGCAAGATCGAAAGCCACCGACACACCCTGTTGCCCCGCAGCCAGCGCCTTGCGGTAGAAATTGTTAGACTCTTCCGCAGTCGAGAACCCGGCATATTGCCGGATTGTCCACGGCCTGCCCGCATACATCGTCGCCTTCACGCCACGCGTATAGGGGGCAGCACCCGGAACGCCGCCCAGATGCGGCAGGTCTGCGATATCATCAGCAGTATAAAGCGGCTGGACGGCGATCCCTTCCAGCGTGTCCCATGTCAGCGCGTCAAGCGACTTACCACGCAGCTCTTTCGCAGCGATCTCTTCCCATGTTTTCTTGTCATTCATCGGATGCTCCTGCGGGCTGCGTGACATTCGGTCGCGAAATTGTTGTTGCTCTTGTCCCTTTGGGACTTAGCTTTGGGGCGAAGCGAGGCTATATCTATATTCATGAAAAGTTTATTCCCCATCGCGCTGATCGCGCTGTTTGCCGCCACCTCCCTGACCGCGGAAGACGAAACCATCATCGACCGCTGGGAAGCGGACCGGACACAGGTCTTTGACGCCGCAGAGGTTGAACTGACCGAACTGCAATGGCTGGCACGTCCGGTCGTGGTCTTCGCCGATACCCCCAATGATCCAAGGTTCCGCCAGCAGATGGAGGCACTGCTGGACAACATCGACGAATTGGCCCAACGCGATGTGATCCTGATCACGGATACCGACCCTGCAGCGCGCACATCAGTGCGCAGCACATTGCGACCGCGTGGGTATGCGCTGACCGTGGTCGATAAGGATGGCCGCGTATTGCAGCGCAAGCCCGAATTCTGGAGCATCCGCGAACTGACCCGGTCCATCGACCGCACGCCGCTGCGACAGCAGGAAATATCCGACCGGCGCGGTGAAAATATTCGCGGGCAGGTCATTCAAACTCCATAATCACATCGTCAACGGCAAGGCTGTCACCGGCACTGGCGTTGATCTTGGACACCAAACCCTTGCGGTCGGCACGCAGGATGTTTTCCATCTTCATCGCCTCGACCGTGCAGAGCGCCTGACCTTCCTGCACCTCATCGCCCACCGCGACATCGACCTTGACGATCAGGCCGGGCATCGGGCAAAGCAGCACTTTGGACGTATCGGGCGGCAGTTTTTCCGGCATCAAGGCCGCCAGTTCCGCCTGACGCGGGCTGCGCACATGGACCTTGAGATCAGCGCCGCGATGCCGGATCCGGAACCCGCCAGAGATTTTGGCGACCTTCAGCACCAAAGGTTCCCCATAGATGGTCAACCGCGCCAGCGGTTCGCCCGGTGTCCATACGCTTTCGACCCGCATGGTCCGGTCGCCGACCTGTACATCCGCGCCTGTTTTATCTGCCGTGATCTTCACCTCATGGGCCGCCCCTTGCAGGCTGACCACCCAATCTTCGCCGACCCGGCGTTTGTGGTTATCCATCCGGCCCGAGATTCGCGCGCGGCGGATTTCACCGACGCGGTGCATGGCGGCAGCAGCGGCAGCGATCCTGGCGCAAGTATCATCGGGCAAGGTCACCCCATCGAACCCACCCGGAAATTCTTCCTCGATAAAGGCCGTAGTCATTGTGCCGCTGGTGAATTTGTTGTGGTCGTAAACGGCAGCAAGGAACGGCAGGTTATGGCCGATCCCTTCCACCTCGAACCCGTCCAAGGCCAGCCGCATTTCGGCGATGGCAGAGGCACGATCCGGCCCCCAAGTGCACAGCTTGGCAATCATCGGATCATAGAACATGCTGATTTCGCCACCCTCGAACACGCCGGTATCGTTGCGCACAACGCGGGTGGGTGTCGCCTCTTCCACCGGCGGGCGATAGCGGGTCAACCGTCCGATGGATGGCAAGAAACCGCGATAGGGGTCCTCGGCGTAAAGACGGCTTTCCATTGCCCAGCCGTTGATCTTGAGATCACTTTGCACAAAGGGTAAGTGTTCGCCCGCCGCGACCCGGATCATCTGTTCGACCAGATCAATGCCGGTGATCAGCTCGGTAACGGGATGTTCCACCTGCAAGCGGGTGTTCATTTCAAGGAAATAGAAATTCCGGTCACCATCAACGATGAATTCCACCGTGCCCGCGCTGGTATAGCCAACGGCCTGCGCGAGGGCGACGGATTGTTCGCCCATCGCGCGGCGGGTGGCCTCATCCAGAAACGGGCTGGGGGCTTCTTCGATGACTTTCTGGTTGCGGCGCTGGATCGAACATTCGCGTTCATGCAGGTAAACCGCATTGCCATGCTGGTCGGCCAGCACCTGAATTTCGATATGGCGCGGCTGGGTGACGAATTTTTCGATGAAAATCCGGTCATCGCCGAAACTGCTGGCGGCTTCGTTCTTGGACGACTGAAACCCTTCACGCGCCTCGGCGTCATTCCATGCGATACGCATCCCCTTGCCACCGCCACCGGCGCTGGCCTTGATCATCACCGGATAGCCAACCTGATTGCTGATCTTCACCGCATCTTCGGCATCCTCGATCAGCCCCATATAGCCGGGCACACTGGAAACATTCGCCTCCTGCGCCAGTTTCTTGGATGTGATCTTATCCCCCATCGCCTCAATCGCGCCTTTGGGCGGGCCGATAAAGGCGACCCCCGCAGCCTCCAGCGCTTCGGCGAATTTTGCGTTTTCGGACAAAAAGCCGTAACCAGGATGCACGGCCTCGGCCCCGGTTTGCTTGATCGCGGCCATGACCTTGTCAATCACGATATAGGATTGGTTGGCGGGGGACGGGCCGATATGCACCGCCTCATCCGCCATTTTGACATGCAGGGCGTGACGGTCGGCATCGGAATAGATCGCGACCGTCTTGATCCCCATCTTTCGGGCGGTCTTGATCACGCGACAGGCGATTTCACCACGGTTGGCGATCAGTATTTTCTTGAACATTACTTATTCCCCCCAAAACGCGAAAACGCCGCCGGGGCGAAACCCCGACGGCGATCAAAAGAGTTCAGTGCGCCCGCAGGCGCAGGCAGTTTAGCGGCGTGCGCGTGCCGGACGGCAAACGCCCACGTCGTCACACAGCAGACCTGCGGCAACGCCAGCAGCGCCAGCAGCGACCGGATCGATGCCAACCTGATTGCCGATAACGGCGCCAGCAGCGCCACCGACGGCACCGCGCTCAAGATCTGTTTCCAGACAAGCGGACAGACCAAAAGCTGCGACAGCAGCCAGGATGATGGATTTCGTATACATGATGTTCTACCTATTTTCAGTTTCGATGAGGTAGCGCCAGAATCGACGCTAATGCCCCTTAACTCAATAGCCGTTTTACACTGATATCCAATAACAGACGGTTTTCCGCCCATCGAATACAACATATTGTGGCCCATCAGTCAGACAATCCGGGAATATCGGGAAAGCTTTGCCGCGCCACTTTCACATCGATCCGCAGCATCGCCTCGTAGCTTGCCGGATCGAACGGGTCTTCGGCCGGAATCACCTCGCGGCCGAACAACCAGCTAAGACGGCCGGCATCCAGATTGCCGCGCACGAAAGGTTCTTCTCCGAACGCCTCCCACAGGGCCTGCATGAAACCGGCATCGGCGCGTTTGTCAGCAGCGCGGCGGTCGGGATAGCGGACGCGGATCGTCAGAGGCGTCGCCCCGTCCTTGTTTGCGCGGCGCAGCACGAATTGAAAATCCGTCCCCGGTAGGCGGCCCGGAAAGCCGCGGTGTTTGTCCATATATGGCAATGCCATGTCGTCGACCCTTGTCTTACAGAGGAATATTATCGTGCTTTTTCCACGGCATTGCGGCTTTCTTGTTCCGCAATGACGCAAAGGCCCGGCACACACGTTTGCGGGTGGAATGAGGCATGATCACCTCGTCGATAAAGCCTTTTTCCGCCGCGACAAAGGGGTTTGCGAAACGCGCCTCATATTCGGCTGTGCGTTCGGCGATTTCTTCGGCGGATTTGCCACGGTGGATAATCTCGGTCGCGCCCTTGGCCCCCATGACCGCGATTTCCGCCGTGGGCCAGGCATAGTTGAAATCTGCGTTTAGATGTTTGGACGCCATGACATCATAAGCCCCGCCATAGGCTTTGCGGGTGATCACCGTCACCTTGGGCACCGTGGCTTCGCCATAAGCAAACAGCAGTTTCGCGCCATGTTTAATGACGCCACCATATTCCTGCGCCGTGCCGGGCAGGAACCCAGGCACATCGACCAGCGTCAGCACCGGAATTTCAAAGGCATCGCAAAACCGAACGAATCGCGCGGCCTTGCGACTGCTGTCGATATCCAGACAGCCCGCCAGCACCATGGGTTGATTGGCGACGACGCCCACGGTGGACCCTTCCAGCCGGATGAAACCGGTCAGGATGTTTTTCGCAAATTCCGCCTGAATTTCGTAAAAATCAGCCTCATCTGCGATTTTCAGGATCAGCTCCTTCATATCATAGGGTGAATTGGGGTTGGCTGGTACCAAAGTATCAAGACTGTCTTCGATCCGGTTCACATCATCGAAAAACGGGCGCACGGGCGGTTTTTCGCGATTGCTCAGCGGCAGGAAATCGAACAGGCGCCGGGTTTCGGCCAAAGCCTCTACATCATTTTCAAACGCGGCATCGGCGACGGATGATTTGCGGGTATGGGTGCCTGCGCCGCCCAGTTCCTCTGCCGTCACGACCTCATTCGTCACCGTCTTGACCACATCAGGGCCGGTGACAAACATATAGCTGGAATCCTTTACCATGAAGATAAAGTCGGTCATCGCCGGGCTATAGACCGCACCACCGGCACAAGGCCCCATGATCAGGCTGATCTGCGGTATCACGCCAGATGCGGTGATATTGCGCTGAAACACTTCGCCATAGGCGGCGAGGCTGGCAACACCTTCCTGAATCCGTGCGCCACCGGAATCGTTGATCCCGATCACCGGTGCGCCGTTCTGCATCGCCAGATCCATGATCTTGCAGATCTTCTTGCCATGGGTTTCCGACACTGACCCGCCCATGACGGTAAAGTCCTGTGAAAACACATAGACCAGCCGCCCATTTATCGTGCCCCAGCCGGTGACGACGCCATCGCCCGCAGGCCGGTCCTGCTCCATCCCGAAATCGGTGCAGCGATGTGCGACGAACATATCGAATTCTTCGAAGGATCCTTCGTCCAGCAGCAGATCGATACGTTCGCGTGCCGTCAGCTTGCCTTTGCTATGCTGCGCTGCGATCCGCTTTTCGCCGCCGCCCAGACGCGCTGCGGTGCGCCGGTCTTCGAGTTCTTGCAGAATATCCATAAAGAGGTCTCCCGAGTTTCGACATGCATAGCAGGTTCAACGGATGAAAGAAGCAGGATTGAGGATATTTGCAAACTACGGACTTCGCAAAATGACAGTATTGCAAAGTCGCAAACATTTGCAGATTGCTGGGCCGCCATGACAGCGGCCCGGTTCGGTCAGGTGGAACGACGGCTGACCGCTTGCCAGATCAGATCAAGCAGGACCATCACCAGCAGCGCCAGCCCGGTCAGCGGGAATAACGCTCCTCCAATGCCGAGGATCGTAAACAGGCCGAGGAACACCCGACGATCCGATGGCAAAGGCGGCACGCCCATGCCCCCTGCCGGGCGACGTTTCCACCACATGATCGCCGCCGACACGGCCATCAGCACGATGCCCGCACAGACCAGCAGCAGAAAGATCTGGTTCGCCAGACCAAAGGTCTGCCCCATATGCGTGTTGATCCCGAATTCCAGCCAACGCCCCAAAGGTCCGTAGTCGGCATAGCGCATATCGACCAGCGGTTCGCCGGTATATTGATCCAGATGGACAACGCGCTGCTGGCGCAGATCATCAGGATAGACCGAGCCGGAAAACACGCCAGTGTCGGTGCGGGGCAGCCCCACAGAAAAGCCGCGGTGCAGGCCCAGCGCCTGAAATTCCGCCACCGCCGCATCAACGCCGATGGACGTGGCCGCAGGCACAGATTCCGGGATCTGCGCCTGTTCCAGCGACCATGGCGTCTTGGCCACATCATCCAGCTTTTGCCCCGACATCGGCACATCTATCCGCACGCCTGACGGATAGCCGAAATTGCTGCCATTGGCCCATTGGTTCACCCGCGCGCCCCAGACCGATGACCATGGCATCCCGGTGATCACCAGAAAGATCAGGAAAGCGCCGGTGAACACACCTGTCACCGCATGAATATCACGCCAGAACACGCGCCTTGTCCGGTCACCCCGCACAGTCACGACGCCACCCTTCTGCCCGCGCGGCCACCACAGATAGAGGCCCGTCAGCACCAGCAGGATGGTGAAACCGGCGACAATCTCGATCCACATGCGCGGGGTCGCGCCGAAAAAGCGGAAGGAATGCAGATAGCGCACTGTCCATGCAAAAGTGCTGCGATGCGGCCGGACCTCCAGCACTTCACCTGTATATTGGTTGACATAGGCGGTCATGCGCGTGCCGCTGTCGGGCATGATCGACACTTCGGTGGATTGGATGTCGCTGCGCGGGTCGGTATATTGCAGCGTCACACCGGGCTGGGCCGCCAAGGCCGCCGCGATGATGTCAGAGGGGGCAAGGCGTTCTTCCTGCGGGGTGACCAGCATGAAATCAGCATGGACAAGGTTATCGACCTCGTCCTTGAACAGATAGATCGCGCCGGTCACCGCCAGCGTGATCATGAAAGGCAGCACCAGCAGCCCGGCATAGAAATGCCAGCGCCAGACGGCCCGGTAAAGGTTGGAAACAGCGTCGCGCGGCGCGGACGCCTTTGGGGCCACAGCCCCTTGGGTGGTATCAGTCATATTTTATTCTCACTTTGAAGAGTCTTAGCAAAGATCGTCAAAGCAAGGCAGGTGGCCCCGTCGCAGGTGGCAGGCCAGTCGCGGCGGCGACCATGCGGATCGTGCTGGCAAAGGGCGGGGTTTGCGGCGCGTACATGGCCACAGGCCGCATCAGATCAGGCAGCACGACGAGCGCAAAGGCAGGCTGCGCCGCAGCCCAGTCGCAAGGATCATGATCCGGCAGATCGCTGTCGGCGGCATCGTCGATCGGCTGCATCGTGACCGGGTCAAAGGCCATTTCGACCATGCCGGCATCGGTGCAGATCACCAGTATGATGGCACCGCTGTCTGATCGTTCAGGCATGACCCCCGTGCCAAGCAAGGACAGCGCAAGAAACGGCAGCAGGGCGAGCCACAGCATCAACCGGCGCAATGCCTGATCAAAGGGTTGCATCATAGCGTCCGGCGCGCCCCGTCGCGTCAGTGGAGGATCGTGGCACAATTAGCCGCTGCACATTCCAACCGCAACGGGTTTTGCACCACGACAGACAACCGCCCGGCGATTTGCAAATTATGCAAACCCAAATGGCCAGTTTTGCAAATCTCGTCATTTGCGCCGCCCGGCTTTGCCGCTAATCCTGCTTTACCCGCAACCGGAGTCGCCCACGCCCGTCATCACATCGGCTTGTTGCTGATGTCGAATATCTTCATGACCTTCGCTTGGTATGGGCATCTGAAATTCAAGGCCGCCCCCTTGCTTCTGGTCATCCTGATCAGCTGGGGGATCGCGATTTTAGAATATCCGATGCAGGTCCCCGCCAACCGGATCGGACATGAGTATTTTTCCGCAGTCCAGCTGAAAACCATACAAGAGGTAATCACGCTATCCGTCTTCATGGTCTTCTCGGTCAATTTTCTGGGTGAACTTGTCCGCTGGAACCATCTGGTCGGCTTTGGGCTGATCATGCTGGGCGCTTGGTTCGTTTTTGCACAGTTCGGTGGGCCGTCTTGACGATGGACTTCCCCCAGACCCAGGCCTAATTATTCTGGATGACTACACATCCGATCACCCGGTTCATGGACCGGGCCACCCCGCCACACATCATGACGCTGATCCTGATCACCGGGATTTCGGCGCTTAACATGTCGATTTTTCTGCCATCACTGGCGGCGATGACCGATTATTTCAACACAG
Source organism: Loktanella sp. (assembly GCA_017390475.1). GTDB lineage: Bacteria > Pseudomonadota > Alphaproteobacteria > Rhodobacterales > Rhodobacteraceae > Yoonia. Next base: position 39,741 of record JAFPBO010000018.1, read on the forward strand.
ATTACGCAATCATGCAGGTGTCACTGTCAGGCTATCTGGCCGCAACAGCGATCCTGCAGATCTTCGTCGGACCCTTGTCCGACAGGTTCGGGCGGCGGCCTATCGTGATGGGATCATTGGTGATTTTCATCTTCGCCACCATCGGGGCGCTGTTTTCCACCACGGTCGAAATGTTCTTGTTCTTCCGCATCCTGCAAGCCGCAGTCGCCACCTGCATGGTGCTGGGCCGCGCCATTGTCCGCGACATCGTGCCAGAGGCGCAGGCGGCATCAATGATCGGCTACGTCACGATGGGCATGGCGCTGGTCCCCATGGTCGGCCCGATGATCGGCGGCGCGCTGGAACAGGCCTTCGGCTGGCAGGCGACATTCGTCTTCCTCGTGCTGGCCGGGATCGGCACGCTAGTGCTGTGCCATTTCGACCTGGGCGAGACTTTGGCCAAAGGCGGCATGGGCTTTCGCGCACAGGTAAAATCCTACCCTGAATTGCTGAAATCACCGCGGTTCTGGGGCTATGTGATGTGCGCGGCCTTCGGGTCCGGTGCGTTTTTCGCGCTGCTGGGCGGCGCATCTTTTGTCGGCACCACAATCTTTGGCCTGTCGCCCTTGTGGAATGGCGTCGCACTGGGCGCGCCTGCGGTGGGCTATGCTTTCGGCAATTTCCTGTCGGGCCGGTTTTCGACGCGGCTGGGCATCAACCGGATGGCCTTGCTCGGCACAGGGATCACCATTGTCGGCCTCAGCGTCTCAATCCTGCTGACTTTGGCAGGCTTCATCCATCCGCTGGTGTTCTTTGGGTTCTGCACCTTCCTTGGGCTGGGCAACGGCATGACATTGCCGAATGTGATGGCGGGATCACTGTCAGTCCGGCCACATCTGGCTGGCACGGCCAGCGGTCTGGGCGGTGCGATCATGATCGGCGGCGGTGCGGCAATGTCGCAATTCGCCGGCGCGATCCTGACGGTAGAATCCGGCACCCTGCCCTTGCAACTGATCATGTTGATCACATCGATGCTGGCCTTCCTGTCGGTGGTCTTCGTGGTCTGGCGGGAAAAGCAGATCGCTTGACGTAGGCTTTGCAACAGCTAAGCTAATTTAGCAAAGTTGCAAAGGTGGGTGATGGCAGTTCAGAAACTCTATGCCGGGGCCAAACTGCGCGAATTGCGCGGCAGGCTGGCGATGACGCAAAAGGCATTTGCTGACAAACTGGGCGTGTCCCTGCCCTATCTCAACCAGATGGAAAACAACAACCGGCCCGTGTCCACTGCCGTTGTGCTGGGCATGGCGCAGGAATTCGGCTTTGACGTCACCGAATTGCAATCGGGTGACGAAGCGCGGCTGGTCAGCGACCTGCGCGAGGCTCTGGCCGATCCGGTGTTCACCAACCCCAGCCCCGCATTGGCCGATCTGCGACTGGTCAGTGCCAACGCCCCGGCGCTGGCACGCGCCTTTCTGGACCTGCACAGCGCCTATCGCCAGAGCCATGAACGGCTGGCGTCACTGGACGAGGCTCTGGGCCGCGAAGATGCCCGCCTGCGCCCCAGCCCATGGGAAGAGGTGCGCGATTTCTTTCATTATTGCGACAATTACATCGATGCCGTGGATCGCAGCGCCGAACGGCTGGCCGAAAACGGTGCCCCCGGCGAAAACATCGCACAAGCCGCGACCCGCACATTGGCCGCACGCGGCATTGCGGTGGAATATGTCGCCAGCGATACCCTGCGCCATTTCGACCCAGCGACCAATGTGCTGACCCTGTCGGCCTCTGCCAGCCCTGCCACGCAGAGATTCCAATTACTGCTGCAACTGGCGCTGATCACCCGCGCGAAACTGCTGGACGCGACGCTGGATCTGGCACGGTTCCAATCGGACGAAGCGCGCAGCATCGCCAAGGTCGGGCTGGCGAATTATTTCGCCGGGGCCGTGTTGATGCCGTATCGCGCGTTTTTGCAAGCTGCGCAGGAGACCCGCCACGATCTGGAATTGCTGGCCGCGCGGTTCGGTGCCTCACTGGAACAGGTGGCGCACCGGCTATCCACGCTACAGCGACCCGGCGAAAAAGGGATTCCGTTTTTCTTTGTCCGCGTCGATCAGGCTGGCACGATCACCAAACGCCATTCGGCAACCACGTTGCAATTCGCCCGGTTCGGCGGGGCCTGCCCGTTGTGGAATGTGCATCAGGCCTTTGAATTGCCGGGTCAGTTCCTGCGCCAATTGGCTGAAACCCCCGATGGCGCGCGTTATTTCTGCCTGGCCCGCGATGTCAGTAAATCGGGCGGCTCCTATCACCGGCCGACCCGGCGCTATGCCATCGGCCTGGGCTGCGAGGTCAGGCATGCCGCTGCCATCACCTACGCCGATCACATGGATATCGGCGCGAATGACGCCTATGCCCCGATCGGGATTTCCTGCCGGATTTGCGAGCGACGCAATTGCCACCAAAGATCTGTGCCGCCATTGGAACGGCATCTGCGGGTCGATCCCAACAGTCGCGGGCTGTTGCCCTATCAGTTGGACTAGCGCCAAAAAACTTTGATGCCTCCGGCGGGGATATTTGTGTTCGGAAGATGGGGATTGCAAAAACTGTGCTGGCCGCTGAAGATCGCATGAAACGGGAGGATCATCATGGAATTATCCGGCAGCCGCGTCATTGCGGCGGATATCGATACAGTCTGGGCACATCTGAACAATCCTGACACTTTGCGCGCCTGCATTCCGGGCTGCGAGGAATTGACCGGATCGCCCGAGGACGGTTTCGCCGCCACCGTCAAGCAAAAGGTCGGGCCTGTTTCCGCGACTTTCAAGGGCGAGGTGACGCTGGAAAACATCGTGCCCGGCCAAAGCTATACCATCGTAGGCGAGGGCAAAGGCGGGGTTGCGGGTTTTGCAAAGGGCAGCGCCGATGTCGTGCTGACAAAAGTCGAAGGCGGCACGGAACTGAAATATGATGCGACCGCCAAGGTCGGTGGTAAGCTGGCGCAGCTTGGCAACCGGATCATCGGCGGCTTTGCCAAAAAGATGGCAGATCAGTTTTTTGAACGCTTTCAGGCGACGGTCGAGGGCGACAAAGCCTAATTCCGCGCCGCCCGCCAGCCTGCGGCCTCTGCCTCGGCGGTGGAACAGAACCAGCGTTCGCCCTGCGCGGTGTTGATCACCGTCCGGTCGTAGTCGCGGTTGCCGGGGCGGTGGTAGATCCGGCCGTTGTTCGAGATATTGCCTTTGATATTGCAGGCCGGATCGGGGGCGGCTGGGGCGGCGTTGCTGGTGGCGCGGTAGGACTCGGGCTCTTCCATCGTCGCAGACCAAAGCCCGCGCCCGGCGACGGCGGCGGCTTTTTCATCCAGATCATAAAGGTCGGAATAACGCCGATAGGCGATGGCCCAGCCTGCGCTGACAATCACCTGGCCCATGTCACGCCCCGCGACCTCACAGGTCGCAACATGCCGCCCATAGCGGTCGAATTCGCGAAAATTGCAGCGGGCGGTCTGGCCCTCGAACGCGGCCTTGACCAGATCAGTGGCCCAGCGCCCGCAGTCGATCTGTTGGCGGTTCAACACGCAGGGCTGCCCGATTTCCGGCGCGTCGATGCCAAAGAGCCGCACCCGGTCGCCGCCGATGTCAAAAGTATCGGCATCGATCACCCTGATCGTACCGCTGGGGTTTGCAAAGGCAGGATTTGCAAATGTAAGGCCGAGCAAAAGAATGATTTTCCACATGCCCCCGCTCTATGGCGGGGTGGCAGGCGGATCAATACGCTTTGTTAACCAATATTAAGATTACCTTTGGCTGGTCTGCCAGTCAGGATGAATCCATGGTTGATCATTGGCCGGGGCCAAAGGCTGACGTTGCAGGATATGATCCGCCGCCTTTTCTCCGACCATGATGGATGGCGCGTTCAGATTGCCATTGGTCACGCGCGGAAAGATTGAACTATCCGCCACGCGCAAGCCTTCGACACCAATCACCCGCGTCTGCGGATCGACCACGGCCATCGGGTCATCCACGGCACCCATCTTGCAGGTGCCACAGGGGTGATAGGCGCTTTCGGCATGGTCGCGGATGAAGGCGTCGAGGTCGGCGTCGCTCTGTGCCGCCTCGCCCGGCTGGATCTCGTGGCCGCGATAGTCGTCGAAGGCAGGCTGCGCGAAAATCTCGCGCGTCAGCCGTATACAGGCGCGGAAGTCGACCCAATCCTGCGGGTCGGACATATAGTTGAACTGGATGCGGGGGTTGTCATTCGGGTCAGCGGATCGCAAAGTCACCTGACCGCGCGAGGCCGAGCGCATCGGGCCGACATGGGCCTGAAAGCCGTGGCCTTCGGGGGCGGTCTTGCCATCATAGCTGACGGCGATGGGCAGGAAATGTAACTGGATATCGGGGTAGTCCACACCCGCGCGCGAGCGGATGAAGCCCGCACTTTCAAACTGGTTGGATGATCCCAGCCCGGTTTTCCAGAGCAGCCATTCCGCGCCGATCCGCGCCTTGCCGCGCAGGTTCCAATAGGAAAACAGCGAGACAGGTTTGGTGGCGGCTTGCTGGATATATAGCTCCAGATGGTCTTGCAGGTTTTGCCCGACGCCGGGGCGGTCTGCGATCACGGGGATTCCATGTTCGGCCAGATGCGCGGCAGGGCCGATGCCCGACAGCATCAGCAGTTTCGGCGAATTGAGCGATGAGGCGGCGATGATCACCTCTTTATTGGCGCGGATCACTTCGATCTTCTTGCCGCGTGACACCTCAACACCGACGGCGCGCCCGTCTTCGATGATCACCCGGCGGGCCAAGGCGCGGGTCAGCGTGCAATTGGGCCGTTTCAACGCGGGCCGCAGATAGGCGCTGGCGGCGGACCAGCGGTGGCCTTTGTAGATGGTGGAATCGAAAGGGCCGAAACCTTCTTGCTGTTCGCCGTTATAGTCATCGGTCAGCAGATAGCCTGCCTGTTTGCCCGCCTCGACAAACGCACGGGTCAGCGGGTTCTTGCGGGGACCGCGCGTGATATGCATCGGGCCGTCAGTGCCGCGCCATGCCGGATCACCACCATGCCCGCCATCGTGCCAGTTTTCCATCCGTTTGAAATAGGGCAGCACATCGGCATAGCCCCAGCCCTGCGCGCCGCTTTCGGCCCAATGATCGAAATCGCGGGCATGGCCGCGCACATAGATCATCCCGTTGATTGAGGATGAGCCACCGATCACCTTGCCGCGTGGGGTAACCAATTGCCGCCCGCCCAAATGTGGTTCGGGTTCGGATTTCAGGCCCCAGTCATACATTTTCATGTTCATCGGGTAGGACAGCGCCGCAGGCATCTGGATAAACGGGCCACGATCCGACCCGCCATGTTCAATGATCAACACGTTTTGCCCGGCCTCGGCCAAGCGGTAAGCAATGGCGCAACCAGCAGAGCCTGCGCCGATGATGACGTAATCGGCTTGCATCAATAGGGTGCCTCCAGCTTGTCCATGCGGACATAGACGCTTTTGATCTGGCTATAATGGTCGATGGCGGCCTTGGAATTTTCACGGCCCACGCCGGAGAGTTTGTTGCCGCCGAAAGGCGCCTCGACCGGGGCATCATTATAGGTGTTGATATAGCAGGTACCTGCCTCGAACCCTGCCGCCATGCGATGCGCGCGGGTCAGATCGGCGGTGAAGACGCCTGCGGACAGGCCGTAGGGGGTGTCATTGGCGCGGCGTAATGCCTCTTCCTCGGTATCGAAATCCAACACGGACATGACCGGGCCGAATATTTCCTCGCGCGCGATTGTCATGTCGTCGGTGACATCGGCAAAGACGGTGGGGGCAAGGAAGAACCCCGGCAGGTCGGGGCGGGTGCCACCGGTGACCAGACGCGCGCCTTCGGCCTGACCCTTGGCGATGAAGCCTTCGACGATGTCGCGCTGGCGTTCGGTGACCATCGGTCCGTAGTTCGTGGCGGGGTCCTGCGGGTCGCCCATCACGACGCCTTGCAGCCGTTCTGTCAGGCGGGACAGGAAGGCGTCCTTGATCCCTTTTTGCACGAAAACCCGCGTGCCGTTGGAGCAGACCTGACCGGAGGAATAGAAATTGCCGAGGATCGCGCCGGAGACTGCCGCATCCAGATCGGCATCATCGAAGATCACCAGCGGGGATTTGCCGCCCAGTTCCATCGTGACATGGCGCAAGCCTTCGGCAGCGGCGGCATAGACCTTGCGGCCAGTGGCGACTGATCCGGTGAGGGAGACTTTGTCCACGCGCGGGTCAGTGATGAGGGCGGCACCGACTTCGCCATAGCCTTGGATCACGTTGTATATGCCGGCAGGGGCGCCTGCCTCATGCAGGATTTCCGCGACTTTCAGCGCGCAGAGCGGGGTGGTTTCCGAAGGTTTGAACACCATGGCGTTGCCGCAAGCAAGCGCTGGCGCGCCTTTCCAGCAGGCGATCTGGGTCGGGTAATTCCATGCGCCAATGCCGACGCAGACGCCCAAGGGTTCGCGGCGGGTATAGACGAAATCATCGCCCAAGGGGATGTATTCGCCGGTGATACTGGCAGCCAGCCCGCCGAAATATTCCAAAGCATCCGCGCCGGAAGTGGCATCGGCGAAGCTGGTTTCCTGATACGGTTTGCCGGTGTCATAGCTTTCCAGCACCGACAGTTCGTGATTGCGTTCCCGCATGATGTCGGCGGCGCGACGCAGCACCCTGCCCCGTTCGGTGGCGGTCCAGCCAGCCCATTCCTTTTGCGCGCGTTTCGCGGCATCCAAGGCCTGCGCAATGATTGCAGGCGTGGCGGCGTGCAAGGTCGCGATCACCTCGCCTGTATAGGGATAGATGACGTGGATTTCGTCGCCTGCTTTGTCTTCGACATAGGTGCCATCAATGAAATGGCTGGCGGTGGGTTGGATATTCATGACTTTTATGCCTCCGGCGGGAGTATTTCGAACAAAGCGAGTGACACCTTCCCCGCGGGGAAGGTTTTCGGGGCTATTCCCCGCGGGGAAAGCGTTGGTTTTCTTCAAGCACGTTAAGGTCCATGTGGTTGCGCATGTAACGCTCGGACGCTTTTTGCAGCGGCTGGTAGTCCCATGGATAATAATCGCCGTTGCGCAAAGCCTCATAGACGACCCAGCGGCAGGCCTGCGACTGGCGCACATCGGCGTCGAAACGGGCGAGGTCCCAACGGGCGTCGGCCTGCGCGCGCAGATCGGCGAGGGTTTCGTGATGCGCGGGGTCGCTGGCGAGGTTGGTCAATTCATGCGGGTCGCTGTCGAGGTTGAACAGCTGATCAGGGTCGAGCGTGCAGCGGTTGTATTTCCACGGCCCTGACCGCAGGCTGACCAGCGGGGCCTGACTGGCCTCTGCCGCATATTCCATCGCGACGGGGCTGGTGCGGGTGCCGCCCTGCCCCAACGGCACAAGGCTTTCGCCGCTGGTCCATGGCATGACCTCGGACATATCCACGCCCGCCAGATCGCAGAGCGTCGGGGTGACGTCGATGCTGCTGACGGGGGTTTTGTGCAGGCCGGGAGCCATGTCGGGGCTGGCGATCATCAAAGGGACGCGGGCGGAGCCCTCAAAGAAACACATCTTGAACCAGAGCCCGCGTTCGCCCAGCATATCGCCATGGTCGGAGACGAAGAGGATCGTGGCCTCTTGGCGTGTATCCTCCAGCACTTGCAAGATTTCCCCAATCTTATCATCAAGATAGCTGATATTGGCGAAATAGGCGCGGCGGGAGCGGCGGATATCATCGTCGCTGATGGTGAACTTGTCGCGGTCATTGGCATCCATGATCCGCTGGCTGTGGGGGTCCTGATCGGCATAGGGGATCGGACCGATCTGCGGCATCAGATGGTCGCAATCCTCATAAAGGTCCCAGTATTTCTTGCGCGCGACATAGGGGTCATGCGGATGGGTGAAGCTGACCGTCAGGCACCAAGGTCGCGCATCGGCACCGCGCGCGAGGCCATAGATCTTGCGGGTCGCGTGATAGGCGACCTCGTCATCATATTCCATCTGGTTGGTGATCTCGGCCACGCCCGCGCCAGTGACCGAGCCCATGTTGTGATACCACCAATCGATCCGCTCACCCGGTTTGCGGTAATCGGGCGTCCAGCCGAAATCGGCAGGGTAGATATCGGTGGTCAGACGTTCCTCGAACCCATGCATCTGGTCGGGGCCGACGAAATGCATCTTGCCCGACAGGCAGGTCTGGTAGCCCGCGCGCCGCAGGTGATGGGCGTAGGTGGGGATAGATGAAGTGAATTCGGCGGCATTGTCATAGACGCCGTTGCGGGAGGGGAGCTGGCCCGACATGAAGGCCGCCCGCGCCGGGGCGCAGAGCGGTGACGCGGTATAGGCATTGGCAAAACGGGTGGACCGTGCGGCCAGGGCTTTCAGATTGGGCGCGTGCAGCCAATCGGCGGGGCCGTCAGGGAACAGGGTGCCGTTCAACTGATCGACCATGATGATCAGGATATTGGGTTTGGTCATTGTGACGGGCCTTTCAATTCCATGTCCAGCAGCGCCAGCACCTGTTCGGTGGCCCGCCCTTGCCCTGCAGTATCGCGCGCCAGCCCTTGCCGAAGATAGATCCCGTCAATCAGCCCGGCGATCCGCACGGCGGCGTCCGGCGCGCGCGGTCCGATCAGCGGGCGCAATTCATGCATCAGATTGCTGTGCAGCCGCCGCTGATAGACCCGCAGCAGCCGGTGGGCGGCTTGCGATGTCTGGGCCATGACGTAGAAATTCAGCCAGGCGGCGATCACCTCTGGCTGGAAATTGGTGGAACTGAACCCGGCACGGATCACCGCCTCCAGCCGCGCATGGGGGTGTTTGGATGCACGCAGGGCATCGCGCACTTCTGTCCCATACACCCGCAGGATGTGGCGCATCGCCGCCAGAAAGATCTGTTCCTTGCCGCCAAAATAGTGATGCGCCAGTGCCGAGGACATGCCCGCCCGTTTCGCAATCGCGCTGACCGTCACATCAAGGTTGCCCACAGCCCCGATTTCGTCAATCGTAGCCTGTAGTAATGCGGCGCGGCGGATGGGCTCCATTCCAACTTTGGGCATGTATTCCTCTTTCGGGTTGCAACCGACACCTAAATTGTTCTTTATTGACTCGTCAATCAAGAAAAAACCTCAGGGGAGTTTACTATGAAACTGACATCAAGCCTGTCGGCGCTGGCCATCGTTGCGGCAGCACCTGCCTTTGCCAATTGTGACAGCATTACCTTTTCCGATGTCGGCTGGACCGATATCACCGCCACCACCGCCGCCACGACCGTCGTGCTGGAGGCGCTGGGGTATGAAACCGAAACCACGATCCTGTCGGTGCCGGTGACCTATATCTCATTGGCCGAAGGCAATGTGGATGTGTTCCTTGGCAATTGGATGCCCACGATGGAGGCCGATATCGCGCCATATCGTGAGGCGGGCACTGTCGATACCGTGCGCACCAATCTGGAAGGGGCGAAATATACGCTCGCCGTGAACCGGGCTGCTGCCGATATGGGCATCACCAGCTTTGACGATATCGCCGCTAATGCCGATGCTTTGGACAACCGGATCTACGGGATCGAACCGGGCAATGACGGCAACCGCCTGATCCTTGACATGATCGAGGCGGATGCATTCGGCCTGTCCGGTTTCGAAGTGCTGGAAAGTTCCGAACAGGGGATGCTGGCGCAGGTGGACCGCGCATCGAACCGCAGTGAACCCATTGTGTTCCTTGGCTGGGAACCGCATCCGATGAACGCCAATTTCGATATGGAATATCTCGAAGGCGGCGATGATTGGTTCGGGCCTGATCTGGGCGGCGCGACCGTGCTGACCAATACCCGCGCCGGTTATGTCGACGAATGCCCCAATGTCGGGCAATTCCTCACAAATCTGGAATTCACGCTGGAGATGGAAAACGAGATCATGGGCGCGATCCTGAACGACGGGACTGATCCGTCCGAGGCTGCGACCGCATGGCTGACGGCGAACCCCGATGTCTTGCCCGCTTGGCTTGACGGCGTCACCGCCCGTGACGGTGGCGATGCGATGGAAGCCGTGAACGCGGCACTGGGTCTGTGATCTGACGGGTCAGGCCTGCGGGCCTGACCCACCAAGGCAAAGGAAACAGGGTGAACTGGCTGACCGACAATAAAATCCCCATCGGGCCATGGGCCAGATCGGTATTCGACTGGCTGAATGCCAATCTGGGCTTTGTCTTTGACTATATCTCGGATGTGATGGAATGGCTGATCGGGGCGATCCTTTGGGCGTTATCCACGCCGCATCCCTTTGCGGTGATCGCCGCCTTTGCGGGGCTGACCTATGCCGTGCAGCGCAATTGGAAAACGGCGCTGTTTATCATGGTCGGGTTCATGTTCATCCTGAACCAGGGCTACTGGCGCGAAACGATGCAATCGCTGACGCTTGTGCTGTCGGCCTGTGTTGTCTGCATGGGGCTAGGCGTGCCCGTGGGCATTGCGGCGGCACACCGGCCAAAGCTGTATCGCGCGATGGTGCCGGTGCTGGACCTGATGCAGACGCTGCCAGTTTTCGTCTATCTGATCCCGGCCATCGTGTTTTTTGGCATCGGCATGGTCCCCGGCCTGATCGCCACGGTAATCTTTGTGCTGCCCGCGCCGATCCGGCTGACTTATCTGGGGGTGGCCTCTACCCCGACCGCCTTGCTCGAAGCAGCGCAGGCCTTTGGTGCCACGAAACGACAGATTTTATTCAAAGTTGAACTGCCATCTGCCCTGCCACAGATCATGGCGGGGCTGAACCAGACGATCATGCTGTCGCTGTCGATGGTGGTGATTGCCGCACTGGTCGGTGCCAGTGGGCTGGGCGTGCCGGTGATCCGGGCGCTGAATACGGTGAATACCTCTCTCGGGTTTGAAAGCGGCTTTGTCATCGTCGTGGTCGCGATCATGCTGGACCGGATGCTGCGGGTGACACGCAAATGAATGCTGTTGAATTTGACAATGTAAGCATCGTTTTCGGGTCCCGGCCACAAGACGCCCTGCCCCTGATGGATGAAGGGCTGGACCGACCCGAAATTCTGAAACGTACCGATCAGGTGCTGGGGGTGCATGATTGTTCACTGAACGTGGCGCAGGGCGAAATCCTTGTGCTGATGGGGCTGTCAGGGTCTGGCAAATCCACCCTGCTGCGGGCAGTGAACGGCCTGAACCCGGTGGTGCGCGGGGCGGTGCGGATCTTTGACGGAGACTGGACCTGCAACGTCACCCATTCGAGCGCCAGCGACCTGCGCCGGGTGCGGCGTGAATGTGTTTCAATGGTGTTCCAGCAATTCGGCCTGCTGCCGTGGCGCACCGTGCGCGACAATGTGGGGCTTGGGCTGGAACTGGCGGGGCTGGACAAGGCCAAACTGCACGACCGCGTCGATCAGGAACTGGCGATGGTCGGCCTGTCCGAACGCGCCGATGCGCTGGTGGGCGAATTGTCAGGCGGAATGCAACAGCGCGTCGGGCTGGCGCGCGCCTTTGCCACAGATGCGCCGATCCTGCTGATGGATGAACCGTTCAGCGCCCTTGACCCGCTGATCCGGTCCAAATTGCAGGATGAATTGCTGGATCTGCAAAAACAGCGCGGGCGCACGATCATTTTCGTCAGCCATGATCTGGATGAAGCGTTCAAGATCGGCAACCGGATCGCGATCATGGAGGGCGGGCGAATCGTGCAATGTGGCACGCCGCGCGATATCTATACTAATCCGGCCAACCCCTATGTGGCGGATTTCGTGGCCCATATGAATCCGCTGGGCGTGCTGACCGCGCGCGATGTGATGATCGCAGGCAGCGCCGATGGCGATCAGATCGACGTGGACACGCCGGTGCAGGCGATCCTGCAACAGATCGGCGCGCATGCTTTATCCGTCACGGAAAATGGTCAGCCTATCGGCCGGATCACGCAAAGCTCGCTGATCAAGCGCCTCGCGCCGACCTAATTCTTCCAGCTTCTTTTTTCCAAAAATACTCCCGCCGGAGGCAGCGCCGTCAGGCGCTTCCTTACACTTTGGTTTCAGTCACCACCGGCGTCACCTGCCTGCGCGCCACCGCCTCGCGCCAAGTGATGAATGTGACCGAGGCCATGATCACCAAGCCGCCAAAGACGACCCAACCATCCACGCCCTCGCCAAAGACGACGGCGCCCAGCAGCACGGCCCAGACCAGTTGCAGGAATGTCACCGGCTGGGTGACTGTCAGCGGTGCGGCAGCAAAGGCCAGGGTCATCGTGTAATGGCCCACCGTGGCGAAACAGGCGACGAGGAACAGCCAGCCCACCTGCCCCAGCGTCGGCGTGACCCAGACCGCATAGGCGAAAGGGGCCAACCCGATAGTCACGGTGATCGACAGCATGCCGACGACAACGGCAGCGGAGACCTCGCCCGATAATTGCTTGGCCAGCAGATAACCCACCGCGAACATCACGGCGGTGCCCAGCATGGCGATATGGCCCGGTTCGACCGCTTTCATTCCCGGGCGCAGGATGATCGCCGCCCCGATCAGGGCGATCACCACGGCCGCCAGACGGCGGGGCGGCAGTTTTTCACCCAGAAACAGCGCCGCGCCGATCGAGACATAGACCGGTGACAGGTAATTCATCGCCGTCACTTCGGCGATGGGAATGCGCGCCATGGCGTAGAACCACAGGATCACGGCAATGGTATGCACCACGCCTCTGATCCCGAACATCTGCAATTGGCGGCGTGTCAGATGCGCTGCCAAGATTGGCCGGATCATCGGGATCAGAAACACCAGCCCCAAGGCATAACGCAGAAACGCCGCCTGCGAGGCAGGCACATCATCGCCCACGTGTTTCACAATGGCCGTGACAGCCACGAACATCGCCCCGGTCAGGACCATCCACAAGACGCCCGCGACGGGCCGTGCTGGTTGCAAATCAGTCATGCCTTTGGGTCGCATCAAAAATCGGCAAAGACCAGCGACATTTTCGCACTGGCACCGGCAGCGATCCACGCTTACCAAAGAGGGATGAAGATACTTTTCCTTGGCGATGTCATGGGGCGCGCTGGCCGCACCGCAATCACAAATCACCTGCCGCGCCTGCGCGCCGAATGGCGGCTCGACTTCGTGGTCGTGAATGGCGAGAACGCCACATCCGGCATGGGTCTGTCGGCCCCGCATGCCAAATTGCTGCTGGAAGCCGGGGCAGATGTTGTCACTCTGGGCGATCATGCCTTTGATCAAAAGGATATGCTGGCCTTTGCCGCGCAGGAACCGCGGATCATCCGGCCGCTGAATTTTTCCAAAGCCGCCCCCGGCGTGGGCGCACGGGTGTTTACCGCCGCGGGCGGGCGCAAAGTACTGGTCGCGCAGGTGCTGGGCCAGGTTTTCATGAAACGCCCGTTTGATGACCCTTTCTCGGCTGTCGATGCGGTCATGCGGCAATACCCGATGGGCGGGCAGGTCAATGCCAGCCTGATCGATATGCATTGCGAAGCAACGTCGGAAAAGATGGCGATGGGCCATTTTTGCGACGGGCGCGCCAGTATCGTCGTCGGCACCCATACCCATGTCCCCACGGCGGATGCGATGATTCTGGGCGGCGGCACGGCGTATCAGACCGATGCAGGCATGTGCGGCGATTACAATTCGGTCATCGGCATGGACAAGGCCGAACCTTTGCGCCGATTTATCACCGGCATGCCCAAAGATCGTTTCACCCCGGCTGAATCCGAGGCGACTTTGTCCGGCCTCTATGTCGAAACCGATGACCGGACCGGCAAGGCCACCCGCGTGGACATGGTGCGTCAGGGTGGCAGGTTGGCGGCGAGCGGCCCTGCATGACCCGCGATCATGGCGTCCTGACACTGGCGCTTGTCGCCTTGGGCGCCGGCTGGGGGCTGACGCAGCCGCTGACGAAAATAACCGTCATGGCGGGCTATGAACCTTTTGGCATGATCTTCTGGCAGATGCTGATCGGCACGGTCCTGCTGGGTGGATGGCGTTGGCGCAGTCTGGGGCATTTACCGGTGACACCAAAGACGCTGGCCTTCTGGCTGATGATTGCGACGCTTGGCACGCTGATCCCGAATTCCGCAAGCTACCGCGCTGCATTCACCTTGCCATCCGGGGTCATGTCGATCGTGATCTCGACCATTCCGCTGATCGCCTTTCCGATCGCGCTGGCGCTTGGCAATGACCGTTTTTCCTGGCGACGCATGGCAGGTCTGGCGCTGGGACTGACCGCTGTCGCCCTGATTGCGCTGCCCGAGGCGAGCCTGCCAGACCGGGCCATGGTGGCTCTTCTGCCTTTGGCACTGATTGCCCCGCTCTGTTATGCGCTGGAAGGTAATGTTGTCGCCCGATGGGGCACGGCGGGGCTTGATCCGGTGCAACTGCTGTTCGGGGCATCGGCCATCGGGGTGGTGATCGCGCTGCCGCTGGCACTGGGGACAGGGCAGTTCCGCATGCCCGGCGCGCCGTTCATTCTGGCCGATGTCACCATGGTGCTGGGGGCGGTGATCCATGTCGTAGTCTATACCGGCTATATCTGGCTGGTCCGGCAGGGCGGCGCGGTTTTTGCCGGGCAGATCAGCTATCTGGTCACCGGGTTCGGCGTGCTCTGGGCGATGCTGTTGTTGCGCGAACATTACAGTCTTTGGGTCTGGGCCGCCCTCGGCGCGATGGCGGTCGGGTTGACGCTAGTGCGCCCGAGGGCGACCGGAACGCCCGCTGCGAAAGGCGCTTTGTCCAATGAATGACCTGTTCACCCTGACGCAACCGCAAGAGGCCTGGCTGACGCTTATCGTTGTCGTGGGGATGTTCGTGCTGTTCCTGCGCGAAACCTTCCCGACCGAGGTTGTCGCGATGACCGGGGTCACCATTTTGCTGATCACCGGCGTGCTGCCCTATCAGGCAGCGGTGAATGCTTTTGCCAACCCGGCCCCATGGACCATTGCGGCGATGTTCATCATCGTCGGTGCCTTGGTACGCACCGGCGCATTGGATGCGATGACCCGGTTGGCCGAACGGCAGGCCAAGGTCAGCCCGGCCCGCGCCATCGGTGGCGGGCTGTTGTTCGTGGCCTTTGCCAGTGCGATCATGAACAACACGCCGCTGGTTGTGGTGATGATCCCGGTGTTTATCCAATTGTCGCGGTCATTGGGCGTGTCCGCGTCGAAACTGCTGATCCCGCTGAGCTATGCTGCCATAGTTGGTGGCACGCTGACGCTGATCGGCACCTCGACCAACCTGCTGGTGGATGGTGTCGCGCGGGCTTCGGGCATGGAGCCATTCGGCATTCTGGAAATCCTGCCGGTTGGTCTGGTCGTCGTGGCCTGGACCTTTACCTATATGTATTTCATGGGTCCAAAGCTGCTACCCGACCGACAAAGCATGGCCACGATGCTGTCGGACCGGTCGAAGAAAAAGTTTTTCTCGGAGGCTGTGATCCCCCCCGACAGCAACCTGATCGGGCGTGAAGTCACCGGCGTGCAATTGTTCAAACGCGACGGTGTGCGGCTGATCGACGTGGTGCGCGGCGATCAATCTTTGCGCCGCAACCTCTTGGACGTGACATTGCAGGTCGGTGACCGCGTGGTGCTGCGCACGGAAATGACCGAACTGTTGTCGCTGCAAGCCAATAAAGAATTGCGCCGGGTCGATCAGGTCTCTGCGGTGGAAACCACCACGGTCGAGGTGCTGATCACCCCCAATTGCAAGATGGCGGACCGGCGGCTGGGGTCTTTGCGGTTGCGGCGGCGTTATGCGGTCTATCCGCTGGCAGTACACCGGCGCGACAGCAATATCAGCCAGCAGATTGACGATATGGTCGTGCGGGTCGGCGATACCCTGCTGCTGGAAGGCGCGCCCGCCGATATCCAAAGGCTGGCCGAAGACATGAACCTTGGCGATGTCTCTGCCCCGTCGCAGCGGGCGTATCGCCGTGGGCATGCGCCAGTGGCTATTGTCGTCTTGCTGGGCATCGTCGGGCTGGCCGCGCTGAACGTCGCGCCGATCCTGATGTTGGCGATGATCGGCGTGACAGTTGTTTTGACGATGGGCTGTATCGACGCGGATGAGGCGTTTTCATTCATCGAAGGTCGGTTGCTGGCGCTGATTTTCGCCATGCTCGGCGTCGGATCGGCACTGGAATCCTCGGGCGCAGTGGAAATGATCGCCAATGCCGCCTCGCCTTATCTGCTCGCCCTGCCGCCGTTTCTGATCGTGCTGGCGGTCTATTCGCTGGCCAGTCTGCTGACGGAAATGGTGTCCAACAATGCCGTGGCGGTGGTGATGACGCCGATTGCCATTGGCCTTGCCGTGGCCCTTGGCGTTGATCCGCGCCCGCTGGTCGTCGCCGTAATGATCGCCGCCAGCGCCAGTTTCGCGACACCCATCGGGTATCAGACCAATACCTTGGTCTTTGGCCCCGGTGGCTATAAATTTACCGACTTCCTGCGCTTTGGTATTCCGCTGAATGTGACCCTTGCACCCGTCGTATCCTTTGTGATCCCGCTGATCTGGCCCTTGTAAGCAGGCTGGCCCATGCCTTATAGAGGCGCAGATTTACATCAGATATGACGGGAGTTTCCGATGGCGGGCCATTCCAAATGGGCGAATATCCAGCACCGCAAGGGCCGGCAGGATAAGCTGCGTTCCAAGCTGTTTTCCAAACTCGCCAAGGAAATCACCGTGGCCGCCAAGATGGGCGACCCCGACCCCGACAAGAACCCCCGTCTGCGCCTGGCCGTGAAAGAGGCCAAGTCGAATTCTGTCCCCAAGGATGTGATCGACCGCGCGATCAAGAAATCGCAAGGCGGCGATGCGGAAAATTACGATGAAATCCGCTATGAAGGTTACGGGCCGGGTGGCATTGCTGTCATCGTCGAGGCGATGACCGATAACCGCAACCGCACCGCATCGACCGTGCGGTCGACCTTTACCAAAAGCGGCGGCAATCTGGGTGAGACGGGGTCGGTCGCCTTCATGTTCGACCGCAAGGGCGAGATTGTTTATCCCGCCGCCGTTGCTGACGCTGACACGGTGATGATGGCCGCGATTGAAGCCGGTGCCGAGGATGTGCAAAGCGACGATGATAACCACGTCATCTATTGCGCCGATACCGATCTGGCGGAAGTATCCAATGCGCTGGAACCGGCTTTGGGTGAATCGATCTCGACCAAGCTGATCTGGAAGCCCAATATGACCACCGAGGTCGATCTGGAAGGGCTGACCAAGCTGATGAAGCTGCTTGATACGCTGGAAGACGATGACGATGTGCAGCGCGTGACGGCGAATTTCGAAGCATCAGACGAGGTGATGGCTGCGTTTTCGGAGAGCTGAGTTCCGGAAAAACTTCTATGCCTCCGGCGGGGATATTTGTACTCGGAAGATGATCAGGGTGTGATAATGCCCTGTTCCGTCACGATCAGGTCAAGTGGCTGATCCGTGGAATCCAGCGGCAGATCGGGGTCTTCCTGTGCGGCATAGGCGAAACCGATGGCCATGACCGGGCCTGTGCTACGCAATTTGTCCAGCGTGCGGTCGTAAAAGCCGCCGCCATAGCCGAGCCGGTCGCCTTTGCGGGTAAAAGCCACCAAAGGCACGATCAGGATCTGGGGGATCATCCAATCGCCGGATGCGGGGATATCCGCGCCGAAGGTGCCGGGGATCAGCGCGCAATCAGGCTCCCACAGGCGGAATTGCAGTGGTGCTGCTTTGCGGATGATCACCGGCACGCCGACGGGGCCGTAAGCCGCCGCCTCTGCCATGGCGGGGCGCGGGTCGATTTCCGTACGCATCGGCATGTAACTTGCCAAAGGCACGCCGCGATAGCCTGCCAGAACCTCGCTCAGGTAACCGGCACTTGCGGTTTCCGGGTCATGCGCCGCCGCGCGTCGGGCAAAAGCGGCGGTCCGGGCGGTGGATTTGTCGATCACAGCAGGATCAGCGTCGCAAGGCCGAGGAAGGCGAAAAAGCCCATCACATCGGTCATTGTTGTCACGAAAGTGCCAGAGGCAAGTGCCGGGTCAAAGCCAAACTTTTCAAGCAACACCGGTACCATCGTGCCAGCCAGACCGGCCACAACCATGTTGATCAGCATCGCCATCGCAATCACCACGCCAAGCATGATGGACCCAAACCACAGATAGCCGATGGTGCCCATCACCAGCGCGAACACCACACCGTTGATCAGCCCCACCAGCCCTTCGCGCCGGACGACCCGCCATTGGTTGGCTGGCGTCAGGTCGCGTGTGGCCAGCGCGCGCACCGCCACGGTCAACGATTGTGTACCCGCATTGCCCCCCATCGAGGCGACGATGGGCATCAGCACCGCCAAAGCGACCAGCCCGGCAATCGATTCCTCGAACAATGAGATCACGAAAGCGGCGAAATTGGCGGTGACGAGGTTCACCGCCAGCCAGGGCAGCCGCTGTTTGCTGGTGGCAAAGACCTTGTCGGACAGGCTGCCTTCACCCACACCGGCAAGGCGCAACAGATCTTCCTCGGCTTCTTCTTCGAGAAAGGCCATCGCGTCGTCAATCGTGATCACACCGACGACCCGATCATCGTCATCCACCACGGGGGCGGTGATCAGGTGATAGTGGTTGATCGCCTGTGCCACCTCTTCCACCCCCTGGGTGACGTGAAAGGTGCGAAAGGTTTCTTCGGTCAGGGCATGCAGCGGGGTGTCGCGCGTATTGCTCAGGATGCGGCCCAGAGTGACGTAACCCACGGCCTTCAGCCGGGGGTCGACCAGAATGATGTGATAGAACTGATCCGGCAGCACGATATCGGAACGCAGGTAATCAATCGCCTCGCCCACGGTCCAGTGTTCGGGCGCGCGCACCAGTTCGGACTGCATGTGCCGGCCGGCCGATTCCTCGGGGTAGGACAAAGCCTGTTCGACCACCATCCGGTCGCTGGCATCCAGCGCATCAAGCACCACGCCTTGCTGATCTTCGTCCAGATATTCGACCAGATCGACGACATCATCGCTGTCCAGATCGCGCAGCGCATCGGCCAGTTCTGCCGGTTCCAGCTGGCCGATGATTTCTTCGCGCAGGTTTTCGTCAAGCTCGGAAAGGATATCGCCGTCGATCCCGTCTTTCCACAGGGTCAGCAATTCGCGCCGTTCCTTGCGGTCGATCTGTTCGATCAGATGCGCGATATCGGCAGGGTGCAAAGGGTCCAGCAGGATATCGACAGCGGCAGCATTGCCATTTTCGACGGCCTCAAGAACCTCGGCCACCAGCCTGTCGGTGATGCCGAATGCTTCTTCTTCATGGTCGTCGTCATGGCCAGCCATCAGGCACCTCCGGTTTTCGGGCAGCATAGCCAAAGCAGCCATACTGACAACGCCAATCCATGATTTACGCCCGCATTTGCACAGCCTATACCGGCGATATGACAAAACTTTTACTCCTTGGCCAAATACTTGGTTTTTCTGGCAATCCGCTGATCGGCGATTGGGCAGATGCAGTGCAGTTCAACAGCGCGGGCGGCGTGCTGATTGACGGTGACAAGGTTGTGGCGACGGGTGACGGGGCAGCCCTGCGCGCCGCGCATCCGGGCGCGCGGGTGGTGGATTATGGCGACAAGCTGATCAGCGCCGGTTTTGTCGATGCTCATATGCATTACCCACAAACGGGCATTATCGCGAGTTGGGGTAAACAGCTGATCGACTGGCTGAACATCTATACCTTCCCCGAAGAGGCGCGGCTGGCTGACCCCGCTTATGCGGCAGAGGTGGCTACACGCACGATAGATCTGGCCGTGGCCCATGGCACCACGACGCTGACCAGCTATTGCACGATCCATCCCGGCAGTGTGGATGCCTTTTTCGCCGCCGCCGCGGCGCGCAATATGGCGGTGATCGCGGGCAAGACCTGTATGGACCGCAATGCCCCCGACAATCTGCGCGACAATGCGCAATCGGCCTATGATGACAGCAAGGCGCTGATTGATCGCTGGCACGGCAAGGGCCGTGCGACCTATGCGATCACGCCACGGTTTTCGCCGACCTCGACACCTGATCAATTGGCCGCACTTGGCGCGCTTTGGGCGGAGCATCCTGACTGCCTGATGCAGACGCATCTGAGTGAACAATTGCCGGAAATCGCCTGGGTCCGGGACCTGTTTCCCGATGCCCGCGATTATCTGGATACTTATGAGGCGTTCGGCCTGCTGGGCGCGCGTGGTATCTTTGGCCATGCGATCCATCTGGAACCGCGCGAGATTGCGCGGCTGGCAGAGGTCGGGGCTGCTGTCGTACATTGCCCGACATCGAATGCTTTCATCGGGTCAGGGCTGTTTGATCTGATGGGGCTGGCGCGTGTCGGTCTGACCATCGGGCTGGCCACGGATACCGGCGGCGGGTCGTCGTTTTCGATGCTGCGCACGATGGCCGCCGCCTATGAAATCGGGCAATTGCGCGGTGTCGCGCTGCATCCGGCGCAATTGCTGTGGCTGGCGACCGAAGGGTCCGCCGCCAGCCTGCATATGGCAGGACAGATCGGGCATCTGGGGGCTGGGGCTGCGGCGGATATCACGGTTCTGGACCTCGCATCTACCCCCGCAATTGCCCAGCGGTCAGGCCGTGCGACAGATATCTGGGACGCGCTGTTTCCGACGATCATGATGGGCGATGACCGCGCGATTGCCGACGTCTGGATCGCGGGGGTCAGGCAGGGGGCCTGACGGCCGCCATTAACAACTGTCTGCCAGTTTCAGCACCCAGATATCACCCGACCGGCCCAGCCCAAAGCTGCGGAACCGCACCCCAAGCATATTGGCACGGTGCGCCGGTGACGCGGCCCAGGCGGCGAAAACGTCATCTTCGGATTGTTGCCCCCTGGAGATGTTTTCCGCCATCAGCCGCGGTCGGCACCCCGCAACGGCGATCCGTTGTTCGACGGTGATCCCATTCGGGCCGTTCGGGGCCAGATGCGAGAAATAATTGTTCTGCGCCATGTCATCGGCATGGGCCTGTGCCGCGCGGGTCAGGTTCGGGTCCTGCCCCATACCGGCAAGCCCCTGGCTCAACCGTAATTCGCGCAACGCACCGGCAAATCCTTGCGTGGCCATATCCGCAGGGACCGTGCGGATCGTCGAGTGCGGTGCCATCGGCGCGCCCGTGCTGCAAGCCGCCAGCATAGTACATGAAATCAGCGCAACATATCTGAACATCGTAACATACCTCCGTACTCCTTACCGATCACAACCAGAGGGTTGCACGAAATCCAAGGCAGGAATATGGCGGTCGGAAATTATTGATGCGCTTGCAACACAGCTAGGGCGGTGGCGTGAATATCCGCATTGGCAGCGGCCAGCACCTGCCCGCCGTCATGTACCGGACGACCGGTCCAGTCGGTGACGATACCGCCAGCCGCTGTGATCACCGCAATCGGGCCCTGCACGTCATAGGCGTTCAGCCCAGCCTCGATCACCAGATCGACCTGGCCTGCAGCCAGCAGTGCATAGCCGTAACAATCCATGCCATAGCGGGTCAGCCGCACCCGTTGCGACACGGCCTGGAACGCCTGCATCTCTGCGGGGGTGCCGATTTCGGGGAAAGTGGACAGCAAGATCGCCTGATCCAAAGCACGCGGCGCGCGCGTGGTCAGTTGGGTCACGCCCATCGGACCGGTCAGCACCGCCTGCCCGAACCCACCGGCGAACCGTTCGCCGATATAGGGCTGATCAATGATGCCGTAGACCGGACCGGCGTCATGGCCCACCGCGATCAGCACCCCCCATGTCGGCGTGCCGCTGATATAGCCGCGGGTGCCGTCAATCGGGTCCAGCACCCAGCGCAAACCGCTGGTGCCGCTGGTCTGGCCATATTCTTCGCCAAAGATCGCATCCTCTGGGCGTTCTTTGGCCAGAATATCACGCATGGCACGTTCGGCGGCGCGATCAGCGATGGTGACAGGATCGAACTGGCCATCCCCCTTGCTGTCGGCCACCAGTCCGGCTGTGCGAAAATGCGCCAGAGCCGGGCCGCGCGCGGCATCGGCCAGCAGATGCGCAACACGGATCAATTCCGCTTGCAGGTCTGGTTCCATCTGATGTCCCGATCTTTGCTTTGCCGTATCCGGAAAAGCGGTAGCCCGGCGCCGATCAGCAGGTCAAGGGGGCTTTATGCGGCTTCGCTCAGCACGCGGGCCAGATCAAACAGACGACGGCGCTGATTTTCAGGGATTGCATAGTATGAACGCAGCAATTCCAGTGCTTCTTTATCGGTCAGGATATCACCGGGCATATCGCTGGTGGCTGCGTCGACTTCTGGTTGCGCGTCATAGCCTTCGAAAAAGAACGAGACCGGCACACCCAGCACATTGGAAATATCCCACAGCCGCGACGCGCTGACCCGGTTCATACCGGTTTCATATTTCTGGATCTGCTGGAATTTTATTCCAACATTTTCTGCAAGTTGCTGCTGCGTGGTTCCGTTCATCCAGCGCCGATGTCTGATCCGTTTTCCGACATAGACGTCAACAGGGTGCTTCATTCTTTTTATCCTTAGTTAAAATACTGGCCACAAAATGCGTGCCGAACAACGCGCGCCGTGAAACCAAAGAACAGGCTCTTGGTGCTGTTTTTCACTGACCAATACGTCATGCCACCTTTTCGATAAAACACGCAACGGTTGCAGGCTGTTCCCTGACCTTAAAGACAGGTCAGGTATAAGCTGCGGTAGCCGGAACCAATCTAGTCACACCTGTCAGCGCAGCAATGCTAGATCTGAACCAATCACAATCGCAAAGGATTCGCACAGATGCGCGCATTTCAGGTCACGTCTTATGTCGCCCCTCCCAGTCTGGCGGAAATTCCCGCCCCCAGCCCCGCTACAGGCGAGGTTTTGCTGGATATTGCGGCCTGTGGTCTAAATTTCGCCGATCTACTGATGGCCAAAGGGACCTATCAGGACACACCGAACCCGCCATTCACCCTGGGGATGGAGGTTTGCGGCACGGTGATTGCGCAGGGCGCAGGCGTCACCAGCCCCGCCATCGGTACCCGTGTTGCGGTGTTCGGCGGCCAAGGGGGGATGGCAGATCAGGGGACTTTCCCCGCCGCGCTGTGCCGCCCGGTCCCCGATACGATGAGCGCCGAGGTTGCAGCCGGTTTCATGGTCGCCTACGGCACGTCGCATCTGGCGTTGACCCGCCGCGCGCGGTTGCAACCGGGCGAAACCCTGCTGGTGCTGGGTGCGGCGGGCGGTGTCGGGCTGACAGCAGTCGAAATCGGCAAAGCGATGGGCGCGCGCGTCATCGCTGTGGCGCGCGGCGCGGACAAGCTGGCGGTGGCCCGCGCAGCCGGTGCGGACCATGTGATCGACAGCGACGCGCAGGACATCAAGGCCAGCGCAAGGGCGCTTGGTGGGGCCGATGTTGTCTATGACCCGGTCGGCGGTGATACATTCAAAGCGGCCCTTTCCGCCTGCAAGCCAGAGGCGCGGGTGATCGTCATCGGCTTTGCCAGCGGTGATGTCCCGCAGGTGCCCGCCAATATCCTGCTGGTTAAGAATATCGATGTAATCGGGTTTTACTGGGGCGGTTATCTGAAATTCCAGCCAGAGGCCTTGTCGGCCTCGCTGGCGGAATTGCTGGACTGGCTGGCAGAGGGGCGGCTGCACCCCCATATCAGCCACATCCTGCCACTGGACCGCGCGGATGAGGCGTTGGAGCTGATGCGCAGCCGCGCCTCCACAGGCAAGGTCGTTATTGTGCCGTGACCGGGGTGCTTTGCGTGTAAAACCCGTCGCGGATGAACCCGGCCAGATCGGCGATCACCGGACTGCTGTCCAGATCGGCGTGATACAGATTGACGTTGAAATGGCGCAGATCGGGCAAGGCACCGCCATGGTTGATCCGTTCGAAATGGCGCGGCTCTGCCCCGGCCAACATCGTATGGACCGCAAGATCGGCGCTGACAGAGGCCTCTATCGTGCGGCTGGAATGGCTTTCGACGGCCATTTCCCAAGGGATACCAGCCTCATCCAGGCGACGCTGCACGAATTTGCGGAAAATGCAGCGATGCTCGAACGCCAGCCGCAGGGGGCGCTGTTTCCACACTTGCCCGCCGGGCGCGCCCAGCCAGACCAGCGGGATAGCAGTCAGGGTTTCACCGCCCTGCCCGACGCTGTCTTCGGTGGTTAGAATCATATCCAATGCGCCGCGTCGGTATTCATCCAGCAACTGACTGGTGAACGATGACGCCAATTGTACCCGCATCCGCGGATAGGCAGCGGCAAAGCGGCGCAACACCTGCGGTATCACCGGATAGACGATGTCATGCGGCACGCCCAGAGTAACCTCGCCCTCATAGGCGACGGATGTCAGCTTACCATAGATTTCATCGTTCAGGATCAGCATCCGCCGCGCATAGGACAGCAGATGTTCACCCTGCGATGTCAGCGCGATGGTACGTGATGAGCGGTCCAGCAATTGCGCATCCAACGACTCCTCCAGTCGCTTGAGCTGCATTGAAACGGCGGATTGGGTCAGGTGCAAAAGCCCCGCCGCCTTGGTCACGCCGCCGGTATCGGCGACCGCCACAAAAGACCGTAAGGCGGTCAGATCCAGATTACGTGTCATATCAATAATCCTGATATTTTATCCATCAAACATTCATTTTTATAATGCAATGTCCTCGAGTAAATATCAAGCACAGACATATGAATGACATCACCCATCACGAAAGACGATGCAAATGACCAGTGCAACACAATCCTGCGCCCTGCCGGCGTCCCGTCCCTCAATCTTTTTGCGCATCCTGCAGGCGATGAGCCTGTCGCGGGAACGGCGCGACCTGCGCGAGCTTGAACCACACCTTCTCGACGATATCGGAATCACGCGGCAGGATGCGCTGGACGAGGCCGATAAACCCGTCTGGGACGTGCCGCGCCATTGGCGGATGTAACAGGCTGGTAAACAGCCTGCGACATTCGCGCGCAAAAGCTGCGTAAATATCGCGCATCGGCCCGGAAAGCCTTGAATATCAGGGGTAGTCTGCCAATATGTCCGACAAGGATGCCGTTACTGGCGCCACTGTCTAATTTTGGAGGATAAAATGGCTCAATACGAGACAATTCGCACGGCCGGTGGGGTCCGCACGGCCAATATCGACGCGGGTCTTCGCGCCCACATGAACAAAGTCTACGGCACAATGTCCGTGGGTATGCTGATCACATTCGCCGTTGCTTGGGCTGTCGGCACAGCACCCGGCCTGCTGGCAGTTTTCCGTGACCCGATCACATTGCAGCCCAACATTTTGGGGTGGATCGTGATGTTCGCACCCTTGGCGATGATTTTCGGCTTTGGCGCGATGATCAACCGTTTCTCGGCAGCTGCGGCACAGACCTTCTTTTACGCTTTCGCCGCCGTCATGGGCTTGTCGATCTCGTGGATCTTCGTTGCTTTCACCGGCATGTCGATTGCGCAGATTTTTCTGATCACCTCGATCGCCTTCGCGGGTCTTAGCCTCTATGGCTATACCACGAAAAAGGATCTGTCTGCCTGGGGCACGTTCCTGATGATGGGTCTGATCGGTATCATCGTGGCGATGATCGTGAACATCTTCCTGCAATCGCCAGCGATCATGTTTGCGATTTCGATTCTGGGTGTTCTGATCTTCGCAGGTCTGACCGCTTATGACACCCAACGGATCAAATCCGACTATATCGCACATGCCGCACAGGGCGACAGCGAATGGCTGGGTAAATCAGCGATCATGGGCGCGTTGAGCCTGTACCTGAACTTTATCAACATGTTCATGTTCCTGCTGCAACTTTTCGGCAACCGCGACTAATCTCTGCCGAGCGGATTTTGAAAGGGGCTGGTGGCAACACCGGCCCCTTTTTTGTTACCCTGCCCTGCCATTCCAAACAGCAAGAGGCACGCTATGCCGGTGATCAAAGCAAAAAACGCGAAACTGGATCAGCCAGAGACGCCACATCCGGTGCTTGGCCCTTACACTGTGCGGCTATTCAGCGACACTGGCGGGCTGACCCAGTTTGGTGCTTTCACCGAAACCCTGCCGCCGGGGTCAATGTCATCCACTTGCCACTGGCACCAGAAGGAGGATGAGATGATCTATATGCTGTCAGGCGAGGTGGTCGTACATGAAGGCCCGGACCAGATCCTGCTGCAGCCCGGTGATGCGCCTGTTTCAAAGCGGGTGTGCCGCTGGGGCATTATCTGGAAAACCGGTCAACAGCGGATGCCACCTATCTGGTGATTGGCACAAGGGCTGCGCGTGATCAGGTGACCTACCCCAATCATGACAGGGTGCTGCATCTGGACCGCACAGCCGGTACACGCCACTACACCACGCTGGCGGGCGATCCGGCAACAACACCTTACTAACGCAAAAGACCGCGCTGCTGCGCGGCCTTTTCACTGTCCCCAAGGGGTCAAGATCACTTACTTGATCTTGCCTTCCTTGTATTCCACGTGCTTGCGCACAACGGGATCGTATTTTTTGATCGCCATTTTTTCGGTCATTGTGCGTGCGTTTTTTTTGGTCACATAGAAATGCCCGGTCCCCGCGGTGGAGTTCAGGCGGATTTTGATCGTGGTTGGCTTCGCCATGTTTCACTTCTCCGGCTTCGCGGGGCTAGGCCCACGGTGATATCATTGGAACCGCCTTTTACCGCGCACGCGTCCCGAGTCAACCGCAAAGCAACGTTTGACCTACAGGATCGTGCAACGGGATGATCCGGCTATACATCCTGCCAGGAACGATCGCCTTTTGCATCTTGCACGCGGGTCGGCAGGCCGATCCGGTCCAGCAGCGCGAAAAGCGGTTTGGGGTCCAGTTCCTCGACATTCATCATGACGCCTTTGTCATAGGTGCCATCGGCGATCAGCATCGCAACCCCGACAGGCGGCACGCCGGCGGTATAGGAAATGCCTTGGCTGCCGACCTCGTTATACGCGTCTTTGTGATCGGCGACGTTGTAGACAAACACCTCGACCTCTTCGCCGTCTTTGGTGCCTTTGACCAGATCACCGATACAGGTCTTGCCGGTGTAATCTGGCGCAAGGCTGGACGGGTCCGGCAAGACAGCCTTGACCAGCTTGAGCGGCACAACCTCCAGCCCTTCGGCGGTGGTGACGGGTTGTTCAGACAACAGGCCAAGGTTTTGCAGCACGGTAAAGACATTGATGTAATGATCGCCAAAGCCCATCCAGAACCGGATATCGGCATCTGGGTAATTGGCGGCTAGCGAATGCACCTCATCATGGCCGGACAGATAGGCCTTTTGTTTGCCCACGACAGGCAGGTCCCATTCGCGGCCCACCTCGAACATCTTGTTTTCCTGCCATGCGCCTTGCTGCCAGCTATAGACGGTGCCGGTGAATTCGCGGAAATTGATCTCCGGGTCGAAATTGGTCGAGAAATAGCGACCATGGCTGCCAGCGTTGATATCGACGATATCAATCGACGTGACCTGATCCATGAATTCATCGACGGCGAAACGCGCGAAAGCGTTGACCATGCCGGGATCAAACCCGGCCCCAAGGATCGCGGTGATCCCGGCCTTGGCGCAATCGTCGCGGCGTTTCCATTCGTAATTGCCATACCACGGCGGCGTTTCGCAGATCTTGGTCGGGTCTTCGTGGATGGCGGTGTCGATATAGGCGGCACCTGTCTGGATACAGGCCTCAAGCACCGACATATTCACGAAAGGCGACCCGACATTCAGCACGATCTGCGCGCCGGTTTCGCGGATCAGCGCCGCCACCGCCGCGCTGTCCATCGCATCGACCGCATGGGCGGCGAAAACGCCATCCTGCTTCATCGCGGATTTGTCATGAACAGAGGCGATAATCGCGTCGCATTTCGCAATGGTCCGGCTGGCAATATGCAGATCACCCAGCACATCATTATTCTGCGCCGCTTTATGTGCGACGACCTGTGCGACGCCGCCAGCGCCGATGATAAGAAGATTGCGTTTCATGTGGTTCAGTACCCTTGTTGTCTGCGTCACGACAATGCGGCGGCGAAATCGTCATAGCCGAAATCGCGCACCAGCCGTATGGTTCCATCCAGTTCGCGGATCGCGATACCCGGCATCTTGACCCCGTTAAACCAGTTCTTCTTGACGATTGTGTAACCGGCAGCATCCTGAAACGAAAGCCGGTCACCGGCCTGCAAAGGTGCCGGAAAGCGGAATTCACCAAAGATATCGCCCGCCAGACAGGATTTGCCGCAGATCATCCATTCATGATCACCCGCATCGGGGGTCATTTTCGCGGATTCGCGGTAGATCAGCAGATCGAGCATATGCGCCTCGACCGAGCTGTCGACGATGGCGAGGTTCTTGCCGTTATGCATTGTGTCCAGCACGGTGACCTCGAGCGTTGCCGCCCCGGTGATCGCCGCCTCGCCGGGTTCCAGATAGACCTGCACGCCGTAAGTTGCGGCAAAGCCTTTCAGCCGCGCGGCAAGCTGGTCCAGCGGATAGCCTTCGCCGGTGAAATGGATACCGCCGCCAAGGCTGATCCAGTCCATCTTGTGGAGGGTTTCGCCAAAACGATCCTCGATCAGCGTCAGCATTTCATCAAACCGGGCAAAGCTGTCGTTTTCGCAATTGTTGTGAAACATCAGCCCGCTGATCTGGTCGGCGATACCGGCAATCGCCGCCGGATCATGTTCGCCCAGACGGCTGAACGGGCGCGCCGGATCGGCCAGATCGAATTCTGAGGTCGAGACACCGGGATTGACCCGCAAACCACGGATATGCCCTGCGGAGACGGCGTTGAATTTCGTCAATTGCCCGATGGAATTGAAGATGATCTTGTCGGAACATTCCAGCACCTGATCGATTTCGTGATCGGCATAGGCGACCGAATAGGCATGGGTTTCGCCGGGGAATTTTTCATGGCCCAGACGCACCTCGTAAAGTGACGAAGAAGTCGAACCATCCATATAATCGGACATGAAATCGAACACCGACCAGGCGGCGAAGCATTTCAACGCCAGCAGGCATTTGGCACCGGATGCATCGCGTAGATAGGCGATCTTTTCCAGATTGGGCAGCAGGCGGGTTTTGTCGATCAGATAGTAGGGCGTTTGCAAAACAAAAACTTTCGATAGGCCGGGGCACAGGCGGCAGAGAGGTCTGAGGCGTCGTGATCGCCGTGGATGGTTTGCGCGCAGACTACCGCGTCTGGCGCGGGATCGAAAGTGGGCTTTGTCGCCGCTGACGGGTGGCACCGTGACGCGGCGGACGACCCTACAGGATTTGGCTTTGCTACCGGCGCTTTGGCCCAAGCCGTGGTGTTGCAAGGGCGCAATGCAACAAAACTGATACGTAACTTTCATCGTTCTGTCATGGCCGCGCGTCATGATTTGGCTATCAGCATGATTGGATCGCGTGATGTCCTTTGACCAGTTACATGCTCCGGACCCGTCGCAAGGACGCACGTTGTTCCTGTCTGACCTGCATCTCGGTGCCTTGTCATCGCATGCAGATCTGGTGCTGCGGTTTCTGCAACGCCACCCTGCCGATACCTATGTGCTGATCGGCGATATCCTTGATCTTTGGCATCCGCTGCTGCCGCATTGGACAGCGCAGGATCAGGCGGTGATCGACCATTTGCGTGCCCGCGCCAAGGCAGGGGCCAAGCTGATCTATATCCGTGGCAACCATGACCCAGACCCGTCCAAAATCCCCCCGCATGCGTTTTTCGATGCGGTCTATCTGTCGTCCTATGTCCACACCACGGCACAAGGCCAGAATCTGCTGGTCGTGCATGGCGACGAGGCTGACAGCCGCCTGATCCGCCTGCATATGATGACCCGGTTGGGCAGTCTGATCGACCACGGTCTGCGCCGCTGTGACAGGGTGTTGCGCAAATTGTCGCGACGCCAGCCACAGGCGCGCAGCCTGATTGACCGGCTGGTGATGGCCTCCAACGCCTTGCGCTATCGCGGGCGGGCTCATGAACGGCGGATTGTCGATCTGGCTCGTGCCAAGGGTCTGGATGGCGTGATCTGCGGCCATTTCCATATCGCTGCACTGCATAATCATTTTGGCCTGACCTATGCCAATTGCGGCGATTGGGTCGACAGCATGACCGCAATTGAAGACCGGGGCGATGGCGTGCTGCGCCGGCTGGGTGGGCGCGACTATGCCTTCAGCCTGCCCAAGACCCGCCCTTTTGCTGGTGACGCCCCCCAGCCCACAACACAGAAAGCGATGTCACAATGACCGATGCCACCAATGTCACGCAGCAACTTGGGGCCGCGGTTTATCAAAACCCGCGCCTGAACCTGACCGGGTTGCACGAACGCCTGTTCGCGCGGTTGTTCGAAGGCTTGGTTTACGCCCAGATTTGGGAAGATCCCGTGGCAGATATGAATGCCATGGCGCTGCCAGCGGGCGCGGATATGATCTGTATCGCCTCTGGCGGCTGCAATGCGATATCTTATCTGACGGCTGATCCGGCCTCTGTCACTGCGGTCGATCTGTCGCCCGCGCATATCGCCTTGCTGCGGCTGAAGGTGGCGGCGGCACAGAACCTTGACCAGACCGAATTCTTTGATCTGTTCAGCCATGCCGACCGGCCCGGCAATCCGGCGCTGATCCGTGACAAGCTCGCGCCGCATCTGGATGCCAAAAGCCGTGCCTTCTGGGCCGGGCGCAGCCTGGGGCGCAAGCGGGCCGCGATGTTCGCGCGCGGCTTTTACCGGCATGGCGTATTGGGGCGGTTTATCGGCACGATCCATCTGCTGGCAAAGCTGGCGCGGGTCGATTTCCGCCCGCTGCTGGATGCGCCGACGCTGGACGTGCAGCGCCATTTTCATGCGACAGTGATCGATCCATTGTTCGACAAACCCATCGTGCGGATGCTGGCGCGGCAGCGGTCGTCGTTGTTTGGCCTTGGCATCCCGCCTGCGCAATATGACAAGCTCGCCGCTGATGGCGGGGGCGAGGTCATTGCCGTCCTGCGCGAACGTATCCGCCGTCTGGTCTGCGATTTTCCGGTGAAAGAGAATTACTTTCTCTGGCAGGCGTTCAACCGGGGCTATGCTGCGGCAGCGGATGCCGCCCTGCCACCTTATCTGGCGCCACAGAATTTTGCGGATATCGCGGCCCGTGCTGACAGGGTCCGGCCCTTGAACCAATCCCTGACCGATCATCTGGCGACGCGGGCCGAGGGCAGTCTTGACGCCTATGTCCTGCTGGATGCGCAGGATTGGATGAATGACGCGCAGCTTGCCGCCCTTTGGGCGCAGATCACACGCACCGCCCGCCCCGGCGCGCGGGTCCTGTTCCGCACGGGCGGCGCTGCCGATATTCTGCCGGGCCGGGTGCCTGCCAATCTGCTGACGCGCTGGCGCTATGATGCGCAGGCGTCGGCGCTTGGGTTTGCGCAGGACCGCTCTGCGATTTACGGGGGCGTGCATCTGTATCGCTTTGCAGGTTAAGCCATGGCCGACGCATCGCATGCCGAGTTGATGGATCAGACCTATCGCTATCAGCGGCGTATCTATGATGCGACGCGGGCGTTTTATCTGCTGGGACGGGATCATCTGATCGCGCATCTGGACCCGCCCAAAGGCGGAAAGGTGCTGGAAATCGCCTGCGGCACCGGCCGCAATCTTGACCATATCGCGCGGCGCTACCAGGACAGCGTGTTATACGGGCTGGATATTTCAGAAGAGATGCTGCGCAGTGCGCGCGCCAAACTGGGTGACCGCGCGGTGTTGGCGCAGGGCGATGCCTGCCATTTCGACCCAAACGTGCTGTTCGGCGTGGCACAATTTGACCGGATCATCTTTTCCTACAGCCTGTCGATGATCCCCGACTGGACCGGCGCCTTGGCGCAAGCGGTGCAGCATCTGGACCCGGGTGGCAGCCTGCATCTTGTGGATTTCGGCCGCCAGCACCGGCTGCCCGGTCTGGCAAAACGGGGGCTGAATGCCTGGCTGGCGCGGTTCCATGTCAGTCCACGGCATGACCTGCCCGCCGTGGCCGAAAAGCTGGCCAACCAGCGCGGGCTTCCCCTGTGCGTCACCGATCTGCACCGCAGCTATGCGCAGCATGCGGTGCTTGGCCCGCGCAAGGATTAGCGGGCCAAGGCCGGACGGGCTTAGCTGTCCTGAATCATGTCGAACCCGGCAAAGATCATCCGCTTGCCGTCAAACGGCAGGTCCAGCTGCATCATCCGATCATCCTGCATCAACTTTTCCCAGCCAGCATCGCGCGCGGCACGGTCGGGCCATGTCACCCAGCTTACGGCAATGCTTTCGCCATCCTGCAACAGAACCGCCTTTTTGAAATCGGTCAGTTGACCATCAGCGATATCTTCGCCCCAACATTCCGTGACCGCTATTGCACCATATTCCTTGAACAGGGGCGTCGTGGCGCGCGCATGTTCCAGATAGGCTGATTTGTTTGCCACAGGAACCGGGGCGACAGAGATGTCGAGAAAGGGCATATTGATCCATTCCAATATCAGGGCTGACGCCATTGGCGCAGCGGTTTGCCAAGTTACGCTAGCAGATCGCCCGTGCAAAGTCGCCCCAGCTGTGCCCCAACAGGCCGCCTGCCCTCGATTCGGTGACGCTCTACAAACACAACCCAGAGGGCAATGTAAAATCGTTGGATGAGGCTACCAGAACGGTGCGCACGCAAACCATTGTTTTCAATTGTTTATTATTTTTGCACATATGTGCAAAATTTCAAGAAAATGTCACATCCCCCGCCTAGGTTGCCCGCAAGCCGAAAGGGACTAACCGATGCGGACAATGCCATCCCCGTTATGGGGCGCAAAAATCAGGCGCAGCATCGCCATGGGCTGGCATGATCCCACGACTCTGATCGGGGTTTTGTTGCTTGTGACATTCCTGTGGCTGATCCTTGCGCCAGTCATCTCGATCCTGACGGATATGTTTTTCGTCCAGATGGGCGATGCCCGGCGCGTCGGTGCCGAAACCGGGGCATTCACCTTTTATTACCTCGACCGGATTCTGTTGTCGCCGATGGCGGGATTTCTGTTCTGGGGACCACTGCGTGAAACGGTCATCAATGCGGCCCTGTCGATGATGATCGCGATGATCCTTGGCAGTGGGTTGGCTTGGTTGCTGTACCGGACCGATATGTGGGGCCGCGCGTGGTTTTCGACTGCGCTGATCGTGCCTTATATGTTGCCAAGCTGGACCTTTGCGCTGGCCTGGACCACCGTTTTCAAGAACCGGACCATCGGTGGCCAGCCCGGCTGGGCCGAGGCAGCGGGGCTGTCACCCCCCGATTGGCTGGCCTATGGGCAGGTGCCGGTCATCGTGATCATGACACTGACCTATATTCCGCTGGTGCTATTGCTGGTCGGCAACGGCTTGCGACGGATAGATGCGCAGCTGGAGGATTGCGCCCGTGTGCTGGGGGCAAGCCATGGCACAGTTGCGCGCCGCATCGTGATCCCGCTGCTGCGCCCTGCGCTGCTGTCGGCAGCGGTGCTGATCTTTGCCGATGCGATTGGTGAATTCGCCGTGCCTTACGTGCTGGGTCTGCCAGTGCAATATGAGGTGCTGTCAACCTCACTGTTCCGTGCAATTTCATCCCGGCAGACCGGGGCGGCGGCGGTCTTTGCAGGCGCGATCATGCTGATCGGGATTATGTCGATCTGTCTCGACCTTTACCTGATGCGCGAGGCGCGCCGGTTCGTCACCATCGGCGGCAAGGGCGCGATGGACCGCACCCGCCGTCTGGGCCGCTGGCGCGCAGCGGCGACGGGTGTGGCGGGCACGTTCTTTGTGTTGGGCGTCGTTCTGCCACTGACAGTGCTGTTCATCTCGACCATCACCTACATACCGGGACGGCTGAATATTGAAAATTTCACGCTGGACTACTGGATCGGGCGTGATCTGGACACGATCGCCTTGCGCAACGGCATCCTGTTTACGCCAGAACTGTGGCAGGCCGCGTGGAATAGCGTTTCGATTGTCGGGCTCGCCTCATTGGCATCTGGCTTGCTGGGGCTGCTGGTCGGCTATGTCGTGTCGCGCACCAGTTGGCCTTTGCTGGGCGCAGCTTTGCGGCAACTTGCCTTTATGCCCTATATGGTGCCCGGCATCGCCTTTGCCGCTGCCTATCTGTCACTTTTCGCTGTCGCGCGCGGCCCGGTGCCGCCGCTTTACGGCACGATCTGGATTCTGATGCTGGCGCTGATCGCGGATCAGATGCCTTTTGCCTCCCGTTCCGGCATTGCCGCCATGGCGCAGCTTGGCCGCGATCCCGAAGAAGCCGCGCGCGTCGCCGGGGCCGGTTGGTGGAAACGGATGTTCCGCATCATCGGGCCGATCCAGCGGACCGCCCTCGTCATCGGGGTTCTGATGCCTTTTGTGTCCGGGATCAAAGGGGTCAGCCTGTTCATCATTCTGGCGACACCTTCAACCGATGTCCTGACCACCTATTCCCTGCGGCTGATTGATTACAACTACACCCAGGCCGCGAATGCGGTGGTGCTGATCATCGCCCTGATCGCCTGGGGCGGCACCTTTCTGGTGCAGAAACTGACCCGCACGGGCCTTGGCGACGGACTAGGAGGCTGACATGCCCACGATAACACTCGATCACATCTCTAAATCCTACGGGCCGGGTCCGGCGGCGGTGCGCGATGTGTCCCTGCAGGTGGCGGCAGGGGATTTCATGTGTCTGCTGGGGCCATCAGGCTGTGGCAAAACCACGATCCTGCGGTTGCTGGCGGGGCTGGAACATCTGACCACCGGTGCGCTGCACGTCGGTGACCGGGTTGTGGACAGCCCAGAGGCGGGTGTGTTCATCCCACCGGAACGGCGCAGGCTGGGGCTGGTATTTCAATCCTACGCTCTTTGGCCGCACATGAGCGTCGCGGGCAATGTCGCCTTTGGCTTGCAGGTGCAGCGGATGCCAAAAGCAGAGATCGCAACCCGCGTCGCCCGCGTGATGCAGACATTGGGCATCGCACAATATGCAGACCGCTATCCCTCGCAGCTATCTGGCGGTCAGCAGCAGCGCGTGGCGCTGGCCCGGATGCTGGCGGTCAATCCGGATGTGTTGTTGCTCGATGAACCCCTGTCCAATCTGGACGCCACTTTGCGGCTGGAAATGCGCACCGAACTGCGCCGCATCCATCAGGAATTCGGCACCACCATCGTTTTCGTCACGCATGACCAATGGGAGGCGATGACGCTGGCCACCACCATCGCCGTGATGAAAGACGGAGCGCTGCAACAGACCGGCACCCCGGATGACATCTATGCCCGGCCCACCAACAGTTTTGTCGCGCGTTTCATCGGCAATCCGCCGATCAACATGATCGACGCGGCCAGCCCGCTGGGACAACGGCTCGCCGGACAGAATGCCATTCAGGCCGCCATCGTTGGCATAAGGCCAGAGGCGGTGACGCTTACCCAATCCGGCCTGCCAGCCCGTGTCCTGTCGATCATGCCGACAGGTGGCAGCTGGCTGATCGATCTTGCGCTGGATGCGGACCGTTTGCTGCTGTCCACCCAGACCCGCCCGAATTTGCACAATGGCCAATCGGTCGGCTGTGCAATCGCGCCACAGGATATCCATCTGTTCGATATCCATGGCACCCGCCTGCCCCAGCCTGCGCTGACCGGCAGCACCGTTCCCCAAAGCATTCCGATGCGCCAAACCCAGGAAGATTTGCTATGAAACCGACCCGTTTGTCCGTCTCTGCGCTGCTGTTTGCCAGCACCGCAATGATCGCCACCAGCACCAGCGCGCAAAGCCTTGACGATTTGATCGCCGCTGCGCAATCCGAGCCACCCACAACCGTTCTGGCCGTCACTGGCCGGATCGTCGATACTGCCGCCGCCTTTAGCGAAAAATACGGGCTGGATGTAACCGGCCGCAAAGCAAACGAAGCCACCCAGATTGATCTGCTGATCCGCGAGGCCGAGGCGAATAATGTGCAGCACTCCGTATCCCTCGCCGCAGATTCCGCGCTGATCGCGGCGGAATTGCTGGACCGTGGCATTGTCGAAAGCTGGGTACCGGATGATCTGATGGAACATCTGCCCGCCTATGCCCGAGATCCGCTGGTCGTCGTCACTGATCCTCATGTCTGGGCCTATAATGGTGCGGCGCATGACACTTGCCCGGTAACCAATGTCTGGCAATTGACCGAACCGGAATGGCGTGGCCGCGTGGCGATCATGGATCCGCTGGACAAGGCGCTTTACGCCGATTGGTTCAACCAGTTGGAAACCAACCATGATGCGGAAATGGCCGCCGCACTTGACGCACATAACGGCACGACGCCTGAAAATGGCAGTGCAACCGCTGCATGGCTGCGGGCGTTTGCGGCCAATGCCCCCCTGATCACCGACTCCAATGGCGTCGCCGAGGCTGTCGGCGCACCCGGTCAGGATGATCCGTTCGTTGGCATGGTCTCTGTCGCCAAATTCCGCGACAACGACGACAAGGGCTATGACCTGACGATCTGCGAAAACCTGAATCCTTTTTCCGGCTGGCTTTACCCCGGTCTGGGCGTGATTGCGACCGGCACTCAAAGCCCGGCCACGGCCAAATTGTTCATCCATTACCTGATGACCGAAGAGGGCATTATCAACCAAAGCGTTGATGGCAAAATCCCTTCTGACCTGCGCATCGGTTTACCGGATGACGAAGCATCAGGCGTTCTGGCGCATATGGACAGCCTGATGGTCTGGAACAATTCCCACGACAGCGCCGTCAGCGATCTGGACCACCGGCAGGACTGGCAGGACCTCTGGGTCACCAGCCTGTCACGCTAATCCCCTCTTATCAGGAATATCATCATGAAAACCAAATTGAACCTGCTGCTGTGCAGCACCCTGATCGCGCTGACCACTTTGCCTGCCATGGCTGACGGCCTTGACGATCTGATCGCCGCAGCCCGCGAAGAAGCGCCGATCACGGTTTACGATTCTACCGGCAAGATCGTCGGTCAGGTCGAAGCCTTTGCAGAAAAATACGGACTGCAGGCCACGGGCCGCAAAGCCAATGCTGTCCAGACGCTGGAGGTCGTGATCCGCGAAGCGCAAGCCGGCAATGTGCAGACCGATGTCGCGATCATCGCAGATGCGCCATCCGTCATGGTCCAGTTGATCGAGACCGGCTATGCGACAAGCTGGGTGCCTGAAACCCTGCGCGATGTGATCCCGGCGGAATATCACGACCCGTTGACAATGGTCATGTCGCCGAACGTCTGGACCTATAACACCGCCTTGTTCGACACCTGCCCTGTCGAGAATATCTGGGCGCTGACCGAAGAAGACTGGCACCGCCGCGTGTCGATGCAGGACCCATTGGGCAAACCATCCTATACTGATTGGTTCAATCAGATGGAAACCCATGCCGATGACGCCGTGGCTGCAGCCTATGAGGCGCATTTCGGCACCGCCCTCGACACTTCATCGCAAAGCGCCACGGCGCAATGGGTGCAGGCCCTGGCCGCCAATGCGCCCTTGCTGACCGACAGCGATTCCGCGGCTGCCGATGCGATTGGCGCGCCGGATCAGACCGATGCCTTCATGGGCTTGGTCAGCACCGCCAAATTCCGCGACAACGCCGAAGGCATGAACCTTGGCCTGTGTGACACGATGGCGCCGCATGTCGGCTGGGGCTATCCCGGTATCGCCCTGATCGCCGCAGGCACGGAAAGCCCGAATGCGGCCAAGCTGTTCCTGCATTACATGATGACCGAGGAAGGCATTGCGCCACAATCCATTGACGGTAAATTGTCCACCAACACCACTGTGCCGGTGCCAGCGGATGAACCATCGGGTGTGGACGCCGTGCGTGATCAATTGTTCGGCTATGTCGCCGCGACCGCCGTGCAGGACTGGGACACGCGTCAGGACTGGCAAGACCTTTGGACGATGGCCTATCGTCGCTGAAACCTCTGGAGCGCGCGGGTCACTACCTGCGCGCCCACCCAAACTTGGAAAGATCACCTTCATAATGCCCATTTCCGACCTGACGACGCGCGCGGCCTTTCTGACCCAGACCATCAAAGCGGCGGGAGATATTGCCCGCAGTGAATTTCTGAACCACATTCCGGGGCAATTTGAACTGAAGGGTCCGCAAGACCTTGTCACCGCCTCTGACCGCAAGGTCGAGGCGTTTTTGCGGGACGCGATCAGCGCTGCCTTCCCGCAGGACGATTTTCTTGGCGAAGAAACCGGCTTGTCTGACAGCGCCGGGACCGCCGGAATATGGGTCGTGGACCCGATTGACGGTACTGATAATTTCGCGCGGGGAATCGCTCATTTCTGTGTCTCCATCGCCTATATACGGGACGGAAAGACGCAGCTTGGCGCGATCTATGTGCCGATGACCGGCGATCTGTATCAGGCGCAGGCGGGCCAAGGGGCCAGGCGCAATGGCACAAAGATGTCGGTGTCCGGGATCGCGCCCCCCGATCAGGCCGCGATTGAACTGGGCTGGTCGATGCGGGCAGAACGCGCCGATTACATGGCCGTGCTGACCTTTCTGCTGGATCAGGGCAGCAATGTGCGCCGGTCAGGATCAGGTGCTTTGGCGCTGGCCATGGTCGCGGATGGGCGGCTGGATGGCTATATCGAACTGGTGATGAATGCCTGGGATTCGCTCGCCGGATTGTTGCTGGTGCGCGAGGCTGGTGGCATCACCTGCCCCGATCCTGCCGGGCGCGATCTGCAGACGGCAGGGTTGGTCTATGCCAGCAATCCGCATATGGCGCTGCATCTGGCCTGCGAAAAGGCGCAGGCCGTATGAAACCCGTCAGCTTTCCCGCAGGCCGCGCGCCATTGAGCAAGATCGCCCATCTGCCGCATTGGGGCGTCGATCTGATGATCGGCGACACCCGCGCCTTGGGCGATCCTGCCCTGCTCGACCGGCATCAGGTTACGACGATCCTGAATTGCGCGGTCAATCTCGATGTCAATCTGGTGCCGTCAGCGATCACCCCCGTCGGCCACCTGACCTGCGGCCATGCAAGGCACCGCTACTACAAAATTGGGCTGATCGACGGCGCGGGAAATCCGCCGAATCAGCTGATCGGAGCCTATTATATCCTGCGTGCGGCCCTTGATCAGGTCATGCCGGAAAAGCTCAGCTATCCCAATCAGGCGCGCGGCAATGTCATGGTCAATTGCCGTGGCGGGCGCAGCCGGTCGGTCACGGTGGTCGCATTGTTCCTGCATCTGGAGCTGCCAGATACTTTTCCGACGCTTGACGCAGCCATCGCCCATACCCGCGACAAACGCGGCTTGCCGCCCGAAGAATGGCACGAAGCGCCAAAACCCGTGCTGGTCGATGCCGCGCGGCGCGCAGCGATCCGCATCCGGCAGCTTGATAATGTCTGACGCGCGCAACAGCTTCGTCACCGCGACCGAAGTTGCACAATTGGCCGGGGTGTCGCGGTCTGCTGTGTCGCGAACCTTTACTGACGGTGCCA
The DNA here is from genome assembly GCA_017390475.1 of Loktanella sp. Classification (GTDB taxonomy): domain Bacteria; phylum Pseudomonadota; class Alphaproteobacteria; order Rhodobacterales; family Rhodobacteraceae; genus Yoonia. The sequence goes on from JAFPBO010000018.1 coordinate 79,156, forward strand.
GCGTATCGCCAAAGACCCGCGCCAAGGTGCTGGAGGCGGCACAGGCCCTCGGCTATCACGTCAACCTGCTGGCCCGGGGCCTGTCCAAGGTGGCGTCGCGCCCGGTCTGTCTGATCGGGTCCAGTTTTGAAACGCCGTTCTATGCCGCATTGTTGTCGGCGCTATCAGCGCAGATTCAGGCTGCCGGGCGGTCGGTGATGGTGATCACAACCTCGGGCCAGACCGACACCGTGGAAACCGCGCTGACCCGCGCCATGGAATACCGCGCCAGCACTATTGTCGTCATGTCAGGCAGCCCGCCAGAGGCGCTGGTTCAGGCCTGTATCGCCACCGGCCAGCAGGTGATCCTGATCAACCGCAAGGGCAATGACACAGCGCAATCGGGTCCGGTGCATATCACGATTGACTATACCAAGGCGACCCAACAGGCCGTTGCTATGCTGGCCGGGGCTGGCTGCCAGTCGGTGGCGGTGATCGGGTCGGATGCGGGCACGCCCAGCCTGATTGCCCGCGAAAACGGATTTCGCGATATCGGGAGCGGTTCGGGGCTGGATGTCACAATTGTCCGTGCCGGGCCGACCGGCTATCAGACCGGGGTAGATGCCGCGCGCATGATCTTGTCCGGGCCCGGGCGGCCTGATGGCGTGTTTTGTGTAACAGACCATATCGCCTGCGGTTTCATGGATGCCGCACGCCAGATGTTCGGTATACAGATACCTGATGATATATCCGTACTGGGATTTGACGATATCGAACAGGCTGCGTGGGGCAGTTATCAGATGACCACATTCCGCCAACCGCTTGCTGATATCGCGGAAACCGTGTGCGACATCATCAGTATGGGAACACCCGAAGCCGGAACAACCTTTTTTCTGCAGGCGATTCCGGTCTGGCGCAACAGCGTCGGTCGCGGTGGCGATCTGTCCGGCTAGATCGGCGCAACGCTACGGGCAATCCGCGGCCGCTGGCGGTGTGGTGATCACACAGGCACCTGGCAAAGCATCGGCATCAGCCGAGGTTGCAACCACGATGAGGCTGTCCGGGGCCGGGAACGCATCGCGTAGCCGAGCCAGCAGGCTGTCCCTGGTCACCGCCTGCACCACTTCTGCCAAGCCAAGCGACGTGCCCGGCGCAAAACCATCCAGCGCGGCCTGCAGCTCTGACCGGGCCTGATCGACGACATACTCGGGCATTTCGGCGAAATGGGCCTGCAATGGTTTCTTCCAGTCTTCCAGCGCGCCGTGCGGCCCATCGGTCAGAAAGGCGGCATAGGCATTGCGGACCACGCTTTCGGCTGCGGCCAGCCGGGTGGTTTCCACCTCTCCCGTCATGAACAGGATGCGATGCGCGCGGCTGTAATTGCCGGTACCAGCGCCGAATCCATAGCTGGCGCGCAATTCAGTCCGCACCGCATTGAACAAAGCGCTTTGATCATCGCCACCAAGGGCTTGGATCAGGATCACATCCTCCATCTCGCCGCCTTGGGCCGTTGGCGGCAGAGGGCCAACAAACGCGAGGGTCGTGACCTGTGCTGTCGGGACATGCAACAATATCCGGCGGGGGCGAAAGTCTGGCGTGGCTTCTCCAAGACGTTGGCGCTGCGCCCCTGGCAATCCGGCCAGCAACTTGTCAAGGGCGTCCCCGGCAGCAGTCGCGGTGATGTCACCGGCGACGGTGATGGCATCCGGGGTCCGGGTAAAGGTTTCCTGATGCCAGACCACGACGTCGTCGCGCGTGAGGCTGGCGAAGGTATCAGGGTCATCCAGCGACAGTGCGTTGCGCAAAGGTTGCGTGCCAAACACGGCCCAACGCAGCGCGTCAAAACCGGCATGCGCCAGTTGGCTCTGCGCCTCGGCCAGATTCTGCGCCGTGCCGGTGACGATCCGGTCAAACCAGACCGGATCCAGCGTCGGGGCGCGAAGATGGGCGTTGGCAATATCGACGGTTTCTGCGATATGCTCAGGCGCAAATGTCAGTTCGCCAATGACATGGTCATTGGCACTGATGTAGATGCTCCCTTCGGAATCAAGATCGGCGAAACGTTCCATCACCTCACCGGCGGGATAATCCGCCGCGCCACCGGCAAGGATCAGTTCTGTCCCGACTACGGCGGCGGCCTTGTGCGTATCGGGGCGATAGGCCCAGTCACTGGCCCAGGCGATCTGGATCGAAACATATTCATGCCCGGGCAAGGTAATCAGCCGATAGGCCGTCCCATCCGGGGTGGTCTGGCTGCTGACTGTCGGGCCGTCGTCGTTGCAGGCCGACAGGGTAAAAAGCGCAAGGATAACGATGGCAAGGCGGTTCATTCAAAACGATCCTCTGGGCCGATAAAGGCACTGGCACTGCGGCCTTGGGTGGCGAGTTGGCGCAAAAGCATATTGGTCGTGTCGGGCGACAGCCTATCTGCAAGCTGTTTCAGGCCGCGGACCGGCAGCGGGTCCTGCAGATTTCCGACACGGTCCGTCACATAGCCGACCATCCAATCCGCGGTGTCGGTCCTGTCGGTCCAGTCGGGCCAATAGCCGTCAAACCGACCTTGAACGCGGGTATGGGTTTCCGGCGGAATACCCGTTCCGGCTGTATTGGCCAATACCGCCTCAAACGCCGTTTGCAGGGCAGTCAGTGACACATTGGTGTCAGGCGCGGCGCGAAAACCGATTTCGATGTGGCCCGTGTCAATGGGCCAGATCTGAATGTCAAAATTACGCGCCATCGCCGCGTCAAACTGCAAGGGTCCAGCCAGACCACCGGGCAGATTGCTGGTCAGGATATCGGTCAGCAGGGCGGTCTGCGCCTCCAGCAGGTCGAACTGCACCGGCGCGGGCAAGCCGACCACTCGCCGCCACAGCAGGCGCGGGGCCGCGTCAGGCGCGGGATAGCGCAGCTGGGTCACGGCCGGTTCGGCCAGATCAAACGACGCCGGCGCGATCACGGGACCATCTGTCCTTGTATCAGGCCAGCCCGCATCGCGCAGCGCGCGCCGGACCTGCCTGTCGGTCACCGGACCAGTCACAATCAGACGCGCGTTTTCCCGCCGGTGGGTTTGCGCATGCAGGGCTTGGGCGGCAGTATAATCCAGCGACATGATCTGCGCCGGTGTACCAATCACGGAATCCGCCACTGGGTTGCCCGCGTATAGAAACGCCTCCATCGCAGTGGCGGCTTGAGCATCGACATTGCCGGACATCCGGTATTCATATTCGCGCAGAATGATACCGCGTTCTTCGGCGGCAAAGGATTGTGGCAGATCGATTGGATCAAAGACGCCGGATAATTTGCCAAGCAGATCCAGCAGATCGGCAGCATCGCCAGCCAACCAATAGCCGATTGCCTGCGGGCTGGTCCATGCATTGGTGTGCCGGTCCGCTGCCCGGCTTGCCCGGCCCATCGTGTTCAGCCACGCCAGATGTTCGGTGTAATGTGCCAGCGGGCCCTGCCCTGCGGGATAGGGAAGGATGATGTCAACCTGCACACGCTGGCGGTCCGGGACCTGGACGACAAAGACCTGACGGTCCTGTTGCGCTATCCCCATATAGCTGCCGACGCCAACCACCAGCGCGAGAGTGACAAGGACGAGGAATTGACGGATTTTCATGCTGCGCCGACGCGGCCTGATCAGGTCATCAGCTTTGCTGATCCGAAACATGGCCATGCTATCCTTGCCTGCAGGCGTTTTGTGACCTTGGCGTCATGCAACCTATGCGAATCTTCTGATCATGACAGGTAACAACCTATGCGGGAAAGTCAGCAGCCGTCAAGCGCAGCAGCGCAGCATCGCCACCGCCTGCGGGTCAGTCATCATCGTTGGTTCTGCCGGTCGCTGAAATCGGGGTAAGGGCGATATGATCGCGGGCAACGGACATGGACTTCAGGATCGCATGGATCATATCGCCCGGTTGCAGACTCATCTGGTCAGCGGCGCGTCGGGTGATCCTTGCCAGAATCTCTTGCCCGCCCAAATCGACATACACCATCACCGCTGGTCCCTGTCCCATGACGATGCGGGCAATCGTTCCGGCAAGGATGTTCTGTGCTGACAGCCCTTCAGGCCGCGCGCGCGACAAGATAACGTCATGCGCCATGATCCGCACTTTCACCCGCGTGCCCGGCGGGCCAGTGACACCCGGCAAGAACAGCGGGCCTGCGGCGGTCTCCAGCCGGGTCAAGCCATCTGCGGCATGGGCCGTGACAACAGCGGGCAGCATCACCGCGACCTCGCGGATTCCCAGCGCACGTAGGGCGGCGGGGTCGGCCATCACCTGCGCAGCGGTGCCATCGCGCACGAGTTGGCCCGCCGCGATCACCACCATGCGGTCGGCCAGCAATTGCGCCTCGTTCATGTCATGGGTCACCAGCACCACCGGCATCGCCAGATGCTGGCGCAAGGCAATTATTTCGGCATAGAGCTTTTCCCGCGTTGCCCGGTCCACCGCCGAAAACGGCTCGTCCAGCAACAAGGCCTGCGGTTTGCGGGCCAGCGCCCGCGCCAATGCCACGCGTTGTTGCTGGCCGCCTGACAATTGCGCCGGTTTGCGGTCGGCCAACCCCTGCAGGTTGACCAGATCAAGGATGCGCGCGGCCTCTGCCAGGTCGGCGACATCCATTGCTGCGGTGACGTTCTGGATGGCCGTCATATGCGGAAACAACGCGTAGTTCTGAAAAACAATCCCAACACGGCGGCGATAGGTCGGCAGATTGACCCCGGCTGCCGTATCCGTCCAAACCTTACCCGCAACCGTTACCCGCGCAGTTTCGGCGTGCCACAACCCGGCAATGATACGCAGCAGCGTGGTCTTGCCAGAGCCTGAATGTCCGACCAGCGCCAACAGTTCGCCCGGTGCCACCCGGAACGCCACATCCAGCGGGATCGGACCCAGCGCACGTGCCATCACAGCCAGCGTCATCAGGACAGCCTGCGGCCGACGCGCGCCGACAGCCAGAAAGTGACGGCAATCGTGGACAGGCTGATCGCGACCAGCGTCGCCGACATGATCGCGGCACTGCGGTCATCGAACCCCTGCACCCGGTCATAGATCGCGATGGCAATGGTTCTGGTTTCGCCCGGGATTGCGCCGCCAACCATCAGCACCACGCCGAATTCGCCCAGCGTATGGGCAAAGGTCAGCACCATCGCGGTCATCAGCCCTGGCCACGCCAGCGGCAGTTCGACCTGCCAAAGGCTGCGCCAGGGCGACATGCCACAACAGCGCGCAGCGTCGCGTATCTCGACCGCGACCGCTTCGAAACCGCGTTGGGCGGGCTGGATCGCAAAGGGCAGGTTGGCGATGACAGAGACGACCACCAAACCTTCAAAGCTGAACACAAGCTGGCTGCCAAACAGGCTTTGCCACCATTGCCCGACGGGTGAATTGCGCCCCAGCAACACCAGCAGGTAAAACCCCAGCACTGTAGGCGGCAAGACCAACGGCAGCATGACCAGCGCCTCGACCAGCCCCTTGCCACGAAAATTGCGATAGGCCAGAAACCGTCCCATCAAGATCGCCACCGGGAACAGGATCGCAACCGTCCAACCAGCAAGCCGCAACGACAGGGCAAGCGCGGTCCAGTCCACGCCTTATTCCTCTGGCAGAATGAAACCGTATTGCGCCATAATCGCGCGCGCAGGCGGTTCCATCAGATAGGCATAAAAGGCTTCGGCCACCGGCCCTGCATCACGCAGCAGCACCATGCGCTGGCGCAACGGGGCATGCCAGTCTTCGGGGATCAGCGCATAAGCCCCCAGCGGAGCGATCTGTGGGGCCAGCGCCAGCGCATAGGCGATGATGCCGCCTTCGGCATTGCCCGACAGCGCGAATTGCGCCGCCTGGCTGACATTCTCGCCCAACACCAGCGCGGGTTGCAGATCGTCCCAAAGACCGCGGGCAATCAAGGCTTCACGGGCGCGCATCCCGTAAGGCGCATGGTCAGGATTGGCGATGGCAAAGCGGCTGATCTGACCTGCATCCAGCAATGCGGCAAGATTGTTCAATGCGGCATCAGGCACCAGCGCCGATGCATGTGGGGCCATGACGACAAGACGGCCAATGCCATAAAGATCGCCGCCGTCACGGGTCAGCCCCTCGGCGTGCAGGTCGGCGATGAACTGTTCATCTGCCGCCATAAATATCGCAAACGGCGCGCCTTCGCGGATCTGGCGGGCAAAATTGCCGGTCGACCCCAGCGACAGTCGCACTTGCTGGCCAGTCTCTGCCGCGAAAGCTGCGGCGATCTCTTCGATTGCGAATTGCAGATCGGCAGCGGCGGCAACAACGGGTGCATCATCCTGCGCCATTGCTGGTCCGGCGGCGAGAGCGAACGCGGCCACCAGGGCCACACCCCAGCGCCGGACAGAAACGACAGACATGCGGCCCTCCTGACGTGATGCGTGCTGCCAGATATAACGTCGAAAGTTCATTTGCAGGTCAATCGTTGTTTCCGTTAGGGAATATCCCGCAGCAGTGGTGATAGGATATGATGGTTCATTGGCGCAGTGTTCAGCCGCTGGCCGACGAATGCAAGTGGCGGAACACCGGCCCCGTCATTTCCGCCAAGCGAAAACACCCACATCGGATAGCCGCGATGGGTGCCCTGACAGCACCCGCTGTCATGCGAACGCCAGCCGCGGCTATTGACCCGGCGCAGTGTGGCGCGGAAATCGTACCCGCAGAACAGATGATATGCGCGGATGGCCTGTAAGCCGGATTCTGTCCCCCGGGTTGCCCCGGATGGATGACCATTCATCTGGAGCGCCTGTTGCCAGACGCCCTCTAGCTGCCAACCCGGACCGCTCGGGTTCAAGCCTCCCTGCGGCTGATATCCTTTGCAGGATCAACACCGCACGCGGTCCCTATTTGGCATTGCTCCCGGTGGGGCTTGCCTTGCCGCTCTGGTTGCCCATCACGCGGTGGGCTCTTACCCCACCGTTTCACCTTTTCCCCCGTATAGGGGGTAGTCTGTTCTCTGTGGCGCTTTCCCTGGGGTTGCCCCCGCCGGGCGTTACCCGGCACCGTGCTTTGTGGAGTCCGGACTTTCCTCGATCCCGGATCAAGTCCGGCACCGCAGCCATCCAGCCATCCGCGCAAACTGGGGTTAGGCCGGGTGCGTGCTGGCGTCAACGGGGAAACGGCGGGCAAGGTCACTGATCAGGCCTGCATCCGCCGCATCCAACGGCCCGGTGGCCCAAGGGCGGAACCGGCGGCGGAAGGTATCCAGCAGCAGATCAAGGTCATCGGTGGCGGTATAGCCAAAACCGCGCATCATCGGGGCGAAATCCGCCATGTCGGCTGTCGCGGCTTTGGGCCAGACCGACAGACCACGCAGCGCCAGCCTGCGCCAGTCGAACTTTGGGCCGGGGTCGATCTTGCGCCCCGGTGCCATGTCGGAATGGCCGATCACCCGTTCGGGGCGGATCGCCCAGCGGTCCATGATCCCGCCCAGCAGATCGCAGAGCGTATCCATCAGGGGCGCAGCAAATGGGCTTTCGCCGTCATTGGCCAATTCGATCCCGATGGAATGGCTATTCACATCGGTCACCGCCCCCCAGCGCCCGGCACCGGCATGCCATGCGCGCAGGCCTTCGGGCACCAATGCTGTGACGCTGCCATCTTCAGCAATGACATAATGGGCAGAGACTTGTCTGCCGGGGTCACACAGCGCGTCGCAGGCTGCTGCAGCAGAGACCATCGCCGTATAGTGTATCACCACCATGTCAGGCCGCGCACCATTCCTGCGCGGCCCATGGTTAGGGGAGTGTCGGGTTGCCAGCCTCAGTTGCGCACGGCCCGCTGGAAAGGTGCCGGATCCCAGCCGCAGGCGAAACCATCGCCATCAGGGTCGATGCCCAGACGGTCACGCTCTGGCCCGCCGCGTGCGAGAAAATCGCGCTGTGCATCATCGGCTGTGGCATAGGCGGCGCAATTGCGCTGGAACCGCCGTTCTCCGGACAGCAAGGACCGGCTGTACCAAGGCTGGCCTTTGACGTTGGGTGCGTTCAGCGCATATTCGACAATATTCGGACCGGTCGCGGCGGGGCGATCCGGCAATGGCTGGGGCGCGATCTGTTCGCGTGCTGCAATCTGGGCGGCGCGGCGCTGCGCATCGCTTTCTATGGTCTCGCGCTCTGACACGGCGTCAAAGCTTTGTTCGTCGGAAATGCCGGTATTGCTGCGGATCTGCCCGGCTGGATTGCCAAGCGGCGACTGCATGCCCGGCGCGGTCATCGGCGCACCGGCGCTGCCGATCCCTGCGGCTGCCAGGTCGCTGGCTGGGATTGCCCCACCCATGGGCGAGGTCTGCACCGACGGCGGCTGCGTAAAGCCACCAGCCCCGCCTGCCAAAGCCGCCTCGCGCCGGGCCCGTTCAATCTCAAAGCTGGAGCGATCATCAAAGCCGACCCCGCGCTGGCGGTCAAAATCATTTTGCGCGCAAGCCGCCAAAGCGACCGCACCCACCAGCATCATCAGTCCGTTTTTCATTCGCAGCACATCCATCTGACTGACCTTCATTTGCTCGAAACTACCACCACTTTGCAGGCTTGGCTATAAAGCCAGCCGCGTTTTCAAGGCAATAGGCGACATTCAACAACTCCGCTTCTTCCCAGGGCCTGCCGATCAGTTGCAGCCCCAACGGCAACCCCTGTGCGTCTCGCCCCGTGGGCACCGCGATGCCCGGCAATCCGGCCAGATTCACCGTGACGGTGAACACATCGTTAAGATACATCTTGATCGGATCGGCATTCGCCATTTCCCCAAGCCCGAAAGCCGCGGAGGGCGTCGCAGGCGTCAGGATAGCGCCGACACCGGCGGCAAAAGCATCGTCAAAGTCTTTCTTGATCAAGGTCCGCACCTTGCGGGCGCGGTTGTAATAGGCGTCATAGAAACCTGCCGACAGCACATAGGTGCCAACCATGACTCGGCGCTGCACCTCTGGCCCGAAACCTTCGGCCCGGGTTTTCTCGTACATCTCGGTGATGCCATCCCCCGCCGCCAGTTTCGCGCGATGACCAAAGCGCACGCCGTCATAGCGGGCCAGGTTTGACGATGCCTCGGCCGGTGCAATCACGTAATAGGCTGGCAGCGCATATTTCGTATGTGGCAGGGAGATATCAACGATCTTGGCACCTGCGTCTTTCAGCATGGCGGTGCCGTCGTCCCAGAGTTTCGCAATCTCTGCAGGCATGCCATCCAGCCGGTATTCGCGCGGGATGCCGATGGTCTTGCCTTTGATGTCACCCGTCAGGGCCGCCTCGAAATCCGGCACGGCCAGATCGGCGCTGGTGCTGTCCTTGGGGTCATGGCCGCACATCGCCTGCAACATGATGGCGGCATCGCGCACGTCCTTGGTCATCGGCCCCGCCTGATCGAGCGACGACGCGAAGGCGACAATGCCCCAGCGCGACACGCGGCCATAGGTGGGTTTCATGCCCGTGATGCCGGTAAACGCGGCAGGCTGGCGGATCGACCCACCCGTATCGGTGCCGGTCGCGGCAAGACAGAGATCAGCAGCGACAGCGCTGGCGGAACCACCGGAGGAACCCCCGGGTGTCAGGTCGCGATCATCGACTTTCCACGGGTTGATCGCATTGCCATAGACGGATGTTTCATTGGACGAGCCCATCGCGAATTCATCCATGTTCAGCTTGCCCAGCATCACGGCACCAGCGTCAAACAATTGGCTGGTGACGGTGGATTCGTATTCGGGCTTGAACCCTTCCAGGATGCCCGATGCGGCCTGCGATGGTACGCCCTTCGTACAGAACAGATCCTTGATCCCGAGAGGGATGCCACACATCGCGGGCGCATCGCCGGATTTGATCCGCGCATCGGCCGCCTGTGCCTGCGCCAGCGCGATCTCGGGCGTTTTGTGGACGAAAGCACCCAAGGCATCGGCCCCGTCGATGGCGGTCAGACAGGCCTGCGTGATCTCGGTGCTGGTGGTATCGCCCTTGCGCATGGCGTCGCGGGCAGCGGCGATTGTCAGTTTTCTCAGTTCGGACATTATTCAACCACCTTTGGCACGGCAAAAAAGCCTTCACGCGCATCGGGCGCATTTTTCAGAACGGCGGCCTGCTGGCTCCCGTCGGTTACGACATCGGCGCGGCGTTTGAGACGTTGCGGGGTGACGGATGTCATCGGCTCAACACCGTCAACATCGACCTCGTTCAATTGTTCGATAAAACCAAGGATGGCGTTGAATTCACCTGCAAGCGCGGGCAGCGCTTCCTCGGCCACTTCGATCCGGGCGAGTTTCGCCACGCGGCGGGCGGTTTCGGTGTCAATCGACATGGGGGTTTCTCCGGTTCATCTGCGGTTTGCGTTTAGCGCCCCCGCGCGGCACCCGCAAGCATGTGGCGGCAGTAAACGAGGATCATATAGCCCAGCATCACCCCGTTGAAGATGTGCCACAGAAAATGCGTGCCAATGGGCAGCACATGGCAAAGCGTTTCATCAAGGGATCGCGCAGTGATTGAAAGGGCCAGGATGGTGGCACCTGTCAGGAAACCCTGGCGGATGCCGGGTGTGTTGTGCAGGGCCAGACCGTAGCCTGTGAGCAGGATCGGAACGGTCCAATAGAAGCCCGAGATGCCGAAGAACGGCAGCCAGTTGATCACCGGCACGACTATGGCGGCGAAAGGGAAAAACAGCGCCGTTGCGGCCAAGGCCTTCCAGAACCCCAGCCCGATGATGTCGCGATGCACCGCAAAAAGGTAAAGCAGGATGAAAGCCCCGATGGGGGCCACATCCAGCAGCGCCGCCCAAGGCGTGGCAAAAGTGTGAAACAGAAAGCTGCCGACGCCGATGATGAACAGGATTGCGGTCAGCGTCTGCGCCAAAGGCAGGCCTTTGGTGCGCGGCCAGACCCAGATGGCGGCGATGATGAAGGCGAGGTTGGTGATCGCATTGATCGGCTCGGACCAGAAGCTGGGGTCGAGGCGTTCGCAATAGGCGTTGATGGGGCTGTTCCAGTCCATGGGTTTGCCTTTTGGTGATGGGAAGAAAAACTTTTAGGCGCGCCGCGCGGGAGTACTTTTGGAAAAAAGAAGATGTGGTCAGCGCCGATGCGTAAAGAAATCACGTAACAGCTGTTCGGCGGCATTGGCGTGAATGCCGTCATAAACCTCGGGCCTGTGATGGCATTGCGGATGGCTGTAGATGCGCGGGCCTTGCGCCACGCCGCCCGATTTGGGGTCAGCGGCACCGTAATAGAGCCGCGCGATGCGGGCATTGCTGATCGCGGCGGCGCACATCGGGCAAGGCTCTAAGGTCACATAGAGATCGCAGCCGGTCAGGCGTTCCTGACCCAGCGCAGCGCAGGCGGCGCGGATCGCCAGCATTTCGGCATGGGCGGTGGGGTCGTTCAATTCGCGTGTGCGGTTGCCGGCCTGCGCGACGACGTGGCCGTCGCGGGTGATCACGGCACCGACCGGCACCTCGCCCCTGTCGGCGGCGGCGCGCGCCTCTGTCAGGGCGAGATCCATATGTGAGCGAAAAACCATTCTGCTGTGATGCAACGCGCGCGCTATCTCTGGCAAGGGCGGATCAAAGGCGCTATGGCATCAGACATGAGCAATGAACCCTCCCCCGGCGACCGGATCGCCAAAGTCCTGTCGCGCGCCGGTATCGCGAGCCGCCGTGATGCCGAACGCATGATTAGCGAAGGCCGCGTCAGCGTGAACGGCAAAGTCATTACCAGCCCCGCACTGAATGTGACCGAATCTGACCGCATCGTCGTCGACGGCAAGGCCGTGCGCGCACCCGAACCGCCACGGATCTGGCTGTATCACAAACCTGCCGGGTTGGTGACGACTGAGCGGGATGAGAAAGATCGTCCGACGGTTTTTGCCTCCTTGCCCGAAGATATGCCACGGGTGATGTCGGTCGGGCGTCTCGACCTCAATTCCGAAGGTCTGCTGCTCTTGACCAATGACGGCGGCGTCAAGCGGCGGCTGGAATTGCCCAGCACCGGCTGGCTGCGCCGTTACCGCGTGCGGATCAACGGATCGGTCAGCGAGGCGCGGCTGGACCAGCTGCGCGCCGGGATCACCGTGGACGGTCTGCGCTATCAGCCGATGATCGTGACTTTTGACCGACAGCAAGGCGCCAATGCCTGGCTGACCGTCAGCCTGCGCGAAGGCAAGAACCGCGAAATCCGCCGCGCGATGGAGGCAATCGGCGTCACCGTGAACCGGCTGATCCGGGTCAGCTATGGCCCGTTCCAGCTGGGCAATCTGGAACAAGGTGCCGTGGAAGAGGTCAAGGGCCGCGTCGTGCGCGATCAATTGGGCCTGATGGACAAGGACCTGGGCAAGGATGACAGCAAACCCACGCGGGTCCGCCGCCCTGTCAACCGCCCGGTTGCAGGTAAAAAGCGACCCGGCTGATCCTTTCTTGCAGGGTTTTCGTGCAAAACTCTCGCAAATCTTTGTGATGCTCCTTATCTGGAGAAGGAACTAAAGCGGAGACCCGGAGCCATGTTGCGTATCATCCTGCTGGTGATGTTTGTTTCCGTCATCGCGGTCGGATTTCTGGCTGTTATGGGAACATTGCGCGCCATCACCGGCCCTGCTGCGGAAAAGGATGAAGAACCAATGCCTGCCCCCTTTCGACGGATTTCCTACACTGTGTTGATCGTCTTGATGTTTGGCGTGACCACTGGCTGGCTTGGGGCATCCTGATGGCCCGCAAATTCGGCGGTAAATTCAGCCCCGGCGGGGCAGCAACCGATCCGCGTGAGGCAGCGGTTGATCCCGCGCGGCTCAAGAAGGCAGGATCGCGCGGTCGTCTTCTTTACATCCCAGCGGTTGTGCTGGTTTTCACCTCGCTCAATGCTGGACCGCAGGTGCTGGTCACCGCGCTGGCCGGCGCTGGCGTGCTGACTTTGGCCGCCTGGCTGCTGCAGGAAGGTCTGCGGGCAGAAGCGGCCTATGACGCGCGCAAGATTGCGCGCTGCCCGGCCCTGCCGCGCAAGATGCTGGCATCCGCCTTGACAGGAATCGGTGTGGCGATTGCCGCCTATACCGGTGACAGTGGGCTGGTCGGATCCGCGCTCTATGGTATTGCGGCGCTGGCCTTGCATGTCGCGGCCTTTGGCATTGACCCCTTGGCCGACAAAAAGGTCGCCGGCCTGGACCGTTTCCAACAGGACCGTGTCGCCCGGGTCGTGGATGAGGCCGAGGCGTATCTGACCGATATGGCGGCGCAGATTGCCAGCCTGAAGGATCGTCGCCTGATTGAAAGGGTATCGGGATTTCAGCGGGTGGCGCGCCGGATGATCGCTACGGTAGAACAGGACCCCCGCGACCTGTCCGGCATCCGCCGCTACCTGGGGGTCTATCTGATGGGCGCACGCGATGCGACGGCCAAATTTGTCGATCTTTACCGGCGAGGCAGCAATGCCGAAGCGCGCGAGAAATACGAATCGTTGCTGGACGATCTCGAAGAAAACTTTGCTGCTCGCACCGAAAAGATGCTGGTGGATGACCGCTCTGACATGGATATTGAAATCAACGTGCTGCGCGACCGTTTGCAGCGTGAAGGCGTGAGCCTGAAAATGAAAGGGAATGAAGATGTCTGACTCTACCCGCCAGAAAGCAACCGAAGCCTTGGCCGACGTCGAGAAAGTGACAAACACCGTGCTTCCTGACCCCTCGCGCGAGCTTGTGGCGCTGGAAAGTGCCGATGCGCCGACCAGCGCAGAAATCACCCGGCGGATGGCGGAAATCAACATCAGCGAAACCAATTCCATCGTGTCGTTCGGGTCCTCCGCGCAGGCCGAATTGCAGGTGATCAGCCAAAGCATGCTGGCCGGTGTGCGCAACAAGGATGTAGGACCGGCGGGCGACAGCCTGCGCGGGATCGTGACAACGATCCGTGGATTTTCAATCTCGGAACTTGATGTGCGCCGTGACCGCAGCTGGTGGGAAAAACTGCTGGGCCGCGCGGCGCCGATGGCGAAATTCACCGCCCGGTTTGAAGAGGTGCAGGGCCAGATCGACCGTATCACCGACGATCTGCTGAAACACGAACATGTGCTGCTAAAGGATATCGAAAGCCTCGATATGCTGTATGAAAAGACTCTGCAATTCTATGATGAACTGGGGCTTTATATCGCAGCAGGCGAGGCGAAGATCGCCGAACTGGACAAAACCACCATCCCCGCGAAAGAGGCCGAGGTACAGGCCGCGCCAGAGGATGCTGCCGTCATGAAAGCGCAGGAACTGCGCGATCTGCGTTCTGCCCGCGATGATCTGGAACGCCGGGTGCACGACCTGAAGTTGACGCGTCAGGTGACGATGCAATCGCTGCCCTCGATCCGGCTGGTGCAGGAAAACGACAAATCCTTAGTGACCAAAATCAATTCGACCTTGGTCAACACCGTGCCTTTGTGGGAAACGCAACTGGCGCAGGCCGTCACCATTCAGCGGTCATCCGAAGCCGCCCATGCCGTGCGCGCCGCCAATGACCTGACCAACGAACTGCTGACCGCCAATGCGCAGAACCTGCGCGACGCGAACAAGGTGATCCGCACCGAAATGGAACGCGGCGTGTTTGACATCAATGCAGTGAAGGCGGCGAATGCCAATCTGATCGCCACGATCAACGAAAGCCTTGAGATCGCAGATGAAGGCAAGCGTAAACGCGCCGAAGCCGAGATCGAGATACAGAAGATGGAACAGGAACTGAAACAGACCCTGTCCGCCGCCAAGTCGCGCAAGACCGGCACCGGCGAGGTGATCGGCACCGCAGCAGGCGTGGAATAGGACAGCATATGGCGGGTCAGTCGTCGCTTTCTGTGGCACTTGCCATGGTGGCAGGGCTTCTGGCGGGATGCGACACTGCATCCCCGCCCGAAGATGTCGTGCCCCCGCCGGACATGCGTGCCGCGCCTGCTGTGCCTGATCTGCCCCTTGTGACCGAACCCAGTGCCGCCAGCCGCGAACTGGCTGCCCATTATGCCCGTCTGCAAAACCAGATGCTGACGCAGAACCTGCTACGCAGCGATGGTGGCGGGACGGACACACCGTTTACCGACACAATGCTGGCGCGCAATTTCGTCCAGATCGCCTTGGCGACCGAATATCAGGACAACAGCGATTTTCTGGTGCAGCGGCCCAGCCAGTCAGTACTGCACCGTTGGGACAAACCGATCCGGATGAATGTCGTCTTTAGCGACACCGTTCCTTTGGCGCGACGCGATCAGGACCGCACCTCTGTCAGCGCTTTTGCCGCCCGCCTGTCGCGGCTGACCGGCGTGCCGATCAGGCAAAGCGATGATAACGCAAATTTCCACGTGTTGTTTCTGGATGAAGACGACAGGCGCGGTGCCGCTGCCCGGCTGCGCGCGCTCGCACCCGGTATTTCAGAGGCGTCACTGCGCGGCATCGTCAACCTGCCCCGCGAGCAGCTATGCCTTGTCGCCGCTGTCTTTGAACCGGGCCGGCCGGTTTACGCGCAGGCGGTGGTCGTGATCCGCGCCGAACACCCCAGCCTGATCCGCACGGCCTGTATCCACGAAGAGCTGGCCCAAGGCATGGGTCTGGCCAATGACAGCGATGCGGCCCGGCCGTCCATCTTTAACGACAGCGAGGAATTCGCCTTGCTGACTCGGCATGATGAATTACTCTTGCGCATGCTGTACGATCCGCGCCTGCAACCCGGCATGGACCCCGCCATAGCCACCCCGATCGTGCGACAGATCGCGCGGGAATTATTGGCCCAAGGGTCCAGCTAAGTTACCACCCACCGAAGGAGACTGCCCATGTCCATCTTCAACTTCTTGTCCGGCCAGTTCATCGACGTCATCCACTGGACCGACAACACCCGCGACACGATGGTCTGGCGGTTCGAGCGTCATGGCCATGAGATCAAATATGGCGCAAAACTGACTGTCCGCGAAGGTCAGGCGGCAGTTTTCGTGCATGAAGGTCAATTGGCCGATGTGTTCACACCCGGCCTATACATGTTGGAAACCAACAACATGCCGGTGATGACAACCTTGCAGCACTGGGATCATGGGTTCAAAAGCCCGTTCAAATCCGAAGTGTATTTTGTCAACACAACCCGGTTCGGCAACCTCAAATGGGGGACTAAGAACCCGATCATGCTGCGTGATCCGGAATTCGGCCCGACCCGCCTGCGTGCATTCGGCACCTATACAGTGCGGGTGACCGATCCGGCGGTGTTCCTGCGGGAAATCGTTGGCACTGACGGCGATTTTACGATGGATGAGATCAGCTATCAGATCCGCAATATCATCGTGCAGGAATTCAGCCGCGCGCTGGCGGCATCGGGTATTCCTGCGCTTGATATGGCGGCAAATACTGGCGATCTGGGCAAATTGGTCGCCGAAGCTATTGATCCGACGCTGAAAAACTACGGTCTGTCGCTGCCGGAGCTTTATGTCGAAAACATCAGCCTGCCGCCTGCGGTGGAAAAGGCATTGGATACACGCACCTCGCGCGGGATTGCGGGCAATCTGGATGAACATCTGAAATACAAGGCAGCCGAGGCTATGGCCGCCGAAGGATCAGCCGCGGGGCAAGCCATGGGGATGGGCATGGGTGCCGGT
Source organism: Loktanella sp. (assembly GCA_017390475.1). Lineage (GTDB taxonomy): Bacteria > Pseudomonadota > Alphaproteobacteria > Rhodobacterales > Rhodobacteraceae > Yoonia. The sequence continues at coordinate 95,725 of JAFPBO010000018.1, forward strand.
CTGGGGATGCAGATGGGTCATGCGATGGGGCCTTGGGGGCCTGTCACGCAACCACAAGCTGCTGCCGCACCACCGCCGCCGCCTGTCGAACATGTCTGGCATATCGCGGAAAATGGTCAGGTCTCGGGTCCGTTTTCCAAGGCCTCGATGGGCCGCAAGGTGACTGACGGCACCTTGACCCGTGCCAGTATGGTGTGGACCCAGGGTCAGGATGGCTGGATGGCGGCAGAGGATGTGACCGAACTGGCGCATCTGTTCACCGTGATGCCGCCACCGCCCCCCGGCTCATGACCCAGCGCCGCCTGACAATCATCCTGCATTGGTCGCTGTTCATGCTGCTTTTGGCGATGATCAAAGGCGGCAGCGCGAATGAAATCCTGCGCTGGGTCTATGTCGGCACCGGCACCCTGTGGCTTGCCATGACCGCCGCGAAAGGCATGCTGGGCAAGCCTGGGCCAAAGCTGCAAGGTGCGTTGAGACAGGCCTATCCGTGGATGCACCGGGGTATGTACGCCGTGCTTGCCGGGTCTGTCGGGGTGAATGCGGCAGCGTTGCTGGGATGGGTCAGCCTTGATCTTGCGTGGAACAGCCTTTTAGTGCTGCTTTTCGCGGCCACCTTTCACGGGCTGTTTCATTTCTGGCGGCATAATGTTCTGTACGACAATGCCCTGCGGCTGATGATGCCGCGTTTCATGCACAAGATATTATGACCCAGACAGACACAATAGACCCCGTTGATCACCGTTTCCCCTGCGATGCCTGCGGGGCGAATATGCGGTTTGACCCGCAACGCGGCGAATTGATCTGCCGCCATTGCGGCAATACGCAGGAAATGCCGGAAACTGTGGCGTCCAGCGGCAGTATCAAGGAACTCGACTTCCGCCGTGCGCTCGACCAGCGGCTACCCGAGGCCGATATTGAAATCACCCGAACGGTGTCCTGCGACAGCTGCGGTGCGCAGTTTGAATTCGACCCCGACGAACATGCCACCCAATGCCCGTTCTGCGCCAGCCCCGTGGTCAGCGACACCGGCACCCATCGCCATATCAAACCCGGTGGCCTGTTGCCATTCGCGTTGGACGAACCCACAGCACATAAGGCGATGAACGACTGGCTGGGCAGCCTTTGGTTTGCACCGAACGGGTTGAAAGAATATTCGCGCAAGGGGCGGCGGATGAACGGCATCTACGTCCCCTACTGGACCTTCGACGCCGATACGCAAAGCCGTTATTCCGGCCAGCGCGGCACCTATTACTATGTGACACAGACGGTGGTTCGCAACGGCAAGACATCGCAGGTACGGGTACGCAAAACCCGCTGGCGGTCGGTCACTGGTCAGGTCGCGCGGTTCTTTGACGATGTGCTGGTGCTGGCGTCCAAGTCCCTGCCCAAGAAACACACCGACGGGCTGGAACCTTGGGACCTGAGCGCGCTGGAACCGTACAAGCCTGATTACCTCGCCGGGTTCCGCGCCGAAGGCTATCAGGTCGCATTAGAGGATGGCTTTACCGAGGCCCGCGCCTTTATGGACAGAATGATCGCCCGCGATGTGAAATATGACATCGGCGGCGACACTCAACGAATCAGCGACATCCAGACACAGATCAGTGACGTGACCTTCAAACACGTACTGCTGCCGGTCTGGCTGGCCGCCTATAAATATCGCGGGCAAAGCTATCAATTCGTGGTCAATGGCCGCACCGGCCGGGTGCAGGGCGAACGGCCCTATTCGGTATGGAAGATCGCGGCGGCCGTGATTGCCGGTCTGATCTTGGCAGGCGGCTTCGGTTTCGTTATCGCTAACAGCCAATAGAGGGAGAGAGACGATGATCCTATGCTGTGGCGAAGCCCTGATCGACATGCTGCCGCGCCAGACTACAGCGGGAGAGGCCTGTTTCGCCCCGCATGCCGGTGGCGCCGTGTTCAATACTGCTGTCGCACTGGGGCGGTTGGGCGCGCCGGTGCAGTTCTTTTCCGGCCTGTCGTCGGATATTTTTGGCACGATCCTGCAGGATGGGCTGCGCGCCTCTGGTGTCGATGCCAGCCCTGCGGCGATCAGCGACAGGCCAACAACCCTGGCCTTTGTGACGCTGACCAATGGCCATGCTTCTTACGCATTTTATGATGAAAACACCGCTGGAAGGATGCTGTCCCCCGCTGATCTTCCAGAAACCAGCGCCGATGCGCTGTTTTTTGGCGGTATTTCCTTGGTCGTAGACCCCTGCGCCGCTGCCTATGAGGCGCTGATGCTGCGCGAGGCCCCGCGCGCGGTCACGATGATCGACCCCAATATCCGCCCTGGTTTCATCAAGGATGAAACCAGCTATCGCGCCCGGCTGACCCGGATGCTGGCGGTAGCCGATATCATCAAGATTTCAGACGAAGATCTGGCATGGATCACCGGCAATGACGATGCCGTCGCCTTGCGCACACAGACGGGCGCTACGGTTGTCCTACTGACACGCGGTGCGGATGGAGTGACAATCGTTACCGAGGGCGCGACTTTTGACGTACCCGCTGTCAAGGCCGATGTTGTCGATACCGTTGGCGCAGGCGATACATTCAGCGCCGGATTTCTGGCCGACCTGCACGCACAGGGCCTGCTGACCAAAGCCGCCATAGCCGCTGCGGACAGCGATGCCCTGACCCGTGCTGCCGAATTTGGTGCAAAGGTTGCCGCGATCACCGTCAGCCGTGCAGGTGCCAACCCGCCTTGGGCATCTGAATTGTGAGGGCGCTGATACAGCGCGTCAGCCAAGCCAGCGTCAGCGTCGATGGCGCAGTGATCGGCGAGATCGGGCCGGGACTGTTGGTCCTGATCTGCGCCATGGCAGAGGATGACGCCGCCAAATCCGCGACACTGGCGAGCAAGATCGCCAAGCTGCGCATCTTCAAGGATGAGGTGGGCAAAATGAACCTCTCTCTGCTGGACACTGGCGGAGCGGCCCTGGTTGTCAGTCAGTTCACGCTGGCGGCTGACACATCGCGCGGCAACCGCCCCGGTTTCTCTGCCGCTGCCAGTCCGGATCAGGGCCGCGCGCTGTATGAACAATTCGTCAGCGATGTCAGCGCTTTGGGCATCGCCACGGCGACAGGATCATTCGGCGCGGATATGCAAGTGTCCCTACTGAATGACGGCCCAGTCACGTTGATGCTGGATATCTAGCGCCCCCTCCCCCGCCTTCAGATCAAGTGAAATCGCGCCTTGCACGAATTCACCGACATATCCCGCCGGCGGCATGGACTCTTTTATTCGCGCACAGGCCTTGCTACCGGGCGCAACACCGGCTTTTGCCCGATCAGCAGCGGCGTGAACCGCACTGGCCCTGCCTGCCCCGACAGGCGCGCCTGATAGACCGGTAGGCTTTCCGTCACGCGTTGCACATAATTGCGGGTCTCCACAAAGGGGATATGTTCGATCCAATCGACCACATCCATCTCTCGCAGGCGCGGATCACCACGCTCGGACATCCATGCGCGCGGGCGGCTGGGTCCGGCATTATAGCCAGCCGCGATCATCACAGGGCTGGGGCCGAACATGTCTTCCAGATGGGCCAGATAGGCCGCGCCAAGGGTGGCATTATACTGCCAGTCACTGGTCAGGCGGGCGCGCGAATAGGGCAGGTTCAAACGGGTGGCGACCTCTTCGGCGGTCGCGGGCATGACCTGCATCAGGCCCAAGGCACCGGCAGGGCTGCCGATCCCGATATTGAATTCGCTTTCACGCCGCGCAATGGACAGAGCGAGGGCGGGATCAACCGGCAGGTCCATCTGCGCCAGATCATGCAGCGGATAATAGATTTCCGGCAGAACCTCGCCGCGTGCTACGGCGGTCTTGCCCAGCAGCAGGGTGTAGTAATCTTCGTCAATCGACGACAGATATGCCCCCAACCGAACCAGAGCCTCGGCCTCCAGCCGCTGTCCCAAAGCAGCAAAGAAAGTGACTGCCGCACCGCGTTCGCCGCCCTCCAGCAGGATCAGCGCGGCGCGGGTCAGTTCGTCGTCAAACACTGCCGCCCCCTGCCAAGAAACATCAGACCCGACCAGAGTCGCGTCCAATGGGCGGTCGATCTTTTCCGAGGCCAGCAGGCCATAGAATGTTGTCTGATGCGCAGCAGCCACGCCATAGGCGGCGCGGGCCAGATCATCATTGCCCATCACCTCTTGTGCGCGCCCGGTCCAATACTGCATCCGCGCAACTGAAATTGGGCCGGAAACACGGGCGGCGGCAGTTTCAAAATGTTCCAGTGCCTGAACAGGATCGCCCTGATAGATCAGCGCGATATAACCCGCGAGCCATTCCAGATCGGCAAAAGCTTCGCCATCCAGCAAAAAATGGTTCGCGGCGAGCCGATAGGCGACATCAGCGCGACCTTCGCGCATGTGCCAACGTGCCAATATCTGACGATAGCCGGACCAGCGGAATGGTTCCTGCAACGCGTCGGCACTGGCGGCTTGCGCCAACAGCACCTCAGTCGCATCGGTCCAGTCGCCGCGCGCGGCAAGCCAACTGTAGCGGGCGTAAAGCAGTCCCGGCGTCTGGCGCAATGCCTCTGGCACTGCGTTGAACAAAGGCAGCATATTGGCGGTGCCACCGGCGTAACCGATCCGGGCCTCGACCAAAGCACGCTGGTCAGAGGGCAGCACCGGCAGCAGCCGGGCGGCATCACTCGTCCGCCCGCGCCAAAGTAGCGCATCGGCACGATCGGCGTGATAGGGGGCCAGCGGGTCTGCAAAACGCGCCATCAGCGCGGCATGACCCGCATCATCCAGCCCCAGCGTCAGCCAGGCATCGCGCAGGATTGTGGCCGCAGCCTCCTGTTGCCCAGTCGCCTGCAAAGCATCGACCAGACGCACAACACCCGCGCCGGTCAGCGGCTGACTATCGTCAAACCATGCGATCACCGCCTGCGGATCAGCATCAGCGGGGATCAGCGCCTCTGCCTGACGGCGCAACACAGGAAGGCCAGGCCAGTCCGGTCGGGCAGTAAAAAAGGCCTGATAGTCAGCAAATTCCGCATCCCCGGCACGCAGGCGCAACCAGGTCAACACGTCGCGCGCGACCGGATCAGCCCCCGCCGCGATCTGATAGGCGGCATCCCAACTGTCATCCTTGGCCGCAAGCGCCGCCACCGCAATCTGGTCAACGCGCTGCGCGAGCGCCGGGGTCGCGGCGATAAGGCAAGCAAAAGACAGGACCGAAAGGCGCATCTGGATCACTACTCTGGTTGGTTTTTGTCCAAGGTAAACGAGTGTTGTGGCAAGGCAACTGACAAACTTGGCAACAGGCAGAAAGGCGTCTAGGGTCCGCCAACTTTCGACCGGGCGACTCATCGTCCAGCACATAAGGAATCGTCGCATGTTCAAGGGCTCCATCCCCGCACTCGTCACACCGTTCACGGACGGTCAGGTGGATGTTGCGACACTCAAGAAACTCGTGAACTGGCATATTGAGCAAGGCAGCCACGGGCTGGTCCCCGTCGGCACGACCGGCGAAAGCCCGACCCTGACGCATGGCGAACATGATATGGTGGTCGAAATCGTCGTGCAGGAAGCGGCGGGGCGCATACCCGTCATCGCCGGAGCCGGATCGAACAACACGATTGAAACCGTGCGTCTGGTGCAGGCTGCACAAAAGGCGGGCGCAGATGCCGCCCTTGTCGTGACGCCCTATTACAACCGTCCGACCCAGGCCGGATTAATCGCGCATTTCACCGCTGCGGCTGATTGTGGCTTGCCGGTCATTATCTACAACATCCCCGGACGGTCCGCCGTCGATATGACCCCTGACACGATGGGCGAACTTTCGCGCCATCCGATGATCATCGGGGTCAAGGACGCCACCGGCGATCTGGCCCGCGTCCCCAAGCAGCGCCTGCGCTGTGGCAAAGACTTCGTGCAGATATCGGGTGAGGATGCCACGGCATTGGGTTTCAACGCGCATGGCGGGGTCGGGTGTATTTCGGTCACAGCCAATGTCGCACCGAAACTTTGTGCGGAATTTCAAGAAACCACGCTTGCCGGGGATTATGCCAAGGCGCTGATCCAACTGGACCGGCTGATGCCGCTGCATGAGGCGATCTTTGCCGAACCCGGTGTCGCGGGGGCAAAATACGGGATGTCGCTGCTGGGTCTGTGCAATGAGGATGTACGCAGCCCGCTGGCCCCGTTGACCGATGCGACCAAGGAACGGATGCGCGCGGCGATGGTCCATGCGGGCTTGCTGAACTAGGCTTTTGTTTCAGCGCGACGGCGGCTTGATCCAATCATCGGGAAGGCGGATATCCTGACATCCGCCAAAAACCGCCGCGCGCTGCAATTCCTGATCCAAGGCCTGCAACCGGCCCGCACCAAGGCGCACGCCGGGTTCCGGCCAGAACGCGCGCACCACCAGCGCGCCCGCGTCGCGTTTCATGTCGATCCGTCCGATGATCCGGTCGCCTTCCAGCACAGGAAAGACATAATATCCATATTTGCGTTGCGTTGCCGGCACGAAGATTTCGATCCGGTAGTGAAAGCCAAACAGACGTTCGGCTCTTTTGCGATCGCGCAAAGCCGGATCAAACGGTGACAGGATACGCAGACGCGGCACAGGTGCCGCATGGATCTGATCGGGCAGGTCAGGCCAGGCAACGCAGCGCCGCAATGTGCCATCCGCTCCCGCCACATCAATGGCGATCACCCTCCCCTCGGCCAAGGCAGCGGCGCACCAGTCGCGCGCCTCTGCCGGGGTGACAATCGCCCAGAAGGCCGCCAGTTCGCCGCTTGTCGCAAAGCCAAGCCGGTCCAGCGCACCCTCGCAACACCAATTGATCGTCTCTGCCGGATCATGCCGCTGCTGCAGATACTGGGCCGGAATGACCCGTTCGGTCAGGTCATAGACTTTGGTGAAGCCGTTGCGGCGCAGCACTGACACTTGCCCCGTGCGCCACAAATATTCCAGCGCAGTCTTGGACGGATGCCAGTCCCACCACCCGCCGGACCCACGGCTTTCATCCGCCCCGACATCACCCGAAGTGCAACTGCCATGATCGGAAATCTGGCGCAGCACCGCGTCAATCCGGCTGCGAAAATCATCGCGCCGCGCGGTTTGCCACTGCGCCGACAGCCGGGCCTGATCACGGGCGAAACGCAACCGCCAATGGCCAAAGTTGTCAATCGGAATGATCGCGGCGTCATGGGTCCAATGTTCAAAAATCTGCCGGTCCCGCTGCAACAGGTTTTGCAACGCTTTCGGCCGGTATTGCTGCCGCCGCGACCACAGGATCAGATCATGGGCGCGGGCGAATGTATTCACGCTATCCACCTGCACGAAACCCAGATCGTCAATCACCGCTTTCAGATCAGCGTTCTTACCCGGCCCTGATGGGCGATCCGCCAATCCATGACGCGCCAGAAACACATGCCGCGCGCTGCGGTTTTCAAGCACCACCTTGGTCAAAAGACTGGCCCAGCTGCGGGCATCAGGCGTTTTTGCAATGCGGGTTGCATGAACATTCCGGCCTTCTTTGCGATCGCCATGGTGCTGACCTTGTGCGCCTGACCGGCTTGGCCTATCTGATGACCATTATGGCCAAGAAAAACGAAAAGACAAATTACAAAGTCGTCGCCGAGAACCGGCGCGCGCGCTATGATTTTGCCATTGAGGATGACATCGAAGTCGGCATCATCCTGATGGGGTCAGAGGTCAAATCGCTGCGCGTCGGGCAATCCAATATCGCGGACAGCTATGCCTCGGTCGATAATGGCGAGCTTTGGCTGACCAATGCCTATATCGCACCTTACGAGCGCGCGATGTTCAGCCATGAGGAACGCCGTAAACGCAAGCTGCTGGTCAGCCGGAAGGAATTGTCGCGTCTGTGGAATGCAACCAAGCGGGAAGGCATGACCTTGGTGCCGCTGGTGATGTATTTTAACGACCGTGGTTTGGTGAAGCTGAAGATCGCGACGGCGAAGGGTAAGAAGAACCACGACAAACGCGCGACCGAGGCGGCGCGTGACTGGGGCCGCCAGAAACAGCGTTTGCTGCGCCACGGCGATTGAGGCTGCAAGGGGCTCTGCCCCTCGCCCCGGATCAGGTCCGGGGCTCACCCCGAAGTATTTTTGGAAAAAAGAAGTTGCGGTCATGGGGGCCAAGGTGGTGCCTTGTTTCCATAGGCGTGGCACGATAGTCACGGGTGCAAATGACTAAAGGGCAAAGTGATGAGCATATCTGCGCCGGATGATCCCCAGACGCTGGTCAGCACAGACTGGCTGGACGCGCATCTGAAAGACCCTGAGCTGCGGGTGCTCGATGCCTCTTGGTATCTGCCGGATACCGGGCGTTCCGGTCTGGCCGAATACAAGGCCGGCCATATCCCCGGCGCGCGGTTCTTTGACATTGATGAGATCAGTGACCTGCGCTCTGAATTGCCTCATATGGTGCCACCGGTCGAGAAATTCATGTCGCGGATGCGCGCCATGGGTGTTGGCGACGGGCATCAGGTGGTGGTTTACGATGGGGCGGGATTGTTTTCTGCCGCCCGCGTCTGGTGGCTGTTCCGCCTGATGGGCCATGACAACGTGGCAGTGCTGGATGGTGGCCTGCCGAAATGGCTGGCTGAAGGCAAGCCGGTGACCGATGCCGCCCCGGTGATCCGTGATCGGCACATGACAGTGCAGCGGCGCAATCAGATGGTCCGCGATGTGACCGATGTCGCCCGCGCCGCCAAGCTTGGCGATCATGTGATCATCGATGCGCGTGCGCCGGGCCGGTTTCGCGGGGAAACCCCCGAACCGCGCCCCGGTATGCGGTCGGGTCATATCCCCGGATCGCGCAATGTCTTCTATCAGGATCTGCTGCATGCCGATGGCACGATGAAACCGCTGGCCGCTCTGCGGGCTGCTTTCACCGATGCCGGTGTCGATCTGGACAAACCGGCGATCACCACCTGCGGGTCTGGCGTGACGGCGGCGGTGCTTTCACTGGCGCTGACCCGGCTCGGCAAGTCCGATCATTCACTTTACGACGGCTCATGGTCCGAATGGGGCATGTATGCTGATCTTCCCCTCGCAACCGGAGCCGCCTGATGCTGCACAACCTGAAATCGCAACCTGCCGATAAAATCCTGGCGCTGATGGCGCAATATCGCGCCGATCCGCGCGACACAAAAATCGACCTTGGCGTCGGCGTGTATAAGGACGCAAGCGGCAACACCCCGGTGATGCGCGCCGTGAAAGAGGCAGAGCGCCGGATTCTGGCCGACCAGACCACCAAAGCCTATACCGGCCTTGCTGGTGATCCCGCCTATGGTGCCGCGATCCGTGATCTGGTGCTGGGCGACAGCGTAGCCGCAGAGCGTGTGGCCGTGGTGGCGACACCGGGCGGCACGGGTGCTATCCGGCAGGCGCTGGAACTGATCAAGATGGCGAGTCCTGACGCAACTGTCTGGCTGTCGAACCCGACCTGGCCGAACCATCCGTCGATCATCAAATATCTCGGCATGAAAATGGCGGAGTACCGCTATTTCGACAATGACACACGCGGCATTGATTTTGCCGGGTTGATGGAAGATCTGGATGGGCTGAAAGCCGGCGATGTCGTGTTGCTGCATGGCTGCTGCCATAATCCGACAGGGGCGAACCTGACCTCTGACCAGATCGCGCAGATCGTCACGCTGATGCAGGCCAAAGGTGCCCTGCCCTTTGTCGATATCGCCTACCAAGGCTTTGGCGACGGGCTGAACGCCGATGCGCAGATCACCCGCCAGATTGCCGCCGCTTTCGACAATTGCCTGATCGCATCAAGCTGTTCGAAGAATTTCGGCATTTACCGCGAACGCACGGGCGCGTTGATAGCGATTGCCAAGGATGCGGATCAGCAGGCGCTTGCGCAGCAAAACCTGAATTATCTGAACCGGCAGAACTTCTCTTTCCCCCCGGATCATGGCGCACGGGTCGTCACCACGATCCTGAGCGATCCCGATCTGCGCGCAGATTGGGAGGCGGAGTTAGAAGAAACCCGCCTGTCGATGCTGAACCTGCGCCAGCAATTGGCGGATGAGCTGAAACGCCTGACCAATGGCGATAATTTCGACTTTATCGCGCATCATCGCGGCATGTTCAGCCGCTTGGGGGCGACGCCGGAACAGGTCGAAACAATGCGCCAGACCGATGGCATCTATATGGTCGGCGACAGCCGGATCAATATCGCCGGGCTGAATACCGAGTCTGTGCCGATCCTCGCCAAGGCGATTGTCGCCGCTGGCGTCTGACAGATTGCACCCGTGGCCGATGCTGCGGGTGCGAAATCATCCTTGTGACCCATTGCGCAATATTATACCCAATACAAAACCCATTGCGCAATTTTGATACTCACGAGGTCTGTCATGTCATTCCGCCTGCAACCCACGCCCCCTGCCCGTCCGAACCGTTGCCAATTGTTCGGGCCGGGCTCGAACACCAAACTGTTCGCGAAAATGGCGGCCTCGGCGGCGGATGTGATCAACCTTGATCTGGAAGACAGCGTTGCACCATCCGACAAGGACAGCGCGCGCGCCAATGTGATTGAGGCCATAAATACGGTCGATTGGGGCAACAAGACGCTGAGCGTGCGGATCAACGGGTTAGACACGCCCTATTGGTATCGCGATGTCGTGGATGTGCTGGAACAGGCGGGCGACCGGCTGAACCAGATCATGATCCCCAAGGTCGGCTGTGCGGCGGATGTCTATGCAGTGGATGCTTTGGTCACCGCGATTGAACGCGCCAAGGGCCGGACAAAGCCGATCAGTTTCGAGGTGATCATCGAATCAGCCGCTGGCATCGCCCATGTGGAAGAGATCGCCGCCAGTTCCCCCCGCATGGCCGCCATGTCGCTGGGGGCTGCGGATTTTGCCGCCTCAATGGGGATGCAGACCACCGGCATCGGTGGCACGCAGGCAAATTATTACATGCTGCACGGCGACACGCGCCATTATTCAGACCCGTGGCATTGGGCGCAGACCGCCATAGTCGCCGCCTGCCGGACACATGGCGTGTTGCCGGTCGATGGCCCCTTCGGCGATTTCAGCGATGACGAAGGCTACCGCGCGCAGGCGCGCCGGTCGGCCACGCTTGGCATGGTCGGCAAATGGGCGATCCATCCCAAGCAGATCGCCTTGGCGAACGAAGTCTTCACACCATCAGAGGAAACTGTGGCAGAGGCGCGCGAAATCCTTGCAGCGATGGAAGAGGCCAAAGCCCGCGGTGAAGGGGCAACTGTCTATAAGGGCCGCTTGGTCGATATCGCTTCTATCAAACAAGCCGAAGTCATCGTGCGCCAATCCGAGATGATCGCCGCCGCCTGACCTGCCGTTGCCATTGGTCAGCGCATACGCCATATAATGCAGACTTGTGGCAAAAAGGTGCGCTGATCCGATGACCCTATACCTCGACTTTGAAAAACCGCTGGCCGAGATCGAAGGCAAGGCCGAAGAATTGCGCGCTATGGCCCGCGACAATGCGGATATGGATGTGTCGAAAGAAGCAAATGCGCTGGACAAAAAGGCCGGTGAATTGCTGACCTCGCTTTATGCGAACCTCACCCCCTGGCGCAAATGTCAGGTGGCCCGCCACCCCGAACGGCCGCATTGCATCGATTATATCGAGGCTTTGTTTACTGAATTTACGCCCCTCGCAGGGGATCGCAACTTTGCCGATGACCATTCTGTCATGGGCGGCATCGCGCGGCTGGATGGCCAGCCGGTCATGGTGATCGGCCATGAAAAGGGCAATGACACCAAATCACGCATCGCGCGCAATTTCGGCATGGCCCGGCCCGAAGGCTATCGCAAGGCCATCCGTCTGATGGATCTGGCGGATCGTTTCGGCCTGCCGGTGATCACGCTTGTTGACACCCCCGGCGCCTATCCCGGCAAAGGTGCGGAAGAACGCGGCCAGTCCGAAGCGATTGCGCGCTCGACCGAGAAATGTCTGGCGCTCAAAGTGCCGCTGATCAGTGTGATCATCGGTGAAGGCGGGTCGGGCGGTGCTGTCGCCTTTGCATCCGCCAACCGTGTCGCGATGTTGGAACATTCGGTCTATTCGGTGATCAGCCCCGAAGGCTGCGCCTCGATCCTGTGGAAAGATTCAGAAAAGATGCGCGAAGCGGCAGAGGCCTTGCGCCTGACCGCCAAGGACCTGCATGAACTGGGCGTCTGCGACAAGATCATCGCAGAGCCCAAAGGCGGCGCGCACCGCGACCGTGACACCGCGATCAAGGTGGTGGGTGAGGCGCTGAAATCCATGCTGGCCGAACTGACCGGCAAATCCGGCGACAAGCTGCGCAAGGACCGCCGTGACAAATATCTGAACCTGGGCAGCAAGGGGCTGGCGGCTTAAGCCTGCTGCCACCTTACCACATCGTCGCCTTGGCGCGGTCCAGCCATGCATCATCATAGGAGGCGCCGTCAAAACCGGCGTCCTGTTCCGACAGCATCTGGCCGACGCTGGGCAGATCAGCGCTTTCATCCACCCCGGCCCAAAGCCCGGCGCGCATGATCGCACGGGCGCATTGGCTGTAAACCTCTGCAACAGTGATCACGATCACCGACCTTGGCCTACGGCCTTTGTCATCGAAAAGGTCCAGATGACGTGGCGCGACCGATACGACAGCCCGCCCATTGACGCGCAGGGCATTATCCGACCCCGGCACCATGAACATCAGGCTGATCCGGCCGTCCTCAACGATATTGCGCAAGGTATCGATGCGGTTATTGCCGCGCCAGTCCGGCATCAGCAGGGTCTGTGCATCGATGGCGCGCACCACCGGGCCGTCATCGCCACGCGGGCTGCCGTCGGTCCCGCCAGAGCCGACCGTTGAGACGATGCAGAACCGCGACGCCATGATCCATTTCAGGTAAAGCGGCGTCAGGTGATGCGCAACCTTGGTCAATGACGCTTTGGCAGGTTCGCCATAGATCGCCTCAAGCGCGGCAATATCGGTTATGATGCCTTCAGCCATGAAACCCTGCCTCTGCATTCAGCCTGGCAGAGGCTGTTTCAATCTCAGTCTCCAGCCGGTGCATGAAAGCGCCGATCTCCAACCCTGGTGGGATGCGGGGCAGGAATTCAAACACCGCCGTCCCCTGATGGCGGTAGATCCCGCGCTTGGGCCAGAACAGCCCGACGTTGGTGGCCACCGGCACAACCGGCTGGCCCAGTTCACGATAAAGCGCGCCGGTGCCGATCTTGTAGGGCGCTTTGACGCCGGGCGCGATACGGGTGCCCTGCGGATAGATGATCAGCTGTCCGGGAAGCGCGCGCCCGGCCTGCACATCGGCCACCATCTTTTTGATCGCCTGCCCGCGCTTGCCACGATCCACCGGGATACAGCCAATCCGCAGGCCAAACTGGCCAATGACCGGCGCATATTTCAGCACCGCCTTAAAGATGAACTTGCCCCGTGGGATCGCGCCATAGATCATCAGCACATCCAGAAAGGATTGGTGTTTCGGGGCAACCATCACCTCATCCGTGGGCGGAGTACCACGGATTTCGACCTTCAGGCCAATCATCCATCCGGCAGTCCAGCGGACCCAGCGGCAATAGGCGTGGCAGGCGACAATCGCGCCTTCGCGCGACCAGATTGCCGCCGGGGTATAAAGAATGCCGAACACCAACATGGCCACATAGATTTGCGCGTTGAACACCAGTGACCGCAGCCATTGTACCGCATATCTCATGTCTGTTCCCTCAGACGGCGGAAAGCCGCCCGGCGAGTCGCCACAAAGGCCACGATAGCGGCGACGGCAGGTATTGCCAGTACCCACAGCCATTCGATGCCGTGAAATCCGAACGGCGTTTCGGTCACACCGGTCACATCGACCTGCGGCAAGAGCTGCAACAGACCAATGGCCAACACCGCGCCGATGGCTGCGCCTAACGCCGCGCGCAGGGTAAAGCGGCGCACAAAGGCCCCGGCGATATAGACATCGCGCGCGCCGACCAGACGCAGCACCCGGATCACCTGCGCATTGGCCGCAAGCGATGCATGCGCAGCCGTGGTGATCATCGCGGCCATCACTGCGCCGATGATCGCCAGAATCGCCCAACCCAGCAGACGCAGCCGATTGGCCGCATCCAGCAAAGGTTCGCGCCAGGCGCCATGGTCATCCAGCACAGCACCCGGAACTTCGGCCTGCAGCCGCGCGCGCAGACCTGCGATGTCATAGCCATCCTCATCCGGCAGGATCGAGATCAGCTGCGGGATCGGCAGTTCCTCGACCGGCATGTCAGGGCCGAACCATGGTGCCAGCAGGGCCCGTTGTTCATCTGGTTCCAACACCCGGGCAGAAGCGACGCCCGTTGTTGTCTGCAGCACATTGACCGCAGCGCGCAGAGCTTCGTTGGTCTGATCCAGATCAGCCGGCAGGCGCAGGGTCGCAGATTGTGCCAGATCATCGGCCCAGTTGCTGGCCACCCGCCCCGCCGTCAGCGAAAGTACCAGCGCAAAGATCGCCAGAAATGCCATCGCGGCCGCGACAAAAATCGTCAACCGCGCGAGAATACCAGTCGGCGGCACAGCCCGGTCCGCCAGCGGATCGCCCATGATAAAGGCCCAGACTCTGTTCACAATTCTGCCCCTGCCTGCATCAACTGACCACCCTTCAGCCGCAGGACCCGCGCGTTCACATCTGCTTTCATCGAACGGATCATCGCCAGATCATGGGTGGCAATCAGGATCGTCTTGCCCATCCGGTTCAGCTCCACCAGTAAGGCCAGCAGGCGTTGCGACATCTCCCAGTCGACATTACCGGTCGGCTCATCCGCGATCACGACATCGGGTGACATGATCACCGCGCGCGCCAATGCGGCACGCTGGCGTTCACCCCCTGATAATTCCGGCGGAAACTGGCCTGCCTGCGGCACAAGGCTGACCCAGGACAGTAATTCGGCCAGATTGTTCTGAGCCTCGGTGAGCCGGTTGGCAACGGTCAGCGGCAAGGCGATATTCTCGGCAATCGACAGATGGTCCAGAAATTGGCAATCTTGGTGCACGACCCCAATCCGACGACGGGCCAATGCGACCTCGTCACGCGACCAATGCGCGGCATCCTGCCCAAACAACCGCACCTGACCTGCATGCGCGCGCAGATCGGCATAGCACAGGCGCAGCAAGGTGGTCTTGCCAGCCCCTGACGGCCCGGTCAGAAAATGAAATGACCCCGGAACCAGTTTGAGCGACACCCCCGAAAACAGTGGCGTACCCCCATATCCATAAGAGACATTGTCGAGTTCAATCACGATCTTTCCTTTGCTGACGCTGCTGTAGTGCCCAAATCTGCGCCGGGATTCAATGACGACCGCGCGCATCGGGCCGCAAAACCTTTGCCTTTGGGCGTGTCATTGCTAAGTTGCGCCGCATGCACCGGCACAGAATGTCCAAAGCCGGGATAAAGGTTTGAAAAGATGCGGTTGATCTGCCCCAATTGCGGCGCGCAATATGATGTCCCCGACGATGCCGTCCCGCCTGCGGGCCGCGAGGTGCAATGTTCCAGCTGTGGCCATACCTGGTTTGAAATCGAAACCCCGGCCCTGTCCGCCAAAGCCACTGCCGCCGCCGCGACCCCACAGGAAACGACAGTGGTTGTCCCACCTGAATCGCCACCAACCCAGCCCGAGACTATCAAGGAGCCCCGCCCCCGGATTGACGATTCGATCAAGGCGATCCTGCGCGAAGAGGCAGCCCGCGAAAGTGCTTTGGCAGAGCCCGCGCAACCAAAAGAAGCGCCCGCAGCTGATACTGTTGCCCCTGCGCGGCGCATCGTCCAAGTCAGACGGAATGATGACACACTACCCGCTGCGGTACGGGTGCCGGTTGCTAACCCAGAGCCCGGCTCGCGCGATATTCCCAGCATGGATGACATCAACGCCAGGCTACGCGCCCGGTCCGATGCCGCCGGCACATCGCTGACCGCCGAAGAGCAGCAAGAGGCTGTCGCAAGGCGCGGTTTTCGCAGCGGTTTCGTCATGGTATTGCTGCTTTTTGCCATCCTGATCGCGCCTTACATCTTTGCTGACCAGATCACGGCAGCCGTGCCGCAAATACAGGACGGGATGACGGCCTATGTCGCGATCGTCGATCAGTTGCGTCTGACCCTGAACGCCGCAATAGCAAACCTTGCCGAACGTGTGGCGGATCTGGTCACCAGCGAATAGGCTCAGAACTGGCCCAGCAGGCGGCGCAGGTAATCGCGTTCGACCTCTGGCCGGTCCTGTTCGGCAGAGCGTCGGCGAATTTCATCCAGCAATTCGGCAGCGCGACGGTTGGTGTCTTCGCCGCCTAACAGGTTCTGATCAGTCCCCATCTGGCCGGTATTGCCAGCCTGACGCCCCAGTGGGTCGCGCTGGCCGGGCACTGCATTTCCGCCTGCCTCGCCTTGTTCGCCGTTCTGACCGGTCTGGGCATCAGCCAAAGCATTCCCCAATTCGCGCATACCTTCGCGCAAAGCGTCCATTGCATCGGCCTGCTGGTCAATGGCCCGCCCCATATTGCCGTCGCGCAGGGCCTGTTCGGCCCCGTCCATCGCACCTTCGGCACGGTCCAGTGACCGGCGGGCCGTATCCCCGGCCCCGCCGGGCAGGTTCGGCAGACCATCACGCTGACGCTGCAATTCCTGCCGCAACGCTTGCTGGCGTTCAGCCAGACCACGCGGATCATTGCCAGTGCCAGAGCCGCCCTGATCGCTTTGCTGGGTGCCTTGTCCCTGCCCTTCGCCCTGCTGACCCGGGCCCTGCTCACCACCTTGACCTTGCTGGCCATCTTGACCCTGCTGATCGCCATCCTGACCTTGCTGTCCCTGATCGCCATTGTTCGCGCGGTCCTGCAACTCGCGGAAAGCATCATCTGACAGACCTTGCTGATCGCGCAATGTATCCGCCAGGTCCTGCATGGATTGCTGGCCAGGCATCGGCGGACCATCGCCACCCTCGCCTTGGGTCACACGCATGTTTTCCATCATCTGATTGAGCTGTTCCATCAATGCCTGCGCCTCGGCCATACGGCCTTCCTGCATCAGCTCTTCGATGCGATCCATCATCGCCTGCAGGTCGTTCATCGACAATTCCATGCTTTCGCCGCTGCGATCGGCCTGATCGGTGCCGTCGCCGGGTTCGGCCTGTTCGGCCAGCATGCGCATGTAATCATTGGTCGCTTCGCGCAATTCATCCATCAGTTCGGCAATTTCAGCGTCCGACGCGCCGTTGCGCATCGCCTCGGACAGCCGTTCCTGCGCGCGGCGCAACCGTTCGCGGGCATCGGCCAGACTGCCATCCTCCAGCTGGATCGCCAGATCCCAGAGTGCGGCGACAATCTCGGTCTGTACCTCGTCATCCAGACCGACAGGGGCCATATTCTCGATCCGCCGGATGATGGCGCGAACCCGCAGATACATGGTTTCAGAGGTAAAGATATCCTCTGGCCGGTGCGAGATTGCACGCAGAATCTGCCCGACTCGGCGTGCGTTGTCGCGCGACCACATCAGATCGCGGCGCTGTTCAATCACAGCACGCGCGACCGGCTGAAAGAACCGCCGCCCCGGCAGCACCAAAGGTTCGGGCGGGGTGCTGGCGGTCTGACCTGCGGCATCGGTCACGGTCAACTGCAAGGTCACAGGCAGGTTGGCCAAAGGATGCTCGCTAAGGTTCTCGACCAGAAAAGCATCAAATTCGGCGCGGCTGCCGGTAAAGGGCATTGGCAGGTCCAGCACCAGATCAGGGATCGGGTCCGGGTCACGGCGCAACCCATAGACCCGGTCCACCGCCGCCAGATCCAGTGCAATGGTCGCTGTGCCGCTTTCCACGCCGTAGTCATCGCTGGCGCTGAAAGCTTGCGACATTTCCCCCATCGCATCGGCGGTGATCGGCGCAGTCAATGCCACGCTGGGCGGCTGATCGGGGATCGCAGTCACGGTCCAGAGCGTGCTGCCCGGCCCGTCAATCGTCAGGGTGCCGGATCTGACGATCTCGAACTGCTGCTGACCTTCAACCGGCTCGGACGATGTCTCTGCCTCGCCGGACACGCTTTCGGACAAACGCAGCGCGCCAACTTCACCATAAAACCGGATCGTGACATTGCTTCCCACTGGCACCCTCAACGCCCCGGCGGGAATGTCGTTCAGATAAAGCGTCGGACGCCCGGTATAGGCGGGGGGTTCCACCCAGCCTTCCCAGACCGGGCCAGAGGCGAGCGCCGCCGATGGTCCTGTCACGATATCGCCAACCGATGCGACCCGCATGAACGAGCCGAACAGCAGCGCGACGACGAAAAACAATACAGCCATGAACCGCAGCCCATAAGGGTCGCGGTCTGCGATCCGCAGGTCCGGTTCAACGGCGCGGGCAGATTTGGTGCGCTCAGCCATCCGCGCCACATGAGCCTGCCAGACCGCCATGGATGCAGGATCATTCGCGCCAATCGCCTGCACATCAGCCACTGCGGCAATCGGCCGGCCAGGCATCGCGGCATCGACACGCGCCAGTGCCTGGGTCACTGTCGGCATTTCGAACCGGCGCCAGCCCCAGTATATTGCCGCGCCCAACCCGATGGCGGCGATCGCGGCCAGCGCCCACAACACCTCCAGCGGCAGCAGGTCCTGCCAGCCCATCATCAAGGGGGCAAGGATCAGAAACAGGATCGTCCAGAGCGGCCAGAAACACCGGACCACATTTTCAGCCACCATGCCAAGCCGCGTCCACCGGACGGGCTGGCGCAGGTGACGCATCTGGTCGGGATTCTGTTTCAGCGTCATTCTCCGCTTTTGCTGGCTACTCCAGCCATGGGGGCAGGCTATCGCGCGCGATCATCTCTTCATAGCTAGGACGCTTGCGGATAACTGCAAATTGATCGCCGTTGACCAGCACTTCCGGGATCAGCGGGCGTGAATTATATTCCGAAGCCATGACCGCACCATAGGCCCCCGCCGACCGGAAAGCGACCAGATCGCCCGCCTGCATCGGCGGGATTTCGCGCCCTTTGGCAAACGTGTCGCCGCTTTCGCAGACCGGACCCACGATATCATAGCGCGCAGGTTCCGTGCCTGGGGCGGGTTCGACGACAGGCACAATATCATGCCAGGCATCATACATCGCAGGCCGGATCAGGTCGTTCATCGCGCCATCAAGGATCAGAAAATCGCGGTCTTCGCCTGATTTGACATAGATGACCGAGGCCACCATCAGCCCGGCATTGCCGGAAATCAGGCGGCCCGGTTCAATTTCAATCTCACAGCCAAGATGGCCCAAGGTGCGTTCGATCATCGCACCGTAATCCGACGGCAGCGGCGGTGCCTCGTTCGACCGCGCATAGGGAATGCCCAACCCGCCACCCAGATCAAGCCGGGTGATCTCATGCCCGTCAGCGCGCAACACTTCAGTCAGTTCAGCGACTTTGGCATAGGCTGCCTCGAACGGGGCCAGATCGGTCAGTTGGGACCCGATATGCACGTCAATGCCGACGACCTTCAAGCCCGGCAGGGTCGCCGCCAGCGCGTAAACCTCGCGCGCGCGAGAAATCGGGATGCCGAATTTGTTTTCGGATTTACCAGTGGCGATCTTCGCATGCGTCTTGGCATCGACATCCGGGTTGATGCGCAGCGTGATCGGGGCAATGACGCCCAAGCTCTGCGCAACAGCATCGAGCGCGATCATCTCCGGCTCGCTTTCGACATTGAACTGACGGATGCCGCCTTCCAAAGCCAGCCGCATTTCATCGGCCGTTTTGCCGACGCCCGAAAAGACGATCTTGTCACCCGGCACACCCGCCGCCTTGGCGCGCAGATATTCACCGGCGGACACCACATCCATCCCCGCACCGGCCTGTGCCAAGACCCGCAGCACGGCCTGATTGGACAAGGATTTCATCGCGAAACAGACAAGATGATCGGCAAAGCCCAAAGCATCGTCGAACAGCTGGAAATGCCGGGTCAGCGTGGCAGTGGAATAGACGTAGAACGGCGTGCCGACAGCAGCGGCGATTTCGGCCAGCGGCACATCCTCGGCGTAAAGCGCGCCGTTGCGATAAAGAAAATGATCCAAAACTTGGTCCTAACGGGCAAAACCGGGGCGGCTACGCAGATAAAGATAAAGCGGCAGACCACAGCTGACACCGATCATGAAGGTCGCAGGCACGGCCAGCAGACTGAGGTAATTCTTGCGCGACAAAGCCTCGTAGATCGCCCAGATCGTCAGGGTCACCGCAGCGACAGTCAGGTCCCAGACCAGCCCGCTGGTTGCCAGATTGGCATGCCAGGCATCGACCATCGCCATGATGTCCCAGGTGTTCGCGTTAAACCAGCCGATGAAATAATACATCGGATGCACCGTGCCCCAGATCGCCAGCACCAGCCAGAGATTGCGCATCACAGCCCCACCCCGACGGATACCCGGCCATTGCTGGCTCCGACGCTGCCATAGGTGCCGATCCCGCCAGACCCAAGGCTGAGCCCGACGTTGGCATTCGGCGTCATCGGCGGCCCATCAGCGCCACAAGCGGCAAACGTTGTCAGCAAGGCGATCAGTGCAAGGCGTTTCATGTCAGAACCTCTTTCCAACGGGTGATCTGCGCACGGACCTGTGCCGGCGCTGTACCCCCGTAACTCATGCGCGAAGCGACCGAGTTTTCAACCCCCAAGACGTCGAACACATCCGCCCTGATCCCTTCGTGAACGCCCTGCATGTCCGCCAGCGTCAGATCGGGCAGATCGCAGCCCTTGTTTTCGGCCAACGCCACCAGCGATCCGGTGACGTGATGCGCCTCGCGGAATGGCAGACCCAGTTCACGCACCAACCAATCGGCCAGATCGGTCGCAGTGGAAAACCCGCTGCTGGCCGCCGCCTTCAGATTATCGCGGTTGGCGGTCATATCGGCGACCATGCCAGACATCGCAGCCAGCGCCAGCATCAGGCTGTCGGCGGCATCGAATGTCTGTTCCTTGTCTTCCTGCATGTCCTTGGAATAGGCCAAGGGCAGGCCTTTCATCACCGTCATCAACGCGACATTGGCCCCGAAAATCCGGCCAATCTTGGCCCGGATCAGCTCTGCCGCATCGGGGTTGCGTTTTTGCGGCATGATTGATGACCCGGTGGACCATTTGTCCGACATCTTCACGAACCGGAACTGCGCCGATGACCAGATCACCAATTCTTCGGCCAACCGGCTCAGGTGCATCGCACAGATGCTGCTGGCCGCCAGAAATTCCAGCGCGAAATCGCGGTCGCTGACGGCATCCAGCGAATTGCCCATCGGGCCGTCAAAGCCCAAGGCCCGCGCCGTCATGTCGCGGTCAATCGGAAACGATGTGCCAGCCAGCGCCGCAGCCCCCAAAGGCGATTGGTTCATGCGTTTGCGCGCATCGGCAAAGCGGCTGCGGTCCCGCGCCAGCATTTCGACATAGGCCAGCATATGATGGCCCCATGTCACCGGCTGGGCAGTCTGCAGATGGGTGAAACCGGGCATGACCCAATCCGCGCCCGCCTCTGCCTGACCCAACAACGACTGCTGCAAGGCGGCCAAAGCCGCATCGACCTGATCGCATTGATCGCGCACCCAGAGCCGGAAATCGACCGCCACCTGATCATTGCGCGACCGCGCCGTGTGCAACCGCCCCGCCGGTTCGCCGATCAATGCGCGCAGGCGGGATTCCACATTCATGTGGATATCTTCCAGCGCGGTCGAGAACGGGAAATCCCCGGTTTCAATCTCTGACAATACGGTGAGAAGGCCTTCCCTGATCGCCGCCGCATCTGTATCTGAAATGATGCCACAGGCAGCCAACATGGCGGCATGGGCACGCGAACCAGCGATGTCTTGCGGGGCAAGGCGGCGGTCGTATCCGATCGAGGCATTGATCGCCTCCATGATCGCGTCCGGTCCGGCGGCAAAGCGGCCGCCCCACATCGAGTTTGCGTTATCGGTCATAAAGGAAGCGCCCATGCGAAAGTTACTGTCAGCCCTGCTTTATACGGCCCTGCTGGGTGTTGCAAACCTTGGCGCGGCGCAGAATGCCGATATCGCGGACCTGCGGGAAGGCGATATGCGCAAACTGGTGTTCCACCCCGCCCCGGTTGCCACCACGGACGAGGCGTTCACCAGTGAAGACGGCACCGAGATGACGCTGGCCGATCTGCAGGGGCGCTATGTCGTGCTGAATTTCTGGGCGACCTGGTGCGCGCCCTGCCGGGTGGAAATGCCGCATCTATCGGCGCTGCAATCCGACCTTGGCGGCGACGATTTCGAGGTGGTGACCATTGCCACCGGCCCCAACCCCGAACCCGCAATGACACGGTTCTTTGATGAAATCGGCGTTGATAACCTGCCATTGCACACCGATGCGCGGCAGCGCTTCGCGCGGTCCATGGGGGTTCTGGGCCTGCCGGTGACGCTGATCCTTGACCCCGACGGGATGGAAATCGCCCGGATGCAGGGCGAGGCGGATTGGTCCAGCGACAGCGCCGTCGCAATCATCCGCGCGCTGCTGGACAATCCGGCCTAGGCATGTCCGGCGGTCGAGGACAAAAGCACCGGGTCGATCCCCAGCACCTGCAAAGCGCCAACCCATTTGCGCTCATTGGAAAGGCCAAAGATGATGTCGACGCTGGCGTCACAGGTCAGCCAGCCATTCTGGCAGATTTCACCTTCCAACTGGCCCGGCCCCCAACCGGCATAGCCAAGCGCCAGCAGCGCCAGACGTGGGCCGCGCCCGGTGGCGATATCTTCCAGCACATCCATCGTGGCGGTCATGCCGATCCCATCAGCCACCTGCAACGTGCCAAGCCCGGACTGATAATCATCCGAATGCAGCACAAAACCGCGCCCGTTTTCCACCGGCCCGCCAAAATGCACCGCGATATCTGGCGTATCGGCGGCATAAGGCACCTGCATCTGGTCCAGCAGTTCGGCAAACCGGATCTGGCTTTGCGGTTTATTGATGATCAAGCCCATCCCGCCCTCTTCCGAATGGGCGCACAAATAGATCACACTGCGGGCAAAGCGCGGATCAGCCATGTCAGGCATCGCGATCAGGAGCTTTCCGGCAAGAGAGGTGGGCGTCAGGTCCATACTATTACAATGGTGGCACCATGCCGCAGGCGCAAGCCACCACATGTCAGTCAATCGCTCATTCGTGACTTTTCATGTCAGCCGGAATCGCCCAGATAGAAATCATGCGCAAAAATCTGCTTATCCCTCTAGCCCTGTCTTGCCTGCCCGTTTCCGGCTTTGGTCAACCTGTCGATGATCTGGCCTCGGTCACTGTCCTGCCCGGCTGGCGCGAGGCGGATGGCACCCATGTCGCAGCGTTGCAGATCGATCTGGCCGAAGGTTGGAAAACCTATTGGCGCGCGCCGGGCGACGGCGGCATTCCTCCAGCCTTTGCAATATCCGGGACAGGGATTGTCGGCATGCAACCGCATTTTCCGGTGCCCGAAGTCTATGAAACATTCGGCATCCGGTCGATTGGTTATGAAAACAGCGTGACCTTTCCGCTGCGTCTGCAGGTGCCTGACGATGGCCAGCCAGTCGGGATCAGCGGGCAGATCCAGATCGGGGTCTGCGACGAAATCTGCATCCCCGTCACATTGGATTTCGCCGCAATGCTGCCCCCCGTCGGTGCCGCCGACCCGGCGATTCTGGCCGCGTTGCGCGATCGCCCCCTGACCCGGTCAGAGGCACAGGTCGGCACTGTGACCTGCAGCGTGACACCGATCAACGATGGGCTGCAACTCAGCACCACCATCACCATGGACGCCACCGCCACCGAAGAATTCGTGGTGATCGAAGCCGGTGATCCGCAGATCTGGGTCTCTGAACCGCATGTCAGCCGGGAAGGCCGGCAACTGACGGCGGTGGTCGATATGGTGCATGTCTCGGGCCAGCCTTTTGCGCTGGACCGCGCGGCACTGCGCTTTACCGTGTTGGGCGATGGCAAAGCAGTGGACATCCGGGGCTGTACCTCAAACTAGCCCTTGGTGCGGCTGATCAGGCCCGCAACCGGCGCGCTGCAAAACCTGCCATCGTGACCGCATAGATCGCCAGCAACGCCAGCATCAGCATCAGCGCGAACAAAGCCAGCGCCGGGACAAAACCGCCTGCAAGAAACGGCAGCAACGCCACCAATTGACCCCATGGCGCGCCGGTCAGTAGTACCGGCAACACCAGCGCGGCGAACAGGACCACGGCCAGAACAGCACCCAAGGCCGCAGGCAGCACCATCGCCAGCCGCCGTCCGCGCAGCGCGCGTTTGGCCGATTGCACCTGTCGCGCGACATCGGCCTGCATTGCCATGATCGACGGCACGACCAGCAAGACGAGTACCATGCCAAAGGCCAGACCAAAGACCAGTGTCACCACGGTCGGTTTCAGAAATTCCGCCTGTGTCGATCCTTCGTACAGCAATGGCGCCAGACCCAGAACGGTCGTGAGCGTCGTCAACAACACGGGCCGCAGACGATCCACCGTACCGTCAATGATCGCCGGGACCAGCCCGCGTTCGGCAGCATATTCATCCACTGTGGTGACCAGCACGATCGAATCGTTGATGATGATGCCCACCATGCCAATCAGGCCAACCACGGTGAACAGGCTCATCGGGATCTGCCAGACGTAATGACCCCAGATCGTGCCGACCAGCGCAAAGGGAATGATCGACATCACAACCACTGGCCGAGTCCAACTGCTGAATATCCACGCCAGCGTCAGATAGATGCCCAGCAGAACGAGCGTCAGACCCACGGCAGCATCGCCCAGGAACTGACGTTCCTGTTCGCTCTGGCCGGCAAGCCGGGTCTCGATGCCAAAGCTGCTTTGCAGCCGGGGCAGGATATCGGCGGCGATGATCTGCTGGATTTCGGTCGCGCGGGCGGCGTCATCGCTGTCCAGCTCACCGGTGACCGAAATCAGCTGCACCCCGTTTTCACGGCGCACGGTGGAAAAGCCACTGCGACTCTCGACCGTGACCACATCGGCCAGCGGGACATAGACAGCCTCTGCTGTACGGATCTGGATATGGTCCAGAAAATCCGCTGTCAGTTCGGCATCGGGTAATTGCACCCGGATCGTGGCAGACCGGGTCCCGTCGGGGAAACTTGCCGCCTCGATCCCGGCCAGGCTGTTGCGCAGCACCCGGCCCAGCCCGTCGATACTCAACCCCAGCGCCTGCCCCTGCGGGGTCAGTTGCAACACCAGTTCTTCCTTGTCGTAGGACAGCGAATCCTCCAGCGCCGAAATCTCGCTGTATTGTGCCAGTTCGGTCTTCAGCGCCTCGGCAGCAGCTTTCAGCGTGGTGCTGTCCGCACCTGAAAGCTGAACATCAATGCCATCCGCCGCCGGTCCCGCGCCAAAGCTGCGGAAACTGACCGTTTCGGCCATCGGATGCTGGACAATGCTTTCCTGCAAGGCAGTGACAAAGGCATTGCTGCTATAGGGGCGGCTGTCGGCATCAACCAGTTCGATGGTGATCGCGCCCAGCTGATCGGCGTCTTTGTTTTCCGCCCCGGCAATGGTCCGGCCCGAATTGCCGCCGATCTCTGCGATCACGGCAAGCAGGGGGTTGATGCCATATTCGGCCTCATATTCCGCGCCCAATGCCTCGGTCGCGCGCTGCATTTCGCGCATCATTTCAATCGTATCACTGCGGCTGGCACCCGGCAGCATGGCGAAATTGCCCGACACCTGACTTTGTTCCGGCGACGCAAAGAACCGCCATGATACATCACCGCGAATGACCATGGCCGATGACGCCGCCAAAGACACCAGCGCCAGCGCCACCACAGGATAGCGCGCCCGGATCACCAGCCCCATGAACGGCCTGAACAAGGTAAAGCGGAACCAGTCAAAGCCGCGATTGACGTATTTTGACGGCTTGTCATACCAATGATCCTTCGCCGAATGCGCAATCGCATGCGACAGATGGTTGGGCAGGATCAGGAAACATTCCACCAGACTGGCGATCAGCACGACGATCACAGTATAGGGAATGTCAGAAATCAGATCACCGAACCGCCCGCCAATCGCGACCAGACCGAAAAACGCGATGATCGTGGTGATACTTGCAGAAAACACCGGGCTGAACATGCGCCGTGCCGCGTTTTCAGCGGCCACCGTGGGCGGTTCCTTCAACTGTCTGACCCGGAAATCCGCATGTTCTCCGACGACAATCGCATCATCCACCACGATCCCAAGCGTGATGATCAGCGCAAAAAGCGAAATCATGTTGAACGTGATCCCCGCCGCATACATCAGCGCCACCGCCGCCAGCATCGCCACCGGGATACCGAATGCGACCCAGAAGGCCGTGCGCGCATTCAGGAACAAGAACAACAACGCCACCACCAGCGCCAGCCCGGTCAGCCCGTTGGTCACCAGAATATCCAGCCGTCCGGTGATCTGTTCGGCGCGCGCATTGGTCAGTTGCACCGTCACGCCATTGGGCAAAGAGGCCTGCAACTCCGCCGCCACCCGTTCAACACTGCGCTGTAGGCCGATGGCATCGCCAGTGGCAGAGCGCTGCACGACCACCTTGATCGCAGGGTCCGGCCCGACGAAATAGGCACGGTCCCGGTCGATACCTTCGACCTGCACATGCGCGACATCGGCAATCGTCAGGGTGGACCCATCAGGATTCGCACGCAGCGCGATGGCACCGATATCCTCGGCGCTGCGGCGGGCGACGCCGGTACGAACCCGCGCATTCGATGACACATCACCAGCGGGCGAGGCAGCGGTTTCTTCGGCAATCCGCTGCGCAATATCCGCCATACCGATGTCATGTTCGATCAGTGACAGCGACGGTACCTCGATCAGGATCGAAGGTGCTGCCACCCCCTGCACCGAAACCCGCGTCACGCCCGCGGCAAACAGCCGGGTGGCAAATTCATCGGCGAAACGGCCCAGCTGATCCACACCCACTGGCCCTGCGATCACCACATCAGTCACGCGGTCCGACCAGCCGCCGCGCCGGACACTGGGGTCATCGGCATCGGCGGGCAGGTTGCTGGCCCCATCGACGGCGATCTGCACATCCTCTGCCGCGCGGTCCATGTCATAGCCGGGTTCGAATTCCAGCGTGATCCGGGCGCTGCCTTCATTGGACCGGGACGATGATGCAGCGACTCCATCCACGACCAAGAGCACCGGTTCCAGAACCTGCACGATGGCGGCATCGACATCCTCTGCCCCCGCCCCGGACCAGCCGACGCTGACAGTGATGTTGTCCACGATGACATCAGGAAAGAACTGCGCCCGCATATTCGGGATCGCCAGCACACCGGCAGCCAGCATCAGAACCAGCAGCAGATTCGCTGCAGTCTTGTGCCGCGTGAAATAGGACAGGATACCGCCTGCCCCCGCAGTCAGCCTGTCGCCCCCGGTCACCATCAGCTACCCATCCGGCTTTCCAGCCGTTCCACAGTTTCGGATGACACCTCGTCCTGTTCCAGTTGCGCAATGATCCGCGCCTTGACGTCATCGGGCATCTGGCCATCGGCGACATAGGCGATCAGCCGCGCGCGCCGTTCGGCATCCAGCATGATCATATCTGCCGTCTCTTCCTCGACCACGCCGGGGCGGATCGGGCGGACTTTGATCCCGGCCCCCAGCAAGGGCGAACGTTCCATCACCACAGTCAACCCCGCCAGATCGGCAGCGGCGATGATCACGTCATCCCCCTGACGACGCAGCACGGTCACAGCAACCGGCAGCAACCGTTCGTCGGCATCCACGGTCAGAATCATGTTGTCCGACCCGACGGCAGTGGCTGGCAGCAGCGCCACATTGTCCAGCACAGGTTCGGCAATCATGACCGTGACGAAATCGCCAGGGCGAAAGCCCGGTGCATTGTCCAGCCGCGCAAAAAGCTGCCGCCCGGTCTGGCCTGCGCCGACGCTTGCCCCTTCACGGGTGATCTGCCCAGTGGCGCGCAGGTTTACGCCGGACGCATCAAGCGCGACGCTGACAGGCGCGGCCGTCAGGCGGCCGGTCTCATCCAGCAGCCGCGCATATTGCGAGGTCGACACACGGAACGCGACCTCCAGCTGTGTCGGGTCGATCAGCCGGGCGAAAAGTTCATTTGCGGTCACCCGCGCCCCGGGGGTGATCGTGACCTCGGTCAGACTTCCGTCAAAGGCAGCCGTGATTTCGGTATTGGCCAGATTGCGCTCTGCCTCGGACAGATCAATCTGCGCCCGCGCAAGCCGGGTTGTCGCCTGATCAATCCGCGCCTCTGCGGTTGCAATCGCCTGCCTGCGGGTCAGCACCGCGGCCCCCGCACTGGAGGCTGACAGTTCAGCATCCTCTACCGCAGCGGTCGTGCCAACGCCGCGAGATTGCAAATCCAGCGCCCGCGCCAAGGCCTGATCGCGCAACGCGGCCTGCGCGCGGGCAGCGGCCAGCTCATCCTGCCCCAGATCCAGCGCACGTTGCGCATCGCGCAATTCCGCCTGCGCATCCTGCACGTCAGCACGGATCCGGGCCAGCGCTGCCTCTGCCTCGACCGGGTCAATGCGCACCAGCAACTGGCCAGCCGTCACCGCCCCGCCTTCGACCAGCGCGGCATCGGCTTCCAGCACGGTGCCACCAGTGGCAGAACGCAGGTCAAGCATCCGCTGACTGCGCAATTCACCGAACACCACCAGTTCCGGCACCAATGTCTGCGCTTCCACCGTCAGCACGTTGACACTGAATTCGCGCTCTCGCTGCACGAAACTGCGGGGTTCCTGGTTCAGCCGCGCGTCCAGCGCGCCACGCACCATATTGCCAGCCCATGCCAACAGCACCAGCGTGATGGAAAGCAGAAAAATGCCCGTCAGGCTTCGTCGTAGAAATCGCATTAATTTTTCCTTAAGGCTGCCCGTCAGGTCCGGGCGCGCGCAACGCTCTGTCCAGTCTTACGACATGACGGGTCATTTCCGTCGCAAATGTTCGTCCAATCGCGGCATGATCTCGACAAAGTTACAGGGGCGGTGCCGGAAATCGAGCTGACGGCCCAAAATTTCATCCCAGGCATCCCGGCACGCGCCGGGGCTGCCGGGCAAGGCAAACAGATACGTCCCCTGCGCGACACCCGCCGTCGCGCGGCTTTGTACTGCGGAGGTGCCGATTTTCTGCATACTGACGATGGTGAAGATCGTGCCAAAGGCGTCGATTTCCTTTTCATAGACATCGCGATGCGCCTCGACCGTGACATCGCGCCCCGTCAGGCCGGTGCCGCCGGTAGAAATGACCACATCGACCCCTTCATCGGCACACCATGCGCGCAATTGATCGGCGATCAGCGCGCGTTCATCCCGGATAATCTTGCGATCCGCCAGATGGTGCCCGGCGGCCGCAATCCGGTCCACCAGAGTCTGGCCGGATTTGTCATCCTCCATCGTGCGCGTGTCACTCACCGTCAGCACCGCAATGCGGACGGGGATGAAATCAAGCGTCTCGTCAATCCGGCTCATGTCTTCAACCTTGCATTCAGCGACAGCAAATCCGCCCAGGCCTCGCGCTTGGCAGCGGTGTTGCGCAACAGATAGGCGGGGTGGAACATCGGCAGACAGGGTTTGCCCAGCACTTCGGTCCAATTGCCGCGCAGGGTGGTGATACCCTTTTGCCCCAACAGCGCCTGACAGGGGGTATTGCCCATCAGCACGATGATCTGTGGATCGGCAAGCTGGATATGACGGTGCAGAAATGGCAGCATCATGGCAATTTCATCAGCATCCGGCGTGCGGTTCGACGGCGGCCGCCAGGGCATCACATTGGTGATATAGACGGCACGGGTCCGGTTGACATGGGCCCGGCCCAGATCAATCGCCGCCAACATCCGGTCCAGCATCTGCCCCGCCTGCCCGACAAAGGGCTTGCCTGCGCGATCCTCTTCCCGGCCCGGCGCCTCGCCCACGATCATGACGCGGGCATCGGGATGGCCATCGGCAAATACTGCATTGCGGGCGCCACGTTTGATTTCGCAATGCTCATAAGCTGCCATCGCCGCCGCCAGCGCAGGCAGATCGGACGCCGCCGCAGCGGCGGCATGCGCGACCGCGACCGGATCAACCTCTGGCCTGGGGACAGGCGCTGTCGGTTCGGCCACAGCCGCCGGTTTGGCAGGCGCGGGCTCCAGATCATAGCGATCCAGCGGCGCGTCCAATATTGCATCGGTCACGCCCAATTCGACCTGCCATTCCAGTGCCGCGCGGTCCTGCCAATATGTGTTCTGCGAATCCATGACGCGACAATAGGCGCAAACCTATCCTTTGTGCAGGCCCTGCGGCATTGAAGCCCGGCAGCGCGCGGCCTATAACGCCCCCGACGGCTGCAAAGGATCAGGGCATGACATTCCGCGCAAGGCATCTTTTGGGGATCGAACAGCTGCACCCGCTGGAAATCACCACGCTTCTGGACCTTGCCGACACTTATGCCGATCACAACACCCGTGGGCTGGCGCATCGCGAAGTCCTCGCCGGTCTGACCCAGATCAACATGTTTTTCGAAAATTCGACCCGCACGCAGGCCAGTTTTGAACTGGCGGGCAAACGGCTGGGCGCGGATGTGATGAATATGGAAATGCGGGCCTCCTCGATCAAAAAAGGCGAAACACTGATCGACACCGCGCTGACACTGAACGCCATGCGCCCTGACCTTTTGGTCGTGCGGCATCCGCAATCGGGCGCTGTCGATCTGCTGGCGCAAAAGGTCAATTGCGCCGTGCTGAACGCCGGTGACGGACGCCACGAACATCCCACGCAGGCCCTGCTGGACGCCCTGACCATCCGCCGCGCCAAGGGGCGCTTGCACCGACTGAACATCGCGATCTGCGGTGATATCGCCCATAGCCGGGTGGCGCGGTCCAATATCATGCTCTTGGGCAAGATGGAAAACCGCATCCGCCTGATCGGCCCGCCGACATTGATGCCATCCGGCATCGGCGATTTCGGGGTCGAGGTTTACGATGACATGATCACCGGGTTGAAAGACGTCGATGTCGTGATGATGCTGCGCCTGCAAAAGGAACGCATGGATGGCGGCTTTATCCCGTCAGAGCGGGAATATTTCCACCGATATGGCCTTGATGCGGCAAAATTATCCCACGCAAAGCCGGATGCGATTGTCATGCATCCCGGCCCGATGAATCGCGGGGTAGAGATTGACGGCAATATCGCCGACGATATCAATCGATCCGTGATCCAGAAACAGGTGGAAATGGGCGTCGCCGTCCGCATGGCGGCGATGGACCTGCTCGCGCGCAACCTGCGCGAGGCCCGCCGCGACACCAGCGTGATGGTGTAACCCGATGCTGCAAATCCCCGCAACAGACCATGGCGCGCTTTATGTGCTGGACTATACCGGTGACGCGCCTGCGGTGCTGTCGGATGAGGCAGTCCTGCAGATGGTCGGCCCGGTCGTGCTCAATCTGGATTTCGTCGATCTGGTCACGCCCGAACAGCGGCGCGAAGTCAGCTTGCCCGAACTGATCCGTCAGGGCTATGAGATGCCGCTGACAGCGGAACAGGCCGACAGGCTGCGCCAACTGTCCGGCCATGTGCTGCTGATCATGTCGCGCGCCTTTGGCGGGCAGGCGCAGGACATCACCCTGCCGGATGCCACAACATTGGTCATGGTCCTGCGCGACAATGCGACCGTGCCACCGGCGGAACAGATCACCTCGGCCGCCGCCGCAGGTGTGCTGACCGGCCCACCCGTCAAACCCCGCAAATCAGACGCAAGGATGAGCGGGATGGTCGCCACCGCCGCCCTGTTGGTCATGTTCGCGCTAGTCGGGCTGATGGTCT
The DNA here is from genome assembly GCA_017390475.1 of Loktanella sp. Lineage (GTDB taxonomy): Bacteria > Pseudomonadota > Alphaproteobacteria > Rhodobacterales > Rhodobacteraceae > Yoonia. Next base: position 127,516 of record JAFPBO010000018.1, read on the forward strand.
GGGTCGGCCGATGAATTGTTGCAAAGGAAACCATCCATGACAGCCATTTTCTTTGCCAATGCCCGGGTGATCGACCCGGTCGCACTGACCGACGGGCCGGGTTGCTTGCTTGTCGTGGACGGTCTGATCCATCACGTGACCGGCGCAGAGGCCACGCCACCCGTCGGTGCAAAGGTCATTGATTGCGGCGGCATGTGCCTTGCACCCGGCATCATCGACATCGGGGTGAAAGTGTCCGAACCCGGTGAGCGACACAAGGAATCGTTCCGTTCCGCCGGTCGGGCGGCAGCGGCGGGCGGGGTGACCACCATCGTCACCAGGCCCGACACCGACCCGGCGAATGACACGCCGGAAAAGCTGGAATTCGTCGCGCGCCGTGCGCAATTGGACGCCCCGGTGCACGTCCTGCCGATGGCCGCGCTAACCAAGAACCGCGACGGGCAGGAAATGACTGAGATCGGCCTGCTCAAAGATGCCGGTGCTGTGGCCTTTACCGATTGCGATCATGTGGTAACGAAAACCAAGGTGCTGTCGCGCGCGCTCAGCTATGCCCGGTCGCTTGATGCGCTGGTCATCGGTCATGTGCAGGACCCCGGCCTGTCCGAAGGCGCAGTGGTCACCTCAGGCAAATTCGCCTCGCTGCGCGGTCTGCCGGGCGTGTCGCCGATGGCGGAACGCATGGCGCTGGACCGTGATATCAGCCTGCTGGAAATGACCGGCGCGCGCTATCACGTGGATCAGATCACCACCGCCCGCGCCCTGCCCGCGCTGGAACGGGCCAAGCGTAATGGCGTCCAGATCACCGCTGGTGTCAGCATCCACCATCTGACGCTGAACGATATGGATGTCGCCGATTACCGCAGTTTCTTTAAGCTCACCCCGCCTTTGCGGGCCGAAGATGACAGGCTGGCTGTCGTGCAGGCCGTCGCCGAAGGGCTGATCGACATCATCTGTTCGATGCACACGCCACAGGACGAGGAAAGCAAACGCCTGCCGTTTGAGGAAGCGGCGAGCGGCGCTGTCGGTCTGGAAACCCTGCTGCCCGCCGCGATGCGGCTGTATCATGCAGGCCAGATCGACCTGCCGCGCCTGTTCCGTGCGCTGGCGCTGAACCCGGCGCGTATTCTGGGGCTGGCCGCCGGGCGGATGCAGGAAGGCGCGCCTGCCGATCTGGTGCTGTTCGATCCGGATGCGCCATTCGTGCTGGACCGCAGCACCTTGCAGTCAAAATCAAAAAATACCCCTTTTGACGGCGCGCGTCTGCAGGGCAAAGTGATCGGCACATGGGTCGATGGCACCCGCATCTGGGGAGAGGCATGATGCCCGTGTTTGAATCCGCTCTGGCCGTTCTGGCACTCTGGGGCGCTGTGGGTTATCTGCTGGGGTCGATCCCCGGCGGGGTGATCCTGGCGCGGCTGATGGGGCTGGGCGATCTGCGCAATATCGGATCGGGAAATATCGGCGCGACCAATGTGCTGCGCACCGGCAATAAAACAGCCGCCGCCCTGACGCTGATCTTTGACGCGGGCAAAGGCGCTGTCGCCGTGCTGGCCGCGCGGCATTACGCGGGTGAGGATGCTGTGCAACTCGCAGCACTGATGGCCTTTGTCGGCCATTGTTTTCCGGTCTGGCTGGGGTTCAAAGGTGGCAAAGGTGTGGCCACCTATCTGGGTATCCTGCTCGCGCTGGTCTGGCCCATGGGCCTTGCCGCCTGCGCGATCTGGCTTGCCACCGCCGTGATCACCCGCTTTTCATCGCTGGCAGCACTGGTCGCCGCAAGCGTCCTGCCCATCGTGATGGTCGCGACCGGATTTGCAAATACGGCCTTGCTTGCCGCCCTGCTGGCCCTGCTGATCTATGTCCGCCATTGGGGCAATATCCAGCGCCTGCGCGCCGGAACAGAAGGCAAGATCGGGGCGAAGTAGCAAAAACCTTCCCCGCGGGGAAGAAACCGGACACCTTCCCCGCGGTGAAGGTTGCCTCGCTTTGTGCAAAATACTCCCGCGCGGAGCGCATCCGTCGCGCCAAGCGCGGCGGAGTTAATAGCTGTAGGCCTGATAAATCCGGTCCAGATCACCATCCCAATCGCCGTGATAATGATCCAGCAATTCATCCGCCGGGGTCTTGCCGGTTTCGACCGTTTCCTTCAGCGCATTCAGAAAATGCGTCTCATCCGGCACCAGACCGCCAGCGCCGGGCAAGGCGCGGGCCTTGAGTCCCGCTTCTGCAATCGCGACGACTTCACGCGCGAGATCGTGCATGTTGATCCCGTCGACCTGCGCCTGCAATCCATCCAGAGATGCCGCCACACGCAGGGCGTCGCGTTGTTCGGCGGTCCAGTTCTTGCACAGGTCCCAGGCCGCATCCAAAGCGGTCTGATCGTACATCAACCCGGTCCAGAACGCGGGCAGCGCACACAGCCTGCGCCAAGGGCCGCCATCGGCACCGCGCATTTCGATATATTGCTTCATCCGCGCCTCTGGGAAGACCGTGGTCAGATGATCCGCCCAATCCGACATCAGCGGCTTTTCACCCGGCAGCGCGGGCAATTCGCCACGCAGGAAATCGCGGAACGACATGCCCAAAGCGTTGATATATTTCCCGTTGCGATAGACAAAATACATCGGCACATCGAGAACCCATTGCACCCAGGCCTCAAACCCGAACCCTTCCTCGAAGATAAATGGCACCATGCCGGTGCGTGCGGGATCAAGATCACGCCAGATTCGGGCGCGCCATGATTTATGTCCGTTCACCTTGCCTTCAAAGAATGGAGAATTTGCAAACAATGCGGTCGCTACCGGTTGCAACGCCACGCCGACGCGCATTTTCTGGACCATATCCGCCTCTGATCCGAAATCGAGGTTGACCTGCACCGTGCAGGTCCGGCGCATCATCGCGGTGCCCATCGTGCCGACCGATTGCATATAGCTGTCCATCAGCTTGTAGCGGCCTTTCGGCATCAGCGGCATCTGGTCATGGGTCCAGACCGGCGCGGCACCAAGCCCGATAAAGCGCACGCCGATTTCGTCAGAGACGGCTTTGACCTCGGCCAGATGGCTGTTCACCTCGTCGCAGGTCTGGTGGATGGTTTCCAGCGGTGCGCCCGAAAGTTCCAGCGCGCCGCCCGGTTCCAGGCTGACGTTCGCGCCATCCTTGGTCAGACCGATGATCTTGCCGTCTTCTTCGACGCGGTCCCAGTTGAACCGGCTGTGCAAGGCTTCCAGGACGGCCTTGATCGACCTTTCGCCGTCATAGGGCAAAGGGTTCAAGCTATCCGCGCAATAGCCGAATTTTTCGTGTTCGGTGCCGATGCGCCATTGATCCTTGGGCTTGGACCCTTTGGACAACAATTCCGCCAGTTGGTCGTGATGTTCGATCGGGCCAGCGCCGGATTGGGGGATGGACATCGGGAAGGCTCCGTTCAATGGATCAAAGTATTATCGCTGACCTGCACCTTTGCATCTGTCAATGCAAGACAGGACGCGCCCGCGACCAGATAATCACCTGCGCATCGGGTGTGCGTTCCAGCACATCCAGCACTGCGGCCGTCCGGATTCCCGGCAAGGCGGCAAAGACATCAAAGAGATCATCCGCGCCTGCCGCATTGATCGGAATGGCGATGCGCTGGCCGCCGACACCGGACAATATCCAGCTGGGGTCAGGATGGCTGGTCGGGTCCAACGTTAGCTGCGTCAGATCGTCCACATCCATGATCCCGCCGTCCAGCGGGCCGAAATAGGCCAGCCTGCGTTCGCGCACCTGCACCACACCGGGGCCGTCGCCATCACTGGCAAAGCGCGCCCGCTGCACGGCAGCAGCACCCCAGCCGAGCCCGATGGCGATGACAACATAGCCCAGCCAGACAGTCATGCCCGCTGCATTTAATGCCCACCAGAGGCCGAACAGCGCCACAACGCTGGCCGCGAATACCTCGCGCCAGCGCCAGAGAAAGGCGCGCGCTTCCGGGCGGAAGAAATCAGCCATGCACCACCTGCGGGTTCTCGAAGATCGCGATGCCGAAGGACCCGATGCGTGCGAAACCAATCGCCTCATAGGCTTTGGCAGCATGAACAGTCGCAGCGAACAGGATCGCCTCGCTTACCCCAGCCGCTCGCGCCTGCGCCAGATGCAGCGCCACCGCCCTCCGCGCCAAACCGCGTGCGCGCTGATCGGGCGGTGTATAGACGCCACCGATCTGCACAGCATCGGGCAAGGTGGCATTGAACCCGGTCATCGCCACAGGCTGATCACCCTGATACAGCACCCGGTGGCTGTCCGCCGCGCTATAGCTGTCGATTTCCTTGATCGCGGTTGTGTCCACGGTGTCACCCTGCATCTGCATCGTCTCTTGCAGATAGGCACGCCGCCAGCCCAGCACCAGATCACGCGGCGCATCTGACAACGGGCGTAGGGTAAAGCCGGTGACATCCGGCATGATCAGGTCATTCAGCGCCAGACGATAGAGCGGTTCGGTGGTGACATGGCCCGCAGCCTTTGTCAGACCCAAAGCGTGGCGCAGCGCGTCAACCTGACCGGCATCGCCCAGCAGCCCGATGATTGCGTGGCCTTTGAGCACGGCCTGCGCTGCCTCCCAAGGGCCGGTCGGGCAATGCGGGAAAATCATGCCTTCTTCGCTGATCGCCAGCGCATCGGTGATCACATCGCCTTCTTTGCGCAGCCAGATGGTCAGTGCGCGTAGATGCCCACCCGCCATGCCGTGGCGGCGCAGGTTTGCCATGGAGAACATCGCTGTCGTGATATGCTGGCGCAGGAACGCCTCGATCGCGGGCTGGTCCGCCGTTGTGGCGCGGATCATCCCCAATCCCCTAAACGATCTTGCCACAAAGTCAGCGCGGCCACCGCCGCCGTATCGGCGCGCAGGATTCGCGGGCCGAGGCTGACCGCATGAGCAAAGGTCAGCGCGTGCAGTCGTGTGCGTTCAGTCGCGGAAAACCCGCCCTCCGGCCCGATCAGGATCGCCCAAGGGCCGGGCAGATCGGGCAGGCCTACGGCTGCGCCGATTTCAGCCTCGTCACAGAACATCAACTGTCGGCCTGCGGGCCAATCGGCCAGCAACCTGTCCAGTTTCACCACATCATCAACCGGGGGCACAAAGGTGCCGCCACATTGTTCGGCGGCCTCGACAGCATGCGCTTGCAGCTTGTCCTGCCGGATGCGGTTCGCGGCTTGGGTGAATTCTGTCTGCACCGGGATGACCCGCGCCGCCCCCAGTTCCACCGCTTTTTCGACGATAAAGGCCGTGCGTTCCTTGCGGATCGGCGCAAAGACCAGCCACAGGTCGGGCGGTAATTGCAGATCGCGGGTCTGTGTCTGGCAGAGCAATATGCCCCCCCTGTTGCCCGCTTTTTCCACGACGGCATCCCATTCACCATCGCGGCTGTTGATCAGGGATATCACGTCACCCACAGCCAGCCGCATGACCCCAAAGAGGTAATGCGCCTGATCACGGTTCAGCGGAACCGATTGCCCTACCCCCAAGGGGTGATCTACATAAAGCCGGACCTTGGATGCCATGAAGCGGACCATATGACCCAAAACAGCCAGATGCCAGAGCCTGCGGGCACCGTCGCCGATGCCGTCGCGGGAAACTGGGTGGACCGGTTTGCGCCCAAACCTGCGCGCCCCTATCTGCGACTGTCGCGTGCTGACCGGCCAATCGGCACATGGCTTTTATACCTGCCTTGTCTCTGGGCACTGGCGCTGGCGGTGCTGACCACCGGCACATTCACCCCTTTCGCCATCTGGATCATCGCAGGCTGCGGCATCGGTGCCTTCCTGATGCGCGGCGCGGGCTGCACATGGAACGACATCACCGACCGCGATATCGACGGATCGGTCGCGCGGACGAGGTCACGCCCGATTCCATCGGGGCAAGTCAGCGTCAAAGGCGCGGTTGTCTGGATGATTGTACAGGCACTGGTGGCCTTCCTGATCCTGATCAGCTTTCCCCCCTTTGCCATCGGGCTGGGCATCCTCGCCTTGTTACCGGTTGCGATCTATCCTTTTGCCAAGCGGTTTACATGGTGGCCGCAGGTGTTCCTTGGGCTGGCGTTCAACTGGGGGGCCTTGCTGGCCTGGGCCGCGCATACCGGCAGCATCGGGCCAGCGCCGGTGGTCCTATATCTGGCGGGGATCGCATGGACGTTATTTTATGACACGATCTATGCCTATCAGGATGCCGAGGATGACGCGCTGATCGGCGTGAAATCCACCGCGCGGCTATTTGGTGACAACGCGCGGCTATGGCTGCGACTGTTCCTGACAATCTGCGTGATCCTGTTCGGGGCGGCTGTGATCTTTGCCGCGCATGAGCGGTCGATCCTGTCGCTGGTCATTGCTTTGGGCGGGCCATGGGCGATGGGCTGGCACTTGACCTGGCAATTGCAGCGGTTTGATGCCGATGACAACGACCGGTTAATGCATATTTTCCGGTCAAATCGTGATGCGGGGCTGATCCCCCTGCCGTTTTTCGCTGTGGCTTATTTGCTGTGATTGAACCCGCGCGCTGCAGGGCTTATGCAAGGCCGGGACAAAAGAAACGGATATAAATGCGCCTCTCTGCCATCTTCATTCGCGTCGTTGCCTTTGGCCTTGCTGCCGCCGGATCGGTCGCTGCCGCCCAATTGACCGTTGCGACGGTCGAAAACCGGTCTGTCGAGGCGGTTCAGCAAACGCTCGTCGAGAACGGCCATGACTGGGCCGAGGTGTTGGGCGACGGGTTGCAAGTCATTCTCGAAGGCACCGCCCCGACCGAGGCTGTGCGGTTCCGCGCGATTTCCGCCGCAGGCGGTGTCGTCGATGCCAGCCGGGTGATCGACAACCTGTCCGTGGTCGATCAGGCAGATTTTGAGCCGCCGCAGTTCAAAATCGAGATTTTGCGCAATGACAGCGGCGTGTCGCTGATCGGGCTGATTCCGGCTGATACCAACCGCGACCTGCTGGCGCGCCAGATCACACGGATCGCGGGCGGGCAGAACGTGACCGACCTGCTGGAAAGCGGCGATTATCCGATGCCGGAAAATTGGCGCGCCGCAGTGGATTTCGCGCTGGATGCGCTAGAACTGCTGCCACGGTCCAAGATTTCCGTAACGGCCGAACGGGTCACCGTCAGCGGCATTTCCGATTCCGCCGTTGAAAAGCGTCGGCTGGAAGCCGCCCTTGCCCGCAGCCGCCCCGACGGTGTGCGGCTCGCGCTGGAGATCAGCGCGCCACGGCCTGTCATCTCGCCTTTCACGGCGCGGTTTATTCTGGATGAGGAAGGCGCGCGCTTTGACGCCTGCGCCGCCGATACCGCAGAGGCGCGTGATGCCATCCTGTACGCCGCCACCAGCGCCGGGCTAATCGGGCAGGTCAACTGTACGCTGGCACTGGGCGCACCGTCACAGGACTGGGGCGAGGCCGTGACACAAGCGATCACCGCATTGCACGATCTGGGCGGCGGCACGGTCACGGTCGCCGATACAGACATCGTTCTGGTGGCCAAGCCCGGCACGGACCAAAGCAGCTTTGACGATATTGTCGGGGCGCTCGACAACGCCTTGCCAGAGGTTTTTGCGCTGAACGCCGAACTGCCCGCGCTGCCTGATGACAGCGCCGAAGGCCCGCCGCAATTCACCGCCACGCTCAGCCCCGAAGGGCTGGTGCAACTGCGGGGCCGGATTCCCGATGACATGACCAATATGGTTGCCGAAAACTTTGCCACAGCCAAATTCGGCCAGCGCAATATCACCATGCGCACGCGCGTCGCCGACGGGCTGCCGGTCGGTTGGTCGGTACGGGTTTTAGCCGGGATCGAGGCCCTGTCGGAACTGTCCAACGGGTCGGTGATCGTCGAGCCAGAGAAGATCGCAATCCGGGGCAATACCGGCAATGAAAATGCCGCCGGTGACATATCCCGCCTGCTGATCGAAAAGCTGGGCGAGACCGCTGATTTCGAACTGAACGTGACCTATGTCGAATCACTGGACCCAATTGCCGGTCTGCCGACGCCGGAACAATGTATCGCCCAGATCAAGGTCGTGACCGAGGCGCGCAAGATCACCTTTGACCCCGGGTCCGCCAGCATCACCGCCGCTGCCCAGCCGATCATCGACGATATCGCCGAAGTGCTGCGCCTTTGCGGCGATTTGCAGATCCGGGTGGCGGGCTATACCGACAGCCAGGGCCGTGAGGAAATGAACCTTCGCCTGTCACAAGACCGCGCCGATGCGGTCCTGACCGCATTGCGCAACCGCCGCGTGCCCGTATCCACATTCGAGGCAGTTGGCTATGGCATCGCCGATCCGATCGCCGATAACGCCACCGAGGAAGGCCGCGAGGCAAACCGCCGCATCGAATTCAGCCTGATTCTGCCGGAAGACGAAACCGTTGACGCAGAGGCCGAAACTGATGAAACCTTGACCGAAGATCTTGTATCCGAGGACGAAACCCAGCAAGACAGCCCAGACTCCTCCGACGGGGACTAGGCAAAGGCAGGACAGTGAACAGATCCGAATTCATCATCGCCACTGCGGTCATTCTGTTTGTCGCTTTCGCGCTTGGCTGGTTTGTCAGCTGGCTGGTCAACCGCTTTACCCGGGTGACCACCTCTGAAATTGGCGAGCTGGACAAGATGGCGCAGGCCTTGCACGAGGCCGAAGAAACCCGCGATCAGGCCATTACCTATCTGCAACAGCGCGAGGCCGAGATGACCACACAATTGTCCCAGACCGAAGCCGAACTGCGTGCCGCGATGGATGGCCTGCGCGAAGCCCGCCGCGAGGCCGAGGAATTGCGTGGCTATATCGAACGCCAGCACGCAGGTTAAGGCATGCCCACAACCCTGATCGTTCTGGCCCATCCGGAACCGCAATCCTTCAACGCACAATGGGCGCAGGCCAGCGCGGATGCCAGCGCCGCACAGGGGCACGAGGTTCTGTGGTCCGATCTATATGCCATGGGGTTCGATCCGGCGGAACGGGCCCAGCATTATGATCACCCTGATGGTCTGGCTTTCGACCCGCTCAAGGCGCAGCAGAATGCCGCCGCGACCGCCCTGCCCGCCGATATCGCGGCAGAGGTCGACAAGCTGCGCCGCGCCGACCGGATCATCCTGCATTTCCCGATGTGGTGGTTTGCCCCACCTGCGATGCTGAAAGGTTGGTGCGACCGCGCCCTGACGCATGGCGCGTTGCATACAACGGTGGAACGTTTCGACACCGGCCAGTTGCGCGGCAAAAAGGCGCTGATCTGCGTCACCACCGGATCAAGCGCCGATGAAAGCGCGCATAACGGCAAGGAAGGCGATGTGGGCCTGCTGCTGTGGCCCTTGGCCTATACGCTGCGTTATGTCGGGTTGACGGTATTGCAGCCGGTCTGCATCCACGGCGTGCATGGCTATCACCGGGGCGACCGCGCCACTGCGCTGGCCGACAGGCTCGGGCAGGCGCTAGCCGGGCAGACGGAGCTGATCGCAGGGTTCGACACCCTGCCTGAAATCGCCTTCAACGCGGATGCTGATTTTGATCGTCAGGGGCGGTTGCGCGCCGACAGACCCAGTGTGACCCCGTTCATTCGGCACAACCCGTAGGCCGGGGTTCACCCCGGCAGGCGCTACCCAAAGTATCGGGGTGAACCCCGATCTACCGTGGTGCTGCGGCCCGTTTCAACCGGTCGTTGATCGCCCGGCCCAGACCATGATCGGGGATCGGGGCGATTGCGATCTGCGCTGCCCCCATCGCGTCGAGCTGGTGCAAGCAGTCGAACAGACGCGCGGCGGCTTCGGTCAGATCGCCGTTGGCGGACAGCGTCAGATCGCCCTGCACCGGACCAAAGCCCAGCATCACCTCGCCCGGTCTGACCTGTGTCGCATTCAGCCGGACCTGCCCCTGTGGCGCATAATGCGACAAAAGCTGCCCCGGCGATGTTGGTGCATCGGGGTTTTCTGCGGTGGTCAACGTATGCCCCAGACAGGCGGCAATCGCCTCTGCCGGGATGCCGCCCGCACGCAAAAGCGTGGGTGTACCAAGGCAGGACACAATGGTGGATTCCAGCCCCACGTGACAAGGCCCGCCATCAACCACAGCGTCAATCCGGTCGCCCAGACCGTCGCGCACATGGGCGGCCGTCGTCGGGCTGATCCGGCCTGACGGATTGGCAGAGGGTGCTGCCACCGGCCCACCGAACGCCGCCAGCAATCCGGCCGCCACTGGATGGTCCGGCACCCGCACCGCGACGCTGTCCAGCCCCGCCGTCACCAGCCGCGATATCCCCGTATCCGCGCGCAGGGGCAGCACCAGCGTCAAGGCACCGGGCCAGAAGGCAGTGGCCAATCGCCGCGCATCATCATTGAAATCGCAGATCGCCTGCGCTGCGACCAATCCGCCCAGATGCACGATCAACGGATTAAAGCTCGGGCGGCCCTTGGCGGCGAAAATCGCGGCAACAGCGCGGTCATTGCGCGCGTCAGCACCCAATCCATACACGGTTTCGGTCGGAAACGACACCAAACCGCCCCGCGCCAGAATATCTGCTGCGCGGGTCAGTCCGGTCTGATCCGGCGATAACAGGAAAGGCGATTGCGCGGTCATGACGTGGCGTTCAAGTTGAAGGGTGACAAGCGATGGCTCAATTTGCCAGTATGCAGGCTGCATAACCGTGTCATCAGCCATTGCCAAGCAGCCCAGTCGGACGGAGTTTTTCAAATGCCCTATCGCGCGCCAGTCAGTGATTTTCAGTTCCTGCTAGATCACGTCGTCGGATTTGCCGATGTGGCAGAGACCAGTCTTTTCGCCGAGGCCACCCCCGACATGACCAGCGCGATCCTGACCGAGGCTGCGAAAATGTGCGAAGATATCCTCGCGCCGCTGAACCATGCCGGCGACAAGCACCCCGCGCATCTGGAAAACGGCGTCGTCCGCACGCCCCCCGGTTTCGCCGATGGCTATCGCGCGATTGCCGAAGGCGGCTGGATCGGCATGTCGGCGCGCGCGGAAAACGGCGGGCTGGGCCTGCCGATGACGCTGACCACCACAGTGAATGAAATGATGTCTGCCGCCTGTCTGGCGTTGCAACTGAACCCGCTGATGTCACAGGGCCAGATCGAGGCGTTGGAGCATCACGCATCCGATGCGATCAAATCCGTCTATCTGCCGAAACTGATCGCCGGTGACTGGTCCGGCACGATGAACCTGACCGAACCGCAGGCCGGGTCCGATGTCGGTGCCTTGCGCACCAAGGCCGAACCGAATGGCGACGGGTCTTATGCGATCACCGGGCAGAAAATCTATATCTCCTGGGCCGATAACGACTTCACTGAAAACGTCTGCCATCTCGTCCTCGCCCGTCTGCCCGATGGCAAACCCGGCACCAAGGGGATCAGTCTGTTCATGGTGCCCAAGATCATCCCCGATGCCGATGGCAATCTGGGTGAAAAGAACGATCTGCGGGTGGTCAGTCTGGAACATAAGATGGGCCTGCATGGCTCGCCCACCGCAGTGATGGAATATTCCGGCGCCAAAGGCTGGCTCGTCGGGCCGGAACATGGCGGCATGGCCGCGATGTTCACCATGATGAACAACGCCCGGCTGGGTGTGGGTGTGCAGGGGATCGGCGCGGCAGAACGCGCGCTACAACACGCTCTCGCCTATGCGCAAGATCGCAAACAAGGTCGGGCCGAGGGCACCGGGGCAATCATCGAACATGCCGATGTCCGCCGGATGCTGACGACAATGCGCGCCGATATCTATGCCGCCCGCGCGATTGCGCTGATGAATGCCGTTGCCATCGATATGGCCACAGCGACTGGCGATGACACCTGGACCGCGCGCGCTGCGTTTCTGACACCGATCACAAAGGCATTCGGCACCGATATCGGAGTCGAGGCGACGAATACCGGCGTGCAGGTCCATGGCGGCATGGGCTTTATCGAGGAAACCGGTGCCGCCCAATTCGTCCGCGATGTGCGCGTCAGCACGATTTACGAAGGCACCAACGGCATCCAGGCGATGGACCTTGTCGCGCGCAAGCTGATGGATGGCGGCGATGCCGCGTTCCGCATCCTTGACGATATCGTGCGCGGGGCAGAGGCGGCGAAAGCCACCCATCCCGATCTGGCCCATGCCGTCTGGGAAGCGGCAGAGACTTTGCGCGAAGCGACAGAATGGCTGGTCAGTCAGCAGGATCTGAACGACCGTTTCGCCGGGGCCGTGCCTTACCTGCGCGCCTTTGCCCGGGTTCTGGGCGGGCATGTGCATCTGGCCAGCGCCGTGGCGGGCGATGCCGGGCATCTGCGGCTTGCGACCTTCTATATCAAGCGGATGTTGCCGGAACATGCCGCCCTGCTGGCCCATACCCGCGAAGGGGCGGCCGATCTGGTGGCGATCACCGCCGAAGATCTGGCAGCGGCCTGATGCCGGACGGCGCTCTGGGCATAAGGTATCCCTATCCTGACCCGCCCGAGACCGGCAAAGCGATTGAGGTTGCAGACGGTATCCTGTGGATGCGCCTGCCGCTGCCGATGGCGCTGGATCATGTGAATGTCTATGCGCTGGATGACGGCGATGGCTGGACGGTCATTGATACCGGTTTTTCCAGCGCCAAGACCAAGGCGATCTGGCAAGACCTGCTGGATGGACCACTGGCTGGCAAACCGGTGACCCGCGTGATCGTGACCCATCACCACCCCGATTATGTCGGGTTAGCGGGATGGTTTGTTGCACAGGGTGCCGAACTGCACATGCCGCGCACCGGTTGGCTGATGGCGCGGATGCTTGTGCTGGATGCGCAGGACAGGCCCGCGCCGGAGGCGATCACATTCTACGAACGCGCGGGCATGGCCGCAGACGAGCTGGCCCGGCGCAAGGCCGAACGGCCTTTCAATTTTGCCGATTGCGTCGCCCCCCTGCCCTTGGGATTTCAGCGGCTGCGTGATGGCGACACGATCCGGATTGGCGGGCGTGACTGGGACATCCGCATGGGCAATGGTCATGCGCCGGAACATGCGACCTTCTGGTCGCGTGACGACGCAGTGGTGCTTGGCGGCGATCAGCTGTTGCCGTCGATCAGCGCCAATCTGGGGGTCTATCCGACCGAGCCAGACGCCGACCCCGTCGGTGACTGGATGGAAAGCTGCCAGCGGTTTCAGCCTGTCGCGCGCGATGACCAAATCATCCTTGGCGGCCACAAACTGCCGTTTACCGGCCTGCCCCTGCGGCTGCGGCAGATGATCGACAACCATCACAACGCGTTGGACCGATTGGTTGCGCATCTGAATGAACCGCGCGCGGCGGGCGAATGTTTCCTGCCGCTGTTCAAACGCAATATCGGCCCCGCCGAATATGGCTTGGCGCTGGTCGAGGCGGTGGCACATCTGAACCACCTGCATCAGACCGGGCGCGCCCGGCGTGATCTGCGTGCTGACGGTGCCTATGTCTTTAGTGCCGTGCCATAATCCGTGCATGCAGGCGTTTGAGTATCCGGCTCGCCGTCGTTTCGCATAATGCGGGGATAATCGCATGAACCAGCGCCGCCAGTGACGCCACACCCAGCCAGAACGCAAATCCGAAGGCAAAGCGCATATGCGCAAAATAGGATTCGTTCACACTGGCCGGATGATCCAGAAACAGGGTGGCGATCAGATTGCTGCGGCTGGTGTCTTGGGATGTTTCGGACATGAAAACCTCTGCTGTTGGTGTTTTTGCAACTCTATGGCAGGGTTGATCAAATGAGGTCCCAAATTAGACTGCCATTTACGGCCATCACGGGATATCATCCACCATATGACACATATATTAGACGAAACAGACCGCCGCATCCTGACTTTGCTGCAAAAGGATGCCAGCATGTCAGTCGATGACATCAGCGCCACCGTGCATCTGTCACGTAACGCCTGCTGGCGGCGGATCAAGGCGATGGAACAGGCTGGCATTATCACCGGCCGGGTGGCACTGGTGGATGCGGCCAAGGTCGGGCTCCCGCTGACGGCGCTGGTCATGATCCGCACCAATGCGCATGACCGGCATTGGATGGATCAGTTTCAGGCCGCCCTGCGCAGCCTGCCGGAAATCGTCGGGGCCTACCGGATGACCGGCGATCTGGATTATGTCCTGCGGGTCAAGGTTGCTGATGTGCCCGCCTATGACGCATTCTACAAACGGCTGATCGCGCGGATTACCGTTTCCGACATCTCGGCAAGTTTCGTGATGGAGGAAATAAAGGACACCACCGCCCTGCCGATATAGACGGAATGTGACCACCTGACCGCGTGACAGTCAGCTACAAATCGGCTAAACGGACGCAAATCAGCCAACCAAGGAGTCGACCATGGCCGACCACGAACCCGGTAAAATGGACATCACCGAACAGGAAAAGACCTTTAACGGCTTTGTCAGCATGTCGACCAAAGGTGCGGTGATCGTCATCGTGCTGCTGATTTTCCTCGCCCTTGTCGGCGCCTGATTTCTGCCTGTGGAACGTCGCTTATTCCTGATCGGCCTGCCGCTGACCCTTGCAGGCTGCGCGGCACAAGAGGTCTGGGCCCCGGATGACGTGGTATCGCGGGCAATCTTCCGCGACCCCGACAACAGCTATCTGACGCTGTTCACAATGAAAAACAATGGTTCTGGCAATGGTGCGCATACCGCGCTGCTGATCAATGCCAGCCAGCGGGTCATTTTTGACCCCGCCGGATCATTCGTGCAGACCCGGATGCCGGAACGCAATGATGTGCTGTTCGGTGTCACCCCGGAACTGGAACAATTCTATATCAGCTATCATGCGCGCGTGACCTATCATGTCGTCGCGCAAAAGGTCGCCGTCGCGCCGGAGGTTGCTGAACAGGCGCTGAATCTTGCACTGGCCAACGGCCCGGTGCCGCAGGCGCATTGTGCGCGTGCCACATCGCGGCTGTTGCGGCAATTGCCGGGCTTTGAAGGGATTCGGCAATCTTGGGGCCCGAACAACGTGGCAGATGATTTCGCGAAATTGCCGGGCGTCGAAACCCGCGAATACCGCGAAGACGATCCCGACGACAAATCCATCGCTGCCGCAAGGATTGAAGCCGCACTCGCCGCTAGAGAGCAGTGAAAGCCCACAAAGCCAGATAAAGCGTGCTGATCCCCGCCATGATCCCCCAGATCGCGCTGCGCGTCCAGATGCCCACCGCAACAGTGATGATCGCCGCAGTCAGACGCGCGGGGTCTGGCACGCCGCCGGTTGCCGCGGGCCATAGCACCAAAGGGGCCACCATCCCCGGCAGCACCGCCACCGGCGTGAAGCGCAGCAGTTTCAGCACGATGGGCGGCATCGGCCGGTCGCCGATCAGCCCCAGAAACGAAAACCGGATCAGAAAGGTGCCGACGCCCAGCAGCGCGATGATCAGCCAGATTTCAGCATTGCTATAGCTCATGCCTTGCGCCTTTCTATCCAAGTCTCGACCAATGCGCCGGTCACCATCGCCGCCCCTGCTGCGATCAGCAATCCGATGCCCGATGGCAACCCGACCAAGGCGAGTGCGACGATGATGGACACCGCCGCCGCCGCGACATGGGCCGATGATTTCAGCATCGGTGAGACCATCGCCAGAAACATTATCGGCACGATGAAATCCAACGCCCATGACTCCGGGATCGCCGAGCCTGCGAAAATCCCCACCAGCGTCATTGCGCACCATAATGGTGCGATGGCCGAGGCAACCCCAAAGAAATATGCAGCCCGGTCCGTCACACTCATCTCCGGGCGGGCCTCGTATCGCGTGACCGACAGAATATAGGATTGATCAAAGTTCAGATAGGCGACCAGCGCGCGTTTCCACAAAGGGGCCGGTCCCAGATAGGGCACCAATGCCGCGGAATACATCGCCATGCGCAGATTGACCGCCAGTGCTGCCAGCAGGACAAAGGCGATCCCTGCGTTTTCCAGCATCATCTGCACCGCCGCGAATTGCGAGGCTCCGGCGATGACCAATACCGAAAAGCCCATCGCCTGCGCCACGCTCAACCCGGCATCTGTCGCCACGACACCGAACACTGTCGCGAAAGGCACGACCATCAGGATGAACGGGCTGCCGTCACGGAGCCCTTCCCAATAGGCGGATTTTGCGGGTGCTTTGACGGTGGAACTTGTCATGTCTTTGGCCTAGCTTATGCGCTGTCGCGACAGGCTTAACCGCGCGCATGGGGAATGACAATTGGCACGACTTGACGATCTTTCATCCTATCTGCTTGCCCCTGATCCCGGCGCGGACCGGCTGACACGGGCGGTGACCGGCACCGACCAAAACGGGCAAAAGGTCGATCTGCGCGTGGTCGAAGAACGCCCGCTGACGATCTATCTGAACGCGCAGGAAATCGTTACCGCGATGACCATCGGGGATTACCCGCAATATCTGGCCCTTGGGTTCCTGCGCAATCAGGGCATGCTGCGCGATGACGATCAGATCACCGGCGTGGATTATGATGAAGAGATTGAAACCGTCGTCGTGCGCACCGCATCCAAAACCACCTATGAAGACAAGCTGCGCAAGAAGACCCGCACCAGCGGCTGTGCCGTCGGTACTGTCTTCGGCGATATGATGGAAGGGCTGGCCGACGTCACCTTGCCCGACACCGCCCTGCGCACATCTGACCTCTACGCACTCGCCGCCACGATCAACCGCACCCCGTCGCTCTATCTGGAGGCGGGCGCGATCCACGGCACGGTGCTGTGCCAAAGGGCGACACCGCTGGTCTATATGGAGGATGTCGGCCGCCACAATGCCGTCGACAAAATCGCGGGCTGGATGCTGCATCACGATGTCCCTGCCGCAGACAAACTCCTCTATACCACCGGCAGGCTGACATCCGAAATGGTCATCAAGACCGCACTGATGGGCATCCCCTGCCTCGCCTCACGCTCGGGCTTTACCGCCTGGGGGGTGGAGATCGCGCAACAGGTCGGGCTGACCCTGATCGGGCGGATGAAAGGCCAGCGTTTCGTCTGCCTCGCGGGCGAGAACCGCCTGATCCGCGACGCCGACCCTGCCCTGATCGCCGATGAACCGGCCCGCGCCGGGCGAAAGGCCAAAACATGATCCTTCCCGCTTCTTTTTTCCAAAAATACTCCCGCCGGAGGCTCCCAAACCATCCGCGCCCACAGGTGGCGAAATGAACGCGCCCCTTGGCGTGATCCTGGCGGGGGGTCTGGCAACAAGAATGGGCGGCGGCGACAAAGGTCTGCTGCCCTTGGGCAACAGCACAATATTGGGCCATGTCATCGACAGGTTCAGCCCACAGGTGGCCGGCCTTGCATTGAACGCCAATGGCGATTCCGCGCGCTTTGCCGCGCTGCACTTGCCGGTGATCCCGGACACGCTGACAGGTTTCGCCGGGCCTTTGGCAGGCGTTCTCGCAGGCCTCGACTGGGCCGCGACCCAAGGTGCCAGCCATATCGTCACCGCCGCAGCCGACACGCCGTTCCTCCCCTGCGATCTGGTGCCGCAATTGCAACTGGCGGGCGAGGATCTTGGGCTCGCATTGGCGGCCAGCCCCGGCGGGCGGCAACCGACCTTTGGCCTTTGGCCCGTCGCCCTGCGCGATGATCTGCGCGCAGCCCTGCAGGGCGGCTTGCGCAAAGTCGTCCTCTGGACCGATCAGCATGGCGCAGGCACGGCAGAGTTCCCCGATGATGCCGCCTTCTTCAACGTCAACACGCCCGACGATCTGGCCCGCGCGCAGGCCATGCTATGAGAGTCTATGGCATCGTGGGTTACAAGAACGCGGGAAAGACCGGGTTGATGGAACGTCTGGTGACTGAAATTGCCGGGCGAGGTTTCACCGTCTCGACCCTGAAACATGCGCATCACAGTTTCGACGTGGACCATCCGGGCAAGGATTCCTATCGCCACAGGCAGGCCGGTGCGCAGCAGGTCCTACTCGCCTCGCGTGATCGCTGGGCGCTGATGACCGAATTGCGCGGCGCGGATGAGCCACCCTTGGCCGATCTGCTGGCGCAGCTTGCCCCGGTCGATCTGGTGCTGGTCGAAGGCTATAAACGCGACGCCCACCCCAAGGTCGAGGCGTTTCGCGCTGTCACCGGCAATCCGCTGATCGCGAAGGATGACCCGACGGTGCGTGCCGTGGCGAGCGACACGGCGCTGACGCTTGACCGCCCGGTGTTCGATCTCAACGACACCAGCGCCATCGCAGATTTCATCCTGTCAGAGGTCGGGTTGTGATGTTCGACACGATCCTGATCGTGGATTGGTCGGGCGGCAACGACCGGGGGGCGAAGCCTACGAAAGACGCGATCTGGACCGGCGTGGCGCGGGCCGGCATGGCGGAAGAGCCGGTCTATCATCGTAACCGGCAAGTCGCCGAAAGCTGGATCACGGCATTCTTGGAGGCAGAGCGCGCCGCAGGACGCCGCGTGCTGGCAGGGTTCGATTTCGCCTTTGGCTATCCCGCTGGCTTCGGGCAGGTCCTGACCGGATCGGATGATCCTTTCGCGATCTGGGATTGGTTCGCCGCACGGGTGCAGGACAGCGGAGCGGCCAATAACCGCTTTGATCTGGCAGGGCAGATCAATGCCATGTTCCCCGGCATCGGGCCGTTCTGGGGCAATGGGCTGGCGCGCGATGTCGCCGATCTGCCGCGCAAAGGCTTGGCACGGCAGGACCATGGCATGACCGAAAAGCGTATTGCCGAACAAAACGCCAAAGGGGCCTTCCCGGTCTGGCAACTCTCCGGCGCGGGCGCTGTCGGGTCGCAGGTCATCATGGGCCTGCCCACACTCGCCCGGTTGCGGCAACATTTCGGCGCTGATCTGGCGGCCTGGCCGTTTGAACCGCTAACGCCACCGATTGCTCTGGTCGAGGTCTGGCCTTCGCTGATCGGCAAGACCATCGCTGCGACTTGTCCGCCGGGCAAGATCAAGGATGCCCATCAGGTCGAGGTTCTGGCGCGCGCGCTCTCGGCCCTTGCGCCGGATGATCTGCGCCTGATGCTTGATGTGCCGCCAACGCCAGAAGGGTCAATCCTCGGCCTGCCTCATGTCGCATTGCTCGAACAAGCCGCCAGCGCACCACAATTGCGCAATGATTGCTTCGCCCTGCCACAAGGCGTGCAATGGACGCCGGTTGCGGATGCTCTGGCGCATCTGCGTGACCATCTGGCTTGCGTGGCCAAGGCGGAAACCCAGACCCTTGGCACCGCACTGGGCCGCTATCTGGCGCAGGATGTCACCGCTTTGCGCGCCCATCCGCCTGCCCCGAATGCTGCTGTGGATGGCTACGGCTTTGCCGGTCCGGCAGAGATCGGGCATCACAGCCTGCCCTTGGTGCAGGGGCGCGCGGCGGCGGGCCAACCTTTTGCCGGAACAGTGCCAGCGGGCCATGCGATCCGCATCCTGACAGGTGCCAATCTGCCAGACGGCATCGACACGATCATCATGCAGGAAGACGTGCAGGCCATCGGCACGACGATCACCTTCCAAGGCCCGCTCAAACGCGGGGCCAATGCCCGCGCGGCGGGTGAGGATATGACCCAAGGCCAGATCATCGCCCACAAAGGCCGCAAGATCACCGCCGCCGATCTGGGCATGTTTGCGGCAACCGGGATCGGGCAGCTGCAGGTCCATCGGCAATTACGAGTCGGTGTTCTGTCTACCGGGGATGAGTTGCGCGCACCGGGCACGCCCGCCGACGAAGGGCAGATCTACGATGCGAACCGACCGCTACTGGCAGCATTGGTGCAGGGTTGGGGGTATCACCTGGTCGATCTGGGCCGTGCGCCTGATGACCGCGATGCCTTGCGCGCGATACTGAATCAGGGGGTCGCACAATGCGACGTGATCCTGACATCCGGCGGTGCGTCAGCGGGGGATGAAGATCACATATCCGCCTTGCTGTCAGGTACCGGGTCCTTCGCGCTCTGGCGGGTGGCGATGAAACCGGGGCGACCGCTGGTCATGGGGCTATGGGGCGGCAAGCCAGTGCTGGGGCTGCCCGGCAACCCGGTTGCCGCAATGGTCTGTGCCTTGATTTTTGCACATCCCGCTTTGGCCATTCTGGCTGGTGGCGACTGGCCGGAACCCCAGGGATTTCCGCTGCCCGCCGGTTTCAGCAAAACCAAGAAAGCAGGCAGGCGCGAATATCTGCGCGCCCGGGTCAGGGACGGACGGGCAGAGATTTTCGCCTCGGAAGGATCGGGGCGCATATCGGGCCTGCATTGGGCCGAAGGACTGGTGATGCTGGGCGATGACGCCGCCACGATCCATCCAGGCGATCCGGTGACCTATATTCCGTTTGGCAGTTTCATGTGATGCAGATCACCACCGGCATCCCCGACAAAGACCGCGCCGAGGTTGCTGCCATCTACTGGGAAGCATTCGGCGAAAAGCTGGGTTTTGTGCTGGGCCCGAAATACCGCGCACTGGCTTTCATAACGCAGGTCCTGCAAGCTGATCATGGGATCTGCGCGCATGATGACGATGGCCACCTTCTGGGTGTCGTCGGGTTCCGCACCTACCGCGGCGCATTGGTTGGCGGCAGTTTCACCGATATGCGGCGGGTCTATGGCTGGGTCGGCGCGGCGGTTCGGTCTTTGCTGATCAGCGCGTTGACACGTGACATTGATAACGAACGATTTCTGATCGACGGCATTTTTGTCGCCCCCGAAGCGCGCGGTTGCGGCGTCGGCACTGCCTTGCTGGATGCGATCACGGCAGAGGCCAAAAGCCGGGGCTACCAACAGGTCCGGCTGGATGTGGTTGATACAAATCCGCGGGCACGTGCGCTTTATCTGAACGAGGGCTTCGTCGTCATGCAGACCCAAAACATGGGGCTGTGGCGGCATGTCTTTGGCTTTAACTCAGTCACAACCATGGTGCGGGATATCTATCCCGCGCCAATCAGCGCACCCGCCGCAAAAACCAGCGCGCCGCCCAGAACCACCTGAAAGATCGCCCGCGCCCAAGGGGTCTGCATATAGCGATGCTGAATCCATGTGATCGCCCAGAGTTCAGCAAAAACCACGATCAACGCCACGGTGGTCGCAGTCCAGAAATCCGTGATCAGATAGGGCAGCGCATGGCCCAACCCGCCGACGGTGGTCATCACCCCTGCGGCCAGCCCGCGCTTGTAAGGTGATCCCCGGCCCGAGATTTTACCATCATCCGAGGCCGCCTCGGTAAAGCCCATCGAAATGCCCGCACCCACTGATGCGGCCATGCCGACGAGAAAGGTGGTCCATGTGTCCTGCGTCGCAAAGGCCACAGCGAAAATCGGCGCCAGTGTCGAGACTGACCCGTCCATCAGCCCCGCCAGTCCCGGTTGCACCCAGGTCAGTACGAATTGACGATAGGCGGCGGATTCTTCTGTCGATCTGACACCGTCGTCCAGATGGGTTGCCGCCAAGGCGGCGGCCTTGTCGGAATGGCCTGCCTCGGCAGCGGCCAGATCACCCAGCAATTTGCGCGTGCCCGCATCCCTGGCATGCGCTGCGGCCATTTCGTAAAACCGCTGGGCATCGCGTTCCATCTGCGCGGCCTCGTCGCGGATCCGATCCAGCCCCAGATTTTCGATCAGCCAGACAGGACGCCGGGCATAAAATCCGGCCACATGTTCGCGCCGGATCAACGGGATCACATCGCCAAAGCGTATGCTGTGCAGATCAATCAGGCGACGACGATGATCGTTTTCCTCTGTCGCCATACCATCAAATACGGCAGCGGATGCTGGATAATCGGCGCGCAAACGTTCGGCGTAGGAACGATAAATCCTTGCATCATCCTCCTCCGATGAGATCGCGAGCGCCAGAATTTCCTGTTCTGAAAGGTCGTCAAAGCGGCGGCGGGTGGCGAAACCGGGAATCATCATTGTGCTTTCAATATTTAGAATAATTCTAAACTATGCCTTTCCAAAACTCCCGCAAGCCTAAAATATGAACTGAACGGTTCATTTTTGATATTGCAAAAGTGAACCGATCGGTTTAGATAATCCCTATGATCAACTCTGGATGAAAACCATGACACGTCTTATCGCTGCCCTCACCGTACTGACATTCGCTGCCGCCGCGCCCGCCGCCGCGATGTCGTTTTCCTTTAGCCTGCCAGTGCTGACCTATCCTGCGCCACCCGCGCCTGACGTCACGCAATCCTGTACGGGTTCGGCAACGCCTGTGGTTGAAACCTGCACTGCTCCCACCAAGTAGATCAGGGGTGCAAGCCCCGTGTACGTCCTTCCGGCGTTATCGCCTTGCCCGAAGTAAACTGATCAGTTTATGATCGTGCATAAGGGGAGACGATGATGCCAGATGGTGCGACAGAGCTGAAAAAAGGGCGCAAGTTCGACCAGGTCCTGGATGGTGCCCGCAAGGTTTTCATGTCGGACGGATACGAGGGCGCATCGGTTGATGACATCGCGCGCGCGGCTGGCGTGTCAAAGGCGACGCTCTACAGCTATTTCCCAGACAAGCGGTTCTTGTTCATGCAGGTCGCCAAGACCGCCTGCCAGCGGCAGACTGAACATGCGATCGAAACCATCGACATCAATGCGCCCGCACGGCAGGTGCTGCACAAGATCGCCAGCGAAATGGTCGAATTCATCACTTCGGAATTCGGCACCAGAGTGTTCCGCGTCTGCGTCGGCGAAAGCGAACGGTTCCCCGAACTCGCACGCGAATTTTATGCATGTGGCCCGATGCTGATCCGTGAACGGATGGCGGATTTCTTTCATCTCGCGATGGAACGCGGCGAATTGCAGATCGACGATGTGGCGCTGGCCGCTGATCAGTTTCATGAACTCTGCAAGGCCGATCTGTTTTCGCGGATCGTGTTCAGCATGGCCAAGACCTTTACCCGGGCCGAGAAAGACCGCACCATTGATGGCGCAGTCGATATGTTCATGGCCCGCTATGGGGTCGCCCCTAAATCCGCCGACGCGCAGTGACCGGCCCGTCGCCCTGGGCGGCGATGCGTAACGTCGCAGCCTCCAGCGGTTCATAGGCGGTGGCCATGTGATGGGCATTGGCGTGGATCAGTGTCGCCTCATCCACCATCATCGCAACATGGCCGCGCCAGAAGATCAGATCACCGCGCCGCGCAGCGCCCCTAAATTCCACGCCCAGACCAGCGCTTTGCAGATCACTGTCTGCCGGGCTTGCAATCGCGCAGGCGTGCAGGGCCGCTGCGACCAGCCCGGAACAATCGATACCGCGGGTGGAATTGCCGCCCCACAGATAGGGCACACCAAAATGCAATTGCGCCACCGTCGCAGGATCGGTGAACGGCCGGTCCAGCGGGCGCAGATGTTTTTTCGGAATAAAGCCAAGGGTGGTTTCATAGAATTTCGCCCGTTCATCCAGCACCGTGACCCGCGCCCCGAACGGCAAGGCCATGACATCGGCTGATCTGAAATCCTCTGCCAGATAGGCATGGGTCGCGGCAGTACCGACCAGATGGGTCGCCGCCTGCACCGGCCCGAGCCGGTCTGACGCGACATAACCCACATAGCCGTCCGCCGCCTGCACAAAGGACCAGCCGTCCTGATCCTCGTAAACCGTGACGACGGCCCCGAGCAGCAATTGCCGGTCGCGCGCGCCATCCGCTGCGGCGCACAGATCGCTGACCGGTCGGATCAGCATCATCGGCGCGCCTGCCAGATAGCGCTCTGCCGTGACCTGCCCTGCCAGATGCAGCGCGGCAACCCGGCCATTGGCGGGCGTCAGGCGACGATCGTTCACAGGTTCAGCAACCGAGGCAAGGCCGCCAGAATAGCCCGCGCGCCCATACCGACCCCGCCCTTGGAGCGCGATGGCGCGGCGGTCGGCTGCCAGCCATAGATATCGAAATGCAGATAGGGGCTATGCACAAAGCGGCGCAGGAACAAAGCCGCCGTGATACTGCCCGCCATGCCACCGCCCGGCGCATTGTCCAGATCGGCGATACCTGGCTCGATCATCTGTTCATAAGGATCATGGAACGGCATCCGCCAGACCGGGTCGGCCACTGCGCGGGCGGCAGCGGCGATGGCGGCGGCATGATCATCGCTATCGGTGTAGAACGGTGCCAGATCGGGGCCCACTGCAACCCTTGCCGCCCCGGTCAGAGTCGCCATCGAGATCACCAGATCAGGCGCTTCCTCATCCGCCAGCGCCAAGGCATCGGCCAGCACCAACCGCCCTTCGGCATCGGTATTGTTGATTTCGACCGTCAGCCCCTTGCGCGACTGCAGAATATCCTGCGGCCGGAACGCATTGCCTGCGATGCTGTTTTCCACCGCCGGGATCAGCACCCGCAACCGCAGATTCAGACCCAGCGCCATGGTCATCTGCGCCAGCCCCAGCACGGTGGCGGCACCCCCCATATCCTTTTTCATCAGCACCATCGACGCACCGGGTTTGATGTTCAGCCCGCCGGTGTCAAAACACACCCCCTTGCCGACCAGCGTCAGCAGCGGGCCGGATTTGCCCCAGCGCAGATCAATCAGCCGCGGTTCACGCGGGCTGGCACGGCCCACGGTGTGGATCAGCGGGAAATTCGCATCCAGCAGGTCATCGCCAGTGGTGACGCTGATCGTCGCATTCTGCGCCCGCGCCAGATCGCGCGCGGCCAGCTCGAGTTCCTCCGGGCCCATGTCGGATGCTGGTGTGTTGATCAGGTCCCGGGTCAGAGCCTCTGCCTGCGCGATGATCTGGATTCGTGCAGCGTCAATGCCATCGGGGGCGACCAAAGCGGCAACAGGATCGATTGGCTTGCGATACCGATCAAAGCAGTATCCGGCCAAAAGCCAGGCCAGCGCGCCCTCTTCCAGTGCAGTCCCGGTCAGGCCAGATGCGATCTGGTAAACCCCCTCGGGCAATTGTCGTACGACCGCACCCAGATGAAACCGCCCGCGCGCCCGGTTTTGCGCCGTGCCATAGCCGACCAGCACCTGCGCAAGACCGCCCTGCGCATCAGGCACCTGCAGCAATTGCCCCAAGTTGCCGACAAAGCCTTGGGTCGCAGCCCAGTGCTGCCCTGCTTCGGGCAGCGCAGCGATTGCGGCAGCGGCATGATCTTTTTCAACGATATGCACCGGCACAGGGGCGGGATTGGGACCGGCAAAGGCAAGTGGCATGGAATGTCCTGACTGATGAAACTTTGCGCCAGACTAACCGGTCAGACCAGCGCCGCAAGGGTCAGTCGGTACGGATCACGGGTCACGGAAATTCCATACCTCTGCCACTGCAAGATCAAAGGTGCGTTCGAGCCGTTCAGCCGTGGCCGCCAAAGCAACGTGATCGTGGGTCTGCAAGCAGGCGGTCACATGGCCCGCGGCATCGGCCAGGCCGGTCAGGCCAATTTGACCGGCCACCAGACCGATCCGGCGCGCCGCCTTTTTACAAGGCTCCAGGCAATTGGCGGTCAGCCCGTCCTGCAAGACATTCAGCCAATAGGCGATATTTTCCAGAATGCGGCACAGCATCTGTTCTGCTGCGTACGGCGATTGACCGGCACAGGCGCGGGCCAGCACGAACTGGTCAAGTTGCAGTTTGTCGTGACATCGCAGGATGATCACGTCACAATCCCGCACAGGCCGCGGCGCATGAAGGGGTCTTGAATAATCCATGTCGCGGATCATAGGCCACCAAGGTTCCCGGAAGGTTGATGCGACTGCAAAAAATCGCTCGAAATTCTGAAAAATGCGACGTATTCCGTGCCAACAGCGCAAGGACTGATGAATGCAATATGCCCGCCCGCTTCCGGCCTATCTGGTCAAACGCTACAACACCTGGAAATCGACAGTTTTCGAGACCAACAAGGTTATCTTCAGCGAGCTGGCGACAAATGGGCAGCGCCCCCGGATCATGGTGGTGTCATGTTGCGACAGCAGGTTGCATGTTTCGTCGATCTTTGGCGCGGATGTCGGCGAATTGTTCATCCACCGCAACATCGCCAATCTTATCCCCGAATATGAACCCGACGGGCGCCATCACGGCACCTCGGCCGCAGTGGAATATGCGGTCCGCACGCTGAAGGTCGAACATCTGATCGTACTGGGTCATTCCGGCTGTGGCGGGGTCGAAGGCTGTTACAACATGTGCGCCGGACACGCGCCCGAACTGGAAGAACAGACCAGCTTTGTCGGGCGCTGGCTGGATATCATGCGACCAGGCTATGAAACACTGCCACCGGGCGATGATGCCAGCCGGAAAACGGCGCTGGAAAAGGCCTCGATTCTGATTTCGTTGCAAAATCTCATGACATTCCCCTTCGTCCGCAGCGCGGTTGAGGATGGCAGCATCAGCCTGCACGGTCTGTGGAAAAATATTGGCGAAGGCACTCTTGAAGCCTATGATCCCGATCCCGATCTGTTCGTCAGTTTGTGAAAGCCTGAGACAATGGAAATTCTGTCCCTTGCCGGGGCCAATCTGATTTCTCCGATCATCCTGAGCTTCGCCTTGGGATTACTCGCGGCATTGGCGCGGTCCGATCTGACCATCCCAGAGGCAGTGGCCAAGGGCATGTCAATCTACCTGCTGTTTGCCATCGGTTTCAAAGGCGGCGTCGCGGTCAGCGCGCATGGGATTGATCAGACACTGATCCTGTCGCTGATCGCGGGGTTGGTTCTGTCCTTCGCCCTTCCTTTGCTGGCCTTTGCCCTGCTGCGGGTCATGACCGGCCTGTCCCGGATCGATGCTGCTGCCGTCGCGGCGCATTATGGGTCGATCAGTATCGTGACCTTTGTGGCTGCGACATCGGTACTGAACGGGCGGATGATCGCATCAGAAGGTTACATGGTCGCCGTCGCCGCCGTAATGGAGGCCCCTGCGATCCTGTCTGCCCTGTGGCTGGTCGCGCGCGGCGGTGGCGGGGCGCGGATGGAACCCGGCCTGATCCGCGAATTGCTGCTGAACGGGTCCATTGTGCTGCTGGTCGGGGCGTTTTTCATCGGTGCGATCACCGGCGAACAGGGATTCGCCGAAATCAGCGCCTTTATCGAGGCACCTTTCAAAGGCGTGCTCTGCCTGTTCCTGCTGGACATGGGCCTGATCGCCGGGCGCGGGCTGCGGCAATCACGCGGGGTGCTGGGCCTTGGCGCCGTTGGATTTGCCCTAGCGATGCCTCTGGTCAGTGCAATGATCGGGCTAGGCGCTGGCATGCTGATCGGGTTGTCGCTGGGTGGCATCGTGCTGATGATGGTGCTGTCCGCCTCGGCCAGCTATATCGCTGTGCCCGCTGCCATGCGTGTCGCCCTGCCAGAGGCGAATCCAGCCGTCTATCTGACGCTGTCGCTGGGCGTCACCTTTCCGTTCAACCTGACCCTGGGCATCCCGCTCTATCTGGCCATCGCCCAGACCGTAACAGGAGGCTGAGATGCAGACCCATATCGCCAAACGTGTCGAAATCGTGATCGAAGCCCCGTTGGAACGTCGCCTGACCGATGCGCTGACCGCCGCAGGCGTGACCGGCTATACCGTGCTGCCAGTGCTGGGCGGGTCGGGCCGGTCAGGTCAATGGACCCGCGACGGTCAGGTCGGTCGCGCCGGCATGGTCAGCGTGGTCTGCCTGATTCGGCCCGAAAGGCTTGATCCACTGCTTGATGCGATCTTTGCCGTGGTCAAGAAACATATCGGCGTGGTCAGTGTCACCGATGCGCAGGTGCTGCGGGCAGAACGATTTTAGCCCCATCTTCCGAGCCTAAATATCCCCGCCGGAGGCATAAAAGTTACGCACGCGACATCCGCCCCCAGCCGTCCGATTGCATTTCGCGCAACCGGCTGGCGGTGCGTTCGAATTCAAACGTTCCCTCGCCTTCGAGATACAGCATTTCGGGACTGGCTGCGGCAGAACAGATCAGCCGCACTTTCGCCTCATAAAGAGCGTCGATCAGTGTGACAAAGCGTTTCGCCTCATTGAAATTGCTGCGCGACAAGGCGGGGATGTCCTCGAGTATCAACACACGGACCGCATCAGCCAATGCCAGATAATCCGCCGCCCCCAAGGGTTTGCCGCAAAGGTCATAGAACTTCGCCCGCGCCACACCGTTGTGGAACAAAGGCAGCGCGACCTCGCGTCCCTTGACATGCAGCACGAGGGGTTCGGACTGACCGTTGCTTAAACTGTTCCATATCTCATTGATCGCGGCACGGGATTCCGAATTGATAGGAGTGAAATAACTGGGGCTGCCCGCCAAACGGTCCTGGCGATAGTCAGTGTCACTCGCCAGTTCATGCACAACCAGTTTCTGCTTAAGCAGTGCGATGAAAGGCAAAAACAACTGCCGGTTCAGCCCATTGAGATAAAGATCATCCGGCGGGCGGTTTGATGTCGTGACCACCACGACACCCGCCGCTATCAGCGCGGTGAACAATCGCCCGACGATCATCGCATCGGTGATATCGCTGATCTGCATTTCATCAAATGCCAGAAACCGCACCTCGCCCGCCAGTTTCGCCGCCACCGGTGCGATCGCGTCATCAACGCCATCCTTGCGCGCCAGCGCGATTTCGGCATGGACCCATTGCATGAAAGCATGGAAATGGCGGCGCTGTTTCGGGGCCTCGACCGCGTCATACAACATATCCATCAACATGGATTTGCCGCGCCCGACCCCACCCCAGAGGTAAAGCCCCGGGATTGGCGCTGGTGCCTTGCGAAAAAAACCGGTTTTGACCGGCACCGCCAGGGCGGCTCTGATCCGTTCCAGTTCCGGCAAGGCCGTCTCTTGCACCGGGTCAGCTGTCAACGTGCCAGCGGCAACAGATGCCGCATATTTTTCCTGCAACGTCATCACTTGCCTTGCCAGACGTCCAGAATGTAGCGGCAGGTCATCAAGTCCAGATGCGCGCCGCCGCCGTTCTTGAACAGGGTGATATCATCGGCGCTTTGGCGGGTGAACTTGTCCAAGTCGTCATAATCCGCGATCACATCATCCGCGCTGATCGCACCGGT
Source organism: Loktanella sp. (assembly GCA_017390475.1). Taxonomy (GTDB): domain Bacteria; phylum Pseudomonadota; class Alphaproteobacteria; order Rhodobacterales; family Rhodobacteraceae; genus Yoonia. Next base: position 156,427 of record JAFPBO010000018.1, read on the forward strand.
GCTGATCGGGATTTTCAGCTCGCCGATATGGTGGGTCGTCGTCTCAACACTATCCACAAAGATGCGGGATTTCTGCAGGGCCGCATCATCGACTTCACGCATATCGGGCCGGTAGGCACCGATCAGATCGACATGGGTGCCGGGTTGCAGCCAGTCACCTTTGATCAGCGGTTCCGTCGACATCGTGGCAGAGGTCACGATATCCGCCGTGCGCACGGCCTGTTCGAGATCGTTTGCAATTGTGACATCGGGATAGGCCTTTTGGAACTGCGCGGCCCCGTCGGGCGAACGGTTCCAAATAGTGAACCCCGCATCAGGAAAAACCGCCGCATAGGCTTGGCGCAGAGACTGGCCCACAGTGCCAGCACCGACGATCAGGATGTTCCGGCTGTCAGGCCGCGCCAAACGGCGCGCAGCCAGCAGGCTGTCACCGGCAGTTTTCCATTTGGTGACCAGATGGAAATCGACAATCGCCTCCAGCATCCCGTCCGTCGGCGAAAACAGATTGACCGCGCCGTTGACGGCAGGCTTACCCGCAGCCTTGTTGCCCGGAAAGATCGTCGCGCATTTGACCGCCAGCCCCAGCCCGGCAATCCATGCAGACCGGTTCAGCAGGGTGTTGTCCCCTTCATAAAGAAACACATCCGCCACATCGGCCTTTGGCCCCGCATGACCCGCCGCCAAAGCGTCGGTCAGATCAAGCCAGTCGAGCATCGCGTCAGCTTCTGAAAAGGGGATCATCACACTCATCGCGCTTCGTCCTGTGTCAGCAGCCCGGCCGCGACCAGCCTTTCGGCCCAGCCTTGCGGGTCTTCGAACAGATGGGTCTGCCAGCCGCGCGCATTGGCGGCATTTATATTGTCGATCCGGTCGTCGGTGAACAGCAGCGCCGAAGGCGCTACCCCGCAATCATCCTCGACCATCTGGTAAATCTCTGCGTCGGGTTTGATCACACCCATATGGCCAGAGATATAACGGCGGTCGAATTCCCCCAGGAAAGGATAGACAGGCTCGGCAATCTCAAACGTCTGGATGCCGAAATTGGTCAGCGCAAAGACCGGCACGCCCTTGCTACGCAAAGCGCGCAGCAAGCGGACGGAATGGTCGATGGCGGGCGAGGCCATCTCGATCCAGCGATCATGCCATATCCGGACTTCATCGCGCCACTCGGGGTTGGCATCAGCAGCGGCATAGATCGTGTCGCGGAAATTGCTGCCGCGATCGACGGCGTCATTGATCCCGTGCAGGTCAATCGCGGCGAACATCGCAGCACGGCGTTCCGGGCCGATCACGCTGTCGAAGAACCGTTCGGGTTGCCATTCGATCAGCACATTTCCGATATCAAACACGACTGCTTTGACCTGTGACATCATCTACTCCTTCATTTACCGCCGCAGCGGGCGACGTATTTTCGCGGCTGGTTTCTGGCCGTCGCGCCAGACCATGAACAATCCCGCCGACAGGATCAACGCCATGCCGAGATAATCGCCCGGACCGGGATATTCATCAAACACGACCATGCCCCAGACCACCGCCATCGGCAGGGCGAGGTATTCGAAAGGTGCGACGAAAGACGCCTCTGCCACGCGGTAGGCTTGGCTGATCAGGTAACCGGCAAAGGCGGTGCCTGCGCCGATCAGTAGGAAAACCGGCAGGTCTGACAGCAAGGGCCATTCCCAAGCACGCAAAAGAAATGCCAGCGACGGGTCTGCTTGTTCGCCGAACTGCCCCCAACCCACGGTCAAGCCCATCGCGGCGCAAACCATGATGAACATGATCTGGATGTAGAATGCCATGGTCGCCGCTGATTCCGTACCGCCAATCCGCCGGGTCAGGATATGCATGCCTGCATAGCAAAACGCCGATACTAGCGGTAACAATGACGCAGGTTGAAACGCCTCTGTGCCCGGGCGCACCATGATCAGCACGCCAACAAAGCCCAGCACGATGGCGGCCCAGCGCCCTGGCCCGACGGTTTCGCCCAGAAACAGAACTGAAAACACGGTGATGACCAAGGGGCTGACGAAAAAGATCGCCACCGCCTCGGCCAGTGGCATCGCGGCAAGGCCCAGAAAAAAGGTCAGGTTGGCAAACACCACGAAGGACCCGCGCAACAGATGCATCTTCAGCCGCTTTGTCCGCGCGATGGCAAAGCCTTCGGTCATCGGCGCGATGATCGCCAGAATGATCGCCAGCCCGATGAAGGACCGGATCAGCACGACCTGATGCAGGGCATAGCTGTCGCTTAACGATTTGATCGCCACATCATTGGCCGAGAAAAACACCACCGCCAGCACCGCACAAAGCGCGCCAAGCGCTGTTGGCGTCAGCGCCTTCATGCCTTTGCCGCCGCGCGCACCATACGTTCCAAAGCATCCAGAAACCGCGCGCGGTCCGACTTGCTGAAGGGCTTGCCGCCCCCTTGCCGGAACGGATCGGCAGCGCGCATATCTGCCATCAGATCGCGGGTCGCCAGCACATTGCCGATATTGGCCGGCGTCAAAGCCTCGCCATTATGTTTCAGCACCAGCGCCCCGTTTTCGATGCAACGCGCGGCCAAAGGGATATCGCCGGTGATGACCACATCGCCCTTGGTCGCACGATCCGCGATCCAGATATCGGCGATATCGGGGCCATCCGGCACGACGACCGTTTCGACCAGAGGATTGGGCGAAGGCCGGATCCCGCCGTTCGAGACCACGAACATTTTCAGCCCGTGGCGGGTGCCAACGCGCTCCACCTCTGCCTTGACCGGACAGGCGTCAGCATCGACATAAATCATGCGTAGAGCGCCTGCGCATGGAAATCGACGTGATCTTCCATGAAGGTCGCAATGAAGAAATAGGAATGGTCATAGCCCTTTTGCAGGCGCAGCACCCCGTCCTGCCGGCGCGCGGCCATCGCAGCGGCAAGATGCTCGGTGCCCAGCAGATCGCCAAACTGATCCGCCGTGCCGGTGTCGATCAGGACCGGGCCGTCGAACCCTTTGTCCTGCATCAACAATGTCGCGTCATGGGCGGCCCATGTCGCCTCATCCGCGCCGAGATAGGCGGTGAATTGCTTGCGGCCCCAATCGCTCTGCGTGGGATGGCAGATCGGCGCGAAGGCCGACACAGACCGAAACCGCCCCGGCAATCCCATCGCGAGGGTCAGCGCACCATGCCCGCCCATCGAATGGCCGGTGATCGCTTGGCGGTCCATATCCAGCGGGAAATTGGCGCCCAACAGGTCGGGCAATTCGCGGCTGACATAATCCCACATCTGGAAATGCTTGGCCCAGGGGTCTTGCGTCGCATTCACATAGAATCCCGCGCCCTGCCCCAGATCGAAAGCGTCGTCATTGGCCACACCCTCACCGCGGGGCGATGTGTCGGGGAAAACCACGGCGATGCCTTGTTCAGCAGCCCAGCCTTGCAGGCCCGCCTTGATCATCGCGTTTTCATGGGTGCAGGTCAGGCCTGACAGGAACCACAGGACCGGCACAGGACCATCCGCAGCCTCTTCCGGGAGGAACAGGCCAAAGGTCATCTCGACTCCGCAAGCCTCTGATGCGTGGCTATAGACGCCCTGTGTGCCACCAAAACAGCGGTTTTCCGAAAGTGTTTTCATCTTTTCTATCCCATAAACCCGGTCACCCAGCCGATGACCAATGATAATGTCACCACGCTGCCCGCCGTCGACAGCAGGATCGAGGCAGAGACGCGCGCCGGTGCGACCCCGTAATGCTGCGCCAGAATGAACACATTCCCCGCAACCGGCAGCGCCGCGGCAGCGATCATCACACCGGCAGCATAAGGGTCGACTGTAAACACCATAAGTGCCGCGATGGCCACCGCCGCCGGATGCAGGATCAGCTTGCAGAATGTCAGCCAGCCTGCGACCGCGACACGCTCGGCGGATTTATTCGCCAGCGATGCACCAATGGCAAACAGCGCGCCGGGTGTCGCCGCAGCGCCCAACAAGACCATGAAATCATTGATCGGCACTGGTACATTCAGGCCGAAACCGGACACCAGCAGCCCCAAAGTAATCGACACGATCATCGGGTTCTTGATCAAGCCTTTCAGCACCGTCAGCAGGATCAAGGGCGACATTCGTCCATCGCGTGATCCGGTGATCAGGATCACGATCAGGCTGCCGAAAACGATCAGATCAACGGCAAGGACCAGCATGATCGGGCCAATCGCTGTTTCACCCAGCAACAACACCAGCATCGGGATACCCAGAAAGCCGACATTGCCGATCACCGCGCATTGCGCCTCGACCGCCGCCTCGGTCATGGGGCGGTTGCGGCGCAGGGCGACAAGGGTCGCGAGGATGTAGATCACGCTGGTGCCCGCCAGATAGGCAAAGACGAACTGCCAATCCAGTATCGCCTCAAGCGACAAATTGGCCGAAAACCGGAACAGCATCGCCGACAGAGCGAAGTAGAAGACGAATTTGGTCAGATAGGCCGTCGCTTCGGCGGAAAAGAACTTTGTCCGCCCAGACCCATAGCCCAGCGCGATCAGCATGAAAAACGGCAGGGTCTTGAGGAAAATTTCCCACATGCCGCTAGTCGAACATCCGGCTGGCCCGGCCCAGCAGCATGAAGGCGCGCGCAGTGCGGGTTTCGGCCAGCGCCATCAGGTCGCTGTCGGCCGCCTCTTGCTCGAAACCTACAAGGATCAGATCAAACCGGCGCAGGAAGTGATGCACCGCATCGCGGAACACCGTGTCTTCGCGCATCCGGGCAGAGACGATAGCCAATGCGGCTTCTTCGCGGACGGCACCGACCGCCTTCATCCCATGCCCACGCTCACCTTTGGCAAAGCGGCGCCACAGATCGGCATCGGGCGTATCGGGGCGCAGATCATCCATATAGATGCCGTCCTGCGACAACAGCGTCAGCACATCCTGACTGGCCTGTACCAGATGCCGCGCTGTGCGGTCACGCAGGGCGCGGCGCAGGGCGGCGAAACCGGCGCTGTCATCCTCGCTATCAGGGAAGTTCAACGCGCGGATCAGGTCGGGGCGGTCCAACGGTGGGCTGTCATCGTCGGGCACGGCAGCAAAGGCCAGCGCAGGTTGTTCCAGCGGCTGGGCCGCGTTGGGCGCGGCAGACCGCGCGAGATCGCGTTTCGGTGCAAGCCGCGCGGGATCAGCCGCGCGCTGCTGCTGGGCATCAGAGGCGGGCCGTGTGACCTGCCCTGCGGCGACAGGTTGGCGCAAAGCATCCAACGCTCTTTGCAGGCGAAAGATTTCCGCCTGCATCCCGCGCGCGGCCCGCGCAGTGGCAAGCGCGATCCAGACCATGCTGACCGGCACGAACATGGCCAGCAGCATCACCACATGGCGCAACCCACCAATAGCGGTGTCTGACGGCAGCAGCCAGAATGCCAGTGCAACCCCGATAATCCACAGGCCGCAGAGCACGATGGCAATGGTTTCTGTCTGTGTCGGACCCTGCGGCTGGTCGTTGATCGGGCCTTGCGCCATGAAAGATGCGCTTTCTATTTGTAGGTGATCTTCAGAATCTCATAGCTGCGCGCACCGCCGGGTGTCGTCACCTCGATACTGTCGCCTTCGTCCTTGCCGATCAAGGCGCGCGACAAGGGCGATTTCATGTTCAGTTTGCCCTTTTCGATATCGGCCTCGTATTCGCCGACGATCTGATAGGTTTTTTCTTCATCGGTATCTTCGTCAACCAGCAGAACCGTCGCGCCGAATTTCACCGAACCAGACAGTTTCGACGGATCGATCACCTCAGCCAGCGAAATCACGCCTTCCAGCTCTTTCACGCGCCCTTCGATAAAGGACTGTTTTTCCTTGGCGGAATGATATTCAGCGTTCTCCGACAGATCGCCATGTTCTCGCGCCTCAGAGATCGCGCGGATGATCGCCGGGCGTTCCACGCTTTTGAGATGCTTGAGCTCTGCATCCAGTTTGTCGAAACCCGCACGGGTCAGTGGGATCTTTTCCATCTAGCAAGCCCTCCGGGCCAAAATTATCAGTCCGACGTTCATAGCCTATCAGGGCAGAGCAAAGTCAAGGCCTGCCGCGATCTTAGGTCGCGGTGCCACATTTTGACGCCGTGTCTTGATTGCCCCTCTATAAGGCATCAGGTAACCCTTGAAGCAGCTGAATAAAAGGGGGACCCTGCCCCGATAGCCAAAGGATGTGTCGATGACTCAGATTGAACGCGAAGCGATGGAATATGATGTGGTGATCGTGGGGGCTGGCCCTGCCGGTCTGTCTGCTGCGATCCGCCTCAAACAGCTTGATGCGGATCTGAGCGTTGTTGTGCTGGAAAAAGGGTCAGAGGTCGGCGCACATATCCTGTCAGGCGCGGTGCTGGACCCTATCGGCCTGAACAAGCTGATCCCCGGCTGGAAAGAAAAGGGCGCGCCACTGAATGTGCCCGTCAAGCAAGACAATTTCTACATGCTGGGCGAGGCAGGCGCGATGCGCATTCCCAATATTGCCATGCCGCCGCTGATGAACAACCACGGCAATTACATCGTCTCGATGGGCAATGTCTGTCGCTGGATGGCCGAACAGGCCGAAGAACTGGGTGTCGAGATTTTCCCCGGTATGTCCTGTTCCGAAATCGTCTATGGCGACAATGGCGAGGTCAAAGGCGTCGTCGCTGGTGAATTCGGCAAGAATGCCGATGGCAGCCAGGGCCCCGGCTATGAACCTGGCATGGAATTGCACGGCAAATATGTGTTCCTCGGCGAAGGTGTGCGCGGGTCCCTGTCTCAGCAGGTGATCGCGAAATATGCGCTGGATGCGAAATGCGATGTGCAGAAATACGGCCTCGGGATGAAGGAAATCTGGGAAATCGATCCGGAAAAGCACCGCGAGGGCACCGTCACGCATACAATGGGCTGGCCGCTGAACAGCAATGCCGGCGGCGGTTCTTTCATCTATCACCTTGATAACAATCAGGTCTATGTCGGTTTCGTGGTCCACCTGAACTACAAGAACCCACATCTGTTTCCGTACATGGAATTCCAGCGGTTCAAACATCACCCAATGGTCGCGGACCTGCTGAAAGGTGGGAAACGTGTCGCCTACGGGGCGCGGGCGATCAGTGAAGGCGGGTTCCAGTCGCTGCCGCAACTCGCCTTTCCGGGCGGTGCGCTGCTGGGCTGTGCCGCGGGCATGGTCAACGTGCCGCGCATCAAGGGCAACCACAACGCCATGCTGTCGGGCATCGCCGCTGCGGAAGCGGCGGTCGAGGCGATCAATGCCGGGCGCAGCGGAGACGAGCTGACCGACTACACCACCGCCGTCCGGCTGGGCGAAATTGGCAAGGACCTCAAGAAAGTCTGCAACGTCAAACCCTTGTGGTCACGTTACGGCCTGATCGCATCGCTGGGTCTGGGTGGTCTGGACATGTGGATGAACACGCTGCGGATCGGCGTGATCGGGGCCTTGTCGCACGGCAAATCCGATGCAGAGGCGACCGAACCCGCCGACAAGCACAAACCGATTGATTACCCCAAACCCGATGGCAAATTGTCATTCGATCGGCTGACCAATGTCGCCTTCAGCTTTACCAACCACGAAGAAAGCCAGCCTGCGCATCTGAAACTGAAAGACCCCGATATCCCGGTGCAGGTGAACTTGCCGAAATATGCGGGGCCATCAGCGCGTTATTGCCCGGCGGGTGTCTATGAATTCGTCGGTACGGGGGATGACACAAAGTTTCAGATCAATTTCCAGAACTGCGTGCATTGCAAGACCTGCGACATCAAGGACCCCAGCCAGAACATCGTCTGGACGGTGCCGCAGGGTGGCGACGGGCCGAATTACCCCAACATGTAAACCGCTACTGGGCGCGCAACAATGCGCCCAGACGGCTGATGCCCGCGTCAATCGTCGCCTCATCCGCCAACGAAAAACTCAGACGGATCGTGTTGCCGCCCGATCCGTCAGCGTGGAACGCGCGACCTGGCACGAAAGCCACACGCGCGCTTTGCAGCGATTTGGCCAGCAGTTCCGCGCCGTCGATGTGGGTGGGCAGGGTGATCCAGACGAACATGCCACCTTCGGGCTTGGTCCATGTCACGCCTTCCGGCATATGCTCTGCCAGCCGCGCCAACATATGATCTCGCCGCGCGCGATAGATCTGGCGCAGGTTGGCGACATGGGTGTCAAACACCGTTTCCGCGACCCGCGCGATGGCCATCTGATTGATCGTCGATGAATGCAGATCAGCCGCCTGTTTCATCAGCACCAACTGGCTGATCACCGGCTTCGCCGCCACGACCCATCCCACCCGCAGACCCGGTGCCAGCGTCTTGGAAAAACTGCCGCAATAGATCGTCCGGCAGGCGTCAATATCGCCCTTGGCCGCGATTTCCAGCGCAAGGATCGGCGGGATCGCCTCGCCGTCATAGCGCAGGGCCTGATAAGCGGCATCTTCGATCACCGCGATATCCAGCGCCTCGGCCACGGCAAGGACATTGTCGCGGCCTGCACGGTCGATGGTTTCGCCGGTCGGATTGGCAAAATCAACGGACATATAGGCGAATTTCACCGCACCGCGTTTGGCCGCCGCAGTCTCAGCATAGTCGGCAGGGGCACGGTTACCATGCGTCTGCAGGCGGTCATAATTGGGTTCATATGCGTTGAACGCGCCCAAAGCTCCCAAGTAAGTGGGCCAACCGACCAGTGCGGTATCACCCGGCGACAGGAACAGTTTCCCCAGATAATCAAGGCCTTGCTGCGACCCGGACGTGATCAGTATGTTTTCAATACCACAGGGCACACCCAAGCCTGCCATGTGATCTGCCAGCCAGCGGCGCAGCGGCGCATAGCCTTCGCTGACCGAATATTGCAGCGCGTCCTTGTGATCATCCGACGCAAAGATACCGGCATAAGCCTGCTGAAATGCCTGCGTCGGGAACAGTTTAGGGTCGGGAATACCACCTGCAAAGGAAATGATATCCGGCTGATCCAGCAATTTCAGCAATTCGCGGATTTCGGATGCTTTCATCCCCGCGATCCGCGTCGCGAACACTTGATCCCATTGCATGGCGCAACCTTCCCCCATCTTGTCAGGGGGAAGATTGCGGGGATTTCAGTCTATGTCAACAATGCTGACATAAATCAGTTGCCGGTCATCCGGGTCGGCCCCAGTGCATTCAGCCCTTTGAGGATATCGATCGCATAGGCGAGCTGATAATCATCCTCGCGCAATTGAGCCGCAGCTTCGGCCCTTGCACGGTCTTCTTCGATCTGGCGCGTTTCATCCTCGGACAGACCGCTGTTCAGCGCGCCGCGCAGATCAGCTTCGGACCGGGCCAGTGGGGGCGTCTCGTCTTCTTCCTCTGCCGGAGCCTGACGGCGGGGCTGTTCAACAATGATATCAGGTGAAATGCCCAAAGCCTGAATCGACCGGCCCGACGGCGTGTAATAGCGCGACGTGGTCAGGCGCATCGCCCCGTCACCGCGCAACGGCACGACTGTCTGTACAGAGCCTTTGCCAAACGAATTGGTCCCGATCACAATCGCACGGCGATGGTCCTGCAAAGCCCCCGCCACGATTTCCGACGCAGAAGCAGAGCCGCCGTTGATCAGCACGACGATCGGCTTGCCCTCGGCCAGATCGCCAGGGGTGGCGTTGAAGCGTTCGCCATCGGCGGGGTCGCGGCCACGGGTTGACGTAATCTCGCCCGCGTCCAGAAACGCGTCGCTGACCATGATGGCTTGGTTCAGAAGACCACCGGGATTGTTGCGCATGTCCAGCACGATACCGTCGATATTGTCCAGCCCGCCCGCAGCTTCGATCTGTTCGGCCATGCCGTCACGCAGGTTGGGGAATGTCTGTTCGTTAAATGTCGAAACCCTCAACACCACGGCATTGCCTTCGGTCCGGGTCCGCACAGCAGTCAGGCGGATCGTGTCGCGGACGATCGATACGTCGAAGGGCTCTACCTCGCCTTCGCGCACGACAGTGACCACGATCTCGGACCCGACCGGGCCGCGCATCAGGTTGACAGCATCATCCAGCGTCAGACCCATGACACTTTCGCCGTCCACGGCGGTGATGTAGTCGCCGGACATGATCCCTGCCGCATCCGCCGGCGTGCCATCCATCGGCGAAACGACCTTGACCCAGCCTTCTTCCTGCGTGACTTCGATCCCGAGACCGCCAAATTCGCCCGAGGTCTGCACCCGCATCGCGGCGGCAGCCTCGGCAGAAAGATAGCTGGAATGCGGATCAAGCGATGTGAGCATGCCGTTGATGGCCGCTTCGATCAAGGCGCGGTCATCGACCTCTTCAACGTAACCGGCGCGGATCCGTTCAAAGATATCACCAAACAGGTCCAGTTGTTCATATACACTGCTGGACCGCTGGTCTTGCGCCAAAAGCGGACCTGCCACCTGACTGGTCACCATCAGACCCAGCACCGCGCCGCCCGTTGCGGCCATCATCAGCTTTTTCATCACGCTTCCCATCCTATTCCAGCGCAAACCAAGCGTCCGGATTGATCGGACCTTGCCTGCCTCTGACTTCAAGATAAAGGGGTTGCGCGTCTTGACCCGCGCCAATCCCGGTATTGGCAATCAAATTAGCGTCATCCATCCCGACTTCCCCCCCCATGAGACCAAGTGGCGCACCGATATCGATAATTTCACCCGGCGATCCGAACGCTTCTGCCATGCCGGCGATAACGAACAGCACCTCTTCTGCGGGTTCCAGAATAATCACATTGCCATAATCCAGCAACGGGCCTTGATACAGGATTGTCGCCCGCACCGGCGATGTCACAAGCGCACGGGGCGCCGCGGCAATGGTGATGCCGGGCCGTCCGGGGGTGCCGGTGGAAATGAAACCAGCCACCGGCAAGGGCAGGTTTGCTGCTGCCTCCAGCGTGGCATCCTCTGGCGCGCCCAGACCGGCCAGTTCATTGGCCAAGGCCGCAAGCGTTTCGGCAGCGGCCACACGTTGCGCGGTCTGTTCTGGATCCTCGACAAAGCGGCGCGGCAGGTCCTGACGTTCCGAAATCGCACGCCCCAATGATGCGCGCGCAGTCTGGGCGAAATCCAGCCCGTCACGCAACAGATCGGTGGCCGCGATCCGCTGATCCCGCAACGCACGGACGGCGTCGAGTTCCCGCTGCAAGGTGGTCGCTTCGTCCTGCAGCGCTGGCGTCAGATCAGCGATCATCATACCTGCCCGCAATGCGCCGACCGGCCCTTCGGGATTGGCCAGCATCACCGGCTGCGGGCTTTGGCCGATACTGGCCAGAACCATCAGCAGATCAGCAATCTCGGTCTGGCGGTTGGCCAATGCTGCCGCCACCTCAGCCTCGCGCGCGGTGATCTGGCGCAGGCTCTGGCGCATGGCGACAAGGCCCGCCTCATAGGCTTTCACTGTGTCGGTCAGGGCGCTGACCTGATCAGCCGCGCCTTCGGCTGCGGCCAACTGCGCATTGGCGGCCAAAATCTGCGCTGCGGCATCATCTGCGCCCTGCTGGGCGGCAACCGGCAGAGCAAGAAAGATCAGAACCAGAAACGCCCTCATCGCCGGATCAACGTCTGGCCGGTCATTTCGGGCGGCAGCGCCAGCCCCATCAGGTCCAGGACCGTCGGCGCAAGATCAGCCAGCCGCCCGTCACGCAGGCTGACACCGTCCGGCCCACCGACCAGCGCGACAGGCACCGGGTTCAGCGTATGGGCGGTATGCGGCCCGCCGGTTTCAGGGTCGATCATCATCTCGCAATTGCCGTGATCGGCGGTGACAATCATCATGCCACCCGCCGCCTTCAGCGCCGTCAGCACAGCGCCCAGCCCCTGATCCACCGCCTCGCAGGCCTTGATGGCCGCAGCGATGTCACCCGTATGCCCGACCATATCAGGATTGGCATAATTGGTGACGATCAGGTCATAACCCGCGCCAATGGCGTTCACAAATGCATCGGTCACCTGCGCCGCCGACATTTCGGGTTGCAGATCATAGGTCGCCACTTTCGGCGATTGCGGCATATGGCGATCCTCGCCGGGATAGGCGACCTCGACCCCGCCATTAAGGAAGAAAGTCACATGCGGATATTTCTCGGTCTCGGCCAGCCGAAACTGGCGCAAACCATGTTTCGCAACCCATGCGCCCAAGGTGTTCTGGATATCACGCTTGGGGAAAACAATCTCGAACCATGCGTCATGGCGATCCGAATAGGACACCATGCCCAGCAAAGCCGCCAGATCAGGTTTGTCGCGCGCGAACCCATCAAACTCAGGATCAGCCATCGCCGCAAGAATCTCGCGCGCCCGGTCAGACCGGAAATTCAGACAGAACAGCCCGTCCCCCACCGCGAACCCAGCATAATCGCCGATCACATGGGCCGGGATGAATTCATCAGTCTGACCCTGCGCCTGCGCCGCTGCCACGGCCGCCAAAGGATCAGCCGCCGCCACCCCCTGCCCCAGCGCCATGGCGCGATAGGCGGTCTCGACCCGGTCCCACCGATTGTCGCGGTCCATGGCGTAATAGCGCCCGGTCACCGTGACCACCCGCGCCTCGGGCGGCAGTTTGGCCAGCAGGTCTTCCATGAAATAGGTGGCAGAGGATGGTGCCACATCGCGCCCATCGGTGATCGCATGCACCACCACCGGCACACCGGAATCGACCATCGCCTGCGCTGCCGCAACGATATGATCCAGATGCCCATGGACACCGCCATTCGACACGACACCCATCAGATGCGCCGTCCCGCCTGACTCGCGCAGGGTCACGATAAAGCTCATCAACGCGTCATTTTCAAAGAAAGACCGATCTTCAATCGCCAAATCGATCTGCCCCAGATCCATCGCCACCACCCGACCTGCGCCGATATTGGTATGGCCGACCTCAGAATTGCCCATCTGACCGCTGGGCAAACCCGCATCATTGCCATGCGTCAACAGCTTGGCATGCGGCCCCCGCATGATCGCGTCAAAATTCGGCGTCGCGGCCAAAAGCGGCGCATTGCCCGCCGGATCATCGCGCAGACCCCAGCCATCAAGAATACATAAAACAACGGGCTTGGGTGCGGACATGGGACCTCCTGTGGCTCTGGCCGCTTTCTAGCCGGAAACAGGGCCAAGGCCAAGCAACCCCCAGCTTCTTATTTCCAAAAATACTCGCGCGCGCAGCGCATCAAAGTCGATGATACGGCCCACCGGCGAGGATCGACGCCGCACGATATAATTGTTCCACCAGCATCACCCGCACCAACATATGCGGCCAGACCATCGCCCCGAAACTCAAGCTGGCATCGGCATCTTTGCGCAGATCAGGGTCAATCCCATCCGCGCCACCGATCACAAAGGCCACGTCCTGCCGCCCCTGATCGCGCCATCCGCCCAACAGATCGGCAAATTGCGGCGATGACATCACCCGCCCGCGTTCGTCCAAGGTGCAGATCAAGGCACCATCCGGCACCGCGCGGCGCAGCAAAGCTGCCTCTGCCGCCATACCGCCGCCCTTTTTATCCTCGACCTCGATCATCTGCGCGGGACCAAGGGCCAGCGCCCGGCCCGTGCGGTCAAACCGGGTCAGATAATCGTCGTATAGGTCACGCTCTGGCCCCTGCCGGAGCCGGCCCACAGCGCAGATCTGGACACGCATCAGCCGGCGGAAACTTTTCCGGGCTGCCACATTTTTTCAAGCTGATAGAATTCGCGCACTTCGGGGCGGAAGATATGGACGATGACATCGCCGGTATCGACAAGAACCCAATCGCCGGTTTCCTTGCCTTCGGTCTTGGAGATCAGGCCGAATTCCTGTTTCAGGCGATCCTGCAGTTTTTCCGCCATGGCGCTGACCTGACGGGTCGACCGGCCGGTAGCGATGACCATATAGTCACCCATTTCCGACTTTCCGCGCAGATTGATCTGCACGATGTCTTCGCCTTTGTCATCATCAAGGGATTGCAGAACGGACGCCAGGATGCTTTCGCTGTTGGCGGTTTTCAGAGCCTGCATGGCATGAGCTCCGGTGTTGGCTGGGGTTGCAGCCGATATGGAAAGAGACAGTGCATTGTCCTCCTGAAAGGGCACCGACAAAGCCTCGGTGCGGGGCATATCTGCAAAATAGCAATCGCGCGGTCATTTTTCAACACAATGACGCGCGAAACCGCTCCTGTGGCGGATCCACGCGGGGATTGCAATGATTGAAGGCACGACAGCCGATAAATACCTTGTCTTGAGGCAGGGCCGCCCGCCGGCTGATCAGACCAGGCAGGACTTTACGCCCGCTGCCTACAGGTCAAAGCTGGCAAAAACGGGGGCGTGATCACTGGGTTTTTCCCAACCACGCACATGCCGCAGGATCCGCGATCCATGCGCGGCATTGCTGATATCGGGGGTTGCCCAGATATGGTCCAACCTGCGGCCCTTATCCGCAGCATCCCAGTCCGGCGACCGGTAGGACCACCAGCTGTACAGATTGCCATCGGGAATATCCTGCCGTGTGACATCGACCCAGGCACCGGCATCCATCACCTGCCCGAAATGATCCACCTCGATCGGCGTGTGGCTGACGACCTTCAACAGCGCCTTGTGGTTCCAGACATCATCTTCGCGCGGCGCGATGTTCAGATCGCCGACGAGAATCGATTTTTCCGGCCGCATCGCATGATAGGCGTCACGCATATCGGTCAGATAGTCGAGCTTGTTGCCGAATTTGGCATTCACCTCGCGGTCGGCAATATCACCACCGGCGGGCACATAATGGTTGTGAATTGTCACACCGTTTTCCAGCGTCGCGGCAACATGGCGGGCATGACCCAATCCGGCGTAATCCTCTGCCCCAGCCTCGACGAGCGGGATTTTCGAGATGATGGCAACGCCGTTATAGCCCTTTTGCCCCCGTGCAACCATGTGGGTGTAGCCCATCGCCTGAAACTGCGCGACGGGGATCAGATCCACCGGGCTTTTGCATTCCTGCAGGCACAGAATATCGGGCTGCTCTTCGCGCAGCAGTTGCAGCACCAGTTCTTCGCGCAGGCGGATTGAGTTGATGTTCCAGGTGGCAAGGGTAAAGGGCATGGCAGGCTTTCTCATATGGTTCACAGAAGGGCGGCAGTCGGTGTAATATAGCCAGTCACCCGGCCATCCCAATTCAGCACTGGCGGCGTCATCCGCGCCTTGGCCGCTGGATGTGCCGGGTTCAGCACGCCGAGCTTGACGAGAATCGCGGTAATTGCGGCTTCGCTCGCCCGGGTCGCACCGTCACTGATCTTCAGCGCCACGCCCAGCCGTTTTTCGGGGATAATCGCGATGAACACGCCTTCGGCACCGGTTTTGACTGCGACCTTGCCATCCATGGCGCGCATCAGATCGGTGCAGGCGCGCCCTTCCCCTGCGACAAGTTCGGGAAAGGCCATCATGGCCTTGGTCAACCGGGCCGCTGCCGTGCTGCGGATGTCGGACCGGTCCTGCGCCGAGGCGAAAAACGCCATCGCGCGGGCCAGACCATGCACCGTGCAGGCATGGTTCGGCGCGGTGCAGCCGTCAATGCCATAGCCGGGGCTGGGTTCCTGGGTGACATCCTCGAACGCCTCTTTGCAGGCGACCTGCACCGGATGGGCGATTTCGGTATAGTCCGGGTCGGCCTTCAGATGCTTGGTCAGAGTCAGAAAACCTGCATGTTTGCCCGAACAATTGTTGTGGATGCGGCAGGGTTCCTGATGGGCGCGGATCATCGACAGATACAGCGCCTTGTCGCGCGACGCCTGCGGGCCGCAGCGGAAATCATCATCGCCCAGCCCCAGATCGGCCAACCAGTCACCGACCATGGACACATGCAACGGTGCCCCCTCATGCGATGCGCAGGCCAGGGCCAACTGTTCATCGCGCAGCCCGGCAGCGGCACCACTTTCCACCAGCGGCAGGGCCTGCAGCATCTTGCAGGACGAACGCGGATAGATCACCGCGGCCGGATCGCCCCAAGCCTGGATTATCGCACCATTGTGATCGCAGACCACGGCATGGCCCTGATGCAGGCTTTCGCACATGTCGCCGCGCCAGACCTCGACCAGATCAACGGGTTTTGTCATTTTGGGCCTTTCCGGATTGCTTTGATCGCTGCGATACTCTGCCGAGTGACGCATTCAGGGGTTTCCCCCCGGTGGTTTTTTTTGATACCCTCCTTCTATCGAGTAGAAACTGTTCCTGCCAGTCCAAAGGGTGCCGCAAGACGCACCGCGACATGCAAGAACATCCAGAGGCAACGGACAGCTTGGAGGCTGTAAGATGATCTTGAAGATGATGAAGACCTGCGGATTGATATCGGCATTGACCCTCGCCGGGGCGGCCACCGCCCAGCAGCAAAGCGAAAACCGCGTTGCGGCCACATCAGACTGGGCAGTCTATGTCGAGGCCAGTCCGCGCGAATGCTGGGCGGTATCGGCACCGGTCGAAACACTCAACACCCGCGATGGCGCCGCCGTTGATGTGAACCGTGGTGATATCCAGATGTTGATCTTCTATCGCCCCAGCGACAATATCGCCGGTCAGGTCATGTTCGCGGGCGGTTATCCGTTCGCGCCCGGATCGACCGTGGCACTGACAATCGGCGGGACAAATTATGAATTGTTCACCGAAGGCAATTTTGCCTGGCCAGCATCACCGCAAGATGACGCCAGCATTATCGCCGCGATGAAACGTGGCGCGGATGCCACTGCCGTCGGCAGATCCTCGCGCGGCACGCAGACCAGTGATAAATTCAGCCTGATTGGATTCACCGCCGCGGTAGATGAAGCTGCCAGCCGCTGCGCGGGGTGATGGGTCTTTAAAAGGATTCTTGCCTCCGGCGGGGATATTTTTGCTCTGAAGATAAGGCTGGTTTTCTTGTGGAAACCGGCCAGGTTGCCTATATGGCACCGATACCCTGACCAGAAAGACCGCCCCATGGACGTGCAAGCCCCGATCACGCAAGACGTGCTGACCATCCCGCGCAAGGTGCCGGACGGCTTGCCGAACCTTGTCGGCATGACCCGCGACCAGATGCGCGATGCGCTGATCGCCGCAGGCACGCCCGAAAAACAGGCGAAAATGCGGGTCGGCCAGATCTGGCAATGGATCTATCACTGGGGCATCCGCGATTTCGCATTGATGACCAATCTGGCCAAAGATTACCGCGCCATGCTGGCCGAAAACTTCGTCGTGGCCGTGCCAGAGGTCGTGACACGTCAGGTCAGCGGCGACGGCACCCGCAAATATCTGGTCCGTATCGCCGGCGGGCACGAGGTCGAGGTGGTTTATATCCCCGAAACCGACCGTGGCACGCTTTGCATTTCATCCCAGGTCGGTTGCACGCTGACTTGTTCGTTCTGCCATACCGGCACGCAGAAGCTGGTCCGCAACCTGACTGCCGCTGAAATCGTCGGTCAGGTCATGGTCGCCCGCGACGATCTGGGCGAATGGCCCATTCAGGGCGCGCCCAAGGATGAAACGCGGCTCTTGTCCAACATCGTGCTGATGGGCATGGGCGAGCCACTCTATAACTTCGAAAACGTCCGCGATGCGATGAAGATCGCGATGGACCCTGATGGCATCCAATTGTCGCGCCGTCGGATTACCCTGTCGACGTCCGGCGTGGTGCCGGAAATCGCGCGCACCGCGCAGGAAATCGGCTGCCAACTGGCAATTTCCTTCCACGCGACCACGGATGAAGTGCGCGACAAACTGGTCCCGATCAACAAGCGTTGGCCGTTGGCCGATCTGCTGGATGCCTTGCGCAGCTATCCCAAGGTCAGTAATTCCGAGCGGATCACCTTTGAATATGTGATGCTGGACGGCGTGAATGATACCGATGCCGACGCGCGCCGCTTGATCAAGCTGATCGACGGCATCCCTGCCAAGATCAACCTGATCCCGTTCAACGAATGGCCCGGTGCGCCTTACAAGCGGTCATCGAACAACCGTATCCGCGCCTTTGCCGATATCATCTACAAGGCGGGCTATGCGTCCCCCATCCGTACGCCGCGGGGCGAGGATATCATGGCCGCCTGTGGTCAGCTGAAATCTGCCACCGAACGTGCGCGCAAATCCAAGGCCCAGATCGCGCAAGAAACCGGGCTGTGATTTTCGTTTCACGCTAACCGAATATTCATTTTTCTGGGTGATGCTCAGGGTATGAAACAGATTACCCTTGGCCTTCCGCCCGAAATCATCGACGCCCTGCAGCATCTGGGCGGTCGCAACGATGCAGAAATCCGCCAGATTGTCTGCGATGCCCTGCGCCGCGATTTTGAACGCCGGGCACTGAACGCCCGCGCGCGGAAAAACAAACCGCCGCCACAATGCGGCGACGGCGATGTCATGCAGCTTGCCTAGGCCAACAGGGCGCGGGCCTCGTCAGGCGACAGCGATGCAGGGCGGTCGCAGGTCGTTGTCAGATCGACGAACCGCCGCTCCGCACCCGCGCGCAGGATCGCGGTCATCACATCGACGGCGTGAACGGCAAGGTCGATATTGCAACGATGCTCCCGCCCTTCGGCAATCGCCGCTGCCATATCGGCCAGACCGGCACAGCGGTAATTGGCATGTGCATCCTGATTGGCAATCCCGAATGGGTGATCCCATTCCGGCAGTGGCGTGATGTCCGTATCCTGTCGGCCAACCTCCACCGTGCCGCCGAAGAAATTTGGATCGGGGATAAACAGCGAACCGGTTTCGCCGTAAAGTTCCATATTGGCATGACGATGTGCGCAGATATCCCAACTTGCGCCCAGCGTTACCGTCGCACCATTGGCGAACTCCAGCAGCGCGTGGATATTCGTCGGTGTATCCACCGGCACCTTTTCGCCCAGACGCGCGCCGTTCCCGATGGTCCGGTCCGCAAAGGTCGCGGTGGCCAAGGCAGCGACGGATTTCACCGGCCCGATCAGCTGGATCAGGTTGGTGATGTAATAGGGGCCGATATCCAGCACCGGCCCGGCACCGGGTTGGAAAAAGAAATCGGGGTTCGGATGCCAGGCTTCCATCCCGTGGCTCATCACATGGCATGTCCCGCCAATGATCCGCCCCACATCGCCCGCGTCAATCGCCGCGCGCGCCTGTTGATGCGCGCCACCCAGAAACGTATCAGGCGCAGACCCGATCCGCAGGTTCTTCGCTGCAGCCAAATTGCGTAACTCCTCCCCCTCGGCCAGCGTCAGGACCAGAGGTTTCTCGGAATAGGCATGTTTGCCCGCCTCCAAAATCTGCTTGGTCACCGCGAAATGCACCGCAGGGATGGTCAGGTTGACCACCACGTCGATATCCGGCGCTTTCAGCAGATCCGCCACACTATCAGCGCGGATATTGAATTCCGCCGCCCGCGCCCGCGCTGCGTCCATATTGATATCCGCCACCGCCACCAGCCGTAAAGCTTTGAACAATGGGGCGAGCTTCAGATAAGCCGTCGAAATGTTGCCGCATCCGATGATGCCGACGCCAAGTTGTGTCATGGTTTCGTCCTTAGAATGATTGCACAGCAGCAAGGCTGCGGCGGGCAAAGCGCATATCGTCGCTGGGGTTGTCATGTTCGACAACATAATGATCGACACCCGCTGCTTGCAGCGCGGCATGGATCGCGGCCCAATCCTGAATGCCATGGCCGACATCGGCCCAGCCATCCTCGTCCACAGCCACGCCATCGGGGGCGATATCCTTGACATGCACCGCCGTCAGGCGGCCTGCATATTTACTGATCCATGCCAATGGGTCATGGCCCGCGACGCGGACCCAACCCAGATCAAGCTCCAGCATCAGGTCAGGCGCGGCAGCGGCGATCAGGTCCAGCGGGATATCGCCCTCGGGTGTGGTGTCAAATTCAAAGGCATGGTTGTGCCAGCCAAAGACCAGCCCGGCGTCCTGCACAGGTTTGCCTGCTGCGGCCAGACGTTTACCAAAGGCGGTCCAACCGGCGCTGTCAGTCGGACGATCCTCTGCGGCAAGATAGGGAATGATCACTTTGCCGATGCCAAGGTCCTTGGCGGTGGCAACAGCGCCAGCGGCATCCTGTTCTACCATATCCAGCGCGAAATGGCAGCTTGGCATAGCCAGGTCATTGGCTTGCAGCGCGGATTTCAGACCGTCGACATCGGCCAGCAGACCGCCGAACCCTTCGACATTCTCAAAGCCCAGTTCGGACAATTTGCGCATCGTCTCATCCAATGGTGGGAAGTTGCGCGAGCAATAGAGTTGATAAGCAATACGTGGCATGGGTGTTTCCTTTTCTTGGTCAGGCATAGGTCGCGCTGTGCAGATCGCGCAGCGTGAAATTAGGTTTGGCACCGGGGTCAGCGGGGGTGAAGGTCAGGGTTTTCACTTCGCCCGGCAAAAGGTGAAAGGCACTGGCAGACCAGCGGCCCGGCACATCTGCCTCGATGGCGGTGAACAGCGACAGATTCTGCGCCGTGACGGTGACGGTCAGGCCGTTCGCGTCCATCGACAGCCCGCTGGGTAGCAGATCATAGCTTTTGAACGGCTTGGGCGCATGGATATCCGCGCCAGTCGCGCCATCCGTGCTTTCCCAACGAAAGGCGATCATCTCATCCGCCGCAAGACCCGCCAGCGGAATATCCATCACATCCACCGCATCAGCTTTCAGCGTCACTTCCGCCGTCCCGATATCCCGCAAGCTGCCATCCGGCCGCAAAGCTTGCGCCGTCACCGCCACCTGCACCTCCGGCCCATCATTGATGCCGCGCAGCACGATCCGGTCACCGACGGGCACAGCGGTCACCAGCACAGGCGCATAGAAATCCCGCGCCATATGATGCAGCAATTTCCAATCACCACCATGATCCAGCGAGGCCCAGGAACAGACCGGCCAGGTATCGTTCAACTGCCAGATCAGCGTGCCCATGCAATGCGGTTTCAGACTGCGCCAATGGGTGACAGCGGTCTTGATCGCCAGCCCCTGCTGCACCTGCGACAGATAGACGAAATCATCGAAATGCTTGGGCCAGCGGAAATAGCGGAACATCGTCTCCGCGATCCGCGCATTGCCGCCTGCGTTCTTCTGATGGCTTTCCAGCACCGGGGCTGCGATATTCTGATCCTGCACCCCTGCAAAGCGATTGATCGCATTCATCGACGGATAGCTTTGAAAGCCGAATTCCGAACAGAACCGCGGTGCAACATCGCGGTAATGGTCAAAATCGCGCCCTTCATGCCAGACCGACCAGAAATGCATGTCGCCCGATCCGTCATCATGCCAGGCATCGCCGAAATTCATCGGCCCTGGCGAGGGCGAGGAGGGCCACCAGATCGCCTGAGGATCAGTCGCTTTCAGCGCCACCTCAATCGCGCGGTTCAGCCGGTCGTAATTCACCAGATAGCGGTCACGGTCCTTGCGGCTGACCTCATACCAGTTCAGCGCGCCGATCAGTTCATTGTCGCCACACCAGAGCGCCAGACAGGCGTGATGCTGGATGCGGGTGACATTCTCGGCGACTTCCGCCGTGACCTCGGCCAGAAAATCGGGGGTAGAGGGGTAAAGATTGCATGCGAACATGAAATCCTGCCAGACCAGCAGACCCAATTCATCGCAGGCATCATAAAAACTGTCCCGCTCATACCTTCCGCCGCCCCAGACGCGGATCATGTTCATATTCGCATCCACGGCGGATTGCAGCAGGTCGCGGGTCTTGGCGTCACTGATCTGACCGGGCAAAGCATCCGCGGGAATCCAATTCGCCCCTTTGCAGAAAATATCCCGCCCATTGACGCGGAATTTGAACCCAAGGCCTGCCGAATCAGGCGTTGTCACCAGTTCCATCTGCCGCAGACCGATACGGCGATGGGCCTGCGCCTCGCCCGCCGTGATATTCAGATCATAAAGCGGCTGATCCCCCTGCCCTGCGGGCCACCACAGGTCAGGGTTGTGGATGGTCACGCTTAGCTGCGCTGCGCCATCCACAGCGGGTGCCGTCACACTTTGCCCTGCAATCGTGGCGGTCACATCGCCCGCATGATGGGCAGTCGCGACTTTAATATCCAACGTCGCAGCCCCATCCGCATGCCGCTGCGCAACCATCAAGCCGTCAATCCGCGCGACCTCTGCCGGGACGATCTGCATCACCCCGTAGATGCCAAACGGCGCCAGCGCGATATTCCAGTCCCACCCGAAATCGCAGGCCGGTTTGCGCAGCATATTGCCATTGGGGATCGGGCAATTGTCTGGGTGATGCGGCACCTCAAACGGCAAATCCGCCTGTTTCGCCGCCCCCGCATTGACCGAGGAATGAAAGGTCACGCGGATCATATTGCACCCGACCTGCGCGACATTGGCCAAGGGAACACGGTAGCTACGAAATGCATTCTCGGCCCGCAACACCACCTGCCCGTTGACCTGCACGGTCACAACGCAATCCAGTTCCGACAGGACCAGATCGACATTCGTATCGGTCAGATCAAACTCCCGCTCCGCATGCCAGTCACGCGCACAAATCCAGCGCAGATCATATTCGTTGCGCCCCCAATAGGGATCAGGGATCAGCCCCGCGTCATGCAGCGCGCTGATCCCATCGTTCGGCATCTGCATCGCGCAACTATGGGTGCCGCTGTCATCGGACAACGACCATTCACCAGCAAGATCAAGCATTACAAACGATCCTCGGTCTTCTTGTCAAAGATCGACGCGCGCGACGGATCAATCCCAATCGCCAGTACTTCACCGGATTTGACCCGCGCCTGACCATCCATGCGGATACGGAACGGATGCTGGCCCAGCTTGGCATAGATCAGCGTATCGGACCCCATCGGTTCGACCAGATCAACGTCCACATCGAATTGCAGCGGCGCATTGCGCACCAGTTCACCGGTCACGACATGCTCCGGCCTGATCCCGATCACCGCCGTATGATCCATGGTCTGCGGGGTCAGAAACTCATAGCCCACCATCGGCATGACCATATCATCGACCTTGAAATTGCCGCCTTCCAGCCGCCCTTCCAGAAAATTCATCGACGGGCTGCCAATGAAATCCGCGACATAAAGATTGCGGGGCCGGTTATAAATCTCATCCGGGCTGCCCAATTGCATGATCTTGCCGCCTTTCATGACGGCAATGCGGTCGGCCAAGGTCATCGCCTCGATCTGGTCGTGCGTCACGTAGATCATCGTATTCTGCAATTGGTTATGCAGGCGCTTCAACTCGACCCTCAGGTCGACACGCAGCTTGGCGTCAAGGTTCGACAAAGGTTCATCGAACAAAAACACATCAACATCACGCACCAGCGCACGCCCAATCGCAACCCGCTGCCGCTGCCCGCCCGACAAAGCCCCCGGTTTACGATCCAGCAGTGGCTGAATTTGCAGGATATCGGCGGCCCGGTTCACCCGCTTTTCAATCTCGGCCTTGGGCAGGCGGGCATTCTTCAACCCGAACGACAGGTTCCCCCTGACCGTCATCTGCGGATAAAGCGCGTAGGATTGGAACACCATGCCGATGCCACGTTCCGACGGCTCCGCCCATGTCACATTGCGGCCTTTGATGAAGATCTGGCCATCAGTCACCTCCAACAGCCCCGCGATGCAATTCAGCAAGGTGGATTTGCCGCAACCGGACGATCCCAGCAGCACCAGAAATTCACCTTCATGGATATCAAGGTCCAGATTTTGCAGGACTTTGACCGCCCCAAAAGCCAGATCGAGTTGTTTGATTTGTACAGAATACGTCATGGATCAACCTTTGACTGCGCCGGCGGCGATGCCGCGGACAAAAAGTTTGCCAGAGGCAAAGTAGATAACAAGTGGCACGATGCCGGTCAGCAGGGTCGCCGCCATATTGACGTTATATTCCCTTACCCCCTGCACCGAATTGACGATGTTATTCAGCTGCACCGTCATCGGATAGGTCGCGGGCCGAGTGTAGATCACGCCGAACAGGAAATCGTTCCAGATACCCGTGACCTGCAGAATGATCGCCACAACGAAGATCGGCAGCGACATCGGCAGCATGATACGGAAATAGATCCCCCAGAACCCCGCACCATCGACACGGGCGGCCTTGAACAGTTCCTCGGGTAGCGATGTGAAATAATTGCGGAACAGCAGCGTCAGGATCGGCATGCCGAACACCGCATGGACCAGCACCAGCCCGCCAAGCGACCCCATCAGCCCGATTTCGCGCAGGATGATCACGATCGGATAGATCATGGTCTGATAAGGAATGAAGGCCCCGATGATCAGGATCGTGAAAAAGGTCTCCGATCCTTTGAACCGCCAGTTCGCCAGCGCGTAACCATTGACCGACGCAATCGAAATTGACAGGATCAGTGACGGGATCAGGATATTCACCGAATTCCAGAATCCACGCTGCAACCCGTCGCAATTGATGCCGGTACAGGCCTCTGACCAGGCCTTGACCCAGGGTTCAAAGGTAATCTCCATCGGCGGGCCAAAGACATTGCCCATGCGGATTTCCGGCATGCCTTTCAGCGATGTCACGATCATCACGTAAAGCGGCAGCAGATAGTAGATGCTGACCAGCAGCAATGTGCCGTAAAGAAAGATATTGGCGCGGCTGAAGGATTTCTTCGGTTTTGGCCCGCGCGGACCGTCTTGCAAAGCTGCGTCAGCCATTCTTTTTGCCTCCGAATTCCAGATAGGCCCAAGGGATCAGGATGATGATCACCGACACCAGCATCATGGTGGATGCGGCAAAGCCCTGACCAAGGTTCTGCGCCTGGAACATATAGTTGATGACGTATTTTGCCGGCACTTCCGAGGCGAGCCCGGGGCCACCATTGGTTTGCGCGACCACAAGGTCATAAAGTTTGATGATACCGCTGGCGATCAGCACCAGCGCGGTCACGAAAATCGGGCGCATCATCGGGATGATGATCACGACATAGGTTTTCCATGTCGGAATGCCGTCCACCCGCGCGGCTTTCCAGATATCTTCGTCGATCCCGCGCAGTCCGGCCAGCATCACGACCATGATGAAACCGGACCCTTGCCAGATCCCGGCGATCAGAATGCCATACATGACGATATCGGGGTTGTTCAGCGGATCGAAGGCGAAACTGGTCCAGCCGAAATCGCGGATGACGCTTTGCATCCCGAAATCAGGGTTCAGAATCCACTGCCACGCAAGCCCCGTCACGACAAAGGACAGCGCGAAAGGATACAGGAAAATCGTGCGGAACACCGCCTCGCCCCGGATTTTTCTGTCCAGACAGGCAGCGAGGGCGAAACCGATCACCAGCGTCAGGATCAGCGAACATATCCCATAGATCGCAAGGTTCTGGATGGAAATCATCCAGCGACTACTGGACCAAAGACGCTCATATTGATCCAGACCGACGAAATCCAGCCGTGGCAACAGCCGCGAATTGGTAAACGAATGTACAACCGTCCAGGTCGTGCCACCGACGAAAACGACCAGAACGGTCAATATCATCGGGATCGAGGCGATCTTGGAATTCAGGTTGCGGAATAGCTTGTTGGGCCGCTTGGCTGCGTCCATCATGGTTCCCCCAGTGCAAAGGCAGGTGGTGGGCCCGGTGTGACACCGGGCCCGGTCAGCGACGGCGCCTAGTCAGCGGCGGCGATGATCGAAACGTAGCGGGATTGTGCATCCTCGGCGCTCATGCTCGAGGTCCAGAATTCCGCCATAAGTTCTTCGATCTGGGTCTGGGTGTCGGGGGTGAACAACATGTCACCAGTCGGCAGGATGTTGCCATCGGCAAGGATTTCAAGCCCTTTCTGCATGCAGGCGTTGGCAGCAGACATTTCGATGTCGCCACGCACCGGCAAGGACCCTTTGGCAAGGTTGAACGCGA
Source organism: Loktanella sp. (assembly GCA_017390475.1). Taxonomy (GTDB): domain Bacteria; phylum Pseudomonadota; class Alphaproteobacteria; order Rhodobacterales; family Rhodobacteraceae; genus Yoonia. The sequence goes on from JAFPBO010000018.1 coordinate 182,184, forward strand.
CCTGCACCTCGGGCGAGATCATCAAAGCGGCCAGTTCAAGCTGTGCAGCCGTCACTTCTGGGTCGCTGTTCACGGGGAAATAGAAGGCATCACCGCCGGTATCCAGAATGGCGGCTTCACCCAGTCCAGGCAGGCAGCTGTAATCTTCGCCCGCAACTTGTTCGGCGATCTGGAATTCACCCTGCGCCCAGTCACCCATGATCTGGCCAGCAGCCTGACCCGTGATCACCATATTGGTGGCCTGATTCCAGTCCTGCACATTGCTGCCGCTCGCCATGTCGCGCGCGGTAACGGCTGATTCGAACACGCGGGCATATTCCGGCCCGCCTGCGACGTCTTCGTCGCGGTCGACATGGACGGCGCGCCATGCCTCTTCACCTGCCAGCGCAATGGCCATCACGCCGAATGCACCCGATTGTTGCCAGCTTTGCTGACCCATGGCCAAAGGCAGGATGCCGGCCTCTTCCAACGCAGGGGCGGCAGCGACATATTCTTCCCAATTCGTGGGCACATCGATGCCCGCCTGTTCAAAGGCAGCATGGCTCAGCCACAGCCATTGCCAGGAATGGATGTTCACGGGGACACAATAGATGCGGCCATCCAATGTGCAGCTGTCAAGCAGCGATGACGGATTGACGACATCGCGCCAGCCACCCGCCTCGGCCACTTCGGTCAGGTCCAGCATCAGCCCGGCTTCGATCAGTTCCTCGGACTGCCGGCCATGGTTGAGCTGAGTCGCAGCCATCGGATCTCCGCCCAGAATACGCGAAATGATGATTGGGCGTGCGGTACCACCGGCTCCGGCAATCGCACCGTCAAGCCATGTGTTGCCCGTGGCATTCCACGCTTCGGCAAATTTCGACACAGCAGCGGCCTCGCCCCCGGATGTCCACCAATGCGTCACTTCCAATTCGACAGCCGAAGCCGCCGAAACGCTGACGATACATGTCGCCGCAAGCAATTTTGTTGTCAGTTTCACGATTCTCTCCTCCCTGGTTCTAAATCGTTATAGATCAGCCTATAACGATTTAGATTGACCTAGCAACAAAAAATGAGGCAATCTTTTTTCAGACGCCGTCACGATGTATAAAGCCTTGTGGTTGATCACTTTTTTAAACGATGACATGGCTTGGTGTGCTGATAGACACCGCACCGTGACGCCAGTACAAGGATGCCAGCACATGGCAACAAGCAGGACGAGCGCAGAAATTGCCGCCTCAACCGCGGCGGTCACTGGCAAACCGACGCTGAAAACCATCGCACAGATCAGCGGTCTGGCCGTGCCCACGGTATCGCGCGCGCTCAGCGATGCGCCCGATATCGGTGCTGAGACCAAGAAACTGATCCGCAAGATTGCCAGCGACATCGGCTATGTGCCCAACCGCGCGGGCGTGCGCCTGCGCACGGGCCGGACCAATGTGATCAGCCTTGTGATGTCGACCGAGATGGATCTGATGAGCCATACCGCGCGGCTGATTTCCTCTGTCGCCGGGGCCTTGCGCGATACGCCCTACCACCTGATCGTCACGCCGTTTTTCCCCGATCAGGACCCGATGGAACCGGTGCGCTATATCGTGGAAACCGGATCAGCCGATGCGATTATCCTCAACCAGATCAGGCCTGATGATCCGCGCGTCAATTACATGATGAAACGGAATTTTCCCTTTGCGACGCATGGCCGGACGGATCAGGCCAGCCTGCATCCTTATTATGATTTCGATAACGAAGCCTTCGGCACCATGGCCGCGCAGCGCCTGATCGCGCGCGGGCGCAGGCATATCCTGCTGATCCCGCCGCCTGCTGCGCATAATTACGCCCAGCACATGATCGCCGGTGTCAGCCGCGCAGTGCAGGAAGGTGGTGTCGGGCTGACGATTTCTGACACCGTCTCAAGCGACAACAAAAGCGCCGATGTCGTCCCCTTCATCCTCGACAAACTGACGCGCCACCCCGAAATCGACGCAATCATCGTCGGCTCAACCACATCGGCGATGGGGGCGGTCTCTGCCATTGAACAGGCAGGCAAAACCGTCGGCAAAGAGGTGGACCTTTTCGCCAAAGAAGCGGTGCCATTCCTGAAATTGTTCCGCGCGGACATTCTGACCCTGTCCGAAAAGATCGGGATTGCGGGCGAATTTCTGGCCAAAGCCGCCATTCAGGCGATCCGCAACCCAGAGGCACCGCCGATGCAGGCGCTGGAAACCCCGTCAGACGATCCGTTGTAACGCGGCGATGATCGCCGGGATCTGCTGGTCGATGCGGACCATTGCTGCCGCATTCTGCGGCACTTCCAAGGTGGCCAACTGACTGTCGAGCAGGCTTGGCGGCATGTAATGGCCCTGCCGTTCGGCCAGACGCGCCGTGACCACATCGCGGGGTGCCTCCAGATAGGCGATTTTCAGATCAGGCACCGCCGCGCGCAGATGATCGCGATAGGATTTCTTCAGCGCCGAACAGGCGAAAACCACCGGCTGATCCGCGCGCGCCGCCTGCACCGCCTGCCCCAGCGCGTCGAGCCATGGCCAGCGCATCGCATCATTCAGCGGCTGACCCGCCGCCATCTGGGCCACGTTTTCGGCGGGGTGGAAATCATCCCCATCCAGAAAGATGCCGCCAATCGCGTCGGCCAACCCCGCACCGATGGTCGATTTGCCGCAACCGGATACGCCCATGACCATGATTGCTGGATACATCTCAGCGCCCCGGAATCGCACCACGCTTGGTGCCTTTGCCATCCCAAGTGTCGATCACTTCCACCGCTTCCTCTGCCGTTTCGACAAAGCGGAACAGCGCCAGATCGTCGCGCGAAATCGTTCCGGCATCGGCCAAGGCGTCCCAATTGATGATCTTTTCCCAGAAGGCGCGGCCAAACAGCAGGAACGGCACCTGCCCCATGCGGCCGGTCTGGATCAGGGTCAGCGCCTCGAACATTTCGTCCAGCGTGCCGAAACCGCCCGGAAACACACAGACAGCCGAAGCGCGCATCAGGAAATGCATCTTGCGGATCGCGAAATAGTGGAAGTTAAAGCACAGATCCGGCGTCACATATTCATTGGGCGCCTGTTCATGCGGCAGCACGATATTCAGCCCGATGGACACACCGCCCGCATCCTGCGCGCCGCGATTGCCCGCCTCCATCACGCCCGGCCCGCCGCCGGTGGCGATGACATCCTCGCCGCCGCCTTTTTGGATCGACCGTTCGGTCATCAGCCGGGCGAATTTGCGGGCCTCGTCGTAGTATTTTGACAGATCAGCCAGTGTTTCCGACTTGGCTGTGTCCTTCTTCGATGGTTCGGGAATGCGCGCGCCGCCGAACAGAACGACAGTGGATTTGATCCCGGCCTCGTTCATCATCAGTTCGGGTTTCAGCAGTTCCAGTTGCAAACGGACGGGCCGCAATTCCTCGCGCAGCAGAAAATCCTGATCGGCAAAGGCCAGAGCATAGGATGGCGCGCGGGTCTGCGGCGTGTCCGGGATCTGGCGTGCGGTTTCCTGATCCTGCTGGCTGTCACGAAACGGATGGCGGCGGTCGTCTTTCATCATTCTTCCTCGCATTGCGCCCTTGGGCCGTTCCGGTCTATAGCCCATTGCAACCACAGACCACAGCTAAACCGGAGAATCCCATGTCGAATGCCGCCCTTGAGACCGCCATCGAAGCCGCCTGGGACGTGCGCGACACGATCACGCCCGCCACCAAAGGCGAGACCCGCGATGCGATTGAAACCACGCTGAATGCGCTGGACAGCGGCAGCCTGCGGGTCGCTGAGAAGCAGGCTGATGGCAATTGGCATGTGAACCAATGGGCAAAAAAGGCGGTGCTGCTGTCGTTCCGCCTGAACGATATGGAAACCATCTCTGGCGGCAACGGCGGGTCGACATGGTGGGACAAGGTGCCATCGAAATTCGACGGCTGGGGCGAAAACCAATGGCGCGCCGCAGGGTTCCGCGCCGTGCCGGGATCGATCGTGCGCCGGTCGGCGTTTATCGGCAAAGGCGTGGTGCTGATGCCGTCCTTCGTGAACCTTGGTGCCTATGTCGATGAAGGCACGATGGTTGATGGCTGGGCCACGGTCGGGTCCTGCGCGCAGATCGGCAAGAACGTGCATCTGTCCGGCGGCGTCGGCATCGGCGGTGTGCTTGAACCGATGCAGGCAGGGCCGACGATTATCGAGGATAATTGCTTTATTGGGGCGCGCTCCGAGGTTGTCGAAGGCTGCATCATCCGGGAAGGGTCGGTATTGGGCATGGGCGTTTTCATCGGCCAGTCCACGAAAATCGTGGACCGCGCGACGGGTGAGGTCACCTATGGTGAGGTGCCGCCTTATTCCGTCGTCGTTGCGGGCACGATGCCATCGACAGGTGGCGTGAACCTGTACTGCGCCGTGATCGTGAAACGGGTCGATGAAAAGACCCGTTCCAAAACCGGCATCAACGAATTGCTGCGCGACTGAGATGATCCTGAGCCGGATCATCGCCCGCCGCCGCATCGCTGCGGGCCAGCAGCCATCGTTCATTGCGGGCTGGTGGCCGGTGGCGGCGGATATTGCGGTGATCGCGGGGCTGCTGGCGATGCTCTGGCAGCCGCTGTTGACAGCGATCTATGTGGCGGACCTGCCGCTTTATGGGACCATCCTGGTCCTGTTGTTCGCGATCTACCTGCCGTTTCAGATCGTCGTCGTGATATCAACGATCTGGGCGGTCAAATCCCGCTGGATAGAGGAAGACAGCAAATGAGTGTCAAGGAAAGCCGCCAAAAGGTATTCACCCTGCTGGTCGAGGTCGGGCGCAGCGCGGATGACGGGTTGCCGGATGGTGCGACAGGTGCGGCGCTGATGTGCTATGCCTCTGGCGTGGACGAGGCCGAGGCGGTGCGCGAAACCGTCGCGATCCTGAAACAGGCCGATCTGGCACCGCTGGACGTGTCAGGTTACGGCACGCTGGATGAACGGTTGGCCGAGGGGCATGATATCCCGGATGAGGAACGCGAGCTGATGCAGCGGGCCTTGGATGAAAACAGCGTCATCGTGGCCCAGATGACGCCGTTTTACGATAAGGCGGAGTAGAGACCTGAAACCTTCCCCGCGGGGAAGGTCAGGGGGTCGCGTAAAACCTTCCCCGCGGGGAAGGTTTTTTACACCGCAGCCTTGCGGCTTTCATCCAGATAAATCTCGCGCAGGCGCGCGGCGACGGGACCCGGCGTGCCTTTGCCGACGGCTTTGCCATCCACTTCGACCACCGGCATGACAAAGGCACTGGCGGAGGTGATGAAAGCCTCATCCGCCTCCTGCGCCTCGGCGATGGAAAAACTGCGTTCCTCGACCTGCATCTGTGCTTCGCGCGCGAAGCGCAGGACGGCGGCGCGGGTGATGCCGTGCAGGATCTCATGGCCCAGATGCCGGGTGATGATCGTGTTGCCCTTGACGATATAGGCATTGTTGGATGTGCCCTCAGTCACCATCCCGTCTTCGACCATCCAGGCGTCATCGACTCCGGCGGCCTTGGCCATCATCTTGCCCATCGAGGGGTAGAGCAATTGCACCGTCTTGATATCGCGCCGCGCCCAGCGCTGATCGGCGACCGAGATGATCTTGATCCCGGTTTTCGCGGCCGGGCTGTTGGCGAGGCCCGGCTTGTTCTGCGTGAACAGGACGACCGTTGGCGTGCAGGTTTCAGGGTCGGGAAAGGCGAAATCGCGGTCACCGGGCGCGCCACGGGTGATTTGCAGATAGATCATGCCTTCCTCAATCCCGTTCAGGCGCACCAGTTCGCGGTGGATGTCCAGCAGATCGGGCAGGCAATCAGGGTGCGGCATGTCCAACTCGCTCAGCGAGCGTTCGAGGCGTTTGGCATGACCGGCGAAATCGATCAGCTTGCCGTCCAGCACGGAAGTAACCTCGTACACGCCATCGGCCATCAGGAAGCCACGGTCAAAGATCGAAATTGTGGCTTCGTTTTCAGGCAGATAGGTGCCGTTGACATAGACTGTGCGCATATTCATCCCCAAAGGTCAGCGGCGGGCGGATGCACGCCATGTTCATCAAAATGCAAAGGTGTTGCGCGGTCTTCGGCCAATAACAGCGGCCCGTCAAGATCCGTGAATGCCACGCCTTGGGCAAGGATCGTCGCGGGTGCCATGGCGAGCGATGAGCCGACCATGCAACCGACCATCACGCCATACCCTTCGGCCTGCGCCTGTGCTTTCAGCGCCAGGGCTTCGGTCAACCCGCCGGTCTTGTCGAGCTTGATATTCACCATGTCATATTTGCCGCGCAGGCCGGGCAGGCTGGCGCGGTCATGGCAGCTTTCATCAGCGCAAACCGGGAGCGGGCGGGCAATTTCACCCAGCATATCATCGGCCCCGGCGGGCAGCGGTTGTTCGACCATCTGCACGCCAAGCCGGATCAGATGTGGGGCGAGGTCGGCGTAAACCTCTGCCGTCCAGCCTTCATTGGCGTCGACGATGATGCGCGCGTCGGGCGCGCCCCGGCGGACAGCCTCCAGCCGTGCCATGTCATCGGGTGTGCCGAGTTTGATCTTGAGCAAGGGGCGATGGGCGTTCTTTGCGGCCTGCAATTGCATCGCCTCGGGTGTGTCGAGCGACAGGGTATAGGCGGTGATTTCGGGGCGCGGCGCGGGAAGGCCCAGCAAATCCCAGACACGCTTGCCCGCCTGTTTCGCGGCATGATCCCAGAACGCACAATCCAGCGCATTGCGCGCGGCACCGGCAGGCAGGGCGTCCTGCAGATCGGGCCAGGCACCGGTAAAGCTCATGACCTGTTCGGTCACGCTCTCCAACGTCTCGCCATAGCGCGCATAAGGCACGCATTCGCCGCGCCCGACGAAGCCGTCATCGGTGACGGTCGCTGTCAGTACCTTGGCCTCGGTCCGCGACCCGCGCGAGATGGTGAATACCTGCGCCAGCCGGAACACATCAGATGAAACTGCAACCTTCATCATCTTCCGAGCCCAAGTATCCCCGCCGGAGGCATCCGGTTTCGCCAGAAACCGGACCTCATAACGCCACCAGCGCATCGACCAAGCGCGCAGCGCCTTGGCGATAGGTATCGACGGTGGGCAGGCCCATCCGCGCCTCAACCTCGGCCATATAGGCAAGGGCCTCATCCTCGGACATATGCTGGGTATTGATCGAGATGCCGACCACCTGACAGGCTGGATTGGCGATCCGGGCAATCGGCAGGACCATGTCGCGCAAGGCTTCAAGACTGGGCAGGTCATAGCCCGGCAACCCGCGCATATGTGTGCGGGTCGGTTCATGGGCGAGGATCAGCGCATCGGGCTGGCCGCCGTGGATCAGCGCCATGGTGACGCCGGAATAGGAGACGTGGAACAGGCTGCCCTGCCCTTCGATATGGTCCCAGTGATCTGGGTCATTGTCGGGGGTTAGATATTCGACCGCACCGGCCATGAAATCGGCGACCACCGCATCCAAGGGCACGCCGCCGCCGGTGATCAGAATGCCGGTCTGGCCGGTGGGGCGGAAGGTGGATTTCAAGCCGCGCTTGTGCATTTCGATATCCATGGCAAGGCCGGTATACATCTTGCCCACGGAACAATCGGTGCCGACAGCGAGGCAGCGCTTGCCGGTCCGTTTGACACCATTGGCGATGGGATAGGCCACAGACGGTACGCGTACATCGAATAATGTCCGGTCATTGGCGGTTGCGGCGGCGACCAGATCAGCCTCGTCCCGCAGCAGGTTATGCAGGCCAGAGGCGATGTCGAACCCCATGTTCAGGGCCTCGATCAGCACCTCTTTCCACGCGGCAGAGATGATCCCGCCACGGTTGGCGACACCGATGACCAGGGTTTTGGCACCTGCCGCCTTGGCCTCGGCCAATGTCATATCTTTGATCCGCAGATCGGCACCGCAGCCAGGCATCCGGTATTGGCCCACGGCATTGTCCGGGCGCCAGTCCTTGATCCCCTGCGCGACCTTGGCGGCAAGTTGGTCCGGCGCATCGCCGAGAAACAAAAGGTAAGGGGTCTGGATCATCGTCAAGCTCCATCTGTGATTACGGGCTACCTTGCCAGATCAGCCTGCGTTTCACCAGTACCCCACCAAACGGTGGGGCGCGCAACACCGCCATAAAAAAACCCGGGCGCGAACGCCCGGGCCGATCCGAAACACTGACAGGAGGGGGTCAGCCTTTCGTAAACTCTGGATAGGCTTCCATGCCCAGTTCGGATGTATCCAGACCGCGCATCTCGGATTCTTCGCTGACGCGGATACCCATGGTCATTTTCAGGATGTACCAGATGATGATTGCCACAACGAAGGTGAACACACCGTAAGCCACGATACCGGTCAACTGTGTCATCAGGCTGGCTTCGGGGTTGTAGAAGACCACCGCAATGGTGCCCCAGATACCGGCGAACAGGTGGACAGGGATCGCACCGACGACATCGTCGATCTTGAACTTGTCCAGCATCGGCACAGTGAAGACCACGATAACGCCACCGATGGCACCGATCCACAGCGCACCGAACAATGTCGGATAAAGCGGTTCTGCCGTGATGGCGACCAGACCGGCCAGCGCGCCGTTCAGCACCATGGTCAGATCGACTTTTTTGTAGACAAGCTGTGTCAGGATCAGCGCAGTCACCGCACCGGCAGAGGCTGCCATGTTGGTGTTGGCAAAGATCCGGCCCACATCGGTGATGTCACCGACAGTACCCGCTGCAAGCTGCGAGCCGCCGTTGAAGCCAAACCAGCCCAGCCACAGGATGAATGTCCCCAGTGTTGCCAGCGCAAGGTTGGAACCCGGCATTGGGTTGACGCGGCCATCCTTGTATTTGCCCAGACGCGGACCCAGCACGATGGCACCAGCCAAAGCAGCCCAGCCACCCACAGAGTGCACGACAGTCGAACCGGCGAAGTCGGAGAAGCCCATTTCGGACAGCCAGCCGCCGCCCCACTGCCAAGAACCGGAAATCGGATACATGAAGCCGGTCAGAACGACGACGAATGCCAGGAATGGCCAGAGTTTGATCCGTTCAGCCAAGGCACCCGAGACGATCGATGCCGTTGCCGCAACGAACATCAGCTGAAAGAAGAAATCCGATGCAACCGATGCATAGCCCAGATCCGCATCCTCGGCACCGAGGCCGACAGCCTCAAGCACGGTGATGTTGAAGAATCCACCGATATAGCCGTTGAATTCACCCGGATACATCAGGTTGAAGCCAACCAGCCAGTACATGATGCCAGCCAGTGAAAACAGCGCGATATTCTTGGTCAGCTGCGTGGTGACGTTCTTGGACCGGACCAGACCGGCCTCCAGCATGGTGAAACCTGCGGCCATCCAGAACACCAGAAAGCCACCCACAAGGAACAGCAGGGTGGTCATGATATAGGGGCCGATTTCGTCAAAGGATGTCGCGACCTCGACGATCTCTTCGACAGCCTCGACTGCTTCGGCCGCTTCCTGGGCGAAGCCGATGACCGGAAGCAGCGCGAGCCCTGCTCCAAGTGTAAGTAGTTTTTTCATATTCATGGATTTCTTCCTCGTTCCGCCGCGATCAAAGCGCGTCATCATTGGTCTCGCCGGTGCGCACCCGCAGGGCGCTTTGCACGTCGAGCACGAAAACCTTGCCATCCCCGATCTTGTCGGTCTTGGCAGTGGTAGCGATGGTGGAGACGACCTGATCGGCCATGCTGTCGGGCACGACGATTTCGAGCTTCACCTTGGGTACGAAGTTCACAGCATATTCCGCACCGCGATAGATTTCGGTATGGCCAGACTGCGATCCGAACCCCTTGATTTCTGACACCATCATGCCGCGCACGCCCACGGTGGTCAGCGCTTCGCGCACCTCCTCGAGCTTGAATGGCTTGATTGTTGCAATGATGAGTTTCACGTTCTTCCCCTCGCAATGTGTTGCGACGCCACCCAGCCCGGTGGTCGCTTGCACGAACCAAAGAACGCGGCACTGCAGCATGAGCAAGGTTTTGCTCATGCTGGACAGACCAAATACCAGGCACATTTGCACAATTTTTGCACAAATTAACCTATATGCTTATTTGTTAGGCAGATCAAAAATCGCGCAGCACGACTCATCTGTCTCTACAATCGCTTGCGATCTGTTTAAGATGTCGCAAAACAGACGCACAAACAGTCGAGCGGATCATGAGTGGCAACGATAAACGACGGACACCGCTGGTGGCCGACAGGCGCTATAAAACCAAAGCGGCTCCGGCAAAGCCTGCAGCCAAGAAGGCAGCGCCGAAACCGGCAGCACGGCGTCGTCAGACGCGCGCGCGCGCCAAACCCCGGGGTTTGCTGGGCTGGCTGCTGTGGCCCTTTGCCTTTGTCACCCGCGTGATCTGGGCGATCACATGGCGGGCCGGCCTCGTCGCTGCGGTCGTTGTCGGCGGCATTTCATTCTATTTTGCGAATCAGATGCCGCCTATCGAGCAGATCGTTGACCAGCGCGCGCGCGGATCGGTCACGATGACCGACCTGACCGGCGAGACCTTTGCCTGGCGCGGTGACCAGTTTGGCGGCGTCGTGACGGCGCGCACCGTATCGCCACATCTGCATAATGCTGTCGTCGCCGTCGAAGACAGGCGGTTCTATAGTCATTTCGGCGTATCCCCTCGCGGTATCGCCTCGGCGATCCGTATCAACATGGCTGCAGGCCGCCACCCGCTGTCGGGCAACGGCGGGTCAACGATCACCCAGCAGACCGCAAAGTTGCTGTGCCTTGGCGTACCTTATGACGCCAGCGTCTGGGAATCAGAGGCAGCTTATGAGGCTGATTGTCGCCGCACGACGCTTGCGCGCAAAGCCCGCGAGGCGTTTTACGCTATCGGTATGGAAATCGCCTATACCAAGGAAGAGATTCTGACCGTCTATCTGAACCGTGCTTATCTGGGTGCAGGGTCGCGTGGGTTTGAGGCTGCGGCGAACCGCTATTTTGGCGTATCAGCGGCAGAAGTGAATCCAGCGCAGGCTGCCATGTTGGCCGGTCTGCTGCAGGCACCGTCGACACTGGCGCCGACGGCCAATATCGAGCGGTCGCGCGCACGCGCGAATGTCGTTGTCGGGCTGATGGAGGATCAAGGCTATCTGACATCAGCACAGGCAAACGAAGCGCGGACCAACCCTGCCGCCCTGTCGCGCGCGGCAGAAGCACGATCAGGCGGGTTCTTTGCGGATTGGGTGATGGAAAGCGGGCCGGAATTCTTTACCCGCAATACGACAGAGGATGTGATTATCCGCACGACGCTGGACCAGCGCATCCAAAGTGCGGCGGAACAGGCACTGGTGTCGGTCTTTGAAAATCAGGTGGCCGAAGGATCTGACGCGCAGGCCGCGATTGTGGTGATGTCGGCTGATGGCGCTGTGCGCGCCATGGTCGGTGGGCGCAATCTGCGTGCGACAGGAGCCTTTAACCGTGCCACGCAAGCGTTGCGCCAGACAGGATCAGCGTTCAAACCCTTTATCTATGCGGCCGCGCTTGATCTGGGAATGTCGCCCTATGCGATGGTGGATGACAGCCGCACCTGCTGGCGGGTGCGCGGATCGCCGGAATGGTGCCCTGACAATTATGACCGCACATTCAAAGGCCCGGTAACCTTGGTGCAGGCGCTCGCCGAAAGCCGCAACATCCCGACAATCGTGTTGTCAGAGGATGTGGGTCGCGAATTCGTGCGCAATGTGGCCAATGGTTTCGGCCTGCAAGGCGACCTTGCCGTGGGTCCCGCGCTGGCGCTGGGGGTTTCGGAAAGCACATTGCTGAACATCACCGGGGCCTATGCCGGTATTCTCAACGGTGGCTCTCAGGTGACACCTTATGGCCTGCTGGACTTGCGGATTCAGGGCGACAATGCGGTGCTGATGGATTCGCAAGGGGCCGGGATCGGCAACAGAATAATCAGCGAAGACGCCGCACGACAGTTGACCTGGATGATGACCAAGGTTGTTGAAGAGGGCACAGGGCGCCGCGCGCGCATTCCCGGCTGGGAAATCGCGGGCAAGACCGGCACGACCAACAGTTCCCGGGATGCGTGGTTCATCGGCTTTACCGGTGATTATGTCACCGGCGTCTGGATGGGCTATGACAACAACACCCCGTTGCGCGGCGTGACCGGTGGCGGGCTGCCCGCCGAAATCTGGCGCGAAACCATGGTTCGCGTGCTCGAAGGTCAGATTGCCACACCTCTGCCGATGGCGATGCCGCAGATCGCAGCACCTGCCGGCGTGCTGGAAAGTCAGGGTGGCGAAGTCGTGGATGATGATGTCATCCAGCTGCTGGACATCCTGATCAACGGGGCCAATACAAATTGACCGATGGCGCGCTACGGCGCGCCATCAGGACACAGGCTGTAAACGAAAACATAGCCATCCCAGATCATGTAAAGCCCTTTGCCGTCCGGTGTCGGCATCAGCATGGCCCGTTCTGTCCATTGTTCGTCGCCTGCGGCGCATTCCATTGTATAAAGCGTGGCATTCATCCCGTTCACATCGACCGGGCGGGTCATCTGGCATTGCGTCTGCACGCCGTAGAATATGCCAGAGGCAATGCGGACCGATCCACCATCAGTACCGATCAACGCGCATTCAGCATTGGCGGTCTGCCGGTAAACCCCGTCATAAGGCCCCGCCAGCATGGCTGTCGGCAGCAGGCAAAGGGCAAGAACAAAGGCGCGGGAAAATCCTGTCATGCCATGACCATGCGGCAATTTTTATCGCAGATCAACTGCTTGGCGCTTTAACCCGGCCTTTAACTGTTGCCGTTAGACTGGAGGCAGCAGATCAACAGGGGCAAGCGAGGCGATGGACCGCAACACTGCAGCAGGACAGGCAGAATTGCGCTGCGTGCGCCGCGAAAGCCGCGCGCTTTACTGGCTCGTCGGCGTCTTCAGCTTTGTCGTTAATCTGCTGATGCTGACCGGCCCGCTTTACATGCTCAACATCTACGACCGGGTGCTGCAATCCCATTCCGTCGAAACACTGGTCGCGCTCAGCCTGGTGGCGGCATTTCTATTTACCATGATGGGCTTGTTTGATTTCATTCGCGGGCGGGTGATGGCGCGGGTCGGCGCGCGGTTTCAAGCCAGGCTGGACCGGCGGGTTTTCGCGGCGGCACTGCGGGCCAGTACGGCGCAGCACCCGTCCCAGATAGCGGCCACCGGCCTGCATGATCTGGAATCCGTTCGAAAGCTGATCACGTCACCGGCGCTGACGGCGATGTTTGATCTGCCATGGGTACCGTTGTTCTTTTTCGGCATCTTTCTGTTTCACCCTTTGATGGGGCTTCTGGCGTTTTGCGGCGCGCTGGTGCTGATCGGTGTCGCCGTACTGAACCAGATGAGTACCAGCGGACCGCAGCATGCCGCAAATGCCGCAAGCTTTGCCGCCGATCAGTTCGGGCACCAGATCCGCCAGGACAGCGAGGCGGTGCAGGCCTTGGGCATGCGTGGGGCAGCCTGCGACCGGTGGCAGCTTGCCAGAGGCCAGTCACTGACTGCAGGCATCGCCGCCGCGGACCTGACGGGCGGCTATACCGCCCTCACCAAGGCTTTCCGGTTCATGCTGCAATCGGCGATGCTGGGTCTGGGGGCCTATCTGGTCTTGCAGGGGCAATTGTCACCCGGTGCGATGATTGCGGGGTCGATCCTGCTGGGCCGCGCGCTGGCCCCGGTCGAGACAATCCTTGGACAATGGGCCATCGTGCAACGCGGGCAGGCGGGCTGGCAAAATCTGGCACAGTTGTTGGGTCATCTGCCACCCGACCCTTTGCACACAAGGTTGCCACGCCCGCGCGCCAGGCTGAGCATCGAACAGATCACCGTGATACCACCCGGTTGCAACCATGCTGCGCTGCGGATGATCAGCTTCGACATTAACACCGGTCAGGCGGTCGGGGTCATTGGTCCCTCTGGTGCAGGAAAAACCGCGCTGGCGCGCGCGCTGACCGGGGTCTGGCATCCTGCGGCTGGCACTATCCGGCTGGATGGTACCGCGCTGAAACATTATGACCCAGACGTGCTGGGCCAGTATATCGGCTACCTGCCACAGCGCGTGCATTTGTCGAATGGCACGATCCGCGACAACATCGCCCGGCTGGCGACGGCGCCTGACGACGTCGCGGTGATACAAGCCGCACAACAGGCAGGCGCCCATGACATGATTCTGGCATTGCCCGATGGCTATGACACCCATGTCGGGCAAAACGCGGGGCGACTGTCGGGCGGGCAGATCCAGCGCATCGGTCTGGCGCGGGCCCTTTATGGTGACCCGGTCCTGCTGGTGCTGGACGAACCCAATGCCCATCTTGACCATGACGGATCATTGGCGCTGAACGCCGCAGTTCGGGCGTTCAAGGCGGCAGGCGGAATCGCAGTCATCATGGCGCACAGGCCCGCAGCCATTCAGGAATGTGACCTGCTGATGATGGTCGAAAACGGGGCATGCCGCGCCTTCGGGCCGCGAGACAAGGTGCTGGCCAGGATGGTGCAGAACCACGGCCAGATCCGTGGTCTGGCATGACGGAATGGGGCATCCGCCGCTATCTGGTCACTGGGTTGCTGGCACTGGCGGTCCTGCTGGCTGGCTTTGGCGGCTGGGCGGTGATGGCGCAGATCACAGGCGCAGTGATCATCAGCGGGCAGGTCGCCGTCGCCCAGAACCGCCAGATCGTGCAGCACCCTTTCGGCGGCATTGTCAGTACGGTGCTGATTGCCGAGGGCGATCTGGTCGCCAAGGGTGATCTGTTGATCCGCCTCGATCCCAGCGATCTGCGATCAGAGCTTGCCGTCATCGAGGGCCAACTGTTCGAACTTCTGGCGCAACGCGCCCGGCTGGAGGCGGAGCGGGACGAGGCCGCACAGATGATTTTTGACCCGGCACTGACCGCTGCACGGCAGCCTATCGTGGCCGCGCTGATGGATGACCAGCAACGCCTGTTCGCCGCCAGATCGGACAGCAACCGCCAGTCGGTGGACCGACTGACCCTGCAACAGACCCAGATCGCCAGCAAATTGACCGGCCTGACCGCGCAGCAGGCGGCGGTGGTCACCCAACAGGAGCTGATCATACAAGAACTGGCCGATCTACAAAGCCTGTTGGCGCGGGGGCTGGCGCAGGCTGGCCCCGTGCTGGCCTTGCAACGCGAACATGCGCGCCTGGAGGGCCGCCATGGCGAACTGACCGCCGATGCGGCCGAAGCCACGGCCCGGATGACCGAAATCGACATCCAGATCCTCGGCCTTGCCGCAGCCCGACGGGAAGAAGCGATTGCGCTGCTGCACGATCTGCGGGCCAGCCAATTTGACCTGTCCGAACGGCGTCAGACCCTGCTGCGCCAGCTGGACCGGCTGGAAATTCGCGCGCCGACATCCGGGGTCGTGCATGACCTGCAGGTTTTTGGCCCACGCGCGGTGATCCGCGCCGCTGATACACTGCTGTATCTGATTCCGCAGGACCAGCCGCTGGTGATCACGACAAAAATCCGGCCTAGCGACATTGATCAGATTTTTGCGGGCCAGGACGTGCGGTTACGCTTCACTGCTTTTGACCAGCGCCGCAGCCCGGAACTGGCAGGGCGGGTTGTCCGTGTCTCTGCCGATACATTCCGCGATGAGACCACCGGGTTGCCATTTTACCGCGCCGAGCTGCGGCTGAACCCCGGTGAAACCGACAGCCTGCCCAGTGGCATGACCCTGATCCCCGGCATGCCGGTCGATGCCTTCGCCCGCGCAGAACCGCGCAGCCCGCTGGATTACTTGCTTAAACCGCTGACCGATTATTTCACCCGCGCATTCCGCGACAGGTGATTGCACCGCCCGGCTTTGCCCGCTAGCGTCCGCGCAAACAGCCAAGGAGAGTGACATGAGCGTGATCGAAACCCGTCTGGCCGAACTGGGCGTGACCCTGCCCGATGCCCCCGCCCCTGCGGCGAATTACGTGCCTTTCGTGCAGACCGGCAATCTGGTGCATGTCTCGGGCCAGATTTCTGCGGGCGCGGATGGCATGATCAAAGGCAAGTTGGGCGCTGATCTGGATGCAGAGGCTGGTGCTGCGGCGGCGAAAGCCTGCGCGATCAGCCTGCTGGCGCAGCTCAAGGCTGCTTGCGGTGGCGATATCGACCGGCTGGTGCGGGTGGTGAAACTGGTCGGTTTCGTGAATTCCACGCCTGAATTCGGCGATCAGCCCAAGGTGATCAATGGTGCATCCGATTTCATGGTCGCCGCTTTGGGTGACAAAGGCCGCCATGCGCGGTCTGCTGTCAGCGCCGCCAGCCTGCCCTTTGGCGTCGCGGTCGAAATTGAAGGCATATTCGAGATCGCATGATGTTGCCTGCATCGTTCCTGTCCCGCCCCATCGCCCACCGCGCGCTGCATGACCGCAAAGCGGGGCGGGTGGAAAATTCTATTGCCTCGATCAAGGCGGCGATCACCGCCGGATATGGCATCGAGATGGACGTGCAATTGTCCAGCGACGGTCATGCGATGGTGTTTCACGACGACAATCTGGACCGGCTGACCGCAGAGGCCGGGCCGGTGCGTGCGCGCAGCCGGGCCGATCTGACACAGATCGCGCTGACAGATGATGCAGGCACGATCCCCACTTTGGAGGATGTGCTGGCGCTGGTCGCGGGGCAAGTGCCGCTGCTGATCGAGATCAAGGATCAGGATGGTGCCATGGGCCCCGATGTCGGTCCGCTGGAAGAAGCGACTTGCAAGTCCCTGGAAGATTACACAGGCGATGTCGCGCTGATGTCGTTCAATCCGCATAGCATGGCGGCGTGTCAGACACTCGCCCCGGATATCCCGCGCGGGCTGGTCACCTCGGCCTATGACCCGCAATTCTGGCCGGAATTACCCGCCGACGTCTGCGATCATCTGCGGGAAATCCCCGATTATGACCGCATCGGTGCCTGTTTCATCAGCCATGAAGCGATTGATCTGGACCGCGCCCGCGTGGGGCAGATCAAGGCAAAGGGAGCCCCGATACTGTGCTGGACGATCCGCTCTGCCACCGCAGAGGCAAAGGCCCGCCAGATCGCGGATAATGTGACGTTTGAGGGTTATCTTGCTTGACGCCAGCCCTGCAGCGTCCAGTTAGAAGAGCATGGATGACGCGACGATTGAAATCACCACTCATGCCAGTCTCAACGGGATCAGCGCCGCTGACTGGGATGCTTGCGCCTGCCCCAAGCCGGGACGGCCGACAGACCCGTTTACGACGCATCGCTTTCTTAAAGCCATCGAAGACAGCGGCAGTGTCGGCCCCCGCACCGGTTGGCAGCCGCGTTATCTAAGCGCGCAGCAGAACGGGCAGATCATTGCGGTCGCCCCGCTTTATGCCAAGGGGCATAGTCAGGGCGAATACATCTTTGATCACAACTGGGCGCATGCCTATGAAAACGCGGGCGGGCGGTATTATCCGAAATTGCAGATCGCGGTGCCCTTCACGCCTGCGACCGGGCGGCGGTTTCTGACCCGACCGGGGTTTGAGGCGGTTGGCATGTCCGCCCTGATCCAGGGGGCAGTGCAGATCGCCGCCGACAACAACCTGTCATCCCTGCACGCGACCTTTTGCACCGAGGCCGAGGCGCTGGCGGGTGAAGAAATGGGCCTGCAATCGCGGATCGGCCAGCAGTTTCACTGGGTCAATGAAGGCTACGCCAGTTTCGACGATTTCCTTGCGAACCTGTCCAGCCGCAAGCGCAAGAATATCCGCAAGGAACGTGCGACGGCGCAGGGCTTTGGCGGGCAGATCGTGGCGCTGACCGGGGATCAGATTGAACCGCAACATTGGGATGCGTTCTGGGAATTCTATCAGGACACCGGCAACCGCAAATGGGGCACGCCTTATCTGACGCGGGCGTTTTTCGATCTGGCGCATGAACATCTGCGGGATGATATCCTGATGGTGCTGGCGATCCGCGATGGCAGGCCGGTTGCGGGGGCGCTGAACTTTATCGGGCGCGAGACGTTATATGGTCGCTACTGGGGCTGCACCGAACACCATGCCTGCCTGCATTTTGAACTGTGCTATTATCAGGCCATCGACTTTGCCATCGCCCAAGGCATGGCGCGGGTCGAGGCGGGCGCGCAGGGTGAACATAAGCTCGCGCGCGGCTATCTGCCGGTGCCGGTGCATTCGCTGCATTGGTTCGCCGATGCGGGCTTTCGCGATGCGGTGGCGCATTATCTGCAGGCCGAACGCGACGCCGTGGATCACGAAATCGAGGTGCTGACCAGCTATGGCCCGTTCCGTAAATCCCAAAGAGAGGAACAACAATGACCGAGAAACTGACACAGACCGAACGTGACGCCGACCTTGCGCCGCTGCTGGCGAAAGGCTGGCAAATGGTCGAGGGCCGCGACGCCATTCACAAGGAATTCACCTTTGCCAATTTCGTCGAAGCCTTTGGTTTCATGACAAAGGTTGCCCTTTATGCCGAAAAATGGAATCACCACCCCGAATGGTCGAACGTCTACAAGACGGTCGATGTGACGCTGACGACCCATGATGCAGGCGGTCTGTCGGCGCTGGATGTAAAACTGGGCGCCAAGATGGATATGCTCGCCGGGGGTTAGGTTAGAAAACGTGTTGACGACTGAAATCATCAACGGCCGCACTTTGGCCGATCTTCTGACGCTGGAATTTCTGGTGTCCATCTTCGGCAGCTTAATTGCGGCAATCTTGATCCTGATTGCCGGTTTCGTCATCGGCGGCTGGCTGCGCGGGCGGATCGTGCGGGTGGGTCAGATGAACCGGCATCTGGACGATACTTTGTTCAGCTTTCTGGGTAATATCGTCCGCTATGTGATCATCGGCTTTGCGTTTCTGTTTGTTCTCAACACGTTCGGGGTGCAGACAACGTCGTTTATCGCCGTCATCGGTGCCGCCGGTCTGGCGATTGGTCTGGCGCTGCAAGGCACATTGTCCAATATCGCGGCAGGCGTGATGATCGTGTTTTTTCGCCCGATCAAGCTGGGCGATTTTGTCGAGGTGAACGGCCAGATGGGCACGGTGAAAGAGATCAACCTCAATTTCATCGAACTGGCCAATCTGTCGAATGTGCAGGTGATCATCCCGAACTCTCAGGTCTGGGGCAATACGATTGTCAATTATTCAGTCTATGACAGCCGCCGCGCGGAATGGACCTTTGGCGTGGGTTATGGGGCTGATCTGAAACTGGCTGAAGAGACGATCCGCGAGACGATCATGGCCGACCCACGGGCACGGACGGAACCGGCCCCGTTCATTCAGGTGAATAATCTGGGCGATTTCTCGGTCGATTTTCTGGTGCGGGTCTGGTGCGCCAGCGGCGATCTTTTCGCGTTTCAGGCCGATATGAAGCGGCAGGTAAAAGAGGCGTTGGACAAGGCCGGGATTGAGATCCCGTTCCCGACGCGCACGGTGGTCAATCTGGCGGAATGAAATGGGCGGCCAATTGGCCGCCCGTTTTATTAGCTCAATTCCGCCAGCAAGGTTTCCCCGGCA
Organism: Loktanella sp.; assembly: GCA_017390475.1. GTDB lineage: Bacteria > Pseudomonadota > Alphaproteobacteria > Rhodobacterales > Rhodobacteraceae > Yoonia. Next base: position 201,668 of record JAFPBO010000018.1, read on the forward strand.
GAGATTTCGCATTGGCCGGGACCGGCCTCTTCGTTGAGGATCGTGACCACGCCGTTGTCGACCAGCATCGAATAGCGCTTGGACCGGTTCACGAAACCCACCGGCGGGGCGCTGAAATCCAGCCCGATGGCGGTGGTGAATGTGCTTTCGGGATCGGCCAGCATGGTGATGCCGGTCGCTGTCGCGCCGGTGCTTTCGCCCCAGGCTTTCATTACGAAAGGATCGTTGACCGACACGCAGATGATTTCATCCACGCCTTTGGCTTTGAAATCATCGAACGTGTTCATGAAGCTTGGCACATGGGCCGTGGTGCAGGTGCCTGTGAAAGCGCCGGGCAGGCCGAAAATCACGACCTTGCGGTCTTTCAGCTTGTCGGAAAGCGTGACGGGTTCCGGCCCGTTGTCGCCCATTTGCAGGAAAGTCGCGTCTGGTAGTGTATCGCCTGTCTTGATTGTCATGGCTATCGCCCCTTCTTCGCGTTGTGTCGCCGAAGGCTTCCCATATAGAGTGCCGCAAAACAAGTAGGGGAATGTCATGACGCATGTTGTGGTGGTGGGTGCCGGGCAGGCAGGTGCATCGCTGGTGGCGAAATTGCGCGCCGAGGGCTTTGGCGGTGCGATCACGCTGATCGGTGCCGAAAAGGTCCCGCCCTATCAGCGCCCACCCCTGTCAAAGGCCTATTTGCTGGGCGATCTGGCGCAGGAACGGCTGTATCTGCGGCCTGTCGAGTTTTACGCCGATCAGGATATTGCGCTGCGTCTGGATACCCGTGTGGTGGCGATTGATCCTGCCGCCCGGACCATCACCCTGACGGGCGAGGAATTCCTGCCATATGACGCGCTTGTGTTGACCACCGGCGCGCAGCCGCGGACCTTGCCTGCGGCAATTGGTGGTATGCTGGACGGGGTCTATGCGATGCGCGATCTGGCGGATGCCGATGCGATGGCCCCGGAACTGGTGGCCGGGCGGCAGGTGCTGATCATCGGCGGCGGCTATATCGGGCTGGAGGCAGCGGCGGTTGCCGCCAAACGCGGGCTGCAGGTGACTCTGGTCGAGATGGCGGACCGGATTTTGCAGCGGGTCGCAGCACCGCAGACATCGGATTACTTCCGCTCCCTGCACCAATCGCATGGAGTGACGATCCGCGAAGGTGTCGGGTTGGACCGGCTGCTGGGCGATGACCGCGTCACCGGCGCAAGGCTGACCGATGGCAGCGAACTGGCAGCGGATTTCGCGATTGTCGGCGTGGGCATCACGCCTGCGACGATCCTTGCGGATAGCGCCGGTCTGCATGTGGACAATGGCATCACGACCGATGCCTATGGCCGCACCTCGGACCCGCATATCTGGGCGGCGGGGGATTGTGCGTCAACGCTGTTTCACGGCCATCGCATCCGGCTGGAAAGCGTCGGCAATGCGATTGATCAGGCAGAGGCTGTGGCGCTGAATATCATGGGCCGCGACCTGCCTTATCAGCCGAAACCATGGTTCTGGTCGGATCAATATGATTGCAAATTGCAGATCGCCGGGCTGAACACTGGCTATACGGATGTTTATACCCGCCCCGGCGATGCGCCGGGCGTGCAATCGCATTGGTACTATCGCAGCACTGATCTTGTGGCGGTCGATGCGATGAACGACCCTCGCAATTACATGATCGGTAAGCGCCTGATCGAGGCGGGGCGCAGTCCTGATCCCGCGCTGATCATCGATCCTGCGACCGATATGATGGCGCTGCTGCGCGGATGAGGATCATCGCAGGCACACATCGCGGCACGCAGCTTGCCGATGTCGGCAAAGGCGACGCCGCCGCCCATCTGCGCCCGACCAGCGACCGGGTGCGCGAAAGCCTGTTCAACGTGCTGCAAGGCGGGCGCTATGGCGATCCGTTGCGCGGGGCGCGGGTGCTGGATCTGTTCGCAGGCACGGGTGCCTTGGGGTTGGAAGCCTTATCGCGCGGCGCGGTACACGCAACATTCGTGGATAACGGCACCGTAGCGCAACGCCTGATCCGCGCCAATATTGCAAAACTGCGCCGCGAAGGTGACACTAGGTTGATCACGACCAGTACCCTTGCTCTGCCACCCGCCGCGAAAGCCTGTGATCTTGTGTTCATGGACCCGCCCTATGGTGCCGGACTAGGGCTTACTGCGCTGGAGGTGGCGCTGCGCGAAGGCTGGATCAGCCCAGCGGCGCTGATCGTCTGGGAAGAGGCCCGCGGCCAGGTCGCGCCACCGGGATTTACTGTCGCCGATCAACGCCGCTATGGCGAAACCTGGGTCACCCTGCTACGCCGCGATCAGGCCGGTTGAAGCAAAGCAGCCGGGGCTACCCACCAACTCATATGTGCCACTTGCATGACGCGCGCGACCTGACGGGCGGTGGCCATATCCTTGACCAGTCCGAAACAGGTTGCCCCTGACCCCGACATCCCGGCGAAACTGACGGCGGGTTGGGCCTGCAAAGCACTGATCGCCTCGGTAATCGCCGGAGCGATCTTTTGTGCAGGTGTCTGCAGATCGTTGCGTTGCCCGGCAAGCCAAGCGGCGAAACCGTCGTAATCAAGACCGGCGGGCAGGTCATCCATCGCATCACCATCATGGTCTGCCAGTGCTTTGAACACTTCGGCAGTGGGAACTTCGACCGGCGGTCTGACCAGCACCAGCGCGCAATCGGGAAGGCGTGGCACGGTGGATAGGGTATCTCCGATCCCCGACATCCGCGCCGGTGCAGGTGCCTGCAGGCAAACCGGCAGATCAGCGCCCAAGGCGACAACCTCTGGCGCATGGGCAGGCAGCGGGGCGACGTTCCAAAGCTCTGCCAGCATCGCCAGCGTCAGCGCGGCATCGGATGACCCACTGCCGATCCCGGCGGCATGCGGCAGATGCTTTTCCAAGGTCAGGGCCGCGCCCAGTTCCACGCCGCGCGCCTGCTGCAGGGCAAGCGCGGCGCGCATCATCAGATTGTTGTCATCTGTCGGCACGCCCGGCGAAAACGGGCCACTGACGCTAATCCGCAAGGCAGGTGCAATTGTCGCGCCAAGCTGGTCACAGACGTCGGCAAATACCACCAGAGAATCCAGCAGATGATAGCCATCATCACGCTGCCCGGTGACATGCAGGGTCAGATTGACCTTGGCGGGGGCTGTGGCTTTAATCGTCGCCACGGGCAACCTTGATCGGATCTGCGCCTTCGTCCTGCAAAACGACGTCCAGCCCGCGCGAAAGCTTGTCACGGATGCGCCGGGCCTCTGTCTCTTCTGGATCGAATGACAGGGCACGCTGCCATTGAAACCGCGCCTCGATCACGCGGCCAACAGCCCAATAGGCATCGCCCAGATGGTCGTTGATCACCGGATCGACAGGTTCCAGCGATGCGGCTTCTTCCAGATAACCTACTGCTTCTTCATACTGACCCAGACGGAAAAGAACCCAGCCAAGTGAATCGACGATGGCCCCATTGTCAGGCCGGGCCGCCACGGCAGTCTGGATCATCTCAAGCGCCTCATCCAGTTTTTCGCCGCGTTCGACCAGCGAATAACCCAGATAATTCAGAACTTGCGGGTGATCGGGTTGCAGGGCAAGGGCGGCGCGAAAATCAGCCTCTGCCTCGGGCCAGAGGTCAAGCTGGTGATTGGCTATGGCCCGGGTGTAATAGACGACCCATCTGGCCGGGGCATTTTCGGCGTAAAGCTCCAACGCGCGGGTATAGGCTGCTTTGGCATCTTCCATCCGTCCGGATTGGCGGAACAAATCGCCCTTGGTCGCAAAAACCTCTGCCGCGTCGGGATAAATACGCGACAGATTATCCAACACCTCTATCGCGCCATCACCTTTGCCCGCGGCGCGCAATACTTCGGCCCGGCCAATTTCAGCGGCAGAAAATGACGGGTCTTCGCGGGGCACGCTGGCATAGGCCGCATTGGCCAGCTCATACTGTCCCAGACTTTCGAGCAGACCAGCCGTCATCAGCACAGCAGCCGTTTTTTCCGGGGCGAGATAGGTCGCTGCCCGCGCGAACAGCAAGGTATAAGCGTCAGGCGCGTCAGCCTGCACCAGCCCGGCCACCATAAAATACAAATCCGCCAAACCCGCGACCGGCGTTACCACTGCGGCATAGGGCACAGCGGCACCGGATTCGAGCGCGTCGCGCAATTGCTGCAAGCCGGGATCAAGCTGCACACCAAAAACGGCATCCAGCAAATTGATCGCATCGTCATTACGGTCGAGTTGGCTGAGAGTCTCGATATGTGCGACGGCGCTTTGACGGCTGTATTGCATGTTGCTGCGGCTGGAAAACAGCGCCTCTGCCCCGTCGAAATCACCGACAGAGGCCAATGCATAAGCCTTGTGGGTCAGACCGTAAACCGCAAGCCCATCCGCCTCTATCACCTGATCGAATTGGACCAGTGCGCGGCGGATATTGCCATTGCCCATATGTGCCCAAGCCTGCGTCAGACCATCGACCATCGGCCCGATTGATCGCCCACCTTCCAGCGCGTCAAAAATACCGTCCCAGTTACCGGCTTTCGCATCAACAGCATTGATCGTCAGATCAGCGATCTGGCTGGCATGACGTTGATTGACGATATTGCGCGCCAGTACTTCAGCCTGATCAAACTGACCCAGTGCCACATAGGATGACAAAGCATTTTCCAGCAAATAGGGGTTGCCAGGATCGGCCAGCAGCGCCTGCGTAAAGAACCGTGCCCCAGCGGCAAAGTCGTTGTCATGACCCGCCTGACGCCCCGCCAGATAGGCACCGGCATCAGCTTGCGCGAGAACCGGCGCGCCAGTGGTCAGCATCATGGCGATCACGCCAGCAGACAGGGTTTTTCGCAGCACGGGTCCTACACACCTTTCGTCAGAGTCAATCAAAGGCTAGCGAGTCAGTGCGCGGCTTGCAAATGCGGCAAAGGGTCAACAGCGGATCACTGCCAGACTTTTGGCCAAACACACAAACCGGCAGGCCCGAAAGCCTGCCTGTCCGCCCGCCCACTGCCCGGCTGCGCCTTTTTTCACGGCGCTTTGCGTTGCAACGACCTTAGGCGACGAAGTGATTCGCAGTCAAGTCAATGATTCGCTCTTAGCTGGTTGGCGCGTAGATTTCGCAGATCGGGCTGACCGGGGTCGGGCTGACCAGAAACGGGGTTTCGGGCGGCATCCCGCTTTCTTCGATCCAGACCCCGTTGAGGCAGAAATCCTGCGCGTAATTGCCCAGATTGAACCCGAACCCCGGATTGCCGCAATCATCGGCATTCCCACCCGCATTCCAAGCCTGGCTGACCCCCAGCCCCACTTGGTCAGGTGTATAGAAAAATCCGCCCGAAGGGTCGAAATGCAAAAGCCAAGGGGTGGTGTCGTCACGCATCGACAGGTCCCATTTGCCGATAAGCGCGCCATCCAGGTAACCTGCGATGCGGAAATCCGTTACCTCATCTTCCGTGATCAGGGGCCGCGACATGGCGGCAGGGTTCACGCTCATCTGGCCAGTCATGGTGTAACCATTGGCACCTTCCCAGCAGAAGTAGAAATCCACCGCATGAGCCTGCGTGCCAGCCAGTGCCAGAGCGGCGACAAAACCTTTGATCATGGTGTATTCTCCCTGATGACATGGCCCGCCAGATAAAGCGATCCGCAGATCAGGATGCGGGCTTGTGGGGTGGTGCTGCGGATAGCAGTGATCGCGTCCTGCACATTGGGGGCGGTGGTAGCGGGCAATCCGACAGCAGCTGCGATGCGCGCGGTCTCTTCTGCCGGGATCGTTGCAGCCTCGCCGGGGATCGACACGGCAGTCAGGCTTTCGGCGATTTCCGCCAAAGGGCGCAGATAGCCCGCAATATCCTTTGTATTGAGCATGCCGCAGATCAAATGTGTGGGACGTGCGTTCTGCATGCGCAATGTCGCCGCCAGCGCCAGACCGGCGGCAGGGTTATGCCCGCCATCCAGCCAGAGTTCCGCCGGGGCCGCCAGATCGACCAGCGCACCTTTGGTCAGCTTTTCCATCCGGGCAGGCCAATAGGCGCGGGTGACAGCCGCCTCGCAAGCCGCCTCATCCGTGCCCAGATAGCGCAGGGCGGCAATCGCGCTACCTGCATTCATTACCTGATGCGGACCGCGCAGATTGGGCAAGGGCAGGTCCAGCAGGCCGTGATCGTCCTGATAGATGAGCCGCTCACGCTCGGCACTGACGTGCCAATGCTGACCATAGGCCAGCAGCGGCGCGCCGATCCGGTTGGCGATGCTTTCGATCACTTCCATGCTTTCGGCATGTTGCGGGCCGACGACGCAGGGCACGCCACGCTTGATGACCCCGGCCTTTTCGCCCGCAATCGCCGCCAGCGTGTCGCCGAGGTAGCTTTGATGGTCAAGATCAACCGGGGTAATGATCGTCAGCGCAGGTTCAGCGATCACATTGGTCGCATCCAGCCGTCCGCCAAGTCCGACCTCCAGCAAGGTATAATCCGCAGGCGTTTCCGCAAAGGCCAACATTGCCGCAACCGTCGTGATCTCGAAATAGGTAATCGGATCAGGGCCATTGGCGTGATAGCAACGGTCCAGCACATCAGTCAGGGCCGGTTCTGAAATCAGATCGCCCGCCAGCCTGATCCTTTCGTGGAACCGTGCCAGATGCGGCGATGTATAGGCATGTACTTTGCTGCCACCCTGTTCCAGACCGGCGCGGATCATCGCCTGCGTCGACCCTTTGCCATTGGTGCCCGCGACATGGATAACCGGGGGCAACCGGTTTTGTGGATCGTCCATGGCCGCCAAAAGACGCCAGACCCGGTCCAGCGTCAGATCAATGACCTTGGGGTGCAGCGCCATCATCCGCGCGAGAATCGCGTCTGATGCCTGGGTCACTTAATTGGCTTCCGCAATCGGTACGGCTGTGGGTTCAGGTTCCGGCGCGGGGGCGGGCAGATCGCCTTTGACCGGCGGCGGTTGCTTGGTCAGCAGACGGATGATCGTGACCAATTCGTCTTTCAGATCGGTGCGTTTGGTCACGCGGTCGAGCATGCCATGATCCAGCAGGTATTCCGCACGCTGGAATCCTTCGGGCAATTTTTCGCCAATAGTCTGTTCGATCACCCGTGCGCCGGCAAAGCCGATCAGCGCATTGGGTTCCGCGATCTGCACATCGCCCAACATGGCGTAGGATGCCGTCACGCCGCCCGTGGTCGGATGGGTCAGCACGACAATATAGGGCAGTCCCGCCTCTTTCAGCATCTGCACGGCGATGGTGGTACGCGGCATCTGCATCAGGCCAAGGATACCTTCCTGCATCCGCGCGCCACCGGCGGCGGAAAACAGGATCAAGGGGCGTTTGAGGTCAATCGCGCGCTGCGCCGCCGCGACAATCGCATTGCCGACATACATCGACATTGATCCGCCCATGAAGGAAAAATCCTGCACCGCGACGACAACGCCGGTGCGGCCCATATCGCCTTCGGCGACGAGCATCGCGTCTTTTTCGCCGGTTTTCTTGCGGGCTTCCTTGATCCGGTCGGTATATTTCTTCTGATCGCGGAAATGCAGCGGATCGGCGACAGGGTCGGGCACCGCGACTTCGGTGAAGACACCGCCATCGAACAAGGATGTCAGCCGTTCGCGCGCGCCGATGGCCATATGATGGTCGCAATTGGTGCAGACGTTCAGATTATCGGCCAGTTCGCGGTGGAACAGCATGGTCCCGCATTCGGAACATTTGGTCCACAGATTCTCGGGGACTTCGCGGCGCGAGAACAACGAATTGATCGTTGGGCGAACGTAATTGGTGATCCAGTTCATAGGCGACCTTTTGGTTGACCCTTGTCAGATATGACCATGCGGCAGAAAATGCAATCAACGCCTGATCGCGATCCGCGCCGCCAGCCACATGACAAGCACCGACACGATCATCGTCACCCCGTAAAGGATCATCCACGGGTCCAGCAATGTCTGCAGCGCATAATCGAAAGCCTGCGGATCTTCGTAGGGGTATAGGAAAAGCGCCAGCCCGGACGCAGGCCAGCCCTGCACCCCGTAAAGCAGCAGCGCAAAGGCGTTATTGGCCAGATGCAGCCCGATGGCCGCCCCCAGATTGCCGGTGCGCGCGGTCAGATCGGCGCAGGCAAGCCCCAGCAACCCGGCCCAGACCGCCCAGATCACCCCGTCAGACGGGCCATTGCCATTCCAGTAATGCACAAGCCCAAACAGAGCAGACGGGATCACCATCCAGACCATTCGCGATGACGACAGGCAGGCCAGTTGTTGCTGCAGATAACCGCGAAAGAAAATCTCTTCCGTGCCGACCTGCACCAGCAGGGCTAGCAAGGCCAAGGGCAGTAACAGCGTCCAACTGGTGATATTGCGGACCTCTGCAAAGTCATCAAGCCGGCCCCAAGGCGGCAGCAGTTCAATCGCCAGCAGCACCAGCCCCACGCCCCATGCCACCCGTTTCAGATCGGCCCATGCCGCCGTACGATCCCCGATCAGCGACCAGAACCCCCGCCGGTGCAGCAAATGCAACAACCCCACCAACCCCAGCGCAGCAAAGCCAAAGCTGTAGAATTGCGCCAGCGTGCCGAATGCGCTGGTACCCTCATAAAAGGCATCAGCGGCTTTGGATGGCAGGAAAAGCACAAAGATTGCAGGCGACATCTCGAAGAGCAGATCGACCAGAAAGACAACGATCAGCACCCGCCAGATATCCCGCATCGGCCATGCAGGACGGATAAATGAAGCATGGGCGCGGTAAGGATCGTTCATGTGCCTGTTTAGGCAGGCAACCGCGATCCCCGCAACGCATGTTTCGCGCTTGTGTCACTGCCACCCATTATTTAGACCTTCTCCAACAGTTTCCGGGAGAGAAGTGATGTCTAACAACCGTGTCGATAAATCCAGATTACCCAGCCGCCATGTGACCGAAGGCCCGTCGCGCGCGCCGCACCGGTCCTATTTCTATGCCATGGGTCTGGATGAAGAAGCGATTGCCCAGCCTTGGGTCGGCGTCGCCACTTGCTGGAACGAAGCGGCACCTTGCAACATTTCGCTGAATCGCCAGGCCCAAGCGGTCAAGCTGGGCGTGAAAAAGGGCATGGGCACGCCCCGCGAATTCACCACGATCACTGTGACCGACGGGATCGCGATGGGCCATGAAGGGATGCGGTCCTCGCTCGCCTCGCGCGAAGCCATTGCCGATACGGTCGAGCTGACAATGCGCGGCCATTGCTATGACGCGCTGGTTGGCCTTGCCGGTTGCGACAAATCCTTGCCCGGTATGATGATGGCGATGGTCCGGCTGAACGTGCCATCTGTCTTCATCTATGGCGGATCGATCCTGCCGGGCCGGTTGAACGGCAAAGACGTGACCGTACAGGATGTGTTCGAGGCCGTGGGCCAACATCAGGCCGGCAATATGACCGATGCCGAGCTGGAAATTCTTGAACGCGTCGCCTGTCCATCCGCTGGTGCCTGTGGTGGCCAGTTCACCGCCAACACCATGGCCTGCGTGTCAGAGGCGATTGGTCTGGCGCTTATGAATTCATCCGGCGCGCCTGCGCCTTACGAATCGCGCGACCAATATGGCGTGGCCTCGGGCGAAGCGGTGATGAACCTGATCGCCAAGAACATCCGCGCCCGCGATATCGTCACACGCAAATCGCTGGAAAATGCTGCGCGCATCGTCGCCTGCACCGGCGGGTCCACCAATGCCGGTCTGCACCTGCCTGCCATCGCGGCAGAGGCCGGGATTGATTTCGACCTGTCCGATGTCTGCGACATTTTCCGCGACACGCCTTATTTCGTCGATCTGAAACCGGGCGGCAAATATGTGGCGAAGGACCTGTATGAGGCTGGCGGCGTGCCTGTCGTGCTGAAAGAACTGCGCAAGGCCGGGCTGATCCATGAGGATTGCATGACCGCCTCTGGCCGGGTCATCGGCGAAGAACTCGACATGATCAAAGGCGAGGCGGATAACCGCGTCATCTATTCCGTCGAAAACCCGATTACCAAAACCGGCGGCGTTGTCGGTCTGAAAGGCAATCTGGCCCCTGACGGTGCGATCGTCAAAGTTGCTGGCATGTCGGAAGAAGAACAGGTTTTCACCGGCCCTGCCCGCGTGTTCGAATGCGAAGAAGACGCGTTCGAGGCGGTAAAAGCGCGCAAATACGAAGAAGGCGAAGTGCTGGTCATCCGCAACGAAGGCCCCGCAGGCGGCCCCGGCATGCGTGAAATGCTGTCCACCACGGCCGCCCTGTCCGGTCAGGGCATGGGCAAAAAGGTGGCGCTGATCACGGACGGCCGGTTCTCGGGTGCCACACGCGGGTTCTGCGTCGGTCACGTCGGGCCAGAGGCGGCACAGGGTGGTCCTATCGCCTTGCTCAAGGATGGTGACATGATCACGCTGAATGCGCGGACTGGTGAACTTTCGGTCGATCTGACCGATGCCGAACTGGAAGAACGCCGCGCCAATTGGAAAGGCCCGCGCGAAACGATCTATGCATCCGGTGCCTTGTGGAAATACGCGCAGCTGGTCGGGTCCACCCGGCTGGGCGCGCTGACCCATCCCGGCGCGAAAAGCGAAAAACACATCTATATGGATTTGTAAGACGATGATCCGGTGTGCTCTGGCGTTGATGGGACTGGCGGGCTTGGCTGCCTGTGACCCAGCCGGGGTTGCTGCACCTGTGGCGATGCTGAACGGCGATCTGGTGGTCACACCGCCAGAAGGCTATTGCGCCGACCCATTGTCCAGCAGGCCGCGTGCGGGCTTTGCCGTCTTCGCGCCCTGCCTTACCCTCGGGACCGAGGCACCGGTGCCAACGATACTGGGTGTCGCAACTGTCCAGGCAGGTGCGGCGGGGTCGGCCATGGTTGCAGGCGATGAAACGGACCTGCGCGATTTCCTGATTGGGCCGCAGGGGGCCGGTTTGCTCAGCAAAGGCGGCAGCGGCGCCGCGATCTCTGTCGTGTCCTCGCAAGCCTTCGACGGGCAGGTGGTCGTGCATTTCCGCGACAGCGCCCCCCCACCCATGGATGGGCTGGGGCAGGATGAATGGCGCGCCTTCACGGATGTCAGCGGCCGTCTGGTCACCGTGTCGGTGCGCGCATTGGAAGATGCCCCAATCACCGCAGGGCGTGGCGCGGCCCTGCTTGATCTTGTTCTCAAAGGCGTGCAGGCACCGGCTCAGCCCGCCATCCCGGACAGCTGAATGCCAGTGAATACGACCGTCTGACAACAAGGGACTTGCCGGAAAATGCCGATCAAACCACATAGCGTGCTGGGCCGGCTGTTTCACCAAGGGGTTCTGGCCCGCTGGAAAGCGGCAACCGCAGTGACGGGCCAAACAAGGCGCGGTATTCTGCGTGTACAGCGCCATCAGGCGCGGCAATTGAAATCTGTGCTGCACGAATTCTGCCATCGCGCCGACGACAGGCTGGCCTTGCCGCATATCAGATCGGTCAACTTTCCCAAGCCAATCGGAACTGACTGGTCTTGGCGTCCCGCAATCTGGCGGCTGCGCTTAGATCAGCCGGGGCGCGCACCGGTTGCTGACAGAACATGGCTAGACGACGACATCAGCATCTTTCACGACTGCCCGCATGACGAAATCGCGATACGACAGGTCCGCAATCTGGGCGATGACGATATTGCGCCATTCCGGCTGAGCATGGAGGTCTTTCATTTCACCGGATCATATCTGTCGATCGTCATCGACCTGCCGAAAGAAAGCTGTCACGTTCTCAAAAAGCAACATCTGCTCCAGTTGGGTGCCTTTATTGAAACCGAAACTCCGATCGCTATCTCTGCGCGGCTCAACATCAAAAACGGCCCCAACACCGAACAGATCCTGCTGACCTTGTCCCATGGATCCGCGATGGCAACGGTGGAATTTGACCTTGCCTATACCCAGCTGAACGAAAAACGCGCTGAAAAGATGTGGATTGACCTGATGTTCGAGACCCCGCAGATGAACCGGATCACGCTGCGCGATCTGACGCTCTGCCGCTATCCGCGCGCGCAGATTTGACCGGAAAAGGCACCAAAGATGACGCAACCGACATTGACCCAATCCCGCTTGCACGCTGGCATCTGGGACGCGGTGCTGGAACAGGCCGGGCCGGATGCCCCGACGCTGACAGCCAGCCACGAAGGTCGGGTGCTGCCCGGCCTGCGCTGCACCACTGGTGACCGGCCAGACACCTGGCGCATCAGCCTGCCGATCCCGCCTGATGTCTTGAACGATGGCCTTCAGACGATTCTGGTCTGCCTGGGCGATGGAACCAAGGTCGGCAGTCTGGCCATTCTGTCGGGCGAGGCGCTGGCCGATGATCTGCGCGCCGAAATCAGCCTGTTACGCAATGAACTGGACATGCTAAAAGCTGCCTTCCGCCGGATGCATCACGAAAAATAGCCATCATGGCCGATGGCGTGGTACGTTACGCGCGCTTCTTGCATTTGACCTTTGCGGCAAATGACACATCCTTCCGCATCAGCCGCATTCACCCTGACCAAAGGACCCTGCCATGAACCGTCGTTTTGTTGTGAAATCTGCCTTTATTGCTGCGGGACTGGCCGCTTTGGCCGCCTGCGAACCCACGGTCAGCGACGGCAATGTCGTGCAGGTTGCGGCCTCGGGCGGCAATTTCACCACCTTGATCGCAGCATTGACCGCAGCCGATCTGGCCGACACGCTGCAAGGGCCGGGACCTTTCACGATCTTTGCGCCCAGTGACGCCGCCTTTGCCGCACTGCCCGCAGGCACAGTAGAAAACCTGCTGCTGCCCGAAAACAAAGAGACCCTTGTTGCGCTGCTCACCTATCACGTTGTGCCCGGCGCCGTCACCGCAGAACAATTATCTGGTGAACGGCTGATGGTCGCGACGTTGAACGGCTCTAACCTGCAGATCGATGGGCGCGAGGAAGAGGTCAAGGTCGGCCCGGCTGTGGTAACCCGCGCAGATACCATCGCGTCAAACGGTGTGATCCACGAGATTGACCGGGTTTTGATGCGCTGAACTCCCCCAGGCAGACGCATCGCGGCGGGATCGCGATGCGCATTTGACGCCACGTTGGGCGTGACGGCACCGGCAGCTTTGCCCATTCTGTCGACAAAGGGAGGCCCGCAATGACCCAATATCCACATCTTCTTGCACCGCTCGATCTGGGGTTTACCACGCTGAAAAACCGCGTCGTGATGGGATCGATGCATACCGGCCTGGAAGAAACCGGCGACTGGAACCGCGTCGCGGAATTTTACGCCACCCGCGCGCGCGGCGGTGTCGCATTGATGGTCACCGGTGGCATGGCCCCGAATCCCGAAGGCGGCGTGTTTCCCGGTGCCGCCGGGCTGTATACCGATCAGGATATCGCCAATCACCGCATCGTCACGTCCCGCGTGCATGACGCGGGCGGCAAGATCGCGATGCAGATCCTGCATGCCGGGCGCTATGCCTATAGCGCCAAATGCGTGGCCCCTTCGGCGATCAAATCTCCGATCTCGCCCTTTCCGCCACATGAACTGGACGAGGAAGGCATCGAAAAGCAGATCAGTGATATCGTCACCGCTGCACGCCGCGCCCGCGAGGCCGGCTATGACGGGGTCGAAGTGATGGGGTCAGAGGGGTACTTCCTCAACCAGTTTCTGGTCACCCATACCAACAAACGGACCGATCGCTGGGGTGGGTCCTACGAAAACCGGATGCGCCTTCCGGTCGAGGTGGTACGCCGCGTACGCGAAGCCGTAGGTGCTGATTTCATTGTGATCTACCGGTTGTCGATGATCGACCTGATTCCCGAAGGGTCGACATGGGATGAAGTCGTGCAACTGGCACGCGCTGTTGAAGCAGCCGGGGCGAGCATCATCAACACCGGCATCGGCTGGCACGAGGCGCGGATACCCACCATCGCCACCTCGGTGCCACGCCGCGCCTTTGCCTGGGTCACCAAGAAACTGATGGGCAAGGTGGCGATCCCGGTGATTACCTCGAACCGGATCAACACGCCGGATGTGGCTGAATCCGTGCTGGCCGAAGGCTGCGCCGATATGGTCAGCATGGCGCGGCCGTTTCTGGCCGATCCTGATTTCGTGGCCAAAGCCGCTGCTGGCAAAGCCGCTGAAATCGCGCCATGCATCGCCTGTAATCAGGCCTGTCTGGATCACACATTCAGCGGCAAACTGTCATCCTGTCTGGTCAACCCACGCGCCTGCCATGAAACCGAACTGACCATCACAACGGCCGAGACACCGAAACGCATCGCAGTGGTCGGCGCAGGCCCCGCCGGGCTGGCCGCAAGCCTGACCGCCGCCGCGCGGGGCCACAATGTGACGTTGTTCGACAAAGCCAGCCAGATTGGCGGCCAGCTGAACCTTGCGAAACAGGTGCCCGGAAAGGAAGAATTCTGGGGGCTGGTCGATTACTATCAGACGATGGTGGCCAAGGCTGGCATTACGCTGGCCCTGGAAACCGTCGCCACCGCGGATGATCTGGCTGGTTTCGATACGGTAATCATCGCCACAGGTGTTGTCCCGCGCGATCCGGTGATCCCCGGTCAGGACGGTCCGAATGTGGTATCCTACATCGATGTGCTGCGCGGCGATGTGCAGGTCGGCCAGAAAGTGGCGATCATCGGGGCCGGTGGCATCGGCTTTGATGTGGCCGAATATCTGGTCACGGACCACAGTCCGACCGACCATTTGCCGGACTGGCTCCAGGAATGGGGCGTCGGCGACCCGGCAGAGGCCCGCGGCGGTCTGCGCAGCCAGGGGCCGCAACCTGGTGCCCCAGCAAGGCAGGTGACCCTGCTCCAGCGCAAAGCAGAAAAGCTGGGCAAAAGGTTAGGCAAAACAACAGGCTGGATTCACCGTGCCGGACTGCAGATGAAGAATGTCCAGATGATCGGCGGTGTGAATTATGATAAGATCGACGCCACTGGCCTGCATATCAGCCAAGGTGAGACGCGCAGCAATCCTTCGGTAATCGCCGCCGATACGATCGTGCTCTGCGCGGGGCAATTGCCCGAACGCCGTCTGGCCGACCAGCTTATTGCAGCGGGCCAAGCGGTGCATGTCATTGGCGGGGCGGATGTCGCTGCCGAACTCGACGCCAAACGCGCCATTGATCAGGGAACACGGGTCGCGGCAAGCCTGTGATGCGGGCGGGCCCCGGCGCCGATCATACCTTCAAGCCGTGATTGCGACAGCAAGCTGGTGATAAGCTGTCGATTGTCTGGCTTGCGTCCCAATCCTGCCCAAATTGTGCGCCATATGGATACCTGTGTAACGAGTAATTTGGATTTTACGATGGACCGCTTGACGGAAATGGAAGCTTTTGCGACGGTTGTCGACCAAGGCGGGTTTACAGATGCCGCAAGGAAAATGGGAATCTCAAAATCTGCGGTGTCCAAGCATGTATCCGCGCTGGAGGCGCGGCTTGGCACACGCCTGTTGAACCGGACAACACGCCGGGTCAGCCCGACAGATGTCGGACTGGCCTATTACGACTGCGCCAGACGTGTGCTGAACGACGCGGGCGAGGCTGACGCGTTGGTCACGGCTATGCAAAGTCCCCCGTCAGGTTTGTTACGCGTCAGCGTCGCCAGCGATTTCGGGGTGAATCACCTGTCGCCGATCTTGGGTGAATTTCTAGCGGAAAACCCCGACATCACCGTAAATATGGTGCTGAACAATCGCTATGTCGAACTCGTCTCCGAGGGCTTCGACATTGCGGTGCGCATAGGTGAAGTTGAAGACGGCACCCTACGCAGCCACAAGCTGACCGAAACGGTCAGGCGCATGGTGGCCAGCCCGGCCTATTTCGCAACCTATGGCAGGCCGGAAAAGATTGATGATCTGAACAATCACAAATTACTGCATTATTCCAATCAAGCCAATGCTGCGGTGTGGAAACTGACTGCACCATCGGGCGAAAAAAGGCAGGTGCGCACTGCAGGTTGGCTGACGGTAAATGATGGTCGGTCGCTGCTGAACGCCTGTATCGGCGGGCTTGGCATCGCCTACCTGCCCTGCATGCTTTATCATGACGCCCTGCACAAAGGGCTGGTCGAAGAAGCCATCCCCGATCTTCCACGCCAAACTCAGGGGATTTATGCGGTTTATCCGCAAGGCCACTTTACCCAACCAAAAGTGCGAGCTTTTGTTGATTTTCTGGCGCGGTCCTTCGCGGATAAAGGGCTCGAAAGCTGGTAACCATACCCAGGTTTTCCCAAAGCGGCACCGCTGGGTCACGCCCTGCGTGAACAGAATTTTAACGTCTCATCGCTATCACCCGCCCATTGATCCGCTGAGGCCCCGATGGAAGGTATGATGAAGTTGCTCCAACCCCATAGCAGGGGTGGTCTGATCCTGCGCGTGCTGTTTTTCACGATGCTGGTTGCCATGACCAATGTCATCGTGGTCAGCTCTTTGGGGCCCTATCTGCCGGACAACCAGATTCTCTATCCCATACTCACGGGCAGCATTGTCGGGGCCCCGTTCATCCTGCTGTTTTTCGTTGTCATGATGTATCAGCGGCGGCTGCAGCAGCGCCTTTCGTTTTTGTCGCGCAATGATGGGCTGACCGGGCTGAACAACCGGTTCAGTTTTTTCGAAATTGCCGAACAGCGAAACCAGCAGATCCAATCCGGTATCTTATTGGTGCTCGACGCGGATCATTTCAAGCTGATCAACGATAGCTATGGTCATCAGGCCGGTGACTATTGCCTGAAATCCATTGCTGATACGCTGAAACGCAATCTGCGCGAAGGCGACGTGATCGGTCGCATCGGTGGGGAAGAATTTGCCATTCTGCTGGCAAATATCGGGCCGGGCCAAGCGCAGGTGATCGGCGAACGCCTGACCATGCCGATCCCGTTCTATGCCGGACCGCAAGCCCAATATCCGACGGCAACGCTGTCAGTCGGGGCAGTCATGACTTCGTGAAACATCCCACTCGACATTCTGTTCGGCCGTGCCGACCGCGCCTTGTATCTGGCAAAATCACAAGGGCGTGGGCGCATCGTCTTTGCACAGGACAGCCGGGCCGATGCGGACCAACGGCGACCTGACAGCGTTATTGCGTCGATGTAATGATCACTTCAACCCGCCGGTTCGCCTCACGCCCGGCCTCGGTCAGGTTGCTGGCCAGCGGGGCCAGATAGCCCATGCCTTCGGCGGCAAGCTGGCGGCGGTTGACACCATATTCCGATACCAACCGTTCCAGCACCGCCCCGGCGCGGCGTTTTGACAGCGCGATATTGGTATCCAACCCACCGGTCGAATCGGTATGCCCGACCAGCGCGATCTCACGGTCGGGATAGGTCGACAGATAGGTCGCCAGTTCCGCCAGCGATGCAAAGGGCTGTTCCGTCAGCATAGCTGACCCTGTCGCGAATGTCAGATCCGGCAAAACCGCCCGCCCGGCATTGTCCAGCTGGCTGGCAAGGCTGGTCTGCACATCGGTGTCAGTTGCAGCAACAACGGCCGCTCCGGGGGACGCCAACGGCACCGGCGTGGCGGATACCGGTGCCACCCGCGTGACCTGCACAAATCCAGCCTGCGCGGTTCGGCTGATGAAAAGGCTGATATACTCCGGCCCTTCCGGCGCGCTGCGTTCCGCCGTCAGGAAACGGAAATCGCCGATATTGATCTGCATTTCCGGTGGCGGCAACGCCGACGTGGCAAAGCGAAAGTCAAAGCCACCGCAGGCCTCGGTCTGGCATTCAAACAAGATCCGGAACCGGTTGTCGCGCAGCTGTTCGCGCAAGGGGCGCAGCAATTGCAATGTCGTCAACTGGTCACTGCCGATCCGCCAGGCCTCGCGGGTCAGTTCACCTTCAACCGTGGTGACCGGCAATTGCCCGTCAGCCCAGATCGCGACCGGAAGGTCGTAGCTGCCGAGCGGACTGGTTTCGCTGGCTTGCAGACTTGCATTTGCCGGAAATTCCAGGACCTGTGCTTGCGCTGCGGTCGCGGACCACATTATCCAGAACACCCCTGCTCTGATCATCGGGCCTGCGCATGATAGGCGTCATTGGGGCGCATATCGGTGGCTGAAGCGATCCGGTTGGTCATGTTGTAGAACCCGGCCACGGCGGCGATATCCCAGATATCACGGTCCGAAAACCCGACTTGCCGCAACGCATCGCGATCCTTTTCTCCGATCCGGGCCGAGGCCAGCGTCATCAGTTCCGCAAATTCCAGCATCGCCTTTTGCCGCGCATCCAGCGGTGCGACCCGCCAGTTCATTACCAGCATTTCGCCCAGTACCGGATCGCCCGACATCTGCCGCACCGCCGCGCCATGCGCCGTCAGACAATAATAGCATTTGTTCACCGACGACACGGCCACCGCGATCATCTCGCGTTCCAGTTTTGTCAGGCCCGAACCCGCCAACATCACGTCATTATAAAGCGCGGTGAACGCATTCAACTTGTCGATATCAAAGGCATAGGCGCGCAGGACATTGGGCACCATGCCCAGCTTATCCTGACAGAGATCAAAATATGTCTGTGTCGCCTCTGGCAGCGGATCGACCATCGGCAGGTCAAGGGCGGTCGGTTTATCGGTCAATATCTTCCTCCGGCGCGATGCGATAATGATACTGTCCCACAACCCCCATCCCGAGGGAAGTATAGAGCGCATGCGCGCCAGCATTTGCGCGGGTTGCCACCAGCGTCAGCCAATGCGCGCCATTTGCCTGCGCCCAGAACGCCGCAGCAATCGTCACCTGTCGCGCCAGCCCCTGCCGCCGATGCGCCTGTGCAATTTCCAACGCATGGATCATCGCACAATCTGCTGCGATCCCGACAAACAGCGTGCCCGCTGGCCGGTCATGCAAGCGGCCCAAGATCGTGGTTTTCGGCATGGGCGCACGGTCCATGATCGCCAGCCTACCCGCCCTGATCCCGCCAGCAGCCCAAATTTCGACCTGCGCGGCAAGTGGCGGCCAGACCTCAAACGTGGTCACTGGTGGGGGGCGCACTGTCGCGATCTCAGCCACCGGGGCGGCGTAGATATTGACCGGGTCCTTTATCAGATAGCCAAGACCAACCAATTCACGGTCAAGTCCCGCATCCTGATCGCGGATCATGAACAGCGGGCGCTGGCCTGCCGCGCGCATCGCTTCAGCGGCCTGCGTGATATCGTCCGACTGCCATGGCGCATCCGCTGTCGCGGCACTGACCCTACTGCTGCCGCTGGGATCAAACCGGATCGTCCACGGTCCCAATCTCTGACGCGCTTCGGGCGGCCAGGTCGTGTCGATCACATCGTAACATTGTTGGGCCGAGGGTAATGTCATCCGGGGAAAAGCTGTTGAAGCGTGGCGAAAGCCGCATCAACCCTTGCCTGATTCTGCCCGCGGATCACCAGATTGGCCCCATAGATCCCGTCCTTCTGAAACGGATAAGACCCGACCGAAAGATCAGGATGATCCGCGGCAAAAGCCCCCAAAGGCCCGGCGATATCCCCCTCGCCCCGCATCACACGCAAGCTGCGTGACAGCAGCGGCGCGCCACCAGTCAGCGTCGGCAGCACGCTTGCCACCATCGCCTGAAATACGGACGGCACGCCCGCCATTACATGCACATTGCCGATGCTGAATCCCGGTGCCGTGCTGACCGGATTGTCGATCAGGGTTGCGGTGGCGGGAATCCGCGCCATTCGCAGGCGGGCTGCGTTCAGTTCCTGCCCGGAGCGGTCATAATGGGCCTGCAACAAGGCCCGCGCATCATCGCGCACGTCAATCGTGTCGTCAAAGGCTGCGGCGATGCAATCGGCGGTAATGTCATCATGCGTCGGTCCGATGCCGCCGCTGGTGAAGACATGGTCGAACCCAGCCGACAATGCCTTGACCGCCGCAATAATCGCGGGCGCGTCATCGCTGACGATGCGGACCTCGCGCAGGTCGATGCCAACCTCGGTCAGCCGCCCGGCCAGATGATGCATATTGGCATCACGGGTCCGGCCTGAAAGGATTTCATCGCCGATCACCAGCATGGCGGCAGTGGGGTTTGGCATCTGTGGTCTCCTGTCCTGATACAGGCTTTATAGATCGTGTCAGCGCATTTGCCACAGCTGTTGCAGCCCTAGAACTTTACGCGGAATTGCCCTATATCGCGCCTGATAAGGCAAAGGATAGCAGACGTGGATACCAACAAAGGCCGCCTGACCAAAGACGGCATCCGGATTTATGAACCCACCGATTTTGACGGGATGGCCAAGGCGGGCGCTTTGGCTGCGCTGATTTTGGACGATATCGCCGCCCATGTGACGCCCGGCCAGACCACGGGCGAACTGGACCGGCTGATCAAACAGATGGTCAGCGATGCCGGTGCTGTGTCTGCGACGATCGGCTATAAAGGC
Source organism: Loktanella sp. (assembly GCA_017390475.1). GTDB lineage: Bacteria > Pseudomonadota > Alphaproteobacteria > Rhodobacterales > Rhodobacteraceae > Yoonia. The sequence continues at coordinate 222,015 of JAFPBO010000018.1, forward strand.
TATCAGCACGCCAGCTGCATTTCGGTCAATCACGTGGTCTGCCACGGCATTCCCGGCGACAAAATCCTGAAAGACGGCGATATTCTGAACATCGACGTGACCGTGATCGTCGATGGCTGGTTCGGCGACACCAGCCGGATGTATGTCGCAGGCAACCTGTCGCGCAAGGCAGAGCGCTTGATCGATGTGACCCATGACGGGCTGATGAAAGGGATCGCCGCCGCCAAACCCGGCAATACCTTCGGCGATATCGGCCATGCAATCCAGAGCTTTGCCGAAAGTCACCGCATGTCGGTGGTCCGCGATTTCTGCGGCCATGGTCTGGGCCGGGTCTTCCATGCGCCGCCCAATGTGCTGCATTACGGGCGCGCTGGCACCGGGTCAGTGCTGGAAGAAGGGATGTTCTTTACCATCGAACCGATGATCAACCTCGGCCGCCCGGAAACAAAGGTGCTGGCCGATGACTGGACCGCCGTCACCCGCGACAAATCCCTGTCGGCACAGTTTGAACATTCCATCGGGATCACCGCCGATGGTTGTCAGATTTTCACGACCTCCCCTAAAGGCCTGTTTCACCCGACCTATAAAGTCTAGGTGATGCCGCGCATCCTGCACTTGCTGGTTCTGATCCTGGCGCTGGCAGGGGCGGCGGTGTCTGTGCTGCGGCTGGAGCAGGCGGGTGCTGGCCTTGTCGCGACTGAAATCCTGGTCGGTCAGACCCCGGCGACTGTGTTGCAGCAACCCGACCTCACCGCAGCACCGGTTGTCGTCATCGCGCATGGTTTCGCCGGATCGCGCCAGTTGATGCTGGGCTTTGCCCAGACCCTGGCGCAGGCAGGTTACATCGTCGTCAGTTATGATCTGGAAGGGCACGGGCGCAATCCGGTGCCAATGTCAGGTGATCTGGACTCTGTTGACGGCACGACACGATTACTGGTCGATGAACTGGGCCGCGTCGCGGATGCGGGGCTGGCCCTGCCCGGTGCCGATGGGCGGCTGGCACTGCTGGGCCATTCGATGGCGTCTGATATCATCGTGCGGCAGGCGATAACGAATGATCGCGTGGACGCTGTTGTCGCAGTCTCGATGTTTTCTACCGAGGTGACAGCGGATGCCCCCGCCAATCTGTTGATCATCAACGGCGCCTGGGAAAGCGCCCTCGCGGCAGAGGCATTGCGCGTTCTGCATCTGACCGACCCTGATGCCAGCTTCGACCAAACTTTGGGCGACCCTCCTGCAGGCACCGGACGCCGCGCCGTGCTGGCCCCATCGGTCGAACATGTTGGTGTGCTTTATGCACCCACCAGCATGATCGAAACCCGCGACTGGCTGAATGCGGCCTTTGAACGTTCGTCCGACACACCCATCGCCGCGCGCGGCGGCTGGATCGCGCTGCTGATCTTCAGCGTCGCGGCACTGGCATGGCCACTAGCGCAGCTTACGCGCCCATTGCAGTCGCAGATACCACCCAAGCGCCTGTCGCGCGGGGCATTCTGGACAGCCACTTTGGTACCGACAATCCTGACGCCGTTTCTGCTGGTCCCGTTCGACATTGCATTCCTGCCGGTTCTGGTGGCCGATTACCTTGCCGTGCATTTCGCGCTGTTCGGGCTGATCAGCCTTGGCTTTCTGGCGCGCGCCGGGGCCTTGCGCCGCGATGCTATGGGCGTGTTGCTTGCCCTGCCGATCGCTTTTTTCTGCATCGGCATCTTTGGCGCGATGCTGGACACCTATGTCGCGTCCTTCTTTGCCGTCGATGCGCGCATCTGGATCATCCTTGCCATCGCCGCAGGTGCCGTGCCTTTCATGCTGGCTGATGCATACCTGACCGAAGCGGGGCGCGCCCCCCTGTGGCGGATACTGGTGGTGCGCGGCAATGCGCTGATCTCGCTCGGGATCGCCACGGCGCTGAATATCGAAGGTCTGTTCTTCCTGCTGCTGATCATGCCGATCATCCTGTTGTTTTTCCTGCTGTTCGGCACTGTGGGCGGCTGGATCGGGCGAGCAACGCAGCGCCCGCTGGCGGCGGGTATCGGGCTGGGGGTCTTTCTGGGCTGGGCTCTGGGCATGACATTCCCGCTGTTTGCGGTCTGATATTGCAATAGGGCGCGATATCCTTATCCTGACGGGGTCGCTAGCGGTGACGCCTTTCCCCAACATTTGAAAAAGGATGCACGTGATGCGCCTGATACCCCATGCCGCTCTGCTGGCTACGCTAACCTTTTCCAGCGCCGCTTTTGCGCAGGAAGTTACTTTGCGGTTTCAACATTTCGTCTCGCCCGCCAGCGCGAACCCGACCTATTTCATGCAGCCTTGGGCCGATGCGATCGAAGAACAATCAGACGGGCGGATCAAAGTTGAAATCTACCCGTTCATGCAATTGGGCGGCTCTGCCACCAACCAATATGACCTGATCCGCGACGGTGCGATTGACGGCGGCTGGGTGATCCCCGGCTATCAGCCCAACCGCTTTCCCGAAGCAGAAGCGCTGGAACTGCCCTTCATGACGACCAAATCCGCGGAAGAGGCCAGCGCCGCCGCATGGGAATTCACCCAGACCTATCTGCTGGATGATTTCGACGATGTGCATATCATCGCCGCGCATATGCATGGGCCAGGTATTCTGCACAAACGCGGGAACCCGGTTGCAAGTGTCGCAGATTTCGCCGGTCTGAAATTGCGCGGCCCATCGCGCACGGCAACATTGCTGCTGGAGGATATGGGCGCAGCCCCAGTCGGAATGCCGGTGCCACAATTCCCCGAAGCGATTTCACGCGGTGTCGTCGATGGCGGGGTGATCCCGTGGGAACAATCACCTTCGCTGAAACTTGACGAATTGACCGACAGCCATACCGATGTGGCAGGGGATCGTTCGCTCTATAACCTCTATTTTCTCTGGGCGATGAACAAGGCAACCTACGAGGCTTTGCCCGACGATCTGCGCGCCGTGATCGATGCCAATTCCGGGCTAATGGCCAGCCGCTGGGCCGGGCGCGCGCATGACACGGGCGATGCCCTGGGACGTGATATCATGGCCGCCAGCGGCAACACGATTGCGACATTGTCAGAGGAAGAGACCGCGCAGATCATGGCTATCGGTGCTGGCGTCACCAGCCGCTGGATCATCGAGATGAACGGCAAAGGTTATGATGGTGCCGCCTTGGTCGCCGCAGCCCAATTGGCGGTCGAGGAAAATGCCGATCTGGTCGATTAGACGCTATCTGATCCGGGCGACAACGTAATCGGCCAGATCAACCAGCATGGTTTTCAACGCATGGTCAGGGATCGCGCTAAGCGCATCCTTGGCCTTGTCCGCCCAGGCAATCGCATCCGTCCGTGTGCTTTCCAGCGTCCCATGCCGGTGCAGCAGCGCAATAGCGTGATCCAGATCGCCATCTTCCTGACGGCCCTTTTGGATCGTGCGTTCCCAGAATGCGCGTTCGTCGGCATCTGCGGCCGCCACCGCGCGGATGACCGGCAGGGTCATCTTGCGTTCGCGGAAATCGTCACCGATGTTTTTGCCAATCGCCTTGGTGCCGCCGTAATCCAGCAGGTCATCGACAATCTGGAACGCGATCCCCAAAGCATCGCCGTAATCGAACAGCGCCTGTTTGATCGTAGCATCCTGCCCCGCAATCTCGCCCCCGACCTCCATCGCGGCGGAAAACAAGGCGGCGGTCTTGCCGCGCACAACCTTGATGTAAATCTCTTCCGTTGTCGCCAGATCGGCGGCGGCGGTCAGTTGCAACACCTCGCCTTCAGCAATCGTGGCGGAGGCATTCGCCAGAATATCCAGCACCCGCAAAGACCCGGTTTCCACCATCAACTGGAACGACCGTGCAAACAGGTAATCGCCGACCAAGACGCTGGATGTATTATCCCACAGCAGGTTCGCCGTCGGTCGCCCCCGCCGCTGGCTGCTTTCATCGACAACATCGTCATGGAGCAGGGTCGCGGTGTGAATAAACTCTACCGTCGCGGCCAGATGGATATGGTAAGGCCCGTCATAGCCACACAGCCGTGCGGCCGCCAAGGTCAGCATCGGGCGCAGGCGTTTGCCGCCCGCCTCGACCAGATGGGCGGTGACTTGCGGGATGCGCGGCGCGTGTTCGGATGCCATGCGTTCGCGGATCATCACATTCACCGCCGTCAAATCATCTGCCAAAGCCTCGGCCAGCTGTTCGTGGGGTTTGGTGGCAGCGTGATCAAGGCTCATGAAGGGGTTCCGTCTGTGAGTGGACAAGGGCGGACAGCCGCCGTAAATCATAACAATGAAAGAGCTTTTACGCACCAATGACGTGACTGTCATCGCCTTTGCAACCGCCCTGCTGGACGCGGAAGGTATAGACTGGTTCACCTTCGACGACAATATGAGCATCATGGAAGGCAGCATAGGCATTATGCCGCGCCGCTTGATGGTGCTCGACCGCGACCTGTTCATGGCCGAGGCCGTGATGCGCGATGGCGAGATTGATCTGGGGCGTGACTGAAGCAACGACACTTGATGCCTTCTTGGGCGGGCGTTTGCAGATCAGGCAACCGCGCCGGGGTTATCGCGCTGGGGTTGATCCAGTGCTGCTGGCAGCTTCGGTCGCGGCAAAGCCGGGGCAATCGGTGCTGGAACTTGGCTGCGGTGTCGGTGTGGCGATCCTCTGCCTTGGGCGGCGGGTGCCGGGTCTGGCCCTGACCGGCGTGGAACTGCAGCCCGATTATGCAGCGCTTGCGGGGCACAACGCAAAGGCGAACGATCTGCCGCTCGACGTGATCACCGCCGATCTGCGCACCCTGCCCGCCGATCTGCGCCAGCGGCGATTCGACCATGTGATCATGAACCCACCCTATTTCGACCGCGAGGCAGGCACCGCTGCCGCCGATACCGGTCGCGATACCGCGCTCGGCGGTACAACGCCCTTGGCTGATTGGGTGGATATCGGGGCGCGGCGGCTGGCACCGCAAGGTTATCTGACGTTAATTCAACGGGTTGAACGATTTCCAGAGACTTTGGCAGCACTGCAAGGCCGCCTTGGGTCCATCGCAGTGCGTCCCGTCGCTGGACGGGCTGATCGCGCACCGGGTCTGTTCATCCTGCGTGCAAGGCAGGAAGGACGCGCACCGTTCCGTCTGCTGCCGACGTTGATCATGCATATAGGTACGGCGCATGTGGCAGACAAGGACAGTTATACATCACAGGTTGCAGAGGTTTTGCGCAATGGCGCTGATCTGCCCATGGACCGTTAATCTTTTGGCAGGTTTTGGCTGGTAAGGTGGAAAGCAACATGAATTGCTGCGGCGCAGCGTGACAGGGCGACGGAACTGTGTTGCAATTCCTTTACATTCAACCAGCAGGAGGAAGACCATGAGCTTGAGTTCGCATTTGCAGGAACTGAAGAGAAAGCACCAGACCCTTTCAGATCATGTCGACGATTTGCAACGCAGTCCGGGTGTTGACGATCTCGAACTGGCGAAGTTGAAAAAGAAAAAGCTGCAGATCAAGGAAGAAATCACACGCCTTGCCACGCATTGACGCTGATGACGGCCGGACGCGCCGCCAGCGATGAACGCAAAGGGCCGCACCAATCGGGTGCGGCCCTTTTTCGTCTGACCTGATAATTAAGACATATATTGCCCGCCATTGGCCGAAATCGTCGATCCGGTGACAAAACCCGCATCATCCGAGGCGAGAAAAACCACCGCGCGCGCGATTTCTGATGCTTCACCCAGACGCCCGACCGGGATCTGCGGCAGAATCACCTCGTTCATCACCTTTTCAGGAATCGTGCTCATCATCTCGGTGTTAATATAGCCCGGCGCGATCACGTTCACCGTAATCCCCGCACGCGCGCCTTCCTGCGCCAGCGCCTTGGTAAAACCAATGTCACCGGCCTTGGCAGCAGCATAATTGGTCTGTGCAAACTGGCCTTTCTGGCCATTGATCGACGAGATCGTAATAATCCGGCCGAATTTACGCTCGCGCATGCCGGGCCAAACCGGATGGGTCATGTTGAACACGCCCGACAGATTGGTATCGATCACCTCTTTCCACTGCTGCGGGGTCATCTTGTGGAAGGGTGCATCGCGGGTGATGCCCGCATTGTTCACCAAAACCTCGACCGGGCCCAGATCCGCCTCGACCTGCGCAATGCCAGCAGCGCAAGCCTCATAATTGCCGACATCCCATTTATAGGTCTTGATGCCGGTCTCTGCCGTAAAAGCCGCGGCCTTTTCATCATTGCCAGCATAGGTCGCCGCTACGCTATAGCCTGCATCCTTCAAAGCCGTCGAAATGGCCGCGCCAATGCCGCGCGATCCACCCGTGACAAGTGCTACTCGTCCCATATTTTCTCCTCCCTTTGGTTAATTTTTTGGGCAGCGCGCGGACGCGCCACCCGTGGCGTCACATGCGTTCAACGCAAAGCGCGACACCCATCCCGCCACCGATGCAAAGGGTCGCGAGACCCTTTTTCGCACCACGGCGTTTCATTTCAAACAACAGCGTGTTCAGAATCCGCGCACCAGAGGCGCCGATCGGATGCCCGATCGCAATCGCACCGCCATTGACGTTAACAATCGCCGGGTCCCACCCCATATCCTTGTTCACGGCACAGGCCTGCGCGGCGAAAGCTTCATTCGCTTCGACCAGATCGAGGTCATTGACCGTCCAACCAGCCTTGGCGAGCGCCTTGCGGCTGGCCATCACCGGCCCGACGCCCATGATCGACGGGTCCAGCCCCGCCGTCGCATAGGATACGATCCGCGCCAGCGGTTCGATCCCGCGCTTTTCGGCATTCTCCACCGACATCAGCAAAGTCGCCGCCGCACCATCGTTCAGGCCAGAGGCATTCGCCGCCGTGACCGACCCGTCCTTGGTAAAGGCCGGGCGCAGTTTCTGCATCGCTTCAATCGTGGCACCGTGGCGGATATATTCATCCTGATCGACAGTGGTTTCGCCTTTTCGGGATTTTACGGTAAAGGCCATGATCTCATCCGCGAATTTGCCCGCCTTCTGCGCCGCTTCAGCCTTGTTCTGCGAGGCGACGGCGAATTCATCCTGCATGTCGCGGGTGATCTGCCACTGGTCGGCAACATTTTCAGCTGTCTGGCCCATGTGGTAATTGTTGAACGCATCCCACAAACCGTCACGGATCATCGTGTCGATATAGGTCATATCGCCCATCTTCTGACCCGCACGCAGAAACGCGGCATGCGCGCTGAGCGACATATTTTCCTGACCACCGGCCAGCACGATCTCTGCATCGCCCAGCTGGATATGCTGCGCACCAAGTGCCACAGCGCGTAGACCAGACCCACAGACCTGATTGATCCCCCAGGCGGCGGCTTCAATCGGCAGGCCGGCGTTGATATGGGCCTGACGTGCCGGGTTCTGGCCCTGGGCTGCGGTCAGCACCTGACCCAAAATCGTCTCGCTCACTTCGGATTTGTCGATTCCGGCGCGCGCGACGACTTCGGACAAAACGGCAGCGCCCAGATCATGGGCAGGCGTGGTGGCGAATGCACCGCCAAAACTGCCCACCGCGGTGCGGGCGGCGGATGCGATAACGACATTGGTCATGAAATATTCCCTTCAGCTTTGTTCTTGGGAACAGACACACCCGCCACACGCCAGACGTGCGCAAAGGCCTCCTCCTCCCGCTCGACTCCATGCTATTGCGTTGTTTCAAAGAGGGCAAATTAAATCCCAGAAAGCAGCGACATCCTGTCAAAAGGTAAATCTGGGCACGCCAAACAGATAGCCCTGCAGGCAATCCACGCCGATGCTGCGCAGAAATGTGGCCTCTTCCTCGGTTTCGACGCCATCGGCGACGGCGAACATCTCGAACTGATGGGCGACGGTGGTCAAAGCTTCTGCCAGCACCTGATTGTCATGGTCCCGGTCGATGCCACGGATAAAGCTTTTGTCGATCTTCACCAGATCGAACATGAAATCCTTCAGATGGCGAAAGGCGGTCATCCCCGCACCAAACCCATCCAGCGCAAAGGCGACCCCTTTGGGCTGCATCTCGGCCATGAAGCGGATCATCAGATCGGGCAGCATCATCGCGGATGCTTCACTGATCTCGAAAATCAGCCGCTCACCCAGCCCATTGTGGTCGCGCAATCCGTTATCCAAAAGCCGCCGCCATTCGCCATCACCCACCGACCGCGCCGACAGATTGATCGACAAACGCTGGCCGGGGTTCTGCTTCAGATGCCGCAGCGCCAGTGACAGGCTGATACAGTCAATCTGCCGGCCCATGGTGGTATCTGCGATCACTGGCATGAAATGCGCGGCAGGAATGACCCGCCCCGCGTCATCCTTGACCCGGATCAACCCCTCATGAAAGGTAATCTGCGGGACCGGGTCGGTGGTGACAATCGGGTGAAACGCAAGGCTGGCGCGCCCCGCCGCGATCGCATCGCGCACCAGATCCAGCACATCGGCATCGCGACTGGCCAGCGCATAAAGCAACGGGTCCGCCACCGGCGTTTCCTCAAGATCAGTTTTTGAAAGCATGTTATGTGGCATTTCGGACATCCCTGACAATGCCCGGATCATGCACCGACAGATGCTAAGAAACGTTTAAAGGACACCAGAAAAATGCCACGCTGCGACTGGGCCGGCCCCGAACAGATTTACATTGACTACCACGACACCGAATGGGGCGTGCCGGAATATGACAGCCGCACCCTGTGGGAAAAGCTGGTGCTCGACGGGTTTCAGGCGGGCCTGTCCTGGATCACGATCCTGAAAAAGCGCGATAATTTCCGCGCGGCCTTTGCCGGGTTCGACCCTGATATCATCGCGGAATGGGGCGAGGCTGACGTCCAGCGCCTGCTCGCTGATCCCGGCATCATCCGCCATAGGGGCAAGATCGCGGCCACGATCACCAATGCCCGCGCCTGGCAAACGATCGAGGCAGATCAGGGCTTTGCCCATTACCTCTGGAACTACGTCGATGGCGTGCCTTTGCGAACAACGCTGGCAGACCGCAGCCAGATGCCAACGCAATCGCCGCTGTCGCTGCAAATCTCGAAAGACCTGAAAAAAGCCGGGTTCAAATTCTGCGGCCCCACAATCGTCTATGCATTCATGGAGGCGACAGGCCTGATCAACAATCACCTGACCACATGCCCGTGCCACGCCCCCTGCGCGGCCATGGCGCGATCACCAGCGTTTTAGCGCCTGTTCATCGGCGTCTTTCGCGGCGACCCATGCGGCACCTTCGCGGGTCACTTCTTTCTTCCAGAACGGCGCGCGGGATTTGAGGTAATCCATCAGGAAATCAGCAGCAGCAAAGGCTTCCGCCCGATGCCCTGCCGCCGTCGCGACCATCATGATCGGCGCACCGGGTGCCAGCGCGCCGTAGCGGTGAATCACCAGCACGTCCACCAAGGCCCAGCGCGCCACGGCTTGATCCACGATCCCGCCAATCGCGCGTTCGGTCATGCCGGGGTAATGTTCCATCAGCATATGATCCAGATCACCTGCAGTATCGCGGACCACGCCGGTGAAACTGACGACAGCGCCGATATCGTGGCGGCCTTGCGCGAATCCCGCCAGCTCTGCCCCGGTGTCAAAGGCGTCGGATTGCACGCGAACCTGCATCAACCGCCCGTCATCGGGGGGAAAAACGCGACCTCGCGCACCCCGGCCAAGGGCGCGTCGAAATCCGCCAGTTCCTGATCCACCGCCACACGCAAGGCACTGATGTCAGCAAAGGCGGCGGCATAGCGTTCCTCGCGGGCGGATAATTCCGCCACCAATTCGGCGACTGTCGCGGCCTGTGTCTTGACCTGTTCCTGCGGCAAACCGATCCGTTCACGCACCCAAGCGAAATACATCACATTCATGCCGCTGGCCCCCGGAGAAATGGCCGCGCCTTCTGAAAATAATCCCAGCCAGTCATTAAAGTCAGCACAGCCGCGATCCACAGACCGACGATCCCCGCCCACCAGGCAACGAAGGTCGACAGCGCGTCGATCCCCGCATAATGCTGAAACGCACCTTTCGCGAAAAGAATCGCAATCGCCACCATCTGCGCCGTCGTTTTCCATTTCGCCAGTTGTGTCACTTTCAACGTACCGGCCGTATCGCCCAGAAATTCGCGCAGGCCAGAGACAAAGACTTCGCGAAACATGATTATCGTCGCGGGCAGCAATATCCACGGGTCCATCCCCGAAAACCCGGTGATCACCAGCAGCGCAATCACCACCATCGCCTTGTCGGCAATCGGGTCCAGCATCGCGCCCAGCTTGCTTTCTTGCTTCCACCTACGCGCCAGATAGCCATCCAGAAAATCGGTCAGCGCCGCTGCCACAAACAGGATCAGCGCAAACCAATCCGCCGCGGGCCGCTGGAAATACAAAAACATGATCACCACCCCCGGCGCAGCGGCCAGTCGCAGGATCGTCAGGATGTTGGGCAATGTCAGCATGATACGCGCACACTAAACCGGCTTTGCCACAGACACCAGCACCCCCATCTTCCGAGTTGAAATATCCCCGCCGGAGGCATAGAAGTTTTTCTATCCCTGGTCGTGAAAGTAGTCATAAATCACCTGCGCCATATTGGCAGACACCCCATCAACTGCTTTCAGATCAGCCAGATTGGCCCGCGCCACCGCCTTGGCCGACCCGAAATGCGCCAGCAGCGCGCGTTTGCGCGTCGCCCCGACGCCCGGCACATCATCAAGCGGAGTTGCGCCGATCGCCTTTGACCGTTTCGCGCGATGGGTGCCGATGGCGAAACGGTGGACCTCGTCCCGCATCCGCTGAATGAAATAAAGCACCGGATCATTGTGCCGCAACGCCATCACCGGCTTGCCGGTGCGGTGAAATTCCTCTTTGCCCGCATCACGGTCCAGCCCCTTGGCCACGCCGACCATCGGGATATCGCTGACGCCCAGTTCATCCATGATCTGGCGCACGGCGGAAACCTGCCCCTGCCCGCCGTCAATCAGCAGCAAGTCAGGCCAAGTGCCCAGATTGCGTTCGGGATCTTCCTTGATCAGGCGCTGGAAACGGCGGGTCAGCACCTCTTTCATCATGCCGAAATCATCGCCGGGGGTCAGATCGTCACCACGGATGTTGAACTTGCGATACTGATTTTTGTCGAACCCATCCGGCCCGGCCACGACCATCGCCCCCACGGCATGGGCGCCCTGAATATGGCTGTTGTCGTAAACCTCAATCCGCTGTGGGATTTTCGGCAGATCAAACGCCTCTGCCAGCCCCTTCAACAGACGGCTTTGCGTCGCTGTCTCCGACATCTTGCGCGCCAGACTTTCGCGGGCGTTGCGCAGGGCATTCTGCACCAGCTCAGCCTTTTCGCCACGCTGCGGGATCACGATCTCGACCTTGCGCCCGGCCTTCTCGGCCAGCGCATCCGCCATCAGATCGTCATTGTCCAAACCATGCGACAGGATCAGCATCCGGGGCGGTTCGCGGTTGGCGTAAAACTGGCCGACAAAAGCCTCCATCACCTCGGCCATATCCTCATCCCCACTGATCCGGGGGTAATAATCATGATTCCCCCAGTTCTGATTGGCGCGGATGAAAAACACCTGCACACAGGCCTGCCCGCCATCAGTATGCAGCGCGATCACATCCGCCTCTGCCGTGTTCTGCGGGTTGATGCCCTGTGCGGATTGCACCTGCGTCAGCGCCTTGATCCGGTCGCGCAGGGCAGCGGCGCGTTCGAACAGCATATCTTCACTGGCGGCCTGCATCTGCGCGGCAAGCGCCTCTTGTATCCCCTTGGTGCGACCTTGCAAGAAATTCTCGGCCTCTTTCACCGAAAGCGCGTAATCATCTTTGCTGATCAACCCGCAACAAGGACCCGAACAGCGCTTGATCTGATATTGCAGGCAAGGTCGCGAACGGGTTTCAAAGTCGCTGTCTGAACAATTGCGCAACAGAAAAACACGCTGCAACTGCGACAAGGTACGATTGACCGCCCCGGCACCGGCGAAGGGGCCATAGTAATTCCCCTTCTGCGTTTTCGCGCCGCGATGTTTGCGGATCATCGGGAAATCATGATCGCCGGTCACAAGAATATTGGGGAACGACTTATCATCCCGCAGCAGCACATTGTAACGCGGTTTCAGCTGCTTGATCAGGTTCTGTTCCAGCAGCAGCGCCTCTGTCTCTGTCCTTGTGGTCAGAAACATCATCGACGCGGTCTCGTTGATCATCCGGGCGATCCGGGGCGAATGCGGACCGGGGCGCGCGTAATTGCTGACCCGCGCTTTCAGATTGCGCGCCTTGCCAACGTAAAGCACCCGGCTGTCGCCATCCAGCATCCGGTACACACCGGGCGAACTGTCCAGGCTGCGCAGATAGCCATGGATCACGTCATATCCGGTGGGGGCAATGTCAGTCATAGGGCGCGGTCTTTGATTCTGGGGCTGCTGCAATGGTAACGCAGCGGGGACAAGAGGAAAGGCATCCACCGTTTCTGTGGATAAGTCAGTGGATCAACAGCGGGTATCAGGAAATTTTCCTTGTTTCAGGCCCACTTCGTCGCTTTGCTTAAAAATTGAGCAATTTAATACACCATTGTTTTTCAACGATATTTTTATTAATCTCGTCTTAACACGTTGAAAAACAGAGGCTTTGTGACGGTTTCGTGAAGATTGCGTGACGCGGTGCGTAACTTTTGCGGCGCGCTATTCCACGCCCAGCACATCGGGCGTCTGCCACGCCAGATGCTGCCCGCCATCCACAGCCAGTATTTGCCCCGTCACAGCGGGCGCATCAAGAAAATATCCCAGCGCTGCGCAGATATCTGCCGGGTTCGCGCCACGCTGCAAAACCGTCGCTGCGCGCTGGCGGGCGAAATGATCCGCTGATTGTCGCCCACCTTGCAAAGTTGGTCCCGGACCAATCGCATTGACCCGAATATCAGGGGCCAGCGCCTGCGCCGTGGTCTGCGTCATCGCCCAAAGGCCCATCTTGGCAATCGTATAGGTCATGAATTCCGGCGTCAGTTTATACACCCGCTGATCAATCATATTCACAATCAGCGCCTGCGCCACAGGTTCCCCCATGCTGTCGGCCTGCGCCTTGGGCGCTTGCGCGGCAAAAGCTTGTGTCAGCAGAAATGGCGCGCGCAGGTTCGACCCGATATGGCGGTCCCAACTGATCTTGGTCGCGGAATGGATCGTGTCATATTCAAAAATAGAGGCATTGTTGACCAGACAAGTCAGCGGCCCGCCCAATGCCGCCGTTGCGCGCGCGACCAATGTTGTCGTCGCATCCTCATCCAGCAGATCCGCCTGAAGTGCGACCGCCTGCCGCCCCATCGCGCGCAACTGGCTAACCGTCTCCTGCGCGCCCGCAAGCGACCCTGCATAATGCACAGCCACGTCATAGCCGCGCTGGCCCAGATACAGCGCCATCGCCTGCCCCAGCCGCGCCCCGGCCCCTGTCACCAGCGCCTTCACGGACGGCCCTTTTCACAGGCGCAGGGGCCTTTGCCGATACGAAATCGTTGGCATTTGGGGCATTTGGCATTGGCGAGCGTCTTTTGCCCCGGAAACCGCCATTTGCCGAAGATACCCAGCACAACCATGAAGGCCAGAAACAGAAAGACGGATTTAACGATCATAGGCCAAACCGCGAAAATGCGGCGCGTTCTTCGATCCCGGCAATCGTATCGCCGACAATCTGCGCACCAAAGCGCGACAGGATCGACCGTTTCTGCCCATAACGGCGAAACCGGATCTTGTCGCCAAACCGCGCTTTCATCACCGGCACCAGATGACCGATAGCGTCGACCAGCCCGACGTCGATACCCTTTTGCCCAATATAAACCTCGCCGGTGAAAAGGTCAGGATCATCGGTCAGCTTGGGCCCGCGCCGGGATTTGACATAAGCGATGAAGGTCGCATGCAAATCTTCCAGCCAGCCTTTGAGCTTGGCAACATCTTCGGGTTTTTCGGGTTTGAACGGGTCCATCAGGCTTTTGGATTTGCCTGCGGTATGCACCCGCCGTTCGATCCCGACCTTGTCAATCGCCTGATGCGCGCCAAAACCGGCGCTGATCACACCAATCGATCCGGTCAGCGAACATGGATCGATAAAGATTTCATCCGCAGAGCAGGCCAGCCAATATCCACCAGAGGCAGCGACATCCTCGACAAAGGCAAAGACCGGCACCTTCTTTTCATCTGCCAACCGGCGGATCTGCGCGGCGATCAAGGATGATTGTACAGGCGAACCGCCCGGACAGTTGATCTCCAGCGCGACAGCGGTCGGCTTGCCCTTGCTGAACGCCTTTTCAATGACCGGGGACAAGCCGGGGCTATCCAGACCACGCCCCGAATTGGCAATCGCGCCTTGCAGGCGGATTACGGCGACAAAGGGGGCGGATTTTATAAATGGGATATATTTCATGTTTGTATACTTAACCCGATCACGGCCCCCCGCAAGGTCATTGGCGAATGCGCCAGCCGGTGCGGAAGATCCACCAGATAAAACCAAGGCACGCCGCAGTGAAAGCCGTGATCGCCAGCAACGACAGCCCTATACTGACATCCGCCACACCAAAGAATGACCAGCGAAAGCCGCTGATCAGATAGACCACCGGATTGAACAAGGTGATCGTCTGCCACACCGGCGGCAACATGGAGATCGAATAGAATGATCCACCAAGAAACACCAAAGGCGTGATCACCAGCAGGGGGATCAGCTGCAATTGTTCAAAATTCCCTGCCCAGATGCCGATGATGAAACCCAGCAGCGAAAAGCTGATACAGGTCAGCATCAACAGCGCGATCATCGCCAACGGATGCGCGATCTGGATGTCGATAAAGGCAAATGCCGTCAGCAGGATAATGATGCCGATGAACAAGGCCTTGGTTGCCGCCGCCCCGACATAGCCCGCCACGATTTCCAGAAAACTGACCGGCGCGGACAGCAGTTCATAAATCGTCCCGGTGAATTTCGGAAAATAAATACCGAAACTGGCGTTGGACGTCGCCTGTGTCATCACCGACAACATGATCAGCCCCGGCACGATAAAGGCCCCGTAGCCCACGCCTTCGACCTGATCGATCCGGCTGCCGATAGCGGCACCGAAGACCACGAAATACAGCGATGTCGACAAAACCGGCGACACCAGCGATTGCGTAATGGTGCGCCAGAACCGGCGCATTTCATGCACATAGATCGTTTTGACTGCGTTCAGGTTCATGCTTCTTCCTTCACCATGCCGACAAAGATGTCTTCAAGGCTGCTTTGTTGCGTTTGCAAATCAGTCATTTGCAAACCGGCACTCTGCAAATCATTCAGCAAAGTTGTTATTCCAGTACGCGGACCATTGGTGTCATAGGTATAGGTCAGGCTGCGACCGTCGGGCGCGCGCTGCAATTCGTATTTCGCCAGCGCTGCCGGAATGTCCGGCGTGGCCACGGCCAGATCGATGCGCAGCTGCTTTTTGCCCATCTGGGCCATCAGCTCGGCCTTGTCCTGAATCAGCAGGATCTGGCCTTTGTTGATGATCCCGACCCTGTCGGCAATCGCCTCGGCCTCTTCGATGTAATGCGTGGTCAGGATGATCGTCACACCAGAGGCTTTCAGCCGCGCGACAACCTCCCACATATCCTTGCGCAATTCGACATCGACCCCCGCGCTGGGTTCATCCAGAAACAGCACGCGCGGTTCATGCGCCAGCGCCTTGGCGATCAGCACCCGGCGTTTCATACCGCCGGAAAGGGTGATCACCTTGTTGTCGCGCTTATCTGCCAAGGAAAGCTGCGCCAGAATTTCATCGATCTTGGCGTCGTCACGCGGCTTGCCGAACAACCCGCGCGAGAAACGCACAGTGCTGAACACCGTCTCGAACGGTTCCAGACTGATCTCTTGCGGCACCAGCCCGATCATGCCACGCGCAGCCCGGTAATCGGTCTGGGTGTCATGCCCGCCGACTGTCACGGTTCCCGACGTGGGGGTGGTGATACCGCAGATCGTAGAGATCAGCGTGGTCTTGCCCGCGCCATTCGGACCGAGCAGAGCAAGAATCTCACCTTCCTGGATATCAAGATTGATGGATTTGAGCGCCTCGAACCCGCCCGCATAAGCCTTGCGCAGGTTCTTGACAGATACGATTGCGGTCATGGGACGGCCTTTGTGTTAGGTGTCAGATACCTAGGCCCCGCGTCACCAAAGTAAAAGACCCCGCGCCGTGCGCTGATACAGCAAAGTGCTGGGCCGGTTTGCACATCACCCCATGCGGGCGGCCATATCCAGCATCCGGCAGGAAAAGCCCCATTCATTGTCATACCAGCCAAAGACCCGCAGCATGCCGCCAGCGGTGACCCGAGTTTCGGGCAAGGCGACGATCAGGCTCTCAGACCGCGCGCGCAGGTCGGATGATACCAGCAATTTGTCCGTATGCCCGATCACCCCGGCCTGGGCGCGCAGCACCTCATGCAACTGCGCCCGGTCCGGCGTGTCACGCACCACCACCGCCAGATCGATGGCCGAGACTGACGCGACCGGCACCCGCACTGCCGCTGCCTCGATCTTGCCCGCGATCTGCGGCAACACATCGCCCAGCAGTTTCTGCGCCGATGTCGTCGTCGGCACCATCGACAGGCCCGCCGCCCGGCTGCGCAGGAAATCCCCACGCGGCGCGTCGATCGTGGGCTGGCTGCCGGTATAGCAATGGATCGTCGTCATCCAGCCCGTCTGCAGCCCCCATGTATCATCAATCAACCGCACCAGCGGCGCCAGCGCATTGGTGGTGCAGGACGCATTCGACACAATCGCCTGATCCGCCAGCAGGTGATCATTGGCCCCCAGCACAAGCGTGATATCCGCCGCAGCCGAGGGGCCAGAGATCAGGACGCGACCCGCACCCGAACGCAGCCCGGCCTCTGCCACGGCGCGTGTGTCGGCCTTGCCGGTGCATTCCAGCAGCACATCGACACCGGACAGATCCAGCGTCGCCACATCAGCCGTGCGATGGATCGGGATCGGTTTGCCATTCAGCACCAGCGCGTCGCCGTCCAGTTCCGCCTGCCCGGGGAACGGGCCAAAGACGCTGTCATAGGCAAACAGATGCGCGCAAAGATCGCTGGCGGCCAGATCATTGATGCCCACCACCTCCAGCCCCGCGCCATAGCCCAGCGCATGTGCGCGCAGCAGGGTGCGTCCGATTCGACCAAAGCCGTTGATAAATATACGTGTCATGGCGGCCCTCAGCGGTTTTGCGCGGATGCTGCATCTTTGCGCAAAGCACTACAAGGCCATGTCGCGCGGCGGGCGGCCGGGCTGTCCTGCCTTTGTGTATTTACAGATGCGCAAATCTCACATCGTGCTGAAAATGCGGTTGATTGTTGCGTTTTCCACTGTGCCTCTGCCCGCCTTTGCAGGAAGATGGCGCAGGGTGCCGAACATCTCTGTTTTGCGGTGCAACGGGACAACAGCATCCGGGTCGCCGCATTGCCCTATAGCGACAAATAGACACCACATACCCCGCGATCCGGGCGACCATTCTGACAGACAGGAAGGTGCACAGCATGAAATTTATTCGTGATCTCATCTGCAGAAACCGGCAGGTCAGCGCCAGCCCCCCTGCCGATGACATGGACCCGCTGGAAAAATCCTATCGTGACACAATCGGTTTGCTGGCGAATGAAACAGCGCTCCCGCTACGAACCAGCCCACGGCTGACCAGTCTGCCGGACAGTGACAAACCGGCGGAAGAAAGCAAAGTGACCGTCAATATCCGGGATCTGGGACAAGACGGTGAAACCGCCGCCCTGCCCGCCTCTCTGGCCGGGATGTCGCAGATCGGGCGCGGCGATGATCGGGCGATCCAGCTTGATTTTGGCGATATGGCGGATGTCCTGCTGGCGCAACATGGGCGCAGGTCGCCCGCAACCCAACCGACAGCACCGGTCACATCGCCACAGCCAGTCCTGCACCCGCAGGCCAGGGCGGCCTGTCGGCACGCCCTTGATCAGATCGCAGCGCAGGGTGCGCGGATGATCACCATCCTTGAAACCGCTGACAGCAATGCACCGGCGCGGATCATGGAACAGGCTGTGAAACAATTGCAGTGGCTGTGCGATGTCCTGCACGACACCCCCGATGAGCCTGATCCCGCGCTGGATCAGATGCGCAACATGGCCTTTGACGCAACCGATCTGGTGCAGCTGATGCAGATGGAAAAATCTGGCAATGCGGTCGACGATGCGGTCAGCCTGCTGTTGCAGGTCAAACGTGAACTAGAGGCACAGCTTGCCGCTTAGGCAGTGACTTTTCCGCGCTGGCATGGCAAAACGCGGCGTCGTCTGTTGCGGGTTTTGCGAATGTCCTGCATCAACCCGTGGCAGGATGTTTTGGTTTGAATGGTTTTGTCCGCATTTCGGGCAAGTGTTGTGTCAGTTTTTAAAGAGTGGTTAAGTCAATGAAAAGTGCCGCGTTGGAACCAACAAGCGGGCATGCCGTACAGACGGCCTCGCCCAAATTCATGCGGCTCGGTCTTGATGGGCTGGAGCTGTTTCAAGAAGAAATTGCCGACCTTGAAGCCTTGCTGACTGATGTCGCAGCGCTGAACAATCAGGATATCGCCAAGAAATCAACGAAGTTAATCAAACGATTAAGATCGTTCGAACCCTCTGTGACCATGATCGGCCAGATCAAATCCGGCAAAACCACGCTGATCAATGCGATGGTCGGGCGGCCGGATCTGCTGCCCGCCGATGTGAACCCCTGGACATCGGTTATCACCTCTTTGCATCTCAATGCTGTCCTGCCGGATAACGCGCCAGCAGCGTCATTCCAGTTTTTCAACCAGGACGAATGGGATCATCTGGTCGAGAATGGCGGGCGAAGCGGCGAATTATCCGCCCGCGCCGGTGCCGATGCCGAACTGGCGAAAATCCGCACCCAGATCACCGACATGCGTGACAAGACGAAACGCCGTTTGGGCCGCAAATTCGAACTTTTGCTGGGACAAAAGCATCATTTCGCAGATCTGAGCGACGATGTGATCCAGCGCTACGTCTGCATGGGCGATGATTTCGACGACCCGGATGCGCCAGATCAGCAGGGCCGTTTTGCCGATATCACCAAATCTGCCGACATCTTTCTGACCGCAGGCGCGATCCCGATCCCACTGTGCCTGCGCGACACCCCCGGCGTGAACGATACATTCATGATACGCGAACAGATCACGATCAACGCGCTGCGGGACAGCCGCATCTGCGTCGTCATTCTGTCGGCGCATCAGGCGCTGAGCGCGATGGACATGAGCCTGATCCGCCTGATCTCGAACGTCAGATCGCGCGAAGTGGTGATCTTTGTGAACCGCATCGACGAATTGGCCAATCCGGCCGAGCAGGTCCCCGAAATCCGTGCCAGTATCTTGCGGACACTGATCGACAATAACGGGCCGGAAAACCCGCAGATCATTTTTGGCAGCGCCTATTGGGCCAATCAGGCTTTGGCCGAAACTCTTGACGATATGGTCGCTGACAGCGCCGAAGCCATGTTCAACTGGGCAGAGGCGTCGTTAAGCCCGCAAACCGCGGGCATGGATACCAAAGATCTGGTCTGGCACCTGTCGGGCCTGCCAGAACTGTACAGCGCCCTGTCCGACCGGATCATCGAAGGTCCGGGGGCCGAATTGCTGACAGCGGCGCGCAAAAAGGTGCTGAATATGGTGCGCGGCCTGCGCGCCTCCACTGCAGTTGTCACGATGCGCCTTGACGGCGACAGCATCGCGGTCATGCCGCATGACCAGCTGTTGCGGCGGCTGGATGATCTCGAAAACCGGCATATGAAACGCTTGGCCGACGCACTGGATCATGTGTTCCGGCAATTCAGCGCCCGGATTGATCAATCGCATAAGCGGTTTCTGGATCGCGCACTGGAATCGCTGCTGCAACATCTGGAAAGCCGGGGCGAAGACGAGGTCTGGCACTACAGCCCCGACGGGCTGCGGATGCTGCTGCGCACCAGCTATCAGGTGATGCGCCACAATGTCGGCGCGGCCTGCGACCAGATCTTTGCCGGTGCGGCGCAGGATCTGGCCGATACCTATCGCGCGGTGGTCGGTGTCTCTGTCGATAACTTCAAGGTCACGCCGCCCGCTGCGCCGGAAATTCCGGCTCCGGTGACGCTGGGCCAGACCATCGCGCTGGATCTGCAAACCTCGTGGTGGAAAGGCTGGTGGAAACGCCGCAAGGGGTTCCGGGCTTTTGCGCGCGACTTCTATGACCTGATCGAGGCAGAAACAGCCCCGATCGTCGCCGAACTGAAAATCCGCCAGGCGGGCGAAATCCGCGCGATGGCCGAACAGGAACTGCGCGACTTCCTGGACGAACAATGCGCGCTTCTGACTGACATCAGCGAAAAATCCACATTTGATATCAATGAGCTGCGCGATATCTTCGGCATCACCGCGCAGCAGGACCGCGCAGAAATCTTTGACTATATCATCGACGAACTGACCACGCAGACCCGTGCTACGACGCAAGGGGCTGATTGATGGCCAACATTGCCAAGACAGGGCAAGGCAAGCCCCGGATCGCGCTGATGGGCGAATTCAGCGCTGGGAAAAGCACGTTGTCCAATCTGTTGCTGGGCGTCCGGTCTTTGCCGGAACAGGTCACAGCGACCCGGCTGGCACCGGTCTGGATGTCATATGGCAATGCCGCCCCGTTTCGTGTTGATCTGTCAGGCGCGGTGACCCCGGTCTCGCTGACCGGTTTGGGCGACGTGCCGCTGGCTGACACGCGGATGATCCGCCTGTTTCTGGAATGCGACATTCTGAAACGATGCGATCTGATCGACTTTCCCGGCATTTCAGACCCAAACATGCCGGCCGAGGTCTGGGAACGGCTATTGCCAGAGGTGGACGCCGTCATCTGGTGTACCCATGCCACCCAAGCCTGGCGGCAATCCGAAGCAGCGGTCTGGGATACGATACCCGATGCCATACGCCGCTTTTCGGTCCTGCTGATCACCCGCTATGACAAGCTGATCAACGACAAGGACCGCCGCCGGGTATTGCAGCGCATCGGCCGCGAAACCGACGGACAATTCGCCGCGATCTTTCCGGTCTCGTTGGTGCAGGCGCTCCAAGCAGGGCCTGATCCAGACAAATTTAATGCCAGCGGTGCCGGACCTTTCGTCAGACATCTGAACACGATGATCGAAATGCTGGCACAATTCACCGCGCGCAATGCGCGTCCGCCAGACAATATCGCCGATAACACGGCGATCAATGCCCTGCTGCGCGCGCCGATCACGCCACGCCGCATGCGCCGCGCCGACGCTGACGACGACCAAGACGGACCTATGCGCGTGTTATCCTGACCGACCACGCGTATCGCCGTTGCCCGGCAATAGCCAAGACAAGAGCAAAGCAGATGGTTACCGAAACGCTTGACATCTTACATGATCAGTTTCCGGGCTGTCAGACACTGGCATTTGCGGATTTGTCGACGCAGATGGTTCTGGTCACCAATTCCGGCACGACCGACAGCCGTGAAACCCTTGATGCGCTTTGCGCTGAGGCAGCGCTGGCATTCGGCACCGCCAGCATACCGGCACTGGGCACCTGCGCCACCCACACGATCTTTGTTTCCACAGCGGATCAACTGCATATTTACCTGCGCGACACCAAAGAGCCGGGCGACGCCCTGTGCTGCATCTGCCGTCATGACATCGCCCTTGACCGGTTTGTCATCGCTGCCCGCAGCTGTCTGGAACAGATCAGCCATGGCCTGTGACCTGCGCCCCCACAAGGATCGTCCATAGTGAGTGATCACAGCATACTTTCCGCGAAACTCGCGGCACTGACCGCCCGGGACGCCGTGTTTGTTGGTCAGGCGCGGGTCATTTCCGACGCTGGCCAGCCCGCAGCATTGGCCGCGATCCTGGCCGAGATTGACGCCACCGTGCTGGAACGCCTGCTGGTCTTTGACATCGACGGCGTGATCCTGCGACTTGCCGTATCCGCCCGCCGGTTGCGCGGCCTGCTGGATGTGAACGGCGCGTGCGATGCGCTGACCGGCAACGTCCTGTCCACCGAGGACCCCGCAATGCTGCAAGCGACCGGGACCTTGCTGACCGATCTATGCAACAATGCGCAGCGGATCACGGTCAAAACCGAAGCTGCTGTGCCTTTCGGCAACCCGGCGGAGCTTGGTGTCTCAGCCAGTGTCCTGACCGCTCTTTGGCACAAGGGGCAAGTGCTGACACCGCGATCATCGCTGCAAGGGTTTCTGGCGGCGCAGGACGATCTGCTGTCAGACTACCTGTGCATCATCGACGGCCGTATTGTTGACAGCCAAGGCGATATCACCGCGCTTAATCTGATCTGGCGCGATCAGCTGACGCCATTCCGCACCGCGCAAAAATCAGCCTTCCCGCGCCGGACGGGTCCAATCCTGATCTGCCTCGACGCAGCGCTTGGCAACGGACGCGCTGCAGGGGTCGCAATGACCGGGGATGAGATCGGCATCTTTTCCTGTTCCGCACCAAATATCAGCCGCCTTCTGGCAGAATGGCACCGGTTCACGGGTTAGCAGGCGGCAATATCCCCGGCAGGTTCACAACGATTGGTGATCGCATTGCAAGCGCTGTAGCCCTTGCCGATCTTCTCCATCTTCATTAGTTATGTTATAACATAACGAACAGGAGAGAGACATGCCAGATAAACGCCTTCCAGTCACCGTCTTGTCGGGTTTCCTCGGGGCCGGGAAAACCACGCTGCTGAATCATGTGCTGAACAACCGCGATGGCCGCCGGGTGGCGGTGATCGTCAATGATATGTCCGAGGTGAATATCGACGCCGATCTGGTCCGCGATGGCGCGGCATTGTCCCGTTCCGAGGAAAAGCTGGTCGAGATGACCAATGGCTGCATCTGCTGCACCCTGCGCGATGACCTGCTGCAAGAGGTGCGGCGGTTGTCCGAGGAAGGCCGGTTCGATTACCTGCTGATCGAATCCACCGGCATTGCCGAACCCCTGCCGGTTGCTGCCACCTTTGATTTCCGGGACGAGGATGGCGACAGCCTGTCCGATGTCGCGCGGCTCGATACGATGGTGACCGTCGTCGATGCGGTCAATCTGCTGAACGATTTCGCCAGCCATGATTTTCTGGCGGATCGTGGCGAAAGTCTGGGGGATGACGACAACCGCACTTTGGTCAATCTGCTGACCGAGCAGATGGAATTCGCCGATGTCGTGATCCTGAACAAGACCACGGACGCTGGCCCAGACAAGGTTGATGCCGCGCGCAAGATCATCCGCGCGCTGAACCCCGATGCAAGGCTGATCGAGACGGATCAGTCCCGCGTTGATGCGGATGCGATTTTTGACACCGGGCTGTTTGATTTCGACAAGGCGCATGAACATCCGTTCTGGGCCAAGGAACTCTATGGTTTTGCCCATCACACACCGGAAACCGAGGAATACGGGATTTCATCCTTTGTCTACCGCGCCCGCGCGCCGTTTGATCCGGCAAAGGTCCATGCGGTCCTGACCGGCGATCTGCCCGGTGTGATCCGCGCCAAGGGGCATTTCTGGCTGGCGACGCGGCCCAATTGGGTGGCGGAATACAGCCTTGCCGGGGCGATTTCATCGGTGACGCCGCTGGGCGGTTGGTGGGCGTCCGTGCCAAAGGACCGCTGGCCGACGCATCCTGATATGCTGGCCGAGGTGGCGGGCAAATGGGCCGAGCCTTGGGGAGACAGGCGACAGGAATTGGTGTTCATCGGCGCGGATATGGACGAGGCCGCGATCCGGGCAAAGCTCGACGCGGCCTTGCTGCCCGCGGCTGATTTCACGCCAGAGGCATGGAAAACCTTGCAAGACCCGTTCCCGCAATGGGGCAACAGGCAGGCGGCGTGATGGGGTCGTATCATCTGAAACCTTCCCCGCGGGGAAGGTTTTACGCTCAGCAAGGGCTGGTCTTATGACGGGGCGGCGGAACCTGAAATCTTCCCTGCGGGGAAGGTTTTGCGCGGACCCGATGCGCGAGTTTGACAGGCTACCGCCCGCGTTACGGCAATGGCTGGCGCAGGCGCATCTGCCGTGGAGCACAAGGTCAGTGCGCAGGATCTGGTTGCGGCATCACCTCGATACGACAGAAGCGTTAAAATTTCTTGAACGGGCCGAACGCGCAACACTGGCCCGCGACACGGCCAAAATATGGGGTAAGGCGCATCCACAGGCCAAGGCCTGACTGCGGCAGATCGCGCATGATCGCCGCAGAGCATTGACGAACAAAGCAGGAACACTATTGTCATTGCATGGCGAAAATGACCTTGCAAGACAAGCTGGCGATCCTGTCGGATGCGGCGAAATATGATGCGTCCTGTGCGTCCTCGGGCGGGGAACGCCGGGATTCGAAGAAGGGTGGCCTTGGGTCATCGGGCGGGGCGGGCATCTGCCACGCCTATACGCCGGACGGGCGCTGCATATCCTTGCTGAAAATCCTGATGACGAATTTCTGCATTTTCGATTGTGCCTATTGCATCAATCGTGTGTCGTCGAATGTCGAACGGGCACGATTTTCGGTCGAGGAGGTTGTGACCCTGACGCTGGAATTCTACCGGCGCAATTACATCGAAGGGTTATTTTTATCCTCTGGCATCATCAAATCGCCCGATCAGACGATGGGCGATATGGCGCGGATCGCGAAAAGCCTGCGGGTGGATCACGGGTTTCGGGGGTATATTCATCTGAAAACGATCCCTGATGCCTCGCCCGAGTTGATCAAGGAGGCGGGGCTTTATGCAGATCGTCTGTCGATCAATGTGGAATTGCCGCAGGATTCATCCTTGCGCAAATTCGCGCCGGAAAAGCGGCCAGAGACGATCCGCGCGAGCATGGCGCAGGTGAGGTTGGAGGGGGAGGCCGCCAAGGATAAATCCCATAATGGCAAACGCCCGCCACGCTTTGCGCCTGCGGGGCAGAGCACGCAGATGATTGTCGGCGCGGATGGCACGGATGATGTGACCATCCTGAACAGCGCGACGCGGCTTTATTCCGGGTATAAATTGCGGCGGGTCTATTATTCGGCGTTTTCGCCGATCCCTGATGCCTCGGCCATGTTGCCGCTGATCCAGCCGCCCTTGGTGCGTGAACATCGGCTCTATCAGGCGGATTGGCTGCTGCGGTTCTATGGGTTCACGGCAGAGGAAATTGCGACCGGCACCAATGCGGGCCATCTGGACCTTGAGCTGGACCCGAAGCTGGCTTGGGCGCTACAGCATCGTGCGCAGTTTCCGGTGAATGTGAACAAGGCGCCCCGCGATATGCTGCTGCGGGTGCCGGGGTTTGGCACACGGATCGTGGACAGGATCATCGCCGCGCGGCGCAATGGCGCGCTGCGGTATGAAGACTTGATCCGCATGGGCGCGTTGATGAAAAAGGCGAAGGCCTTTGTTTCGATGCCCGGCTGGACCCCCGCCGCCATGACCGACAGCGTGGATCTGCGCGCGCGGTTTGCACCGCCGCCGCAGCAATTGCAGTTGATTTGAACTACGCGGTCGCCCTGCCCGATCATGGCACGCTGGATCGCTGGCGTGCTGCTGCGCGGATCGCGATATCGCATCGGATTGCGCCGGAGGAGATTGATTGGTCGGGCGCGGGTGGGTTGTTTGCGGCAGAGGATTTGCCCAAGGATATCGGCCCGCATCAGGTGCGTGTGCCTACGGCTTTCCTTGATATCGCGAAATCGGCGATCTGGCATAAAAGCCCGGACCGGGCGGCGTTGTTATATCAGGCGCTGTGGCGGTTGGATCGGCGCGATGGTGATCCGTTATCCTCGGTCGATCCGTTGGGGCGGCGGTTGCAGATGCTGGCCAAGAATGTGCGCCGCGATATCCATAAGATGCATGCTTTCGTGCGGTTTCGCGAGATGCCGGGTGACGGTGCCCGCCGCCGCTTTGCCGCGTGGTTCGAGCCGGAGCATCATACGCTGGAACCCGGCACGCCGTTCTTTGCCAAGCGGTTTGCCGATATGGATTGGATGATCGCGACACCGGACCTGACCGCGCATTTTGAGGGTGGCAAGCTGCGGTTTGGTCCTGCGGGTGTGCGGCCTGATCTGCCGGATGATGCGTCGGAAAGCCTATGGGCCACGTATTTTGCCAATATCTTTAACCCCGCGCGGATCAAGCTGGATGCGATGCGGTCGGAGATGCCGAAGAAATATTGGAAGAACCTGCCGGAAACGGCGCTGATCCCCGCGATGCTGAAAGATGCCGAGGCGCGCGTGCAAAGGATGCGCGAGGCGGGGTCAACGCCTGCCCGCCCCGGTGCGGCGGCGATCTCCACCCGCTACCGTGCGGCGATGCCGCAAGCGCCGGATTTGCCGGAAAGTCTGGATGAGGCGCGGGAGGCGGCCTTGCACTGCCGTCGGTGCGGGTTGTGTGAAAAGGCGACGCAGACGGTTTGGGGGATGGGTGCGCCGGATGCGGCGCTGATGATTGTGGGCGAACAGCCGGGGGATCGCGAGGATCTGGAAGGGCGGCCTTTCGTCGGGCCGGCGGGGCAGGTGTTGCATCAGGCGATGGATGCGGCGGGGGTTGATCCGGGACAGGCGTGGCTGACCAATGCGGTGAAGCATTTCAAGTTCGCACCGCGCGGGAAACGGCGGATTCATCAATCGCCGGACAGGTCAGAGATTGAGCATTGCCGCTGGTGGCTGGGGCTGGAACTGGGCTTTGTGCAGCCGAGGCTGACGGTGGCTTTGGGGGCCTCTGCCGCCTATGCGCTGACCGGGAATGCGGGGCCGATGCAGGACCGGCAGGGCAAGGTGGAGCAAGGTTTGCATGACGGGCCGGTGCTGGTGACGTGGCATCCGTCTTATATTCTGCGGCTGCCAGATCCTGCGGCGGCGCGGGCTGATCTGGTGGCGGCCCTTTCCAAAGCGCAAGCCAGCGCCAGTTAGCAGGGCAGAGGTGCCAGATGACCAATCCTGATGACAAATATCGCGGCGTGGCCGTGCCGACGGGCCGCGCGCATCGCTTGTTCCGCATGGGCGGGATTGCGGCGGGGATCGCGGGCGGTGTGGCGGCGGGCGGGTTCAGGCAACTTGCTACGGGGCGTCGGCCCGGCATGGCGGATTTGTTGCTGACGCCGTCCAATGCCTTGCGGTTGACGGAGGGGTTGGCGCAGATGCGCGGGGCGGCGCTGAAGATGGGGCAGATGCTGTCGATGGATACGGGCATCGTGCTGTCGCCGGAGATGACGGCGATCCTCGCGCGGCTGCGCGATGATGCGCAGCATATGCCGCCCAAGCAGTTGCAGGCGGCGTTGAATGCGCAATGGGGCGAAGGGTGGCGCAGGCGGTTTGCGTCGTTTGATGTGCGGCCCTTTGCGGCGGCGTCGATCGGGCAGGTGCATCGGGCGACCACGCTGGATGGCCGCGATCTGGCGATCAAGGTGCAATATCCGGGGGTGCGGGCGTCCATCGATAGTGATGTGGATAATATCGCCGGACTGATGCGCCTGCCGGGGCTGTTGCCGCGCGGGATGGATATTGCGCCGCTACTCGCGGCAGCAAAAGCGCAGTTGCATGAAGAGGCGGATTATCGGGCCGAGGCTGCGCATCTGCGCCGGTTTGGGGCGTTGCTGGCAGAGGACGAGGCTTTTGTCGTTCCGAAGGTACAGGAGGATTTCAGCACGGATGCCGTGCTGGCGATGACTTATATCGCCAGCGATCCGGTCGATGTGCTGGCGGATGCGCCGCAAGATGTGCGCGACCGGGCGGCGCGTGATCTGATCGATCTGGTGCTGCGCGAACTTTTTACCTTTGGCGCGATGCAGACCGACCCGAACCTTGCCAATTACCGGGTGGAGCCTGCGACGGGGCGGATCGTGCTGCTGGATTTCGGTGCCGTGCGCGGCATTGATGCCGCGCAGCAAACAGCTTTTCGGGACCTGATGAATGCCGGGTTGGATCGGGATGACGCGGCAATCAGGGCCGCGATGCTGGAAATCGGCTATTTCGGCCCTGCAACACCGCCGCAGCATCAGGCGTTGATCCAAGACATGTTCAACACCGCGATGGTCCCGTTACGGCTGGACCAGCCGTTCGATTTTGGCACGACTGACTTGCTGGAACGGTTGCGTGATATGGGCATGATGATCGGCAATGACCGTGATCTGATGCATGTCCCCCCGGCAGAGACCTTGTTCCTGCATCGCAAGATCGGCGGGATGTATCTGCTGGCGACCAAGCTGCGGGCGCGCGTCAACTTGCGTGCGCTGTTGGACCGCTATCGCGCGCATTGATTTTGCCGCGTGCTGCCACACCATTCATGTGAACAGTTCAGGACCAGATGATGATGACCGACTTTCCCGCCACCCGTGCCGCTGGCCTTGCCGCGATGAATGCGTTCGTACCTGCGATGGGGAAACGCTATGCCAATGGCCGCAACTACGACCACGGGCCGGGCGCGCATAAAGCCGTGTCGCAATTGTCGCCCTATATCCGGCGGCGATTGGTGACCGAGGCAGAGGTGGTGACCGTCGCAATCGCCGCCCATGGCCCCGAAAAGGCCGAAAAGTTCGTGCAAGAGGTGATCTGGCGGAACTATTTCAAAGGCTGGCTGGAACGCCGCCCGCAGGTCTGGGATAGCTATGTCGTCGGGCTGCAGGCCGATCTGGCAGCGCTGGACCGCGACCGCAAGCTGCGCCGCGATGTGGAAAAGGCCATGGCGGGGCAGACCGGCTTGGCGTGTTTTGATGCCTGGGCAACTGAACTGGTCGAGACTGGTTATCTGCACAATCACGCGCGGATGTGGTTCGCGTCGATCTGGGTTTTCACGTTTGATTTGCCGTGGCGGTTGGGTGCAGATTTCTTTTACCGGCATCTGCTGGATGGCGATGCCGCGTCCAATACGCTCGGCTGGCGTTGGGCAGCGGGTCTGCATACGCGTGGGAAACCATATCCGGCGCGGGCCGACAATATCACCACTTTCACGAATGGCCGCTTTACACCGCGCCCCGGCGATCTGGCCGATGTGGCGCAGGGGTTGGAGGCGACGGAACCTGACGGGTTGCCATCCGTGCTGAGCCTGCGCGACCTTGTTGCGCCAATGACCGGTGTGCCCACTGCCTTGCTGATCACGGACGAAGATTGCCAGGTGGAGGATTTCGATCTGTCTGACCTTGATATCCGCAGCGTCGCGACGCTGCAGGCCAGCCATCTGCGATCCCCCCTGCCCGTTGCGGAAATGGTTGTCAGGTTCGAGCGTGATGCGCTGGCCGATACTGCCACCCGTGCAGGCCAAACGGCAGTGGCGCTGCGCGCGGATCATCCCGACGCGCTGGTGAAATGGGCGGCAGAGGCGGGTGCCATCCAGATTGTTACACCCTATGTCACCCGTGGCCCGACCTATGACTGGTTGCAAGAGGCAACACCTTATCTGCGCGCCAGAGGCATCACGCTGGCAGAATGGCGGCGTGATTGGGATGCGGCAATCTGGCCCTATGCGACGGCGGGCTTTTTCAAGGTCAAGAAACAGATCCCGCGCATCCTTGCCGATCAGGTGGCAGTATGAATCCGGTCATCATCATCGGGGCCGGGATCGCAGGGCTGGCTTGTGCGCGCAGGCTTTGCGATGCGGGATGGCCGGTGATCGTGCTGGACAAGGGCCGGGGCATTGGCGGGCGCATGGCCACCCGCCGGACAGATGGGCCGACATTCGACCACGGCGCGCAATATGTCAGTGCCAAAGGTGCTGGATTTACCAAAGTACTGGCTGATCTGACCACCGCAGGCCATGCCGCCCGGTGGCAGGACGGGATTGTCGGTGTGCCCGGTATGTCAGCGCTGGCCAAAGGATTGGGCGCAGGCGTACCCGTGCAGCAAAATATGCAGGTCAGCGCCCTGATCCGGCAGGATGACGGCTGGCGGGTGCAGGTCGGCGACACCAGCCTGCGGGCTGACCGCGTGATCGTCACCGTCCCTGCGCCGCAGGTTGCCGAGCTGTTGGGCGCCGATCATCCGCTGGTGACGCAGCTGACGGGCGTGACCTATGCGCCGAACCTGACCTTGATGGCGGGCATCACCGGGGCGACGCCGTTCACAACCGCGCATGACCCTGAGGCTGATCTGGCATGGATCGCGCAGGACAGCAGCAAACCCGGCCGCCCGCAAGAAACGACCGCGTGGGTTGCGCAGGCCAGTGCTGCGTTCAGCGCCAGGCATCTGGACCAGGACAAGGATACGATTGCGGGTCTGATGCTTGCGCTGTTGCTGGACCGTCTGGGGGCGACGTCGGACCAGGTCGGCTATGTTGCGGGGCATCGATGGCGCTACGCTTTTGTGACGCAGGCCCTGGGGCAGCCGTTTCTGCGTGACGCCGCAGCGACGCTTTATCTGGGCGGCGACTGGTGCCTTGGGGCGCGGGTCGAAGATGCATGGACCAGCGGCACGGCAATTGCGGATGATCTGCTGGCGATCAGTGATGTGGGCTGATCCGCGGATCGCGCGGCTGATCACGCTGATTGGTGCCGCCGTTCAACCACCGCCGGGAATGGGACGGATCGCCCTGGCGCTGTGTTTCGGGGCCGTCTGCCACGCGCTGTTTGCCGCTGCTGTATTGGCAATGATTGTGGCGATGTTCTTTGGCATGAGCGAAAGTTTTGGCGCGGTGCCCTGGCCCTGGGCCTTGCTGGCCAATCTTGTGCTGATCGTCCAATTCCCGCTGGCGCATTCGTTTTTTCTGACCGGGCGCGGTGGCAAGATGCTTGTCCGGCTGATCCCCGGCCCACATGGGGCGACGCTGGCGACAACGACCTATGCGATCATCGCCTCGGCGCAATTGCTGGCATTGTTCACGCTCTGGACGCCATCCGGCATCATCTGGTGGCAGGCTGACGGGGTGCTGTTCTGGGTGATCACCGCTGCCTATGCCACAAGCTGGCTGTTGCTGATCAAGGCGAGTTTCGACGCCGGGGCAGAGGTGCAGTCAGGCGCGCTTGGCTGGATGTCGCTGATGGCGTGTATCCGGCCCGTCTTTCCCGACATGCCAAAGGATGGGCTGTTCGCACTGATCCGCCAGCCGATCTATGTGGCTTTCGCGCTGACGCTTTGGACCGTGCCGGTCTGGACGCCGGATCAACTGGTGCTGGCGATCAGCTATACCGTCTATTGCCTGCTTGCCCCGCGGCTCAAGGAAAAGCGTTTTGCCCGTCGCTATGGCGCGGATTTTGCAAGATACCGGGCGCATGTGCCCTATATCCTACCACGACTGGCAAAGGATCGCGACAATGCGCAATGATCTTACGATCTATGACACTTATGCGGATCAATGGTGGTCTGACGATATCCGCTGGGTGCGCACGCTGAAGAACCTTGTGCCCGGGCGACTGAAGCATTTCGACCGGCTGATCGACTGGCAGGGCAAGGATGTGCTCGATCTCGGATGCGCCGGTGGGTTCATGGCAGAGGCGATGGCGAAACGCGGTGCCAATGTCACCGGGATCGACCCGGCGGCAGATGCGATTGATGCCGCCCGCCGCCATGCCACGGCCGAAGGGCTGCGCATCGGCTATGATACCGGTATGGGTGAATCGCTGCCTTATGGTGACGACAGTTTCGACGCGGTGGTCTGTGTCGATGTGCTGGAACATGTGACCGACCTGAACAAGGTACTGGCGGAGGTCGCACGGACCCTGCGCCCAGGTGGGTTGTTCCTGTTCGACACGATCAACCGCAACCCTTTGGCGCGGCTGGCAACGATCACTATCGCCGAAGACATCCTGCGTCTTTTGCCGCGCGGCACCCATGATCCGGGGATGTTCATCAAACCGCGTGAATTGCGCGCCGCGATGGGGGCTGCGGGGCTGGTGCCGGGGCGGTTCACCGGGCTGGGGCCGCGCGGCATCAACCGCAGGTTTGACCTGACCTTTGGCGCGCTGCCACTGACCGCGGTCCTGTATATGGGCCACGCCCAAAAGCCGCCCGCCGCATGACCCGCCCCCTTGACCCTGCCGCGATCAGTGAGGTCATCGAGATGGCCCTGAGCGACCACATCAGTTTTGCGCAGATCCGCGACCAGCACGGATTGTCGCCCGATCAGGTCAAGGCATTGATGAGCAAGCAACTCAAACCGGGCAGTTACCGCGCATGGCGCAGACGGGTGCGCCAATTCGGCGACAGGCGTGAATTTTACAAATAATTTCCACGTTATCACGCCGCTTTCCGGCGCTTTGGCCATGCATTTCCCGGATCATGTGATATTTCAACAGGATGGACATCATTCTGGTCACAACGGTCATCGCATCCCTTTTTCTGGTCATCGGCATTGCAGAGCCTTTAGCCGACCGCCTGCGCATGCCCTATACTGTGATTCTTGCAGTGCTGGGCATGGCGCTGGCCACAAGCGCCATCCTTTTTTTGCGCACCGATGTCGCCAATGCGCTGAACCCGGTGGCAGAAGCTATTCTCGGTCTGCCGATCCGGTCGAATGTGTTCCTGTATGTTTTCCTGCCGACCCTGCTGTTTCAGGCGACATTGGGGATGAACCTGCGGCGCATGCTGGACGATTGGGTGCCGATCCTTGTGCTGGCGGTGGTCGCGGTTGTGGTGGCCACATTCAGCGTCGGCTATGCATTGTCATGGGTCAGCGCCTTGCCTTTGGCGGCCTGCCTGTTGGTGGGAGCGATTGTATCGACCACCGATCCTTCGGCGGTGGTGTCGATCTTCCGGTCGATTTCCGCACCGCAGCGCCTGACCCGGATCATCGAGGGCGAAAGCCTGCTGAATGACGCCGCCGCAATCGCGCTGTTCGGCCTGTTCATGGGATTTGTCATGCTGGGTGTGCCGGACCCTAACCTGAGCGATGCGCTGGCGCAGTTTCCAATGCTGATTTTCGGCGGCGCGCTGGCCGGGTGGCTGGCGGCACGGGTTGCTGTCGGGTTGATGGCGCTGTTCGGCCGGTTCGAACTGGCGCAGATCTCGATCTCGGTGGCCTTGCCCTATCTGGCCTATATCGGGGCGGAGCAGATCATCGGTGCTTCCGGCGTTATCGCGGTGGTTGCGGCCGGGCTGACGCTGAACCTGACGGGGCCCAGCCGTCTGCCACCGCAAGCCTGGACCAACCTGCGCGAGGTCTGGGATCTGCTGTCACATTGGGCAGGGGCGCTGATCTTTATCCTGGCTGCGCTGTTCATTCCCCGCCTGCTGGAGGATGTGCGGCTGACCGATTTCGCCCTGATCGCTGTAGTCATCGCGGCTGCCATCGCGGCGCGCATCGTGGTGCTGTTCGGCCTGCTGCCGCTGCTGACCTTGCTGCGCGTCTCGCCAGCAGTGGACCGGCCTTATCGTGCCGCCATCCTGTGGGGCGGTTTGCGCGGCGCGGTGACTTTGGCGCTGGCATTGGCGGTGACCGAAAGTGTGCGTGTCCCGGTCGAGGTCAAGCGTGTGGTCGGCATTCTGGCGACCGGTTTTACGCTGTTCACCCTGATCGTGCAGGGAACATCGCTGCGTTGGGTCATCGCCAGGCTGGGGCTGGACCGGTTATCCCCGATTGACGAGGCTTTGTCGCGGCAGGTTGTCGCCGTCGCCTTGCAGACCGTGCGCGAAGATGTGGCGCGCACGACAGAAAATTATGAACTGAGCCGCGATATCGTCCGGTCAGAGGCCAAACGCTTTGGCGAAAGGCTTGACGGAGCGGTCAAGGACGCCGAAGAAAGCGCCGATATTCTGGACCGTGACCGGATCACGCTGGGGTTGATCGCGCTGGCAGGCCATGAACGCGACACGATTCTGGACCGGGTGCGCGAAAGAACCATCTCGGCACGGATGGCCGAACAGGTGCTGGCCGATTCCGAACGCCTGATCGAAGGCGCGCGAACCAGTGGTCGCAGCGGCTATCAACGCGCAGCGAAACGTTCGGTGACCTATAGCCGTGGTTTCCGCGTCGCGGTGTTTCTGCATAACCGGCTGAAAATCTCTTTGCCGTTGGCGCGGATGACCGCCGACAGGTTTGAATTTCTGCTGTCGCAACGGCTGATCCTGCGGGATCTGGATACATTTATCGACGGTCGGATCCGGCGAATCCACGGACGCCGGGTGGCCGATCTGTTGCAGGAACTGCTGACCCGCCGGATCGAGGCGGTGGAAACCGCACTTGAAGGGCTGCGCCTGCAATATCCCGGCTATGCCGAAGAGCTGGAACGCCGTTTCATCCGGCGTACCGTGCTGCGGCTGGAAGAGCGCGAATATGCCGCGATGCGCGATGACGGGCTGATCGGGGCCGAAGTTTATACCACGCTGGCGCAGGACCTGACCGCGCGCCGCGCCGCGGCCGAAGACCGGCCCCGGTTGGACATCGCCCCACAACGGACAGAACTGGTGCGCCAGCTACCGCTGTTCGCCGATCTTGATGAAGCAACAGCCAAGCAATTGGGCCGCGCGTTTCAGACCCGCTATGTCGATGCTGATGATATTCTGATCCGCAAGGATAACGCGGCCAAGCGCGTGTTCTTCATCGCCTCGGGCGCTGTCGAACTGCAGGTGGCGGGGCAGACCTGGCGGCTTGGCCCCGGCGAAATGTTTGGGCAGATGTCGATCCTGTTGCAACGCCCACGCCGGGCGCAGGTCCGGGCGATTGCTCCGTCTACTTTGCTGATCCTGGACGAGGACCGGTTTCGCCGCCTGCTCAAACGCAGTGATGCGCTGCAGCAGGCGGTGCGCGCCAGCGCTGAAAAGCGTGGGATTGCCCCGGAAAAGTTGATCCCTGACCTTAAAGAGGCCATACCACCAGCAACAAAGGAAGACTGACGGCCACCACCACGACCTCCAGCGGCAGTCCGAGTTTCCAATAATCGCCAAAGCCAAAGCCGCCCGGCCCCAGGATCAGCGTGTTATTCTGGTGCCCGATCGGCGTGAGGAACGCGCAGGATGCGCCAATCGCGACGGCCATCAGGAAACTGTCGGGATTGACCCCCAGCGTTGCGGCGATCCCAATTGCGATGGGGCACAGCACGGCCGCCGTGGCGGCATTGTTCATGACATCCGACAGGAACATCGTGGTGATCAGCACGACCGCTAAAGCCACGACGGCATTGCCTTGCGCAATCGTGCCAACCAGAAACTGCGCCAGCACATCCGCTGCCCCTGTCACCTGCAAGGCACCGGCCACGGGGATCAGCGCCGCAAGCAGCACGATCACCGGCCAGTCAATTGCTGTGTAAACCGCCCGCGGTGGGACGGTGCGGAACAACATCGTCGCGATCACCCCGATGGTAAAGGCCGCAGCCGCAGGCAGCATCCCAAGTGTGACAATTGCCACCGCGATCAGCATGATCGCCCCGGCAATGAATGCCATACGCTTGTCGGGAATGCGTAGTTCGCGTTCACCCAAGGGCACGCAACCGCTGTCGGTGATGAAATCGCCCATGACTTCTGCGGGGCCTTGCATCAGCAGCAGATCGCCCGATTTCAGCTTCATTGTACGCAGACGCGCGCGGGGCCGGTGCCCCTGACGCGACACGGCAAGCAGGTTCAACCCATAGCGTGTGCGCAGCCGCAGGTCGCTGGCTGACTGGCCGACAATCGTCGAATTGGGCAGCACCGCCAGTTCGCGCAGCACGATATCCTCGTCGCGCTTAGGTTTGTCGTCTTCGTCGTCATCCTTGGCTTTGGTGGATTTTTTTGGCTTTTCGTCGTCTGGTTTGGATGAGCCTTCTTCCTCCAGCTTGATCCCGAAGACCGACAAAGCCTCTGCCAATGCATCAACATCTGCCTCCAGCACCAGAATGTCGCCGCCACGGATACGCCTGCCACCATGCGGGGCAGTCATTCGCACCTCGTTGCGGACAAGGCCGATCACCTGCGCTTCGCTGTCGTCGATTTCCCGCTCGAATGCGCGCAGGGTCAGGCCCGCCGCCTTGCTGTCCTCGGGTACCCGCACTTCGGTCATGTAGGCACCGGTGGCGAAATCCCCGTCGGTCACAGATTTGCGGGCCGGCACCAGTCGCCAGCCAAAGAGCACGATGAAAATGATCCCGCATACCGCCACAGCCACACCGACAGGGGCGAAATCGAACATGGCAAACTGGCCCAGCCCCGCCTGCGCCCGAAAGCCGGACACGATCAGATTGGGTGGTGTGCCGATCAGCGTCGTCATCCCGCCCAGGATCGTACCGAAAGCCAGCGGCATGAGCACTTGCCCGGCGGTCAGGTCAAGCCGCCCGGATATCTGCACCGCCACCGGCATCAACAGTGCCATGGCGCCGACATTGTTCATGAAACCGGACAGCAGCGCGCCCAGCCCCATCAATGCAGTCAGGCTGGTGACTCGCCCCTCATCACGCGGCAGCACATTGCGCGCGATCCAGTCGACAGCGCCGGTGTTCTGCAACCCCTGGCTCAGGACCAGCACGCAGGCCACGGTGATTACGGCGGGATGGCCGAAACCGGCAAAAGCCTCTTCTGCCGGGACCAGCCCGGCAACGACACAGGCCATCAGCGACAGTAAGGCGACGACATCATGCCGGAACCGACCCCACAAAAACAGCGCCATCGTCGTGGCGAGGATGGCAATGATCAGCAGTTGCGGCGCAGTCATGGGGATGGCTTTCCATTTGAATGAAGAGGATCAGAAGCTGCCGAACAAACTGCCCAGCACGACCAGCACAACGAGTGCAAAAACTGGGATAACAACGGCAACGATCGCAATATCTTTGTATGCCTCGCGGTGTGTCAGACCGCAAATGGTCAGCAATGTGATGACCGCCCCGTTATGCGGCAAGGCGTCCAGCCCACCGGTCGCCACCGCCGTGACCCGGTGCAACAGGGCGGGTGAAATGCCCGCGGCATTGCCCAGTTGCAGATAGGTATCGCCCAATGTGGCAAGGGCAATGGACATCCCGCCCGAGGCCGACCCGGTCATGCCCGCCAGCAGGCTTGTCCCAACGGCAAGTGATATCAGCGGGTTATCGCCACCGACGGTCACCACCCAGTCGCGGATCAGCCCGAATGCGCCGAGCGACGCGATCACTGCCCCGAAACCCACCAATGAGGCGGTGTTAAAAATCGGTTGCAGCGAATCCTGCGCACCAGTGTCCAGCACTTTGCCCAACCTATGCGACAGCCTGCCCCAGTTCAGCGCAACCAGCGCCAGACAGGCAATGGTCAACGCCGCAATGATTGACCAGATGCCGCGCAACGCGCCGACATCGGTGCTGCCAAAGACCGGGTCTGCCAGATAGGTCGTATCCAGCTGCGGTATTACAAAAAAGGTAAAAACGATGTTCAGAATCAGCACCAGCGCCAGCGGCATTGCGGCAATGATCAGACCGGGGGCATTGCCACTGTCCTGTGGCGCGCTGGTGGCGGCATCATCCTCGCCATAGCCGCGCCCCAGCGCCCGCGTGCGATATTCCAGCCAAGTCCAGCCCAGCCCCAGCATGATCATCGCAGTGATCACGCCCAGCCCGGGTGCCGCGAACGGCGTAGTGCCGAAATAGGGCATCGGAATTGCATTCTGGATCGCCGGCGTGCCGGGCAGTGCTGTCATCGTAAAGGTGAATGCACCCAACGCGATACTGGCCGGGATCAGGATTTTGGGCAGGTCGGCCTTGCGAAACAAGGCCGCAGCAATCGGCCAGACCGCAAAGGCCACCACGAACAGCGACACACCGCCGTAGGTCATCAACCCACAGGACAGGACCACCGCCAGCACAGCGCGCTGCGGACCCAGACCCCGTATGATGCCATCGGCCAACACACGGGCAGAGCCTGACGCCTCCATCAGTTTGCCAAAGACAGCGCCCAACAGGAACAGCGGGAAATACTGGATGATAAAACCACCGGTGGCCTGCATGAATATCTGGGTATAGCTTGCCAGCAGCGGCCCGCCTTCGGCGAACAGGACCGCCAGCATGGCCATGGCCGGGGCCAGCAACAGCAGGCTGATACCGCGATAGGCCAGCAAGATCAGTGCAATCAAGGCGGCGGTGATCACCAGAATACCGAGCATGATCAACCCTTCCTTGCGTTTTCACCGGACATACCTATGCCGGGCAAGGCGAAAGCGAAAGGGCCGGATCAATTCCGGCCCTTTGGTCATGTATCAGACAGCGTAGCGCAGGATCGCGGCCAGTGTTGCGCCTTGCGGGATGTCATCTTTGCGTACTGCCAGTACCCGCCCGCCATGGGCCAGAACCCGTCCGGCGATTTCATCTACGACGTCATAGCTGACGGCGCTGGACTCCTTGTCGAAGGTCACCGCACCAGAGGTTTCATCCACCAGACCCGGCACAGTGGCATCGATATCGACCAACAACACCTCGACCGCGCCAAAGGTGGCGGCGCGCGCGGCATCGGCGGTATCGGTGGTGCCACGGCCATCGGCCTCGCGCGTGGTGTAAAGGGCGCGCATATCCTGAACGGTGGCGGCATTGGTTTCATCCACGACCTTGCGCGCATCACTGCCAAGATCATGCGGCGCGATCCGGGCCGGGCTGGTTTCAATCGC
Source organism: Loktanella sp. (assembly GCA_017390475.1). Classification (GTDB taxonomy): domain Bacteria; phylum Pseudomonadota; class Alphaproteobacteria; order Rhodobacterales; family Rhodobacteraceae; genus Yoonia. The sequence continues at coordinate 260,483 of JAFPBO010000018.1, forward strand.
TGTCTCTGCCAGATGCGGATAGCTGTTTACCGATTGATACATCGCCAGCAAGGGCTGGGTCGCAACCAGAATCAGCGGCTCTGACCGGCCGGACAGCAGACCGCGCAGGGCGCTGTCGATCTGGCGGCAATATTGGCGCAGGTGGTGCTTTTGCCCTTCGCTGCCACCCAGACGGCCGGAATAACTACGCGAATTCACATTGGCTGTGCCAGCAACGGACCCCGCGTCCTTGGGCAGGTTCGGGACCTTGATTTCCTGTGCGGGCTGGTCGCCCAGCAATTCGATGACGCGGACTTCATCCTCGGCCAGCGCCAAGACAAAGGCATGTTGCGGCATCGATACGGCGCGCAGCAAGGGCTTGAGGTGGAAACGGTCGGCGACATTGACGTTTTCGGTCAATGTGTTGGGCAGACGATAGCTGCGCAGGCTGTCGGGTGTGACAAAAATCGCCAGCGCGTTGGCCTGTACCCGCCAGAAATCGTCGTCGTCCAGCAGATCGTGCAATTGTTCCTCAATCGGCCAGATCGTGCGTTTGGCGGCACCGGCTTCTTCCAATTGTGCCACAGCATCTGTGGCCAACTGTTTTAGCCGGGTGCGGGCGGCGTCGATATGCTGCGTTTCTGGCGTTGTGGTCAGATAGATGCTGACCAAAGCCTCACCACGGGTGGCGACAAGTTTGGTGATTTCGGACTGGGTTGGGATATCGACATAAAGCATGAAACTGGTTCTTCCTTATTAGTGCAATTGTTACACCACAGGTATGAACCAGATCGGTTGATTACAACCGGAGCCCGGCGCCACCTGACAGGCAGCGCCGGGGCAGACGCATCAGCGTGGTTCGTTCATCAGCCCGCGCACGACCGCATAACAGGCCGCAAGCAGAACGATGGTGAACGGCAGACCGGCAGAAACCGCCATCGCCTGCAACGCCGCCAGACCACCGCCCAGCAACAGGGCCACGGCGACCGCACCTTCAAAGCTGGCCCAGAACACGCGCTGGATCACCGGCGCATTGGTCTTGCCGCCCGCTGCAATCGTGTCGATCACAAGGCTGCCGGAATCCGACGAGGTGATGAAGAACACCACGACAAGGATAATCCCGACAAAGGATGTGATCGCCGTCAGCGGCAATTGCGTCAGCATCTCGAACAGCTTCAGCTCCAGCGCGGCATCCTGCACGGCGGTAAAGCCGTCATTGACCACCTGCCCGATGGCGGTGCCACCCAGCGCGGTCATCCACAGCACGGACAACAGCGTCGGCACGATCAGCACGCCGATCAGGAATTCCCGCACGGTCCGGCCACGGCTGACACGGGCGATGAACATGCCCACGAAAGGTGACCAGCTGATCCACCAGGCCCAATAGAATGCGGTCCAGCCTTGGGAAAAGTTGGCGTCCTCGCGGTCAAATGGCATCGACAGCGCAGGCAGATATTGCCCGTAAGCGAGCAGATTGTCGAAGAACCCGGTCAGGATCGCGACGGTCGGCCCAGCGATGATGATGAAGAGCAACAGCAGGATCGCGAGGCCCATGTTGACCTCGGACAGGACTTTGACGCCGCCGTCCAGACCCCGGATGATCGACCCGATGGCGATCAAGGTGATCACGATGATCAGCAGGATCAGCATCGAATTGCCGGTGCCCAGACCGAACAGGAAGTTCAGACCAGCAGACGCTTGCTGCGCGCCAATGCCCAATGATGTCGCCAGACCAAAGACGGTGGCGAGCACGGCAAGGATATCGATCACGTGACCCGGCCAGCCCCAGACCTTTTCGCCAAAGATCGGATAGAAACAGGACCGCAGCGTCAGCGGCAAACCTTTGTTATAGCTGAACAGCGCCAGCGCCAAGGCAACCACCGCATAGATCGCCCAAGGATGCAGACCCCAGTGGAAAATCGTGGCGGCCATGCCCAGACGGCTGGCTTCTGCGACATTGCCCTCGGCCCCGCCAAGCGGTGCCCAATCGGTGCGCAGCCCGTCTTCGCCGATGATGACCCCGCCAAGGGCGGCATCGAAATGGCCCATCGGTTCAGAGACACCAAAGAACATCAGCCCGATGCCCATGCCAGCAGCAAAGAGCATCGAGAACCAGCCGACATAGCCGTAATCTGGCGTCGCATCAGGCCCGCCAAGGCGGACGCGGCCCAAAGGCGATACGACCAGCCCCAGACAGACCAGCACAAAGATATTGCCAGCGCTGAGGAAGAACCAATCCAAATTGGCGGTCAGCCAGTCGCGCAGACCGACGAACAGCGGCTCTGCCTGATTTTGGAAGGCGAGTGTCAGGAAGGTGAAAACCATGATGGAAATGGCCGAGACCGAAAACACGATCTTGTGCAGGTCCAGTTCCAGCGCGACGGCACCGCTGAAATTATCCTGACCGATGTCATAATCGGTCTCGATAATTTCAGTATCGCCTTCGGGTTCGGGTATTGCTTCGATGTCCGGCAGTTCTTCGCCGGGATCGGTGTGATCGGTCATAACGTCCCTTTCTTTTTTGTATCCGCCAAATGGTGGCCACAGCAGATGAGGTGTCGCCCCTAGCCTATCGGGTGCAGGCTTTCAATTGAACTACGCAATAAAAGCCCTTATTCTACTATAATTTACCACGAAACGGCCGTGTAAAGCCGTGCAAGGCGGGAACAATCGGATGGCAAAACGACGATTCGAAGGCCGCTTTGCGCCGCTGCGCAAAACGCTGCAGGGGCTGTATCACGGGCGCTCAGAAGCCAGCTTGCGGTTTCGGCTGGCGCTTCTGGTCTTTGATCTGGCGATTATCGGGAGCTACATCGTCACCAGCGTCTTTGGCATCGAGAATGATGTCCTCCTGTTGGACCTGCTACTGGCGCTGATCGTACTGGCTGATCTCGTCGCGCGCGGGCTGATCGCGCCCAATCCGCGTGACTTCATCCTGCGCAACCCGCTTAACTGGGCCGATCTTGTCGTCATCCTCAGCCTGATGGCACCGCTGATCTTTGGCGATCTTGCATTTCTGCGGGTGCTGCGCGCCTTACGGGTGGTGCGGTCCTACCGTGTCTTGCAGGAATTGCGGGATGACAGCCGGTTTTTCCGCCGCAATGAAGAGCTCATCCAGCGCAGCGTCAACCTGACGGTGTTCATCTTTATCGTATCCAGCATCGTGCATGCGTCGCAACGGCTGATCAATCCCGACATCAACACCTGGGTCGATGCGCTCTATTTCACAATGGCCGCGCTGACGACGACGGGGTTTGGCGATATTGTTCTTGTCGGCACGTCGGGGCGGTGGCTGTCGATCATCATCCTGATCGTCGGGGTCGGACTGTTCCTGCATCTGCTGCAATCCGTTTTCCAGCCACCGAAGGTGCGCGAGAAATGTAAAGCCTGCGGGCTATTGCTGCATGACCCTGATGCAATCCACTGCAAACATTGCGGCGCAGAGATGAATATCGAGACGGAAGGCAGCTGAGATTATCTTCGGGCTTGTTACAAAACCGTCACATAACTTTTGCATAAGCATCACAGAATCAAACTAGCCCTACGTCGAGGCTGGTTCACACGGCCCGAAACGACAATCAGGAGTTCCCATGACTTTTACCAAACTTTCCGTGTCGGTGCTGGCGCTTGCCGCTGTCTCCGCCACCGCAGCGACCGCGCGCGACGAAGTCCGCGTTGTCGGCTCGTCAACAGTGTTCCCCTACACACAGGCTGTTGCCGAACAATTCGCCAACAACACCGGCGCACCATCGCCGATCGTTGAATCGACCGGCACCGGCGGCGGCATGCAGATTTTCTGTGGCGGCATCGGCGAAGCCCACGCTGACCTGACAGGTGCCTCGCGCGCCATGACAACCGGCGAATATGAACTCTGCGTCCAGAACGGTGTCACCGACATCTCCGAAGCGCTGATCGGCTATGATGGTCTGTCGATGGCAGTCAGCAACGCCTCTGCACATGACTGGGACCTTACTCTGGGCCAGATGTATCAGGCGCTGGCAGCAATGGTGCCTGTCGAAGGCGAATGGGTTGCCAACCCTTATTCCCGCTGGTCGGAAATCGACGCGAGCCTGCCCGACGTTGAAATCATCGTCATTGGCCCCCCACCCACATCCGGTACACGTGACGCATGGGTAGAACTGGCCATGCACGCTGGTTGTGAAGAGCTGGACTATGTTGCCGACGGCGGCTTTGACGGCGACTGGGTTGAAGAAAACTGTTCGCGCATGCGCACCGACGGTCCATTCATCGAAGCCGGTGAAAACGACAACCTGATCGTGCAGCGTCTGCAGTCAGACACGAATGCACTGGGCATCTTTGGTTATTCCTACGTGTACGAAAACCTGGATACTCTGGAAGGTGTTGCACTGAACGGCGTCGCCCCCAGCTTTGAAACCGTTGCTGACCGGACCTATCCTGTTGCGCGTCCCTTGTATTTCTACATCAAGAACGCGCACCGCGGTGTGATCCCGAACCTGGTGGAGTTCATCGAGGAATACATGTCCGAAGATGCGCTGGCCCCAGGTGGTTACCTGTCCGAGCGTGGCATGGTGCCTTTGGTTGACGATGTGCGCGCTGCCACTCAGGCTTCCGTGATCGCCGGCGAAAACATGCCTGCGAAGTAAGATCGACCCAGACCTGCCCTGCGACAACCGCGGGGCAGGTTTCTTTCAACAGATTGGCCAGTTGCATGATCCTGCTCGCTTTCATCATCCTGTTTGTCGCCGCCGCCATCGGCTACGTGATCAACATCAGGGCCGCACAGGCCATTCGTGACGGGGGCGCACCGCTGCACTCTCTGGTCGGTTTCCACGGTATGTTTTCGGCGCTCGTCGTGCTCGTGCCGGTTTTTATTCTTATTCTTCTATGGATCGCGCTGGCCGATCCACTGATCCAGCGCCTTGTCGCCGCGAGCCTGCCAGAAGGCACGTTTGATGGTCTTGGCACCGGTGCGATCCAGCTGATTATGGCAGAAATCAATTCGCTGGCCGGGGGCCGCGTCTTTGGTACGCCGGAAGACTGGAAAATCGAAGCCGCCGAACGGCTGGTCGGGTATGAGCGCACCGCCGATATTGCGCTGGTCGTCGTTGTCATCATCGCAGTCATCGCGCTGATCGCCTTTGCCCGCCGCACTGTGATCGCTGAATTCCGCGCGCGCCAAGGGTCCGAAGGGATCATGCTGCGTCTGATGGCGTTCTGCGCGATCTTTGCGATCTTTGTCACAATCGCTATCGTCTTTGCTCTGGTCTACGAAACCAGCAAGTTCTTCTCGATGGTGCCGATCACCGAATTCCTGTTCGGTCTGAACTGGGAACCCCAGATCCCGATCCGCGCCGACCAGATCGCCGCCGAAGGCGCATTTGGTGCGGTCCCAGTGTTCCTTGGCACTTTGGTCATTGCCTCGGTCGCGCTGATCGTCGCTATTCCCATCGGGTTGATGACTGCGATCTACCTGAACGAATTCGCATCACGCCGGGTCCGGTCGGTGGTCAAACCTTTTCTTGAAATCCTCGCCGGTGTGCCGACGGTGGTCTACGGCTTTTTCGCCATTCTGGTCGTGGCCCCCTGGCTACGCAGCACTGGCGCGTCGCTGGGGATTGATGTTGCGTCCAACACCGCGCTTGCCGCGGGCAGCGTCATGGGGATCATGCTGATCCCATTCATCTCTTCCTTTGCGGATGACGCGCTGTCAGCGGTGCCGCAAAGCCTGCGTGACGGTGCGCTGGCGCTGGGTGCCACAAGGTCGGAAACCATGCTGAATGTGCTGGTCCCTGCCGCGATCCCGGGCATCGTCGGTGGTATCTTGCTGGCCGTCAGCCGCGCAATCGGTGAAACGATGATCGTGGTGATGGCCGCTGGCCTGATCGCAAGAATGACGATCAACCCACTCGACTCGGTCACTGCTGTCACCGTTCAGATCGTGACCCTGCTCATCGGCGACACCGCTTTTGATAACCCCAAGACGCTGTCGGCCTTTGCGCTGGGCATGATGTTGTTCATCATCACGCTTGGCATCAACGTGCTGGCCTTGCGGATCGTCCGCAAATACCGCGAAATCTATGATTGAGGCATTGATCCATGGCTGACACAACAAACATGGGCGCACCCGCCCCGCACCGGATTTCGCTGACCGAACGGTCACCCGCCGTTGCCCGCCGCAAGCGCAAAGACCTGATCCTGCAAGGCTTTGGCCTGCTTGCAATCTTCATCGCCTTTGCCGTGATGTTTTTGCTGTTCGCATCACTGATCCGCACGGGTCACACAGCCTTTGTCCAGACGCATGTGACGCTGGATGTCTATGTCGACCCGGCAGAGATCCCTCTTGATGGGCTGCCACGTGGCGGATTTCAGGATGTCGTGACCAATGCGCTGATCGCCAAACTGCCAAGCGCGGATGAAGACTCTGAACGGCGCGCCGTGCGCAACATCATCTCGAACGGGGCGCAGTTTTACCTGCGGGATCGGGTCGTCGCCGACCCGTCTTTGATCGGGCAGACCATCAGCATCAAGGTGCCAGTCTCTGACGCCTATGACCAGTTGCACAAGGGCAGTATCAGCCGCGACACACCAGAGGCACTGCGCCGCGTCAACGACGAAGGGATCGCCTGGTTTGACGAGTTGATCGCCGACGGTGCGATCAGCAAACCACTGAACTTTTCGCTGATCACCAATGCCGACTCGCGCTTTCCCGAACTCGCCGGTCTGCGCGGTGCGCTGGTCGGGTCATTCTGGGCCTTGCTGACGTGCTTTGTTATCGCTTTCCCGACGGGGATCGGGGCCGCGATTTACCTCGAAGAATTCGCACCCAAGAACAAAGTGTCGGATCTCATCGAGGTGAACATCAATAACCTTGCGGCGGTGCCTTCGGTGGTCTTCGGTCTGCTGGCGCTGGCGGTGTTCCTCAACTACCTCGGAATGCCGCGATCGGCGCCTTTTGTCGGTGGTCTGACGCTGGCTTTGATGACCATGCCGACGATCATCATCGCGACCCGTGCCGCGCTGAAAGCTGTGCCACCATCCATCCGCGAAGCCGCTTTGGGTGTGGGTGCCTCCAAACAACAGGTGGTGTTCCAGCATGTGCTGCCCTTGGCGATGCCCGGCATTCTGACCGGCACAATCATCGGTCTGGCGCAGGCGTTAGGGGAAACCGCCCCACTGCTGCTGATCGGGATGAACGCTTTCATCACTTCTGCCGCTTCAACACCATTTGAAGCCGCCACCGCCCTGCCCACCCAGATCTTTATCTGGGCCGACAGCCCCGAACGCGGCTTTGTCAGCCGGACCTCTGCTGCCATTCTGGTTTTGCTGACCTTCCTGATCTTCATGAACGGGATCGCCATCTACCTGCGCAGCAAATTTGAACGCCGTTGGTAAAGGACTGACATGATGGATGACCTCAGACGAATTGAAAGAACTGCCGAAATGAACGACACAAAAATCTCTGCCAAAGGCGTGCAGGTGTTTTATGGCGACACCCATGCCATCAAAGACGTGGATGTCCAAATCGGAGACAAGACAGTCACCGCCTTTATCGGCCCGTCGGGCTGCGGCAAATCCACCTTTCTGCGCTGCCTGAACCGGATGAACGACACGATCGACATCTGCCGCGTGCAAGGCAGCATTACGATGGACGGGCAAGATATTTACGATCCCCGCGTCGATCCGGTGCAACTGCGCGCCAAGGTCGGCATGGTGTTTCAGAAACCCAACCCGTTCCCGAAATCGATCTATGACAACGTCGCCTACGGCCCGAAAATCCACGGTCTGGCCCAGACCAAGGCCGATATGGATGTGATCGTCGAAGCCTCTCTGCGCCGCGCCGCGATCTGGAACGAGGTGAAAGACCGCCTTGATGCGCCCGGCACCGGCTTGTCGGGTGGTCAGCAGCAGCGTCTGTGCATCGCACGTGCCGTGGCGACCGCGCCGGAAGTGTTGCTGATGGATGAACCTTGTTCAGCACTCGACCCTATCGCCACCGCCCAGATCGAGGAATTGATCGACGAGTTGCGCCAGCAGTTTTCGGTGGTGATTGTGACCCACTCGATGCAGCAGGCCGCACGTGTCAGCCAGAAAACCGCCTTTTTCCACTTGGGCAATCTAGTGGAATTCAACGACACCGACCAGATCTTCACCAACCCACAAGATCCGCGCACCGAAAGCTATATCACCGGCCGGATCGGATAAGGATCAAAGCTATGAACGATCAACATATCGTCGCCTCGTTCGACCGCGACCTTGAAAGCATTCAGGCCAGCGTGATGAAGATGGGTGGTCTGGTGGAACAGGCGCTAAGCGATGCAGCCAAAGCGCTGAAAACCCGCGATGCCGAGCTTGCCGAACAGGTGCGCAAGGGTGACGGGATCATTGATGAACTTGACCTTATGGTCAAATCTGACGCCGCACGTCTGCTGGCGCTGCGCGCGCCAACAGCCAAGGATCTGCGTCTGGTGCTGGCGGTGATGGAAATCAGCTCGCATCTGGAACGCTGCGGTGATTACGCTAAGAACATCGCCAAACGCACAAAGGCGATGTCGCATGTCAGCGCCATCAGCGGTACATTGTCTGATCTGGGGCGGATGTCGGCCTTTGTCGAAAGCATGATCAATGATGCGCTGGACGCCTTTATCCAACGCGATGTCGACAAAGCGCAGACCATCATCGACCGCGATGTCGAAGCGGATCAGATCTATAACACCCTGTTCCGGTCGCTGCTGACCCATATGATGGAAGACCATGGCAACATCGCTGTGGGCATGCATCTGCATTTCATCGCCAAGAACATCGAACGGATCGGCGATCATGCCACGGGTATCGCCGAACAGACGATCTATGCCGTGACAGGGAAGCTGCCTGAGGATGAACGGCCCAAGCAGGACGACACTGCATTGGAACTGCAAGGAAGTACCCTCTGATGGTCGAACTGCAACCTTCTGTCCTTGTGGTCGAAGATGAGCCAGCACAACGTGAAGTGTTGGCTTACAACCTGGAAAGCGAAGGGTTTCGCGTCATCAAAGCCGCTGATGGCAACGAAGCTCTGTTGCTGATCGAAGAGGAACACCCCGATCTGATCCTGCTGGACTGGATGCTGCCCGGCACGTCTGGGATCGAGATCTGCCGCCAGATCAAAAGCCGCCCGGCGTTTCGGATGACACCAGTGATTATGCTGTCTGCCCGGTCGGAAGAGGTGGACAAGGTCCGCGGTCTGGAAACAGGGGCAGACGATTACATCTCCAAGCCCTATTCGATCATCGAATTGCTGGCGCGTGTGAAGGCGCATCTGCGTCGGTCGCGGCCTGCGACGATGGGCGAACGACTGGTCTATGATGATATCGTGCTGGATTCCGAGACGCATAAAGTGTTTCGCGGTGAAAATGAGCTGCGGCTTGGCCCGACAGAGTTTCGCTTGCTGACCACGTTCATGGAAAAGCCGGGCCGGGTCTGGAGCAGGGATCAATTGCTGGACCGGGTCTGGGGCCGCGACATCTATGTCGATACCCGCACCGTCGACGTGCATGTTGGTAGGTTGCGCAAGGTTCTGGGCAGTCACGGAGGCGATGACCTGATCCGCACCGTACGTGGTGCCGGGTATGCTTTGGGATAAGACCCACATCCTGCCAGTAGACGCCAGCGATCAGGCACGCGCCTTATTGTTCTGGTGCGCGCTGGATCACCCGCCTGCCGCCATCTCTCGGGCCTGCGACCTGGCCGCCATAGACATCATGCATACGACCGAACTGGCCGCATGTCTGGCGATCATTGCCCGGCGCAAACCCGATTTGCTTGTTCACGACCTGGCGTTGACCGCAGATAACCCAGATTTCGCGGCGAGTGTTGTCCGACACCGGAGCACGGCCAGCCTACCTCTGCTGGCTTACCACTGCGGAACCGAACCCCAGATCACCCCCGCCCCGCTGACCCGGCAAACAAGCGAGACGGATGCCTTTCTGACAATCCGCAGCTTTCTGCGCCGTGACCGGCCTGTCGCCCTGAACAGCAGTCGACAGAATGGCGTCTTCATTCTGGATGAAGTGCGGTTCACCCTTGGTTATGGCGACGCTCTGGCAAAGATCAGCAAGGCCGATCTGTGCATGCTCGGGCCGTTCTTTGATTTGGCGGATGTGGTTTTCGACCGGCCAACACTGGCACGGCTTGCGTTGAGCGCGACAGGCGCCACCACATGGTCGATCGACCGGCTGATCAGCCGCACACGGCGCAACGTCAGGACACAACTAGGAATTGATCCCCTGCGGTCCGTGCGCGGGATTGGATATGCGCTCGCCGCTGATTGACCCGCACGGCCGACTTTTACAAAACCATCATGAATATTTTACGTCACTGTTCCATTCTGCAGTCAGGGAAAAGGCATCAACCTGCTGCTGCAAAGGAATTATTCCATGAAAATGATCGCCTCTCTTACCGCGATGGCCGTCGTACTGGCCACGCCAAGCTTTGCCGAATTCGCTCTGGCTGACCGGTTCGTCGATAATGATGGCGACCTGATCGCCGATATCCCGACAGATGAATCCCAGTGGTTGGACCCTGCCACGCTGGTTTTTGCCTATACCCCTGTTGAAGATCCCGCCGTCTATGCCGAAGTCTGGCAGCCCTTCCTTGATCACATGGAAGAGGTGACCGGAAAACCCGTGCAGTTTTTCCCTGTGCAATCCAATGCCGCACAGATCGAAGCGATGCGCGCAGGCCGTCTGCATGTCGCCGGTTTCAACACTGGATCGAACCCGCTGGCTGTTGCCTGTGCCGGCTTCCGCCCCTTTGCGATGATGGCTGGTGAAGACGGTTCTTTCGGCTATGAAATGGAATTCATCACCTACCCCGGTTCCGGCATTTCCGAGATTGCTGATATCGCTGGGCGCACGATGGCTTTCACAGCGGAAACCTCCAACTCCGGCTTCAAGGCCCCTTCGGCCCTGCTGGCATCCGAATTCGGTCTGGAAGCCGAACGTGATTTCACCCCCGCATTTTCCGGCGCGCATGACAATTCGATCCTGGGTGTGGCCAACCGCGATTACGACGCGGCCGCTATCGCCAATTCGGTCCGTATCCGCATGGAAGCCCGCGACGTGGTCCAGGCTGATCAGCTGGAAATCATCTATACCTCCGACACTTTCCCAACGACTGGCTATGGCACCGTCTACAACCTGCACCCCGATCTGCAGGAGAAAGTCGCCGAGGCGTTCTTTTCCTTCGACTGGACCGGCACCGCGATGGAAGAAGAATTCAGCAATTCCGGTGAATCGCAGTTCATTCCGATCACTTTCCAGGAAAACTGGTCGGTGATCCGTCAGATCGATGCCGCGATGGGCGTTGAATATAACTGCCAGTAACGGTCAGTGATCATCGACGCGGGCGGCAAAGGTCGCCCGCGTCTTTTCTTTTCTCAGGAACCCGCCATGCTGATCCTCGACGCCCTGTCCAAGACCTATAAATCCGGCGACACCGCATTGTCAGATGTGTCGTTGAATGTGCCCAAGGGCCAGATCATGGGGCTGATCGGCCCGTCCGGCGCAGGAAAATCAACGTTGATCCGCTGCATCAACCGGCTGGTTGAACCGACCGGCGGCAAGGTGCTGCTGAATGATGTGGACCTTGTAGGTCTTGGCAAGCGCGACCTGCGCCAGCAACGCCGGCGGATCGGGATGATTTTTCAGGAATATGCTTTGGTCGAACGACTGACCGTGATGGAAAACGTGTTGTCAGGCCGTTTGGGCTATGTTCCGTTCTGGCGCAGCTATCTGCGCCGCTTTCCCGCCGATGATATCGCCCGTGCTTATGCTCTGCTGGACCGTGTCGGGCTGATGGAACATGCCGACAAACGCGCTGATGCCTTGTCCGGTGGTCAGCGGCAGCGGGTCGGCATCGCCCGCGCATTGGCGCAGGACCCCGAATTGCTGCTGGTCGATGAACCGACCGCCAGCCTTGACCCCAAGACATCACGCCAGATCATGCGCCTGCTGATCGAGATTTGTGCCGAACGCGGCCTGCCCGCCATCGTCAACATCCATGACGTGCCACTGGCCCAGCAATTCATGCAGCGCATCGTCGGCCTGCGGGCCGGGCGCGTTGTCTTTGACGGCCCGCCTGATGAACTGACGCAGGATGCGCTGACCACGATCTATGGCGAAGAAGACTGGAACGCGATGCGCAAGGGTGACGAGGAACAGACCGCCGCCGAAGCCGACGCGCGCGACCGACTGGCGGCGTTGGTCGTATGAGCAGCGCTTATCCCACCAGCTGGAAGCGCCCGCCGCAGATCATCAAGGACCGGCGCTGGCGGATTGCCATACAGATCGGCATTGTTGTCTATCTGGTGCTGGCGATCAGCACCGTCGATGTGAACTGGGCCCGCGTCTATGAAGGTCTGGAACGCGGGCAGCGGTTCATCATGGGCTTTCTGCAACCGGATTTCACCAGCCGCTGGCGCGATATCAGCACCGGCCTGGTTGAAAGCCTGACGATGACGCTGACCTCCACCGTCGTCGGTGTGGCAATATCGGTGCCGATCGGGATCGGGGCAGCGCGCAATATCGCACCGCACTGGATCTATGCGATCTGCCGGTCGATCATCGCCGTCAGCCGCGCCTTGCAGGAAATCATCATCGCGATCTTTCTGGTGGCGATGTTCGGCTTCGGTCCATTTGCAGGCTTTCTGACCTTGTCATTCGCCACTATCGGTTTCATCGCCAAATTGCTGGCCGATGACATCGAAGAGATCGAAGAAGCACAGGCAGAGGCGATCCGCGCCACAGGCGCATCCTGGTGGCAGGTGGTCAATTACGCGGTGCAGCCGCAGGTGATGCCCCGACTGATCGGGCTGTCGCTCTACCGGCTGGACATCAATTTCCGCGAGTCCGCCGTGATCGGTATTGTTGGCGCGGGCGGCATCGGGGCGACGCTGAACACAGCGATCAGCCGCTATGAATATGACAGCGCGGGGGCGATCCTGCTGATCATCATCGCTATCGTGATGGTGGCGGAATACAGCTCCAGCTATCTGCGAAAGTTTCTGCAATGACCGAATTGTCCCATCATTCCCAAATCTGGACCTACCGCACCCCGCGCGCGCGGCTGCTGCTGTGGGGCGGCTGGTTGGCGTTGGTGGCGCTGTTCGTCTATTGCTGGCAGGTCATGACCGCACGCACGATGTGGGTCTTCGTCTGGGATGCCCCGACCCAAGCCGCTGATATCGGCAGCCGGATGATGCCACCGCGTTGGTCCTATCTGCCTGAACTGATGGGACCGTTGTGGGATACAATCAACATCGCCACGTTGGGCACACTGGGTGGCGTCATCATGGCAGTACCAATAGCCTTTGTCGCCGCGCGCAACACATCGCCATCACTGCTGATCCTGCGGCCCATCGCACTCTTCATCATCGTGGCGTCTCGGTCGATCAATTCGCTGATCTGGGCGCTGTTGCTGGTGGCGATCATCGGGCCGGGGCTGCTGGCCGGGATCATCGCCATCGCGCTGCGGTCGATCGGGTTCATCGGCAAGCTGCTCTATGAAGCGATCGAAGAAACCGACGCCAAACAGATCGAAGCGATCACCGCGACAGGCGCCAGCGGCGTGCAGGTGCTGAGCTATGCGATTGTACCGCAGATCATGCCGGCGTTCTGGGGGATCACCGTGTTCCGCTGGGATATCAATATCCGTGAAAGCGCGATCCTCGGGTTGGTCGGTGCCGGTGGTATCGGGCTGAAACTGAATGCCTCACTCAATACGCTGGCATGGGGACAGATCAGCGTGATCCTACTGCTGATCCTCGGCACTGTGGTGGTCAGCGAATGGGTATCGTCAAAGATGCGGCACGCGATCATCTGAGACGTGCAGGGGCGGCAACCGCCCCTGCACCGCGGGTCATCGCATCAGAACGACCGGCACTTTGCATGACCGGATCATTGCGGTGGTGGTAGACCCAATGATCAGGCTGCGGATGCGGCTATGGCCATAGGCGCCCATCACCAGCATGTCGAAACTGTCCTGTTCGATCAGATCGGCCAACGCCTTTTCCGGTTGACCGGGGAGGACGGATGTCTGAGCTTCGAGCCCGGCGGCTTTCAGCATGGCTTTGGCGTTTTCCAGATCTTTGCGCATGTCTGGCGTTTCACTGCCGACGGTAACCACATGGATGGCCAGCCCCTGAAACACGGGACTGCGGGCGATGTGGTCCACCGCTTTCATCGCAGAGGCACCACCATCGAAAGCGACCAGCACCTTGGCAACGGGCTTGAAGGCGCGCGCGGCGACATAGACAGGTTTCTGGCTGGTGCGCACGATCCGTTCCAGATTGGACCCCAGATGCCCTTTGGCAAAATCGGCATCCTCGCCGCGTTTACCCACGATGATGACGCGCGCATCGCCCTCAACCTCTGACACGGCCTCGACCACGTCGCCGTGGCGCAGGCGGGTGTTGATCTCGGTCACGCCATCCTTTTCCAGAGTAGCACGGGCATCGTCCAGAATGGCGCGGCCACGGTGGCTCATTAGTTTGGAGCGTTGCGCGTCAAGCTCTGTCAGCTCTTGCAACAGTGCTGTGCGCGCGCCCAGCGCGATGGCACCAGAATGGTCGCGCTTGCCCGATGTGTCGCGCTGGCCCAGCACGTGAATCAATTCGACCGGCGCACCTGTGCGTCCGGCGATCCATGCTGCATTGTGGCAGACGCTTTCCGAATAGATCGACCCGTCGATGAAAGCGACGATTTTTTGCGTGGTCATGCTCATCTCCTCAATGGCTCATCAACTTGTCCATCGCGCCCGGCTTGTCATGAATTGCAAGCTTGTCGACGATGGTTTCGGTTGCCGCGTTCATGCCGACGATCTCGACCTCGGCCCCATCGCGGCGGAATTTCAGCACCGCCATATCCAGCGCCTGCACAGAAGAGATATCCCAGATATGCGCCCCGCTGACATCAATGATCACCTTGTCCAGTGCTTCCTTGAAGTCAAAAGCGTTCATGAAATCCTCGACCGAACCATAGAACATCTGGCCTTCGACGATATAGGTCCGCTCGCGCCCATCGGGCGAAATTGTTGTCGTGATCTTGAACAATTGGGCAATCTTGGCGGCAAAGAAAATCCCAGACAGCAGCACACCGACCAAGACCCCGATGGCAAGGTTGTGGGTGTAGACCACCGTCACCACTGTCGCGACCATCACGACCGACGATGATTGCGGGTGCGTCCGCAGTGCCTTGATCGAGGACCACGAAAATGTCCCGACACTGACCATGATCATGATCGCCACAAGCGCGGGCATCGGGATCTGGCTGACCAGATCGCCCAGACCCACCACCATGATCAACAGGATCACACCGGCGGCGAAACAGGACAAGCGCCCGCGCCCGCCAGATTTGACGTTGATGATCGACTGCCCGATCATCGCACAGCCCGCCATGCCGCCGATAAAGCCGGTGGCAGTATTGGCGATACCTTGACCCACACATTCCTGATTGCGGTCAGATTTGGTGTCGGTCAGGTCATCGACGATGTTCTGGGTCATCAGGCTTTCCAGCAGGCCGACGATTGCGACCGCGATGGAATAGGGCAGGATAATCATCAGCGTCTCTAGGTTCAGCGGGATCTGTGGGATCAAAAACACCGGTAGCGTGTCGGGCAACGCGCCCATGTCACCTACCGTGCGCACGTCCCAGCCAAAGAACATCACCAGCGCAGTCAGTACAATGATCGTGACCAAAGGCGACGGGACCGCCTTGGTCAGCAACGGGAACAGATAGATGATCGCAAGGCCCGCTGCGACCAGAACATAGGTCAGCCATGTCACCGATCTGGGGTCCAGTTCCGGCAATTGCGCGATGAAAATCAGGATAGCAAGCGCGTTGACGAAACCGGTCATCACCGATTTCGACACATAGCGCATCACGAACCCCAGCCGCAGGATGCCCGCGCCGATCTGGATCAGACCAGCCAGCACGGTGGCGGCCAGCAGATATTCCAGCCCGTAATCGCGCACCAATGTCACCATCAGCACGGCAGTCGCGGCCGTTGCGGCAGAGATCATGCCAGGTCGTCCACCCGTGATCGCCGTGAGCACTGCAATGGAAAAGCTGGCGTAAAGCCCGACCTTGGGGTCAACGCCTGCGATGATGGAAAAGGCAATCGCCTCGGGGATCAGGGCCAATGCGACGACGAGGCCAGCCAAAAGGTCACCGCGAATATTACCCGTCCATTGGGTGCGGTATTGATCGATAGATATCATGTAAATCTTTCCTGTCCGGCGACATGCACCGACAACGTTTTGTTCTTACAGGTTGTCCGGCGGATAGGCGGCCGGAAGAGCCACCCGAGGCGCACCCCGGGTCCATGTTTACCCGTCGCGATATACACGAAGTCTCACCCATGCCAACACACCTTTGCGAATAAGGGAAAAACTTCATAAAAACGTAGTCAGACGGACACAATCACCGCTAACCGAACACCAGCCCGCCATCAACGATCAGGTTCTGGCCGGTCACCGCCCTTGCCCATGGGCTGGCAAAGAACAACACCGCATCGGCCAATTCATCGGGCGTCGTGACCTGCCCCAGTGGGGTCTGACTGGCGATGATGTCAAAGACCGCCTCTGGCGTCGCCGCGCTCGCATCAGTCATGCGCAGCAACCCACCGGACACCATGTTGACCGTCACACCCAACGGCCCAAGCTCTTTGGCCGCAGTCCGGGTCAGAGCCAGCAAGGCACCTTTGGCGGCGGTGTAATCGTGATACGGCACAACAGGATTCTGCATGAGATTGGTGCCGATGTTGATCACCCGGCCAAAACCTTGCGCCGCGAAATGCGGTTGCAGCGCCTGAATGCAATGCAAAGCCCCGCCCACCGCCGTTTCCGCCTGCCGCGCCAGATCGGCCCATTGCATCTGGTCCAGCCTGCTGCGGGCATCACCGTTGAAACTGAAATCAGCCAGCGCATTATGCACCAGCACATCAGGCGCACCGAAATGATCGGTGATCGCGGCCACCATCGCAGTGACTTGTGCCGGGTCGGTCACATCCGCCTGAAACGCGGCGGCTCTCGGTCCCAGCTCTGCGGCCGATGCCTCGGCTGCATCACGGCTTTGGCGATAGTTGATCGCAACCTGCGCGCCTTCGCGGGCAAAGCTGCGGGCGATGGCGGCACCAAGGCCACGGCCAGCGCCAGTGATCAGGACAGTCAGGTCAGAGATCGGACGGGTCATTCGATGATCCTTTGAAAAACGCATGAAAATGATGGGCAGGGCCATGGCCCTGCCCGACGGACAGACGATCAGCCATGACAATCGCGTCAGCGACATATGCTTTTGCCTGCGCTGCCGCTTCTGCCAGCGGCAGACCCTGCCCAAGCAAAGTGGCCAAAGCCGATGACAAGGTGCAGCCGGTGCCATGGGTATTGCGGGTGCCATGTCGTAGGCCGGGCAACCATATCAACCCAGTGCTGTCGGCCAGCAGATCGGGGCAATCATCCCCCGCCAGATGCCCCCCTTTCAGCAACACCGCCTTTGGCCCCAGCGCCAGCAAGGCCAGTGCCTGGTGCTGCATCTGGTCGCGTGTAGCGGCCTCTGGCAGGTCCAGCAGATCGGCCGCCTCGGGCAGGTTGGGCGTAAGTATCGTGGCTATACCCAGCATGTCGCGCAAGGCGGCAACGGCGGCGGCTTGCAACAACCTGTCGCCGCTTTTGGCGACCATGACCGGGTCCAGCACGACCGGCGCATCCAGCCCTTGCAAAGCCTGCGCCACAGCTGAAATGATCGCGGCATCGCCCAGCATGCCGATCTTGACGGCATCAATGTGGATATCCGCCCTGATCGCAGCTATCTGCGCCGCGACTATATCTGGCGCAATCATCTGCACCGCACGCACGCCCTGGGTGTTCTGCGCCGTCAGCGCAGTGATTGCGGCCATGGCATAGCCGCCATTGGCCGAAATCGCCTTGATATCCGCCTGAATACCGGCGCCGCCGGACGGGTCAGATCCAGCGATGGACAGGATATTGGCGATCATGCCTTGCTCCATGCAGCAGCAAGGGCGCGGGTTGCGCCGACAGGATCGGCCGCGCGGGCTACCGCACTGACCACAGCCAGGCCGGCGGCCCCCGCAGCTTTGACGGCAGCCGCATCTTCTGGCTTGATCCCTCCGATAGCATAGCAGGGCAGTTGCGTTGCTGCGATAATCCGCGCCAGCCCGTCAAAGCCGATGGGCGGCGCATGATCGGCTTTGCTGGGGGTGGCCCGCACCGGCCCGACGCCAAGGTAATCGACACCGGCGGGGATGCGGGTCAGGTGATGCTCTGCCTCGACCGACAGGCCCAGCAACATCGCCGCGCCGATCCTTGCGCGGATCGCGGCGGGATCACCATCGCCCTGACCGATATGCAGCCCATGCGCGCCACTGCTGATCGCAAGATCAACACGGTCGTTGACAATCAGCCGCGCCCCCGATGCTGTCACCTCTGGCAGAACCGCCGCGATCAGTGCGGCCAGTTCGACATCACTGGCGCTTTTGTCACGGATCTGGATCAACGCTGCGCCGCCTTTCGCTGCCGCAAGAATCTGCGCGGTCACCGGCAAGGCGGCCTGCGCATCGGTGATCACATAGACCGGACCCATCATGCGGGCGTGACCTTGGCAGATTGCGTCAGATCGGCCGGGGTGATGTGATACAACCGGTCCAGAAAGGCCGCAGCAAAGGCACCGGGCCCGCGCGCCGTTGCTGCGGCCTGTTCACCCGCCAGCCCGTAATAGGCCATCGCCGCGACCGTCGCCTGAAGCACCGGCTGGCCTACCGAGAAGGCCGCAATCACCCCGTTAAGAGAACAGCCCAATGCCGTGACACGTGTCATCATCGGATCACCATTGGCCACCCGCCTGCTGGTCCTGCCATCGGTAATGTAATCCACCGGACCAGATACCGCGACCACCGCACCCGTCCCTTGCGCCAAGTCGCGCGCTGCCGCCTCCGCCGCGGCCACGCTGTCGGTTGCCTCGGGGCCGCGCCCGCCAGCTTGCAGCCCGGCCAGCGCCAGCACCTCTGACGCATTGCCCCGGATGATGGTCGGGCGCATCGCCAACAGGCGGCCGCAGACCTGCCGACGATAGCTGGTGGCACCAACACCCACCGGATCCAGGATCCATGGCTTGTCTGCTTTGATCATCACGCCGGCGGCAATCTCCATCGCTTCGGCCCAGAAAGGGTCGAACGTGCCGATATTGATGCTCAGCGCCTGTGCCAGCCCGGCGAACTCGCCCACTTCCTCGCGGGCATGGACCATTGCAGGCGCAGCCCCGGTGGCCAGCAGGACGTTGGCCATGATATTCATCGCAACGTAATTGGTGATGTTATGGACCAGCGGCGCAGTGCGCCGCATCTGGTCAAGATAGTCGCCGGTATCATTCATTTTATTCCCCCGCAGCGTCGGGGAACCGGTAAACGCGCACCTGCTTTATGGGCATGGCAAAGCGGTTCACAGACTCCCTACGCCAGCATGATCTGGTTCAGGTTCAAAGGGTGCTTCTCAGCCCGTAATCGCGGACGCCCCTGTCGTGATGGTGAGGGTAAAGATGGGGCGACGGGTGTCAAGATGGGGTAAGGAAGACAAAGAGTTGGTTTTTTTACGGGCTACCTCATCAACACGGATTGTGCTACGCGAGGTTGAGTACTGCCAACGGAAAACATACTATGATTGACGCAGATCATATCGGAAAACCACTTGGTTTGCGCGATGGCACGCTGAGGCTTCTGCCGTATCAGAAGGAATGGCCCGATCTTTACCGGCAGGAAGCCACGCGCATTAGACAAGCCATAGCGTCACAGGCGACTGTCGATATTCATCACATCGGAAGCACCTCTGTCATGGGATTGGCAGCGAAGCCTATCCTGGACATTGCGCTCGTCGCCAAGCCCGAGGATGAGGAGCTTGTCGCAAATGCTCTTGTTTCTCTGGGCTACACTGATCGAGGAGAACGTAGTGGTCGCCTTTTCATTCTCGAAGACGGCAAGAATGTGCGGACACATAATTTACACCTCTACGCTCCCGGTGATCAACTCATGAATGAACAAATCGCTTTCAGAAACGCACTGCGTCGTGATCCGAAAGCCCGCGAACAATATGTGCTATTGAAAATGAGTTTATTGGACGGCGCGCGCAAAGATTATGCCCCCGGAAAAACGTCATTCGTTGTGTCATTGCTCGGACGTTAAACCTGCTCCTCTGGCAATAGCGTTCCCCCTCACCCCCGCCAGATCGCCTCGTAATGATCCATGATCTCACCCAGCCGCTCTGGCCCAAAGCTTGGGTCGTGGCCGCCGTGGATCAGCGTCAGCTCAAGCGCGCGCAGTTTGGCGAAAGTGCCCAGATAATCCGGCACCGACATGCCCGGCCCGTCATAGATCAGCGGGCCGTCGTAGATTGCATCGCCGCCGAACAGCACGCCGGTGGCGCGTTCGAGCAGGCCGATGCCACCCGGTGAATGCCCCGGGAGGTGCAGGATCTCGTAGACATGATCGCCCAGATCGACGCTGTCGCCCTCTTGCAGCAGCCCCGTCGCCGGTGCGCCGCGCAGCACGTAGGACCGTGGGTCATACCCCGCATGCGGCAATGCATCGATCAACACCTCGTCCAGCGGTGGATAGCCAGCGTCCAGAAAAGTCTGGATCAGCCGCGCGGGCATGTCGTCGCGATAGAGCGAGTTCAAACCGGATGGCGCGGCCATTTCCTCGGCCTCGGCCGGATGTACCAGACGGACATCAAATTCCTGCACCCCGCCGATATGGTCGATATGGGTGTGGGAGGAAACGCAGATAATCTCTTTCCCCGGATCGCGGCGCAAAGTGTCGAGATACGGGCGCAACGGCACGATCCCCATACCGGTATCAAGGATCATGTCGCGGTCGCGGCCTTGCACCAGAAACATATTCGCCTGTTCCAACACATGGACATGCGGTTCGAGGATCAGGGTCACATCGGGGCCGACCTCGCGCGCAGTGAACCAGTTTTCAGCGACGGGAAGTTTCATGTCATTGCACTTTCAAGGGACGCGGGTCCGACCCGCCGGTGAAGAGCGGCGCGTGCCAGATGAATCCGGTATCGCGGGTGATGACGGGCTGGCCGCAAGCAAAGGGGTTGCTGGACAGATCAGCGATACCCGTCGCGCCGTCCCAATGGCCCAAGGCATAATGGCTGATGAAAATCTCTGGCACCGGGCGGTCCTGCGGCGCGGGACCGATGCCGAACAGAAAACGATCCTCGCTGGCGATCAGCACACCGGTCATGTCACCCCATGCGATCCGGTGCGCCCGCAACGGCGCGGTCGCTTGCGCCAGCCAAGCCTCGCGGTACTCGGCATGGACACCGTCCTCGATCAGCACAGGGCCGTCAAATGACATGGCCCCGACATCGGGACGGGCCAAGGCACCTTGCCAGTTGATTTCGCGATGCCAGGTGCATTGGCTGTCGGTGACGGTGATCTGACCCGCAAAACCCTCGATCCGCAGCAGCGATTGCAGCGCAGCCTCATCCAGATCGGCAAGGCAAGTGCCGGTCAGCGCAGGCAGATCGGCCGGCACCCGCAGGTCGGCGAACAGATCGCCCGCCTGCATCCAATGCACATGGGTCGTGGCATCCTCAAACCCCGGTGCTGTGATCCAGTCGCGCCGCCAATGGCCTTGCAGATCAGCGGTGGTGATCACGCGGCAGCCTGTTGCCGTTTGCCCAGTTCTGCGACGATCTGACCTGCGCTGACCACAGCCCCGGTCTGCAGATATTCCATCGCTTTCAAAGACGCCTGATGCGCGTCGGTCGATGACCCGCCGACGCAATCGCCCACGACCCGGCAATAATAATCGCCCTGATGACCGTCCGCAAAAGTGTAATGCACGCAGACATCGGTCAGCCCGCCGATCAGGATCAGGGTCTGCGCCTTCAGCCCTTTCAGCAGGATTTCCAGTTCGGTCCCGTAGAACGCGGAATAGCGGCGTTTATGAAGGAAATAATCACCGGGCTGGCGCCCCATTTCCTCGAAGGCGACCGGCGTGCCGGGTTCGCCTTCCATGCAATGCACATCTTCTGTCCCGTCGAGTTCGCGCCCGTAATCCACCATATCACGGCGGTGGATTTCCTGAATGAACACGACCGGAATGCCCGCGTCATGCGCCGCATCCACAACGCCCCGCGCGCGTTCCATATTGGCACGATAGTCCGGCATGACAGGGATACCGGCCTTGTGATCCATGAAAGCGGATTTCTGGATATCGATGACGATCAGCACAGGCTGACCGACAAGCATAGGTTGGCGTGGCATGGAAACCTCCTTAATTGCGGGATTGATCTGCGCCCATCAGACGCGGCAGGTCGCCCCAGCGGGCGACGGCGGAAAAGACAGCGAGCGAGACGACGATGAAAGCAACAGCGGCGACGGCCATTGTTGGCGTGTAGCCGTTGCGCAGGGAATTAAAGATCTGCAGCGTCACCGTCGCATAGGCCGAGGCAGAGACGAAAAACATCACGATGAATTCGTTGAAGCTGAGCACCAGCGCAAAGAAAAACCCCGAGATCGAATAGGGCAGCGTCTGCGGCAGGATCACGGTGCGGAAGGTCACCGCCTCTGTCGCGCCCATGGTCGCGGCGGCGTCCAGATGCGCGCGGTCGATGGATTGCAGGCCGATGGAGATGGTGACCAAAGGCAGCGCCAGAAACAGCGCCGCATGGCTGACGATCCCGACCCAGAGCGCGCCCAGATTGCCGGTGAAGGCCCAGAGGAACCCCAACCCGACGCCGAACACGATGGGCGGCAAGGCAAAGGGCAATGACCCAAGGCCCGCCAGAACCTTGGATGCTTTGCTGCCCCGCGCCCAAAGGATATAGGCCAAAGGCCAGGCCAGCAGCACCGCCAGAGTTGACGCGCCAAAGGCCACGATGATCGAATTCTGCAGGGCCTGCACCCAGATCGTTTCGGTCACGAAAAATTCGACAAAGCGCGCGAAATTCGGGTCTTCGGGCGGGAACAGCATCGTGCGCCCGCCGTTCAGCGATGCCCCCGCCACCACGATGATCGGCAAGGCCAACACCAGACCCGACAGCGCCATGAAGATATGGCCGAAAGTGCGCCCCATTACCGGATCTCCGATCTTTTGGTCAGATATTGCGCCAATGCGAGGAATGCCGCCGCCGTCACCAGCAGGATCACCGCCTGTGCCGCGCCAAAGGGTGCGTCCAGCGTCGACCCTCGCACGCTTTCATAGACCGCCACGGCGGTGGTCTGTTTGGCCGGTTCGGCGAAGACAACGACAGTGACATAGCTGCCCAGCAGGAAGACGAACAGTAACAGCACAGCGCCGATCAAGGGCAGTTTGACCGTGGGCAGGATCACCGAGGACATAACCCGCGCGGGGCCTGCACCCATGGTGCGTGCAGCCTCGGTCAGGCTAGGATCAAGACGGGACAGCGCCGGATACAGCAGGATCACCGCATAGGGCCAAACAAGATAGGACATGGTCAGCACCGTCGCGAATTCCGAGGTCTTGAATTTCACATTGCGCGGATTCGCCAGACCCCATTCGCGCAGCACCTCGAACCAGCCGGTTTCTTTCAGCCAATCGGTTGCCCCCGACACCTCGAACAGCATCGGAAGGCCGGAGCGGTTCGACAAAAGCACATCCCAGCCCATGACGATGAATACCTCGGACAGCGACAGGCTGGCGAGGATGAAGACCAGCCAGATGCTTTGCGCGCGCCGCGACTGCCGGGTCAGCAGATAGGTGAAAGGAAAGGCAGTCAGCACGGCGAGGACCGAGGCGATGACGGCGTAGTAAAGCGCATAATACAGGCGTTGCAGGTGCAGCAGCGTCACCTCTTCCGGCCATAGGGCACCGATGAAAAAGCGTTGGTAATTGGCAAAGGTGAAATCCCATGCCCAGCCCGCGCCGTCGATCTTTTGTCCAAAGGAGATGACGATCACCAGAATGAACGGGGTGACGCATAGAAAGCCGATGACCAGCGCCAGCGCCCATGTCCCCCAGGGTCTGCGGGTCGGCGGGGTCTCGGCGGACAGGTTCGCCTTGGGGCTATCGACGGCTGTCATGCGGCGGCCTGATCGGACAGGCGGGGAAAGACATGGATCGCATCTGCAGGCAGCGTCACCTGCAAAGCATCACCGACGCGCAAAGGCTGCCCACTTTCGCTGTCGGATACGATCATCCGCCCGATGGGTGTGTCCAGATGGATATCCTGCACCGGCCCGACATCGCGCACAAAGGTCACTTTCGCAGGCAGGCGGTTGCCATCATCTGCCCCCGCCAGCATTGCCTTTTCAGGCCGCACCGCCATTCGCACAGGCGATCCGTCGATGAAATTCGCGGGCGGCGTGACCTGCAGCAGATGCTGCCCGATGCGGACATTGCCACCTTCGGTCACACCATCAAAGAAATTCGCCTTGCCGATGAAATCCGCGACAAAGGCATTTTCGGGGTGGTGATAAATCGCCTGTGGCGTGCCCATCTGTTCGACCCGACCCTGCGACATGACGACGATACTGTCCGCCATCGTCATCGCCTCGTGCTGGTCATGGGTCACGACGATGGTTGTAATGCCAAGCCGCTGCTGCAACTGACGCAATTCGACCTGCATATCCTCGCGCAATTTGGCATCGAGTGCGGACATCGGTTCATCCAGCAGAAACACATCCGGTTCCTGCGCCAAGGCCCGCGCAATCGCCACGCGCTGACGCTGGCCACCGGACAATTCCCCGATCCGCCGTTCGGCAAAGGCCGACAATTGCACCAGATCAAGCAATTCGCGCGCCCGCGCCGCCGCCTGCCCGCGCGGAGTGCCCGCAATGGTCAGCGCATAGCTGACATTATCACTGACATTCAGATGCGGAAACAAAGCGAAAGACTGGAATACCATCCCAAATTTTCGCTTATGCGCAGGCAGACGGGTGATATCCCGCCCGCCCAGCGAAATCGACCCGGCGCTGGGGTCTTCCAGCCCCGCGATCATCCGCAAAAGCGTGGTCTTGCCACAGCCTGATGGCCCCAACAGTGCTGTCAGCCCGCCATCGGTGAAATCAAGGCTGACATTCTCGACCGCCCTGACATCACCATAAGATTTGCGGATATATTTCAGGCTCAGCCCGGCCATGCCCTTATGCCCCGGCGAGCATGCGGTCCCAGGATTCCTTGATGAAGGTTTCCTTGTCCAGATAAGCCTCATAGGCCGGGCGGATCGCAGGCGTACCAGAGACAGAGCCGAATTCCTCCGGCGTCAGATCGGTC
This sequence comes from Loktanella sp., assembly GCA_017390475.1. Taxonomy (GTDB): domain Bacteria; phylum Pseudomonadota; class Alphaproteobacteria; order Rhodobacterales; family Rhodobacteraceae; genus Yoonia. Next base: position 285,737 of record JAFPBO010000018.1, read on the forward strand.
ATCGCCACGTCAACCAGCGGGGCTGTCCCGATCATCCGCGACATCAGCGCCTGCGTCGATGGCTGCGAGGTGAAGTTGATGAATTCCGCCGCTTCGGCGGCCTTGTCGGACAGGGACGACAGGCACCATGATCCGTAATCCTGCGGATTGCCTTCTTTCGGGAATACCGACTGGATCGGGAACCCGTCCGCGGCCATCAGTTGCGCCACATCGTGGTAATATTGCCCGCCGATCACATCGCCGTTCTTCATGGATTGTTCCATCTGGCTTTCAGCGGTCCACCACAACGCGACATTGGGTTTCAACTCCGCAGCTTTTTCGATCAGCGCCACGATCCCGTCATCCGTGGCAAAGGTTTCTTCACCGTCAAAGAAGGTTGCGGCGATGATGTCGAGCAATTGTGAATTGAAATTCTTGGACATGCCAAGGCTCGCCTCATAAACCGAACTATCCCAGAATTCGGTCCAGCTTTCAGGTGCTGTCACCTCATTGGGGTTGATCACCATCGCGCTGAACCATGACAGGGCGCCGACACCAATCGGGCCGGTGCCATCCTCGAAAATGAAATAGCCGTCCAGATTGGCGGCGTCCGGGATCGCGGCCATATCAAGGGGCGAGATCAGATCACCCAACCGGCTGGCCTTGATCATCGTATCACGCGCATAAAGCGACAGATCCGTCGGCACCGACCCGGCGGATGTGGCCTGCTGCATCGTGACCAGCCAATCGGCGGAATTGGGCTGCGTGACACTTTCGACCTCGATCCCGGTCGCGGCGGTGAAGGCAGGAAAGACATGTTCCTTGAAACTGTTTTCAAAATAGCCACCGTAAGAGGCGACCCGCAAACTGCGCGTCTGTGCGATCAACGGCGTGCCGATTACGCCGCTGGCCAGCGCAAGCCCGCCCGCGCTGGCACCGGATTTGAGCAGATTGCGGCGGTTCATTTTGAAATTTGGCATTGGATTTTTCCCTGAAAATATGACCTGTGTCGCGCAGCGACGCTCCTGATATCATCAACAGGGCAAGGGCGACCGGCACCTGTCAACAAGGCAGCGCCGCGCAAGAATGCGGCATCAGCATTCGCCGCAAATGCAGGCACTCCTGACGCAAGGTTGACAAAAAACAGGCATCCTTGCCAAAGCCGCGCGCTGCGGGCGCGGCACGCTTGCCTACGGCAAGCCGCATACCGGACGCTGTCAGACAATTATCATCCGTAGGAGTCTCTCATGCCCGATACCGACCAGCACGCCAAGATCGTCGCTGAAGCCAATCTGCCCGTCATCGACCTCAGCGGGCTGAGCTCTGGCGATCCCGCGCAAAAGGCTGCAGTCGCCAAGGCGCTTGGCGACGCCGCGCGCACATCAGGGTTCTTTTACATCCGCAATCACGGCATTAATCAGGCGCTGATCGATGCCGCCTTTGCCGCGTCGAAACAATTTCACGATCTGCCACGGCGGGAGAAGATGAAATCGTGGTCCGGCTTCACTACGCACCACCGCGGCTATGTCCCCCTAGAGGAAAACGGGTCCAATTTCCCAAAGCAGATCAATTTCAACGAAGCCTGGGATATGTCCTATGAGGCCCCCGCTGATCATCCCGATTACCTTGCCGGATGGCGGATGACCGGCCCCAATATCTGGCCTGACCTGCCGGGGTGGCAGGACACGATCAGCACCTATTATGACGAGGTCTTTGCGCTTGGCCTGCGGATGCTGGATGCTTTGGCGCTGGAACTCGGCGTCGATCCCGCCGATCTGTTGCAGCATATCACCTGCCCCACGTCGCAATTGCGGCTGCTGCGCTACGTCCCCAATGACATGCCCGCGACCAAAGAAGTCGTCGGCATCGCGTCACACTCTGATTTCGAATGCTTCACCATTCTGATGCAGGGAGGCCCCGGCCTGCAGGTGATGAACGCCGATGACGACTGGATCGAGGCCCCGCCCCTGCCCGGCTGTTTCGTCGTCAATATCGGTGATATCTTCGAGACATGGTCGGGCGGTCAGTTCAAATCCACCCAGCACCGGGTCAATAACATCGGGCACGAACGTTATTCGATGCCGCTGTTCTTCGGTCTGGATTACAATGCCGTGGTGGAACCGCTGGAAAAGTTCCGCACGCCGGAAACCGTGGCGAAATATCCACCGCTCAAGGCCGGTGAACATCTGATGCGGATGACGGTCAACGCTTTCCGCTACATGGCTGATGCCCGCGAAAAAGGCGTATTCACGACTGACTACGAGGTGCCGGAGGAGAACCCGTTTAAACGCGAAGCACGGGTGATGGTGGCGCAATAAACCCGCCCCGCGTCATTGCTGGAGGCAATGGCGCGGGACAGGTCGGAGCCTCCGGCGGGATATTTAAGCTCGAAGATGTCAAAGGCTGGCGCAATAAGCGCGCCAACCGCCGAAATCGGTGATGTCCTTGGCATTTGTGATCGCATGCGGTTCACACAGGAACCCTGACACGGCGCTGCCATCGGCAAGGGTCAGTTTGCCGATCCCCAAGGGTGCCGGGATCGCGGTGACGAAACGGCCAAAACCCGCGTCCGGCAAGGCCCATATTTCCACCTTGATCGCGGCCCCGTCTGGATCACGGATCAGACCAGGCTTTGGTGGCACGGTCCCGTCGAGCGCATAGAGCCGATAACCCGCCTCGGTCGTGGTTTCCGCGATCAGCCGCCCACCTGCATCGGTTAATTGATGGTTCAGCGGCATCCCGGTCAGATGCGCGCCGACGACGGCAAGGGCGATCATGCCTTTAGGAATGGCGGTCGCATCCAACGCCGAGATCGCGGCACTGGTGTCGCGGCCCATACCACAATCCGCAGCCTGATGCATCGCCGCAGCAAAGGGGGCCAACCCATCATCGCTGAACGCCGGGCCGATCAGGGTGACACCACCCGGCAGGCCATCCGGCGTGATCCCGGCAGGCACGGCGATCGCTGCATAGCCCAAGAGGTTCGCGAAATTGGTGTAGCGCCCGAAATGGCTGTTCTTGGTGACCGGATCGGCCAGCATATCAGCGACTTTATAGATCGTCGGCGATGTTGGCAGCAGCAGCAGATCGACCTGATCCCAGACCGGCGCGACCTGCGCGCGGAGTTCCTCCAGCCGGTAGCGCCCGTTGAACGCATCGACCGCGCTATAGCGTCCCGCAGCGCCGATGATCCCGCCCACGGTCGGGTCGAAATCGGCGGCATTGGTGGCATAGAAATCCTCCACCGCGGCCAGCCGCTCCGCGACCCATGGTCCGTCATAAAGCAGCGCCGCCGCTTCCCGGAACGGCGCATAGTCGAAAGGCACGATGGTCGCGCCAAGACTTTCGGCCCGCGCGATAGCGGCGTCATAGAGCGCCTCATAAGCGGCATTGCCGTAAAATTCCCGCTCCGCCACCGCCAGCACGCCGATGCGCGGCTGGGGCCGGATGCCGACAGGTTGCGCCGGGCGAGTGAACCCGTCACCTGCATCGACGCCGTCCATCACCGCGCGCACGGTGATCCCGTCGCCGACGCAGCCCGCGAAAACCGTCACCACATCGACAGAACGACAGGCAGGCACGACGCCGGTATTGGGCACCAGCCCCGGTGTCGGCTTGATCCCGACCAGATTGTTGAACGCGGCAGGCACCCGGCCCGATCCGGCGGTATCCGTCCCCAACCCGAAGGTCGTCAGCCCCGAGGCCACGGCTACCGCCGACCCAGATGATGACCCGCCAGAGACGTAATCCGCGTTGAACACCGACCGCGGCGCGCCATGTGGCGACCGGGTCCCATTCAGCCCGGTGGCGAATTGGTCAAGGTTGGTCTTGCCGATGCAAATCGCCCCCGCCGCGCGCAGCCTTGCGATCACGGCGGCATCCTCGGCAGGGTCATAGGCATAGGCCGGGCAGCCAGCCGTTGTCGGCAAGCCCGCGACGTCGATATTGTCCTTGGCGACATAAGGGACGCCCCAGAGCGGCAGATCGCTTGGCCCCGCCATCAGATCGCGCGCCGCCGCGCGCAGATCGTCATCGGCGACAGGCGTGATGAAGATCGCGGGGTCAGTCGCGGCATGGCGGCGCGCGATGATCTCTTCCACCAGATCAAGCGGGGTGGTGCCATTGGCATAGGCTTCACGCACGGCCTCTATCGTCAGCATTTCAGGGAACATCAGTCAGCCTCCAATATTGCAATAACTTGCCCCGCGCGCAGGGTCTTGCCCGGTGTGGCGCGACATTCACGCAGAATGCCCGCCGCCGGGGCCAGCACGCGGATTTCCATTTTCATCGATTCCACGATGGCGACTGTGTCACCAGCGGCGACCCTATCACCGATAGCAGCGCTATATTTCCACAGATTGCCGGGGATCGGGCTTTCCACGCCAACGCAGCCTTCGGCGATATCCGAGGTTGAAACCTCGGCCACGCCCGCATCGCTGATGAAACTGTCCAGCCCTTCAGCCTTCCAACGGGCGCGTTCCGCTTCGAACGCATCCTGCTGGCGGGTCTTGAAGGCGGTGATGCTGTCCGCCTCGGCGCTCAGCCGCGCCTTGTGGTCGGCCCAGCGGAATGTGGTTTCCTCGATCTTCACATCATAACCGCCATGGGGGAAGGCCGCGCGCGCCTCGGTCAATTCCTCATGCGAGACCGGGAAGAACCGGATCTGGTCGAAAAACCGCAAGAGCCATGGCTGATCGGCAAAAGCCGCCGTCCGCCGCCATGTGTTCCAGATCTGGATCGTGCGCCCGAAAAGCTGATAGCCCCCCGGCCCTTCCATCCCATAGATGCACATATAGGCACCGCCGATCCCCACCGCGTTTTCCGGCGTCCAGGTCCGGGCGGGGTTGTATTTGGTGGTGACCAGCCGGTGGCGCGGGTCAATCGGCGTGGCGACCGGCGCGCCCAGATAGACATCACCCAGCCCCAGTACCAGATAGCTCGCGTCATGCACAATCTGGCGGACGGCGTCTTCATCTGGCAGGCCGTTAATGCGGCGGATGAATTCGATATTCGACGGGCACCAAGGCGCGTCGGGGCGCACAAGGTCCCGATAGCGGGTCATTGCCAGCACCGCCTCCGGGTCGTTCCACGACAAAGGCAGATGCACAATGCGCGATGGCACGGTGACCTCTTCGGCGGCGGGCAATATGCTTTCGATCTCGGCCAAGGCATCGAGCAGTTTGCCACGTTCCAGCTTGCTGCTGTCATAGTGAATTTGCAGCGACCGGATGCCGGGCGTCACGTCGATCAGCGGTAAGCCCGCGTCCTGCACCGCCTGCATCAGCAGATGCACGCGCAGGCGCAGTTCGATGTCCAAGGTCATCTCGCCATATTCGACCAGCAGGTTATCATCGCCTTGGCGGCGATAGACCACCGGCACAGGTCCGTTAGGGTCACCACCCAGCACAGGTGATCCGGCACCTTGGACGGCAGGACCTGCCACCGGGTCAGCCTTGCGGTTTTCCGCGACGAACCGCACCCGGTCACCGGGGCGCAACTGCCCCATTTTCCAAAGATCGTCTTTGGCGATCACGGCGGGGCAGACGAAACCGCCAAGGCTCGGGCCGTCAGGGCCAAGGATGATCGGCATATCGCCGGTAAAATCAATTGCGCCCACGGCATAGGCGTTGTCATGCAGGTTTGACGGGTGCAAACCCGCCTCACCTCCGTCATCGCGCGCCCATTTCGGGGCGGGGCCGGTCAGGCGCACGCCGGTGCGGTCAGAGTTGAAATGCACCTCATAGGCGGTGCTGAACAGGGTGGCGATGTCACCCTCCTGAAAGAAATCCGGCGCGCCATGTGGGCCGTAGATCACCGCGATCTGCCAATCCTGTGTCAGATCGGTGGGTTCTGGCGGCAGTGGGTCACCGACTGGCGCATGTGCCAGCCCCAGCACATCGCCGGTGCGCAGGGTGCCGGTGGCATGGCCGCCGAATTGACCCAAGGCGAAACAAGCGCGGGACCCCAGCACCTGCGGTGCGGCAAAGCCGCCCGCCACCGCCAGATAGGTACGCTGTCCAGGGCCGGTGATCGCGCCGATGGCCAGCACACCGCCTGCGGGCACATCGACGACCGGCCCCACGGGCGCGCCGTCCAAGGTCATCGCCATCTCTGCCCCCGCCAAGGCGACCCGCGCGGCAGTGGCAAAGCGCAGGGTCGGCCCATTTACCGTCAGTTCCAGTGCCGCCGTGTCGGGATGATTGCCCAGCGCGCGGTTGGCGTTGCGGAAAGATCGCGGGTCCATCGGGCCGGAAGGCGGCACGCCGACATGCCACAGACCCAGACGCCCGGGCAATTCCTGCAAGCTCGATTGCGCGCCCGGCGCGATCACCTCGATCACTTGCGGATCGAAGGTAAAGCTGTTCAGCGCTGTTGTCGTGACCTGACCGGAGGCCAGCAATTCCGACCCCGCAATCGCGCGCAGATAGCGCAGGTTAGTTTCCACGCCGCCGATCCGGGTGGCCGCCAGCGCCTGTTGCAGCGCTGTGATCGCGGCGTCACGGTCCGCGCCATGGACGATGATCTTGGCCAGCATCGGGTCATAGAACGGGGTCACATCGCTGCCCGTCTCAATCCAGCTATCAATGCGGGCGGTGTCGGGAAACGTCACCTCGGTCAGCCGACCCGCCGCAGGGCGGAAGTTGGCATGAGGGATTTCGGCGTAGAGGCGCGCCTCGATTGCTGCACCTTTTGGCGTGGGGGCAACATCAGGCAGCGCCAGTTCACCCGCTGCCTGCCGGATCATCCATTCCACAAGATCGATGCCGCAAACCGCCTCCGTCACCGGATGTTCGACTTGCAGGCGGGTGTTGACCTCCAGAAAAAAGAAATCCTGCCGCACAGGATCATAGATAAACTCCACCGTCCCGGCAGAGGCGTAAGAGACCGAGGCACACAGATCCATTGCGGCGCGATGGAGCGCCTTGCGCACAGCATCCGACAGACCCGGCGCAGGCGTTTCCTCGATCACCTTTTGATTGCGGCGTTGCAGGGAACAATCCCGTTCACCCAACGCCAGCACGCGGCCTTTGCCATCGCCGAAAACCTGCACCTCGACATGGCGGGCCTGTGCGACGAAACGTTCCAGAAACACGCGGGCATCGCCGAAACTGGCGGTCGCCGTGCGCTGCACAGCGGCGAAAGCATCGCGCAGGGCGGCTTCATCCGCGCAAAGCTGCATGCCGATGCCACCGCCACCAGCGGTGCTTTTCAGCATCACAGGATAGCCGATGTCAGCGGCGGCCAGCACCGCCGCATCCACATCAGGCAACAGATCAGTGCCGGGCAGCAGCGGCACGCCAGCCTTGCGCGCCAGATCGCGGGCGGTGTGTTTGGCGCCGAAATCGCGCAGATGCGCGGGGTCCGGGCCGATGAAGGTGATCCCCTCCGCCGTTAGCCTTTCGGCAAAGCCCACGTTTTCCGACAGAAACCCATAGCCCGGATGCACTGCCTGCGCGCCGGTCTCATGGCAGGCGGCAATCACCGCATCTACATCCAGATAGCTTTGCGCGGCGGGGGCTGGCCCCAGACGCACCGCCTCATCCGCCAAACGCACATGGCGCCCGAAACGGTCTGCGTCGGACCAGACCGCGACCGAGGCGATGCCCATCTGCCGCAGGGTTGTGATAACACGCACGGCAATTTCGCCGCGATTGGCGACCAGAACTTTGTCAAACATGGCTCAACCCCTGATGATGACGCGGCAGGGCGTCGGATCGAACCCGTTGCAGGGGTTATTGATCTGCGGGCAGTTGGAAATGACGCACAGCACATCCATTTCCGCGACCAGTTCCAGATGGTCACCGGGCGCGGAAATTCCGTCATCCACGGTCATCGCACCATTGGGGCTGATCGGCACGTTCATGAAGAAATTCAGGTTCGGCACGATATCGCGCTTGGTCATGCCATGGCGGGCAAGCTCAAGAATGAAATTCTCGCGGCAGGCATGCTGGAACTTTGTGTCATGGCCAAACCGGACGGTATTGCTTTCGCAGGAACAGCAGCCCGCTGATGTGTCATGGCGACCGGCGCTATCGGCAGTGACCCGCAGCATGACGCGGCCAAGGTTCGACATGATCGCCGTGCCTGTGGTGACATAGGCGGCACCTTGCGCGCGCAGGGTGTCTTGGCTGGAATAACGCTCACCATGGTCAGCGGCATTGTAGAACAACGTGTCAATCGCCTGCTGGCCATAAGTATCCTCAATCCGCAAGGTCTGGCCTTTGCGGATGATCCCGGACCAAGGGGCGCGGGCGGGGATCTCGTGGATCACTTCCATCAGAACGCTCCTTGCAGGCGGGCGTTGTTTTCAAAGCCGCGCTGCGCCTCGGCTGTCGCCGTGCGGCAGAGGTCATCGGCTGGGACGGGCTGTGCAGGCAGGCACATGACCGACAAGTCTGGCGGCACCTCGGCTGCGTCCGGGTCGAGCGGGTGGCGGCAGTTTGAGAGGGCGATGAACAAATCCATTTCTGCCCGCAGATCGACCCAATCGCCCGTCGCCAGCATCGCAGGCCGCCAGGTGAAGCGCCCTTCGGCATCGACACGCACCGGCGCGAACAGGTTGAGGACAGCGGGAATATCGCGCCGGTCCAGCCCGATCTTGGCGGCGGCCAGCACCATATTGTCGCGCGTGTTACGGGCGGCATCGCCAGTGAAATCCGCCACGGTTTCCGGCGTGGACCCACCTGTCAGCACGTCATGCGCGCCGCTGCTATCCTCGACCAAGGACAGCATCACCCGGCCCATGTCGGAAAAGATCACGCGGCCTTTTGTCAGGTCCGTGGTCCATTGCAGCTTCACCGTATCGGGCAGGCAGAGCCGTTCGGTCATATCCGCCAGCGCCCAAGCGGCGAGCGAGACACTCGCCGCGCCACCGGGGACAAGACGCAATACCTCGCCTGCTTTCAGATGCAGCGTGGTATACCAGCCACCCGGCACAACCTCGGTCAGGCGCGCATCCGGCGCCTCTGGTGCCGGGCGCGGGCTGGGTTCCGGCAGCGTCTTCGCCTCCATCCCTGCACGCTGGAAATCAAGGTATCGCTGGCGGTCGGCGGCGATCTGTTCGTGGGTGCGGTGGATATGCATTATAACCTCTCCAAGTCGGGTCGTCCCGCGATCATTGTGTCCAGCGCGGGGTCGTCCCGCAGCGCCGGGTTGTCGTAAATCGTGCCACCACCCGCCACGCGCGGCGGCCAGATCGCGATATCCTTGCCGATCTGCGCGCCATAGCGGTCGATTTCCTCGGGCCGGGTGCGGGTGCGTTCCAGCGCGATGATGCGGGTGCCAAGGGTGAACGCCTCGCGCAGATCATGGGTGACCATGACAACCGTCATCGGCAACGCGTGCCACAGACGTTGCATCAGCTCGTGAATGTCCGACCGGATACCCGGATCAAGCGCGCCAAAGGGTTCGTCCAGCAGCAGAACGCGCGGCTGCATCATCAGCGCCTGCGCCAGGGCAAGGCGCTGCTGCATCCCACCCGACAATTGCGCGGGATATTTGCTTTCCGACCCCGCAAGCCCGACATCGGCGATCATCTGGCGGGCTTTGTCCTGCAAGGCGCGTTTGGGCGCGCCTGTCAGACGGCCCCAAAGGCGTGACCCGGCCATTTCCGGCCCCAGCATCACATTGCCCAGCACCGTCAGATGCGGAAAGACGGAATAGCGTTGATACACCACGCCCCGGTCCGGCCCCGGCTCGGGCGGCAGCGGTTCACCATCCAGCAGGATCGTCCCGCGTGTCGGCTGTTCCTGCCCCAGCAGCATCCGCAGCAGCGTGGTCTTGCCACAACCCGAGGCCCCGACAAGAGCGACAAAGGACCGTGGCGCAATCTCAAGGCTGATATTCTCCAGCACGATCTGGTCGCCGTATTCTTTCCAGACGTGTTTGATCGACAGGGCGGTCATTTCGCACCTTCCATCTGCGACCACGGGAACAGCCAGCGGCGCAGGCGATCCAGTCCGTAATCGGCCATCGCCGCGATAAACGTGATCCATGCGACATAGGGAAAGATGATCTCCATCGACAGATAGCGCCGGACGAGGAAGATGCGGTAGCCAAGGCCGCTTTCGGAGGAAATCGCCTCTGCCGCGATCAGGAACAGGAAGGCGGCCCCCAGTTGCAAGCGCAGGCTGATGATCAGCCGCGGCAAGACCTGCGGCAGGACCACGCGCCAGACGACAAGCCAGCTATTGGCGGAAAGTGTCTCTGCCTTCACGATCTGTTCGCGCGGCAGATCGCCAACACGCTGCGCCATGTCGCGGATCATCAAAGGGGCGACGCCGATCACGATCAGCGCGATTTTGGAGACTTCGCCAAGGCCCAGCATGATGAACAAGACCGGCAGCAAGGCCAAAGGCGGGACCATCGACACGAAACCCACGAAAGGGCCCAAAAGCGCGCGCATCGCCGGGAAGATGCCAATCGCCACGCCGACCACCAGCGCCAGCATCGTCGAAATCCCCAGCCCCGCGCCCAGCCGTTGCAGGCTCGCCGCCGTATCGGACCAAAGCAGGTAATCGCCCGTGCGCCGGTCCGGGGTGAAGGCCATCAGATCAATCGCATTCGCCATGGTGGACAAGGCTGGCAACAGCTTGTCCGCCGGATTATCCGCCAGCCGCGCCGCCGATCCCACCAGATAGGCGATGATCAGCAGCGCGAAAGGCGCGAGCTTCAGCGCCAGCAGCGCGGGCGGCGACAGATGTTGATTGATCAGGCGCATCGCAGCGGGCCTATTTACAGCGCGCCGTCAGCGGCCATTTGCATGAATTCCGTGGTAAAGCGGAATTGGACATTCTCGGGATCACCCAGAATGGTGCCATCGGGCAGTTCAATCCCCACCGCATCATCCGATGTGGCGGTGGGTGTCAGCAGGCCTTTGTCGAACAGGAAAGCGCGGACGAGGTCCATCGTGGTGCCAAGTTCGGGCGAGGCGGTGAAAGCCACCGCCGCTGCCGGATCGGCGAAAAGCTCTGTCGCGGCCATCTGCGCCTCGAACCCCGCCTGATCTGTGCCTGATGCGGCACCCATCGCGGCGCGGGCCTCTGCCCCTTCCGGCGTGTCGGATGTCATCAGCGCGACGGTTTCATACCAGATCCCCGCCAAAGCCTTGCCGAAATCGGGGTTGGCCTCCAGCACATCACTATTGACGACCATCAGATCGATAATCTCACCGGGGATCATGGCACTGTCGAAGACCCGCACGGCATCAGGCAAGGCGGCAATTTCCGATACCATCGGGTTCCATGTGACCAAGGCGGTCACATCAGCCGTCTGGAACGCGCCGACCATATCGGGGTCAGCGGTGTTGACGACCGACACGTCGCGTTCGGACAGACCGACCGAATCCAGCGCGCGGGCGAGCAGGTAGTGCGAGACGGAGAATTCCACCAGATTGACGCGCCGCCCGGCGATATCGGCGATTGTTTCGGCTTCTTTGAGGAACACGACATCATTGCCAGCCGAGAAATCTCCGACGATGACAGCGGTTGTGTCAACGCCGCCAGCCGCCGGGATCGACAAAGCATCCATATTCGTGACGGTCACCGCATCATAGGCCCCGGCGGTATATTGGTTGATCGATTCCACGTAATCGTTGAACTGGGTGACATTGATCGTGATGCCATATTCCTCTGCCCAGCGATCCACGATCCCGGTATCTGCGGCATAGCCCCAAGGCATCCAGCCGACATAGATCGACCAGGCGACGTTGAATTCGGTCTTTTCCTGCGCGGCGACAGGCGCAGCAAGAAAGCTTGCGCCGATGATGGCCAAGGTGGACAATGTTCTGGTGGTAAATGGTAGCGTCATGACAATCCCTTTCGAGGTGAATGGATTGGTCGCGCGACTTCGACGCCAATCCCTTGGCTGTGCGAGGTCTCCCGGGCTTTTATCCCGCCGTGTGCCTGAAGGATCTGTCTGCCCCTCAGGTGCAGCTCTTGGTCCAAGCGCATGTTGCCATGCCGGAACCCTAGCCGCCTTACTCAATTTCATGTTTGCAGGGCGGTGACAGCAGGACAAGGAACTAGGTCAAGGCAAAAGAGGAACACACACTTTTGCCAAAAAAATAGGCGGCATCATCTGCTATCGCTTATTATTTAAGTCGACCGTTTCCCTTCCAGCACTGCCTTGAGGATCAAGGCTACCACCGCGAGTAGTGTCAGGGTCGATGCGGCGGCAAAGGCCCCCACAGCGTTCAAATCGTTGAACAGCAGTTCCACATGCAGTGGCAGCGTATTCGTCTGCCCCCGGATATTGCCAGAGACGACCGACACACCGCCGAACTCCCCCACCGCGCGCGCCGTGCAAAGGACAGCACCATAAAGCAGCGCCCAGCGGATATTCGGCAGTGTCACGCGGCGGAATACCTGCCAGCCGGAGGCACCAAGAGTCACCGCCGCCTCTTCCTGTTCGGACCCCTGCGCCTGCATCAGCGGCAAGACTTCGCGCGCGACAAATGGGGCAGTGACAAACATCGTGACCAGCACGATCCCCGGCAGGGCAAACATCACTTGCAGGTCATTGGCCTGCAACCATGGGCCCAGCAGCCCCTGGCGACCATAGAGCAGCAGATAACAGATACCCGCGATGATCGGCGAGATCGAAAACGGGATTTCAATCACCGTCACCAGAATCCCGCGCCCCGGAAACCTGTGCTTGGCCACCGCCCAAGCGGCGACTACGCCAAAGGCCACATTGACCGGCACCACGATGATCGCGACCATCGTGGTCAACCAGATTGCATGCAAGGTCGCGGGATCAAGGATATTCTGCGCATAGACACGCCAGCCTTCGGAAAAGGCGCGCACGAAAATATAAGCCAGCGGTGCCACGATAAACAGCAGCGTCAGCACAACGGCGATGGCAATCAGAATGCGTTCACCCTGTCGCGTCTGTCCCGGCAGATAGGTCTGGCTCATCGTGTCGCCTCGCGGTGTTTTGATGCCCAGTTCTGCAACAGGTTCGACAGCACCAGCAGCACCAGCGCAAAGCCCAGCAGAACAAGTGCGATGGCGGCAGCGCCGTTGTAGTCAAATTCCTCCAGCCGGATAAAGGCCAGCAGGGCCGCGATTTCGGTACGGCCTGGCAGATTGCCGGCGATAAACACGATGGCCCCGAACTCACCCAAGGACCGGGCGAATGCAGTAGTACACCCCGCCAGCCACGCGGGCAGGATCGCGGGAAACACGACGCGGGTGAAAATCGCCCATGGCCGCGCACCAAGGGTGATCGCGGCCTGTTCCAGCGCGGGGTCCATATCTTCCAGCACCGGCTGGACCGTGCGGACGACAAAAGGGACAGACGTAAAGGCCATCGCCAGCGCGATCCCCCAGATGGTGTAGACGACCTGCAACCCTGCCGCTTCCAGCACGCCGCCGAACCACCCATTGGCCGAGAAGAGGGCCGTCAGCGACAGCCCCGCAACAGCGGTGGGCAGAGCAAAGGGCACATCCATCAGCGCGTCCAGAATGCGCTTGCCGCGAAATTCATAGCGCACCAGCACCCAGGCCATCAGCAGGCCATAGACCGCATTGAAAATCGTGGCGATCACTGCCGCTGTGAGCGTAACCTGAAAAGCCGCCACCGCACGCGGGCTGGACACGATCTGCCAGAACCGTGCTGGCCCGATCTCCGCCCCTTTCAGGACCAGAGCAAGGACCGGGATCAGCACGATAAAGGTCAGATACAGCAGCGTCGTGCCAAGGCTGAGTGTAAACCCCGGCATGACGCGCTTTGCGCGGATAGGTGCGGTGGCAGCGGTCATTTTGTCACTGATTCACAAAGATCTGGTCAAGGATCGCGCCATCGGCCAGATGTTCGTCCCGGATCGCATCCCAGCCACCAAAGACATCGTCGACGGTCACCAGATCAACCTCTGCCTGAGTATCAGCGAATTCAGCCGCCACGGTTTCATCGGTCAGACGGTAAAAATACTCACCCAAAATCTGCTGTGCTTCAGCAGAATAGAGCCATTCCAGATAGGCTGTCGCGACCTCAGTCGAGCCGTTACGTTCAGCGTTTTCAGCAACCACAGCAACCGGGAAAGCGGCGAACAGGCTTTGCGATGGTGTCACACGTTCCAGCCCAAGGCTGGCATATTCTGCGGCGATGCCACCGGTTTCGGCCTCGAAAGTCACCAACACGTCACCAATGTTACGTTCGGCGAAGGTTTGTGTGGCTGCACGCCCGCCGGTATCGAACACCGGGACAGATGCAAAGATATCGCGCACGAAACCCTGTGCCGCCTCGTGATCGTCACCATTGTTCGCCAGTGCATAGGCATAGGCCGCCAGATAGGTATAGCGCGCATTGCCGCTGGTTTTCGGGTTCGGGAAAACGGGGGCAACATCGGCGCGCGCCAGATCATCCCAGTCCTGAATGTCCAATGGGTTGCCTTCGCGCACCAGGAAGGCAGGCAGCGAATAATAGGGCGACGCACCATTGGGCAGCAGGTCACGCCAGTCGGCGGGCAGCAGGCCGCCCTCGGCCAGCACGTCGATATCGGTTTCCTGATTGAAGGTCACTACATCGGCGTTCAACCCTTCAAGAATCGCGCGCGCCTGACGGGAAGAGCCGCCATGGCTCATGTCGATTGTCACCGTGCGGCCGGTGGTTTCTTCCCAATGGGCGGCGAAAGCAGGGTTCAGCGCCTCGAACAATTCGCGGGCGATGTCATAACTGACGTTCAGGATTTTATCCTGCGCCATAGCAGGGGCAGCGCCAAGCGACAGCGCGAGGGCGACAGCGGTCAAGGTAGGGAATTTCATCGCGAAGACTCCAGTCTTGTTGGGGTTGTCTTGGGGGTATCGACCGTCGCATGTTGCGGCTGGTCACGTGGAAAAATCGTGCCTCCCTCGATCTTCAGCCGGACGGTGGCATCGGGGATCAGCGCCTCAGCCTTGACGGCGCGGCGGGGGACATCGGCCTCGGCCTCACCCAGATCGGGGTGGATCAGCACCAGTCGCAGATGCGCGCCGTTCGACATCCGGGTCACGATGCGCCACGGGGCATCAGCGTCAGGCACCGGGGTGATATCCTGCGGCCGGACCAACAATCGCGCCGCCCCATCAGGCAAGGCACGGCGGGCAAGTGCCGTCAGGTCCAGCCCGGCACCATCGGCGCGACCGGCCTGCAAGGTCACCGGCAGGTCCACCGTCGCGCCCATGAACCGCGCAACAAAGGGTGTGGCAGGGTGGTCATGGATCGCATCGGCATGGCCGATCTGTTCGATCTTGCCCGCGCCCATGACGACGACACGGTCGGCCAGTTCGAAAGCTTCTTCCTGATCGTGGGTCACAAAAATCGTGGTTGATCCTGTCGCCTCATGCACACCGCGCAACCAGCGGCGCAGGTCACGGCGGATCGCCGCATCAAGCGCACCAAAGGGTTCATCCAGCAACAACACCTTGGGTTCAATCGCCAAAGCCCGGCCCAAAGCCACACGCTGCCGCTGTCCACCGGATAATTGACCAGGATAACGGTCTGCCAGATGCGCGATCTGAAGGAAATGCAGTAATTCATCGACCTTGGCAGCGATCACCGACTTGCCGGGACGTTCAGCACGCGGCCGGACAGACAGGCCGAAGGCGATATTGTCGCGCACAGACATATGCGGGAACAAGGCGTAATGCTGGAACACGAAACCGATCCGGCGGTCCTGTGCGGCCAGTTGCAGCCAATCCTGATCCTCGACAGCCAGTTGCCCGGCATCGGGCCATTCCAGCCCGGCAATAATTTTCAGCAAGGTCGTCTTTCCCGACCCCGAAGGCCCCAGCAAAGCGACCAATTCGCCTTTTTGCACCGACAAGTCGATGCCGCGCAGCACATCGGTTTTGCCGAAGCGTTTGGTCATCGCGGAAATCTGGATCGACATGAGACTCGCCTTTTATCACCGATAAGGCGGAGTTAGCTATCGCCTCGCTGAGCGACAAGCATAGCAGGGCTACAGCCGTTCATTGTCACGCGTCCGCTATTCTGCGGCACCGGTGCAATGCAAAACACCGGTGCTGTGCCTGCGACAAAACAGAACGGGAGGATCATAAATGAGCAAGGAACGGGAAATAATTCTTATTCCAGCAAATTTACCCGGATCAGGTCATGGCCCGGTATGCACGATGTCGTAACGCACTCGCACCCGGCAATCGGCCATACCAAAGCCTGCCAGAATGGCCGCCTGTGGCCCGTCGATACTGCTGCGCAGGGACAGCAAACCGCTGATCCGGTCGGGCGCGACCAAAGTCATGTTCAGGCCCAGCGCGATTTCCGCACAGGTCCCGTCGCTGCATTCGCGGCTTTGCACATTGTCCGACAGCCAGCGATAGGGGCCGGTTTCACGCCATTCATAGGGAGACACGCCCGGCATATCAGGTTGCGGAAACCCTGCGGCCAGACGGCCAGGGTGGAACGCGCCGTTCCAGTCCACGCGGGTCGACATGAATTCTACCCGCGAGGCCGCCAGCATCCCGCCCAAAGCCGCCGGACAGCCTGAGGTGGATTCCCCCAGCGTACGCCACTGCCAGGTGCCGTCCAGCGGCACCATCGCCTCTGGCTCGGGGAACAGTTTGATCGGGCAATCGCCGGTACCGCCAAAATGCCGCTGGATGTCAGACCGCGACCCGTCGCCCCATGAAACGATACCAAGGTCAGGTTCATAGACCAGCGTATCGCGGGTCGGATCGACGGGGGTGTCAGAGCCAAATGTCTCTCCGACCATGAACATGATCTCTTGCGCTGACAATGGGCTGAGCGAACACTCGCAACCACCGCTCTGGCAGATCGCCAGCACGGTGTCGGCGCGCGCGGCCGGGCTCAGCACAGCGGAAAGGGCTGCAGCAAGGATAAACCGGGTGATCATGGCGCAATCTCCTGAAACGGGACGATCATTTCGACCAGTGCATCGGCGGGGATCCCTTGCAGATCGACGGTCTTCGCACCCAGACCGGCAAGATTGGGTGACGTGGCCCCCTGCGCATGTGCAGGCTCTGTTCCGACCCCGGCGACAGCGCCCATCAGCGCACCCATGATTTCGGCCATGGCGCGGTCTTCACCGTCAAGATCACCCAGCATATCGCCCAGCGCCGCCTGCCCGATCTGCATTGCGGCTGCCATCCCGTCGGGCTGCCCGGTCATCCATGGCGGCCCATCCCAGTCTTCGCCAGGTCCAGCAACGCGCGTCAGACGGGTGCCAGTGGCGTCACCGTCGCCACTGGCAGGCGTCACCGCGCCGAAATAATCGATATCGCCAATGATCTCGCCGGTGAAATTCAGTAATGGTGTACCGTCAGGGGCCGCCAGCGTCAGCGACAAACTGCCATCCAGCAAACGCCCGGCGATATCGCCCGAGGCGGCACGCAACGGGCCGATATCGGTGGCAGTTACGAAATAACCATAAACAGCGTCATCGCCGTCGTCCTGAAACAATTCCATCATCATGAAATGGGCTTCGTGGTCGGCTGTATCGGGCATGTTCAGGCTGGCGAACCAAACGCCCTGCAAGACACCAGGGGCGATGCCGGGTTCGTCTTCGGTAATTGCACCGATTTCGGCCGCCATTGCGGCAGTGGTCAGAGAGCCAATCACAAAGGCAGCTGCAATGCCATCCGCATCGGTGACCGCATTGGAAACGCAGATTGTGTCACCTGCCAGCCCGTCCTGACAATAGGCAGCGCTGGTCTGACGGGCGTTGACCGTGACGATGACTTCACCATCACTGAGCCGCACCACATCGAAACCGGCGCGATCCCCCGCTACCCCGCCAGCGGTGACATAGACCAGCGGTGCTGTGATCCCATAGCCTGGGATCAGCGTAAGCGCGATATCATCCTCGGGCAGCACCAGTTCGCAGGGAGTCAGCCCCGCGCCTTCGCATCGGTGGGCGACATCGGCGGCGTCAATCACAGGTACTGCCTCTTTGCGCACGACGAGACTGTCATGGGCCAGCACAACACGCCCCAGCTGCGGGTCTTCGGCAACATAGCGCAGGGTATATTCGCCTTCTTCAAGCGGGGCGATCAGGGTGACGGGAGCACCGGTGGCCCAATCCCACCCAAGCCCGCCAGACATGTCGTTATCGTTTCCTCGGACAATCATGTCGATCCAGTCACCATCAAACAGGGGACCGGTGTAAGTGACCGGAACCGTTTCACCCGGCGCAACGACCATTGGAAAGTTCAGACTGGCGTCGTCCTCAGTCTGGGCGGCCGGCGTAGCCGACCCTGGCCCGACAGGCACATGCAGCGATTGTTCTACGATTACGTGCTGCCCGGCTGTCGGGTGGTTGATCGCATATCGCAGGACATAATCACCCGCTGCAGGCACCCAGATCTGGCCCTGCCGCCCGTCCTGCATGTCGTGGACAAAAAGTGCTGATTGCGACTTTTGCCAGTCAAAATTGTAATCACCAAGCTCTGTGATCTCGATGAAAGAGGTATACTGATCCGCTGGAACCGCCCCATCCACAGCAACATCCATCCATGTTTCCGGGGCATGGGTATCGGGGGCCGTGAGGCGGACGCTGTCGCGTAGCGCCGCAATCTCCGCCAGATCAGCGAGCAGAGAGCGCGCAATATCTTCGCTTTCGGGTGTCAGTAGCATGGCATCGGGCTTGAGCCCGGAAGCATAGTGAACACCACCGTCAAGATAACTGTTGTTCCGCCACAGATCCATTTCAGTGCCATAGCCGATCAGCGAGCAGCTCGCGGTTTCGATAAAATTGGAACCGGCAGGTTCAAAGCTGAAGGCAGCACATTGCGCCTCGGCTGCGCAGAGTGCTTGGCAAGCCTGCGGCTGGGTGCCGGGTGGCATTGTCACGCGGTCACCTTCCCAGCCTGTCGCAGCGCCATAGCCGGTCGCCATCAGGAATGAAAACGGCAGCCATTCTTGCCCTCCGTTTCCGGTCCATTCGATGATGGGCGGCGGTGGCGGCACTTTATCCTGGGTCCCTGCCGTCAGGGTGTCGGGGCATGGGTCCACGCCCTCCGGCCCGCCGAAACCCAGCATGTCAGGCGTCACCTCGCCGACCAGTTCTACCCTGCGGTTCAGCGCGCGGCCTTCGTCAGTGCCATTATCCGCCACAGGTTGGTCAAAACTGAAACCAGCGGCAGATAAACGCCCGGCAGGCACACCCGAACCGATCAGCCAGTCGCGGACCGCCAGCGCCCGCTGTTCCGACAATGTCTGGTTATAGTCCCGGCTGCCGCGATCATCGGTGTGGCCGGCGATCTGCCAATCGCCGCCCAGGGTCAGGATTGCATCACGCGCCGCAATCATCGCAGGCAGGCTGTCGGGGCGCAGGCTCGCGCGGTTGAAGTCAAAAGAGACCCCATCCAGCGCCACACGGCCATCAGAGGCGAGCGCCGCGACAAGCTGCTGACAGGCCTGCGGTTGCGTGGTTTGCGCGACTGATTCGTTTGGGAACGCGTGGGCGACAATGACAGTAGCTGCCACAACACCTAAACCCGCACGGGTCGGATAGAGCCGGTCAAACCATGTTTTCAGCATTCAGAACATGCCCTTTCGCGTGGCTTCATCGCGACAATAGGGTGCCAGTTTGCTTTATGACAACTACCATATGGTAGGGTTATACATCGGCTTCGTACCGCCGCCGGGGCAAAAACGCCCAAGCAGCGGCACCGGTTCAGCCGAAAATTACTGACGGGCTTCCTGCGACGTATCAGTGATGGTCGCGCCAGCAGTCTGAATGTCGCGGCCTGCGCCTTCGACCGTGTTGCATGCGGCCAGTGCAGCGGCTGCCAGCAGGGCAAGGACTGTGATACGGGTATTTTTCATGATGATCTCCAGTTAACGTTATGTTTGTTGGTAACCCACAACGGCGGATTAGGTTCCGGCATGGCACGAACATAAAAGATTAATCTTTGTCGGCAGTCACATCTGGCCAAGTTACCGGAAAAACGACGTGCAATTCATAGCGGTCCGGCAACTGATTGATTTCCAACGTGCCGTCGAGTTGCACCACGAAGGATTCAATCAGCTTCGACCCCAGACCAGAGCCCAGATCGGACCCGGCGACGGGCTCTGCCTGCATATCCGGTTCGGCATAGGAATTGACCACGCTCAACCCATAGTTGCCATCACCCAGATCCTTGAGCGCGATATTGATCCAGGCATCCGCCCCGCTAACCATACCGCAGTATTTGACCGCATTGATTGAGGCTTCGGTAGTCAGCAGTGACAGCGGCACAGACTGATCGGGGCTGATCTCGACCGGGTCGAACTGGGTTGACACGCGCACCTGCCGCCCGGTTTCGTCCAGCGCACCGACGATGACCAATTGCTGCACAATCCCGTCAAGCAATTCATCCGCCCGCACCAAGGAGAGGTTACGCGCCATGTACAGATAGCGATGAATCGCCGATAGCGCCATCACCCTGTCCTGCACCCGGCGCAGCAGATGCTTGGCCTCTGTACTGCGGGTGGTGCGGATCTGCATGTTCAGCATGCTGGAAATCAGCTGCAGATTATTCTTGACCCGGTGATGCACCTCACGCAGCAGGACTGTTTTTTCACGCAAGTCTTCTTCCAGCTTGCCTTCCTGTTCGGACAGGCGCCGGGTCATGGCGCGGAACGCCTCTGCCACGACCTCCAGTTCATCGGGGGCATTGTCGAGCCGCGCGGTTTCCAGATCACCGCGCCCGGCTGCATAAAGCCGCATCCAGCTACGCAATCGGCGGACATGGCGGATCACCAGATAATGCACCATCACATAGGCCACTATGATACTGATCGCCCAAAGCAGCAGCGGGAAATAAAGCGCGAACATCTGTTCGTACCGCAACGTGACGATCCCGCTCTGCGCGGGTTCCCACGACCCCAGCGCGAATACCCGGCCCGGCACGATGGGCACGACGGCGAAATCACGGGTTACACCGCTGCGATTGATGTCGCGAAAGGTCTGCCGCCCTTCAAGGGCCAGTTCAGCCAGGTTTTTCGAATCCGGCAGGACCGCCCGACGTTGGTCGGTGAATTGGGCCGTTGTGATGATGTCACCGTTGTTCTGAAACAGTACAAGGTCCACGTGATGCGCCGCAGACCGCAAGTCATCCAACAGCACTTGCATCGGCACTGCGATCCAGACCACCCCCAATTGCCGACCGTCTGCAATCGCCGGGACCAGCACGCTGATCGTCGCCACGCCAGCCGCAAACTCTAGCGGATGCATCAGCACTTCCGTGCGGCCGCTGGACAATTGAGACCGGATTGACGCCACCCCGTCCAGATCGCGTCTGACACCGTCAGAGGCGCAGGTCAGATCAAGCTGATCATCCACGAAACCCGCAAAGATATAGGATGGATTGTCCTCCACGACCCGTCCCATGACCGCGTCACAGGCATCCGCGGCCAACGCCGTTCCGGCGACGATGGTGGCCAGCGTCTGCGCCACGCTGACTGTGGACTGGATCAGGTCTCGGCTGCCGTCGAACGCCTGCTGGGTTTGCGCCAGAAGAGCGGTTTCAGACAAAACCTGACGTTCCTGAAAGACGTTATAGGTCTGGAAAACAGAAATCAGCCCTAGCGGCAAAATCGCAAGACTAAGGGCCAGACCCAAGCGCAGCGCCAGCTTGGGGCGAAACACCCTCGGCAGGCCGCCGGTCAGATCTGTCATGCAGCTGGTTTCCCCATTACCACCGCCATCGTGGCCGCATCCGTCATTTCCAACTGCTCATCTTTGTCGATATGCATCAGCTCTGCCAGCCTTTTGCGCGCCCGATTGGTGCGGCTTTTCACGGTGCCAACGGCGCAGCCGCACATTTCTGCGGCTTCTTCATAGGAAAACCCTTCGGCGCCGATCAGGACCAGCACCTCGCGCTGTTCGTCAGTCAGCTTGGCAAAGGCAATTCGGAAATCCGCCATTGCGAGATGCCCGTCATGCGCGGGTTTTTCCGATAATTTCCCCGCCATCTTGCCATCGGGGTCTTCGACCTCGCGGCGGCGTTTGCGGTACAACGAATAATAGGTGTTGCGCAAAATTGTAAACAGCCAGGCGCGCAGGTTGGTGCCGGGCTGGAATTTGTCAAAATTCCCCCAAGCCTTGACCACAGCATCCTGCACCAGATCATCGGCGGCAGCGGAATTACGGGTCAGGCTGGTCGCAAAAGCCCGCATCGCAGGCAGATGGGTGACCAGTTCGTCGCGGGGGTCAGGATGCGAAGCGTTGTCGGTTTTCACGATTGATCCTCGGTGGGTTTGTCTTCATCGACGCGGGCGCGCAATTGTTCAAGCAGGATGGCGAAACGGTCTGGCACAGGCTCCTTCGCCGCGTCCGCGTAAACGCGGCGGAGATTTTCATCAATCTGCTGGTCCAACTGAGTTGTTTTGCGCTTGTCTGCCATTTTGCCTATGCTCTGCCACCGCTAAAAAGGGGATTTTTTGACCCCATCTGGAACATAACATGCGTGTTGGCGTTTAGTTCCCAAGAAGACGTATTTTTTGAGGATCGCCATGACAATTTCCCAAACCGCACAAGACCTGACCATGGAGATTGCTGAAAAGCTGCCGTTTCTGCGCCGTTATGCCCGCGCATTGACCGGCAATCAGAAAACCGGCGATCATTATGCCGCTGCCACATTGGAGGCGATGCTGGCTGACGACACCTTGTTTGACAGAACTCTTTCGACTAAGGTCGCGCTATTCAGAGTATTTCATCAGATCTGGGTCTCGTCCGGATCACCGGTGGACGATACCGCAGAGACACGCGGAATCGAGGCAAAGGCGCAGTGGCGCCTGGCTGGCCTGACCGAAAACACCCGCGAAGCATTGTTGCTGCACAGTATCGAAGGGTTCCGCACTGATGAAATCGCCAGCATCATCGACAGCAGTGCTGCCGAAGCGTCGGATCTGGTGTCAATCGCGCGCAGTGAAATGTCCAACGCGATCCACGGCCGGATCATGATCATCGAGGATGAGGCGATCATCGCCATGGATATCCGCGCCATCGTCGAAGAGATGGGACATAGCATCACCAATATCGCCCGCACCCGTGACGAGGCGATCAAAATGGCCCGCAAGGACCAGCCTGACATGATCCTTGCTGATATCCAGTTGGCGGATAAATCATCGGGTATTGATGCGGTAAACCATATTCTAGGCGAACTCGGTGATCTGCCGATCGTCTTCATCACCGCTTTCCCCGAACGGTTGCTGACGGGCAACCGACCGGAACCGGCGTTTCTGATCACCAAACCCTATACTGAAAGCCAGGTCGAATCCGCCGTCAGCCAGGCAATGTTCTTTGCCGGGACAGATACCCTGCGGGCCTGAGACAGGCGCGGCCTGCAAGCCCGCGGACAAAAGGTTTGAAAAAGCGGGTTATGCGATGATTTGCGGGAACCAATCGGATCGCGCCGCGTTGCAATCCCAGACACCTAATCAAAAGGACCATGTTATGGCACAAGTGAAAGCAGTCGAAACCACCCCACAAGACAACATCGACCAGTTGTCGAGCCAGATCGTTACCCTGCGTGAAGATATCGCCGCGATCTCAAAGTCGCTGGCAGATCTTGGCGCGAATACCAAAGATGCCGCTGTGGAAAAAGCGCGGCAGAAAGCCTCTGAATTGCGCTCCGCGGGTGAAGAGCAGTACCACGCTGCGCAGGTCCGCGCCGAAGAGCTAGGTCAACAAGCGGTTGATGCCGTTCGCAAACAGCCAGCAACTGCGGTTGGTCTGGCCGTCGGTGTCGGCTTTCTGTTGGGTTTCCTGTCAGGTCGGAAGTAATTCATGCCGGGACTGGTTTCCGATCTCCGCATCCGCGCGCGCCTGGCGGCCCGCGCGGCTGCGTTCACCGCAGCAGGCGTCGTCTTTGCGATGACGGGGCTTGCCTTCCTGACCGTAGCACTCTGGGTGTTGCTGGCCACCTACGAAAGCGCGCTGGTCGCATGGACCGTTGTCGGTCTGATGTACTTGATTCTGGGCATCTGCTTTCTGCTCCTTGCCCGCCGTCGGCACCCGGCCCTGCCGGTGGAACAACCAGTCGCACCGGTGCAGCCAATCGAACCTTTCCTGCGTGTCGCAGAAGCATTCGCCGTCGGCCTGAGCGCGGGACGCGCGGCACGACGTCCACGCCGTTAAGCTTCGCGCACAGATGATTGCAACGCGGCGTGGATCATCTCTTCTGTGAAGGGGCGCACCAGCATGGCCCAGCCATGGTCCTGGACAGCGACCTCGTCACCTTCGCCCACGGTCAGCACGATCCGCGCGCCACGCAGCAGAAATGATTCCGTCAGCCCCATATGCAGAACCTGATCATAGCGCATTTCCAAGAACGCGGCAGTGATCGGTTGTTCCGAATCGACCATCTGCGTTAACTCATCGGGGTGGGTGATCCTGATCACCTGACAGGCACCGTAAGCCTGCAACGCACCACATATATCCTCTGCAATCAGAAGATTGCTTTCCATGACCAGATAGATTGGCGGTGTTTGTCGCGTCGAATCATCATAGGGCATAAGCATCTTTCCGGTGAAACTATTCTAAGTATTGTCTCTCATTGACAACATTTTGAAAGAACGTGCATTAAACTGTGACACTTTCTGGAGGATTTACTTGAATGGTCAGCAAGTGTGAAAATTGCCCACTGAGAAAACGGCCAATCTTTGACGACATGACCAAGGGCGAAATCGCCTTTATGCAAAGTTTCAAGTCGGGCGAGTTGCAGATTTCCGCAGGGACGACGCTACTGATGGAAGGCGCAAACAGCCCGCAGCTGTTCACAGCGCTTGATGGGATGGGTCTGCGCTACAAGACGTTGGAATCAGGCGACCGGCAGGTAATCAATTTTGTCATGCCGGGTGATTTTCTGGGGCTTCAGGCCGGCGTCATGCAGGAAATGCAGCATTCAGTCGAGGCGACGTCCGACATGGTTTTATGTGTCTTTGACCGCAAAAGGCTGTGGGAATTGTTCCGTGATCAGCCTGGACGGGCCTATGACCTGACTTGGCTGGGTGCGGTCGAGGAACATTTTCTAGGCGAAAGCCTGGCCATTCTGGGCCATATGAGCGGGATCGCCCGTGTTTCCCGCGCCCTGGTCCGGCTGTATGATAGGGCCGAGGCGGTTAATCTGGGCAAGAATTACAGCATGCCGCTGCCCTATAAACAGCAGGATATGGCCGATGCTTTGGGCATGTCGCTGGTCCATACCAACAAGATGCTGAAAAAACTGCGCGAACAGCGCGTCGCAACATGGCGCAGCGGGCAGTTGCAGATCCACGATTATAAGACCCTGTGCAAGCTGGCAGAGGTGCAACAAACCGAACACCCGATGGTACGGCCGCTGCTTTAACGGCGATCACACCATATCTGCGGGCATGCCTGGCACCGGGGTGGCCATGGCGCGTGCCGCATCTGAATCATATTCCACCAGAAACCCGCGCCTGTGTTGCGGCGGCAAGGCACCATTGGTCCGGACCAACGCGGACCAATGCGCAAATCCATCGTCGCAATCCATGAATTCAGGTCCTGCACCTTCTGGCAGCCAACAGCCCATGGCCTGTTGCCGCACATCGTCCACCTGATCCTTGCGGGTGATATGCAGCCCGGCCTCTGTATCCCAGCGCAGACTGCGACCGTTGAGATTGGCGGATGACACGATGGCTGCGCTATCGTCAAAAATCGATACCTTGGAATGAACATAGACCACAGGGGCATTTTCCAGCGCATCACGCTCGGCGCTGTTGCTGCTGCGCGGTTGCACCGGCGAGGCGATCAGCAAGCGCTCGGGCCCGAAGGCCGACCGCAGGCAGTTGATCACCCGCACCTGCTGATGTTCGCCAAAGCGGCTGTCCAGTCCTGGATCATCAGAGAATGCAGCATCTTCGGGCGCCGCAGGCACCACGACGATCAGTTTCAGCGCCGGGCAGTCGCGGGCGCGGCGTGCCAGCGCGCGGGCCAGTGGCATATGGCGCAGAAACTGGGTTTCCAGATAAATCAGCCGTTGCGACTGGCCGATAGCGCGCAGATGCGCCGTCTCTATCTCATTGATCAGTGTCTTGGGGGACAGCCACAGCGGCGCGTTGACCCGGCTTTTGGATATGGTGCGCAGAAACCCCGCCATGGGCGGCGGCGGCGGCGGTGTGTCACCGGCAACGCTTTCCACGAAAGTATCCAGATGCGCCTGTGCGGCGGCGGCTACCGGGCCTGTCGCCATGACCTGCACATCATGCCAAGTCTCATCGGCTGCGCGGGCATGGTCTTTGGTGTCGAACCGGCGTTCGTTCAGGTCCAGACCGCCGATATAGACTTTGGCACCGTCAAAAACGGCCAGTTTCTGGTGATGCGTTGCTGGATGCACCTGCGGCAATTTCCATGGAAACCGCAGCTGATCATGTTCATCAACATGGATGACATCGCGCAGACCTGGCGTTTCGCTCCGGAACCGATCGCGCTGTGCCGGTGTCATGCGGTTCCAGTCCGCGATCATCTTGCGCATTTTAGACCGGGCCAAAGGGTAAAAGATGGCACGCGGTAACGCGCCACATCGCGCATCATGCAGGGCCACCCTGAATGTCAGCTTGGCCCCCGGCTCTGCCGCTTCGCGCAGCGCGGTGATCTGGCGGCAGGTCTGCCATGCCTGCCGGTGCAGTTCGACTGCAGCGATTGCGTCAAAGTCAGACACCACCAGCCGCACGGCCACACCGCGATCCAGCGTATGGCGTAAGAGATCAAACCAAGTCGTGCCGATGCGCCGCGCCTGCGGTGACCGCAGCCTGGTGCGCAGGTCAAAAATCCGGAAACATGCAGAAATATCACGCTTCGCCGCCAGCACCGCCCGTTCCAGCGCGGGATAGGCTTCTTCGGCTGTCATCAGGACTTGCAGATCCTCGATCGCCGCATCGCTGTTCATCGGCACTTGCATGGTTTGCGTCAACTTTCTGCCGATCAGGGAACGGGCGGCGCAGGATCGGTCACTGCGCCTGTCATCATAAACCGAACGCGCCTTAACGTATTGGGTTCCCTGCAATACCGCGACATACCGCAGCAGCCCGCCGGCGCGCGGAAACGCCAAAACCGGGCAAGCGTTCCCTTTATTTTTTAGGTTTTTTTGTATCAGCAAATGAAACCATCCGCGACCCCGGTTGTTGAGGTGACAGAGCGGCCTTCTGGTCGCATTTTATTGCCACCAAGGAGTACTGACATGAAACGTATTCTCGCAACTACCGCCATTGTCGCACTAGCGGCAATGCCCGCTTTCGCCCAAACCGACATGACTGATCCGGTCACCACTGAAACCGGCACGACAGATACGATGGACATGGCCACCCCGCAGTTGAACGCCTCTGACCTGATCGCCCGTACGGTCTATGCCAGCAGCGCCGACATGGCACCCGGTATCATTGTGGAAAGCATTGATGCACCTGCCGACGATTGGGACAATGTCGGTTCTATTGACGACCTGATCCTTGATGCTGACGGCCAGATCGAGGCAATCGTCGTTGACGTGGGTGGCTTCTTCGGCATCGGCGCAAAGCCGGTCAGCGTTGCGATGGATGACATCATCATTGTCGATGAAATCGGCGCAGAAGGTGAATTTTTCGTTGTCTACAACGGCCCATCCGCAGAATTGGAAGACCGTCCGGAACTGGACCGTTCTGCGGTAAATGATCAGGGCAGCACCTTTCATACTGCTGACAACACTGCTGTAGGATCCGACGAAGGCCAGACAGAAGATATGGTCACCGATGTTCCCCCAGCCCCTGATGCCGAAGGCACAGTGCCTGCCGATCAGGAGATGACAGCAACGCCGGGACCCGATGATCTGGCACCGGCAGACCCTGAACTGGGTGCAGCGCCAGGGCTAGACGGCATGGCACCGGCAGACCCTGATATGGGGGCGGCCCCTGGTGTGGACGGTATTACGCCGACCGATCCGGGCATGGCCGCTGATACTGACCAACCGTATCTGATGGGCGACGAACGTACCGCCCTGACTGCTGCCGACCTTCAGGGCACGACATTGCATGACATGTCGGGTGAGCGGATCGGTAGCATCTCGAACATTATTCTGACCGACGACGGTCAGGTGGCCGATGTGATCGTGGATGTAGGCGGTTTTCTGGGCATTGGCGCGAAGTCAGTCGCCATCGCCTTTGAGGATATCGAGTTGACCCGCGAAGAAGGTGCGATGTCCAGCTCGCTGCGCGCTACGACAATGATCACCGCTGATCAGTTTGAAACCATGCAAGAATGGGAAGGCTAATCAACCGATCAGAAACATATTGCAAGGCCGGGCATTTGTCCGGCCTTTTGCATGCGGGGTTTCCTTTGACGCGCGGTTGATTGCAGAATGTCATCAACCTAACAGGAGAAGCCCTATGACTGACAGACCCGTCGTCCTGATACCACGCAAGCTGACCGCCGCGGTGCTCGAACGCGCAAACGAGAACTACAACGTCATTGTGAACGATGATGACCATGTGTTCCCGCGCGAAGAATTGATCGCTGCCTGCCAGAATGTCGATGCGGTGCTGCCCTGTCATTCCGAACACTTCAGTGCCGATGTCATTGCTGCGCTGCCCGACCGGTTAAAGATCATCGCAAATCATTCCGTCGGCGTCGATCACGTCGATCTGGACGCGGCGAAGGCGCGCGGCATCGTGGTGACCAACACGCCGGATGTGCTGTCCGATGCTACGGCAGAGATAGCGATCTTGTGCATGCTTGGGGCCGCGCGGCGCGGGTCCGAAGGCGACAGGATGGTTCGCGACGGACGCTGGAATTTCTGGTCACCTGCCTTCATGGTCGGGCGTCAGGTCACCGGTCGCCGGTTCGGTGTGCTGGGCATGGGCCGCGTTGGACAGGTCACCGCGGATCGGGCGCGCGGGTTCGGAATGGAAGTACATTACCACAACCGCAGCCGTCTGAGCCCGGACAAGGAAAAAGGCGCGATCTTTCATGACAGTGTTGAAAGCCTGCTGGCAGTATCCGATGTATTGTCACTGCATTGCCCGACAACGCCGGACACAATCGGCATGATCAATGCAGACACGCTGGCCATTTTGCCGGATCGGGCGATTCTGGTGAATACCGCGCGCGGCGCGCTGGTGGATGAAGATGCATTGATCGCCGCGCTGAAAAGCGGGCGGCTATTTGCCGCAGGTCTAGATGTGTTCCGCACCGAACCGGGTGGCAATCCGGAACTGGCAAGTCTGGAAAATGTTTTCATGCTGCCACATATCGGTTCTGCCACCTTTGAAACCCGTGATGCCATGGGATTTCGGGCTTTGGACAATCTTGATGCGTTTTTCAGCGGGGGCGCGCCGATTGACCGGCTTGTGTGATTCTACGCGCAACAAAACGCCTTTAGGTTGCAGTATTTTAATATTTAATTGCGGCTGTTAGCGCAAACTCTAGGGCGGAAGATGCTTGAGCGCTTGCTTTTGGAAGATTGGTGAGTAATTTTTACCAGATCGGGATCTTCGGAACCTGACAATTTTCTGGGAGGATAAAATGAAAACCAAATCGACTCCAACGAGCGCGAGCAAACTGTCGCGCCGGTCGTTTCTGAGCAAGGGTGCCCTGGGAGGAAGCGTTGCCGCCGGTGCTGCGTTGGCAGCCCCTGCTGTTCTGGCACAAGCACCGATCCAGATGCGGATGCAGACATCGTGGCCGTCATCCAACATCTGGCAGCAATTCGCACAAAACTATGCCGACCGCGTCGAAGCGATGTCCGGTGGCCGGATCTCTGTCGATGTGTTGCCTGCAGGTGCCATTGTCGGTGCGTTTCAGGTGATGGACGGTTGCAGCGACGGTATTCTGGACGCAGCGCATTCGGTGCCGCCCTATTGGTACGGTAAATCCAAAGCGTCGTCGCTGTTCGGCACCGGCCCGGTTTACGGCGGTGACGCGATCAACTTGCTGGCCTGGTTCAATGAAGGTGGCGGCGATGAATTGTACCGCGAACTGACGCAGGACATTCTGGGGCTTAACGTTGTGGGTCGCCTGGGCTATCCGATGCCGTTGCAGCCCTTTGGCTGGTTCAAGAATGAGGTCAGCACGCTGGCTGACATGCAGGGTTTCCGCTACCGCACCGTCGGTCTGGCGGCAGATCTGCTGCAAAAAATGGGCATGAGCATTGCACAGCTGCCCGGCGGTGAAATTGTGCCCGCGATGGAACGCGGCGTAATCGACGCCTTTGAATTCAACAACCCCACGTCGGACCGCCAGTTCGGTGCCCAGGATGTAGCCAAGAATTACTACCTTGGATCGTATCATCAGGCGTCCGAAACGATTGAGTACATTTTCAACAAGGACTTCCTTGAAGATCTTGATGACGATCTGCGCGCCATCGTGATGCATTCGGTTGAAGCCGCGACATTGAAAAACATCGGCTTTGCGCTGGATTCCTATTCTGCCGATCTGCAGGGCCTGGTCGATGAGGAAGGTGTGATCCTGCACCAGACCTCTGATGAAATCCTCGACGCCCAGCTGGCCGCGTGGACCGAGCTGGAAGCAGAACTGATGGAAGAAGATCCGTTCATGCGCAAGGTTCTTGAAAGCCAGCGCGCCTGGAACGAGCGGACCGCCTATTACCAGATCATGAACAACGGCAAGGCAAGTCAGGCACGTGCATTCGAGCATGTGTTCCCCGGACGTCTGGTTCAGGGCTGATTTTACCGCGATGCAAAGGACCCGGCGGCGTTGGCTGCCGGGTTTGTTTCATAAAATAGGTTTTCCATGATCAGCTATATCAGGTTCGCCGACGCGCTGTCCGGGTGGTTCGGCAAGATGTTTGCCTGGCTCATTATCCTGATGACCGCCGGCACAAGTTACGAAGTTTTCATGCGCTACGTGATGAACAGGCCGACCCCTTGGGCGTTGGACGTGTCATTCATCATGTATGGCACGCTTTTCATGATTGGCGGGGCCTATACCTTGTCCGTCGGCGGCCATGTACGGGGTGATTTTCTGTACCGGCTGTGGAAACCACGCACACAGGCGATGCTGGACCTCACGCTTTACATCATCTTTTTCTTTCCCGGCGTGACTGCGTTGATCTTCGCCGGCTGGAAATATGCCGCAAGTTCATGGCGTTACGGCGAAGTGTCGGTCAACAGCCCGGCGGGCATTCCGATCTATCAGTTTAAGGCGGTAATCGTCGCAGCCGGTATCTTGCTATTCATTCAAGGGATCGCGCAGGTGATGCGCTGCATCATCGCAATCCGCAACAATGAATGGATCGCCGCCAAAGAAGACGTGATGGAAACCGAAGAATTGCTGATCAAACAGGCTGCAAATACACAAAAGGACGCCCGCGAATGACCGACCCCCAAGTCGCCCTGTCCATGCTGGGCATCTTTATCCTGCTGGTGTTTCTGGGCTTTCCGATTGCGTTCACATTGATGGCAATGGGCATCGGCTTTGGCTATTACGCATTTTACGACGAAGGCCGCATGTGGCGCGCCTTCAACCGACTGGGCGAAGAGGCGGGTAGCTGGGAACAGTTCAGCCTTTGGGTTCAGGGGTTTTTCAATAACCGCATCTTCGACCTGTTCGTCAATCAGACTTTTACCGTCATGTCAAACGAGGTTCTGACCGCAATCCCGCTGTTTTTGTTCATGGGCTATATCGTCGAACGGGCCAATATAGTGGACCGGCTGTTCACGACGCTAAACATCGCAGCCAAGGGAATGCCGGGTTCGATGGGGATCGCAGCGCTGATCACCTGCGCACTTTTCGCGACCGCCACCGGCATCGTCGGGGCCGTCGTGACGTTGATGGGGATGCTGGCCCTGCCGGCGATGCTCAAGGCGCGTTATGACACCAGTTTCGCGGCTGGGATCATCTGTGCCGGCGGGACGTTGGGCATTCTGATTCCACCGTCAATCATGCTGATCGTCTATGCGGCATCTTCCGGTGTGTCGATTGTCCGGCTGTATGCCGCGGCGCTGTACCCTAGCCTTGTGCTGGTAGGACTGTATCTCACCTACATCATCGTCAGGTCGATCATCCAGCCCAGCTTTGCCCCCAAGCCGACCAAGGAAGAAGTGCCTGACATGCCGTGGGGCAAGCTTTTGTGGATGCTGATCACATCGCTTTTCCCGTTGGCTTTCCTGATCCTCGCGGTTCTGGGGTCTATTCTTTTCGGTTTGGCCACCCCCACCGAAGCCGCATCCATCGGCGCGCTGGGTGGTATCATCCTTGCCGTGGCCTATCGCGCGATGACCTTTGACCGGCTGCGCGAAAGCGTCTACCTGACTGTCCGCACGACGGCGATGGTCTGCTGGTTGTTTGTCGGTTCCTACACCTTCTCGTCAGTGTTTTCCTACCTGGGCGGCGAACATCTGATTTCGGAATTCGTGATGGGTTTTGAACTGACCCCATTCCAGTTCCTTATCATGGCGCAGCTGATCATCTTTCTGCTGGGCTGGCCGTTGGAATGGTCGGAGATCATCATCATCTTTGTGCCGATATTCCTGCCATTGCTGCCCTTGTTCGGTGTCGATCCGCTGTTCTTCGGCATTCTGGTGGCGCTGAACCTGCAAACCTCGTTCTTGACTCCGCCGATGGCAATGTCGGCCTATTACCTCAAGGGGATCGCACCACCGCAGGTGCAGCTGACCCATATCTTCAAAGGGGTTATGCCTTATCTTGGCATGGTTTTTATCGCGATGGCTCTGATGTATCAGTTCCCACAGATTGTCTTTGCCCTGCCGGAGGCGATTTATGGCCGTTGAGAATATTGTCCCGAAACAACGGCGGCCCGACCAGATCATCGCGCTGGACGCCCTGACCTTGCGTGACCGGCTTGCCGGAGGGCTGTTGCGACCCACTGATGTCGCAGCCGCCTTTGTGTCGCAGGTCAGAACCCGCGAGGAAGAGGTGCAGGCCTTTGCCGCCTTTGACGATGGTCATGTTATGGCGCAGGCCAAACATCTGGACGATATGCGCAAGGCTGGCCTGCCTACTGGGCCGCTGTTTGGCATGCCGGTGGCCTTGAAAGATATCATCGACACCAAAGGTATACCAACCGAAAACGGCACAAGCATCGACGCAGGCCGCGTACCGCCCGCCGATGCGACGGTGGCGCGCAAACTCAAGGCCGCCGGTGCGGTGATCATGGGCAAGACTGTGACCACCGAACTGGCCTTCCTGAACCCTGGCAAGACCCGCAACCCGGTCAATCCCGCCCATACACCTGGCGGGTCATCGCAGGGATCGGCAGCCGCAGTCGGCGCGGGCATGGTGCCGCTGGCCGTCGGCACCCAGACAGGCGGGTCAGTGATCCGGCCTGCCGCCTATTGCGGGACGGTCGGGTACAAGCCCAGCTTTGGCGCTATCTCGCGGGCGGGCATTCTGATGCAATCGCCGACGCTGGACACTGTCGGTCTCTTTGCCATGTCGGTCGAAGGCGTGGCCATGTTGGGCGATGCGCTCTTCGGCGATGACCCTGCCGATCCGGCGACAACGCCATCCGCGCCACCCGCGCTGCTGGCGACCACGCTATCGGATGTGCCGGTACGTCCAGCCCTTGCGATCGTTTCTCAGATGCCCGGTGATGTCGCCGCGTCAGAGGATATGCTGCTGGCAATGGAAGAACTGGCCGGCATTCTTGGCGACGACTCCTTTCCTCTGATCCTGCCGCCGATGTTCGATGATGCCGCCGATATCCGGGAAAGGATCAATTTCGCAGAAATGGCAAAATGCTATTACGCCTATGAACGGCGTGGCCGGGATCAGCTATCGCCGGTCACCTTGCAGGCCATCGACCAGGGAAAGGCGATTCTGGCACGTGACTACATCGCGGCACTGGACTGGCCAAAGTTGTTGAATACGGCACTGGATGAAATCTTTGACCGCTGCGACGCGATCATCTGTCCTGCCACGCCGACATCCGCACCCGCCGGGCTGTCATCAACGGGCAGTGCGGCCTACAACGGGTTGTGGACACTTTGCGGTGTGCCGGTCGTGACCCTGCCACTTTTCGAGGATTCCGGCGGGATGCCGATGGGTCTGCAGGTGGTGGGGAGGCGGGGCAATGATGCCAGATTGCTGCGCACCGCGCGGTGGTTAATGAATGAAATCAAAGTCACAAGCGGGGAAATGACCGATGCTTGACCGCGTTCTTGCACTTTTTGCCTTTGTCGTGCTTTGCATCTTTCTCGGTGTGCTGGTGTTCAAGCTGCAACGGTTGGACATCACAATCGTCACAGCGCTGGCGGTCCTGCTGGCCGGATGGGACATGCTGGGCAGCAAAAAAAGCTGAACTGGCGCGCGCAGCGTAATCCGGCGAACCGTGTCAAAGGGACCAGTTTTCCTGAAAACCGCTTGACCTTTGCCCCCCCGACAGGTTGAACGTCCCTGATTATCCATGTGGGAAACAGGTGTTTTCGATGAACGACCAGAACCGGAACCTCATCCTTGCGACGCTGCTCAGCTTCGCGGTCATCATGACGTGGACATTGCTGTTCCCACCTGAAGATGTCCTGCTTGATCCGCCTGCCGAGGTCGCCACCCAAACCGTCGATCCGACCGTTCCCGCTTCTGACCCCCTGGCACCGTCCGCAACCGCCCCTGCCGCGACAGAAGAACCCACCGCAGAGGTGGCGCGCGTTGAGATCCAGACCCCCGAATTGTCCGGTTCCATTTCCATGCTGGGCGCAAGGATCGATGATCTGGCGCTGACCGCCTATCGTGAAACGCTGGATGATGATGCGCCGATCGTCCGGCTGCTACGCCCGGTCGGTGAATTGGACGCTTATTTCGCCTCTTTCGGCTGGACCGCGACAGAAGGCATGGATGCAACTGCCGTGCCTGGCCCCGATACGATCTGGTCGGTGGAAAGCGGCGATGTGCTGACACCTGCCACACCGGTCACGCTGGTCTGGGACAATGACGCGGGCCAGATTTTCCGCACCGAAATCTCGGTCGATGACCGGTTCATGTTCAGCTTTGCACAAAGCATCGAAAACGCAGGCGACGCCCCGGTCAGTGCCCGGCCTTACGGGATCCTGCGTCGGCATGGCGAACCCTCTGATGCAAAACGGTTCTTCATCTTGCATGAAGGTCTGGTGCGGATGTCGGATGGCGAACTGGAAGAAACCACCTATCGCAAGATCACCGACCATAATTTTGATGAACGCGAGCGGACACAGGCCGACCGGATCGAAGTCGCGCAGACCGGCTGGATCGGCTATACCGACCATTACTGGATGACGACGCTGATCCCTGATCAGACATCGCCGTTCCGCTCGACTTCGAAGTATTTCGAGGGCCGCAACCTGTTCCAGGCCGAGGCAGTCATGCCTGCCAGCACCATCGCGCCAGGTGATAGCACGACCGTCACCACCCGCATGTTCGCCGGTGCCAAGGAATGGGATGCGATCCGCCATTACGAACGCGAGACCGGCGTTGACCGATTTGTCGACAGCATTGACTGGGGCTGGTTCTTTTTCCTGACAAAGCCGATTTTCTGGCTGCTGCACACGCTGAACCTGACCATCGGCAATATGGGCTGGTCGATCCTGGCGCTGACATTGATCCTGAAAGCGCTGGTGCTACCGCTGGCTTATAAATCCTATGTCTCCATGGCGCGCATGAAAGAACTGCAGCCAGAGATGGAAAAGCTGAAAGAACGCGCCGGTGACGACAAGCAGGCCATGCAGCAGGGAATGATGAAGCTCTACAAGGACAACAAGGTGAACCCGGCCTCTGGCTGTTTGCCGATCCTGTTGCAGATCCCGATCTTTTTCTCGCTCTACAAAGTGATTTTCGTCACTATCGAACTGCGCCATGCGCCTTGGATTGGCTGGATCAATGACCTGAGTGCGCCTGATCCATCATCGCTGTTCAACCTGTTTGGTCTGTTGCCCTGGGCCGCGCCAGAGCCTGGTTCGATCCTGGCACTCATCTTCATCGGTATTCTGCCGATCTTCCTGGGCGTGTCGATGTGGATGCAGCAAAAGCTGAACCCGGCCCCGACAGATCCGACACAGCAGATGATCTTTGCCTGGATGCCATGGGTGTTCATGTTCATGCTGGGCGGCTTTGCCTCCGGTCTGGTGCTGTACTGGATCGCCAACAACATCATCACCTTCGTGCAGCAATATGCGATCATGCGCAGCCATGGGTCGAAGCCGGATGTCTTTGGCAATATCAAATCCAGCCTGAAGCGCAAAAAAGCAGCCGCAGATGCAGCTGCGAACAAGCCGGATAAGTAACCCGGCAACAAAGGACAGGTGACGGATATGGAACTGCGTTTTCCCGAGGCACCAACCCCCGATGACGCCAGCAAAGAGGCGGGGCGCATGCTGTTCGCAGGCGAGACTACCTTTGTCAAAGGCGTCGTCGCGATGGATGGCATGCCCCCCGCAGACCGGATCGAGGTCTGCTTTGCCGGCCGGTCGAATGTCGGCAAATCATCCCTGATCAACGCGCTGACCGGCCGCAAGGGGCTGGCTCGCGCATCCAACACGCCGGGGCGGACGCAGGAAATCAACTTTTTTACCGCAGGCGATCTCTATGTTGTCGATCTGCCCGGCTATGGTTTTGCCAATGCGCCCGTCGCTGTGGTTGAAAAATGGCAACGCCTGCTGAAACAATATTTGCAAGGTCGCCAGACCCTGCGCCGGGTGTTCGTGCTGATCGATGCGCGCCACGGGGCCAAAGCAGTGGATGAAGAAATCATGTCGTTGCTCGATGCCTCGGCCGTGACTTTTCAGGTGGTGATGACCAAGGTTGATAAATTGCGCGGCGATGCTTTGGAAGAATCCTTGGCGAAAACCCGCGCGGCCTTGGTTAAACACCCTGCTGCCTATCCAGAACTGATCCTGACCTCGTCCGAGAAAGGCGAAGGCATCCCCACATTACGCGCCATCATCGCAGGGATATCATGAAGAAAAGGACCGACGATATGAACCGTGACTGGATCGCGACCGCCCGGACCCTGTCAGAGGCTTTACCGTACCTGCAACGCTATTCCGGCGCTGTCGTCGTGGTGAAATTTGGCGGTAATGCGATGGGCGATGCCGATGCGATGGCCGAATTTGCCCGCGATATCGTGCTGATGAAACAGGTCGGAATGAACCCCGTTGTGGTGCATGGCGGCGGGCCGATGATCAACCAAATGCTCGACAAGCTGGGGATCAAGACCGAATTCGTGCGCGGTCAGCGCGTGACCGATCAGGACACTGTTGAAGTCGTGGAAATGGTGCTGACCGGCCTCGTTAACAAACGCATCGTGCAGGCGATCATGGATGAAGGCGGGCGCGCTGTCGGCCTGTCTGGTAAAGATGACGATCTGATGGTGGCCGAGGCGCTGAACCCCGAACTGGGCTTTGTCGGCCGTCCGGTGGAAATGAACGTGCAGGTGCTGCGCGATCTGAACGCGGCGGGGATCATTCCTGTGGTCGCGCCCGTGGCCACCGGCATGGACATGCTGGAAACCTTCAACGTCAATGGTGACACCGCTGCAGGGGCCATCGCTGGCGCGCTGAAGGCAGACCGCTTGCTGCTGCTGACCGATGTTCCCGGCATCAAGGATGCAACAGGCGAGGTGGTGACGCAACTGTCCCCCGATCAGGTCCGCGCGATGATCGCCGATGGCACGATCAACGGCGGCATGATCCCCAAGGCAGAAACAGCATTGATGGCCGTCGAACAAGGCGTGCGCGCCGTGGTCATCCTTGATGGCCGTCTGCCCAATGCAAGCCTGTTGGAGCTTTTCACCGAACACGGCGCCGGGTCGATCATCCGCGAACCGCGATAGGAACACCGGCATGGCGCTGACCCTGATCCTGATCCGCCATGCCAAATCAAGCTGGGATGATCCGGGGGCCGATGATAATGCCCGCGTGCTCAACGCGCGCGGACGTGGTGCTGCCCCCGCTATCGGCGGCTGGTTGGCGGCGCAGGGCTATGTCCCGGATATCATGCTCTGCTCTGACGCGGTGCGCACGCAGGAAACTGCAGCACTGATAATGCCGCATCTGACGCCCGCACCAGATCTCCAGATCCTGCCAAGGCTCTACCACGCCAGCCCAGACAGCATGCTGGACCTGATCCAGAAACAGACAGCACCCGTTGTAGCGCTGATCGGCCATAATCCGGGAATCGGGCTGTTGGCGAGCGGTCTTGTCAAACGCCGCCCGGCGCATCCGCGCTTTGGTGATTACCCGACCTGTGCGACCGCCGTGATCCGCTTTGATAGTAAAAACTGGGGCAATGTCGCACCCCGCACCGGGAACTGTGACGATTTCATTGTGCCGGGCGACCTGACCGGATGATCACGCCGCCCATCTTCCGAGCCTAAATATCCCTGCCGGAGGCATTGAATCTTTTCTGTCCCGTCCTCAATGTCCCAGAATCTGGCTCAGGAACAATTTGGTCCGGTCCGATTTCGGGTTGTTGAAAAACTCTTCCGGTTCATTCTGTTCGACGATCTGACCCTGATCCATGAAAATCACCCGGTTCGCGACCTGACGGGCAAAGCCCATTTCATGGGTGACGCAGATCATGGTCATGCCATCCTCGGCCAGGCTGACCATCGTATCCAGGACTTCTTTGATCATCTCGGGGTCCAGCGCCGATGTCGGCTCATCGAACAGCATGATCCGGGGGCGCATACACAGCGACCGTGCAATCGCCACGCGCTGCTGCTGGCCGCCGGACAATTGGCCGGGGTATTTCAGCGCCTGTTCTGGGATCTTGACCTTGGTCAGGAAATGCATCGCGATTTCCTCGGCCTCGCGTTTGGGGATTTTGCGGACCCAAATCGGCGCCAGCGTACAGTTTTCCAGAATCGTCAGATGCGGGAAAAGGTTGAAATGCTGGAACACCATCCCGACCTCGGACCGGATCCGGTCGATGTTTTTCAGATCGGATGACAAGACCGTGCCATCTACGGTGATCTTGCCCTGCTGATGTTCTTCCAACGCATTGATACAGCGGATCAGCGTCGATTTGCCCGACCCCGACGGCCCGGCGATGACGATCCGTTCACCACGATAAACGGTCAGGTCAATATCGCGCAGAACATGAAATGTGCCGTACCATTTATTCATGCCGCTGATGTCGATTGCCACCTCTTCGGACACATTCGCCGCCAAGCGGGGCAACCCCATGGTATCCAGTTCTACTTCAGCCATGATGCACTCTCCTCAGCGGTGGTCGGTCCGGAGACGTTGCTCCAGATACATTGAATAACGGGACATGAAAAAACAGAATGTGAAGAACAGCAGCCCGACAAAGATATAGAGTTCCCAGTAAATACCGTTCCATTCACTGGTCGCGCGGATCGCATTGGTCAGCCCCAGCGGATCGCGCAGACCGATAAACACGACCAACGTGGTATCCTTGAACAGGCCGATGAAAGTGTTGACGATACCAGGGATCGAGATTTTCAGCGCCTGCGGCAGAATGATCAGCCGCATCGATTTCCAGTAATCCAGCCCCAGCGAATTGGCCGCCTCATACTGCCCGTTGGGCAAGGCAGCCAGACCGCCGCGCACCACCTCTGCCAGATAGGCAGAGGCGAACAGGGTCACCATGATGATCACCCGCAGCAGCAGATCAAACGACGTGCCCGGCGGCAAAAAATAATTCAGCAATAGCGAAGCGGTGAACAGCCAGACGATCAGCGGCACGCCGCGGATCACCTCGATGAAGGACACGCAGACCCATTTGATCAGAGGCATCGATGACTGCCGCCCCAGCGCCAGCGCGATCCCCAGGGGCAGCGACAGCACAATCCCCGAGGTGCCGATGATGATCGCCAGCATGAAACCACCAAAAGCATCGGATGAAATATATGGCAGCCCCCAGGGCATGGCGCTGTCCAGAACCGACCGCAATTGGGGCAGCAGCGGAAACAAACCATCGACGCCGATAAACCCAAGGGGGTTCATGAATATCGCCAGAAACGCCACGATTGCCGCAATCATTCCGGCCAATGCCCCGAACCGCGCAGAGACCAACCTGCCGACCATGATCGCCGCGACAATGCCCAGTGCCACCAAAAGCGGCAACCATACCGATCCGCCCCAGAGCAGAAAGAAAGCCACGAAAGGATACATCAGCGAAAACACCAGCAGGAAACGGGGCAATGCGGAATAAAGGATCGGCGCGACAGCGATGATCAGCAAGGCGAGCGCTGCCAACGGCCGCCAGTAGCCAAACAGGAACAGCACCGAATTGCTCAGCTCATTTTTCATTGCAGAGACGAAGGCGACCCGCTGGGTCACGGTGATCCCGCCGCCAAAGACCATTTCGGCCCCGCCTGCGGCTGCCAGTTCATCGGCATAG
Organism: Loktanella sp.; assembly: GCA_017390475.1. GTDB lineage: Bacteria > Pseudomonadota > Alphaproteobacteria > Rhodobacterales > Rhodobacteraceae > Yoonia. The sequence continues at coordinate 325,962 of JAFPBO010000018.1, forward strand.
AATAACCGCGCCAACAACGGATTGTCCGTGGGGTAAAAACCGAACAGGATCTGCAGCCAGCGTTCGTTTATGACTGCCCAACAGGCGGCGGTATCCAGCCCGCGCGCGGCGCGGATTTCGCGGCATTCGTTCAGCGACCCGGCGGTCCAGATGCCATTGAACACCCAAGGTAGAATGGCGGACAGAACCGACCAGACCACATAGATCGTGATCAGCGTCATGATCGTATTGATGGGACCGGAAAACAGGTTTTCACGCAGCCATTTGACAACACCTGCGGCACCGGGCGGCGGTGGCGATTCCGGCAGCATATCTGCACGGACATAAGCAACGTTATGGACTTTGCTCATCTCAGCGCTCCTTCAGCTTGACGCTGGAATTGTAAACATTCATCAGCCCCGAAATGATCAGACTGGTGATCAGATAGAATATCCCCAGCAACAGCATTCCCTCCAGCTCACGACCGGTCTGGTTGATGGTGATGCCCCCCAAGGTCGAGCGGACATCCATATAGCCCACAGCGATCGCGAGCGAGGAATTCTTGGTCAGGTTCAGATATTGCGAGATCAGCGGCGGGATGATCACCCGCAGTGCTTGTGGCAGGATGATCAGTTGCATTGTCCGGTTCGGCTGGATACCCAGCGCAAAGGCCGCCTCGGTCTGGCCGTTCGATACCGCCAGAATGCCGGAACGGACAATCTCTGCGATGAAAGCGGATGTATACAGCGACAGCGCCAGCCACAAAGCAATAAAAGAATTGCGGACCTGCAATCCACCTTGAAAATTGAAACCGCCCAAGACCGGGTAGTCCAGCGTGATCGGTCGGCCCAGCAGGAAAAACGCCGCCATGACCGGTACGATCAGCAGTGCCAGCGACAAGGGCAGGACGGGCAGAATCTGGCCGGTGTCTTCCTGGCGTTTGCGGGCGACATAGCGCAGCACGAAAATACCGATGATCGACAGACCCAGTATCGCCATAACGATACCGGACCCATCGGCCCAGATCGGACGCGGCATGAATACGCCACGGTTGGAAATCGCGACAGTATCCCACAGGATCATCGAGGCGGTGCCACCTTCGCGAAATTGTGACGGCTGCGGTGTCGCCTCTGTCATCACGGCGAAAACGATCAGGATCCAGATCAACAGCGGTGTGTTGCGCATGCATTCGACATAGACAGTCATGACCCGCGCGATCAGCCAGTTTTTCGACAAACGCAGCACGCCGGCCAGCACGCCGATGATCGTCGCAAGAATACATCCCAGAAAGGCAACCAGCAGCGTGTTCAGAATACCGACATAGGCCGCGCGCGCATGGGTGTCCTGCGAGGTAAAGGGGATCAGTTGCTGGTTGATGTCATAGCCAGCCGTAGACCACAGGAAATTAAATCGGATATCTTTGCCCAATGCCGCCAGATTGGTGACGGTGTTATCGACCAGTTGCACCAGCAGCAGCATGATCAGTATTGCGGCGACCACTTGGATCGTCAGCGACCGATACCGCACATCGTACAACAACATGCCAAGGCGGAATTTTTCGCGCGGTTGATCAGCTACATCTGCCATGCGCACTCCTGCGGTTGGATAAAGCAAAACTGGGGCAAGCAATCACCTGTCCAGCAGTTCTATAAAAATTTGGAAAATTAATGGTCAAAAGGGGCCTGACGAATGCCAAGCCCCTTTCAAGACACGTTTAGCGGAATGGACCACCGTACATCAGACCACCTTCGGTCCATTGTGCGTTCAAACCGCGGGCCAGACCAACAGATGTCGATTCGCCAATGTTGGCTTCGAAGATTTCGCCGTAGTTACCAGCGACAGCAATCGCGCGCACAGCCCAGTCATTATCAAGACCGATCATCGCGCCCAGCTCACCTTCGGTGCCCAGCAGGCGGTTAACTTCCGGATTGTCGGTTGGTGCTGCTGCCAGTTCTGCGACATTCTCCATTGTCACGCCGTATTCTTCGGCAGCGATCAGCGCATGCAATGTCCAACGGACGATATCGCCCCAGTTGTTGTCGCCATGGCGCACTGCGGGCCCCAGTGGTTCTTTGGACACGACTTCAGGCAGGATGACATGGTCACCGGGTGCCTCGAAAGTGGCGCGTGTCGCGGCCAGACCGGATACGTCGGTTGTATAGACGTCGCAAGCACCGGCAAGGTACTGCTGCTGGCCCTCAGCGTTGGTGGCGACAGGCACGGGTTCATAGCTGATACCATTGGCGCGGAAATAATCGGCAAGGTTCAGCTCGGTCGTGGTGCCAGTCTGGATACAGACAGTCGCGCCATCCAGCTCGCCTGCAGATGTCACACCCAATGCGCGTGGCACCATAAAGCCCTGGCCATCGTAATAGTTGATGCCGGGGAAATCGAGCGCCAGATCGGTATCGCGGGTAAAGGTCCAAGTCGAGTTGCGGACCAGAACGTCAACTTCGCCAGCGGCCAGGGCAGTAAAGCGGGTCTGGCTTGTCAGCGGCACGAATTCCACCGATTGGCCGTCACCCAGAACAGCAGCGGCGATGGCGCGGCACAGCGCGACATCGAATCCTTCCCAGACGCCATTGGCATCAGGAGCTGCGAAACCGGCCAAACCTTCGTTCGAGCCGCACTTCAACGAGCCACGCGCCACAACGTCGTCAAGTGTCGCCGCGGATGCCATGCCGGCAGTCAAGCCAGCGACGGCCAGCGCGCCGATAAATACGGTTTTAGTCATTTGTACCTCTTCCTGAGTTTCTGCCATTTTGCACAGCAGCCAATTTTTGTCCCGCCCGTTTGGGCGATCCCTTTTCAAAAGCCTTCGCTCTTGTCCGAGTTTGTCTAGACTGTCCGATCAAACGCCATCCGGTCAAGCAAAACCCGCAGAAGAAACGCGTCAAATGCCCTCAAATTAGGCAAAGTTCAGGTCAAATGCACGGATCAGTGCGGCACCCGATCACGGCCGCGTCAGATGCAGGAATCGCTCCGCATGCAGAAAGGCGTCACGTTTGACTGCGGTTGCGGCGGCGGCTTCTTCATCCGCGCCCCATTGGGCGATTTGCCAGTCTTCATCAATGCGCGACAGGTCCCATGCCCGTGTGGCATTCAGATGGCCATGCGTGACCGCCAAAGCCAGGACCAGCGATCCCGACAAGCTGATCAGATCATGCACGGCAGCCAGAGCAAAATCATCGCATGCCTCCAGTTCGCGCCGAAAAATCGCTAATGTTGCAGCAGGTTGCGCGATATGCATCACCCCCTGCCCTATAGCCAAAGGTGCGTCCAGTTCGCGCGCGGCCCAGTCCAGCAGCGGATCCCATTGCTGCCCCTGCCGGGCGACCAGACCTTCGGGCGCGGGCGCGCGATAGCACAAAAGATCACTGCCACCATATTCCGCCAAAAGCCCGATCACCTCGTCCCGTTGGGTGCGGACCTTGTCGATGGCTGCATTGGCGCTGCGTGTCACCGGCATGGTGCGCGGGTCGACAAGACCTGTCTGGGCGTCCCATTCCAGCGCAATCGCCTCTGCCATGGGCATGGTCGGCACGACCAGCAACGCCTTGGCCGGGGTTTTCACCGCGCGACCGTCGAGCGTGACGGTAAAGCCGCCGTCACAAGGTTGCGCCGTGGCGGCTTGCCAGAATCGTTTGGGTTTCCAGTCGCTCATGTCGTGGGTCCGGTCAGTTGGTCAATCGCGGGAATCAGGTCGGTGAAGCTCTCGATCAGCAGATCGGGGCGCAGCGTGGCGGCATCATGATAGCCCCATGACACGCCGATGGTCCGCACGCCTGCCGCCCGGCCCATATCCATGTCAAAGGTGGTGTCGCCGATCATCACTGCGGCACTTGCATAGGTGCCGGTCTCATTGAGCGCTGTCAGAATCATCGATGGGTTCGGTTTGGACGGGTGATCATCGGCCACCTGCTCGCTGTGGAAAAGGTTCTGCAAACCGTGCTTTTCCAATATCTTATCAAGCCCGCGCCGCGATTTGCCCGTAGCCACGGCAAGCAAGGTATTGTCCTGCCCCGCCAGATGCTCCAGCACGTCACGCGCGCCGGGGTAAAGCGGGCTTTGCTCGCCCTTCCCATCGGCCCCGCGCAGGGCCATGTAGCTGTCTTTATAGGCCTGCACGACACGCGCCTGCTGTCCGATTGGCAGATCCGGGCAAAGCCGCGCGACCGCAACATCCAGCGACAGACCGACAATGGACAAGATGCGCCCACGGTCTGGGACCACCAATTCCTCACAGGTGAAAGCCGTGGTCATTGCGGCCACGATCTCGGCCTGACTATCGACCAGCGTGCCGTCGACGTCGAATATCACAAGGCGCAGATCACTCATCGGGCATATTGAACGGATCGACCGGAGCATGACCCACGATCCAGCCGACGAAATCCCAGGTGTTCTGCATATGCTCTGGCAAGGGCGCGGTGATATGCAGGATTTTGCCGGTGGCGGGATGTTCAATCGTCAGGCTGCGGGCGTGCAGATGCATCTTGCGCCCAATCTCGCTGCCCATGCTGGCACCCCAGCCATCGCCAAGGTTTTCCTGACCCGACCCGCCGTATTTGCCATCACCGATGATCGGATGCCCGATCTCGGCCATATGCGCGCGCAATTGATGCGTCCGCCCGGTGATCGGCACCAGCGCGCACCAAGCGGCGCGGCTGGCCAGCGTATCCATCACGGCGTAATCAGAGGTCGCGCGTTTCGCACCTTCGGTGCTGGCGATGTCATTGGGATGCACACAGCGCATCTTTTCATTCTCGCCACCTTTGCCGTGGCCGGGGGCTTTGACCAGACCGTATTTGATCGTGCCTGCGCGCGGATGCGGCACACCGGCGACGGCGGCCCAGTAAATCTTGCGCGTCTCGCGGTGTTTGAGATTCTCGGTCAATTGCTTGGCCATCATCCGCGTGCGTGCCAGCAGCAAGACACCGGAGGTATCGCGGTCCAACCGATGCACCAGACGCGGCTTTTCATCGTAATCGAACATCAACGCCTCTGCCATGCCATCGACATGGCGGGTGGTGTTGGTGCCACCTTGCGTCGCCAGACCATGCGGCTTGTTGATCGCGATGATATGGTCGTCCTTGTAGATCACGCAGGACTGGATCAGCTTGGCATCCGCTTTGGTCACGCCGTGGCGGGCAAGGGATGCGGCCGCTGCCGCCTCTTCCTCGGTCGGCAGGGGCGGGATGCGGATTTTCTGGCCGATTTCCAGACGCGTGCTGGTTTTCACCCGCCCGCCATCGACGCGCAATTCGCCCTTGCGGCACATCTTTTCGATGCGCCCTTGCGTCAGATGCGGAAACAGCCGCCGCAGATAGCGGTCCAGCCGCTGATCGCCATCATCCGGGCCGATGACCCGCGTATGTACACCGCTCATGTCGTTATTCCTTTGGCAAGCCACAGGCCCAATCCGCAGGCCGCAATTGATAAAATCACCGAAGCCAGCACATAAAGGCCCGCCGCGGTGATGCGCCCTGTCTCGACCAGACGGATGGTGTCGAGCGAGAAGGCTGAAAATGTCGTGAAACCGCCCAGAAGGCCGGTCATCACGAAGGGCAGCCAATGCTGCAACCCGCGCGCGGCAAGCAGCACCCAGACCAGCCCGATGGCAAAGGACCCCAGCACATTGATCACCAAGGTACCAACCGGAAAGCCCAAGGCGCTGCCCAGAAGATAGCGCAGCACAGAGCCGAAAGCGCCCCCAAGTGCCACAGAGATCACAGATGTCATCATGGCTTTGCCTTGGCCTTTTGATACGCGGATGTCAATTCTTGCCCCGCTTGGCGCGCAATCCGGCAAAGAAGTCGACGCGTTTCTTGAGTTCGCGTTCAAACCCGCGATCCACCGGCAGATAATAAATGCCGCGTTTCATCGTTTCAGGGAAATAATTCTGGCCGCTGAACCCGTCTTCGGCATCATGGTCATAGGCATAGCCTGCGCCAAACCCCTGTTCTTTCATCAGCTTGGTCGGCGCGTTCATGATATGCGCAGGCGGCGGTTCCGACCCGGTCTGTTTGGCCGCAGCGACCGCCGCCTTATAGGCGACATAGGCCGCGTTCGATTTGGGCGCGAGCGCGAGATAGGTCACCGCCTGCGCCAGCGCCAATTCCCCCTCGGGCGATCCCAGCCGTTCATAGGTTTCCCATGATTGCAAACACACAGCCTGCGCCTGTGGATCGGCTAGCCCGATATCCTCTACCGCCATCCGCGTGATCCGACGGGCGAGATAGCGCGGGTCTTCGCCCCCCGCCAGCATACGCGCGAACCAGTAAAGGGCGGCATCCGGGTCAGACCCGCGCACGGATTTATGCAGGGCAGAGATCAGGTTGTAATGTTCATCGCCCGATTTGTCGTATTTCACCGCACGCTTCATCAGACGTTTGGTCAGGTCGTCGCGGGTCAGTTTGGTATCGGTCTTCCATGCCGTGACCTGTTCGATCAGGTTCAGCAAAGCGCGACCATCGCCATCGGCCATGTCCAGCAAGGCCTCGCGCGCATTGCCGTCCAGCGGTAAGGCCCGGCCCAGTTCCTGTTCCGCGCGCTGCGCCAACAATTCGAGGTCAGTCAACGTCAGCCTTGTCAGGATGAACACCTGTGACCGGCTGAGCAAAGCAGCGTTCAACTCAAAACTTGGATTCTCCGTCGTCGCCCCGACCAGCAGGATGGTGCCATCTTCCATATAGGGCAGAAAGCCGTCCTGCTGAGCCTTGTTGAAACGGTGAATTTCATCGACGAACAACAGCGTGCCTTTGCCGTTCTGGCGGCGCATCTTTGCGCCTTCAAAGACCTTGCGCAATTCCGGCACGCCGGTGAAGATCGCAGAGATCTGGACGAAATGCAGGTCTGTTTCATCCGCGAGCAAGCGCGCGATGGTCGTCTTGCCAACACCGGGGGGACCCCAGAAGATCAGCGATGACAGTGATCCCGACGCCAGCATCGTGCCCAAAGGCGCATCCGGGCCAAGCACCTGTTGCTGGCCGATCACCTCTGACAACCGCTTTGGCCGCAACCGATCCGCCAGCGGGCGTGGGCCTGCGGGGGATGTGTCGGGGGCGCTGTCAAATAGGTCAGGCATGGCGTGATGATAGGCTTTCCGTGAAAAAGCGAAAGCCCCGCCAATCTGGCAGGGCTTTGCAAAAATCAGTCCGTGGCGGGGAAATTAATCCTCCATCGCCTCGAACTCGGCCAGACGGGCTTTGTCGGCAGCGCCTTTGGCATTCACGTCGCGGTCCACGAATTCGATGATCGCCATCGGGGCCATGTCGCCATAACGGAAACCGGCTTTCATGATGCGGACATAACCGCCCTGACGTTCGGCATAGCGTGGGCCGATGATTTCAAACAGCTTGGCTGTGTGAATGTCTTGCTTGAGCTGGGCATCGGCCTGACGGCGGGCGTGCAGATCGCCGCGCTTGCCCAAGGTGACCAGCTTTTCAACGATGCGGCGCAATTCTTTGGCCTTGGGCAGCGTTGTTTTGATCTGTTCGTGTTCGATCAGGGCCCCTGCCATGTTGGCAAACATCGCTTTGCGATGTTCATGGGTCCGGTTCAGTTTGCGGTAACCGCTTGCGTGACGCATTTGAAGTCTCCTAAAGGTTTATACTTTGTCCAACGGTCTGATGCGTGCCAGCCGTATTATTGGGGCAGAATTGCCCAGGGTCGTGGGGGTGTCGGGCGGGGTGAACCCCGCCCTACGGTCTTAAAACTGGTCTTCGAATTTCTTGGCCAGATCTTCGATATTGTCCGGCGGCCAATCCTCGACATCCATGCCGAGGTGCAGACCCATGCCCGACAACACTTCCTTGATCTCGTTCAAGGATTTGCGGCCAAAGTTAGGGGTACGCAGCATTTCTGCTTCGGTTTTCTGGATCAGATCGCCAATATAGACGATATTGTCGTTCTTGAGGCAGTTTGCCGACCGGACAGACAATTCCAGCTCGTCCACTTTCTTGAGCAGCAGCGGGTTAAATTCCAGCCCGTCATCATCCGCACCAGCCGAAGCTGATTCAGGCTCATCAAAGTTCACGAAGATCGACAGCTGGTCCTGCAGAATGCGCGCGGCATAAGCCACAGCATCATCAGGCGACAGCGAACCATCGGTTTCGACTTTCATCGTCAGCTTGTCGTAATCCAGCACCTGACCTTCACGAGTCGGCTGCACGTCATAAGACACTTTCTTCACTGGCGAATAGATCGCGTCGATGGCGATCATGCCGATCGGCGCATCTTCAGGCTTGTTCTTGTCAGCGGCAACGTAACCTTTGCCGGTATTGACGGTCAGTTCCATATACAGATCGGCACCGTCGTCGAGGTGGCAGATTACATGGTCCTTGTTCAAAATCTCGATGCCCGCTGTTTCCGAAATATCGGCAGCGGTCACAACGCCCGGGCCTTTGGCCTGAACGGACAAACGCTTGGGACCTTCGACTTCCATGCGGATGGCGACGCCTTTGAGGTTCAGCACGATGTCGGTGACGTCTTCACGCACACCCGACACGGATGAAAATTCATGCAGCACATTGTCGATCTGCACAGCGGTGATCGCGGCACCTTGCAGCGACGACATCAGAATACGACGCAGAGCGTTGCCAAGCGTCAGGCCAAAGCCACGCTCCAGCGGTTCTGCGACAACGGTTGCTTGACGCATCGGGTCATTGCCCGGCTTGACGTCCAGCTGTGTCGGCTTGATCAACTCAGCCCAGTTTTTGTGGATCATATGTCCCTCCATCCTTGTTTGCCTTCATGTCCAAAAAGGCAAACGCCCGAGGTTTCAAAATGACGGATTGGGGCCGTGCAAAAAAATGCACGACCCCAATGCGTTTGGTGTGGTTTAGACGCGGCGACGCTTTGGCGGGCGGCAGCCGTTATGTGCCATCGGGGTCACGTCACGGATCGATGTGATGTTGAACCCGGCAGCAGCCAGCGCACGCAAAGCCGATTCACGGCCGGAACCGGGACCCTGCACTTCGACTTCCAGCGTTTTGACGCCGTGGTCCTGTGCTTTCTTGCCTGCATCTTCCGCAGCCATCTGGGCCGCGTAAGGTGTCGATTTCCGCGACCCTTTGAAACCCATCGTGCCGGCGGACGACCATGCGATCGCATTGCCCTGCACGTCAGAAATCAGGATCTTGGTGTTGTTGAACGAAGAATTCACATGAGCAACGCCAGCGGCGATGTTCTTGGAGACCTTCTTTTTGGTGCGTTTTGTATCGCGTGCCATCTGTCAGGTCCCCTTATTTCTTCTTACCAGCAATGGCCTTTGCAGGACCCTTGCGTGTGCGAGCGTTGGTGTGGGTCCGCTGACCGCGCACCGGCAGGTTGCGACGATGGCGCAGGCCACGGTAGCAGCCAAGGTCCATCAGGCGTTTGATGTTCATCTGCGTTTCGCGACGCAGGTCACCTTCAACGGTCAGGTTCGCGTCGATGAATTCGCGGATTGTCAGGATTTCTGCGTCCGACAGATCGTTCACGCGACGGGCGCGGTCGATATTCGTTGCTTCGCAGATTTGTTCGGCAATGGCAGGGCCAATACCGGTGATATAAGTCAAGGCGATCGGAACCCGCTTTGCAGTCGGGATGTTTACGCCGGCAATACGTGCCACGTGTGCAATTCCTTTTCGTTGCGGGTCCGTGATGCCAGACCCTTTTTTCACAACGGAAGCCCGGTCCAAAAGGCGCCGGGCTGCGTCATATCAGGTGACGCGCGATCTGCAGGGGGCGACCCCACAACTGCGCATTGATTCCCTTGCGGGATGGCGCTGTTTAGGGGGCAATGCCAGTGTCGTCAAGGGCCAGCAAACGTTCAGTCAATCGCTTTCGCAATGCTTTGCGCAACCACGTCCACGCTGGCCAGACCATCGATTGTTTTCAGATCACCTTTGGCGTAGTAATAGCCCACTAGCGGGCTGGTCTGCTTGTAATAGGCCAGAAGACGCGTCTTAAGGCTGTCTTCATTGTCATCAGCACGGGCCTGACCGCCTGTGGCCACTGATTCAGCGGCGCGTCCAAGAATGCGTTTGATCAGTACGTCATCATTGACTTGCAATTCGATCACACAATCCAGTTTCTCGCCAATGTCGCTCAGCAATTGCCCCAAAGCGTCAGCTTGCGCCAATGTGCGCGGAAAACCATCAAAGATATAGCCGCCGGTATCCGCGTCGCTTTGCAATTGTTCGCGGATCAGGCCGATCACAATGTCATCTGTGACCAGATCGCCCCGGTCCATGACCTCGGCAACCCTGCGGCCCATGTCGGTGCCACTGGTCCGCGCAGCGCGGAGCATGTCACCGGTGCTGAGCTGCACCATATTGCGTTCAGCCACAAGTCTGGCCGCTTGCGTGCCTTTGCCAGCGCCCGGTGGTCCTAAAAGTATGATGTTCATCTGCGCGACGGCCCTTTTTTCTTGGTCGTGCTACGCTTGCCGCGCAGTTGGGACTTTTCAATCAGACCTTCATATTGATGCGCAACCAGATGTGACTGGATCTGTTGAATCGTATCCATGCCAACCGACACGATAATCAGCACCGATGTCCCGCCGAAATAGAACGGGATCGACAGTTCGGCACGAATGATTTCCGGCAGCAGGGCAACCAGCGCCAGATAACCTGAGCCCAGCACCAGAATGCGGGTGACAACGTAATCCAGATATTCTTCGGTCCGTTTACCGGGGCGGATGCCGGGGACGAAACCGTTCTGGTTCTTCAGATTCTCGGCCACGTCTTCGGTTTTGAAGGCGACTTCGCGGGTGTAAAAATAGGTGAAGAAGATGATCATACCACCAAAGAAGATCAGATAAAGCGGCTGACCCGGACCGAATAGCGCCAGAATGGTGGACATGAACGGCCCGCTGGAACCACCGCTGAACGTGCTGATCGTCGTTGGCAGCAGCAACAGGGCAGAGGCGAAGATCGCAGGGATCACACCGGCCGGGTTCACCTTGATCGGCAGATGGCTGGACGATCCGTCATAGACCTTCATGCCACGCTGCTGGCGAGGGTATTGGATATGGATCTTGCGCAGTGACCGTTCCATGAAGACCACAAAGGTCAGCACCACCAGCACCATCAGTAATATCCCGACAATCACCAGCGGGCTGATCGCACCGGACCGGCCCTGGCTAAGGAATTGCGCCAAGGCAGCAGGAATCTCGGCAATGATGCCGACGAAGATGATCAGCGAAATACCGTTGCCGATGCCCCGCGCCGTGATCTGTTCACCCAGCCACATCAGGAACATGGTGCCGCCGACGATGGTGATCACACAGGAGGCGCGGAAAAAGAAACCGGGATCAGAGGCCAGACCGCCTGCTTCCAGACTGACAGCAAGACCGTAAGCCTGCGCCGTCGCCAGCACCACTGTGCCATAGCGGGTGTACTGGTTCAGTTTGCGGCGGCCCGCCTCGCCCTCTTTCTTGAGGTTCTTCAGCGGTTCCCACATGGACCCAAGCAACTGCATCACGATCGAGGCCGAGATATAAGGCATGATCCCCAGCGTGAAGATCGCCATCCGCGACAGCGCACCACCGGTGAACATCGACAGGATACCGCCGATCCCGGCCTGCGCATCATCCATGAATTGCTGCAAGGCGATGCCGTCGATGCCCGGCACGGGGATGAATGTCCCCAGACGGTAGATCATCAACAGGCCAATCGTGAATAGAATGCGTTGGCGCAGTTCAGTTGCTTTGCCGAAGGCGCTCCAACTGACGTTGGCTGCCATTTGCTCTGCTGCAGAAGCCATAAGGGTCTCTTTTCATGATAAACGCCGCTGAACGGTTCCCCGATCAGCGGCGTTTGGGAAAAACACGAGAGTACATGTAAGCGACCCGGGGGCCGCTCACAAGGCGTTACTCTGCCGCTGCCGGTGTTGTTGCGACGGTCAATGTGCCGCCAACCTTGGCAACCGCATCCACCGCACCCTGCGACGCGCCGGTCACGCTGATCGTGGCCTTGGAGGTGAATTCACCTTTGGCCAGAACGCGGATACCGTCTTTCTTGCGACGCACCAGACCGGAGGCGATCAGCGCATCTTCGGTGATGTCATTCTTGATGTCGATCTTGCCGTCATCGATGAATTTCTGGATCAGGCCCAGATTGACGACCGAGAATGCCTTGCGGTTCGGCTTGTTGAAGCCACGCTTTGGCAGACGCTGGTAGAGTGGCATCTGGCCGCCTTCGTAGCCTTTGATCGCTACGCCGGACCGGGATTTCTGACCCTTGATACCACGGCCACCGGTTTTACCCATGCCGGAGCCTGGGCCACGGCCAATGCGTTTCTTACGCTGGGTGGCGCCTGGGTTGTCGGAAAGTTCATTCAGTTTCATGTCGCTTCTCCTTTTGCCGGAACTGGCCCCCAGCGACGGGAGCGGCCAAACACGGCGTTAAAATCGAGTCGGCCCAATGGCGCCGACTTGCGGCGTATAAACGCGGGGATGGGGTAGGTCAAGGAAGGTTGCGGGTTTGCGGTTGGCGTCAGCCAATGCGCTTGCCCCACCCATAATTGCGGTATACCTTGGCGGTATAAAGTGGAGCGTGATCTTATGGTAGTCGCAGCAAAGCGTAAAACCTCACTGACACTCGACAGCGCGACACTCGCCGCTGCAAAAGAGCTAGAGATCAACGTCTCCGCCGTGGCCGAAACCGCACTTATCAAAGCCATCGCTGACGCGCGTCGTGAGAAATGGCTTGCGGACAACGCCAAGACCTTTGCAGCCCAGTCGGATTGGCACGCGCTTCATGGCCACCCGTTTGCCGATATTATGACGGCGCCGGGCGGAACATCATGGAAACCCTGACGCGTTTTGATGTTGCGGAGTATAACGGTGTTTTCATGGTCGTCGTCGAAAGCGACCTGCTGCCGCCCGATGCATCTATTGTCGTCATTCCGCTGCTCGCACACTATCCGGCAGTGCAGCACCTGAACCCTGAACTTCAGCACAACGGCAAGCGTCTGATCCTTGCGACACGGCTGATTGCTTCTGTGCGACGATCCAGCCTGACCCGCAGCGGCAGTATGGGGGACCAAGGCGACCTCATCACCCGCGCAGTCGACGTCCTGATGGCTGGCATTTAACGATATCACAAAGAAAAAACGCCCCCGGTTTCCCGGAGGCGTTTCTCATTCCGTAAGGTGGATCAAGATTCACCCTACCAAAGCTTACCCGCGCTCTTCGATGATCTCAACGAGGTGGGGGATGCTGTTAACCATGCCGCGCACGGAGGGTGTATCTTCCAGCTCGCGGGTGCGGTTCATTTTGTTCAGGCCCAGACCGATCAGCGTTGCACGCTGTTTTTCGGGGCGACGGATCGGGGAACCGATCTGTTTCACAACGATAGTTTTTGCCATGGTTTAAGCCTCCTCGACGACTTGGGCGGATGCTTCAGGCGCGTCATCACGCTTGGGCAGGATGTCGGCGACTTTCTTGCCGCGACGCTGAGCCACATTGCGCGGTGACTGCTCTTTTTGCAGGCCGTCCATCGTGGCGCGGATCATGTTGTATGGGTTCTGCGAACCGATCGACTTGGACACAACGTCCTGCACGCCCAGCATTTCGAACACGGCGCGCATTGGACCACCGGCGATGATCCCGGTACCGGCAGGGGCTGTACGCATCACGACCTTACCGGCGCCATGGCGACCTTCAATGTCGTGGTGCAGGGTGCGGCCGTCACGTAGGGCGACGCGGATCATCTGGCGTTTCGCCTGTTCAGTCGCCTTGCGGATCGCCTCGGGGACTTCTTTGGCCTTGCCTTTGCCGAAACCGACGCGGCCTTTTTGGTCACCAACAACGACAAGCGCGGCAAAGCCGAAACGCTTACCACCTTTGACGGTCTTGGACACGCGGTTGATCGCGACCAGACGGTCGGCAAACTCGGGTGTTTGTTCTTCACGGTTGCGGCGGTTGCCGCCACGGTTGTTATCACGTTCTGCCATAGGTGGCGTCCTTGTCTTGTTGCCCGAGGGCGTTGTCCAATCGCGGTCGAAGCCGGATCATCGAGACCGGGGATAACCCCGGCCTACCGTAGGGCGGGGTTCACCCCGCCACACGTTCTTAGATCTTCAACCCACCTTCGCGGGCTGCATCGGCAAGGGCCTTGATCTTGCCGTGGTACAGAAAACCACCACGGTCGAAATAGGCCTGCTCGATCCCGGCTTTCTTGGCGCGTTCTGCGATTGCAGCACCCACCTTCGTAGCGGCCTCGATGTTGTTCTTGCCGACAACGCCCAGATCTTTTTCGAGCGATGATGCCGACGCAAGCGTCACACCATTCACATCGTCGATCAGCTGGACGCTGATGTTTTTGTTGCTGCGGTGAACCGAAAGACGCGCACGTCCCTGGTTGGCAGTGATGCCCCGCAATTTGTTCCGAACGCGCATACGGCGTTTCAGAAACAGTGCTCTTTTGCTGTTTGCCATCTGTGCGTCCTTTACTTCTTCTTGCCTTCTTTGCGGAAGATGAATTCGCCTTTGTACTTAATGCCCTTGCCTTTATAAGGCTCGGGCTTGCGCCATTCGCGGATATTCGCCGCGACCTGACCCACAAGCTGCTGGTCGATCCCTTCCACAGTGATTTCGGTCTGCTTGGGGGCAGTCACGGTGACGCCCTCCGGCACTTCGAAATTCACATCATGACTGTAGCCCAATGCCAGTTTCAGGGTGTTACCCTGCATCGTGGCGCGATAGCCCACACCGCTGATCTCAAGCTCTTTCTTGAAACCAGTGGTCACGCCGGTCACCAGGTTTTCCACCTGGCTGCGCGACATGCCCCACTGCTGACGCGCCCGCTTGGACGTGCCGCGTGGTTTGACGGTGACGATATTGCCATCAACGGTGATGGTGACATCGTCAGTCGCCTTGAAGGAGCGGGTCCCTTTCGGGCCTTTGACTTCTACGGTTTGACCAGACACCGACGCAGTGACGCCAGAGGGTAGCTCAACCGGTTTTTTACCAATACGAGACATGTTTTCCCCTTAGAACACTGTGCAGAGCACTTCGCCGCCAATTTTGGCCGCCCGTGCATTTGCGTCCGTCATCACACCTTTGGAGGTGGAGACAATCGACACGCCCAGGCCCTGACGGACGGAAGGCAGGTCATTGGCACCCAGGTAAACACGACGACCGGGTTTAGAGACCCGCTTCACTTCGCGAATGACTGGAGTGCCTTCGTAATATTTCAGCTCGACATTGAATGCAGGGTGGCCATCTTTGCCATCCTTCTTGTCGTAACCGCGGATGTAGCCTTCTGCGACCAGCACATCCAACACCCAAGCGCGCAGTTTCGACGCCGGTGTTTCCACCGAAGCCTTGCCGCGCATCTGGCCGTTGCGGATGCGTGTCAGCATATCACCGATAGGATCGTTCATATCAAATTCTCCTTACCAGCTCGACTTGACCATGCCGGGGATTTCGCCATTGGAACCAAGGTTCCGCAGCGCGATCCGGCTGATCTTGAGTTTGCGGTAATAGGCGTGTGGACGCCCGGTGAGCTGGCAACGGTTGTGCAGACGCACAGCCGAGGAATTGCGCGGCAGTTTTGCAAGCTGCAAAGTCGCCTTGAACCGCTCTTCCACGGGCTTGGACTGGTCGTTGATGATGGATTTCAACGCCGCACGCTTTTCAGCATATTGCGCCACCAGCTTTTCGCGCTTCTTTTCGCGCTCGATCATGGATTTCTTAGCCATTTGTCAAATCTCCCTAACGCTTAGCTGTTGAATGGCATGTTGAAGAGCTTCAACAATGCCTTTGCTTCAGCGTCGGTTTGCGCTGTGGTGCAGATAACGATGTCCATTCCCCACATCTCATCGATCTTGTCGAAGTTGATTTCGGGAAACACGATATGTTCTTTCAGGCCGGTGGCATAATTGCCGCGACCATCAAAGGACTTACCAGAAACACCACGAAAGTCGCGGATACGGGGCATGGCAACCGTGATCAGACGATCAAGGAATTCATACATCCGGTCGCCGCGCAGGGTGACTTTGGCACCCAGCGGCATGTCTTCACGGACCCGGAAACCCGCGATGGATTTCTTAGCAACCGTGGTCAATGCTTTCTGACCGGCGATGGTGGTCAGATCTTCCTGTGCGGATTTGGCTTTCTTGCTGTCACGGACAGCTTCTGCGCCACAACCGATGTTCAGGACGATCTTGTCCAGACGCGGGATCTGCATTTCATTTTTATAGCCGAATTCTTCCTTCATCGCAGCGCGAATGCGGGAAACATAATCAGCCTTCAGGCGGGGGGTGTAGTTTGCAGCGTCAAGCATCAGATCACATCCCCTGTTGTCTTGGCGAAACGCACTTTGTTTTCGCCTTCGATGCGGAAACCAACGCGGGTCGGTTTGCCGTTTTTGTCAACGATCGCCAGGTTCGACAGCTGGATCGGCATCGCTTTTGGCGTACGACCACCTTGGCTGGTCTGGGATTGCTTCTGGTGACGGATCGCCATGTTGATACCTTCAACAACGGCTTTGCCAGACTTGGGGTCAACAGCAGAAATCGTGCCCTTCATCCCTTTGTCTTTGCCGGCAAGAACGATCACGTCGTCGCCTTTACGGAGTTTCGCAGCCATGGTTACAGCACCTCCGGAGCGAGTGAGATGATTTTCATAAAGTTCTTTGCGCGCAGCTCGCGAACAACTGGCCCAAAGATACGGGTGCCGATAGGCTCGTTGTTGTTGTTGAGGATGACAGCAGCATTGCCGTCAAAGCGGATGGCGGTGCCATCTTCGCGGAACACTTCTTTGGCGGTGCGCACGACGACGGCCTTGCGGACGTCACCTTTCTTTACGCGACCGCGAGGAATGGCTTCCTTCACCGATACGACAATAATGTCACCGACACTTGCGTAACGGCGGTGGGAACCACCCAGAACCTTGATGCACTGAACACGGCGAGCGCCGCTGTTGTCAGCTACATCCAGATTGGTCTGCATCTGGATCATTTGGTTTCCTTCCGACCTTTGGGGAATTTCCGATTTCCGACCGGAGCCCCAGGGTTTCGTTGAACCGAAAAGTTACTGCTTAAGAAGCAATAACCTCCCAGCGTTTGGTTTTCGATTTTGGCGCACATTCCTGGATGCGGACGGAATCGCCCACGTTGAATGTGTTGTTCTCGTCGTGGGCCCGGTATTTCTTGGACTTACGGACGGTTTTTTGCAGCAAAGGGTGCTTGAAGCGGCGTTCGACCGAAACAGTCACGGTCTGGGCGTTCTGGTTGCTTGTGACAACACCTTGAAGGATACGCTTAGGCATTCTCTTAAGCCTCCGAAGCTGCCGCAGCAGCCTTTTCGTTCAGAATTGTTTTGACGCGTGCAGCATTGCGGCGCGCAGCGCGGAAACCGGCAGTGTTTTCCAGCTGACCAGTTGCCTGCTGAAAGCGCAGGTTGAACGATTCTTTTTTCAGTTTCACCAGCTCTTCACGGAGCTGATCGGGCGTTTTGGCCCGCAGTTCATTGGCATCCATGCCATTTTCCTTTTTCAACATCATCGGCAGGCCGCGCAAAGCGTTACCCGATTCCCGATGGAGTGGGGGTAGAAGTGCGCCGTTTAGACCTCTATCCCCAATAAAGCAACCCCTTGCGGGACATTGATCTGCATGATCCGTGGGGTCGCGGTGAACCGAGACTATACCGCCGCACATAAAGTGGATATGACAGCATTATGACCGATATAAAATCACTTTTCGCCACCCAATTGTATCACGCCCCCCTGTCCGCGCATGGCGCGATTGATCCGGCAGAGCTGGAAAACTCCTGCCTAGTCATCGCCGATGATGACGAAGCCGGTCAGCAATGGTGCGAAGAACAGGGTTATCCCGGCTACACCTCTTATGCATCACTGACCGACCTGCCATGGCGGTTCCCGATTTTCAAGGATCTGGTCAAGGTGCTGGACAAACACGTCGCCGGTTTCGCCAAGGATCTGGAATTCGATCTGGGCGACAAGGCGCTGAAACTCGAAGATATCTGGATCAACATCCTGCCCCCCGGCGGGATCCATACTGGCCATATCCATCCTCATTCCGTCATCAGCGGCACAACCTATGTCGCGATGCCCGAAGGTGCGAGTGCGATCAAGTTCGAAGACCCACGTTTGCCGATGATGATGGCCGCCCCACCCCGCCTGAAGTCTGCACGCGAGGCATTGCGCCAGTTCATCTATGTCGCCCCCGCTGTGGGGGACGTGCTGTTATGGGAAAGCTGGCTGCGCCACGAAGTCCCGATGAACATGGCCGAAGAAGAAGAGCGGATCAGCGTCAGCTTCAACTATAGCTGGGGTTGACGTAGTATTGTTTCGCGTTTGGCGCTGTTGAGCCACATTATCAACGCAAACGGTCCTTAGCGACGCCCGAAAACGGAGATGTGACAATGCCGAAACCGATCCCCCGTACCGAAGCCGACCGCGCCGCCCGGGCCTTTTATGGTCAGCAAGACAGAGATTTTGCTGACCAGATCGCGCAGATTTGTGGCGATGATCCCCGCCTGATCCAGGCATTTCAACAGACGCGGGACCGGTTTCTGGAAACAGAATCCACAGTCAAAGCCAGTGACATGCCCGCACGCAGATTGTGCTGATCACCAGGCGCGGCTGATCGATCCGATGACACAAAACAAAACCCCCGCCAGTTTCCTGACGGGGGTTTAATCTTGTGGCAAACCCCGGCCTAGCCGGGGTTAACCCCGACTTACCAGTCTTCGCGCACCACGGTGCGTGTCTTGATCGGCAGTTTCATCGCAGCAAGGCGCAGGGCCTCGCGCGCGACTTCTTCGCTGACGCCGTCGATTTCGAACATCACGCGGCCGGGTTTGACCTTGCATGCCCAGAAATCGATCGAGCCTTTACCTTTACCCATACGTACTTCGATGGGCTTGGAGGTCACAGGCAGATCCGGGAAAATCCGGATCCAGACCCGGCCCTGACGCTTCATGTGACGCGTCATTGCACGACGCGCGGCTTCGATCTGGCGTGCGGTGATCCGCTCTGGCTCGGTTGCCTTCAGGCCGTATGTGCCAAAGTTCAGGTCAGACCCGCCCTTGGCTTCGCCCCGAATGCGGCCTTTGTGCAGCTTGCGGTGTTTCGTGCGCTTTGGTTGCAGCATCTTCTCTACTCCTTACCTGTCGCGACGCGGGCCGCCAGGACCGCGCGGAATAGCGCCTTCCTGAAGCTCGGCATGTTTACGGTCGTGGCCTTGCGGGTCATGCTCCATGATCTCACCTTTGTAGATGAAGACCTTGATGCCGATGATCCCATAAGGTGTCATGGCTTCGAACAGCGCATAGTCGATATCCGCACGCAGAGTATGCAGCGGCACGCGACCTTCACGGTACCATTCGGTCCGCGCAATTTCAGCACCGCCCAGACGACCAGCAAGGTTGACCCGGATCCCCAAGGCGCCCATGCGCATCGCGTTCTGCACAGCACGTTTCATCGCACGACGGAAAGACACCCGGCGTTCCAGCTGCTGACCGATGGATTCAGCGACCAGCGCTGCGTCCAGTTCGGGCTTGCGGACTTCAACGATGTTGAGGTGCAGTTCCGATTTGGTCAGGTTGGCCAGTTTCTGACGCAGACCTTCGATGTCTGCACCTTTCTTGCCGATGATGACACCGGGACGTGCTGCGTGGATCGTCACGCGGCACTTTTTGTGCGGACGTTCGATGATCACGCGGCTGATGCCAGCCTGCGCACATTCCTTGCGGATGAACGCCTTGATCTTCAGGTCTTCCAACAACAGGTCGCCATATTCGCGGGTATTTGCGAACCAGCGGCTGTCCCAGGTGCGGTTGACCTGAAGACGCATCCCGATTGGGTTGACTTTATTACCCATTATGATTGCTCCTCAACTTGACGCACCTTGATGGTCAGTTCTGAAAACGGCTTCACGATCTTGCCGAAACGGCCACGCGCCCGGGGGCGGCCCCGCTTCATGATCAGGTTCTTGCCGACATAGGCCTCTGCCACGACCAGCGCGTCAACATCCAGGTTATGGTTGTTTTCGGCATTGGCGATGGCCGACTGAAGACATTTCTTCACATCGTCCGAGATCCGCTTTTTGGAGAAAGTCAGGTCCTGCAGGGCCTTTTCGACTTTCTTGCCACGGATCAATGCAGCAACAAGGTTCAACTTTTGCGGGGAAGTACGCAGCATGCGCAGTTTTGCCATTGCTTCGTTATCAGCCACGCGGCGGGGATTCTTATCCTTGCTCATGGCTTATTTCCGCTTCGCTTTTTTGTCGGCGGCGTGACCGTAATAGGTCCGCGTTGGCGAATATTCACCAAACTTCTGACCGATCATGTCTTCCGTGACGTTGACAGGGATGTGCTTCTTGCCGTTGTAGACCGCAAAGGTCAGACCAACGAACTGAGGCAGGATTGTAGAGCGACGCGACCAGATCTTGATCACTTCGTTGCGGCCGCTTTCGCGCGTTGCTTCTGCCTTTTTCAAGACATAGGCATCGACGAACGGGCCTTTCCAGACGGAACGAGCCATAATTACCGACCCTTCTTCTTGGCATGACGCGAACGCACGATAAGGCGCTGCGATGCTTTGTTCTTGTTACGGGTACGGGTACCTTTGGTATCCTTACCCCATGGGGTCACAGGCGTCCGCCCACCGGATGTCCGGCCTTCACCACCACCATGCGGGTGGTCGATCGGGTTCATCGCGACACCGCGCACAGATGGGCGAATGCCCTTGTGACGGTTGCGACCGGCTTTACCGATGTTCTGGTTGCTGTTGTCGGGGTTCGACACGGCACCAACGGTGGCCATGCATTCCTGACGGACCAGACGCAATTCACCCGACGACAGGCGGATCTGCGCATAGCCACCATCACGACCCACGAATTGGGCGTAGGTGCCGGCTGCACGGGCGATCTGGCCGCCTTTGCCTGCCTTGAGTTCGATGTTGTGAACGATTGTCCCGATGGGCATGCCCGAGAAAGGCATCGCGTTGCCCGGCTTGATGTCAGCCTTGGCGGATGCGATGACCTTGTCACCGATAGCCAGACGCTGCGGCGCCAGGATGTAGGTCTGGGTGCCGTCTTCGTACTGGATCAGCGCAATGAATGCTGTCCGGTTCGGATCGTATTCGATACGTGCGACAACAGCCTGCATATCCAGCTTGTTGCGCTTGAAATCGACGATACGGTAAAGACGCTTTGCGCCCCCACCAATGCGACGCATTGTGATCCGTCCGGTGTTGTTCCGTCCGCCCGATTTGGTCAGACCCTCTGTGAGGGCCTTGACAGGGCGACCTTTCCAAAGCTCCGAACGGTCGATCAGCACCAGCCCGCGCTGGCCCGGCGTCGTCGGTTTGTACGACTTGAGTGCCATGTTAGCTTCTTCCGTTTGCTTGGCGTCCCGGTGTCATCCGGGACGATGGTTTACAGGGCCCCGAAGGTCCCCAAGTGAAGTTTGTCGGAGTGAACCCCGACCTGCGATTGCTTGGTCTGAACCGCGCATCCGCACAATACACAAGGCCCCGGAACGAATCCGAGGCCGGGCGATTGGTGGCGTATAGCGGGGAGGGGGTTGGGTGGCAAGGGGGTGTGGGTGCGCATTATTGCGCAACGCAACGATAGCGCATGCTTGGTGCGCAATGAATGCGTACCCTACATGATCACCCATAGAACAAAAAAGCCCCCGCGTTCCCGCGAGGGCTTTCTTTCTTCAACCTCACCCAAACCTTACAGCCCGGTAGAGATATCAATCGTGTTGCCTGCTTCCAGGGTCACATAGGCTTTCTTCACGTCCTTGCGGGTACCCAGGGCACCGCGGAAACGTTTGACTTTGCCTTTGGTGATCGACGTGTTCACGGCCTTGACCTTCACACCAAACAGCGCCTCGACGGCTTGTTTGATCTGGGGTTTGTTGGCGTCGATCGCCACTTCGAAAACAACTGCATTGGCTTCGGACGCCATAGTTGCCTTTTCCGTGATGATCGGCTTGCGGATCACGTCGTAATGTTCGGCTTTCACGCTCATGACAAACGAGCCTCCAGTGCTGCGACGCCTGCTTTGGTCAGGACGAGCGTGTCCGACTTCAGGATGTCGTAAACGTTGGCACCCATGGATGGGAGAACGTTCAGGGTTTCGATGTTGGCGGCCGCACGGGCGAAGTTTTCGTTCACTTCGGCCCCGTCGATGATCAGCGCACGCTTCCAACCCAAAGACCCGACCATTTTGGCCAGAACCGAGGTTTTCGCGTCCGTCACATCGATGCTGTCCACGATCACCAGCTCACCTGCCGCAACTTTCGCGGACAGAGCATGCTTGAGACCCAGCGCGCGGAACTTTTTGGTCAGCTCATGCGCGTGGCTACGTGGGGTTGGGCCCTTGTAGGTACCACCGTGACGGAAGATCGGCGCGCCTTTGGAACCGTGACGTGCGCCACCGGTGCCTTTTTGGCGATAGATCTTCTTGGTGGAATAGGACACTTCCGACCGGCCCAGCACGTCGTGTGTGCCTGCCATAGCCTTGTTGCGCTGCCAGCGGACAACGCGGTGCAGGATGTCCTTGCGAGGCTCCAGACCGAAGATCGCGTCGTTCAATTCGACGGAACCGGCCTTTGCGCCTTCCAGATTGATTGCATCAGCCTTCATTTTTATCACCCTCTGTCGTATCGGCATCAGCCGGGGCTTCGTTTGCGGCTTCGGCTTCAGCAGCGTCCAGCGCAGCCTGTTCTGCCTCAGCAGCGGCTTTTGCAGCAGCAGCTTCTTCAGCGGCAGCAGCAGCGGCAGCTTCTTCGGCCAGACGCTTGGCTTCTTCATCCAGCGACTTCAGACCAGCAGGATAGATCACGTTTTCAGGTGTCGGCTTTTTCACCGCATCCTTCAACGTCACCCAACCGCCACGCGAACCGGGGACCGCGCCTTTGACCATGATCAGGCCACGGTCGGCATCGGTGCGGATCACTTGCAGGTTCTGGGTGGTCACGCGGGCGGAACCCATATGGCCGGCCATCTTTTTGCCTTTGAACACCTTGCCCGGATCCTGACACTGGCCAGTGGAACCGTGCGAACGGTGGCTGACGGACACACCGTGCGATGCACGCAGACCGCCAAAGTTATGCCGCTTCATCGCACCGGCAAAACCTTTACCGATGGATGTGCCGGACACGTCCACGAACTGACCTTCGAAATAATGGTTCGCGGTGATGGTTTCACCAACGTTGATCATGTTTTCGGGGGCGACGCGGAATTCGGCAACCTTGCGCTTTGGTTCGACCTTGGCTGCGGCAAAGTGGCCGCGCATGGC
This sequence comes from Loktanella sp., assembly GCA_017390475.1. GTDB lineage: Bacteria > Pseudomonadota > Alphaproteobacteria > Rhodobacterales > Rhodobacteraceae > Yoonia. Next base: position 349,205 of record JAFPBO010000018.1, read on the forward strand.
TTGGCTTGTACGCTTTGCCTTGGCAGCACCGGCACCCAGCTGAACAGCGACATAGCCGTCTTTGTCAGCAGTGCGCTGTGCCACAACCTGCAGGTTTTCGAGCGAAAGAACGGTGACAGGGATCTGACGACCATCTTCCATGAACAACCGGGTCATGCCCAGTTTCTTTGCGATAAGTCCTGTACGGAGCATTAATAATCCTCCTTACACGGAAATCTGGACGTCGACGCCAGCAGCCAGGTCGAGCTTCATCAGCGCGTCCACGGTTTGCGGTGTCGGGTCAACGATGTCGAGCAGACGCTTATGCGTGCGGATCTCGAACTGATCGCGGGATTTCTTGTCGATATGCGGGCCGCGCAGAACAGTGAACTTTTCGATCTTGTTCGGCAGTGGGATCGGGCCGCGCACAGATGCGCCAGTGCGCTTGGCTGTGCTGACGATTTCTGCAGTGCTCGCATCGAGCACCCGGAAATCAAACGCCTTAAGGCGGATACGGATGGTTTGGCTGGCTGCCATTTCATCACCCCTTTGATAGGGTCTAGATCGGAGAGGAGGATCATGGCTCATCCAGAACCCTCATCGCGTCTTTTGGTCCAACATAAAAAGGGCACGCATGGCGTACCCTTGGTCGGATTGGGGCCGTATAGGGATAAGCGCCCTGTCTGGCAAGGGCTGATTACGGATTTGCGCAAGATCGGCGTGGCCTTGCGTTTGTGGGCTATTGGTGGTGCTGTTACCGCGTATCTACACCATTATAGGGCGCGGATGCAGCACGAAAGGCACCAGAATGGTAAGGAATCTGTCGCGGCATCTGACCGGCGCAAGCCGCACCGAATCGGGGAACCGTAATCTGGGCTATCTGTTGGCCTTTGTAGCCGGCGCCATCAATGCAGGCGGGTTTCTGGCGGTGCAGCAATATACGTCCCATATGACCGGAATCGTATCAGAAATGGCCGATTTGATTGCGCTGGGTCACTACCGGATCGCGCTGTTCGGGCTGATCTGTCTGGTGACTTTCATCAGCGGGGCGGCTGTCACTGCGCTTTTGGTGAATTACGCGCGCAGCCGACAGTTGCAAAGCGAGTATGCGATCCCGTTATTGCTGGAGGCATCTCTGCTGATGGCTTTCGGAATTCTGGGCACCCAGATCGCCGAGATGCAGGATGTCTTTGTCACGGTCACGATCTTGCTGTTGTGTTTCGTGATGGGGCTGCAGAATGCGGTGATCACCAAGATTTCCGGCGCGGTGATCCGCACCACCCATGTCACCGGCATTGCCACCGATCTGGGGATCGACCTGGGGCGGTGGCTGTTTCGCAGCGGCGCGCGTGATGCCAGCTTTGTCCCTACGCCACAGCGGATGCCGATGCTGGCGATTCTGCTGGTATCATTCTTTGTCGGCGGCTTGACCGGCGCTCTGGGGTTTCAGGCCTTGGGCTATGCTGCGACCTTGCCGCTGGCGGCGGCCTTGATCGCCGCCGCGATCACGCCGGTTTTCGATGATGTGAAAACCCGCAAGCAGCGATGAAACGCAAAAGGCCGCCCCTTTGGGAGCGGCCTTTCGTTTGGCGTAGGGTGCGTCAAGACGCACCTTACCTGTGCCAGACAGAACTGAGCGGGTTCTCGGGCACTTTTGCTGCGCAAAAGTCCCTGCCACCCGCCAGTCGCG
>JAFPBO010000004.1 GCA_017390475.1 Loktanella sp.
CCTAGCCCCGCCTTGGCCGGAAATATACCAGACGGACTTCGAAAGACGACTAGATTTGAACGAAGGTATTGCAGAATATCATCGTCTGCGGAGCACTTTCGAGCAACTTGACTACGAAATAAGTATTTTGCCGAAAGTTGGTGTCGAGGCGCGTGCAGATTTTATTTTGAACCATCTTAACTGACACCTTGACCTCGAAGAAGACATTTGCCGTTACCTAGGTCAGGGCGACGCGCACCGCGCCTTTTACCCCATCGCAACAGGCTCTGCGTGCCTTGCTCAACTTTGTGATGTCAAATCCGCGACATTCCCGCATGATGGCTTGCGCCTTGCGGTGTGACTTGCCACGATAGCTAAATATAGACTCAGAGGAGAGCTGTTTGGCCACTGGTGCACTGACCCCGCCCGCCGACACCATCACGGAAGCCGTGCTGGAATTCCCCGATAACAGGTTGTTGATCGACCTTTGCGGTGAATATGACCGCAACCTGACCACCATAGAAGACAAGCTGTCGGTGCAGATCCTGCGCCGGGGCAATCGTCTGGCGGTGATCGGTGAAGAAGCGCCGCGGCAGGACGCGCTGGAAGTGCTGCGTTCGCTTTACAGCAGGCTGGAGGCGGGCCGGTCGCTTGACCCCGGTGATATTGATCGTGAATTGCGCATGGGGCCGAACCCGGTGCCCGGCCCGGTCGATCAGATCGAATTGTTCAAGGGCGAGATTGCGCGGGTCGAGGTCAAGACCCGCAAGAAACTGGTGGAACCGAGGACAGAGGCGCAGAAAGCCTATGTTAAATCCCTGTTCGATCATGAGATGGCCTTCGGCATCGGCCCGGCGGGGACCGGCAAGACCTATCTGGCGGTTGCTGTCGGCGTGAACATGCTGATCAACGGGCATGTCGACAAGATCATCCTGTCGCGTCCCGCTGTCGAGGCGGGTGAAAAGCTGGGCTATCTGCCCGGTGACATGAAGGACAAGGTCGATCCTTACATGCAGCCGCTTTATGATGCGCTGAATGATTTTCTGCCGGGCAAACAGGCCGCCAAGATGATGGAGGAAAAGGTGATCGAGATCGCGCCTTTGGCCTTCATGCGCGGGCGCACCCTGTCGAATGCCTTTGTCGTGCTGGACGAGGCGCAGAATGCCACCACGATGCAGATGAAAATGTTCCTGACCCGTCTGGGGCAGGGGTCGCGCATGGTAATCACCGGTGACCGCACCCAGATCGATCTGCCGCGCGGCGTCAATTCCGGCCTGTGGGAGGCGGAGCGGCTGCTGAAACATATCCCGAAGATCAGTTTCAACTATTTCACCTCCAAGGATGTGGTCCGGCACCCGCTGGTCGCCGCGATCATCGAAGCCTATGAGGCGGATGCCGAAGCGTGAGCGTGGATGTCGTGGCGGAAGATCCGCGCTGGCAGGCGTTGGATATCGATGCATTGGCCGCACGAGCCGCGGCTGCGGTGCTTGACAGGCTGGGGCTTGAACCCTCGGTCTATGAGATCGCAGTACTGGCCTGTGACGATGCCCGGATTGCGGCGCTGAATGCTGATTTTCGCGCCAAGCCCACACCGACCAATGTGCTTAGCTGGCCATCGGATGAACGCGCAGCTGCCGTCGCGGGGGAAATGCCGGCACCGCCCGACCCGGTGATGGATGCGGAACTGGGCGATATCGCCATCGCCTATGACACCTGCGCCCGCGAGGCAGAGGCTGCGGGCAAGCCGTTGGCGGATCATTGCCTGCATCTTTTGGTGCATGGTACCTTGCATCTGCTGGGATTTGACCATGAGCGTGACCTTGATGCCACCCTTATGGAAGGATTAGAGACAGAGATACTTGGCAAAATGGGTCTGGATGACCCATATAGGGTTTGAACGGGGCAAAACGCCCCATGGATCAGGATCAGATGGGCGACACCGGCGACGGTTCTTCTAGTGCAGCGCAAGGCGCGCTGACAGATGAAACAGACGAAAAACAGGGCCTTTTGGCCCGCTTGCGTTTTGGATTGCGGCCAAAGGCCGAACAGGACGATGACGGCGCAACCGCGCGTCATCCAAGCAGTCCGGTGCCAACAGTTCTAGGCATGCTGAACCTGCGCCGGATGCGGGTAGAGGACGTGTCGGTCCCGAAAACCGATATTGTCGCGGTGCCGCTGACCATCACCAAAGATGAGCTGGTCGATGTGTTCCGGTCTTCGGGCATGACCCGGGTGCCGGTCTATGACACGACGCTGGATACCCCGATCGGCATTGCCAATCTCAAGGATTTTGCGCTGCGTTACGGCTTTAACGGCGGCACCGATGAGCTTGATCTGCGCGAGATGTTGCGGCCCTTGCTGTTCGTTCCCCCGTCGATGCCGCTGGGTGTGCTGCTGCAAAAGATGCAGGCGGAACGGATCCATATGGCGCTGGTGATCGATGAATATGGCGGCACTGACGGTCTGGTCACCATCGAGGATCTGATCGAGCAGGTCGTGGGCGAGATCGAAGATGAACATGATGTTGCCGAGGCGAAAAGCTGGGTGATGGAAAAGCCCGGAGTCTATCTCGCGCAGGCCCGGACCGATCTGTATGACTTCGAGGCCGAGATCGGCATGAATCTGACCGAACATGACGATATCGACGAAGAAGAGATCGACACTTTGGGCGGTCTGGTGACCATGTTGTCCGGCCATGTGCCCGCGCGCGGCGAAGTGGTGCCGCATCCTGATGGACCGGAATTCGAAGTGGTCGATGCCGACCCGCGTCGGATCAAGCGCTTGCGCGTACGGTTGAACACCACCCGTGATGCTTGACAGACTGCCGCGCTGGGCGCGCTTTGGCGCGCTGTTCGGGCTGGGCGTCATCGCGGCCCTCGGGCAGGCGCCGCTGGATGTCTGGCCTGCAACGCTGATCGCTTTGGCCGTGCTGCTGGTGTTGCACCGGCAGGTGCCGACGGCGCGGGCGGCGGCTTGGCAGCTGTGGTTTTTCGGGCTGGGCTATTTCGGTTTTGCGCTGCGCTGGATCATCGAGCCTTTTCTGGTCGATGCCGCGCGTCATGGCTGGATGGCGCCCTTTGCGATCGTGCTGATGGCGGCCGGGGCGGCGGTGTTCTGGGCGGTGGCGGCCTGGTTTGCGCAGCGACTGGTGCCGCGCAATCAGATTACGCTGGCGCTGTTTCTGGTCGCGGTGGAAATGACGCGGTCGCTGATCCTGACGGGATTTCCCTGGGCGCTGCTGGGCCATATCTGGGTCCCGACCTGGATGGCGCAGGCCTCTGGCATTGGTGGGCCGCATCTGTTGACGCTGATCACTGTGCTGGCCGCGCTTGGCCTGGCGCGGCTTTGGGCACGTGACTGGCTGCGGGGCGGGGTGGTGCTGGCGGTGTTGATGGTGCTGGCCGTGACGCTGCGTCCGGGACCTGCGCCGCAGATTGCGGCTGATGCGCCGCTGGTGCGGCTGGTCCAGCCCAATGCGCCACAGCATCTGAAATGGGACCCTGTGCATCGCGATGCATTCGTCAACACGCTGGTGCGATTGTCGGGGCAGGGCGACCGGCCCGATCTGATCGTCTGGCCGGAAACGGCGGTGCCGTATCTGCTCAATTTCATCATAGATGATCTCAGCCAGTTTGACGAAGCCGCCCGTGGCGCGCCTTTGGTCTTTGGTGTGCAGCGACGTGATGATGCGGGCCTGTTTTACAATTCACTGGTGGTGATGGAACAGGGTGGCCAGATCACCGCGACCTATGACAAACAACATCTGGTGCCGTTCGGCGAATATGTCCCCTTTGGCGATCTGTTCGCGCGGATCGGCATCAGAGGCATGGCGGTGCAGGAAGGTGGCGGATTTGCCGCAGGCACTGTGCCAGGCCCGTTGAACATCCCCGGGATCGGGCTTGCCGTGCCGTTGATCTGCTATGAAGGGATCTTTGCCGAAGAGATCGTGACCGGTCCGGTCCGCCCCCGAATGCTGCTGCTGATCACCAATGACGGCTGGTTCGGAGAGGCCGCTGGACCGCATCAGCATCTGGCGCAGGCAAGGCTGCGCGCCATAGAACAAGGGCTGCCGATGGTGCGCGCCGCCAATACCGGCATTTCGGCGATGATTGATGCACAGGGCCGGATCACCGCATCGCTGCCGCTGGGGGTCGAGGGGGCCTTGGACGCGCCTTTGCCTGCAGTTGCCGTGGCACCGCCCTATACGCGGGTTGGCGATTGGCCGGTTGGTCTGCTGTTGTTTTGCGGTTTGCTGGTAGGCGTTCTGCGCCGCAAGACCGTTAGCGATTGACGCCATGCGGGCCAGCCCATAGACCGGTGCCAGTTCTGTCACAACGGCTTCCTGGCGTGACAGTTGGTTTTTATTGGAGCACGTCCCCATGGCACGACAAGATTACATTTTTACCTCGGAATCCGTTTCCGAGGGGCACCCGGATAAGGTCTGCGACCGGATTTCCGACGCAATACTGGATGCCTTCCTGACCGAAGAGCCGCAAGCTCGGGTGGCCTGCGAAACCTTCGCCACCACCAACCGTGTCGTCATCGGCGGCGAGGTCGGGCTGAGCGACAAATCCCGGCTGAATGAGTTCATGGGCCGGGTTGAGGGCATCGCACGCGAATGCATCAAAGATATCGGCTATGAACAGGACAAGTTCCATCATGCCACCTGCGAGGTGACCAACCTGCTGCACCCGCAATCGGCCCATATCGCCCAAGGCGTCGACGCCGCCGAGGGCAAGGAAGAAGGCGCCGGCGATCAGGGTATCATGTTCGGCTATGCCACCACGGAAACCGATGCGCTGATGCCTGCGCCGATCCAATACGCCCATGCCGTGCTGCGTCGTCTGGCCGAGGCGCGCAAATCGGGCGAAGAGCCGACCCTGCGGCCTGATGCCAAAAGCCAGATTTCCGTGCGTTACGAAAACCGTAAGCCGGTCGAGGTGACATCCATCGTGCTGTCGACCCAGCACCAGTTTGAAACCCAGACCAGCGCCGATATCCGCGCCATCGTGGAACCCTATATCCGCGAGGTCCTGCCGGATGGTTTCATCACCGACAACACTGAATGGTGGGTAAACCCGACCGGCGTTTTCGTGATTGGCGGCCCTGACGGCGATGCCGGTCTGACCGGGCGCAAGATCATCGTGGATACTTATGGCGGCGCAGCCCTGCATGGCGGTGGCGCGTTTTCCGGCAAGGACCCGACCAAGGTGGACCGGTCTGCCGCCTATGCGGCGCGCTATCTGGCCAAGAATGTGGTGGCATCCGGCATGGCCGAGCGCTGCACCATTCAGCTGAGTTATGCGATTGGTGTGGCACGGCCCTTGTCGATCTATGCCGATACCCATGACACCGGCGAGGTTGATCCGGCGGCGATTGAACGGGCGATTGCACAGGTGATGGATCTGACGCCGCGCGGCATCCGCGAACATCTGCAGTTGAACCGCCCGATCTATGCCCGCACCTCTGCCTATGGTCACTTTGGTCGCGAACCTGATGCGGATGGCGGGTTCAGCTGGGAAAAGACCGATCTGGTCGAGGCGCTGAAGCGCGCTGTTTGAAAGTAAGGTGGATCAAGATCCACCTGACATAGATTGCCATGCGGCGGTGGGATTGCTACACGCCGCCGCATGACCAAGACACATCACCCTTCGGGCGCGCCGTGGCGCAATTTCTATGGCCGCTTTCGCGGCAAGACGATCCGCGCCAGCCAGCATGACTATCTCGAAAATGATCTGGACCCGCTGTCGCCGGGCAAGGTCAGCTGGGAAGAAAACCCCGACCGCCATCCGATTGATCTGCATGCCCTGTTTCCGGGCAAGGACGTCTGGCTGGAAATCGGCTTTGGCGGCGGTGAACATCTGATCCATATGGCGCAACGCTATCCGGAGGTCGGGATCATCGGGGCGGAGCCTTTCATCAATGGTGTCGCCATGCTTTTGGGCAAAATCCGCAAGGCCGAGGTCGATAACCTTGCCGTGCATCCCGGTGATGTGCGCGATATCTTTGACGTCTTGCCTGCGCGGTCTTTGTCGCGGGTGTTTTTGAACTATCCAGACCCCTGGCCCAAAAAACGCCATCATCGCCGCCGCTTTGTCACCGCCGAACATCTGGCCCCTTTGCACCGCGTCATGAAACCTGGCGCGCAATTGCGTGTGGCAACCGATATTCCCGATTATGTCCGTCAGACGCTGGAAGAAGTACCGCGTCAGGGATTTGACTGGCTGGCGGAACGTCCTGCCGATTGGCGCGAGCCCTGGGATGACTGGGTTTCCACCCGTTACGAGAAAAAGGCGCTGCGCGAGGGGCGGGTGCCGCATTACCTGACTTTCGTCCGGCGATAAAAGATTCTGGCCTCCGGCCGGGATATTTATGCTCGGAAGATGGGGGGCGTGATGGACCCATGCGGCGCGCTGCGCTATCAAAAGGCGGAATTACGCAAGGAAGTTATCCCATGTCAGCCCACGCCACCCCGATCCCGATGATGTCCAGCGCCTGCGGCCCTTTGCAGGGGCAGGCCGATGTGCCCGGTGATAAATCCATTTCGCACCGGTCGCTGATCCTTGGCGCGATGTGTGTGGGCGAGACCCGCATCACCGGCCTGCTGGAAGGCGATGATGTGCTGGACACGGCCCGTGCCATGCGCGCCTTTGGGGCCGAAGTTACCGATCATGGCGGTGGCGAATGGTCAGTGCGCGGCGTCGGTGTGGGTGGCTTTGCCGAACCGGATCAGGTGATTGATTGCGGCAATTCCGGCACCGGGGTGCGGCTGATCATGGGCGCGATGGCGACGACGCCGATTACGGTGACTTTTACTGGCGATGCCTCCTTGAATGGGCGTCCGATGGGGCGGGTGACTGATCCGCTGGCCTTGTTTGGCACGCGGTCGGTGGGGCGCGCGGGTGGGCGTTTGCCGATGACCTTGGTCGGCGCGGCTGATCCGATGCCGGTGCGTTATGTCGTGCCGGTGCCGTCGGCGCAGGTGAAATCGGCGGTGTTGCTTGCCGGGCTGAACGCGCCGGGCGAGACTGTGGTGATCGAGAAAGAGGCGACCCGCGATCATACCGAACGGATGTTGCAGGGGTTCGGCGCGACCGTGACGGTGGAGGAGACCGAAGAGGGGCGTGTCATCACCCTGACAGGTCAGCCGGAATTGCAGCCGCAGGATATTGTCGTGCCGCGTGATCCGTCGTCGGCGGCGTTTCCGGTCTGTGCTGCCTTGATCGTGCCGGGGTCGGATGTGCTGGTCCCCAATATCGGGCTGAACCCGACGCGGGCGGGGCTGTTCACCACGTTGCAGGAAATGGGTGCTGATCTGACATTCGAGAATATGCGCGAGGAAGGCGGCGAGCCTGTAGCCGATCTGCGCGCGCGGTTTTCGCCTGATCTGCGCGGGATCGCTGTGCCGCCAGAACGGGCGGCCAGCATGATTGATGAATATCCGGTGCTGTCGGTTGTGGCGGCTTTTGCGCAGGGTGTGACCGATATGCAGGGCGTCAAGGAACTCCGCGTTAAGGAAAGCGACCGGATTGATGCCATGGCGCAAGGATTGCGCGCGGCGGGTGTCGATGTGCAAGAGGGCCCTGATTGGTGGCGCGTGACTGGCCTTGGTCACGGTAACGTGCCGGGCGGGGTGACGGTGGAAAGCCGTCTGGACCACCGGATTGCTATGGCCTTTATCGTGTTGGGGATGGCGGCGCAGAAACCGATCACGGTGGATGATGCCGCCCCGATCACCACGTCTTTCCCGATTTTTGAGCCGCTGATGAATGAGCTTGGCGCACAGATCGCACGGATCAGCGCATGAGCTTTACGGTGGCCATCGACGGGCCTGCCGCCGCCGGGAAAGGTACAATTTCCAAGGCGGTGGCGGCGCATTTCGGCTTTGCGCATCTGGATACCGGATTGCTTTATCGTGCGGTGGGGGCGGGGATGCTCAAGGGCGGTGATCCGGTTGCTGTGGCGCAAAATCTCGATCCGGCGGAGATGGATGCCAGCACCTTGCGCAGTGCGGAGGTGGCGCAGGCTGCAAGTCAAGTCGCCGTCAACCCGCAGGTCCGCGATGCGCTGACCGCGTTTCAGCGCAGCTTTGCGGCAAGGCCGGAAGGGGCGGTGCTGGATGGCCGCGATATCGGCACGGTGATCTGTCCGGGGGCGCAGGTGAAATTATTTGTCACCGCCTCGGCCCCGCGCCGGGCGGAACGGCGCTATGCGGAACTTTGCGAAAGCGGCAGCGATACCACGCTGGATGCCGTGCTGGCCGATGTGCAGGCACGCGATGCACGTGATGCAGGGCGCACGACAGCGCCACTGGCGGCGGCGGCGGATGCGGTGTTGATCGACACATCCGATATGACCATCGCGCAGGCGGTGGCGGAGGCCATCGCGGTGATCGAACAGGTGCAAAAAACCTTGCGTGATTGAGGCAGGCAGCTTATACGCGCCCCTGTTGAAGCGTCGATAACAGGCGCGAACGTGAGACTTGAGCGGGGTCGGTATGCACCGGCCCTGTTGTTTTACATTCGCAGCGTCGCCCGACCAAATCGCAACCCAAAGACCGGCGGAGACAACCGCTCGGCCCGTATAAAACCAAACGTTAGGAAAACGACGCCACATGGCAAATACAATGGACGAGTTTGAAGCACTCTTGAACGAAAGCTTCGAAATGGACACACCCGCTGAAGGGTCTGTCGTCAAAGGCAAGGTGATCGCAATCGAAGCGGGCCAGGCCATCATCGATGTCGGCTACAAGATGGAAGGCCGTATCGATCTGAAAGAATTCGCAAATCCCGGCGAAGCCCCTGAAATCAAAGTCGGTGACACTGTCGAAGTGTTCCTGCGTCAGGTCGAAAACGCCCGTGGCGAAGCCGTCATTTCGCGTGAAATGGCCCGCCGCGAAGAAGCCTGGGATCGTCTGGAAAAAGCCTATGCTGACGAAGAGCGTGTCGATGGCGCGATCTTTGGCCGCGTCAAAGGCGGGTTCACCGTGGATCTGGGCGGCGCTGTTGCGTTCCTGCCGGGCTCTCAGGTTGATGTCCGCCCCGTGCGCGACGCTGGCCCGCTGATGAACATGAAGCAGCCGTTCCAGATTCTGAAAATGGACCGTCGTCGGGGCAATATCGTTGTGTCGCGCCGCGCGATCCTCGAAGAATCACGTGCCGAACAGCGTGCTGAAGTCATCGGCAATCTGACCGAAGGTCAGGAAGTCGACGGCGTGGTCAAGAACATCACCGAATATGGTGCGTTTGTTGATCTGGGCGGCGTTGACGGTCTGCTGCACGTCACCGACATGGCATGGCGCCGTGTGAACCACCCGTCCGAGATCCTTGCCATTGGCGAGACGATCAAGGTGCAGGTCATCAAGATCAACAAAGAAACCCACCGTATCAGCCTTGGCATGAAACAGCTGCAGGAAGATCCGTGGGATGCTGTTGAATCCAAGTTCAGCTTGGGTTCGGTCCATCAGGGCCGCGTGACCAACATCACCGATTACGGCGCATTTGTTGAGCTGGAAGCTGGCGTTGAAGGTCTGGTTCACGTGTCGGAAATGTCCTGGACCAAGAAAAACGTCCACCCCGGCAAGATCGTTTCGACCTCTCAGGAAGTCGAAGTCATGGTGCTGGAAATTGACAGCGCGAAACGTCGCGTATCGCTTGGTCTGAAACAGACTCAGCGTAACCCATGGGAAGTGTTTGCAGAAACCCATCCTGAGGGCACCGAGGTTGAAGGCGAAGTCAAGAACATCACCGAATTCGGTCTGTTCATTGGCCTTGAAGGCGACATCGACGGCATGGTCCACCTGTCCGACCTGACATGGGAAGGCCGCGGCGAAGACGTCATCGGCGATTTCCGCAAGGGCGACATCGTCAAAGCCAAGGTTGCCGAAGTTGACGTTGAAAAAGAACGCATCAGCCTGTCGATCAAAGCGCTGGACGGTGATCCGTTCGCCGATGCGATCGGTGGCGTGAAGCGCGGTTCGATCATCACTGTCGAAGTGACCAAGATCGAAGATGGCGGCATCGAAGTCGAATATGAAGGCATGAAATCCTTCATCCGTCGTTCGGACCTGTCGCGTGACCGTGCCGAACAGCGGCCAGAGCGTTTCGGCGTCGGCGACAAGGTCGATGTCCGCGTGACCAATATCGACAGCAAGACCCGCAAGCTGGGTCTGTCGATCAAGGCACGTGAAATCGCAGAAGAAAAAGAAGCCGTGGAACAATTCGGGTCTTCGGATTCCGGTGCGTCCCTTGGCGACATTCTGGGGGCCGCGCTGAAGCGCGACTGATCCCGGCCTGACTGAACCAGATCAGCCCCGCTGCAAGCGATTGCAGTGGGGCTTTTTGTCGCGGTCGTGCCGCGAATCACATGGGTGTTGCTGCAATGCAGCACGGTCGCCCAAGGCGATCCGCGGCCACCATCCGGCGGAAAGCCGCCAAACTATCCTGTAATTTCAGACGCTTTGTCGCGAAAAAACTGACAATGGGGGCAAAGCCATGCTTTCCGTATGCGGTCTTTGTTCCTATAGTTTGCGCTATCGCGTCTGCCCGCGTGCCGCCAACCAGAGGATGCTGCCATGATCCGTTCGGAACTGATTCAGAAAATTGCTGACGAAAATCCGCATCTTTATCAGCGCGATGTCGAAAGGATCGTGAACACTATCTTTGACCAGATCACCGAGGCGATGGCGCAGGGCAACCGGGTTGAATTGCGCGGGTTTGGTGCATTTTCTGTAAAAAAGCGGGATCCGCGTCTGGGCCGTAATCCCCGCACCGGGGAAGCGGTTGAAGTTGATGAAAAACATGTGCCGTTCTTCAAGACCGGAAAATTGCTGCGCGACCGGTTGAACGGGAATTAAGAGGCTCTGATGAAGACTATTCGCTATGCCTTTTGGGCCATCGTCGCGCTTTGCTTGATCCTGATCGGGCTGGCCAATCGTGATCCGATCACTCTGCGTGCCATGCCGGATGCGCTGAGCGATCTTTTGGGGATCTCTCCCGTTGTGACAGTGCCGCTGTTTGTGGCGATCTTCATCGGTGTGGGGGCAGGGCTGGCTATCGGATTTCTGTGGGAATGGGTGCGCGAGCATCGTATCCGCGTTGAGGCCCGTAAAAAGGCGCGTGAGGCGGCGAATCTGCGCCGTGAATTGCAGCAATTGCGCGGTGCGGCCGCAGGGGCGACATCAGATGATGATGTGCTGGCCTTGCTGGAAAACACGCGCTGATGCCATCTGCGACAAGGGTCAAGATTTGCGGGCTGCGGGATGCGGCCATGCTCGACGCGGCTGTGACGGCGGGGGCGCATTATGTCGGCCTGGTGTTCTTTGACAAATCACCGCGCCATGTGACGCTGGCCCAGGCGGCAGGCCTTGCCGCAGCGGTGCCTGCTGGTGTGGCCAAGGTGGCCCTGGTCGTGAATGCCGATGATACTGCGCTGGATGCGCTGCTGGCGCAGGTGCCGATTGATATTCTGCAATTACATGGGGCAGAGCCGCCCGAACGGGTGACCGCAATCAAGGCGCGTTACGGCCTGCCGGTGATGAAGGCTGTTGGCGTTGCGGGCCCCGATGATCTGACCGCTTTGGATATTTACGCGCAGGTGGCAGACCAATTGCTGGTCGATGCCAAACCGCCCAAAGGGGCTGATTTGCCCGGTGGCAATGGTTTGGCCTTTGACTGGCAGCTGATCGCCAAACGCCGCTGGCCGGTGCCGTGGATGCTGGCCGGCGGGCTGACGCCGGATAACGTGGCGCAGGCGGTGGCGCTGACGGGGGCGCGGCAGGTGGATGTATCCTCTGGTGTCGAATCGGCACCGGGTGTCAAGGATGCGGCCCTGATTGCGGCTTTTTGTGCTGCCTTGCGATAGGCGTTTACGATTGCCCCAAGGGGCGTTAGTCCTGTGCAGGCGCAAAACAGCAGGTACCCAATGGCAAACGATCTATTCAACAGCTTCATGACCGGCCCCGATGAAAAGGGCCGCTTTGGTCAATTTGGCGGGCGTTTCGTGTCAGAAACCCTGATGCCGCTGATATTGGAGCTGGAAGAGCAATATGAACATGCCAAGACGGATGAAACCTTCTGGGCGGAAATGCATGATCTGTGGACCCATTATGTGGGCCGTCCCAGCCCGCTTTATCATGCTGAACGGCTGACCGAACATCTGGGCGGTGCCAAGATCTATATGAAGCGCGACGAGCTGAACCACACCGGCGCGCATAAGATCAACAATGTGCTGGGGCAGATCATTCTGGCGCGCCGGATGGGCAAAAGCCGGATCATTGCGGAAACCGGTGCGGGACAGCACGGTGTGGCGACGGCGACGGTTTGCGCCAAATTCGGGCTGAAATGCGTCGTCTATATGGGCGCGCATGATGTCGAACGGCAAGCACCGAACGTGTTCCGCATGAAATTGCTGGGGGCCGAGGTCGTGCCCGTCACCTCTGGCCGTGGCACGTTGAAAGATGCGATGAACGATGCCCTGCGAGACTGGGTGACCAATGTGCGCGATACGTTTTATTGCATTGGCACGGTGGCGGGGCCGCATCCTTACCCCGCGATGGTCCGTGATTTTCAGGCCATCATCGGGCAGGAAACCAAGACCCAGATGCAAGAGGCCGAAGGGCGTCTGCCCGACACATTGATCGCGGCGATTGGTGGCGGGTCCAATGCGATGGGGCTGTTCTATCCGTTTCTGGATGACAAGGACGTCAATATTATCGGGGTCGAGGCCGGGGGCAAAGGCGTCAATGAAAAGATGGAGCATTGCGCGTCATTGACCGGCGGCCGCCCCGGCGTGTTGCATGGCAACCGCACCTATCTGTTGCAGGATGATGTGGGGCAGATTCTGGAAGGATTCTCGATCTCTGCGGGCCTCGATTATCCGGGCATCGGGCCAGAACATGCCTGGCTGCATGATATCGGCCGCGCGAAATATGTCTCGATCACCGATGTAGAGGCGTTGGAGGCGTTCCAGCTTTGCTGTGCGCTGGAAGGGATTATTCCGGCGCTGGAACCCAGCCACGCCTTGGCACATGTGATGAAGATCGCGCCTGATCTGCCCAAGGATCACCTGCTGGTGATGAATATGTGTGGACGTGGAGACAAGGATATCTTTACCGTCGCCAAGCATCTTGGGTTCGATATGAAGGCGTAAGGCCTGCATCGCCGGTGGCATGGAAAAGATTCTATGCCTCCGGCGGGGATATTTCGGCTCTGAAGATGTGGTTTGTCGCGCCTTAGTCGAGCGGCAGCGCGTTTTCACGCAAAGCGTCGATGGGGACGATTTCCAGCGCGCGGACATGGGTGGCGTAAAGGTTGACCTTGGGCGCGCAGCCTTCTTCATGCGCCTGCAGGAAACGGGCCGCGCAAAGGCACCAGCCGTCGCCAGCCATCAGCCCCGGAAAACCGAATTCGGGGCGTGGTGTGGACAGGTCATTGCCGACATATTTGGAAAAGGCCAGAAATTCATCTGTCATCACCGCGCAGACCGTGTGGCTGCCGTTATCCGCCGCGCAGGTGTCGCAGGCGCCGTTGCGGAAAAAGCCGGTCATCGGCGCGGTGGAACAGGTGGCAAGCGTGCTGCCAAGGACGTTGAAGGACGGGTCTTTTTCCATAATCTCAGTCTTTCTTTTCTGTCGGTGACCAATGCACCCAGCGTCCGTGAAAATCGGCGCGGCCCATGGCAAAACGCAGATCGCCGGGCCAGAGCCGTAGCGTGAGCGCTGCGCCTTTGCCCTGACCATCAGGCTCCATCCCGAACCATGCAAGCGGCGCATCGTCGCGGGCGGATTGCCCGGCGGCGGTGATCGCGGCCAGCCCTGCATCCTGCCGGTCCTGCGGAAAATATTGCCAGGCGATGGTGGTGTAGATCAGGTGTAACTGGCCGGTGACATTGGTTAGTTGATTGGCTAACCAATCTACGGCATCACCTTTGGCAACCGGTGTCTGGGCCGCAAGTATCGCGGATCTCGTCAGGGCCAGCCGTTCGGGCTGATCCGGCCAGAGATAGGCTTGCAGGCGCAGCACGTCATTTGTCGGGTCCAGCGGGTTCAGGTCAACACCGGCGCGCGCGGTGACCTGTGGCGCGGTCGCGGGCGGCAAGGGGCCGGTCCAGTCTGGCGATAGCGTCAGAGCAGGGGTGGCGGGGCCGAATGTCTGATCACCAATTTTTAGCGCGTAATCATCCCAATGCAGGTTCAGCCCGGCACTGGCACCAAGTTCGCTGCAGCGGATCGGCAGGGCATAGCGGTCCGCAAGCCAATGCCCCAAGGCAATCAGCACCGCAGAACGCCGGACCTCATTGGTTTGTGGCGGGCTGTCGAGCCAGAGGTTGATCGCCGCGGTCTCAGCGACCAACAGATCGCTGATGACGGACCAGAGCGCGGTATCGCTGCTGGCTTTGGGTGGATAAACCTTTGCCGTCACGGGATGCCCTTGCAGATGCAGCGCATGCAGCGCGCCCGCCAGCCGCAAAGGCACGGATTGGCCGGTTGGCCCCAGATCGCCCTGCCAGTTGAATATCCGGTCAGTGACCGGGCTGTCGGGCCAGTCTTGCGTGGCGCAAAGCCGCATCAATTGCCCCATGAATGGCGAGCCAAGGTTGATGCAGGATTGTGCCTGATGGGCAAAGGCTGCGCGGGCGGTGGCTTCGCTCATCTGAATTTGTCGAGCAGGCGGGACATCGCGCTGCGGGTGTCGGGTGCGGGTTCCGGTTCTGGTTCCGGCGTTTTGGCTGGTTTGGGAACGCTGGTCGATGATCGCGGCGGGGCGGTGCGCAGGGCCACGGCATTGAGGAACCGCGCCCCGTCGCCGCTGACCAGATGCGCGATGCCGTCGCTGATGCCGCGCATTTCGTCATCCAGCCAGTCCTGATCGACCTTTGCAAAATCGCGCAGCACATAGCCCGGCACGGCATCTTTATGCCCCGGATGGCCGACGCCCATCCGCACACGGTCATATTCCGGGCCGATATGGCCGTGGATCGAGCGCAAGCCGTTATGGCCCGCATGCCCGCCGCCGGTTTTCAGCCGCATCTTGCCGGGGGCAAGGTCGATTTCGTCGTGAAACACGATGATGTCAGCGGGGGTCAGCTTGAGATAGCGCATCGCCTCGCCCACGGATTGGCCCGACAGATTCATGAAGGTTTCGGGTTTCAGCAGGGTGACCTTGTCGGACCCGATGCGGCCTTCGGCAACCAGCCCCTGAAACTTTGCGCGCCAAGGGCCAAAGCTATGATCATCCGCAATCCGGTCCATCGCCATAAAGCCGATGTTATGCCGGTTCTGCGCATATTTCGCGCCGGGATTGCCAAGGCCAACAAGAAGTTTCATGCCCGCAACCTAGCCGGAGAGGGCGACCAGCGCCAGTGGGCGGGAACGAAAAAGGGCATCCCGGAGGATGCCCTGATCTGGATCGCAAGAGGCTGAATTATTCAGCTTCTGCGGGTGCGTCTGCGTCTGTTTCGGCGGCATCTTCATCATCGCTGGCCAGCAATGCACGTGGTGCAGAGATGTTGGCGATCACGAAGTCACGGTCGATGACGGTTTTCGCGCCTTCGGGCAGTGTGACATCGCTGATGTGGATGACGTCGCCCATCTGGACATTGGCCAGATCGACAGTCAGGTGGTCAGGAATATCGCCTGCCAGCACGTCCATTTCAACTTCGTTCCGGACAACTGTCAGAACGCCGCCCTTTTTGATGCCGGGGCAGGTTTCATCATTGATGAATTCGACCGGGATGAACAATTTCACACGGCTGGTCCGCTTGAGGCGCAGCAGGTCGATATGGATCGGCAGATCCTTGACCACGTCGCGCTGCACGCCGCGGCAGATCACGCGCACGTCGTCCTGGCCTTCAACCTTGAGGTTGAAGAGTGTCGACATGAAACGGCCCTTGCGCAGGGTCGTCAGCAGGTAGTTGAATGGGATGCTGATGGACAACGGGTCTGTGCCGCCGCCATAAACAGTGCCAGGTACTTCGCCTTCACGACGAGCTTGGCGGGCGGCCCCCTTGCCTGTCCCCGCGCGTACCTTGGCGTTCAGATCTGGAATCTGTCCAGCCATAGTAATATTCCTTTAATAGAGGGGCCCGCCTCCAAGGGTGTCCGAGCCCGATGAAGCCTGCCCTATAAGGTGGTTTGACCCGTTTGAAAAGGTAAAATTGGCCGCTGGTGGCATGGGTCATGACCCATGTGACACAGCCCGCCGCGGGGGCCGGCAATTTGAAACTTGCTTTGGGAAATTTGGCACGTCACCCATGGCGTCATGTCTATTCTCAGCGCTTTGATTCTGTCTCGCCGTCCTGCCATAGCTTTTGTTGTGGTCGGGGTTTTCTGGGGTTGTTTTGCCGCCTATGTGCCGGTGATCAAGGCGCAACTGGGTGCCTCTGATGCGGTGTTTGGCACGGTGCTGCTGGGGTCGGCCACCGGGCTGGTGTCGGCGATGTGGCTGGCACCGCGACTGGACCGCTGGTTGGGCAGCCGATCGATGCAGGGCGCGATTGCTGCGCTGGCCATTGCCTGGCTGCTTCCCGGCCACATCACACATCCGCTGATCTTTGCGGTGTCGATGGCGCTGGTCGGGCTGGCCTCTGGCCTGCTGGATGTGGTGATGAACGCCCGCGTCAGCGAGTTGGAGGCGCGCCACCGCCGCCCGCTGATGAATGCCAATCATGCGATGTTTTCGGTGGCCTATGCCTGTGCGGCGCTGATCGTCGGGATGACCCGCGAGGCGGGATTGCCGCCAGCCCCGGTCTTTGCGGCCTTTGGCCTGTTTGCGATCTGCATGATTCCTTTCGTGCGGATGGATGTTACCTATGTCGCCGCCGAAGAAGGCTATCAAGGCCGTTACCCGCTCTGGCCGATCCTGCTGTGCGGGGGGATCGTGCTGGTCGCCTTCATGTCCGAAGCCACGGTCGAGGCCTGGTCAGCGCTCCACGTTGAACGCACACTGGGCGGTGGCGCTGCCGAAGGTGCGCTGGGGCCGGCGATGCTGGGGCTGACCATGGCCTTTGGCCGCTTTGCCGGGCAGGCGGTGGCCGAACGGCTGCGCGAAGTGCGGGTGGTGCTTTGCGCCTCGGTGCTGTCGGCCTGCGGGGCGGTTCTGGCAGCACTCGCGCCGACGCCGCTGATTGCCTATGCGGGCTTCGGCATTCTGGGGCTGGGCGTGTCGGTGATCGGACCGATGGGGCTGGCGCTGGTCGGCAAATTGGTGCCACCGCATCTGCGGACAGAGGCGATCAGCCGCACGGCGGTGATCGGCTTTTCGGGGTTCTTTTTCGCGCCCAGCGTGATGGGGCTGATGTCGCAGGCCTTCGGGTTGCGGGTGGCGTTTCTGGGGGTTGCCTGCCTGTTGTTGACCGCGGTGCCGCTGGCGCTGCTGGTGTCGCGACAAAGGGCGGCATCGACCGTCGCACAGGGCTGATTGCGCGCACAAAGGTACCGCCAAGACAAGTGGCGGGCTGGCCTGTTCACACGATCTTAAAAACAAATTGACCGCAGCACGTGATGTGCTGCGGTCCTGATCAACACGTCGAAAGTGACGTGATATTAGTCAGCAGCTGCTGCGATCAGCAGAGCGGCCAGGATACCGACGACGATGAAAGCAGGGTTGATCGAGGAGCCAGCTGGTGCTGGTTCTGCCACGACGACGGGAGCTTCCATGACTTCAGGGGCCAGGCCACCAGCGAAAGCAGTTGTGGACAGTGCAGCGACAACAGCGGCTGTTGCAAAAACTTTGGTCATACGCATGAGATTTTTCCTAGTGTTGGTTTGCGATCTGACGACTGACACCATCAAAAACGACGCCAGCGATCGCAATCAGCCTTAAAAGAGTTTTTCCACCGGTCAATGATTTCATTGCCCGATTTTATCGAAAAATCGCAAGGCGATGCAAAATCCCCACGCTTATACCCATGATCCTTCGAAATCTTTCGGAATCAGCAGGATATTGCGGTCTACGTCCTGGATGTCGCGCCGCCCGCAAAGTGCCATCGTCGTGTCCAGTTCTTTGTGGATCACCTCCAAAGCTTTGGTCACACCGGCCTCGCCCATGGCGCCCAGCCCGTTGATATAGGCGCGCCCGATATAGGTGCCCTTGGCCCCCAAGGCCAAAGCCTTCAGCACATCCTGCCCCGACCTGATGCCACTGTCGAAATGCACCTCGACCTTGTCGCCCACGGCATCCAGAATGGCAGGCAGGGCGCGGATGGATGACAAGGCCCCGTCCAATTGCCGCCCGCCGTGGTTGGACACGACGATGGCATCTGCCCCCAATGCGGCGGCCTTGCGCGCATCATCGGCGTCAAGGATGCCTTTCAGGATCACCTTGCCGCCCCACATTTTCATCAATTGCGCAACGCGGTCCCAGTCCAGCGCATGGTCAAATGCCTCGCCGATCCAGGATGACAGGGATGAGGGGTCGGACACGCCTTTGGCATGGCCGACGATATTGCCAAAGAACCGCCGCTTGGTTTGCAGCATCTCGATTCCCCAGCCCCATTTGGTGGACAGATCGGCGATGCTAGCGGGCGTGAATTTCGGCGGCGCGGACATGCCGTTTTTGATATCCTTGTGCCGTTGCCCCAGAATTTGCAGATCGAGGGTCAGGACGATGGCCGAACAGCCCGCCGCGCGGGCGCGGTCGAACAGGCGCTGCATGAAATCATCGTCTTTCAGCGTGTAGACCTGAAACCAGAATGGTTTGGTCGTATTCTCGGCCACATCTTCAATTGAACAGATCGACATCGTGGACAGGGTGAAGGGGACGCCGAATTTCTCGGCGGCTTTTGCGGCCTTGATTTCGCCATCTGCCGACTGCATCCCGGTCAGGCCGACAGGGGCCAGCGCCACCGGCATCGCCACATCCTGCCCGATCATCTGGGATTTCGTCGTACGGTTGGTCATATCCACCGCGATCCGCTGCCGCAGGCGGATCTTGTCGAAATCAGAGGTGTTTTCGCGGAACGTCTGTTCGGTCCATGACCCGCTTTCGGCGTAATCATAGAACATTTTCGGCGTGCGGCGTTTATGCAGGCGTTTGAGATCGGCGATTGTGGTGATGACAGGCATGGTTTCCCCCGGATTGGTAACAAGACATTACCGATCCGCAGGGGTCATGCAATGGCTCAGGCGCTATGGGTGCCTTCGGCCAGTGCCGCGACGAAGGCCAGCACCTCTGCCACAGAATCGCCCGCAGCGATCCGGTCCACGATGGCAGAGCCGACAACGGCCCCGTCAGCGACCTGCGCAACTGCGCGCGCGGCCTCTGGCGTCTTGATGCCGAAACCGACGATGACAGGCAGGTCGGTTTTCGCCTTGATCCTTGCGACTTCGGGCGCGACGCTGTCGGCTTGCACATCCGCCGTGCCGGTGATCCCGGTCATGGATACGTAATAGACAAAGCCGGATGTATTTTCCAAAACCTTGGGCAGGCGTTTGTCATCTGTCGTGGGGGTCGCCAGACGGATGAAATTGATCCCGGCCTTCTGCGCGGGGATGCAAAGTTCATCATCTTCCTCGGGCGGCAGATCAACGATGATCAGCCCGTCGATCCCGGCAAAGACTGCATCGGCCAGAAAATTCTCCACACCGCGCGAATAGATCGGGTTGTAATAGCCCATCATCACAATCGGCGTCGTGTCATCAGTTTCCCGCAGGGCGCGCGCATAATCGAGCGTTTTTTCCAGCGTTTGCCCCGATGCCAACGCACGTTGCCCCGCCAATTGAATCGTCGCGCCATCGGCCATCGGATCGGTAAAGGGCATCCCCAGTTCGATAATATCGACACCGGCGCCGGGCAGACCTTTGACGATCTCCAGCCCTTTGTCATAGTCAGGATCGCCCGCCATGACATAAGCGACAAAGGCTTTGCGGTTCTCGGCCCGCAATTGCGCGAATTTGGCGTCGATTCTGGTCATGGTCATCCCCGGATTTTTCTGCGCCCCCTTCCTGCGCGACAGGGCGCGGGAAATCAATGGGCTTTGCCACAGGCTTGCGTCAGCAGCGCCAGCCGCATAAGACCGCGCAAGGATAAAAGGAGAGACGGCATGGGTTTCAAAATGGGTATCGTCGGTCTGCCGAATGTCGGCAAATCGACCCTGTTCAACGCGCTGACGAAAACCGCCGCCGCGCAGGCCGCGAATTTCCCGTTCTGCACGATTGAACCCAATGTCGGTGATGTCGCCGTGCCCGACGCACGGCTAGACAAACTGGCGTCGATTGCCGGATCGAAACAGATCATCCCGACGCGGATGACCTTTGTCGATATCGCCGGGCTGGTGAAGGGCGCGAGCAAGGGCGAGGGCCTTGGCAACCAGTTCCTTGCCAATATCCGTGAATGCGATGCCATCGCCCATGTGCTGCGCTGTTTTGAAGACGACGACATCACCCATGTCGAAGGCCGCGTTGACCCGGTCGAGGATGCCGCGACGATTGAAACCGAACTGATGCTGGCCGATCTGGAAAGCATCGAAAAACGGCTGGCCAACCTGACCCGCAAACTGAAAGGCGGCGATAAAGATGCCGCGCAGCAGGTCCGCCTGCTGGAAGCCGCGCAAAAGGTGCTGGAAGACGGCAAACCGGCCCGCACGGTCGCGGTGGATGCCGATGATGCCAAGGCATGGCGCTTGCTGCAATTGCTGACCACTAAACCCGTCCTTTACGTCTGCAATGTCGAAGAAACCAGCGCGGGTTCCGGCAATTCCCTGTCGGCCCGCGTGGCCGAGATGGCCGCCGCCGAAGGCAATTCATCCGTGGTGATCAGCGCCCGGATCGAGGAAGAGATCAGCCAGCTGGATGCCGACGAGGCTGAGATGTTCCTGGGCGAAATGGGGCTGGACGAACCGGGTCTGGACCGGTTGATCCGCGCTGGCTACGCGCTGCTGCATCTGCAGACCTATTTCACCGTCGGCCCGAAAGAGGCGCGGGCCTGGACGATCAAGGCCGGCACCTCTGCCCCGCAGGCAGCAGGCGTGATCCATGGTGATTTTGAACGCGGCTTTATCCGCGCCGAAACCATTGCCTATGATGATTTCGTGACTTTGGGCGGTGAACAACCCGCAAAAGAGGCAGGCAAGATGCGGGCCGAAGGCAAGACCTATACCGTCAAGGACGGCGATGTGCTGCATTTCCTGTTCAACACGTAACAGCGGCCTGCATCACAGCCCATCAAGCGGGGTTTTGCGCGGCCAGAGCCGCCCCTCTCTGGCCAGCCACCATGCCCTGCGGACATAATTTCCCGCTTTCAGCCGGTAATGTGGCAGGCGCTGGTGCCATGGAAATTTGCGCACCAGCCCAAAGCCGGTGCCGGTGATCGTGCTGACCCCGCCATCATCGACATAGGATGAAAACGGCTCCAGCCCGAATTGCCGGAAATTGTGATGGAAAAAGCGGTTCATCTCATGATCATGCGCGCGTGTCTGCGGCCAGAAACCGGGCGCGACGCGGGCTGCGATCTCACGCTTGATCAGATAGGTGGCATTGCCGGTGAACGGGCCAGCATAGGCGTTCAATGTGTAGCGCCCCAGTTTGCCCTGCGAAATCGGTAGTTTGGCGCGGATGCAATTGAACCGCAGCGTGTCCCAATGCGCCGCACCCGCCAATGCGATATCCAGACTGTCCAGAAAATCATCGTGAAACACCACGTCATCTTCCAGCACCAGCCCGACCTTATGGGGCGAGGCGGCCAGAATCTCCCAGACCGTGACATGGCTGGCATAGCAACCGATATGCCCCGGCGAAATGTCCTGCCCCATGTTGCGCGCATAAGCCTGCGCATCGACAAGGGCGGCCAATTCATCCGCCCGGTCCTTGCCGTTAATTGCCGGAAAGCGGGTATAGGCCAGACCCATCCCATCCAATTGCCGCTGCATCTTGGCCAGCCGGTCGGTGTCGCGATCCAGATTGATCAGCCAGATGCCCAGATCAGCGCGGGTCAGTTCAGCCATCCAGATCGGACCATTTCAACTGCGTATTGCGGGGCAGGGCGCGGGTGGTGGTGCGGCCCAGCACCTTGTCGAAATCATAGCCCGCAATCTCGCCCGATCCGGGGCGGCGCGCCCAGATATCAGCCTCGGTGATGACATGGCCTGCAGGCAGGTCGCGGTCGGCGACAACGGATGCGCGCGCAAAGCGATACACATCTTCCTCTGCCGCCGTGCGCTGTTTGGGATTGTGCAAGGCGGTGTGAATTTCACGGGACCGGTCAATCAGATAACGCAATTCAGCCGGGTCCATCGAATTGATGATATCCGGCCCCTTGCGATAGCGGCTGTCGGTGTAATGCCGTTCCAGAATGCAGGCACCAAGCGCGACCGAGGCCAGCGCCATATCCGGCCCGATGGAATGGTCCGAAAATCCGATCACGGCATTGGGAAACGCGTTTTTCAGGTCGGTAACGCCTTGTAATGAAACAATTTCTGGCGGCGAAGGGTAGAGGTTGGTACATTCCAGCAGCGCATAGTCAATCCCCGCCGCATCCAGAATCGCAACAGAGGCGCGGATGCTTTCGATACTCTGCATCCCCGTGGACATGATCACCGGCTTGCCCATCCGCGCGATATGGCGGATCAGCGGCAGGTTATCCGCCTCGCCCGAGCCGATCTTGAAGGCGGGCACATCCAGATCATGCAGAAAATCCGCCGCCGCGCGCGAAAACGGCGTGGATATCCAGATCATGCCAAGGCTTTCGGTGTAGCGTTTCAGCTCTGCCTCGTCATCCAGTGACAAGGCACAAGCCTCCATCACCTCCCAGATCGAGACATCGGCATTGGGCGGGAAGATCTGTTTGGCTTCCTCGGTCATCTCATCGGCGATGATATGGGTCTGGTGTTTGACCATCTCGCAGCCGGACAGGGCGGCAAGGCGCACCATTTCCTTGGCGACGGCCAGATCGCCGCCATGGTTGATGCCGATTTCGGCGATGACAAGGGGCGGGTGCTCTGGTCCGATCTTGCGGCCTGCGATATCCATATTCTGCTCCGGCAAAAGGTTCAGCGGTGTTGTAGGCTGTTTCAAAAGGCAGGGCAATTCGGCACCGGGGTTGCAATGATGGCCCAGATGGCCCAAGTCACCCGCAACCAGAGTGACCAAGGCACCACATGTTTCGCAAATTGCAGCAGATGCTTGAGAAGAAGGAACAGACGTTCCGCAATTCATTTGGCCACGATATCAATGATCCGGTAGAACGGCGGCGGTCGCAGTGGCATCTAGACTGGCTCGATCATGGGATTTTGCGGCGGCGCTGGCATAATTTTGCGCAGATCGCCCCCGGCGCATTCCGGTCCAACCATCCCAATCATCGCCGGTTTCAGGCCTATGCCGCAAAGGGCATCAAGACGGTGCTGAACCTGCGCGGCCCGGCCCGACAGCCGCACTACCTGTTCGAGGTGGAAAGCTGCGAAAATCTGGGCCTGACATTGGTCACCGTCCAGATGGCCGCGCGCCGCGCGCCGGACCGGAGCGAGTTGTTAGAACTGTTGACCGCTTTCGAAACAATGGAACGGCCATTCCTGATGCATTGCAAATCCGGCGCTGACCGTACCGGGCTGGCAGCGGCGATCTATCTGATGCTGTATGAAGGGGCCGATATCGCCACTGCGCGGCGGCAACTCTCTTTCCGCTATGTTCATATCCGGCGCACCAGCACCGGCATTCTGGATCATTTTCTGGATGTCTATGCCGCTCGCGCCGCGCAATCGCCGATCGCGATTGATGACTGGATCAGGGATGAATACGACCGCGACGCGCTGACCGAAAGCTTTGCCAAGAAACAGGCAGCTCTCTGGCCATGGCAGGGCTGGCGCTAAAACCGCGCCCCCTTCTTATTTCTGTAAGTACTCACGGGGTCAGGGGCAGCGCCCCTGATGCGGCGCAGCCGCATTAACCGCGCAGCCCTTGCGCGATCTGCTGACCCATCAGGAAATCGATCACATCCCAGTCAAACGGGCTGTCCACATCAAGGCCCCGTTCCACCGGCAGGACCAGCGGGATGACGCGGCCTTCGAACAGGCCCTTGGCTGTGCGCAGGTAATCGGGACGGACAACGTAGACCAGCCCGACATGATCATAGACCTGAGGGGCCTGTTGCCGCGCAACGACGCCACCCGGCAGCGGTTTTGAGACATGCAGCGCGCCGGTTGCATCGGTCTCTAAGATATTGAAATAAGGGTTCTTGCGGCTTTCAACGCAGGACATGACCATATCCGGTTGTTCACTCGCGAATAAATCCAGCCCCGCATCAATATCCTGCGGCAGCCGCAAGGGCGATGTGCAATCCAGATCGAGGAAGGCCGTGGCAGGTCCGGTCTGTTTTTCCACCTCACCCAACGCATGTTGCCAGACATGCCATTTGGCCGCCGTATCCGTCGCCAGTTCCGCAGGCCGCAGCCCGATATTCAGCGCGCCACGCGCGATGGCATGGGCGTAAATCTCGGGGCTGTCGGTGGACACTACAACATGATCGACGCGGTCATTGTCGAACAGCTGATCCAGCGACCAGTCAATCAGCGGCTTGCCGTGCAGATCGCGGAAATTCTTGCCGGGCACGCCTTTGGACCCGGCCCGCGCCCCGATATGGCCGATGATCATGTGCGCACACCGGCGAAACGTTCGGCCCATTCGGCGCGTTCGTCGTCGGTGATCTTGCGGAACAGGTTTTCCGGCACGGTGAAGGCGTGGCCTGCGGGCAGGGCGTTCAGCGCCTGCGCGATATCATCCGGCCATGCGGTATCATCGGTCTGCATCGCGGCGATCAGGGCCTTGCTGGCATCGGGGATGAACGGGGCGGAGAGTATCGCATAGATGCGGATCAGGTTCAGGCCAAGGCGGACCTGCATCGCGGCAGTCTCTGGATCGGTCTTGATCGTGGTCCAAGGGGCATTGGCTTGCAGATATTCATTGCCCAACACCCAGATACCGCGCAATTCTGCCGCCGCTTTGCGGACCTCGATGGCGTCCATATGCGCCTGATAAGCGGTCAGACGCTGGGTCAGGGCTTCGGTCAGTGCCGCCTCTGGCACGCCCGGGGTGCCGCCTTCGGGCACGGCTTCGCCGAATTTCGAGCGGCAGAATTTGGTGATCCGGCTGACGAAATTGCCCAGAACATCGGCAAGGTCCTTGTTCACATCCTGCTGGAAGGCTTCCCATGTGAATTCGGCATCGGATGTTTCGGGGGCATGGCTCAACAGCCACCAGCGCCAGTAATCGGATGGCAGCAATTCCAGCGCCTGATCCATGAACACGCCGCGCCCGCGCGAGGTGCTGAACTGGCCGCCGTCATAATTGAGGTAGTTGAAGGATTTGATGTAATCCACCAGCTTCCACGGTTCCTGCGTGCCCATGATCGTCGCGGGGAAAGACAGGGTGTGGAACGGCACGTTATCCTTGCCCATGAACTGGGTGTAACGCACGTCATCGGCACCTTTATCGGTACGCCACCAGCGTTCCCAATCTTCACCCTTGCCCGCATCCTGCCATTCCTGCGCGCAGGCGATATATTCGATGGGGGCGTCGAACCAGACATAGAAGACTTTGCCTTCCATGCCGGCCCAGCTCTGATCGCCTTTTTTCACCGGAATACCCCAGTCCAGATCGCGGGTGATGCCTCGATCCTGCAACCCATCGCCATCATTCAACCATTTCTTGGCAATGGATGTCGTCAGGATCGGCCAATCCTTTTTGCTGTCGATCCAATCGGCCAATGCGCCTTTCAATTCAGACTGCCGCAGATACAGATGCTTGGTCGTCCGCACCTCCAGATCGGTCGCACCCGAAATCGTCGAACGGGGATTGATCAGATCGGTCGGGTCCAGCTGTTTGGTGCAATTGTCACATTGATCGCCGCGCGCAGACTCAAACCCGCAATTGGGGCAGGTGCCTTCGATATAGCGGTCCGGCAGAAAGCGGCCATCGGTGACGGAATAGACCTGATCTTCGGTGACTTCGCGGATCAGGCCCATTTCAGCCAAACGCCCGGCAAAGGCCTGGGTCAGCTTGTGGTTCTGCGGGCTGGACGACCGCCCGAAATGATCGAACGACAGTCCGAATCCATCGGCGATCTGTGCCTGCACATCATGCATTTCCGCGCAATATTCCGCGACCGGCTTGCCCGCCTTGGCGGCGGCCAGTTCGGCGGGGGTGCCATGTTCGTCTGTTGCACAGAGAAACAGCACCTCATGCCCGCGCTGCCGCAGGTAGCGGGCATAAAGGTCGGCGGGCAATTGGCTGCCGACAAGGTTGCCCAGATGCTTGATCCCGTTGATATAGGGAATGGCAGAGGTGATCAGATGGCGGGCCATAATCCTGTCCTTTAGCTTTTGCGCTTGTCTAGCGGGGTCGCGCGGCAGATGCCAGATGTTGTGATCGGTTGCGCCAGACCGATTAGCGGCTTAGACATTCAATGAAACCCCAATCACAGCACAAGGTTGCCCCGATGAAACTCGTACTTGCCGCGCTGACGGCTTTGACTTTTGCCAATCCCCTGCACGCATTAGAAGCCTACGGCGGCGTCAGCGGCGATTATGCCCTGCCGCATGAAGGTGATGCCGATCTGTTGGTCAGCGTCATGGGCGGTGTGGTCACATCCGGCTTTCCGCTGGCCATCGGGGCCGAGGCTGAATTCGGGCTGGCCTTGGGCAGCAGCAGTGAATTTGACACCCGCCGCCTGCGCGGCGTGGCGCGGTATAATTTCGGCACGCTGACCGCCTTTGGTGCGGCTGGGTTTGACCAGTTTGTCTATAGCGACAAGACCGACAATGCCCTGAGCCTTGGTCTGGGTGGTGAATTTGATCTGGACGGCAATATGGCGTTCCGCGGCGAATTCATCCGGTCCTTTGTCCGCGATGGCGACACCGAAAATACAACAACCACCCGTGTGGGTCTGGTTTACCGGTTCTGAGATCAATAAAATGCAAAAGATAAAACTTGGCCGCAGTGACATCATTGTCACTGATTGGTGCCTCGGCACCATGACCTATGGCAACCAGACCGACCGCGCCGATGCCTATCAGCAGATCGATATGGCGCTGGATGCGGGGATCAATTTTCTGGATACGGCAGAGATGTATCCGGTCAATCCGATTACCGCGGAAACCGTCGGCCTGTCGGAAACCATCATCGGTGAATGGATCGCCAAGACGGGTCGGCGGTCTGAACTGGTGATCGCGACCAAAGTATCGGGCAATAACCCCGGCTGGGTCCGCGACGGCAAAGGCTATGATGGCGATGTGATCCGGCAGACGGTGGATGCGTCTTTGCGCCGGTTGCAGACAGATATGATCGACCTTTACCAGATGCATTGGCCCGAACGCGGGTCCTATATGTTCCGGCAGAACTGGACCTTTGATCCCTCCGGGCAGGACCGCCAGCAGACCATGGATCATATGCAGGACGTGCTGGAAGCGCTTGATGAATGTGTCAAGGCGGGCAAGATCCGCGCCATCGGCATGTCCAATGAAAGCGCCTGGGGCATGACCAAATGGGTCGATCAGGCCGAGGCTTTGGGCTTGCCGCGCATGGTATCGGTGCAGAATGAATATTCGCTGATGTGCCGGCTGTATGATACCGATATGGCCGAAATGGCGGTGAATGAGGATGTGACCTTGCTGTCCTTCTCGCCCTTGGCCTGTGGGTTGTTGACCGGGAAATATCAGGATGCAGTGCCCGAGGGCAGCAGGCTCTCGATCAATGGCAATCTGGGTGGGCGGATGACGCCGCGCACTTTACCAGTCACGCAGGTCTATCTGGATATCGCGCGGGATCACGGGATTGACCCGGTGCATATGGCGATGGCCTGGCAGGCGACGCGGCCATTCCCGGTCTCGGCGATTTTTGGCGCAACCAATGTGGACCAACTGGCGCATCTGCTGGCAGGGCGCGATGTTGTGCTGACGGATGAATTGACTGCCGAGCTTGATGCGGCGCATAAAGCGAACCCGATGCCTTATTGAGTAGGTGCTGTTCCGGTCCCTGATGGGGCCGGATGCGCGCCGCGCGGGAGTATTTCGAACAAAGCGAGGGAATCTTCCCCGCGGGGAAGGTTTTGCTGTCTTCCCCGCGGGGAAGGTTTTGAGGGGCGCATGCGCAGATTTTTGATGATGGCGGTTTTGTTGGCGGGCTGTAGCGTGCAGCCGGGCGAGCCGCGTGGCGGGTTGTTCGAGGTGTACCGCGATACATCTGCGCCGATATCATCGAAGGCGGTGTTTGAACCGGCGCGGTTTTTGGGCACATGGCATGAGGTCGCGCGCTATCCGGTGCCGTTCGAGGCGGGCTGTGTGGGTGTAACCGCAGAATATGGTGCTTTGCCGGATGGCCTGATTTCGGTGCGCAATACCTGCCGCAACCCTGACGGATCAATCCGGTCCACGATTGATGGCACGGCCGAGATTGTGGGGCCGGGGCGGTTGAAGGTCAGTTTCCCATCGGTGCCTTTTGGTGCGGCGGATTTCTGGGTGCTGTGGACTGATGAAACCTATCGCACTGCCGTCGTCGGTGCGCCGGATGGCAGGTCAGGCTGGATATTGAACCGTGATCCGGTGATTCCTGCTGACAGGATGAATGCCGCGCGGGGGATGCTGGCGTTCAACGGCTACGATCTGAGCCGGTTGCTGGTGCTGCAACCTTAAACCAGCGCGATCAACTGGTCGAAATGCGCGGCAATGTCACGCTCGCTGACCTTGGCGCTGCGCACCAGCATGTCGAAATGCTGGGTGATCGCGCCCACCCGTTCGGTATCGCGGAAGGCGATGTAATTGCGTCCGACATAGACCACGGCGACCAGTGGGCCAAAGATGGTGACCGGGGCGGAAAACACCTCGCGTTTGTCGAACAGATGCAGCCGCAATGTCGGGTAAAGCTGGTGATGCAGATCGCGAAAGCGGTGCAATTGCGCCAGCCGGATCTTTGCGGACAGGCCGCTGTAATAGCCGTCAGCGCGCGCGAAACTTTCCAGTTCGGTCAGCGGCAGGGCAATTTCGTAGTCCGATTTCGACCCCTGCATCCAGTGGAGCCGGTCGGTGCTGGCGCCGATTGCCTGTTCGATCGTCTTGCCCACAGCTGCCGCATATTCCCAACGCAACATGTCATTGGTCTTGAACATATCGGGCAGGCCGGTGGGGACGTGGCGGATTTTATATCCCGCCGCTTCTTTGTGCCAGGCAAAGATCTGGTCGTCGCCCACCGCGCGCGAGGCTTGCGGCATGGAAATGGCGGTCGCCACCAGATCGGCGGCCTGTTCGGGTAAATCCGACAGGCCCAGCAGCCAATCGGCGCTGACCCCAAGGGCGGCAGAGCATTCCGCCACCAGTTGCGCCCCCGGCAGGCGCGCGCCCTGATCCTTGAGCAATTGTGACAGGGTGGACCGGTCCACGCCGATGCGGCGCGCGAGCGCGGTCTGGGTGGTGCCCTGTCGGGTGATCGCCAGGGCCAGCCGGTCGCGGAAGATCCGGGCGCGGGCGCGTTTGTCGGTTTTGATCATCATTGGTGACTTAAATCATATTAGCGGAATTTTGTGAACCAGTCACAGCATTCCCCCAACATGCCGGGTCGCATAGCCTAGCCCTATGAAAACAAGAAAGAATTACGGTATCTCCTGGCCAACCTTATGGCTGATCTGTGGCTGTTATGCCGTCTGGCTGGCGGCGATCTGGTTGTTGCCGCTGCCGCTTGGGGTGATTGTGGCGGGGCTGGCGATTGCGTTGCATTCGTCGCTCCAGCATGAGGCGATCCATGGGCATCCGTTTCGCTGGCAATGGCTGAATGATCTGATCGTCTGGCCGCCGCTGACGCTGGTGATCCCTTATGCCCGTTTTGCCGCAACACATAGGGCGCATCACCATGAC
Organism: Loktanella sp.; assembly: GCA_017390475.1. GTDB lineage: Bacteria > Pseudomonadota > Alphaproteobacteria > Rhodobacterales > Rhodobacteraceae > Yoonia. The sequence goes on from JAFPBO010000004.1 coordinate 29,809, forward strand.
GCGGTGATCACCGACCCTTATGACGATCCCGAAAGCAATTACATGGACCCTGTGGTCTGGGAAAGTTTGCCAGCGCCCGTGCAGGGCGTGCTACGGCTGAACAATAGACTGGCGGGGCGGCTGGTTTTGGGGCCGCTGGTCGGGATGATCAGTTTTGGCCTGTCAGAATGGCAGCGCGGCACGCGCGTCAGCCGCCGCGACTGGGTACTGCATCTGCCTGCGATGGTCGCGGTGCTGGCGCTGGTCGCGCTATCGCCGATGCCGGTCTGGGCCTATCTGATCGCGGCTTATCTGGGCCTGTCGGTGCTGAAATTGCGCAGCTTTGCCGAACATCAGGCCCATATCCGCGCCAGCGGCCGCAGCGTGATTATCGAGGATCGCGGGCCGCTGGCATTTCTGTTTCTTAACAACAATCTGCATGTGGTGCATCATATGCATCCATCAGTGCCATGGTATCAGCTGCCCGCGCTTTATGCTGCGCATAAGGACCATTACCTGCGCCGCAATGGTGGCTATCGATTCGCGTCCTATGCTGATCTGTTCCGGCACTATTTCTGGCGCGCCAAGGACCCGGTGCCGCACCCGCTGCGCCCGCGCTAAAGCGGGGATTTCCCGGCCAGACGGCTGACCAGATGCGCCTCGTCATCATTGCGGAAAAACGGCACGCTGGGCAGGTCGCCGCCGCGCTGGATATAGGCGGCCAGTTCGGCCAGCACGACCTGGGTGATGAAGGGCAGGTCAAAATCGCGCGCCTGATCAAGGGCGATCCATTGCAGATGGGCGAGTTCATCCTCGGCCCGGGTGAAATCATCGGGGTCGGTCACCAGATCGCCCGCTTCGGCCAGAAAGAACCGCGCATCAAAACGACGCGGGGCACCGATTGGCGTGACCGCGCGGAAAAAGAACCGCAGCACCGCCCCATTGGGCCGGTGGCCAGTGGCGGCGAAACCGCGCCAGCCCTGCGGCGCATCGCGCCAATCACCGGGGGTGCCAAGGATCTGTCCGGTTTCTTCCCATAATTCGCGGATCGCTGCGGCGGCGATGCAATCGGGGGCAAGGCTGCTGTCGGCTGACAGCCGCGCGTGATCTTGCGGGGGAAGGGGGGCCAAGGGGGCAAGCGCATCATTGGGGTCCACCGCCCCGCCCGGAAACACGAATTTGCCCGGCATGAAGGCGACATTGGCCCCGCGCTGACCCATCAGCACGGCAGGACGGCTGGCCGCGTCGCGCAGGACGATCAGCGTCGCGGCATCGCGCACGGCGATCATGCGGCTTTGTTGAACCCATGCATCCGGCGCGACCATTGGATGCCGACCATCAGCCCTTTCATCGGGGGCAGCAGCGCCAGCGACAAGGCGATTGCACCCAGCGACAGCACGGTGGCCATCACCATCGGTTCAGGCCGCCAGACCACCCACATGATATGGATCGCAAAACCGATGATATGGGCCACGATCAGGATCGTCAGATAGGCAGGCCCGTCATCGGCGCGGTGATGATGCAATTCCTCGCCGCAATTGGGGCAGTTATCGGCGACATGCAGAAAGCGGTCGAATAATTTCCCCTCGCCACATTTCGGGCAGCGGCAGCGCAATCCGTTCAGAATGGCTGGCTTGGTCGGGCGATCATCAAGATATGCGGCGGTGTCGGTCATAAGACTCTCCTGTCTCCTGTCGATTGTGTGCCTGAATTTTCAGCAAAAGGGAAGTCTTGGCAGCCATGCAGCGGCATCATGACCGGCCCGCAAAAAACCACCGCCGGAAACGGCACCTGCCTGCGTTCAACAGGGGTCAGCGGCACAAGGCCGCGATTGAAATGCAAGGGAATGCCATGACGATGAAACTGATAACCGCGGGCCTAATCGCTGCCCTGAGTGTGACCGCCGGGGCCGCGCTGGCCCAGGGACATCGCGACCGCCCTGATCTGGCAGCGATGGATGCCGATGGTGATGGCGCGGTGTCACTGGAAGAAATGACCGCCTATGCTCAGGCGCGCAGCGCTGAGCGGGTGGCACGGATGTTTGCGCGGCTGGATGCGGATGAAAACGGCATGATCGATGCCGATGAATTCGCAGCCGCGAAAGAGCGGCGCGGCAACCGCCCCGGCGGCCCTGGCCGACCTGCGGGTGACTGAGACCAGCTGCGGCGGCAGGCAGCCTGTCTGTCGCCAATTGTCACGGAGGGCGGATGCCGCTAGCACGATCACAGATGATGGCGGTATCCGATCCTTTCGCCGACGCCTCGGACGAGGATTTGCTTTTGGCATTCGCCGGGGGCGATCCGCGCGCGGCCGAGGTGCTGACCTTGCGGTTGTTGCCACGGATATTGGCGCAGGCGATACGGATGCTGGCCAACAAGACCGAGGCCGAGGATGTCGCGCAGGACGCGATGCTGCGGCTGTGGCGCATGGCCCCGGACTGGCGACAGGGCGAGGCGCAGGTGACGACATGGCTTTACCGGGTGGTGGCCAATCTTTGCACCGACCGGCTGCGCAAAAGGCGGCATGTCGCGCTGGATCTGGTGGCGGAACCCTTGGATAGCGCACCATCGGTCGCGGCGCAGATCCAGACCCGCGCAAGGCTGCGCGCCTTGTCGGATGCTTTGGCGCAATTGCCCGAACGGCAGGCGCAGGCCGTGGCGTTGCGGCATCTGGAAGGACTGTCCAATCCGCAGATTGCGGCGATCATGGACATCAGCGTGACCTCGGTCGAAAGTCTGACGGCGCGCGGGAAACGGGCCTTGGCCGCCATCATGGCCGGGCGCAAAGCAGAATTGGGGTATGACGATGACGAACCCACCTGATGACATGCTGGACGATTTGTTCGCGACAGCGCGCGCCGTCACGCTGCCCCCTGATGATGCGTTGATCGCGCGGGTGCTGGCCGATGCGGCACGGCCACTGCCACCGCGGCATGTGAAAGAGCCGTTGCTGGTGCAGTTGCGCGCCATGATCGGTGGCTGGCCCGCCTTTGGGAGTCTGGCTGCAGCGACGGTTGCTGGGGTCTGGATCGGGATCGCCCCGCCGCCGGTCGTTGAAGATTACGCGCTGTCGCTGCTGGGCGACACGGTTAATATCGGGTTGTTCAGCGATGATTTTCTGACCGAGACAGGAGAACCGACAGATGGCTGACCGATTGGAAAGCAGCGCCCGCCCGTCCCGGATCTGGCGGATCGTGCTGGTCGTTTCGCTGGCGCTGAACCTTGCCGTGGTGGGTGTGGTTGGCGGCGCGATGTTGTCGGGCAAGTTCAGGGACGGCCCGCCCAGCCGCTTTGATTTCGGCCTTGGGCTGGTGTCGCGCGCCCTGGCCGAGGATGAACGCCGTGAGATCGGGCGCGCCCTGCGGCAGGATCGCAGCCTGCGTAATCATGACTTTCGCGGCCAGATGGCGGCGATGGCCACCGCCTTGCGCGCAGAACCGTTTGATCGCGCGGTGTTGCAGCAATTGCTGGATGATCAGGCGGCGCATCTGTCACAGGTGCAGGCCCGCGCCCGGACCGCAGTGCTGGACAAGATCGCAGCCATGTCGCCAGAACGCCGCCGCGCCTTTGCCGACCGGCTGGTCGAAGAATTGCAGCGCAATCGCCCCGGGCGCGATGCGCGCTCAGGCGACTGAAAGATCCATCGCAACGCGGTCGCGTCCGGCCGATTTCGCACGGTACAGCGCCGCATCCGCCAGACCGCATATGCGCAACATGTCCTGCTGGTCAGGCCCGGCCTCGTTGCTGAGCGCGACGCCCACCGAAATGGTGACCTGCGTGGGGGCATGAGCCTCGCCCAAGTCGAATGGCTGCTGGCTGATCATACGGCGCAGACGGTTCGCCGCCCCCTGCGCCTGTGCGGCACTGGAACGCGGCAGCGCGACCAGAAATTCCTCGCCACCGATGCGGGCGACCAGATCGACCGCGCGCAGATTGTTGCGCAACCGCTGTGCGATGGCGACCAGCACCCGGTCACCGGCGGCATGGCCAAAGCGGTCATTGATTGCCTTGAAATGATCGATATCGATCATCATCACCGCCAGTTCCCGGCCTGTGACAGCTGTTTGTTCCAACATTCGCGGCAGATGATGGTCGACATAGCGCCGGTTGAACAGCCCGGTCAGCGGGTCGGTCACGGCGGCCTGCAACCCGTCGCGCAGATTGCGGCGCAGCCTGTCATGCAATTGCTTGCGCAGCACCAGCGCCCGGGCCCGCAGGATCATTTCTGCGGGCAGCGCACCCTGCATCACGACATCATCAGCCCCCAGATCCAGAAACAGCGCCGCCGTTTCATGCGCCTCTGCCGGAACGATCACCAGCAAGGATGACAGCCGCGTTTCCAGCCGTGACCGCAGGTCCGACACCAGACTGAACAGCAAAGCCACGTCAGCGCAGTGGTTGGCGGCGGGAATGATGAACAGGTCCGGGCAGGCGGCATCATCACTGTCACGCAGCACGGCGCAGCTATCCCGGATCTGCACCGGCTGATCCAGTCCCCGGTTCAACGCGGCGGCCAGATCATGCAGCGGCGCAGTCTGTGCGGCAATCAGTGTCACCCGCCCGGCTGCAGTGAAATGCATCTGGCTGTCATGAAACCCCAGCGCGCGGCTGGTGCTGTCGCGCAGCAACAATTCATCGGTCGTGGCCCGTGCACGCAGCAGGCTGCGGATCCGCGCCAGCAGCAAGCTGTCGTTCATCGGCCGCGTCAACACCTCATCCGCGCCTGCATCAAGTGCGGCCAGCCGGTGATCAGGCGTATCGGCCACACCGATGGCGATGATGGCGATCGCGCTGGTGTCGGAATCCGCCTTCAACGCGGCGCAAAACCCCTGTGGATTGCTCGCCGGGTCAGACAGATTGATCAGGATCAGATCGGGCCGGTTGACGGCGATGAACACCTGCGCCTCTGCCGCGGTGGCGCAGGCATCGACGACGAATTGCGCCGCCTGCATGGTGGCCCGCAACAGGATGCGATTGGTCGCCACATTATCCACGATCAAGACACGGCCAGACATTTCTACACCTCTTGACAGGAACAAACCCGTTTCATCTGGTCAGTTTCGGGCATATTAGTTAAAAAAACCTTTCGATCAGTTTAAGGATGTTTCATGGGACCGGATCAGGCGCAGGTGATTGCATTGCTGGCCTTGGGCTGGATGGCGGGTCAGGACGATATCTGTACCACGTTTCTGGGGGCCAGCGGTGCATCGGTCGATGACCTGCGCGACCGGGCAGCGGAACCGGCGTTTCTGGCGGCGGTGCTGGATTTCATCACCATGGACGACAATTGGGTCATGTCCTTTTGCGATGCCCAAGGGCTGGCCTATGATCTCCCGCTGCAGGCGCGCTATGCGCTGCCGGGTGCTGAACAGATGCATTGGACCTGACACTTGACACTGGACGGTCGCTCGGGTCCGGTGCGGCACAGATCCGGCAAAAGGAGCCACGCGTGATTTCAGGCATCATCTTCGACAAGGACGGCACGCTGTTCGATTTCAACGCGACCTGGGGCGCATGGACCCGCGCTATGCTGATCAGCGAGGCGGGCGCAGATCCGATCCTGTGTGAACGGCTGGCCGCGGTACTTGGCTATGATATGGAAAATGCGCGGTTCTTTCCGGGTAGTATCGTGATTGCATCCACTGTGGATGAGGTGGCTGATGCGATCATGGACGTCGTCCCCGCCACGGACAAAACCGCGCTGCTGGCGCGGATGAATGCCGGCTCGGCCCAGGTTGACCAGGTCGAGGCGGTGCCGCTGCGGCCCTATATCGCCGGATTGCGACAGTCGAACCTGACATTGGGCGTTGTGACAAATGATGCCGAAGGTCCTGCATTGCGGCATCTGGACGAGGCCGGAATCCGGGCCGATTTCGCCTTTATCGCAGGCTATGACAGCGGCTATGGGGCCAAGCCCGGACCAGGGCAATTGCATGGCTTTTGCCGGGTGACCGGTTTGATGCCTGATGCCTGCGTCATGGTCGGTGACAGCACCCATGATCTGCATGCGGGCCGTGCGGCCGGAATGATGACCGTCGGGGTCCTGACCGGACCGGCCCCGCGCGAAGAACTGGACGGGCTGGCCGATGTTGTGCTGCGCGACATCAGCGAAATTCCAGGCTGGTTGCGGCGCGAAAGGCTGATCGCCAGCTGATACAGGCGATGGGCGAGGGGGCAAAAATATTTGTCAAATATTTTTGCCCTGAAGAAAGACTTTTGAAAAAAGTCTTTCGTGTTGAAAGCTCGCTTTTTTACGCGTCGCCGAGGCAATCGGCAAAGTCATCTGCCAGACGGCGCAGCAGCGCGTCATACAGATCGGCACCGCTGTCCAGATCCACGCCAACACCGTCAATGCGAACAGTCCGCGCATCTGTGCTTTCGGTCACGACAGTCGCCCAGCGTTCGCCGATCTCGGCATCGCTGAACACGCAGACGATATCGCTTTCAGCCATCTGGTCGCGCAGGCTGGCAACCTGAGCCGGGCCCGGGGTGCGCGCATCAATGCCGGAAATTGCGCCAGCGGCGGTCAGGCCATAGCGGACTTCGAAATACTGATAGCCATCGTGGGGCAGGACATAGGCCCGACCGGCATAGGGGGCCAGCTGGCTTGCCAGCTCTGCATCCAGCTCTGTCAGGCGCGCAATCGCAGCCTCGGCATTTGCGGCATAGATGGTGGCGTTATCCGGGTCAGCCGTGCTCAACTGATCAGCAATCGCGGTCACCCAGACCTGCGCAATCGCCGGGTCAAGCCAGGCATGCGGGTCGAAATCGCCGTGATCATGGTCATGCGCATGTCCGTGATCGTCATCGTGCCCATGGTCGTCGTTATGCGCGTGACCGTGACCATCATCATGGGCGTGGCCATGATCGTCGTGCCCGTGATCGTCGTGGCCATGGTCGTCGTCATGTCCGTGGTCATCATCATGCGCATGGCCGTGGTCATCGCCATGTGCATGGTCATCATGCCCGTGATCGTCGTGATCGTCATCATGCTCTTCGGCGGCGGGTACGACGAATTGCTGGATATCGCGGATCGGCAAAGGCTCCCAGCCGGGCACATTCAGCAAGCTGACCTGCGTCGCCGACGGGGCCAGCGTGTCGATCATGTCGCTCAGCCAGGGAGTCAGGTCGGGGCCGGTCCAGAACAGGATCTCGGCCTCGCCCAATTTGCCCGCGTCGCTGGGGCGCAGCGCGAAATGATGCGGGTCGGCACCGGGGGGTAGCAGCAGATCGGGACTACCCAGATCGCCCATGACCTGTGCGGTCAGGCTGTGAACAGGCGCAAAATCGGTCATGACTTTCGGCACCTCGGCCCATGCGGCGGCGGGTACAAGACAGCAAGCGGTGAGGAGTCGAATCATGGTGGCAGTCCTTGTTATGGAATGGAATAAGTGATATATTTGAAATGTTATAACATCACAAGGCACAACATGTCCAACGACCCGATGGCCTTTGCCCGCCACGATCATGATAATTGTATCAGTGCCGCTCTGGCAGCGGCGGATGCCGCCTGCGCAGCCCGCAAGGTGAAATTGTCCCCGGTCCGCCGCAGGGTGCTGGAAATACTGCTGGAAAGCCATGTCGCGCTTGGCGCCTATGACGTGCTGGCGCGGCTGGATGCCGAAGGGCTGGGGTCCAAGCCGCCCGTTGCCTATCGTGCGCTCAGCTTTCTGGTGGAACAGGGTTTCGTTCACCGGATCGAGCGGTTGAACGCATTCATCGCCTGTGCTCATCCCGGTGCAAACCATAACCCGGCCTTCATGATTTGCCGCAAATGCGGCACCGTGGCAGAGGCGCAGGCCAGTTCACGCTCGCTGGCACAGGCGGCGGCAGCCAATGGGTTTCAGCTGGAACAGACTGTGATCGAGGCCGAGGGGCTATGCCCTACCTGCCAGACCGGTGCCGCTGCATGAGCCTGATCGACGCGCGCCACATCAACTTTGCCCATGGCGGCAAAGGGGTCTTGCAGAATGTCAGCATGACCCTGGAACCCGGCGAGATCGTCACGATCGTCGGGCCGAACGGGTCCGGCAAATCCACCCTGCTGCGCCTGCTGATCGGTGCCTTGCAACCGCAAAAGGGCAAGGTGATCCGTCAGAAAGGTCTGCGCATCGGTTACGTGCCGCAGAAGCTGCATATCGACCCGACCCTGCCGATCACCGTGGCGCGGTTTCTGAACCTGCCGAAAGCAGTACCTGCTGCTGACGCTGCTGCCGCCTTGCGCGCGGCGGGTGTGGCGGGGCTGGACCGCCAGCAAATGTCGCAGCTGTCCGGCGGGCAGTTTCAGCGCGTTCTGCTGGCGCGCGCGATCCTTGCCAAACCGCATGTGCTGATGCTGGACGAGGCGACACAGGGGCTGGATCAGCCCGGATCGGCGGCCTTCTATCGCCAGATCGCGGCCGTCCGGCAGGATCTGGGCTGTGCGGTGCTGATGGTCAGCCATGAATTGCACGTGGTGATGAGCGCCTCTGACAGGGTGATCTGCCTGAACGGCCATATCTGTTGCGAAGGCACGCCAGAGGTGGTGTCAGCCGCCCCCGCCTATCGCGAATTGTTCGGTACCGGGACCGGCGGCGCGCTGGCGCTTTATCGCCATGATCACGATCATGGCCACGATCACCATCATGAGGCGGCGGAATAATGCTGGACGATTTTCTGGTGCGTGCCGCGCTCGCCGCTGTGGGCACCGCTGTGGCGGCGGGCTTGCTGGGTTGTTTCGTGGTCTGGCGGCGGATGGCCTATTTCGGCGATGCCACTGCCCATGCTGCCGTGCTGGGTGTGGCGATGGCGCTGCTGTTCGGCACCTCGATCACGCTGGGCGTGGCGGTCGTGGCGCTGGGCATGGCGGTGCTGATCCATGCGCTCACCGGGCAGGGGGTCGCGGTCGATACGATCCTGGGTGTGCTGGCGCATGGCGCGCTGGCCTTGGGGCTGGTCGCCGTCACGCTGGTGCCGGGGCAAAGGATCGACCTTGATGCCTATCTGTTCGGCGATGTGCTGAGCGTGACCCGCCATGATCTGGCGGTGATCTGGGGCGGCGGGGCCTTGCTGATCGGCGTGCTCTGGTGGCAATGGTCGGCGATGCTGACCGCGACATTGAATCCCGATCTGGCCTTTGCTGCCGGGATCAACCCGCGCCGCCAGCAATTGATCCTGACCGTGCTGGTCGCTGCCGTCGTCGCCGTGGCGATCAAGGTCGTGGGGGCCTTGCTGATCACCGCCTTGCTGATCATCCCCGCTGCCTCTGCCCGCGGTTTTGCCCGCACGCCGGAACGTATGGCGTTTTTTGCGATGGGGATCGGGGCGTTGTCGGCCTTGGGCGGGCTGCGGCTGGCCGTGATCTTTGACACTCAGGTCGGTCCGTCGATCATCTGCGTCGCCGTCGCGATCTTTGCGGTCAGCATGGTTGCGAGGCAATTGCCACTCTTGCGCGTATAGGACGGTGCGGCGCGGCGTTTCGTCCATTGTAATCGCCGCTGCGCAGCATAGTTTGTATGGCAAGGGGGACGCTGGCATGACACAGGATGACGAACCTAATCTGATGCAGCTTTATCTGCGCCATTGCGCCGTGGGTTTCGTGGCGGCGGCGGTTTTTGTCACAATGCTGTTGTTTTACGATATTGGGGGATTGGGTCGGTTGGTGGCCGGGTCGGATATCGGCTGGTTAGCGGTTTTCCTGTTGTGGTTCTTTCACGGCACGGTCTTTGGTGGCGTGCAATTTGCCGTGTCAGTCATGCTGGATGCGCAGGACGATGATGACGACGATCATCACGGCGGCCGGATGATTCCAATCCGCGTCACCGTGCGATCACGGCAGCGTTAAGCGACGGGCACCACCTCTGCCGTAGCGGTAGCTAATCCCGAGGACCTGTTTTTACAGGTGGGCACCAGATAGACTGACCAGGGTCAGAACAGAGCCAGCTCCCTCGGAGTTGCTTAAGGCCACTGGATTTGTACCGATGGTATACGAGCAGCGCAGAAGTCCCGTCACCAGTTGAGATAGGCGCGTGCGGGGCAAAGGACAAGTGGCCCCGTCAGAGGGATTGCAATTTGTTCATCCTTTGTTCATGGTCGCGTCATGCAATTGCCCGACACACCTCTGCAACCCGGCCATTTACTGGCGCGTGGAATCTGCCGCCATTTGCGCGGCCATGATTTTGTGTCTGTGGTGGAGCTGGTGCCTGCGCGCGGGCTGCGCGTTGATGTCATGGCTTTGGGGCCAAAGGGCGAAATCTGGATCGTCGAATGCAAATCCAGCCGCGCCGATTTCATGACTGATCATAAATGGCAGCATTATCTGGATTGGTGCGATCAGTTTTTCTGGGCGGTGGACAGCAATTTCCCGACCGAATTGCTGCCCGATGAAACCGGGCTGATCCTCGCCGATGGCTATGATGCCGAAATCATCCGCCACGGCCCCGAAAGTCGCCTGCCACCGGCCCGGCGCAAGGCGATCACGCAGAAATTCGCCCGCCATGCCGCGATCCGCGCGCAGATGGCGCGCGATCCGGGCTTTGTTACCGCTTTTTGACGGCGCGCGCTGCCATGGCGGCAGCGCGGATCTCATCGGCGATTTCTTCGGCTTCTTCGGGTTCGAAATCCATCGGGATCTCGGTGCTGCCGGCTTCGACGAAAATACGGACCATGCCCAATTCGGTCGGGCCGATCTGCATATTGGCTTCGATATCGCGTTCGTTGTTGATACCCATGATGTTCTTCCTTGCTGATCTGATCCTGCCTACAGCCTGCGGCAATCGCTTGGCAAGGGCATCTGCGGAAAAGCCCCGCCAAGGCCTTGCAATCATCCACCCATGCGGCTAAATCCCCCGACAGTGCCGCCTTAGCTCAGTTGGTTAGAGCGCTTGATTGTGGATCAAGAGGTCGCTGGTTCGAGACCAGCAGGTGGTACCACCCCCTTTTCAGGCCGCAGATGTTGACGGAGACGCAGATGGGGCCGACCCAAATTACCTTTACCATCGGTGCAAACCCGGCCCCCCGGCTGGACAAGGCGCTTGGCCGCGATGTGCCGGAAGATGCGGCGCTGAGCCGGTCGCGCCTGGCGCGGCTGATCGCGGATGGCGCCGTGATGGTGGATGGCACTGTCATCACCGACCCGCGCTTTCGGATTGCCGAAGGGGCAGAGGTGGAAGTCACCGTCGAGGTCGCTGTTGAGAGCCATATCGGCGCGGAAGATATCGCACTTGAGATTGTCTATGAAGATGACGATCTGGTCGTGATCAACAAACCTGCGGGCATGGTCGTCCATCCCGCGCCCGGCACGCCGGGTGGCACTTTGGTCAATGCGCTGATCCATCATTGCGGGGACAGCCTGTCCGGTGTCGGCGGGCTGAAACGTCCCGGCATCGTGCATCGGATCGACAAAGACACATCCGGCCTGCTGGTCGTGGCCAAATCCGACCGTGCGCATCATCATCTGGCCGATCAATTCGCTGCCCATACCGTTGCGCGCCGATATGTCGCTGTGTGTTACGGTGTGCCGGATGCCAATGATCCGCGTTTGCACGGGATCAAGGGCACCTCATTTGAGCCCGGAAATATTCTGAAAATCCAGACAATGCTGGGCCGCCACCGGACTGACCGGCAGCGGCAGGCGGTGTCTTTCACCGCAGGCCGCCATGCCGTGACACGGGCGCGGATTCTTGCACCGCTCGGCATGCCGCCCGTCGCCGCCTTCATCGAATGCTGGCTGGAAACCGGGCGGACCCATCAGATTCGCGTTCATATGGCACATTGCGGCCATGCGCTGATCGGCGATCCGACCTATGGCGGGCGGCGCAAAATGTCACCCAAGGCGATCGGCGACGCGGGTGTGACGGCCGTGGCGGAATTCCCCCGGCAGGCGCTGCATGCGGCGTCTTTGGGTTTTGAACACCCCGTCACCGGTGAATTTATGGAATTCGAGGCGCCTTTGCCTGCGGATATGCATGATTTGTTAACGGCTCTGGGTGTTACAATCTGAGGCTGCGGATCGCATGTGCGTGAATGCACGTAAAGTTCACTCGTCAAACTGAACCGAATGGTTCAATCTGCGTTTACCACTGAAGGCCAGATGACTTGACAGATGCGGCACGACGCCCATATCCATGTTAAGCCTTTATACATAACGGAGGGCAAGAACAGTGAGCGACTATAAGAATTTACCAGCCCCAACGCCGGAGGGCGGGCTGAACCGCTATATGCAGGAAATCCGCAAGTTCCCCATGCTGGAACCGGAAGAAGAATATATGCTGGCCAAACGCTGGGTGGACCATGAGGACACCGAGGCCGCGCATAAGATGGTGACATCGCACCTGCGTCTGGCGGCAAAGATCGCCATGGGTTACCGCGGTTACGGCCTGCCGCAGGCCGAAGTGATTTCAGAGGCGAATGTCGGCCTGATGCAGGCGGTCAAACGTTTTGACCCAGAAAAGGGTTTCCGGCTGGCGACCTATGCGATGTGGTGGATCCGCGCCTCGATCCAGGAATATATCCTGCGGTCATGGTCCTTGGTGAAAATGGGCACGACATCGGCACAGAAAAAACTGTTCTTCAACCTGCGCAAGGCGAAAAACCGCATTGGCGCGCTGGAAGAAGGCGATCTGCGCCCCGAAAACGTCAAACAGATCGCGACTGATCTGGGCGTGACCGAGGATGAGGTGATCTCGATGAACCGCCGCATGTCGGGCGGTGATGCTTCGCTGAACGCGCAGATCGGCTCTGATGGTGAAGGGTCGATGCAATGGCAGGATTGGCTGGAAGATGACAGCGCCAATACCGCCGCAGATTATGAAGAGCATGACGAGCTTGACGCCCGCCGCGCGCTGCTGGCAGAGGCGATGACTGTCCTGAACGACCGCGAACGCGATATTCTGGTGCAGCGTCGGCTGGCAGATGAAACCATCACGCTGGAAGATCTCAGCGCGCAATATGACGTCAGCCGCGAGCGGATTCGCCAGATCGAGGTGCGCGCCTTTGAAAAGCTGCAGGCGCGGATGCAGGAACTGGCGCGTGACAAAGGGATGCTGGGCGCCGCCTGAATGTCCCGGCCGCGCCTTGCGCCGATTATCCCCGCCGGAGCCTCCGGCGGGGATTTTGCATGGAACATCCGAAAATAGCCGTGGCTTTGCAGCGTAGGTAGCGCTAACATTTCTCTCAACAAAGGGAGAGAGAGTAATGACACCAATCCGTTGGGGTATTCTGGGGGCCGCGAATTTCGCCCGTCAACATATGGCACCAGCTATCCATGCCGCAAAAGGGGCCGAGCTTGCCGCGCTGGCGACATCCAGCCCGGACAAGGCAGCGGGCTTTGCCGCTTTTGCACCGGGGCTGCGGGTTCATGACAGCTATGATGCGCTGCTGGCTGATCCTGAAATCGATGCGGTCTATATCCCGCTGCCGAACCATCTGCATGTTGAATGGTCGCTCAAGGCGCTGGCCGCAGGCAAGCCGGTGTTGTGCGAAAAACCGATGGGGCTGAATGCGTCCGATTATGACAAGCTGATCGCCGGGCGCGACAAGGCGGGCCTGCTTGCGGCAGAGGCGTTCATGATCGTGCATCACCCGCAATTCATCCGCGCCCGCGAATTGGTGCAGGGTGGTGCCATCGGCAAGCTGATCCATGTGGATGCGGTTTTCAGCTTCAATAATGGCGGCGACGCCGAAAATATCCGCAACCGCCCCGAAACCGCAGGCGGTGCGTTGCGCGATATCGGCGTCTATGTGATGGGGGCTGCGCGTTTCGTGACCGGGCAGGAACCTGTGGCGGTGCCTTTCGCCAATCTGCGGCTGGAAAACGATGTCGATGTCTTTGCACAGATCGCCGGGCAATTCGCCAATTTCAGCTATTCCGCCGTCGTATCGATGCGGATGCAGCCGCGCCAGCAGATCTCCTTTCACGGCGACAAAGGCGTGCTGACCCTGACCTGCCCGTTTAACGCCAATGTCTTTGATCTGGCACAGCTGTCGCTGGATACCGGCGGTTCAGTCAGTTTTGAACGCTGGCCGGGGATCAATCACTATATCCTGCAGGTCGAAAATTTCGGCAAGACGATCCGGGGCGAGGCGGATTATCCCTGCCCGCTGGAATTTTCACGCGGCACGCAGGTGATGATGGATATGGTCTTTGCTGCGGGCGCGCAAAGCTAGACCGCGCGCCCTTTGCTGCTTCTTTTTTCTGCAAATACTCCCCCGCCGGAGGCGTCCAGCCCCTGCGGCGGGGATCACCTTGGCTAGTCTTCCATGGCTTCCAATTCGTCGATCATGCTTTCGATCAGTGCCAGACCCTTGTCCCAGAAGGCGGGGTCTGATGCGTCCAGCCCGAAAGGTGCCAGCAATTCCTTGTGATGCTTGGACCCGCCCGCGCGGAGCATGGCAAAGTATTTCTCGCGGAAATCGGGATCGCCTTCCTCGAACACCGCGTAAAGCGCGTTCACCAACCCGTCACCGAATGCATAGGCATAGACGTAGAACGGCGAATGCACGAAATGCGGAATATAAGCCCAGAACGTCTCGTACCCATCGGCAAAGTCAAACACTGGGCCAAGGCTTTCGGCCTGCACCGACATCCATAGCGCGTTGATATCGTCAGGGGTCAGTTCACCATCCAGACGCGCGGCATGCAACTTGCATTCAAAATCGTAAAACGCGATCTGGCGCACGACGGTGTTGATCATATCCTCGACCTTGCCGGCCAGCAGGACCTTGCGGTCTGCCTTGGTCTTGGCATTGTCCAGCAACTGCCGGAAGGTCAGCATTTCGCCAAAGACCGACGCGGTTTCCGCCAGTGTCAGCGGGGTCGATGACAAAAGCTCGCCCTGTTCGGCGGCCAGCACCTGATGCACGCCGTGCCCCAATTCATGCGCCAGCGTCATCACGTCGCGCGGTTTGCCCAGATAATTCAGCATCACATAAGGATGCACGGTGGTGACGGTCGGATGCGCAAAGGCGCCGGGGGCTTTGCCCGGTTTGGCACCTGCATCGATCCAGCCCTTGTCAAAGAACGGCTGCGCCAGTTCCGCCATTTTCGGATCAAACCCGGCATAGGCAGTCATCACCGTTTCGCGGGCTTCATCCCAGCCGACGATGCGGGGCTGGTCCATCGGCAAAGGCGCGTTGCGGTCCCAGACCTGCATCCTGTCCAGGCCCAGCCATTTCGCTTTCAGCGCGTAATAGCGGTGCGACAGGCGGGGATAGGCCGCAACTACGGCATTGCGCAAAGCCTCGACCACTTCGGGTTCGACATGGTTGGCAAGGTGGCGCGCGGCTTGCGGGCTGGGCATCTTGCGCCAGCGATCCTCGATCTCTTTTTCCTTGGTCAGTGTGTTGTGGATGCGCGCGAAGGTCTTGATCGTGTCGCGGAACACATCGGCCAAAGCATGGGTCGCCGCCTCGCGCTTGGCGCGGTCGGCGTCGGTCAGCAGGTTCAACGTTTCTTCCAGACCCAGATCGTCGCCATCCACATTGAATTGCAACCCGGCCATGGTTTCATCAAACAGCCGGTTCCATGCGGCGGCACCGACGGTGGATTGATCATGCAGGAATTGTTCCAGCTCATCGGACAATTGATGCGGCTTCATCGCGCGCATCCGGTCAAAGACGGGTTTGTAGCGCGCCAGATCATCATTCGCCGCCAGAAGCTCTGCCAGATGATCGTCATCCAGCCGGTTGAATTCCAGCCCGTAGAACACCAGCGGGGTGGTGAAGCGCGTGATCTTGTCCTGGCAATCGGCCATGAATTTGGCACGGCCGCTATCTGTGGTGATCTGATAATAGCGCAGGCCCGCATAGGACATGATCCGTCCGGCTGTCACATCGATCGCTTCATAGCGTTGGACAGCGCGCAGCAGGCCTGCGGCATCAAGATCGGCCAGCTTGCCTGCGTAATCGGCGGCAAAAGCGGCGCATTCCTTGTCGAGCCAGTCCAGATCGCGCGTGATCTCTGTGCTTTCAGGGCTGGGATAAAGATCGGTCAGGTCCCATTCGGGCAGATCGCCAAAGGCGTTTTTTCCGGCTGTATTGGCGTCATAGACGGGGTTTTGCATGTTGCGGCTTTCATTGCTGTTTGATGTCTTACCTAAGGTGTCGCGCTGCGTCATGAAACCCTGTCAGCCGTAAAGCCGCAGCATTTCCTGCAGATCGGCCAGCGTGTTGGCCTCGGCCACCGGTTTGTCCTGCCGCCAGCGCAGCATCCGGGGAAAGCGTAAAGCGACCCCGGATTTATGACGTGGACTTTCGTTGATGCCTTCAAAGGCGATCTCGAACACATGCAGTGGCGGGACTTGCCGGACGGGTCCGAATTTTTGCAGCGTGTTCTTGCGCACCCAGGCGGTGATTTGGCGGAATTCGGCATCGGTCAGGCCGGAATAGGCTTTGGTAAAGGGCACCAGCGCGTCGCCATCGCGCACGGCAAAAGTGTAATCGGTGAACAGGTTGGCGCGCCGTCCACTGCCTGCCTGCGCATAGATCATCACCGCGTCGATGGTCAGCGGGTCAACCTTCCATTTCCACCAATCGCCTTTCTTGCGCCCGGCCAGATAGGGGCTGTCGTGGCGTTTGAGCATCAAGCCTTCGGCACCCAGATCGCGGGATTTCGCCCGCTCTGCCGCCAGTTCGGCCCATGTGGTGAAGGTCACCTGCGGTGACAACCGCAGGGGCGCGCGGGTTGAAACCCGCGCAACGATATCCGCCAGCCGCCCGCGTCGTTCGGCAAAGGGCAGGGACCTGATGTCATGCCCGTCCTGTTCCAGCAGGTCATAGGCCATCAGGATGACGGGAGCTTCTGCCAGCAATTTGCGCGGCACGGTTTTGCGCCCGATCCGTTTTTGCAAAGCGGCAAAGGGCAGGGGGGCTTCATCTGCGAAGGCCAGCACCTCGCCATCGATCACTGTGCCATCCGGGAGCGCGTCGCAAAGCTGGGCGAGTTCGGGAAAGCGGTCGGTCATCAGGTCTTCGCCCCGCGACCACAGGTAATGGCTGCCGCCGCGCAATATGAACTGGCCACGGATACCGTCCCATTTACGTTCCGCAGACCAATCTGCAGGCGGGCCGAGACTGTCGAGACCCTCTAACCCATAGGCAAGATAGAACGGATAGGGCCGTGACTGGTCTGCGGTCGGGTCCTCTGCCTGGATCAGGCTGTGCCATGTCACGCTGTCGGGCGTCCAGTTGCCCATCAGTTTATGGGTCAGTTCCGGTTCCGGCTGTCCCGTCGCCAGCGCAAGTGCGCGGGTCATGAGTTTCGCACTGATCCCGATGCGAAAGCCGCCGGTCAGCAGTTTGGTAAACAGAAAGCGTTCGGCATGCGGCAGGCTGTCCCATGCGGCGATGATGCCTGCCTTGCGCGCCGCCTCATCCTGCAGGCCCAGTTCGCGCAGGCGCATGATCCAATATGTCAGGCTTTCATCGCTGATCTGGCCCGGTGCGGGCAGCACCAGCGCGATGGTTTCGGCCAGATCACCGACGATGCTGTAGCTTTCCTCGAACAACCAATCCGGCAGGCCCGCGACCTCTGCCGCCCAAAGGCGTAATTTGCTGGCGGTGATCACGCGTTTCGGCCTGCGCCCGGTGAACAGGGCGGCGGTCCAGAGCTTGTCCTGATCCGGCGCGTTGCGGAAATAATCCGCCATGGCGGCAACTTTAACGCTGGTTTTCGTGCTTTCATCGAGTTGCGCGAAGAGCGCGGCAAAGGCTTTCATGCCGCATCCTCGCTGCTGTCGAAATCTTCGCCCTGATAATCGGTGCTGACCACATGGGCGTCATAGCCCTGATCGGCCAGCCAGCGCTGAAAGGCAGATGTATAGCCATGGGTGACGAATATCTTCTCTGCCCCGGTTGCCTTGATCGCCGCATTCAGCCCGGCCCAATCGGCGTGGTCCGAGACGATGAACCCGCGATCTGCCGCCCGCCGGCGCCGCACGCCGCGCAAAGCCATCCAACCGCTGGCAAAGGCGGTCGAGGATGGGCCGAAACGTTTCGCCCAAGTGGTGCCAAGGGCGGAAGGCGTCGCCAGCACCAGCGCTCCGGGGTGGGTTTTGCCGGTGACGGTGGCATCGACGCGGATCGTGGCGGGCAGGGCGATACCCTGTGCGCGCAGCACCTCATTGGTGTTTTCCACCGCGCCATGCGTCAGGATCGGGCCGATAGCGGGATCAACAAGCCGCAACAGCCGTTGCGCCTTGCCCAGGGCATAGGCCCCCAGAATAGCGGTTTTGCCAGAGGTGGCACAATCAGCCCACCAGCGGTTGATCTGGTCGCGCAGGATATCCTGCGGCGTCCAGTTGAAAATCGGCAGGCCAAAGGTGCATTCGCTGATGAAAGCATGGCAAGGGACGGGGTCAAACGGTTCCGACAGCCCGTCGTCGACGGTTTTGTAGTCGCCCGAGACGACCCAGACCTGACCTTTGACCGCGATGCGGATCTGCGCCGAACCCGGCACATGGCCAGCGGGGTGGAAGGAAACCACCGCATCCCCGATCTGCTGCTGCGCACCATAAGCGATTGTTTCAACGGCGATATCGCCCAATCGGTGCCGCATGACCGCCGCAGTGCCGGGGGTGGACAGATAGCTGTCCATGCCCCAGCGCGCGTGATCGCTATGCGCATGGGTGATCAGCGCACGCGGCACCGGCCGCCACGGGTCAATGTAAAAATCGCCTGCGGGGCAATAGATCCCGCGGTCAGTGAAGGTCAGGACGTCGGCCATCAATTAAAGATAGGGGCTGAAACCTGTGTGCCAATAGGAAGCCTCTGCGGTGGACCGCAGAGGCGCCTCCGGCGGGAGTATTTTTGGAAAAAAGAAGACAGGGTGTGCCGGGTCAGCGATGCGCGTCGAAATGGGCCAGTGTCTTGGCGATGACCATGTCGCGCATCTCTGGGGCGTCCATCAGCATTTCGTGCCGGCCTGCCTTGATCTCGTGCAGCACGCCGCCGGACCATTGCGCCATGCGGCTGCGGATTGCGTGGGAATCGACGATGGTTTCCTTGCCGCCCAGAAAAGTGATGCAGGGCGTTTTGGGCGAAGGCAACTGCGCCAGATCGCGCATTTCCTGCAAGGATTGGCGCAGCCAGCGCAGGGATGGCCCGCCGACGCCCAGTTCTGGGTGGGCGGTGATCTGCTGGCGCAAGGCGGCATAGATTTCGGCATCATTGGTCAACGCATTGCCTGCAAAAGGCTGGTGCAGAAGATAACTGGCGGGTAACTGTCCCGGCACGATCCGTTCGTCGAATTTCAGCGACTGGCTCAGGCCCGACAGCCCCCAGGCAAAGGCATGCACGGCGCGGGACATGCCGATACCCCACATGGGTGCCGAGAACATGACCGCGTTGACGTCAAGCCCTGTCACCAGCGACCGCAGGCCGATACAGCCGCCCATGGAATGGCCGATCATGAACCAAGGTTTCGGCAGGCCGATGGCTGTGGCATGATCTGTCACCGCCTGCACATCATGCTGGTAATCGGCAAAGCTGCCGACATGGCCAAGGGCCGCATCGTTGATCAGCCTGTCGGCCAGCCCTTGCCCGCGCCAATCCACCGCCAATGTGGCATAGCCTGCCGTAGTCAGCGCGCGCGCGGTCATTCCGTATTTTTCGATATATTCGGTACGACCGGGAAAGATCAGCACCGTGCCTTTGGCCTTGTCCACCGGCCAGTGACCGACGCGGATGCGCCGGTTGTCGCTGGTGGTCAGCCAATGTGCCGCCCCGTTTGCCGGACCATCTGCGATGTCGTCATAAAGCGGGGCGGCTTGTGTCATCAGGACAGGACGCCTGACAGTTTCATCGCCAGACCCATATCACCATCCACGGCCAGTTTGCCGGTCATGAAAGCGGTGGTTGGGTTCTGTTCGCCGTCAAGGATCGCCTTGAACACATCGGCGGTGGCGGTCAGGGTGACATCGGCATCATCATCGCTGGCGCGTGCGCCGCTTTGGTCAATGATGATCGCGCCTTCGTCTTCGATGACGAATTTGGCGGTCCCGTCAAAACCGGCCCCGCCCATCTTGGCGTTCAACTGTGTGACGGCTTCATTCACTACGTCGCTCATGATTTTCTTCCTTTCGTGATAATCTGCGGCTGCCAGCCTCTGGTGTCCGCCGCGTGATGCGCTACATTACAGATATGATGGTTGAACACTTTCGCTTCAAATGTATCGTTACGGCACTTGTGCTGGGCTTTTCGTTTACCACGCCTGTTGTCGCACAAACCGAAAGGCTCGACCAGCTTTTCGCGGAATTGTTACAGGCTGATGAAAACGACAGCTATCGTATCGAACGGCAGATCATTTCCGAATGGGGCAAAAGCGGATCACCTGCGATCGATCTGCTGATGCGCCGCGGGCAGGATGCGCTTGAAGATGGCGTGCCGGAGGCGGCACTCGATCATTTTTCGGCATTGGTCGATCATGCCCCCGATTTCGCGGAAGGCTATTTCCAGCGCGCGACGGCCTATTACCTGCTGGATGAATTTGGCCCCGCGATGGCTGATCTGGCAGAAGTGCTGGCGCGCAATCCGCGCCATTTTGAAGCGATGCGCGGTCTGGCCATCATGATGGAAGAGACGGACCGCCCGGCGCAGGCGCTTGATCTTTACCGGATGATGCTCGACATTATGCCACAATCGATGCAGGCCCGCGAAGATGCTGACCGTCTGCAACAACAATTAGAGGGGCAGGCGATCTGACCGCCTGCCCCTGACGGGGACGAAGATGCAAGGTTCCCGGATCACGGCCGTTCTTGGGCCGACCAATACCGGCAAGACCCATTACGCGATCCAGCGGATGCTGTCATTCCGCACCGGCGTGATCGGCCTGCCGTTGCGCCTGCTGGCGCGCGAGGTCTATGATCGCATCGTCGCGATCAAGGGGCCATCCGTGGTGGCTTTGGTCACGGGCGAGGAACGGATCGTGCCACCGCGCGCCGCCTATTGGGTCTGCACGGTCGAGGCGATGCCTGATGGCATGGGTTGCGACTTTCTGGCGGTGGATGAAATCCAGCTTTGCGGCGATCCTGAGCGGGGGCATGTTTTCACCGACCGGTTGCTGCATGCGCGCGGGCTGCATGAAACCCTGTTTCTTGGTGCCGACACGATGCGCGGTGCGATTGCAGCCTTGGTGCCGGATGCGCAATTCATGCGTCGGGACCGAATGTCAGAACTGACCTATACCGGATCGAAAAAGATTAGCCGTATGCCGGCACGTTCGGCCATCGTCGGGTTTTCGGTGGATAATGTCTATGCCATCGCCGAATTGCTGCGCCGGACCAAGGGCGGCGCGGCCGTGGTGATGGGCGCGCTATCGCCCCGCACCCGCAATGCGCAGGTGGAAATGTATCAGAATGGCGACGTCGATTTTCTGGTCGCCACCGATGCCATCGGGATGGGGCTGAATTTGGATATCGGCCATGTCGCCTTTTCCTCGCTAACGAAATTCGACGGGCGGCGGATGCGACATCTGGCACCCGAGGAATTGGCCCAGATCGCAGGCCGCGCCGGGCGGCATATCGAAAACGGCACCTTTGGCGTGACGGGCGAGGCCCCGCCTTTGGATGATGCCGTGGCCGAGGCGATCTGCAACCACCAGTTCCGCCCCGTGTCCAAACTGCAATGGCGCAACAGCCGGTTGCAATTCGGGTCCATCAAGCGGCTGATCAGCACGCTGGAAGACCGCACCGACAACCCCTGGCTGACGCGGGTGCGCGAAAGCGACGATCTGGCAGCGCTGAAAGCGCTGTCACTGGATGCAGAGGTTGCGGCGCGTGCGACGGACGGGCCATCGGTCAAATTGCTCTGGGATGTCTGCCGAATCCCTGATTTTCGCGGTGTCTCGCCTGCCGAACACGCCGCACTTCTGACGCAGATTTACAACGATCTGCATCAACTTGGGCATGTCTCGGCCAATTGGTTCGCGCTTCAGGTGCGGCGGATTGACCGCACCGACGGGGACATTGATACTTTGTCCAAGCGGCTCGCCTTTATCCGCACCTGGACCTATGTGGCCCAGCGCAAAGGCTGGCTGGTTGACGATTTGCATTGGCGTGATGAAACCCGCGCTGTAGAAGACCGTTTATCAGATGCGCTGCACGGCGCATTGACGCAAAGATTTGTGGACCGGCGGACCAGCATCCTGCTTCGCCGGCTCAAACAAAAGGAGAGCCTGTTGGCCGAGGTGAATGAAAAAGGTGAAGTGACCGTCGAGGGCGAATTCGTCGGTCGTCTGGAAGGGTTCCGTTTCCGGATGGACAAAGCGGGCAGCCCGGACGAGGCGAAAACCCTGCGGCAGGCATCGCAGCAGGCGATTGCGCCGCATCTGCATCTGCGCGCTGACCGATTCTATAACGCGCCCGATACCGAGATCGATTTCACCGAACAGGGTGGGCTGATGTGGGGCGATCAGGCCGTCGGCAAATTGGTGGCCGGGTCTGACCCGCTGAAACCCGGTGTGGCCGTCTTTGTCGATGAAGAGGCCGGACCGGATGTCATCGCCAAGGTGCAGCGCCGTTTGCAGCATTTCATCGACCGCAAGATCGCGGCTGGCTTTGAAGGGCTGCTCGCGCTGCGCAATGACGAAACGCTGACTGGGGCGGCCAAAGGCTTTGCCTTCCGCATGGCGGAAAATTTCGGCATCATCCCGCGCGGCGATGTCGCAGATGAGGTCAAGGCGCTGGATCAGGAAGCGCGTTCCGGCCTGCGCAAACATGGCGTGCGCTTTGGCCAGTTCACGATTTTCCAGCCTTTGCTGCTGAAACCCGCGCCCACGCGGCTGCGTCTGGTGCTGTGGTCACTGGCGAAAAACCTGTCGGAATTCCCCGAAAGCCCGCCCCCCGGTCTGGTCACTTTGCCAGCCGCGAAAGACGCTGTGCCGGGCTATTACGCGATGTCGGGCTACCGCGCTGCGGGCGAAAGGGCGATCCGTATCGATATGCTGGAACGTCTGGCCGATATGCTGCGCGACAAGGACAGTCGCGCCGGTTTCGAGGCGAATGCCGATATGCTGTCGATCACCGGCATGACGCTGGATCAATTTGCCGATCTGATGACGGGGCTGGGCTACAAGGCCGAGAAGGCCGAACGGGTAAAGGTGAAAGCCCCTCGCGCTGATGCCGCGGGTAAGCCGCCTGTGGCGGTGCCGGTGCAGGACCCTGACACTGCACCAGAGCCGCCGGTGGAAGTGCCGAATGACACGCCACCCGCTGACAGCCCTGCCGATGTGCCGGTCGAACTGCCCGACGATGCACCGCAGGACGTGCCGGTCGATGAACCCGCCGACAAGCCCGATGCGCCGCAGGAAATCCCGGTTGAAGCGCCCGAGATGGAGGCGTTTTATACCTTCACCTGGGGCGGTCGCGCTGTGCGCCCTGCGCGTCCCGCAGGTGGTGATCGCCCACGCGGCAATCCCAAGCCGAAGGGGAAAGGCAAGGGCAAGCCGCCCGCGCAGGCCAACAAGCCGGAAAGCTTTCAGGCAAAGCCGAAGCGGGACAAGCCGATTGATCCGGATAACCCGTTCGCTGCGGCTTTGGCGGGGTTCAAAAAGGCTTGACCGACGCACCCCGGCAGGTGATCCGGCTCGATAAATGGCTGTGGCATGCGCGGTTTTTCAAATCGCGCAGCATCGCCGCCGGGATCGTCTCTGCGGGCAAGGTGCGGGTTGGGGGCAATCCCATCAGCAAACCGGCCCGCGCCGTGGGTGCAGGCGACGTGCTGACCTTCGTGCAGGCCGAACAAACCAAGGTGATCCGCATCCTTGAATGCGGCACCCGCCGGGGCCCGGCCCCCGAGGCGCAGGCGCTTTACGAAGATCTGTCGCCGGTCGCTGTGACCAAGCCGCATAACCCCGGCGGTGACCGCAAGGGGCGGCCGACCAAAAAGGATCGCAGGGATATGATGACGCAGCGCGGGATCGACAGCCCTTTCGACCTTGAATGACCGGGCGATCCGATTTAGCACACGTCCCGAAGCATTACGGATGATCCCATGACCTATATCGTCAACGACAATTGTATCGCCTGCAAATACACCGACTGTGTCGAGGTATGTCCCGTCGATTGTTTCTACGAGGGCGAGAACATGTTGGTGATCCATCCTGACGAATGCATCGATTGCGGCGTCTGCGAACCTGAATGCCCCGCCGATGCGATCCGCCCGGATACAGAGCCTGACATGGAAAAATGGGTCGAGTTCAATCGCAAATATTCCGAAATGTGGCCGGTGATCATCACCAAGAAAGACCCGCTGCCCGGTGCCGCCGAGATGGACGGCGAACCTGACAAGATGCGCCTGTTTTCCGAGACTCCGGGCGAGGGTGGTTAACCTAACCACTTGATTCCAGGGGATTTCATCCCATTGTTACAGGACGCTTCCGAAGGGGGTGTTTTTGTGGTATGATTCCTTAATGACACGAACGATTTGATCCCGCCTTTTCACACTTACATCCCGCCGGTGACCCGTGTTGCCGACGGTTTTTTGTCGCCTGACCGGCCGGATCGCCATGAAAGGAAAATCATGACCAAGAAGAAAAATGAATTCAGCCCCGACCAGTTTGTTGTTTACCCGGCCCATGGCGTGGGAAAGATCGTTTCTGTGGAAACCCAAGAGGTTGCCGGTTTCGAGCTGGAGATGTTCGTGATCGCCTTTGAAAAGGACAAGATGACGCTGCGGGTGCCGACACATAAGGCGACTGACGTTGGCATGCGCGCCCTGGCGACGCCTGATGTGGTCAACCATGCGCTGAAAACCCTGCGTGGCAAGGCCAAGGTCAAGAAAGCCATGTGGTCCCGCCGGGCACAGGAATACGAGCAAAAGATCAATTCCGGCGACCTGATCGCGATTGCAGAGGTCGTGCGCGACCTGCACCGCCAGGACGATCAGCGCGAGCAAAGCTATTCCGAACGTCAGCTTTATGAGGCCGCCTTGGAACGCCTGACCCGCGAATTCGCCGCTGTCGCTGGCGATGATGAGAATGCTGCCGCCGCACAGATCGGTTCTGTTCTGGTCGGTCGCGCCGCCTGATCCCGGCCTGTTGATGTGAAAAGCCGCGCCTGACAGCGCGGCTTTTTTATAGTGGGTTCAGTTTTGGAGCCCATTCAATTTTAAAGTTCATTCAACTTTATAGCGCAGTCAAATTTACAGCGCACGCCAGCCGATATCAGACCGGTAAAACCCGCCTGGCCAGTCGACCCCCTGTGCCATGGCATAGGCTTGTTCATGTGCCTCTGCCAATGTCGCGCCGCGCGCGGTGATGTTCAGCACCCGCCCGCCATTGGATTGATACTGCCCATCCACCCGCTTGGTTCCGGCATGGAAGACCATGTGGAAACTATCCTCTGGCTGCGTGTCCAGACCGCTGATCACACTGCCCTTTTCATAAGCATCCGGATAGCCATTCGCCGCCATCACGATGGTCAGCGCATGATCATCGGCCCAGTTGACCTGCATCTGGTCCAGCCGTTCCTCGGCACAGGCTTGCAGCAGATCAAGGATTTGCCCGCCCAGCCGCATCATCAGCACCTGACATTCCGGGTCGCCAAAGCGGACGTTATATTCCACCAGACGTGGCTGGCCGTTCTGGATCATCAGCCCGCAGAACAGGATACCCTGAAACGGCGTACCGCGCCGCGCCATTTCATCCATTGTCGGTTGGATGATTTCGGACAGCGCTTTTTGCGTCACCGCGTCATTCATCACCGGCGCTGGCGAATAGGCCCCCATGCCGCCGGTATTCGGCCCCTGATCGCCATCAAAGGCGCGTTTGTGGTCTTGCGCGGTGCCGACGGGCAGGATCGTCTTGCCATCGCAGAGCACGAAGAAGGACGCTTCTTCGCCTTCCATGAACTCCTCGATCACGACAGACGCCCCGGCATCGCCAAAGGCTCCGTCGAACATATCGTCAATCGCTGCCAAAGCGTCGTCGAGGTTCATCGCCACCGTCACGCCTTTGCCTGCGGCCAGCCCGTCCGCCTTGATCACGATCGGCGCACCTTGTTCCTGAACATAGGCGCGGGCCGCATCTGCGTCGGTGAAAGTCGCATAACCGGCGGTGGGCGCGTTCGCGGCATCGCAGATGGATTTGGTAAAGGCTTTCGACGCTTCCAGTTGCGCCGCCGCCTGTGATGGGCCGAACACCAGCAAACCCGCGCGGCGCAGACGGTCGGCGACACCGGCGGCCAATGGTGCCTCTGGCCCGATGATCACGAAATCTATCGCATTGTCTTCGGCGAAATTCGCTACGGCATCGCCGTCGAGGATGTTGATATCGGCACAATCCGCGATCTGCGCGATCCCGGCATTGCCCGGTGCCACGATCAGCCGGTCGCATTTGGGGTTCTGTTTGATCGCCCAGGCGAGACTGTGTTCGCGCCCGCCGCTGCCGAGGATCAGGATATTCATGGCGCTCTCCGCTTGGCGTTTCGTTGCGGGCGTTCTAAGGTCGCCGCACCCTGATCACAAGAGCATCCTATGGACCTTTTCGACGATCCCGCACCTATCGACAACACGCCTGAATTTTCGGTGTCCGAGATTTCGGGCGCGGTCAAGAAAGCCATTGAAGGCGGGTTTTCTCATGTCCGCGTGCGCGGCGAGGTCGGGCGCGTGTCGCGGCCTGCCTCGGGGCATCTGTATCTGGACCTGAAAGACGACCGATCGGTGCTGTCCGCAATCATCTGGAAAGGCCGTGCTGCGGCCCTGACACACCGTCCCGAGGAAGGGATGGAGGTCATCGCCACCGGCAAGCTGACCACTTTTCCCGGTCAGTCGAAATATCAGATGATCATTGAAGATATCGTGCCCGCCGGGGCCGGTGCGCTGATGGCGATGCTGGAAAAACGCCGTGCGATGCTGGCGGGCGAGGGGTTGTTTGATGCGTCGCGCAAGAAACCGCTGCCCTATCTGCCCGAGATTATCGGCGTTGTGACGTCCCCGTCCGGTGCGGTGATCCGCGATATCCTGCACCGGCTGCGCGACCGTTTCCCGCGCAAGGTGCTGGTCTGGCCCGTCGCCGTGCAAGGCCAGAAATGCGCGCCAGAGGTGGCGGCGGCGATTGCGGGTTTCAATGCGCTGACGCCGGGCGGTGCCTTGCCGCGCCCCGATCTGTTGATCGTCGCGCGGGGCGGTGGGTCGTTGGAGGACCTTTGGGGGTTTAACGAAGAAATCGTGGTCCGCGCTGCGGCGGCGTCTGACATTCCGCTGATCTCTGCCGTGGGGCATGAGACTGACACGACGCTGATCGATTTTGCCGCTGATGTCCGCGCGCCGACACCGACGGCGGCGGCAGAACTGGCTGTGCCGGTGCGGATCGAATTGCTGGCCTTCGTGGACCAGCAAGGCGCGCGGCTGGTGCGGGCCTTGTCCAACGCGGTGCAGAACCGCCGACAGCGGCTGCGTGATCTGGCGCGTGCCTTGCCGCAGGTGGAAACGCTGGTCGATGGGCCACGCCAGCGGCTGGATTATCTGTCTGACAGATTGCCAGCGGCCCTGCGGCAAGCAGCGGCGAAAAAACGCCTGCAACTTTCTGATGCGGCCCTGCGTCCCGCGATCCTGCAACGGCGATTGGCCGAGGATCGGCGGCGGCTGTCGGCGCTGTCAGACAGGCTGGTTCCCGCCTTGCAGCGTCGCACCGGCGATGCGGCGGTGACATTGGAACGGGCGGGGCGGGGGTTGCGCGTCGATCTGTTGCAGGTCCGGCTGGACCGGCAGGGCGAAAGGCTCGGCAATGCCGCGCAGCGCCTGTCAGACCGCGCCACCCGCCAGCAGGCAGAACGCAAGGCGCGGCTGGCCGCATTGGACAGGTTGCACGAATCGTTGGGATATATGGAAACGCTCAAGCGCGGCTATGCGGTGGTGCGGGCGGGGGATGATTTGGTCACCGACAGCCAGACAGCGGCCAAAGCGGGCGATCTGGAAATCCAGTTCGCCGACGGGCGCGTCAATGTCCGGTCAGGATGACAGATCGTTGCAGATCAGCGGCTCATCCGCATCGGTTTCATAGATCACCGTGCCGAAAGGGACATTGGTGAACACCGCCCTGATCCCGCCCGGTTCATCATAGATCGCCCAGCATTTGGGTTCGGGGTCGTCGTCGTAGCGAAAGCAGATATCGCCTTTGCTTTCGTACCAGACGCCATACATGCAGGTGCCGTCAAAGGTGGACCACATCACGCGGCGGCCCGGCAGATAGGCCTCGACCCCATAGGTCGGGTTGGTATCGGTGCGAAAGGTGATCGTGCGGCCGGTGACATGGGCGTCGAAGTCTTCCGCATTCATCGTGTCCTGCGCCATGGCGGGGGTCGCCAGACAGAGTATCAAAAGCAAACTACGCATCGCGCCACCTGTCGGTCAAAGGGTCCATGATCCGCCGCCACAAAGGCGGCAGCAGCGCGATACTGGCCATCAGCGGCAAAGGCCGTGGCAGCACCGGCGCATCGCCGGGCAATTCCAGCGCCGGATAAGCGCGGGCCGGGCGCGCGTGATGGTCGGAATGCCTTGTGGCGTTCAGCATCATCGCAGAGGAATATTGATGTGGGCTGTTCCAGCTATGTTTGGCAGCGACAGGTTCGGGCTTGCCATCAGCACGGGTTTTGCGCATCAGCCCGTAATGCTGGACGTAATCCGACAGCAAAAGCTGGGTCTGCGCATGGCCTGCAAGGGCGATGTAAAGGATCAGCCCCTTGGTTCCGCCCAGCAGATAGGCCAGCGCGATGAAGGCCGCACCGCCGCCCAGATAGAGCCAGTAAGGATTGTGCCAGACGGGGCGTCCGATCCTTGTCAGGCGCTCTTTCTCGGCCCGGTAACCGCCTTTGAACGACCCGGCCCATGCGCGGATCATGTAGCGGTAAAATCCTTCGCCCTTGCGCGACGTGTTGGGGTCTTTGCGCGTTGCGACATGCCGGTGATGCACCAGCACATGTGCCGATGTATGATGCCCGAACAGCAGCGAGATATAGACCCACATCCCCAGCCGGTGCAGCGCATGCTGGCGCCGGTGGATCAGTTCATGCGCATTGGCATTGCTGACCTGCCCGAAATAAAGGCCTGCCGCAAAGAACAGCCCGACCTTTTCCGGCCGGCTGATCGCGTCACCGGCCAGCGCCCAGACCACCAGCGGCAGCAGCGCCAAATGCACCAGTGCCAGCAGCACCGACAACGCCGTCCCGCTGGCGGTCTCATCGCGCCCGGTATCTTCGGGCAAAAGCCGGTCGGCAAGGCTCGTCACCAGCGCCAGCACCAGCACCGCCGCGATGACCCAAGCGCCGCCTTGCACAGCGCCCGTGCCGATCAGCCCCGCAGGCAGCAAGGTTGCAAAGGCGAAAAGGGCAGTCTGGCGTGTCATTGCAGGATGTTTAGCATGTGTTTCGCGCCAGATTAAGCGAAACCCGCGTGATGCGCGGTTTGGCCCTTCAGCGTCGCTTTTGCGTGGTTCAGGGCGGGGCCGGAGTCTATGCTGCGCCAAAAGCAGGAGGGGCAGGCATGGCCGAGGACAATAAGGACGGCATCTGGAAATCCGGCAAGGGCAGGGGGCGGCATACGCCCAAAGGCCGTCAGTTGGATGATGCCGCCTGGGCGGAGGTCCGCGCGCTTCTGGCCGGTCGCCCGCGCCGTCGTGACCTGCTGATCGAGCATTTGCATCTGATTCAGGATCATTATGGTCATCTGTCCGCCGCCCATCTGCGTGCCCTTGCCGAGGAAATGCGCCTGTCAGAGGCCGAAGTGTACGAGGTCGCCACCTTTTACGCCCATTTCGATGTGGTAAAGGAAGGCGAGACGCCGCCACCCGCCTTGACGATCCGGGTCTGCGACAGCCTGTCGTGTGAACTGGCGGGCGCGCAGGCGTTGAAAACGGCGCTGGAAGACGGGCTTGACCCGGCGCAGGTGCGTGTTTTGCGGGCACCCTGCATGGGGCGCTGCGATACGGCACCGGTGCTGGAAATCGGGCACAATCATATCGACCACGCGACGCCGGAAAAGGTGCAGGCCGCGATAGCCGCCGGTGACACTCATGCGCATCTGCCGGAATATCAGACCCTTGCGACCTATCGCGCCGATGGCGGCTATCTGACCTTGGCCGATCTGCGCGAAAACGGCGATTGGGCGGCAGTGCAGGAGGTGGTGCTGGCCTCTGGTCTGCGCGGTCTTGGTGGGGCTGGTTTTCCATCCGGCAAGAAATGGGGTTTCGTGCGCGCCAATCCCGGGCCGCGCTATCTGGCGGTGAACGGGGATGAGGGCGAGCCGGGGACCTTCAAGGACCGGCATTATCTGGAACGGCACCCGCATTTGTTTCTCGAAGGCATGCTGATCGCCGCCTGGGCGGTCGAGGTCACGACCTGTTTCATTTATATGCGCGATGAATATCCCGCCGTGCTGGACATTCTGCGCCGCGAGATTGCCGCGCTGGAAGCCGCCGGGATCATTGCACCGGGCTATATCGACCTGCGGCGCGGGGCCGGTGCCTATATCTGCGGTGAGGAATCGGCGATGATCGAAAGCATCGAAGGCAAGCGCGGTATCCCCCGGCACCGTCCACCCTTTGTTGCGCAGGTCGGCATCTTTGACCGCCCGACGCTGGTGCATAATGTCGAAACCCTGCTTTGGGTGGCGCGGGTCTGCCGGGAGGGGCCGGAAATCCTGGATGCGGTCGAAAAGAACGGGCGCAGGGGGCTGCGGTCCTATTCCGTGTCCGGACGTGTGGCGCAGCCGGGAATTTATGTGTTGCCTGCCGGATCGACGATCACCGATATCATCGCGGCGGCGGGCGGGATGGCGGAAGGACATGTGTTCAAGGCATATCAGCCGGGCGGGCCGTCATCCGGCCTGTTGCCGGCGTCTATTGCCGATGTGCCACTGGATTTCGACACGTTGCAGGAACATGACACATTCATCGGATCGGCGGCGGTGGTGGTTCTGTCGCAGCACGACCGTGCCCGCGATGCCGCGCTGAACATGCTGCGGTTTTTCGAGGATGAAAGCTGTGGGCAATGCACGCCTTGCCGGGTGGGATGTCAGAAGGCCGTGATGCTGATGCAGGCGGATCGCTGGGACCGCGACTTGCTGGCTGATCTGTGTGCCACGATGGTCGATGCCTCGATCTGCGGGCTGGGGCAGGCGGCGCCGAACCCCATCAGGCTGGTGATGCGGCATTTCGGGGATGAAATCTGATGCACCCGTGGCTTTGCCACGGGCGCGCCTCCGGCAGGGATATTTTTACTCGGAAGATGATGGGGCGTAGGCTTTCCAATTGTTGGCGGAATGGCTAGGTCTTTGGGTGTCATAACAAAAGGCAGATCGCATGGCGTTTTTCAGCAAGCTCAAAGAGAGGATGTTCAAATCCTCGGCCAAGATCGACGCCGGTCTGGACGCGATCGTCACCGAGACGCCGGGGCCT
This sequence comes from Loktanella sp., assembly GCA_017390475.1. Taxonomy (GTDB): domain Bacteria; phylum Pseudomonadota; class Alphaproteobacteria; order Rhodobacterales; family Rhodobacteraceae; genus Yoonia. Next base: position 61,150 of record JAFPBO010000004.1, read on the forward strand.
GCTCCGAAACCCGGCCTGATCGGGCGGCTGTTTTCTGATGCCGATGTGCAGCGTCGCGCCCTTGATGACGCGATGCTGGAAGAGCTTGAGGATTTGCTGATCACCGCCGATATGGGGGTCGAGACCGCGCAGCGCGTCACCGCGAACCTGGCCGAAGGCAATCTGGGCAAGCGTCTGTCGGTGGAAGAGGTCAAGCGCCTGCTGGCGGCGGAAATCGTGCGGATCATGGACCCGGTGGCGCGACCCTTGCCAATTTATGCCAAAAAGCCGCAGGTCGTGCTGGTGGTTGGCGTCAACGGGTCAGGCAAGACGACGACGATCGGCAAGCTCGCCAGCCAGTTTCAGGCGGCAGGCAAACAGGTGGTGATTGCCGCCGGTGATACGTTCCGCGCAGCTGCTGTGGAACAATTGCAGGTCTGGGGGCAGCGCGCCGGGGTGCCGGTGCTAACTGCGCCTGAAGGATCGGACCCTGCCAGTCTTGCCTTTGATGCGATGGGCCGCGCGCAGGCGGATGGCGCTGATCTGTTGATGATCGACACCGCAGGCCGGTTGCAGAACCGCACCGATCTGATGGAGGAACTGGCCAAGATCGTCCGGGTGATCCGCAAGAAAGACCCCGATGCGCCGCATAACACATTGCTGGTGCTGGATGCGACGACAGGGCAGAATGCGGTGCAGCAGGTCAAGGTGTTTCAGGAACTGGCGGCGGTGTCGGGGCTGGTGATGACCAAGCTGGATGGCACCGCCAAGGGTGGGGTGCTGGTGGCGCTGGCCGATAAATTCGGCCTGCCGATCCATGCAATTGGGGTCGGTGAACAGATTGATGATCTGGCACCCTTTGATCCCGAAGAATTTGCCGCGGCGCTTGTCGGCCTGGAGTTGTAAGTCCTGCCAGACCTTGCCGCCTATCTGATCAGCATCGCAGGCACGGCCGAAGGCGCGCGGCTGGCGACTATTCTGGCGCTGACCTCGGCCGTGGCGCATGCGGTGTTCGGGGCCTTGCAGAAAGGCCGTCATGATCCCTGGCTGACGCGCGGCGCGATTGATCTGTGGCTGGTGATCTTTACCGCACCCATAGCGCTGTTCCTCGTGCCTTGGCCGAATGCGGCGACGGCGCTGATCCTTGTGGGGGCGGTGATAATTCATTTTGCCTATAAGGTCGCCATGGCGCGGGCCTATGAAAAGGCCGCATTCACAGTGGTTTACCCTGTGGTGCGCGGCACCGGGCCGCTGGTCACGGTGATCGCGGCATCGCTGTTTTTCGGCGAATATTACTCCGCCATGCAATGGGTCGGTGTCGCGTTCCTATCCGGCGGTATCCTGCTGCTGGCGCTGCGTAACCTGAGCGAGGAAAAGCTGGACCTTGCGTCGTTGAAATCCGGGCTGATCTGGGCGCTGATCGGCGGGATGCTGGTGGCCCTATATACCACCTATGATGCGTTTGGCATTCGCCAATCGCCTGATCCGTTTACCTTTCTTGCTTGGTTCTTTTTTGTCACTGCGCTGGATTTTCCGGTGCTGGCCTATCTGCGTTACCGCCGGATGGACAACCCGCCGACGCTGACCCCGCTGATGTGGCGCGGTGTCATTGGTGCCTTGGTCGCCTGGGTCAGTTTCGGCGGTGTCATGGTCGCCACCATGGTCGGCAAAGTGGGCGAGGCCGCGGTGCTGCGTGAAACATCCACCGTTTTTGCCGCATTGATCGGCTGGTTCATCCTGCGCGAAAAGGTGGGGCCACGCCGCCTGTTCCTGATGACATTGGTTGCGCTGGGCGCTGTGATCGTGGAAATGGGGGGCTGAAGGAGACTGCAATGACCAAAACCATCAACCCGATCCTGAAACAGGTGCTGGAACTGGGGCCGACGCTGGCATTTTTCCTGATCTATCTGCGGATCAAGGATGATATCTATGTCATTGGTGGCACGGAATATTCCGGGTTTATCATCGCCGCCTTGGTCTTTGTGCCGATCCTGTTGGTCGCGATGGGCATCCTTTGGGCGCTGACCGGCAAGCTGAGCCGGATGCAGATTTTCACTGCCTTCATGGTGATCTTCTTCGGCGGGCTGACGGCCTATTTCAACGATGAACGGTTCTTCAAGATGAAAACCACCATCGTTTACGGCGCGATGGCGGGGCTGTTGGGGATCGGTCTGCTGCGCGGGCAAAGCTATCTGCAATATGTGATGGAAGAATTCCTGCCGATGCAACGCGAAGGCTGGATGATCTTTACCAAACGGCTGGCGTTTATCTTTACCGTGCTGGCGGTTGCCAATGAAATCATCTGGCGCACGCAATCGACCGAAACCTGGGTCAAGCTGGAAACCTTTGCCTTTCCTGCCGTGCTGTTCGTGTTTTTGTGGTTTCAGATTATTGGTTTGCAGAAATACCTGATCGAGGATCCGGCGCAAACCAAGGATTGACGCCATGTCGTCGCAGGCGTAATTGCCTTGTGTGGTGATTTGTTTCCGGATTGCAGGCCACGTAAAACATACTGCTAAAAAGGGTGGCGGGTTTGCGAACCCCGATGCCTTTGCCGGTATCGGGGTTTTTTGTTGCGCGAGGGCAGAATATGACAAATTGGAACAAACGCACCAAGGCGGTGCATGCAGGCATCCGCCGCAGCCAATATGGCGAGGTCAGTGAAGCGATCTTCATGACGCAAGGCTTTGTCTATGACACAGCCGAGGCTGCCGAGGCGCGGTTCATCAAGACCGGTGAGGATGAATTCATCTATGCCCGCTATGGCAACCCCACCGTCGCGATGTTCGAGGACCGGATCGCCGCGCTGGAGGGGACCGAAGATGGTTTCGCCACCGCATCGGGCATGGCCGCCGTGCATGGCGCGCTGGTGTCGATGCTGAAGGCGGGCGACCATGTTGTGTCTGCCCGCGCTTTGTTCGGGTCATGTCTGTACATTCTGGAAGAGGTGCTGACCCGATACGGGGTCGAAGTGACTTTCGTCGATGGTACCGATCTGGATGCCTGGAAGGCGGCGATCCGGCCGGATACAAAAGTTGTGTTCTTCGAAAGCATTTCTAACCCGACGCTGGAAGTGGTTGATATCAAGGCGGTTTCCGACCTGGCACATGCGCAGGGCGCGATTGTTGTTGTTGATAACGTATTTTCGACCCCAGTGTTTTCCGATGCTGTGTCGCTTGGTGCGGATGTCATCGTCTATTCCGCCACCAAACATATCGACGGGCAGGGGCGCGCCTTGGGTGGTGTCATCCTGGGCACGCGCGAGATGATCCGCGGCGTCGTGGAACCGTTCATGAAACATACCGGTGGGTCGATGTCGCCGTTCACCGCCTGGCTGATGGTCAAGGGGTTGGAAACCATGGATCTGCGGGTGCGCGCGCAGGCCGCATCGGCGTTGCATGTGGCCAGCAGGCTGGCGGCGGGTGGCCAGGTCAGGGTGATCTATCCCGGTCTGTCCGATCATCCACAACATGCGCTGACCATGGCGCAGATGGGGTCTGGCGGCACGGTGCTGGCGATTGATGCTGGTTCGAAAGAAGCCGCCTTTGCCCTGCTTAACAAGTTGGAGATTTTCACGATTTCCAACAATCTGGGCGATGCGAAATCCATCGCCACCCATCCTGCGACCACGACGCATCAGCGGTTGCCCGATGACGTGAAACAGAATTTGGGGATTACGCCGGGGCTGATCAGACTCAGCATCGGGCTGGAAGACGGCGATGATCTGCTGGATGATCTGCGCGCCGCGATCGGCTAGGGCAGCTGTGCCTGCGGCGTTGCGGCACAGGCACAGCTGGCAGGCCGGAAAGGTTGAAAGCGCTGGCGCATCCCTGCAATTTCCCGCAGCATAATGGGATGCGCCACGTCATACAGCCCCGACAGATGCGATCATGCCGGCAGCGGATCTGTTGTGATGTCTGATCTGCGGCGTGATTTGTTATATATCTACCGCAGCATGGCTGGACAGACGGAATATCTGCGCCATTTATCGAATGCGGATAGACCACAAGAGGGTGTCGATATGAATATTCACGCGCGTGATATGGAACGCCAGCCAACCCGGTCCGAGGCAGAGGCCGCGCTGGCGCTCTTGCGTCGCTGGGCCGTCGATGTGACGCCGGAAGAAGTTGCCACGCTTGACCCGCTGGTCTCGCGGTTGATTCCTGGGCAGGAGGTGTCGAACTACCCCGCCCTGGCCCGCGCTTATCCAGAGGATTTCGCGGTAGACGATGCCTATAAGGCCAGCATGCCCGATTTGCAGAACGGGCCGTCCAGCCTGATCAAGGGCGCGCAGCAGCAGATCCAGCATGTCGGGATTTCCAATTTCCGCCTGCCGATCCGGTTTCGTACCCGTGACAATGGTGATCTGACGCTCGAAACATCTGTCACCGGCACCGTCTCGCTTGAGGCAGAGAAGAAGGGCATCAACATGTCCCGCATCATGCGGACATTTTACAAACATGCCGAGGAAACATTCAGTTTCGAAGTGATCGAACGCGCACTGGATGCCTATAAATCAGATCTGGATAGTTTTGATGCGCGTATTCAGATGCGGTTCAGCTTTCCGATGAAGGTGCAGAGCCTGCGGTCGGGACTGCAAGGTTATCAATATTACGACATCGCGCTGGAATTGGTTGAATTGGGCGGGGTGCGCAAAAAGATCGTGCATCTGGATTACGTCTATTCCTCGACCTGCCCTTGTTCGCTGGAATTGTCCGAACATGCGCGCCAGTTTCGCGGGCAACTGGCCACCCCGCATTCGCAGCGGTCGGTGGCGCGGATATCGGTGCTGGTCGAGGATGGTCCGTGCCTGTGGTTCGAAGATCTGATCGACCGTGCCCGTGCGGCTGTGCCGACCGAAACACAGGTGATGGTCAAGCGCGAGGATGAACAGGCCTTTGCCGAACTGAACGCGGCGAATCCGATCTTTGTCGAAGATGCCGCGCGTTTGTTCACCGAGCAACTGCAACTGGAACAGCGTGTATCGGATTTCCGGGTGATCGCCAGCCATCAGGAAAGCCTGCACAGCCATGATGCGGTCTCGGTGCTGACCGAAGGGCCGACTTTTGCCGCCGATAGTCTGGACCCGCGACTGTTCGCCTCGCTGTTCCACGTCGGTTAGGCCGGGGTTAACCGTAAGGTGGACCAAGATCCACCTTACGCCCGCCAGCCCTTGAAGCCCGCAGCACCCGCGCCTAATGTCGGGCGGAATGATGAAGTCGGACATTTGTCCAGCAGAGAGGCATGAACATGCAAGATCCCGTCGAAACCTATATGAACCTTGTTCCCATGGTCGTGGAACAGACGGCGCGCGGCGAACGCGCCTATGACATCTTTTCGCGCCTGCTGAAGGAGCGGATCATTTTCGTCACCGGACCGATCCACGACGGGATGAGCCATCTTATCGTCGCGCAATTGCTGCATCTTGAGGCGGAAAACCCCAAGAAAGAAATCAGCATGTATATCAACAGTCCTGGCGGATCGGTGATCGCAGGGATGAGCATTTATGACACGATGCAATACGTCAAACCCAAGGTATCGACGCTTGTCTGCGGTCTGGCGGCATCCATGGGGTCAGTGATCGCGCTGGGTGGCGAAAAAGGGATGCGGTTTTCACTGCCGAATTCTGAATTTCTGGTGCATCAGCCATCTGGCGGCAGCCAGGGGACAGCCGCTGACATCCTGATCCAGTCACGCCACATCGAACAGACACGCGAACGATTTTACCGTCTTTACATGCGCCATACCGGACAGGATTACGAGACTGTCCAACAGGCGCTTGACCGCGACAAGTGGATGACCCCGGAAGAAGCCAAAGATTGGGGTCACATTGACGAAATCGTGCAGAGCCGCGAAAAATCCACAGAATAATCACCGACCGGGTCCACACCGGAAAAGTGACCAAAGCGGTGGTCATTTTGACATTGTGGACCCGGGCGGGCTGTCCTAGTGTTGTTACAAGGCAGCCCGGCAGGTTTTGACGGGCCGATAGGCCAAGAGGTTTGATATGGCGACGACGACAGGAAACGACAGCAAAAACACGCTTTACTGTAGCTTCTGCGGCAAAAGCCAGCATGAGGTCCGCAAATTGATTGCAGGGCCCACTGTGTTCATCTGTGACGAATGCGTTGAATTATGCATGGATATCATCCGCGAGGAAACCAAAGCCTCGGGTCTGAAATCCGGCGAAGGCGTTCCAGCACCATCGGAAATCTGCGCCGTGCTGGATGATTATGTCATCGGTCAGGAGCATGCCAAGCGGGTGCTGTCGGTGGCTGTGCATAATCATTACAAACGCCTGAACCATGCGGATAAGTCCGATATCGAACTGGCCAAATCCAACATTATGCTGATTGGCCCAACCGGTTGCGGTAAGACGCTTCTGGCGCAGACGCTGGCGCGTATTCTTGATGTGCCCTTTACCATGGCCGATGCGACCACGCTAACAGAGGCGGGCTATGTCGGCGAAGATGTCGAAAACATCATTCTGAAATTGTTGCAGGCTTCCGAATACAACGTTGAACGCGCGCAGCGCGGCATCGTTTACATTGACGAGGTCGATAAGATCACCCGCAAATCCGACAATCCCAGCATCACTCGTGATGTATCGGGTGAAGGGGTGCAGCAAGCCTTGCTGAAGATCATGGAAGGCACTGTTGCCTCTGTGCCGCCGCAGGGTGGCCGCAAACACCCGCAGCAGGAATTCCTGCAGGTGGATACGACCAATATTCTGTTCATCTGTGGTGGGGCTTTTGCCGGTCTCGACAAGATCATTGCGCGGCGCAGCAAAGGGTCCGGCATGGGCTTTGGCGCTGATGTGAAAGATGTCGAAGAACGCGGCATCGGTGAGGTGTTTCAGGATCTGGAGCCCGAGGATCTGCTGAAATTCGGCCTGATCCCCGAATTTGTCGGCCGTCTGCCGGTTATCGCCACGCTGACCGATCTGGACGAAGATGCGTTGATCACGATCTTGACCCAGCCAAAAAATGCGCTGGTCAAACAATATCAGCGCCTGTTCGAGCTGGAAAACACCAAGCTGACCTTTACCGATGACGCCCTGACCGCCATCGCGAAACGCGCCATCAAGCGCAAGACCGGCGCGCGCGGGCTGCGGTCGATCATGGAAGGTATCCTTCTGGATACGATGTTTGATCTGCCCGGCATGGATACCGTGACTGAAGTCGTGGTGAATGAAGAAGCCGTCACATCTGACGTGGCACCTTTGATGATCCATGACGATGTGAAGAAGAAAGAATCCGCCACGGCGGGCTGATGATCTGCCGCCGGTGGCCTCCGATCTGTCGGAGCCTCCGGCGGGAGTATTTCGAACAAAGCGAGGGGCATGTGTCCTGAAAACGAGCGGGGCTTGCCACAGCCTCTGCTCTGGACCTTTCGCGCGCGATAGGGCATGAAACCCACAAGTTTACCGGAGATGCAGCATGGGCCTTGGTCACACATTCAAACGTATCTTTACCTGGTGGGATGGGCAGACCTTTGGCACCCAGCTCTGGACCAGCCGCAAAGGCACCAAGGTGGGTGAGGATGCGCAGGGCAATATCTATTACCGCACTGCCGATGACAGCCGCCGCTGGGTGATTTACAATGGCGAGATGGAAGCATCCCGCGTCAGCCCGGATTGGCATGGCTGGCTGCACCGGACATGGGACCAGCCGCCCAGCGAAGTTGCGCTGGCACACAAGTCCTGGGAAAAGCCGCATCAGCCAAACCTGACCGGCACCATGGCGGCTTATGCGCCCGCCGGGTCGATCCGCCGGACAACGCCCGTAACCCGCAAGGATTACGAATCCTGGACGCCCGAATAACCTGATGTTGCGCCTTTCCGCCTGTCTGTTTGCCTTGCTGGTCGCGGCCCCTGTCGCGGCGCAGCAGGTGGTATCTGGCACCGGGGCAGAGATCCGCGTGCTGGACCGGTTGACCGGGGCGGTCGCCGATATGATGATCGGCCGCGGTCAGTCAGACAATGTCGGGGCCTTGTCGATAACCTTGGGTGATTGCCGTTATCCGCCGGAAAACCTTGCTGGTGAGGCCTATGCCAATCTGGTGATCCATTTCCGGGAAAGCGTGACGCCGCTGTTTTCCGGCTGGATGCTGGCCTCTTCGCCCGCCCTGAACGCGTTGGATCATCCGCGCTATGACGTCTGGGTATTGCGCTGCACGACCTCGGCACCCGCGGGCACCACGCCTGAAAATGACGCTGACTGACCCAGAGCCGCAGCCAGTAACCGGTGATATTGCGCGCGTGGGATTTCGATGGCACCCAAACTTGCCAGATGCGGTGTCAGGAATTGCGTGTCAAACAGCTGATATCCGCCACGCCGCAGCCTATCGACCAGATAGGCCAGCGCCACCTTGGAGGCGTCGGTGGCGCGGCTGAACATGCTTTCCCCGAAAAAGGCAGACCCGATACTGATGCCATAGACGCCGCCGACCAACCGGTCATTCTGCCAGACTTCGACAGAATGTGCATGGCCTTCGTGGTGCAGCGACAGACAGAGTGCGTGGATTGTCGGGTTGATCCAGGTTTCGTCGCGATCTGCACAGCCATGCAGCACCTGTTCAAAGGCGGTATCAAAAGTGATTGTGAACTGGCCGCGCCGCAAGGTCCGCGCCAAGGACCGGCTGATGCGGAACCGATCCAGCGGAATGATGCCGCGCTGCCGTGGATCGACCCAGAAAATTTCGGGATCATCGCGGCTTTCCGACATTGGGAACACGCCCTGCCTGTAGGCAAACAGCAACATTTTAGGCGTTAGTCCGGTCACAGGGCTTTGCTTTCCTTGGCGGGCGATGAACATAGTTGCTCAGATCGGATTAGGATGTTTTCCGATGTGCTTCCAATGAAAAGGGTCAGTGATGGGGTTTTTTGATTCTCTGCAACGGATGCGCATCTATCAGGACCGCCCGCATGCAGGGACGCGGATGAACCGACGGCATGCCTTTCTGATCACGGATTTCGTCAAGGACATCACGGGCGCGCGGGTGCTTGATTTGGGCGCACATGACGGTCGTTGGGCCTATGCCTTTGCGGCGGCAGGTGCGGCGCAGGTGGTGGGAATCGAAGCGCGCGCTGATGTGGTGGCGGGTTTCGCCGCCTATCCCGATGCGGAACTGCGCGAACGTGTTTCCCTTCGCGTGGATGATGTTTTTGATGGGCTGGAAAAGGCCATCGCCGCCGGTGAAACCTACGATCTCGTCGCGGTCTTCGGGCTGTTTTATCACATCACGGATCAGGTCCGGCTGCTGCGATTGATCAGAAAACTGGCACCGAAGGTGATTCTCATTGATGGAGAGTTTTCGCAACGTCCGAAGCCGATCTTTGTGCTGGACACCGAACGGACCGATAACCCGGTCAATGCGCCGGCACAAGTCGCCGGTCAGGACATGGCTTTGGTGGCGATCCCCAGTTTTGCCGCGATGGAACTGATGGCCGACGCATTGGACTATGACCTGATTTGGTCCGACTGGACACGCCTGCCGGTAGACGAGCGCCGCGGGGTGCAGGATTATTTCCGCCCGCAGGGGCAGGGAAAACGGCGCGCGACCTGTGCCTTGCGGCCGCGCACCCGGTAATCACTTGGCTAAATTCTGGTCCAGCCAATGTTCCAGCCAGTGGATCGTATAATCTCCTGATTGCACGGCCGGATCCGCCAGCAATGCGTGGAACAGCGGGATCGTTGTATCGACACCGTCGACGATCAATTCACCCAAGGCCCGGCCCAATCGTGCCAAGGCCTCTGGCCGGTCGCGGCCATGCACAATCAATTTGCCGATCAGGCTGTCGTAATAGGGTGGGATCCGGTAGCCGTCATAAAGTGCCGAATCCATCCGCACACCCAGACCACCCGGCGCATGATATTGCGTGATCGTACCGGGGCAGGGTGCGAAATTCGGCAGTTTTTCTGCATTGATCCGTACTTCGATCGCGTGACCGTTGATTTTCAGATCATCCTGCGTAAACGACATCGGCAGGCCAGAGGCCACGCGCAATTGTTCGCGCACCAGATCGACGCCAAAGATGGCCTCTGTCACTGGATGTTCGACCTGCAGGCGTGTGTTCATCTCGATGAAATAGAATTCATCATTCTCGAACAGGAATTCAATTGTGCCGGCGCCGATGTAATTGATCGCAGCGATGGCATCTGCGCAGACCTTGCCGATGCGCGCACGCAGTTCGGGGGTGATGCAGGGGCCGGGCGCCTCTTCAAACACTTTCTGATGGCGGCGTTGCAGCGAACAATCGCGTTCGCCAAGATGCACGGCATTGCCTTTGCCATCGCCAAAGACCTGAATTTCGATATGGCGCGGCGTGGTCAGGTATTTTTCAATATAGACCTCGTCATTGCCGAAATTGGATTTCGCTTCGGCACGGGCGGAATGGAACGCCTTTTCCATGTCATCAGCCGTCAGCGCGACTTTCATGCCGCGCCCGCCGCCGCCTGCGGTGGCTTTGATGATGACGGGATAACCAACCTCTGCACCGACGCGCTGCGCGTCTTTCAATGTCGCCACACCGCCGTCAGAGCCGGGTACGCAAGGCACGCCAAGCGCTTTCATCGTCTCCTTGGCGCTGATCTTGTCGCCCATGATGCGGATATGTTCGGCGGTGGGGCCGATGAAGGTCAGGCCGTGATCCTCGACCGCCTGCACAAAGGCGGCGTTTTCCGACAGAAAACCATAGCCCGGATGAATCGCCTGTGCGCCGGTGATTTCACAGGCAGAGATGATCGCCGGAAAGGACAGATAACTTTGCGCCGATGCGGGGGGGCCGATGCAGATCGCCTCATCTGCCATGCGCACATGCATGGCGTCGCTGTCGGCAGTGGAATGGACCGCGACGGATTTGACACCCATCTCGCGGCAGGCACGCACGACACGCAAGGCAATTTCGCCCCGGTTCGCAATCAGGATTTTATCAAACATTCTGTGGCCTATTCGATGATCACAAGTGGCGCGCCAAATTCGACCGGTCCGCCGTCTTCGACCAGAATGCGTTTGATCGTGCCGGCGCGGGGCGCAGGGATGTGGTTCATCGTTTTCATCGCTTCGATGATCAGCAGCGTATCACCTTCGCTGACATTCTGGCCGACGCTGACAAAGGCAGCTGCGCCTGGTTCAGGCGACATATAGACGGTCCCGACCATGGGTGATGTCACTGCGCCGGGGTGGCTGGCCGGATCAGTATTGCTGCTGGCAGCGGCAGGTGCGGTGGTGGGCGCTGCCGATGTCGGGGCTGTTGCGGCTGGCGCGCTGGCCTGCATCATGACTTGGGTCTGGCGGCTGACACGCACATTCAGGCTGTCGTTTTCGCCGTAATCGCGCTTGACCTGCAATTCGGTCAGATCGTTCTGCCGCAGCAGTTCTGCCAATGCCTGAATAAAGCTGACATCGCTTTCGTGAGAGGTTTTGTTGCTCATCTGATCCTCGGCCCATTGCCCATCGTTTGTTGCCCGCTTGCTGCGGGATCATCATATCCTGCCCGCTTATAGGGGAACCAGACCATGGTGGGAAGCGGCAGAGGCGCAAAATGCGCAACCTGACGTCAACCGGCGGTGTTTATCAAAGCGTTTCGGAAGAAAACCTGCATCCCTTTTCGTTGTCGGTCGCTTGGCGTGGACGTGGTCGGCGATAGCTGGTGTTTCAGGTATTCCACGAAACGCTGTCGCTGTCGGCATTGTCCGGTTGCGCCGGGGTAACGGCGTTGCCGGGTTTATCCGCAGGTAGCATCGGCACACCATAGGGACGCAGCAGCCGGTCATCAGGCAGGATTTCGCCGGGCGGGTCAGCCATGTCTGCGCTGTGCAGCCGGGCTGCGACCGCCTGCGCCAGATAGGGGCTTTCCGCAGGCAATGGTGGGGTGGTCTGCGCCTGCGCATCTGGTCGCATGTCCGTATCCCTGACCTGCGGCGCGGCCGTGCCAGGTGGCAGCCCCACTTTGGCGGGCGGTATCAGATGCAGCGAAAAATCCATCAGCCTTTACCACGGGGTGATTGACGACGCGCTGATTTTGCGCCGCATTCGTTACCAGATCCTTAATGGCAGCCCAGAAAAGTACAGCGGATTTTATTGGTCGGATCGCAAGGCGGGCTTGTCAAAAATGTGACAGATACTTCGTTAACCTTGTAAAGATCCGCCGCCCATCGCAGACTGGCTGAAATATTGCGCACGAGGATGCCATGCACACCACTCAACTGTCAGGCACCCGGATTCGCGAAAAACGTATCGAACTGGGCTTGCGTCAGGCCGCCTTGGCCGCAGCTGTCGGGATTTCGCCATCCTATCTGAACCTGATCGAACATAACCGCCGCCGGATCGGCGGCAAGCTGATGTCGGCGCTGGCCAGTGAACTGGGCGTTGACGCCGCGACCTTGTCGGAGGGTGCAGATAGTCACCTGCTGGACCAGTTGCGCGCTGCGGCTGACCTGATCGGCGACAAGGCAGAAGTTACCCGCGCCGAAGAGCTGGCTACCCGCTTTCCTGGCTGGAGCGAGCTGATCACCTTGCAGGCCCGTCGTCTGGCAGTGCTGGAGGGACGGGTACAGGCGTTGTCCGACCGCATGGCGCATGACCCGTTTCTGGCGACGGCGCTGCATGATGTGATTTCGGCGGTGACAGCAATCCGGTCTACCGCGGCGATTCTGGTTGGTCAGGAACAGATCGACGCCGATTGGCAACGCCGGTTCCATGAAAATATCCACACTGACAGTTTGCGGCTGGGCAAAAGCAGCGAGGCGCTGATCGCCTATCTGGAAGCCCCCGATGACGCCAGTCAGTCGCCTGAAACACCAATGGGGCAGGTCGATGCCTATCTGGCACAGAACAGCTATCATCTGCCAGCGCTGGAAAACGATGATGCCGATCTGCCCGAGGTGGTCGCGCGGTCCGGTCTGACTGGCGCGGCGGCGGTGCTGCTGGCCGGGGTCTGCAAGCAATATGCCGATGATGCCCGCGCCCTGCCGATGGCACCCTTTGCCCAGGCCTGCCTGCAATTGGGGTATGATCCGGCCCGGCTGTCGGCAAAGTTTGGGGTGGATTTTGCCACGGTCCTGCGGCGGTTGCCCAGTCTGCCGCCCGGCATGGGCCATCCGCCGATGGGGCTGGCGGTCTGCGACGCCTCTGGTGCGCTGTTGTATCTGAAACCGGTGCCCGGTTTTGCGATGCCGGTGACAGGTGGGGCCTGCTCGCTCTGGCCGTTGTTCAGCGCGCTAAGCCGTCCCAGCCAGCCATTGCGGTCTATGGCGGTATTGCCGGGTCCTGTCGCTTTGCCGTTGTTGTGCTATGCCATCGCGGTGCCGATCACCCAGCATCAGTTTGACATGCCCCCGGTCCTGCGCAGCTATATGCTTGTGCTGCCCGGCCCGTCCGAGGACGCGGCGCAACCTGTGCCAGTCGGCGTGTCCTGCCGGATCTGTCCGCGCGCCGATTGCACCAGCCGCCGCGAACCTGCCATCATCGGCCTAAGCACGCTTTGACAGCCCGCATCGAAAGGGTGATAGTCCGCCCAAGGGGAGCCCGCACATTGCGCGCGGTGCAAAGACATGGGGAGGCGATGAGATGGGCAAGCGTGTCCTTCTGATCGAGGATGAGCCAAACATCATCGAGGCGATTTGTTTCATTCTGTCCCGCGACGGCTGGACGGTACACACGCATGAGGATGGCCAATCCGCCATGGCCAAGGTCCTGGCCCTGCCGCCGGATATGATCATTCTGGATGTCATGCTGCCGGGGCGCAGCGGATTCGACATCCTGCGCGAATTGCGCAGCACCGATGTGACCAAGGATATCCCGGTCATGATGCTGACCGCGCGCGGACAGGAAAAGGACCGGGAACTGGCCTTGCGGCTGGGGGCGACGCATTTCATGACCAAACCATTTTCCAACAGTGAGGTGCGTGATTACGTGCGTGCCATGATGGACGCATGAAACCGGCCGGGAAAATGCCGGTCTTTCTGGAACGCGCCAATTACCGCCAGCGCCGTCTTGGAGATGCCGCGCGCTGTCTGCCGATGCTGGGGGCCGTGTTATGGCTGATTCCGCTTTTGTGGCAGGCCGACGGGACCGAGCCCCGGTCAAATGCCGGCACGCTGACCTATATCTTTGTGGTCTGGGTTCTGCTGATCGGGCTGGCCGCAATCCTGGCGCAGGTGCTGCGCGACGATGATGCGAAACCCGACGACGCACAACGCTGATGGTGTCGTTCAATATCCTGATTCTGGTCTCGCTCAGCTATGTTGCGGCGCTGTTCGCGGTGGCGTTTCTTGCGGAACGGCGCGCCGCGGCAGGGCGGGCGAACTGGCTACGCTCTCCGCTGATCTATACGTTGTCGCTGAGTATCTATTGCACTGCCTGGACGTTTTACGGCGCCGTGGGTTATGCCGCGCGCTCGGGTCTGGAATTTGTGACGATCTATCTGGGCCCGACGCTGGTGATGGTCGGCTGGTGGTGGCTGTTGCGGCGGCTGGTGCGAATCGGGCGGGCACAGCGGATCACCTCGATTGCTGACCTGATTTCGTCGCGCTTTGGAAAATCGCGCCGGTTGGGGGTGATTGTCACGCTGATCGCCGTGATCGCCGCGACCCCTTATATCGCCTTGCAGATCCAGTCCGTCACCCTGTCACTGGCCGTTTTTGCCGAGGCGGAAGGTGCCGCATGGACTGACGGCGATTTTGGCCGCGCCGCAATGTGGTTCGCCGCTGGGCTGGCGGTTTTTACCATTCTGTTCGGGACCCGCAATCTGGACGTCAACGAACGCCACCACGGGATCGTCATGGCCATCGCAGTTGAAGCGGTGGTCAAACTGGTCGCGCTGCTGGCGGTAGGGATTTTTGTGGTCTGGGGGCTGGGCGGCGGTCCGGCGCAGATGATGCTGGTGATCGACGCGGCTGATCTGGATCTGTGGGATCAGGATCCCAGCCGCTGGGTCGGGCTGATCTTTGTCTCGGCGGCGGCATTCATCTGCCTGCCGCGGATGTTTCAGGTCATGGTTGTCGAGAATGACGACGAAGGTCATCTGCGCATGGCAAGCTGGGCCTTTCCCACCTATCTGTTCGCGATGAGCCTGTTTGTCGTGCCCATTGCGGTGATGGGGCTGGCGATGATGCCCACAGGCAGCAACCCCGATCTGTTCGTGCTGACTCTACCGCTCAGCCAGGGCGCCAATGGTTTGGCGATGCTGTCGTTTCTGGGTGGGTTTTCATCGGCCACCTCGATGGTCATCGTGGCGACGATTGCGCTGGCGACGATGGTGTCGAACCATATTGTCGTTCCGCTGTGGCTGGCGATGCAACCCGACCGGCAGGGGGCGATGTCTGGCGATGTGCGGCAATTGACGCTGCTGGCACGGCGGCTGTCGATAGCGGGTTTGCTGGCGCTGGGCTTTGTCTATTACCGATTGTCGGGGGGTGGTACGGCATTGGCGGCGATCGGCCTGATCTCTTTTGCCGGATCGGTCCAGGTGTTGCCCGCGCTGGTTGGCGGGATTTTCTGGCGTGGCGCGACACGGCCCGGGGCCGCTGCGGCCCTGCTGACCGGGCTGGTGATCTGGCTCTGGACCATGTTTCTGCCCAGCTTTGGCCCCGGTGCGGTGATCCCCGTCGGTGTGCTGGAATCCGGGCCGTTCGGCATTGGCTGGCTGCGGCCACAGGCACTGTTCGGAATCGCGGGGATTGACCCGCTGGTACATGGGCTGCTGTGGTCGATGTTGCTGAACTCTGCAGCCTTGATCGGGGTGTCGCTGGCGACGTTTCCGACGCCGCTGGAACGGTTGCAGGGCGCACAATTCGTGAATGTCTTTGATCGTTCACCAAGCGCGCGGACCTGGTCAAGGTCCGTGGCGGATGCCGAGGATTTGCTACTGATGTCACAACGCATCATCGGCAGCGCCGAAGCACAGCGGGTCTTTGCCCGCGAGGCGATCCAGCAAGGCACCCCCGGTCAATTGCCCAAGGCGACGCCTGATTTCGTGGCACGGTTGGAACGTGAACTGGCGGGGTCTGTCGGTGCCGCCACCGCCCATGCGATGATCGGCCAGTTGACCGGCGGTAGCGGCGTGTCGGTCGAAGATCTGATCGCGGTGGCCGATGAGGCCGCGCAGATCCTGGAATATTCCAACCGGCTTGAAGCGAAATCTGCCGAACAGGAGGCCACCGCCCGCGCCCTGCGCGACGCCAATGCCAAGCTGACGGCGCTGTCGATCCAGAAAGACGCATTTCTGAGCCAGATCAGCCATGAATTGCGCACGCCGATGACCTCTATCCGGTCATTTTCGGAAATTCTGCGTGATGCAGATATGTCGGCCGCCGATCAGCGCCGCTATGCCGGGATTATTCTGGAGGAATCGATCCGCCTGTCGCGGCTGCTGGATGATCTGCTGGACCTGTCGGTGCTGGAAAACGGACAGGTCGTGCTGCGTCGGCAGACCGGGCAATTGTCGGACCTGCTTGACCGGGCAGTGGCGGCGGCGGGCCTGCATGACCGCAATCTGACCGTGCTGCGCGATGCCGGGGCCGAGGACATCCAGATCACCACCGACCTTGACCGGCTGGTACAGGTCTTTATCAACCTGATTTCGAATGCTGCGAAATATTGCGATGCGAAAATGCCCGCGCTGACGATCCGGGTCAGCAGCGCCCAAGGCCAGCACCGGATTGATTTTCTGGACAACGGGATCGGAATCGCCGCGCAGAACCAGGAACTGATTTTTGAGAAATTTTCCCGTCTGGCCGATGAATCAAAGGCTGGCGGTGCGGGGCTTGGTCTGGCGATCTGCCGCGAGATCATGCACCGGCTGGATGGCGACATCATCTATCTGCCCGGCACCTCCGGCACGGCGTTCCGTGTGACCTTGCCTGCCGCCCCTTAGGGGAAAAGTAACCTCTGGCGTGGTAGGGTCGGGCAAACCGATGGCAGGCGCATGACTGAACGTTCTCATATCTCCATTCTGCGACGAATGGCGGGGCTGGCCGTTGGCCCGGCCCCAGCCAGCCCGTTGACGACATCGCGCGCGGTGCGGCTGGCGCTCGTCACGGCGGCCAGTGATGCGGGTGGTCTGGTCCTGAATGTTGCCAGTACCGGCGATGAATCGGGCAAGCTGGATGAAATTCTGGCCCAGCTGGACCCCGGCTTGCTGCTGATTGGTCTGTACCGCCATGCTCAGCTGGCGGGGTTCGTGGCGGTCGACATGCAGTTGCGCGCTGCTGTTCTGGAAATGCAGACAATGGGGCAGCTGCTGGATCGCACCGCCGAGGACCGGCCACCCACCGGCACGGACAAGGCGCTTTGCGATCCGCTGGTGGCGGCTTTTGTGACAGCATTGCCTGCGGCTGTGATCGGGACCAGCTATGTAGGTTGGGTTGATGATGTCACGCCGGGCGACAGGCTCGCCGATATCCGCGCCGCAGGATTGCAGTTGCGCGACGGCGACTACCGCTTGTTGCGGATGATTGTGGATCTGGGTGCGGGGGACCGGCAGGGGGCGGTGCTGTTGGTGCTGCCATTGCTCGCGCAAACGACGGACCCTGTCATCGCGATCACGCAACCTGCCGACTGGCAAACGGCGCTTGCCGCTGCGGTGGAGGTTGCGCCCGCCAGTCTGACAGCGCGATTGCACCGATTCACGCTGCCGCTGGGGCAGGCGCAGGCCCTGAAAGCAGGGCAGGTGCTGACCTTGCCGGGTTGCACCGTCACATCGGTCCGACTGATCGCGCCGGATGGCCACAGCGTTGCGCGCGCGAAGCTTGGGCAGATGGGCGGCAAACGCGCTGTGCGCATCACGCTGGAAAAGAGCGAAAACATGCATGAACTGGTTGTGGATGGCGGGGACGAATTGCAGCACACGCTGCCGATGGACATCGGGCTGCCGGAGGCAGAGGATAAGTTGGACGCAGATCAGGACAGTGGCACGTAATCCGGTCGTGACCCCGTTGACCAAAAGGTTTACACACCGTCAGGTGACGGCACCTTGTCGTCGGGAACCTTTATTCTGCCTGATGAGATGGCAACCGCACTGCCGCTGATCCGCACCTCGGACAATGTTGCATCGGTCATTGCGACGACGGCTTTTATCGTTGACGGGCGCCCCATTTCCACGCCTTGTGTGACGCTGAACCGTGTTTCTTTGCCACGACAATGGCCGTGATGCGCGAGAAGGCCCGCAAATGTCACAACAGCGGAACCCGTAGCGGGATCTTCAGGGGTTCCGCCGGCGGGCGAGAACATCCGCGCCCGAAACCCCTGTTCCTCGTCAGGTACGAAAAGCCAGGCGCTGATCGTACGGGCCTGCGTCGTCAATTTCTCCCACGCGGACCCCATCGGTCTGGCGCGCGCAAGTGCGTCGCGCGTGGCAACCGGAATCAGCAGGTAAGACGGCCCGGCCTCCCAGGCTTCGGGGGCCGTAATGATCGCGTTGCCGATGTCACCGGCCTCCAGCCCAAGGGCCTGGGCGATCAGCGATATGTCATCTATCTTTCTGCAAAGTTGCGGCAGAACTGGTGCGCAGAATTCAGCCGACAGAACACCATTGAGGCGTTGCACAATCACCGGCACCAGCCCTGCGGCTTCTTCCAGGACCATCTGTGTTCTGGCGTCGTTTTGCTTTTCAGCCAGACCTGACAGATAGATCGCGCAACCGATGGTCGGATGCCCGGCAAAGGGGATCTCTGCCGTCGGGAAAAAGATGCGCACTTTCGCCCGATGCGCAGGATCGTCGGGCGGCATGACAAAAATCGTCTCGGACAGGTTCAGTTCGCGGGCGAGTGTTTGCATCTGATATGTTGAAAGCCCCGCCGCATCCGGCACGATCGCCAAAGGGTTGCCGGAAAACGGGGTGTCGGTGAACACATCAAAAGTAATCAAATCGCGCAAGATGCAGGTCCTTTGTCGCAGGTTTTATTGCGGTTTCGCCAACCCGTCCAACTGCCCGCGCATCCCCGCCAGATCATAGCCCGCTTTGGCCGTGGCCTCGATGATCGCATCGGTCAGCATCTGCCCTGCTTGCCCCAGTGACCAGACAATCGACGACCGCGTGCCCGATGCGCAATAGGCCAGCACTGGCCCGGATGAATTTTCTGCCGCTGCCATTTGCGCCGTGACCATATCCATATTCAGCGTCTGATGCGTGACTGGATTCACCGTGAAGCTGATCCCTGCTGCCTTGGCCGCCGCTTCAATTGCGGCGGCCTGATGCGATGGTGGCACCTCGGCATCGGGCCTGTTGCAGATGATCGTCGTGAAACCGGCCTCGGCAATCGCGGGGATGTCCTCGGCGCTGATCTGCGGGCTGACGGCGTAATCGGGGGTGATGTGGCGGATATCCATGATCGTCCTCTTATGTTGCAGGCAAGGCGCTGTCGAAATGCGCGCGCAGGCCCGGTGTCAACACCATACCTGCCAGCATCGCGACCAGAAAGACAAGACCGCCAATACCGCCATATGAAAGCGATGCGATTGCAGGTCCTGGGCAAAGCCCGGCAAGCCCCCAGCCCATCCCGAACATTACCGATCCGATCACCAGATTGCGCCCGATCCGTGGTTCCGGCGGGGTGGGAAAGGCGGCAGCCAACACCGGTTTGCGCCCGATAGTGTAACGCCATGCGATAGCCATTGGAATAATCGCGCCACCCATGACAAAGGCCAGCGTCGGGTCCCAATCGCCGAAGACATCCAGCCAGCCCTGCACCTTGTTGGTGTCGGTCATGCCAGAGATCAGCAGGCCCAGCCCGAACAGCCCGCCAGTCACAAAAGAAACAACAGCGCGCATCAGATCACCCCCAATACATGTTTGAACAAGACCATCGTCAGGCCGCCGGCACCGATATAGAACGCCGTTGCCACGATCCCGCGCAGCGACAGCCGCGAAATCCCGCAGACCCCATGCCCGGATGTGCAGCCATTGGCGAGCCTTGTGCCGATGCCCACCAACAAACCGGCGGCGATGATGATTACCCAATTGCCCGTCAAATTGGTCTCTGACCCGCCCATCGCCAGGGCTGCGATGGCAGGCACGGTGACCAGCCCGGCGATCAGCGCCGCGCGTTCGGCCCAGTCACTGCGCCCGCTGCCATCGACAAGCCCACCGATAATGCCAGAGGCCCCCATGACGCGGCCATTGACCAGCAGGAACAATGCCCCCGCCAGCCCGATCAGCCCACCGCCGATCAGGCCCATGATCCAGTCGTATTGCATTGTCTTTCCTTACCTTTTCATGGTCAAAGCTGGTTGATCGGCACTTTGAAATAGCGCGTGCCATTGTCTTCGGGTTCCGGCAGGTTGCCAGCGCGCATATTGGTCTGCAGCGATGGCAGGATCAGCCGGGGCATCCCCAACTTCGCATCGCGGGTGGTGCGCATGGATACGAATTCCTCCAGCGGTTTGCCCGCGCCGACATGCACATTCATCGCCTTTTGTTCGCCGACGGTGGTTTCCCAGGCAAATTCATCGCGTCCCGGTGCCTTGTAATCATGGCCGACGAAAATCCGGGTTTCGTCGGGCAGGGACAGGATTTTCTGGATCGAATGATACAGATCCGTTGCCGAGCCGCCGGGGAAATCACAGCGCGCAGTACCGAAATCGGGCATGAACAGCGTGTCTCCGACAAAGGCGGCATCGCCGACCACATAGGTCAGGCAGGCGGGTGTGTGGCCGGGTGTATGCAGCACGTCGGCGCGCATCTGGCCGATATGGAACGTGTCGCCTTCGGCGAATAACGCGTCAAATTGCGACCCGTCGCGCTGAAATGCAGTGCCTTCGTTGAAAATCTTGCCGAATGTGTTCTGCACCACGGTGATATTGGCCCCGATCCCGATCTTGCCGCCCAGATGGTCCTGCAGATAGGGCGCGGCGGACAGATGGTCGGCATGCACATGGCTTTCGAGAATCCAAGCCACTGTCAGCCCCTGGTCTTTCACCCAGGCGATGATCGCATCAGCCGATGTTGTATCGGTGCGCCCGGCGGCGGGGTCATAATCAAGAACCGAGTCCACAATCGCGCAGGCGCTGCCTTGTGGTTCGCGCACAACATAGGAAATCGTATTGGTGGCGTCGTCGAAAAAGGCTTTCACGTTGGGTTTCATATTGATTCTCCTTCATGAACAGACAATAAGAGTTCTGATGAAACATTTCAATGTTGAAATGTATAATAAAGCCCGATAGAGTGCTGCCATGAGCCAAGCAATTGATTTCCAACTTGATCCGATGGATGCCGCAGCGACAGAGGCCGCGGAACTGCTCAAAGCTTTGTCGAATCCCGGTCGTTTGCGGATACTTTGCGCCTTGGTGCCAGGTGAAATGTCAGTGGGAGAGCTGGAAACCGCTCTTGGTGCCAGCCAGTCCTATGTCTCGGGCCAGCTGTTGCGCCTGCGTAACGAAGGCCTGGTTGCCTGCACCCGCGACGGGCGCAACATCCGCTATCATTTATCTGACCCGAGGGTGCGCCCATTGCTGGAACGGATTTACGACATTTTCTGCCCTGCTGCGGAATAGGCTGCCAGTTCGGCCCTTGCCACCTGCCTGCGATGCACCGCATCCGGTCCGTCCGCCAGCCGCAGGGTGCGCAGATGGGTCCATTGCCGCGCCAGTGGCGTATCCTGCGACACACCCGCTGCGCCGAACATCTGCACTGCCATATCGGTGATTTTCAGCGCGACAGCCGGGGCGACGACCTTGATCTGGGAAATCCACGGGGCGGCGGCGCGTTTATCGCCTTGGTCCATCATCCAGGCCGCTTTCAGGCACAGCAGGCGGGCCTGTTCGATCTCCATCCTTGCAGTGGCGATCAGATCGTAGTTTTCGCCCAGTTCCGCCAGACGTTTGCCAAAGGCGTCACGGCTGACGCTGCGTTCACACATCAGCGCCAGCGCCTTTTCCGCCTGACCGATGGCGCGCATGCAATGGTGGATGCGGCCGGGTCCCAGACGGCCTTGCGCGATCTCAAACCCGCGCCCTTCGCCGAGCAGCAGGTTTTCGGCAGGCACGCGGACATTGTCATAGCGGAAATGCATATGACCATGCGGCGCGTCATCATGGCCATAAACCTCCATCGCGCGCAGTTTCACGATACCGGGCGTATCGGCAGGCACCACGATCATTGAATGGCGCTGGTGTTTGGGCGCATCATCACTGGTGCGGACCATCACAATATGTACCGCACAGCGCGGATCGCCGGCCCCGGTGGCCCACCATTTTTGGCCGTTCAGCACATAATCATCGCCGTCGCGGACGCAGGTCATCGCGATATTGGTGGCATCCGAACTGGCCACATCAGGTTCGGTCATCAGATAGGCCGACCGGATATCCCCCGCCATCAGCGGTTTCAGCCAACGCTCTTTCATGGCATCGGTGCCGTAGCGGGCGAACACCTCCATATTCCCGGTATCGGGGGCGTTGCAGTTGAACACTTCAGCCGCCAGATGGCTTTTGCCCATCTCCTCGGCCAGATAGGCATATTCGACGGTATTCAGGCTGGGACCATCCCGGAACGTGTCCCAGAAGTTCCACAGACCACGGTCGCGGGCCTTGGCCTTCAATCCTTCGAGGATTTCAGTCTGGCGCGGGGTGAATTGCCAACGATCCCCGATATCAACCTCGGCTAGAAATTCCGCATCAAGCGGCGCGATCTCGTCGCTGATCATCGCCTTGACGGCGGCAAGCACCGGCCGCAGCCGTTCGGTTTGTCCCAGATCCATGGTGATCCTCCCCAACGTCATCGTGCACCGGGCGGGCGCAGTGTCAATCAAAGGGTTGCGCAACTTGGCGTCACATGGGCGTAATACCGGGATGGAGGACGCCGCCAAAGATCTGGGAATGACACTTGCCACGCTTGACGGCTATCTGTCGGCGACGGTGCCGGGATTTGCGGATGCGCAAGAGGTCAGCAAATTCGGCACGGGTCAGTCCAACCCGACCTATCTGATCACTGCCGCCAGCGGACGCTATGTGCTGCGTAGCAAACCGCCCGGTGATCTGTTGCCGTCGGCGCATGCGGTCGATCGTGAATTCCGCGTCATGCGCGCACTGTCGGATACGGCGGTGCCGGTGCCACCGGTGCTGCATCTGGCCGATGCCGCTGCATCCCCCAGCGGGCGCGCGTTTTTCGTCATGGATTATCTGCCGGGGCGGATTTTTTGGGACCCGGCCTTGCCCGAACTGGGGCAGGGCGAACGCGGTGCGATCTATGACGCGATGAACGCAGCCCTTGCCGCCTTGCATGACGTCGATGTGGCAAAAATCGGCCTGTCGGATTTCGGCAAGCCCGGCAATTACTTTGCCCGCCAGCTGGATCGATGGGGGCGGCAATATCTTGCCAGCGTGACCGAACCTTCGGCAGATATGGCGGAGATCATGCGCTGGCTGGACCAGAACATGCCCGCCGATGACGGGCAGGTCGCGCTGGTGCATGGCGACTGGCGGCTCGACAACATGATTTTCGCACCCGATATGCCGGTGATCAGCGGTGTGCTGGATTGGGAATTATCGACCCTGGGACATCCGATGGCCGATCTGGCCTATCAATGCATGCAATGGCGCCTGCCCAATGACGGCAAAATGCGCGGGCTGGGCGGGGTCGACCGCGCAGCTATCGGGCTGCCGTCTGAACAGGATTACGTGGCGGCCTATTGCGCCCGGCGCAATCTGCCCGGCATCGACAATTGGCCATTCTATCTGGTATTTGCGTTTTTTCGTTTGGCCGCGATCCTTGCGGGGGTCGCTGCACGCGCCGACAGTGGTAATGCATCCAACCCGACATTGGCGCGGGCCTATGGGCAGGCCGTGCCCGCGCTGGCCGGGCTTGCCTTGCAGGTGATCGACGACGGGCCTTAACCCAGCATCAGGCCCAATGCGACGGTCATCAACCCGATGACCGAGATGAACAGCGCCCCCAGATTGATCGGCAGCACCTTTGCCATTCTGGCGCGCATGTCTTCGTCCGACAGATTGGCGCGTTTGGCTTTCACCACGATCACAATGCTGTAAACGATCCCCGCCAGGCCGACCACCGACAGGCCCGCCCCGATTGCAACAATGATGTCCATGCCGTTCTCCGCTGTTTTGCCTGCCCTAGCGCGGCCAGTCGCGCGCTGCAAGGGTTGCGGGTCACCAGACCAACAGCTAACAAACCCCAACCCCGCCAGGAGAGCGCCATGAACGATTCAATCACCGAGACCACATCATCCGTCGCCGCCGAAGAGCTGCGCCAGTTCATCGAACGTTATGAGCGGCTGGAGGCGGAAAAGAAAGACATCGCCGATGCCCAGAAAGAGGTCATGGCCGAGGCGAAGGGCCGCGGTTACGACACCAAGGTGCTGCGCAAGATCATTGCTATCCGCAAACGCGACGCCAATGATCTGGCCGAAGAAGAAGCAGTGATGGATCTGTATATGGCAGCGCTTGGCATGTCCTGAAACACGCTGCCGGTTGCTGCGCGCTAGGTGAACGGCAATAGCAGTTCGACGCCGTCCATACTGGCAATCACCTCCAGGTCCTGCGCATAAAGCCGGGTCAGATGATCGACCAGATCGGCGTCAAGTTCGGCGATCTCGATCTCATCCTCGACCGCGTCGGGGATCGCATGACCGGTCCATATCTCGGCGATGAGGGCGTGACGGTCGGCATCGCTGGCGTCCGGGTGCCGGGCGATTTGTTCAGATACAGCCGCCAGCCCGGCCGGGGTCAGGATGCGGGCCAGAAGATCCAGACCGCCTGCGATCGTGGTCTGCGGATCGGCACCCGACAGGCGGCGGATCAGCTGATCCCACAGCAGCGGCGTATCCTCATTACACCACACGGTCAGCGGCGTATCCGGTGCGGCCTTCTTGATCCGGCGCAGAACATCGGACCAGCGCAGGTCTTCGGGTGCCAGCGCGCCCAGATAGGCATCCAGGCTGCCGGGTTTGACCCTTTGCACGGTTTCCTGCAGAAAACTGGCCGGGTTCCTGATCCCGTAGAACAAGGCGATTTCTTCATCGGGAAACAGGCGGTGCAGGGCGCGGACCTTGGTTTCGGCCTGCGGATAAAACATGTCATGGTCGAAAATCCGGGCCGGCACACTGATGAAATTGTCATTGCTCAGGACCAAACGCCGCAGATTGTCGGTTTCCGTGATCGCCGCCAGCAGGATGTCGCCGCTGTCCGGGTCCGGTTGAGTGCCGATAATGCGCTGGATCGCCTCGCGGATCAGGCTGCGGTATTTGCCGGGGCCGGGCACGCCGATCCCTTGCTGCAAAAGGACATCGGCATTCTTCAGCACGGATTTAAGCAAACGATCCTCGTCGGTGCAATTTGCGCCGATATGAAAGGCAATCTGCATGAAACATCCTCGCGTTTTTGCTGCATTACAGCATAGCGGGCATTCTGGACAGTGAAACCCGTTTCGCTTAAGTCAGCGGGATGTCCGATCAAATCCGTCAGATTTACACAGGGAAATTGCAGCGCCGCCGGATTGATCCATGGTCGGTCGGGGCATTTCTGATCGCTGTCATGGTGCTGGTGCCGATTGTGGCGGTGGTCTGGTTTGCACTGACCCCGACCGAGAATATCTGGCCACATCTGCTGCGCACCACTTTGCCGCGCTATCTGACGAATACGGCAGTGCTGATGCTTTGTGTCGGCGCGCTTTCGGCTGTGGTGGGGACAGGCGCGGCCTGGCTGGTGGTGATGTACCGATTCCCCGGACGCCGCCTGCTGCAATGGGCCTTGCTGATGCCGTTGGCTGTGCCAGCCTATGTCGGGGCCTATGCGCTGGTGGATTTTCTGGAATATGCCGGTCCTGTACAGACCGCCCTGCGCGACACCTTTGGCTGGCAATCCTCGCGCGATTACTGGTTTCCCGCGATTCGGACCCGGCAAGCGGCGATCCTGGTGCTGACGGCTGCACTTTATCCCTATGTCTACATCCTCGCGCGCGCCGCGTTTCGCGAACAATCCGGCTCTGCCTTTGAAGTGGCCCGCGCCTTGGGGGCAGGGGCTTGGGGCCGGTTCTTTCGCGTCGGTCTGCCGCTGGCGCGCCCGGCGATTGCGGCGGCGGTGGCCATCGTGATGATGGAAACCGTGAATGATTTCGGCACCGTCGATTATTTCGCGGTGCAGACCCTGACGACGGGTATCTTTTCAGTCTGGCTGCAGGGGGGCAATCTGGGTGGTGCCGCGCAATTGGCGACCACCATGCTCAGCGTCATTGTCCTTCTGGTGCTGGCCGAAAAGTTGAGCCGCCGCAAAATCCGGGTCTTCGGCTCGGCCCGCGGCACCCGCCCTGTCGCGCCAGAGGCATTGTCCGGCTGGAAAGCCTGGACCGCGACAGCGCTCTGTCTGTTGCCGGTGCTGTTCGGCTTTGTCCTGCCGGTCACCGTGATCCTGAGCCATGCTTTCGATGCGGGCATGTGGTTGGCCCCGGGCCTGCGGCGCGCGGTCACACATACGATCACAGTGGGCGGGATTGCGGCAGTGCTGACGGTGCTGGGCGGTGTGTTCATGGTTTACGGCGTGCGCTTGTCGCGCCGCGATCTGCCACGGCTGCTGATGCCGGTGACCGCCATCGGCTATGCCGCGCCGGGGGCGGTGCTGGGACTGGGCATTCTGGTGCCGCTGGCGGCCTTTGACAACCGACTGGCCGATGCGATCGTCGCTATGGGCTTTGCCGATCCCGGGCTGATTTTCACCGGATCTGCGGCGGCTTTGGTGCTGGCCTATGTGGTCCGTTTCTTTGCAATTGCGCAAGGGACTGCCGATGCTGCCCTTGGCCGGGTGCCACCCAGCCTGCCGATGGCGGCGCGGTCGCTGGGGCGCAGTGCCGGCGGCACCCTGCGCGCGGTGCATCTGCCCCTGGTGCGCGCCTCGATGGGATCGGCCCTGCTGCTGGTGTTTGTCGATATCGTCAAGGAATTGCCTGCAACCTTGCTGCTGCGGCCCTTCAACTATGAAACACTGGCAACGCGGGTCCATGCCAAAGCCTCGCTCGAAAATCTGTCAGAGGCGGCACCAGCCGCGCTGATGATCACGCTGGTCGGTATGGTGGCCGTGGCTTTGCTGGCGCGGGCGAACCGGTAAGCCTGGCAGAAAAATATTTGCACGATTTCCATCAGATCGGCATTGCCAGACCACATTTCCGCCTGCTATACGCCCGCAACCGAGGCAATTTGCCCGGCACCAGTGCCCCTATAGCTCAGCTGGTAGAGCAACTGATTTGTAATCAGTAGGTCCGCGGTTCGAGTCCGTGTGGGGGCACCAGATCACTCTATGATCATTCTTTTTTCAACGATACAAGGCCGTTAGCTCTTCCCGAAGGACACATTTCGGGGCACTGAGAATGGCTATGACCGTGAAGCTGATGCACGGTGACGTGATTGCGCGGGCTCGGCTCCGGCCTCATTTCAAGACCAGAACGATGGACGCCCTTGGTCCAGCTGGACGCAGCGTTGCTGCCATCGCTCCCTCCCTCTGCGTCGCTGTGCTTGCCAATGGCCGCTGATATCGTTACCTGACGATGCATATTCATCGCCTATCGACGATAAAGGATGTGTCAACCATGCTGGACCGCAAGACAGAAGCCGTGTCGTCACCGCCGCCGGCCGACCAGATCTCTGCCGTTGCCAAAGCCTTTGCGCATCCGGTGCGGGTCCGGATCATCAGCTTTCTGCTGTCCAGACCGGGTTGCATCGGTGGTGATATTGTCGATCAGGTGGGGTTGGCGCAATCGACCGTGTCCGAACATCTGCGCATCCTGAAAGACGCGGGCGTCGTGCGCGGCACGATTGATCACCCACGGATCTGCTATGCGCTGGACCCGGCTGCGCTGTCCCCCTTGCGCGACATGATCGCGGCGATTGAAGCGCGCCCGCCAGAGAGCGATAGCACTTGCCGCCCCCAGTGACCCGCACGCCGGACCGTCACGCTAATTCCACAGACCATAAGGACGATATCACCCATGTCAGCATTTGAACGCTATCTTTCGCTCTGGGTTGCGCTGGCACTGGTCGCAGGTCTGGCGCTGGGTCAGGTCGCGCCGGGGCTGGTAAACTTTCTGGCCTCGCTGGAATATGGTGCGGTGAATTTCGTCATCGCGATCCTGATCTGGTTCATGGTCTATCCAATGATGGTCGCGGTCGATTTTTCCAGCCTCGGGCGTGTGCATGAACGGCCCAAGGGCATGATCATCACGCTGGCGGTGAACTGGCTGATCAAGCCATTCACTATGGCGGCTTTGGGCGTCTTGTTCTTTGAGTGGCTGTTTGCACCCTTCATAGCGCCCGGCACCAGTGGCCAATATATTGCAGGTCTGATCCTGCTGGGGGCGGCACCTTGTACGGCGATGGTCTTTGTCTGGTCACAACTGACGAGGGGTGACCCCAATTATACGCTGGCGCAGGTGTCGCTGAATGATGTGATCATGGTCTTTGCCTATGCACCGATCGTGGCCTTGCTGCTGGGTGTTACAGATATCATTGTGCCATGGATGACGCTGCTGTTGTCGGTCGGCCTTTATGTCGTGGTCCCGCTGGGAGCAGGCATTCTGACACGGCTGCTGATGACCCGCCGCGCCGCAGGTCCCGCGCAGGCAGAGGCGGCGGTCGCCGCGTTTACCGCGCGGGTCAAGCCATTGTCGATCATTGGCCTGCTGGCAACTGTCGTGCTGTTGTTCGGCTTTCAGGGCGAAGTGATCCTGGCGCAGCCGCTGGTCATTGTGATGATCGCGGTTCCGCTGTTGATCCAATCCTACGGCATGTTTGCCGTCGCCTATTGGGCGGCCAAGGCGTGGCGGGTGCCGCATAATGTGGCGGCCCCCTGCGCGCTGATCGGCACGTCGAATTTCTTTGAACTGGCGGTTGCGGTGGCCATCGGGCTGTTCGGTTTGAATTCCATCGCGGCGCTTGTCACTGTCGTCGGCGTGCTGGTCGAGGTGCCGGTGATGCTGTCCTTGGTCTGGTTTGCCAACCGGACAAGGCATTGGTTCCCGCAAGAGGAAACAGCGATCCGCGCAGCCCGGATGCGGCGGCCCGGCTGACCGGGCTCGCTTTCCGACCTAGCTCTGCACCGCTTTTAACAATTCCCGCCCCGCCATCTGCCCCAATGCGCTGCTTGCCAGAGGGCTGTCACCGGTCAGCAGTTTGCCATCCATGCAAGTGGCACCGGTGACCAATCTGTTGGTGATCCTGAACCCCTGCGCGGTCAGCCGTTCGCCGAATTTCCACGTCAGTTTGCCCGGCATATAGCCGATCCGCGGCGTATGGGCGTCCACGAAATCGGAAAAGGCGGTGATCCTTTTACCACGGAATGGATTGGTATCGCCCAAGGCAAGAAAGGCCGCCGGTCCGTGGCAGAGCGAGATCACGAATTTATCCTGTGCCGCAGCCCATGTCAGCACCGCCCGCATCGCCTGGCTGTCGGGCAAATCCATCAGCGCCCCATGTCCGCCCGGAATGAAGACGCCGATATAATCACTGTCCGGGCCAAGCCTGTCGGCGACCACCTGCGACAATGTCAGCGGCTGTTCAAAGTGATCTAGATGGCTTTTGTAAAAGGCTTTGATCGAAGCATCTTTTGCGGGCATCGCCCAATGTTCGAATTTTACGGCAGTGCCGGACAGGGTGGCAATGTCGAAACCAAAGCCCGCCTTTTCCATATGATACATCGGGACCAGCGTTTCGACCGGATGGTTACCGGTCGAAAAATACGTGCCATTGGCCATTTCCAGATATTGCTGATCCGATCCGACGACCAGAATTTTCCAGCGCCCGCCCTGATAGGGTGCGGGATAGTCGCTGCCGCGCAGATCAGTCTTGGCGACGGTGAACAATCGCAATGACAGCGGCGAGGGGGCGAATGCATTCGGGTACCCGCTGTCAGGTGTCGGTTCGGTGCTTTTGATCAGGGGGATGGACATCACATTTCTCCATGGGGGTCGGGCCATCATATGGGGCGGAGGATATGCCAAAGTTTTTCGCATGTCCACTAGACGACCGGTCTACTGGTTCCTATATGGCCTGTATGACACAGCAAAGCAAATCAGATCAAACCCGCCAGACGATCCTTTCGACCGGTCGCAGATTGGTGACGACCAAGGGGTTCGGCGGTGTCGGCCTTTCGATGCTTCTCAAGGAATGCGGCGTGCCGAAAGGATCGTTCTACTACTACTTTGCGTCAAAAGAGGCATTCGGCGAAGCCATGCTGGAAAGTTATGTCGCCGAATACAAAGAGCGGCTTGACGCTCTTTTGGCGCAGCCGGGCAGCGCGGCGGACAGGTTGATCGCCTTTTGCGATGCCTGGATGAACCAGGAACGGCAGGCCGGGCTGGTCAGCACCTGTCTGGTGGTCAAACTGGGCGCGGAAGTGGCTGATCTGTCCGACGCGATGCGCCGCGTGCTGGACGACGGGGTCAAGATGTTGACGGCAGAACTGGCACAATTGCTGCGGCAGGGTGCGGCTGACGGGTCGCTGCGGCCACAGGCCGACCCAGAGGCTGCGGCGCAGGCGCTTTACGCGCAATGGCTGGGGGCCGCGATCCTGTCGAAATTATCGCAAGACGAAACTCCACTGCAACGGGCATTGGAGGACACGAAATCGCGCCTGATTGCGGGCGCAGAAGACGGAGAAAGACAATGAAAGCCATCGTACATGACGTTTTTGGCGAACCGAAAGACGTCCTTGAAACCCGCGATATTGCCTTGCCAGAGCCAGGCGCGGGCGAGGTGCAGGTGCAGACGATCCTGTCGCCGATCCACAACCACGATATCTGGACGGTGCGCGGCCAATATGGCTACAAGCCAGAACTGCCCGGCGCTGTCGGCGGGTCAGAGGCGGCGGGCATTGTCACTGCGGTCGGCGCAGGTGTTGATGCGGCATTGATGGGCCAGCGGGTTGCTGTTGCCGGTGTTCACGGCACTTGGGCCGAGTATTTCATCGCGCCTGCCGCCGGGGTTCTGCCGCTGCCGGAACAGATTTCAGATGCGATGGGTGCGCAGTTGATCTCGATGCCGTTCTCGGCGATCTCGATGCTGGATATGCTGAAGGCCGACAAAGGTGACTGGGTAATCCAGACCGCAGCCAATGGCGCAGTCGGGCGGGTGATGACAGTGCTGGCTGCGGCCCGTGGTATCGATCTGCTGAACCTTGTCCGCCGTGAAGAGGCCGCCACTGAACTGCGGCAGGCAGGCATGACCAACGTGCTGTCCACCGCGACCGAGAACTGGAAAGACGAGGCGCGGGAAATCATCGGCAAAGGCCGCGCGATCTCGGCGATTGACTCTGTCGGTGGCGCGATTTCGGCCGATCTGATTGATCTGCTGGCACCGGATGGTGAACTGATGGTGTTCGGGACAGCAACCGGCGCACCGATGCCACTGTCATCCGGCGCGCTGATCCTCAAGCAAATCACGATCAAAGGGTTCTGGGGCTCGCGGGTCAGCGCTGAAATGGCCAGCGACAAGCGGCGGCAGCTGATCACCGAACTGGTCACACTGGCCGCACAGGGCAAGCTGGCACTGGATACCGGCGGCAGCTTTGCTTTCGATCAGGTCACGGATGCGATGGTGGCCAGCCTGACGCCGGGCCGCGCGGGCAAGGTGATGCTGCGGCCCTGAAGCCGCCGGTCAGGCCTGTCAAACCACACCTGCGCAGGGGCCGTGACACCGGCCCCTGCTGCTCTTACAGGCGGCCTTCAGCGATCCGGCGACGACACCGCAGCCGGCGCATCATCGCTTTGATCGCCAAAATCGCTGAGCACCGGGCGTTTGCCGATGGTGATATGGTCGATATCTTCTGCGGCAAACCCCCGGATCAAGGCGGGGATCATCATGAAGACCATCACAAAGATCGGCAGCCCGACCACCGTGATCACCTGTTGCAGCGCCACAAGCCCGGCCTCGCCCGCCAGCAGGATCAGGGTCGCGGCAATCAGCCCTTCGGCCATGCCCCAGAACACGCGCTGGCGCACCGGGCCCGGTTCTGCCGTGCCGGAACACAGCATGTCGACAACCAGCGATGCCGAATCCGACGAGGTGGCGAAAAAGATCGCGACGACAAGCACGGCGATCCCCTGCATGATCGGGGCCCAGGGGAGTTCGGCGAAAAACGCGAACATCGCCAGCGGCACGGACTCGCTGACCGCCGCACTGATCGCCCCGGCAGATGTGCCCATCGCGGCGCGGGCGCTGTCGCCCAGACCGTCCAGCGCCATGGCCTGCCAGCCGAAGACGGCAAACCAGATCACAGTAAACAGCGACGGCGCCAGCAACACGCCAAAGACAAATTCACGGATCGTGCGGCCCCGCGAAATACGTGCGACAAACAGGCCGATGAAGGGCGACCATGTGACGGTCCAGGCCCAATAGAACACTGTCCAGTCACCCTGCCAGCCCCAGGTGCCGGTCCCCATATCGCTGCCGTGCAGCATGTCATTCCAGAACGCCAGCCGGGGCAGGTTTGACAGGTACAGGCCAAAGGTCTCGACGATGCCGCGCAGCAGGAACAGCGTCGACCCCGTCACCAGTACAAATATCATCAGGCCGACCGCCATGCCGATATTGATGTTGGACAGGACTTTGACGCCTTTATCCAGCCCCGCGACGATGGATATCACCGCGACAATGGTCAGCGCGCCCAGAATGGCCAGCCGTAGCCCGGTGTCGTCATTCCAGCCGAACAGGGCTGACAGCCCCGCCGCCACCTGTGACGACCCCAGACCCAGCGAGACGGCAACGCCGAACAAAGTGCCAAGGATCGCGGCGATGTCGATGACCTTGCCGACAGGACCATAGATCCGTTCACGCAGCAGCGGATAGAACACTGAACTGACCCGTACCGGCAGGTCATAGCGGTTGATAAAATAGGCAAAGGCCAGCCCCGGCAGTGCAAAGATCGTCCAGGTGTGCAGCGCCAGATGATACAGCGAAATCGAGATCGCATCCTGCGCTGCTTCAAAGGAAAACGGTGCGACGCCGGGCAGGGGCGGGGATTGATAATGGCTGATCGGTTCGGCCACGCCCCAGAACATCAGGACCGTGCCGATACCACCGGCAAAAAGCATCGTGAACCAGGACGTGTTGGTATATTCGGGACGTGAATTCTTTGGGCCCAGTCTGATGTGGCCGTGCCGCGATGTTGCGGCATAGATCAGAAAGCCCAGCCAGATATTGACGCCGAGAATGAAGAACCAGCCAAGGTTGGTCACGATCCACGCCCGGCCAGTTGCAAAAACACCGCCGATCGGCCCCGGCGCGATCACCAGCGCAAGAACGAAAATCAGGCTGAGTCCCGCTGAAAAGAAAAAGATCGTCGGATCGACCCGCAGGCCCAGCCGTTTTGCCAAGGTTTCCATATGTCTGTCCCTCATTCCGGCAGTTCTTGTGCATGTCAGGGTTGTGTTTAACTGTTAAAGCCCCAATAGCCAAACCGTTCCATGAAATTTCCTTAAAATACTAGGGCAGTTGTCCATTGCGGCTCACCCAGCGGGAGTCGTGTAAAATTCTGACTTTAACACTCAGGTATTGCTCAATCTGACTAATCAAGTCAGTTATTATCTTGGCGCAACCGACTCACCCAGGGATTCAGGATGACCGACAAGAGACGGGAAACGGGCGACATCTGCCGATGCGAACTCTTGCAGCGGGCCTGCGACGACATGGCCTGCGCTGATATCTCGGTCGAGGGTCTGCTGGACCGGCTCGCAGAGACGGATAGAGCCGGGCAGGCCAACGCGCGCGACCTTCAGACACAGGACAGGACAGACAGGCGCTCTTCACCATATTGACCACGACCGCCATCGCAACTGTCATGGCCGGCGCCGCCCAGGCGCAAAGCATGGATTGAGGCACGCGTGCCGTGTCAGCAGAACGTCTCCCCGTCGAAGGTCGAGGACCCTCGATTTCTCAGTCGGTTGCGATCCATCATGGAGCGTCGCCGCGTACCAAAGCTATCATGGACCCGCTGTCCTCGTCAGAAGAAGCCGCGCCGGGCAGGAAGAACTGCTGCCAAATCGGCGACAACAATCCCGAAGTGTTGTTCGACCTCTGTTCCTTCCGGGGATGTGCCCCTGAAATCGAAGCTTCGGCAGGAGCCCGATAAACCGCTTTTTTATCAAGTACTTGTCGAAAATTCACCTCAGACCCGCCCGCTTAACCCTCGAAAACAACGGAAAAATCCGGCCGCAGCCGGATTGGGAGAACGCTTTCGCGGGGGCAATTGGCGGAGGAGGTGTCCGTCAATTTAAAGCGTCCATCAGAATTTATTAATATATTACAAATATTTAACTATCCTGTCTTTCATTTAAGTGTAGCATTTTGTGTAGCAAATTTTTCGTGTCTGTTTACGTGCCTGTTTACCCATATCAACTCGCTTGGGGCGGTCGATCTACGACTTTACGAACCATTCTATTCGCTCATGGTGCGTCAATCTTTCATGGGGCCAAGTAAACTTCTTACTTCATTTTTCAATCATCCCGGTAATGATAAACGATGGCAGCTCACCGTCAGATAACCTGTATTGTAGCCCAACGGTGCGGTGTTTCCCTGTTACGTTAGTCAGCTTGATGTGTAACTCTACGAGGCGGAACCTGATGAGGTCCGGAGGAAAAGTCTGTGGTCTGTCAGAATATTAACCTTAGTGAGCTTCTGCAGTGGCCCGGCAAAAGCGCAGCTGGGGTCGATGGCCACGAACATCCTGCTGTTTATCATATGCTTGACGTAGCGGCGGTCGCTGAGAAACTGATCATACCGTTCGGTTTGCCAAGGCCATTGCGCGATGCGCTGGTTTTTCTGATTGCATTGCACGATCTTGGCAAGATTAATGAAGCTTTTCGTCGCATGTTGCGTCAGGAAGCGGCAGGTGGCCCTTACCGTCACTGGGAGGTGACAGAGGTCTTGTTGCACAAGCATGATGATCTGCTTTTTACAATTCTGGGGTCCAAACCACGCAGGCGTGCGATTTTCTATGCGGCAGTGGCAGGTCATCACGGGCGTCCCCCGCATCTGCAATTGACGCAGGGCTATGCCCCCGCAGATGCACTGAAAAAGGCCGGCAAAGGCGTTGCAGCATCGTGTGCAGTGATTGAGGCTTTTGAAGCACTCTGGCCTGCTGCATCTCTTGACGGTATCTGTCTTGAAGAAGCGCAAAGGATGAGCTGGTGGTTGTCAGGCCTCTGCACGACGGCTGATTGGCTCGGGTCGAATACGGATTGGTTTGCGGCAACGCCGTCACCGATGTCGCTTGCCGACTATCTGGCGCAGGCCAGGACGAACGCTGCACGTGCCGTCGATGAAGCCGGCTTGGGCGGTAGTCGCCTGCGACAGACAGACCTGTTTGACTTCAAATTACGCGCGATGCAGCAAGCCAGCAGTGATATCGCGCTGCCGGATGGGCCAATGCTGGCGATTATCGAGGATGAAACCGGGGCGGGCAAAACCGAGGCCGCATTGCTGCTGGCGCAGCGGATGCTAGCGGCTGGCAAGGGACGCGGTTTGTTTTTTGCCTTGCCGACAATGGCGACGGCGGATGCCATGTTTGCGCGGGCATCGCGCATTGTCGGCACCATATTCGATGCGCCGCGGGTAACGCTTGCCCATGGACGCGCCGGGTTGTCAGTCGCCTATCGGGATATCCTCTATCGCCGCGCAGATAGTCCCGATGATGTGACTTGCACGGATTGGCTGTCCGATAGTCGCAGGCGGTCGCTATTGGCAGATGTGGGGGTCGGCACGATTGATCAGGCATTGATGGCGGTCTTGCCGGTCAAGTTCCAGACTCTGCGATACTTTGGACTGTCGTCGAAAATCTTGATTGTGGATGAGGTTCACGAACTGGGCGAGCCTTACATCGGGGCTGAACTGAAGGCACTTCTGCAGATGCACCGCGCCACAGGTGGATCGGCGATCTTGTTGACGGCAACTTTGCCGTTGGCACAACGCGCGCAGTTAATGGCTGTCTATGAGGGTGCGGCCCTCAGCGCAGCCTATCCGGCTCTGACAATTGCTGGCGGGGCGGCAATCACTAACCTGCCGCAGGAGACCGGTCCAAAAGGAACGGTGCAGGTGCGGCGGTTGTCCAATGCGGATGCTGCGGTGAATATCATCGCAGGTGCCAGTGCAAGCGGTGCAGCCTGTGTCTGGGTGCGCAATTCCGTTGATGATGCGATCGCTGCTGTCTGGGCTTTGCGTGCTGCGGGGATCGAGGCCGCATTGTTGCACGCCCGGTTCACCTTGGCTGACCGCAAAAGGATCGAGGCCGCAGCACATCAGCGCTTTGGCAAGGATGGCAAAGGCCGTGCGGGGCAGGTGCTGGTCGGCACGCAGGTTTTGGAA
The DNA here is from genome assembly GCA_017390475.1 of Loktanella sp. Classification (GTDB taxonomy): domain Bacteria; phylum Pseudomonadota; class Alphaproteobacteria; order Rhodobacterales; family Rhodobacteraceae; genus Yoonia. Next base: position 97,425 of record JAFPBO010000004.1, read on the forward strand.
TCTTCTCTGGATTTTGATTTCGACGTCATGATCAGCGATCTTGCCCCGATGGCGGCTCTGGTGCAGCGGGCAGGGCGGCTGTGGCGGCATATGGACCGGCGGCCGCGCGATGGTCGCCCGGTGCCCGACCCGGTGCTGCATGTTCTGTCGCCTGATCCCGCCGTTGTCTCAGATGCCCGTTGGTTGCAGGGGGTGCTGGGTGGTGGTGCCTATGTCTATGCTCTGGCCGATCAATGGCGTACGGCGGACCATCTGTTCAAGATCGGTGCAATCACTGCCCCCTCCGGTCTGCGCGATCTGATCGAGGCGGTGCATGGAGCGCAGGCTTGCGCGGTGCCTGCGGCGCTTGAGGCGACCGAGATGGAGAGTGAAGGAAAAGACGCCGCAGCGCGGGGTCATGCAGCACAGAACATCGTTGAGTTCGACGCCGGCTACCGGCTGGGCGGGCGTGCCAATGATGATGCGACCTATCCGACGCGTCTGGGCGAAGAACAGCAGATACTTGTTCTGGTGCGCCTGGTGGATGGCAAGCTGCAGCACTGGGCTGACGAGCCGGACGGTTGGGCGATGTCCGAGGTTTCTGTCAGTCGCAAGCGTTTGGCACGTTTTGAGCTGCCCGATCAGAGTGGCGCTGAAATCCTTGCAATCACGCGCGATTGGCCCGATTGGAAACGCAATAGCCAGCATATTTGCCCGGTGGCTGATAACGGGTTGATCTGTCCGGGCCTGCGTTACGATAAAAAGCTGGGGTTAGTCTTCAGTAGTGACATTTAACGCTTTCAATATTTATTTTCTTTACAGCGTCACGTTCCAATGCTCTTTTCGCTTCATGGTTGCGAGGTAATTATGTCGCTGAATTTAATCGATGACGCTTGGATTCCGGTGACCTGTGCCGATGGCAGTCGAAAGGTGATTGCACCCTGGCAAATGGCCGAGGCAGGTATTCTCCGCCCGGATTGGCCGCGCCCCGATTTTAATATCGCATGCTATGAATTTCTGATCGGACTTCTGTTTCTCGCCGACCCGCCCAAGGATATCGAGGATTGGGACGACCGCTGCAATCCTGACCCTGGGCAATTGAAAGACCGTCTGGCCCCTTTCGCCGCCGCATTTGACCTTTTGGGGGACGGGCCGCGATTTTTGCAGGATCTGGAAAAACTGGAGGGCACGCCGAACCCGGTGGATTCCCTTTTCATTGACAGTGCAGGTGCGAATACGGCCAAGAATAACGCCGACCTGATGGTGCATCGTGGTCGATATCCTGCCCTCGCGCCCGCGATGGCGGCAATGGCGCTTTATACATTCCAAGCCTTCGCGCCGTCAGGCGGTGCCGGCAATCGCACATCCATGCGCGGTGGTGGTCCATTGGTAACGCTGATTGATCCGCAGCGCGGTCTTTGGCCGCTGATCTGGGCCAATGTGCCGACAGGCCAGGCCGGGCAGGTGGATGATCTGCCATGGATGCGTCCCACACGGGTGTCTGACAAGGGAATGGAAACCTTTCCGCCCGAGGGGGGCAGTTTTGGGGTCGAAGCGTTCTTTGGCATGCCGCGTCGCTTGCGGCTGGTTGATCAGAACGGCGTGGTGACGGGGGTTACCCAACGTCCTTGGGGCACCAACTATGCACAATGGAAACATCCTCTCAGCCCATATTACTGCCTGAAGGAAGGCGATGAATGGTTGCCTGTCCACCCACGCGCTGGTCGATTTGGCTATCGCAACTGGCTGGGCATCGTTGCGGGTGCCGCCTCGACCGGGACGCGTGAATTGGGGTTGATGCTGCGTGAACCCCGCGGTGGCGGAAAGGTGATCGTCGCCGGTTGGGCCATGGACAATATGAAGCCGCGCGATTTCATCTGGTCGACGCAGCCCTTGTTGCGACTTGACCCGGAAACTGAATTTCGTCTGGAAGGCCTGGTCCGTGCAGCAGAGGTTGCGGGCAGCGTGCTGCGTAGCGCATTGGAGCCGGTGCTGCGCGTTGGCGAGACCCGCGAAGCAGAGCGAGAGGCGTTTTTTGCGACAACAGAACCCGCGTTTCGTGGCCATGTCGACGCGATGGTCGCCGGCGCAGTTGTAGCATCCGCATGGCTGGCCGATTTGCAAAAGCAGGCGGTGGCGCAGTTCGACGCCTTGGCGTTGCCGCAGCTTGCACAGCGCGACACAAAGAAAATCGAACAAATCGTTCAAGCGCGTAAGTATCTGGCTTTGGCGTTCAAAGGATATGGCAAGCAGGGCAAAGAGATGTTCGATCATCTCGGACTTGATGTGCCGGTGGTCAAAAAAGGGAAAGCGGCATGAGCGAAGAAGGCAAAAGTTTCGGCAAGACAGTGCTGGGCTGGTGGAGCGTTCATCTTGGTGACCGCAACAGCGCGCAGGCCCGCGCATTGGCGGCAAGGTTGCGCCGGGCCGGCCCGGTCGAGGCGCTGAGTGAAAGGCAGGTGCAAAATCTGGCAAAACTCCTTTCGGTTGGCCCATCACAGGCTGAAAAATTCGCCCGGATGGTGCGCATTCTCGCTGACGTGCGCGAACATGACACTGCGACATTGGGCAGTAGATTGGGGGCTGATGTCTTGTCTGACCTGCGGTTCCAGAGGTTGATGCGCGCGCAAGGTGCCGAACGCGATGCCTTGCTGCGCCGCGCCATCAGCATGGCTGACCGGCGCTGCAATGTCGCGGCACTCGCCAAGGATATCTGGGTATGGGATGACGCAACCCGAACCCGGTGGTGTTTTCATTATTACGGGGCCGATGCCCCATCCGATCTGGCCAAGGAGCCCGCCCAATGACAACTTTCGTCCAATTTCACCTGCTTACGACCTATGGCCCCTCGAACCCCAACCGCGACGATCAGGGACGCCCAAAGCAGGCGGTCGTCGGTGGCACGCCGCGGCTGCGGATGTCATCGCAATCGGTCAAACGTGCCTTGCGTGAAAGTGCATTTTTCGCGCTGGATCTGAAAAGCAACATGGGGGTGCGCACAAAGCGGCTCTATGAAAAACTGGTCGCGCATCTGATTGCCGGTGGCGCATCAGACAAGGACGCCGCCACAGCCGCTGAAAAAGTGGCAGCAATTTTCGGGAAACTGGATGCGCCTAAGAAAGATACCGCATCCCGCGTGGCCACCACTCTGGCTTTTATTTCACCTGATGAATGGGCTTTGGCAGAACAGCTTGCTGCAAAAGCTGCGGCGGGCGATGCTTTGCCTACGGAAAAGGATCTCAAAAAGATGGTGCTGCGCCGTGCAGACGGTGCAGTGGATATCGCAATGTTCGGGCGGATGCTGGCCGATGATGCGGATTTTAACCGCGATGCCGCGGTGCAGGTCGCACATTCGATCACGACGCATGGCGCGCAGGCCGAAGAAGACTGGTTCTCCGCTGTTGATGATCTGAACAAAGTAGAAGAAACCGGTGCTGGGCATCTGGGCGAAACCGCCTTTGGATCGGGCGTGTTTTATCAATATGTTTGCATCAACTGCGATCTGTTGATTGAAAACCTCAACGGCGACAAGGAGCTGGCGGCGAAAGGGATGCAGGCCCTGGCGCGCGCCCTGGCTCAGTCAACCCCACGCGGGAAGCAGAATACTTTTGCGCATCATCCGCGCGCGCACTACATCCTTGCGGAATCCGGATCACAGGCACCGCGCGACCTGTCAGGCGCATTTTTTGATCCGGTGAAGGTCCAGCCATGGCTGGAGACGTCGGTGGTTGCCCTGAAGTCGACGCGCGACGCCATCGACAGGGCCTACGGCAAGGTCTGGGATAACGCTTACGAACTGCATGTCGGTCACGGCGGCACGTTGGATGAGATCGTCCAGTTTGCCGTCCGCGCCACCCAGGAGGCATGATGCAATCCTATCTTGTTTTCTGCCTGACTGCATCCCTGGGTGCGATGGGTGAATTGGCCGGGCATGAACGTCGCGGGTCGATGGTCTGGCCTGCGCGCTCGGCCGTTTTGGGCCTTCTTGCCGCGGCATTGGGTATCCGGCGGGGTGGCGACTTTCAGGCGCTTGACGCGCTCTCGATGGCGGTTGCAGTGTTTGACGAAGGCTCTGCCTTGCGAGACTACCACACTGTCGAGACCATCCCGAGTGCCGCCGTCAAGAAGGCCAATTCCAGGCCCGAAGCCCTGCAGATTGCGCGCGGGCGCACGAATACCGCGATTACGATACGCGATTATCGTTGCGGAGCCTTTCACGGCGTTGCCCTTTGGGGGGGACCGCTGGAAGCTGTGGAAAAGGCCTTGGCGCAACCTCAATTCACGCTTTACCTCGGGCGCAAATCCTGTCCGCTCTCAGCGCCATTGGGGGCCCGTCTGGTGCAGGCAGATACGCCTGATGCAGCCTTCGCGCAGCTTGTCCTGCCGCCGTGGCGACGCAACGCCCGCGCTAAGGTTGTGATCGAATCCGCAGATTATGGCGAAGAAGTGCATGATCTGCCGGTGGACCGGGATCGTTGGCACTTTGCGCCGCGCTATGTGATGCGCCGGGCTGTCGATATTGCACCGGTTGGGGAAGCAGGATGACACTGTATTTTACCCAAATGCGCATCTCCCGCACCCCGTCGGCCCGCGCTTTGGCGACTCTCATCTCGCCCGCAGATCAGGCGGCGCGTATCGATGCGCACCACAAACTGATCTGGGCCGCTTTCACCGATGGTGCAGACCGCAACCGGGACTTTCTGTGGCGCGAAGAAGCCGATGGCAGTTTTCTGACCCTGTCAGAGCGTGCCCCGGTGCAGATGGACCTGTTTGATCCTTTCGTCATCAAACCTTTTGCCCCGTTCTTGCGCGCGGGGGAGGTTGTGTCATTCGCCTTGCGGGCGAATGCGACGCGAACCAAACGCGGGGTAGGGCGTGTTGATGTGGTGATGGACGCGCTGCACAATATCCCCAAGGATGAACGTGCGACCGCCAGACCCCAGATTGCGCAGGCTGAAGCTACAACCTGGCTCGACCTGCAAGGTGCAAAGGCCGGTTTCAACCTGCAGTCTCTATCATCAGCAGATTATACCACGCTGACTTTGCCCGATTACCGCGGTCCGCGCAGAGGTCAGCCGCAATTCGGTATCCTCGATATAACCGGCACCTTGACCGTGACCGACCCTGTTGCCTTTGTTGCACAATTGAGTCGCGGTTTCGGGCGGGCCAAGGCCTTTGGCTGCGGGTTGATGTTAATCCGCCGCGCCAGATGAGCGCGGGCAACCTTCCCGGTCTTGCGCCACCGCGCCCGATCCCGCTGAAGGACAGGTCTTCGCTGGTCTTTGTCGAGAGGGCGCAACTCGATGTCCTCGACGGGGCTTTTGTTGCTGTCAATTCCGATGGCACACGGACACAGATCCCTGTCGGAGGGCTCGCAGGGATCATGCTAGAGCCAGGCGCGCGTATTTCACATGCAGCTATTGCCCTTGCGGCGCGGGTCGGAACGCTGATCACCTGGGTGGGTGAAGGCGGCGTGCGCCTCTACTCGGCTGGCCAACCGGGTGGGGCGCGCTCTGACCGGCTGCTGTGGCAGGCATCGATCGCGCTTGACGATGCTGCCCGTTTGCGCGTGGTGCGTAAAATGTTCGCCATGCGATTTGGCGAAGATGCCCCGCTGCGCCGTTCCATCGACCAGTTGCGCGGTATCGAAGGCGTACGGGTCCGCGAAAGCTACGCCCTGCTCGCAAGGCAATATGGCGTAGACTGGAAACGCCGATCCTATGACCCCAAGGATTGGGAAGCCGGGGACATACCGAACCGCTGTCTGTCAGCCGCAACCGCCTGCCTGCATGGGCTGACCGAGGCCGCAGTATTGGCCGCAGGCTATGCCCCGGCGATCGGGATGCTGCACAGCGGCAAACCGCTGTCATTCGTCTACGACATCGCAGATCTGTATAAGCTTGAGACTGTGGTCCCGGAGGCGTTCCGGATCGCCGGGCAGGCGGCAAAGGGCAAGCTCGATATGGCACCTGATCGCGCCGTCCGTCTGGCCTGCCGGGATGCATTTCGCCGCAGTGGGCTGTTGGGGCGGATTATCCCAGCGATCGAAGAGGTTCTGTCAGCAGGCGAACTGCGTCGGCCCGAACCGCCGACAGATACGGTGGGGCCCGCATTCGTTGACGAAAAGCCAAGCGGCGATGCGGGGCATCGATAGGTGCTGGTCATTGTCGTCTCAAATGCGCCACCACGGTTGCGTGGTCGCCTGGCGGCTTGGCTCGTTGAACTCCGAGCAGGTGTCTATGTGGGTGAATATTCCGCCCGGACCCGTGACATGATTTGGAAGCAGGTTCTTATTGGGATCGATCAGGGTGATGCTGTGATGGTTTGGAAAGCACCCACCGACCAAGGTTATGACTTTCTCACAACGGGCAAAAACCGGCGACTCCCGGTTGATTTTGATGGCTTGAAGCTTGTCAGTTTCTTTCCCGACAAACGCGGTTAAACTCTTCTTTTGACGGCCGCATAAATCGGTGCGCTTTTTGACATTGTTAAAACTTTGGTAGATCAACGGGCTACAGGAAGACTGTTCCCCGCACACGCGGGGATGAACCGACTTGGCTGACCTATTTTATAGAGAGCCGAGACTGTTCCCCGCACACGCGGGGATGAACCGCGCTGTGTCGGCATCTCCGTAAACCGCGAAGTCTGTTCCCCGCACACGCGGGGATGAACCGGCTTCGCGCGTGTTGATCACCTCGGCCTCGCCCTGTTCCCCGCACACGCGGGGATGAACCGACCGGATGCGATTGGCCAGTTCGACTCGGGCACTGTTCCCCGCACACGCGGGGATGAACCGAGACAAGACCGAAGGAAAGGCGAAAGGACGAACTGTTCCCCGCACACGCGGGGATGAACCGAGTTGGCACCGGTCATGGTCATGAAGGAACGACTGTTCCCCGCACACGCGGGGATGAACCGGCGGGACGTGGGATTTACTTGATCGATCAGGTCTGTTCCCCGCACACGCGGGGATGAACCGTCCGCCTTTGGGGGAGATGTCGGAAAGCGGCCCTGTTCCCCGCACACGCGGGGATGAACCGCATTGCGTCTTCGGGGTTGCAGGTTTCGGCATCTGTTCCCCGCACACGCGGGGATGAACCGCGGATCCCCACAGCTTTGCACTGCTCTGCGGTCTGTTCCCCGCACACGCGGGGATGAACCGGGTTTGCTCTTGCCGCAGTCATTGAAGACTGTCTGTTCCCTGCACACGCGGGGATGAACCGCAGTTTGGACCCCAGCCCCATTGATCCTCGGCCCTGTTCCCCGCACACGCGGGGATGAACCGCAACGCCACAGCATTGCAGCCCGCGAACGCCACTGTTCCCCGCACACGCGGGGATGAACCGGTTTCCTGATGCCGCTGTGAAAGTCAGCGTGACTGTTCCCCGCACACGCGGGGATGAACCGTTGGGGGAATGCCTACCGTTCGCGCCGCAGCGCTGTTCCCCGCACACGCGGGGATGAACCGCTGATAGTTGCTGCGGAGCGCGCCAAGTTCAACTGTTCCCCGCACACGCGGGGATGAACCGATTTGTCCATTTTATTGATTGACTATGGAAGACTGTTCCCCGCACACGCGGGGATGAACCGACCATACCAGTCTTGCATTTTCGAGCCGCAAACTGTTCCCCGCACACGCGGGGATGAACCGCATTGGCAATGACCGGCGTGAACTGATCAATGCTGTTCCCCGCACACGCGGGGATGAACCGCGATCTAACAATGATCGCATCGAGGTTCACTGCTGTTCCCCGCACACGCGGGGATGAACCGATTACTGATCGCTTGACCCGCGCGGCTAATCGCTGTTCCCCGCACACGCGGGGATGAACCGGTGAGGATCAACGCCCTGAGAACATCGCCGTGCTGTTCCCCGCACACGCGGGGATGAACCGACTGCGCCAGCGCAACACATTCCTGCGGCTAGCTGTTCCCCGCACACGCGGGGATGAACCGAAATGGGGAACGCTTTCGACCGGTTCAATTTCCTGTTCCCCGCACACGCGGGGATGAACCGTGAAAGAGGAAGTCGCCGCCGGTTATACCGGCCTGTTCCCCGCACACGCGGGGATGAACCGAATTTCAGTAAGGAAACCACCCGCTTCACCAGCTGTTCCCCGCACACGCGGGGATGAACCGGTCGATGCGCGGCTGAAGCAATCGCGGAGGGCCTGTTCCCCGCACACGCGGGGATGAACCGCCGGGACAGCCATGACCCTGCGTGATGGCGAACTGTTCCCCGCACACGCGGGGATGAACCGGTTGACGTCATCAAGATACCTGATCTGATGCACTGTTCCCCGCACACGCGGGGATGAACCGGTGAATGAAGCCGGGACAGCCATGACCCTGCGCTGTTCCCCGCACACGCGGGGATGAACCGTTTTCCCAGCCCCCAACCATCTCCGCGACATGCTGTTCCCCGCACACGCGGGGATGAACCGAATGTCGTCGGGGGAGATGATGATTGCGTTGGCTGTTCCCCGCACACGCGGGGATGAACCGGATTGCGGAAATGACTGATCGCCCGTTGACCTCTGTTCCCCGCACACGCGGGGATGAACCGTTTCCTGCGTCTCGCCAGTAGTAACATTCGTACTGTTCCCCGCACACGCGGGGATGAACCGATGCTTGGGGTGAGCCAAAAGCGCGAAGCGTTCTGTTCCCCGCACACGCGGGGATGAACCGTCACCATCGGGGTACTCGCGACGATGGTCGGCCTGTTCCCCGCACACGCGGGGATGAACCGCCCGCGATCACAACTGAATAGCTGGTTGGGCCCTGTTCCCCGCACACGCGGGGATGAACCGGCTTTGTCGGGTTCGCCGGCTGGGCAGACGAACTGTTCCCCGCACACGCGGGGATGAACCGCAACGGCCGCAATGAGTGGAGGCACATTCTCACTGTTCCCCGCACACGCGGGGATGAACCGCTGAAGCCGCGCTGAAGGAAGCACAAAAGGGCCTGTTCCCCGCACACGCGGGGATGAACCGTCACCGCCCTTTGCAAAGCCTGTCACGGCTGGCTGTTCCCCGCACACGCGGGGATGAACCGTCGATAGACCAGTCACCCTCGCAGACGATATCCTGTTCCTCGCACATGCGGGGATGAACCGGGGTCGGGGGAAGGGGAAAGGCTGGAATTGCCCTGTTCCCCGCACACGCGGGGATGAACCGAGCTGGCCGAAAGCGGCGTCCTCGATGCCGAGCTGTTCTCCGCACACGCGGAGATGAACCGAACGCTCTAGCGGCCACCAATGCCGCCGCCAGCTGTTCCGTCACCCGCGGGGATGAACCCGTCGGTATCACGACCATCGGCGGCGGAGCACAAATTTGACCATTTGGTAAAGGTATGACCGCGGTCATAAAAGTGTTTGAACCGACCGGCAGATTACCAAAAGCAGCGCATCGTGTTTACCGGAGCAACCAGCGTTCACTATTCAGCTCGGCAATATGCGGCCGGATCTCCGGCAACGTAGTCATCTCCATCTGCCGCGTGTCGCCTCAAAATCTAGTTGCAGGACGATTGTTCAGGATTTTGGCGCCAGCCATACCATACCGACTGGGAGCAACTACCCCATATCGCTGATATGAAATCGCTGTTTCTGCGAAATTGCAGAAAAGCCCCTTAAGCGACGTTAATGGCTTATGGATTTTCTTTCATTAGTTGATGGAATGCGATCGAAGTGCTCTTTGCCGTAAAATTTCAGCCAGTGAGCTTGCACTCCTTGACAACTCGCCGTCATCGGCTCCAGCAGAAACCGCTAGTTGCCACAGTGCATCCATTGCCTGCGCAAAATTTTCGTTCGCCGCATTTGCGCGAACTCTGTCGTCGTCTGATCTGTTGCTCACTGTGACACTCTTCTCCGGGCCTAGCTCGAATTATTCGAACTTATTGTATACAATAGCGCATTACTTTCCACTTTTTCACATGCAATAAAGTTAGTTTGTGAACACAATGCGAGCATCAATGCCTCGATCACATGATTGTGAAGAGCTGCTTGCTTTTACCAAGCTTCAGAAACGCGTCGCTCAGTGGAATTAAGAGGACTTGTAGAAATGCTCGTGGCGCATCTCAGAAATGGTCAGACCCTCATGTCTTTGATCCTCACCATCGGGGTGGACATGCGCGACATGCCCTGGAGCCATCTCTGGCGCGCTCGACGCCAGGCCCAAAATTTTAACCAGACGAGTCCGTCACTGACCCACACAACGTCACTGGAAAACCCTGATTGATTTTTATACTCCTGTTTGGCTGATCCGATCCCAGTTTTTAGGACCGTGTGGAGACGGCAGTTGACCCGCTATTTTTGGGCTGAAGGAAATGGGGCCTGCTGAGGGTTGATGGGCCGGGCCTTGTCCGACGCAGCTCCTCCCGCCCGCTCAACATGGCTGATGCACATCAGGCCATCTCGACAAAATAGCCGCATCGCCCGTCATCGTCGCCGGAGGTATTGATTTTGATCCCGCTTGGCGTGCCGACCAAATCAAATACTTGCCGCGACAAGAAATCAGATCTTCAATGGCACCATATGTCCGTGATTTTTAGCCGGTTTCACTGGCCAGCGCTGGACCGTCGGACGCGGCATACTTCACTGCAAAAGAATTTACATGACGGCGCAGATTTGGTCTTGATTTGGTTTGCCGCGAACTGAACAGCCTATGCGGGTCCAATCGCAATTGATCTGCTGCCAGACTTGCGGAGGTGCCAGCCTATCCCTTTGGGTCGCAAGATTGGCTCCAAACACGTCCGCTTCTGGATAACCCGAAAACGCCGGTATGGGCCTAGCCGCTTAGGTCCTGAGGGGACTCCAAAAAACTTACCGATCCGTCCTAGATAAAAACTATTGGGTCGTCGGAAATACAATATAGATACCAACGTATTTTTAGGTAGGACCAAACCACGCTTATCCCGCGTATGCCATTCGTCAAGCATGGTAATCATCCAGTATCGTCTCAGATGTTATCCACAAAAAAAGTGACAAGAGATTCCAGATCACAAAAAAAGTAGCTTGTTTATCTGAGCATCGCACAACATGTAATGCCAATAAAGAAATTGGGTGGATATCATGTCGTAATGAAGAATAGCTATAAAATAGTAATTACTATTTTATTTCCAATCTTAATGTTGATTTCGATATCCACTATGAAGTTGGTGAACGACTATGAGCACAAACAAAACGCAGTTCAAAGTGAACCTGACCGCCGATGAACGGTCGCAGATCGAAGCTGCTAAAAAGGCTGCGGGATATAAATCACTTTCTGCTTATATGCGGGACAGCGCGCTCAGGAAAGAGAGTGTCGACTTGCTTTCTATCGCATGTGAAATCGGGCGGCTCGGGCAGATCGTGAACGACATCATGCTGAAACGTGACCCTGCATCTGGCGATGATCTGCTGCACGGCGACGACGCGAAGAAGGCCGCACGCAGGATCATCAAAGCTTGTGATGCTGTTTCAGATGCTTTGCGGTGGAGGTAACCGATGCGACCGCACGCCCGTTTTTATTCCAAACCAGCGATTATCATAAAATACCTCAACAAGCCCGACGCCTTTCCAATAGGCGGGACGGTGCCCTTTTTCAGCTATTCGGATCTGGTGAAACGGTTCAAAGCATTTGGCACGACTGCGGCGGATAAATGTTTCATGCATGTGACCATTTCTTTGCCCAAGGGGATGGCCGCGACCGGCAGGCTCTGGCGGCGGATCGTCAAGACCATCCTTGCAGAATATGGTTTCAATCCAGACGCGACCCCGTGGTTCGCGGCGCGCCATACAGACGGAAGCTGCGATCACATTCATGTTGTCATTTCTTTGCGGGATTTCGTCGGGCGGCGACAGACTATTTGGTTGGATAGAAGAAAGACCGACCAGATCCATCAGCATCTTTGCACTATGCTGGGTTTGCCTGTGCCGGATTATTTCGACCCCAAGGCTGCGCCGTGTCTGAAGCCGACAACACCAGCGCGGAACTTGAAGCATACAGACCAACACCAACTGTTTCAGGATCTACAGACCATCTTTCTCCATAAGCAGCCCGAGACGATCGACGGCATGGGCGCCTGTCTGCAGCTGCAGCCAGGACGCTTCCAAATTGCCGAGGCCGTGAACGGAATGGGGACGCCGTCTCTGAAGTATTTCAACGGCCGAGATGAATTCTTCGGCGGCGTGATCGGCCTTGCGTGGCAGCCACGATTTGTAGCTTTGCGGCTCGCGTTTTGCCGAGTCCTGCGGCGCGCCCGCTACGGTCTGCAGTTAAGCAAACTCATCGATATTTTTCGCAAACCAGAAATGGAGAAACACCTTGAACGAACAATCACCGCTTCCCGAAATGCTCGAACTGCCACCATCAGATCAGATCCTCTTCAGGCAATTATTGGAAACCAAGGACAAGGTGCTGGGCCTCTACCCCCTGCTGGATCTGCTCGCGATACCGGACGATCAAAAGGAAACCTTGGGGGAACGGTTGGCCGAACTGCTGACCGACCTGACGAAAACATTGCAGACCTTTCAGGCGCAATTTCAGGAACTGACCGCAGCGATCCGCGACCAAATGTCTGTAACCGAAGCTGCGGCGAAAACGGCCCAAGCGCAAACGGACGCATTGGAAGAAAAGCTAGACCTCATCTTAACGGTGCTGAACGTCCCTATCGATTGACGCTTGGTGAACTGCTGGTCCGGGTCCGTGGTATCGCAAAGCGGGGTAGGGCAGGTTGGCAAGCCATTGTCCGGCCCGGCAGTAAAGATATAGCCGTCATCTTCAGCGACAAAAGTGCGGTGGTCGTTTCTGCTGGTGATTTGCAAATCGAAGCTGAAGGCAAGGATGGACGGGCGTTCTCGGACAAATATCGTATGGCTTGGGCCGCATATGAGATTGACGATAGAGGCCAACCTGATGGGGATTGGGACGCAAATCAGATTGACGATCACAGACAACTTGATGGAGATTGGGACGGGCCGAGTATGTAGGCGAGTGCCCTCGGTTCGAGGTTGAACAGCTATAAAATTAGCAGAGTTATCTTTGCACAGAAAACCCTGCTAACCGCAATAATTCATGATCGCCCTGTTTTGGCACTTGATGAGTTGTTGGCAGCCTCTCTTGTTTCAGTAGCGCACGGCTGATCTGCGCCCTGATTTTGCATCAGACGTTGTTGGTGATCGGGTGCTGTGTGGGTTGGGA
>JAFPBO010000019.1 GCA_017390475.1 Loktanella sp.
CGGTGTTTGTATTCCGCTCGCGCCGGGCGGATCGGCTGAAGCTGCTCTACTGGGACGGCACAGGACTGGTGATGGCCTACAAGCGGTTGGAAGATACGACCTTCACCTGGCCAGCGATCAAGGACGGGATGATGGCGCTGAACCATGCCCAGTTCGAGGCCCTGTTTGCCGGTCTGGACTGGCGTAAGGTCAAGGCGCTGGAGACACGCCCACCTGCTGCGGCAGAATGAATAATCCGTATGTTTTTGCGTGATTCTACTGGGGTTTTATCGTATCTTCAGGTCATGATCGCGACGCCTGTCATTGACCTTTCCACCATCCCTGCCGCGCAGCGTGCGGTGGTTGCGACCTTGATGGAAACGATCGCCGCGCTTCAGGATATTACCCAACGCCAACAGCATCTGATCGCCGAGCTGAACCATGCCCTGCATGGCAAACGGTCGGAAAAGCTGACCGAGGATGAGCGGCAGTTGGCGTTCGAGGATCTGTCGATCGCACTGGCCGAGGTCGAGGTGCAGAAGGAGCATCTGGCTGCCAAGGCAGGTGACAAGACGGCAACCAGGCCTGCGCCTAAGCGCACCATCGGGAATCTCCCGGCAGCATTGCCGCGCATCGAGGAGGTTATTGAACCCGACAGCCTGATCTGTCCTTGTGGCTGTGGTGTCATGCACAAGATCGGCGAAGATCGCAGCGCGCGGCTGGACATCGTGCCGGCGCAGTTGCGTGTGATTGTCACCGTGCGTCCCAAATACGCTTGCCGGACCTGCACTGACGGTGTGACCCAAGCGCCAGCACCATCGCATCTGATCATGGGTGGCCTGCCGACCGAGGCCAGCATCGCGCATGTGCTGGTCAGCAAATATGCGGACCACCTTCCACTATACCGCCAAAGCCAGATTCTGGCGCGGGCGGGTCTTGATCTGCACCGCGCGGTGCTGGCCGATTGGGTTGGCAAGGCAGCGTTCCATCTCAAGCCCGTTGTTGACCGGCTGGCAGAACACCTGAAACGCTCCGACAAGCTGTTCATGGACGAAACCACCGCCCCGGTGCTGGATCCGGGACGCGGAAAGACAAAGACTGGCTATCTCTGGGCGCTGGCCCGCGATGACCGGCCATGGGGCGGTGAAGATCCGCCCGGTGTGGTCTACTTCTATGCCCCGGGTCGGGCGGGCGAGAATGCTGAAACATTCCTCACTGGTTTTAATGGCATCCTGCAGATCGACGGATACCAGGGCTATAACCGGCTGACCAAGCCTACCCGCAAGGGCGGCGATCCCATTCGGGTGGCCCATTGCTGGGCGCACGCGCGCCGCAAACTCAAAGAAGTCTTCGACCGCGACGGATCACAGATCGCCGCCGAGGGCCTGCGCCGCATTGCCGAGATCTATGCCGTCGAAGCCGATATCCGTGGCATCTCCCCCGGCCAGCGTCTGTCGGCCCGCCAGACCCGCAGTGCTCCACTGGTCGCGGCCTTCGGCGAATGGCTGCAAGCACAACGCCGCAAGATCTCCGCCAAGTCCCGGTTGGGTGAAAAACTGAATTACATCCATAATCACTGGAATGGGCTGCAGACCTTCCTGACCGATGGCCGCGTCGAGATCGACAACAACCGCGTCGAAAACCTGATCCGCCCTATCACTCTCAATCGGAAAAACGCACTCTTCGCCGGTCACGACGAGGGTGGTATCGCCTGGGGCCGCATCGCCTCACTGATCGAGACCTGCAAGATCAACGACGTCGAGCCCTTCGCCTATCTAAAGGCCACCCTGACAGCGATCGCAAACGGTCATCCGCAAAGCGGCATCGACGACCTGCTGCCATGGAACTTCAAGCCGTCAACCTGAACTGCCAGTGCCCTCCTGGGAACGCTTACGGTTCTGGGCGGTGGCGGCGAGTGTAAACTCGTCTTTCACCCCCAACGGTCCCCTCAACCTGAGACGGTTGAGGCCCAGGATGCGCTGCAGATGCGCGAAGAGCATCTCGACCTTCTTGCGCCGTTTCTGGGCGATTTCGTTGAATGCGTAGGCCGTGCAGCTGCGGGCAAAGTCGCGCACCATCTCGTATTTTCCGCGCTGGAGGCAGCGCGTGTCGCTGTTGGGGCAGCATTTTGCTTTCAGAGGGCAAGCCAGGACGCCCGTTTCACAAAAGCGTCGCACTGCAACGGCACGACGAACGGCAGGCTTGGCACCAATTCGAACAGGGTTGTGGTGATGCGGCGGCACTAAACGCATTTTGTTGTGCTGTTGGCTGGCAGCGTTACGCCAGCCACTGCCGCTGGATAGAAAGGTCCTTTCGGCAGCGGGTGACATCCGCCCCTTCTGCAGGGCCATGATCCCGGTAAAGCCGGACGCGCGAGACGGTCTTACCGTCTACATACCCTGCTAAATTGCGAAAATCTCAAAGCGAGCGAGAATAAAAACCCGAGAAGGCAAGAAGCTATCGTCTGGGCAGATACTTCGGCAGCAACCAGACCGGTGTAATTGGGAATTGGACGGCATGTAGTATCATTACGCCCTACGATTTTTGTGAATAAACAGTCAGTCTGTTTTGTTTTTTCTCGAAATGCGCATAGTAGAGGGGTCGGTCAACAATTCTTTCAGGAGAAACCGACATGAAAAAGAAACCATTCAAGATCACCGCCGAGGGGTTGAAAAACCTTATCGCGGAACTGGCAGCACTTAAGCCAAAGCCGAAATCAGAGTATTCCGCACGCGAAATGCTGGTTGAGGCAGAGGTGGAGATACGCGATGCTTTGACGCACGGACACGACCTTCATGACATCGCTGAAATAGTCGGAAAACATGGGGGAGATATCAACGCCAGCACACTTGCGTCATATCTGCGGGAGCTCAAGACGAAGCCTCAGGGAAAATCAGCCAAGCATAAGAAAAAGGCAGGCCGGATGGATGTTACACCGACGGCAACGCCAATTCCCACAGACCAGCCAACATCTACACCGGCCGGATTGAGCCCAGTTCGCGCAGACGCAGAACGCGATCGCCAACAGGAAGAAGCAATACTTGATCATCTTCTTGACCAGTTGTCGTCCACATCAGATTCTTGAGATGACATCTGATGGCACGCTCTGGCGATGGAAAAAGGCGCTCAAACAGGCGCAGGCTGAACGTAATGATCAACCTGCGCGTCACTGCAGACGAAAAGGAGACGTTCGAAGCAACGGCGAAGCGCAAGGGGTATAAAACTCTCGCGGCCTACCAGCGTGACCGGTTGCAAAACGATGACGGGCCGAGCCTTCGGCAGCGCCGCATTATCGTGGGAAAACTGGGTCAGATCGCGGCAAGCATTTTGGCTCTGACCCGCACCGATGATAACACAGCGGTGAAGGATCATCACAGGATGCTGGTGCGTCTCAGCATGCAGATCGCAGATCTGCAGCACGACCTCATGAAGGACCAGAGTGATGCTGGCGAAGAAGATAGCTAATCGCGCATCAGCCACGAAAGTGGCGCGCCGCTTTGGCCCACGCATCACTTATGTCTGCGTCAAGGCCAGAACGATTGAGACGGCAAACCTTGCGGGTGAATGGCAAAACGCAGCACGCCAGATGGACTTTGCCGCGGGTCTGAACCCCTATCTGCGGTCTCCGGTGTTACATCTTGTGTTGTCATGGTCGGAGTTTGAAAATCCCAGCGATGCGGAAATGATCGACAGCATACACCGTGTGATTGCCGAACTCGGCGGAAGTGAACATCAATATGTTATCGGTGTTCACCCTGATGGTTCAATAGGACATGTGCATGCAGTTTTTTGTTGCGTGCATCCCGTCACGGGTGCCACGCTTTCGCTGAGCCATGATTATGCGCGGATGGAAAAGGCCTGTCGCCGTATCGAGTTCGAGATGGGATGGCCACAGGATCGCGGACGGTTTGATTGCGCGATCATCGATGGCGATGTGCATCTTGCGCCGAAACCAGCCGAACATTGGGCGCAGAAAGTCGAAGAGCGGGAGAACGGCATTCGTCGCGATGGACGCGCCGTGCGGGGACACGAGAGACGCACGGGTCTGCCAGCCCTGCGCGACGCAATTTCGCCCAATGTCATACATGAAATCCGCCACCGTCTTAACCTCTCACAGCATTGGCAGGAGGTTCATTCCACACTTGCCGATTATGGCCTTCGCTATGTTCTTCGCCGAAGCGGCGCAAGGATTGCACGCATTGGAAGAAAATGGGCGATGGCCGCCAGTCATCTAGGGACGGCCTACGGTCTTGGGGCAATGCAAGCGCGTCTGGGAGCATATGTCGCTACAAGTGAGCATGGAAGACAGCTGACGCAAATCAGCACGGGTAACGGCCTTGTCGGCGAACTCAGTGGGGCGTTGAAAATTGTTGAGGCACAGCGGCTGGAACATTGTCGCCGGCGTGATGAGCCGAAGCTTGTAAGACGAGAGATCGAAGCACATCAGGCAAAGATGGCGAGGAGCATCCATAGCCGGCTCTCCGGCCGACGGACAATCATGGCACAAGCAATCCGTCGTATTCTGCGACAGGATCATCGCAGTCAGATCATGACATGGGAATCCGACACCCGGGCAATTCGCGAAAGCAGATTTGACGTCTCACTTGAACTCGAAAAACTGGTGCCAGACATCATGCGCCTGCGTCGATACCGTCATGTTTTGCGCAAAATCTTCCAAGACACAGGAGCAATGGAAAGGCCGCCAGCCTATCTGGACCACACCTATCTTAGGCAAGAATGGGCACTGGCACCCGACCAAAGCCCGCCAGACCTTCCAGAACAGCTCAGTGTAGTTCTAAGACGGTTTCCGAACGATATCCGCGCTGACACTCATGGAAATCTGATGCTGGCGAAGCGCGATCAACGGGGAGGTATTATCGCGTATGACATTATTGACGGGGCGACTTTTGCAGTCGTGGCAACGGGCAATTGTGGTGGTGATGGCATTGGGCTTCTTGGCCCGCGCGACGCGGAGGCCGTTATTATCGTCTCAGATGCAAAGGCGGCGGTGTTACAGGCCTCACTTGGCGAAGATCCCGAGCCATTAATTATCACTGTCCAGCAAGACCTGAGTCCCGACTCTGCGCATCATCTGAAGGAACTGGCGAAGGGACGAAATTGCTTCATCGCTCTTGGTCAGGCAAAAGAGACTAAGGATTTCCGAGCAC
>JAFPBO010000020.1 GCA_017390475.1 Loktanella sp.
AGAAGCATATCCTCAGACAAGACGAACAAATATCACGTTCGTTAAGCTGTCTAGTGCCGAGGTCAATGGGGCGTAGGCAGCTTCCTGAGTATCCAGCGCCGAATGCTTGGGTCGATGAATGGCTGCTTTCTCCCCACCGAGTGTTGATTTTCGTCTTGGATTGACCCATCGGGGGTGCGGACGAAAAGTTGGACTATCTTGGAGATAGTTCATGTATAGCCGCCGACACATAAATGGGCAAAGATAGCATCAGATTTCGACCAAACGACTGGTGGGCACCACCAGTAGAGGACTTTAAGGACCAACATGACGAGCGACCATTATGCCTCCGCGTCAGAACAGGAAGCAGACAAGACGCGCCCGCCTTTGACGGGTCTGCGATTTCATTCGCCGTCACAATTGTACAGCACGATGCCGGCTTTGCCGCAGATGACTCAACTCCGTCCGCATGAGAATGAGGCTGGGCTTGAATTTCTTTACCGCCTGCGGGGCTCGACCACGCCGGAGGAGGCTGTGACCTTTAGTGCTTTTGCTGCCATGCCCAAAATGGCGGTCTGGTGGGGCTATGAATGTCTGCGGCAGAGTGTTGAGACATTTTCACCGCAGGATCGTGCGGTGATGGAAATGATCGCGGTCTGGACGTCATACCCTGACGATGCGAACCGATTCCGGATCATGCAGACAGCGCTTTATGCGCCGGTGCGGTCGCCTGCCGTTTACATGGGCCTTGCTGTGGGATGGTCCGGTGGCGGCATTGCGCCGAATGATCCGACGCCGGTACCCGCGCATCGCACACCGCGGGCGATCAATACGGCGATCCTGTCGTCACTTGCGCGGCTTGACCTGAACAAGCGGTCGGTCTGGCTTGCACGTTTCATTGATCTGGCGGTTCCGCTCTTCCGGCCCTATTGAGGTCGGCAGGCTTTCACGGCAAGCTGCCTCACAGTTGCACGGGACCGGTGATTACACTTATGACGCTCACGCTTAGGATCGAAAATATCACGGCGCTGGAAGATGGTGGTCCGACTTGGCTGGCGCTGGAAGGGCGGGGTGCTAGTGTCGGGCGCAAGCGTGCGATGGATTGGGTGCTGCCTGATCCTTCCCGTCATGTTTCCGGCCATCATTTCGATATCGGATACAGGGATGGTGTATATTCCCTGACTGATCTGTCCACCAACGGCACCTTTATCGAAGGAACATTGCACAGATTGCAGGGGGCCGTGCCGCTGCGCGGTGGCGAAAGGTTGCTTGTGGGGCCCTATGTCATCGCTGTCCATCTGTCGTCAGCTGCGGCAAATCCGGGTCAGCGACCCGCGCCAACACCCGACATTGACGAGGGTGATCCTTGGGACTTTATGGGTGGGGCACCTATACCACCGCCACCGCCGCAAAGACACCAACCCGTGGGTCAGCCGCCTGTTGATTTCGGCAATGATTTTATGTCCTTTGACCGTCCGCAAAATCCGCCTTCCTGGGCGGGGGAGCCTGGTGACATCCCGCAGATGCAAAGGCCACCGCCCCAGCCCGGTGCTGGCAGCCATGCTTTGCCGTCGTTGGGGGCATCGCCGTTTCTGGCTGGCGGCCATCCGACCCCGCCCGCTGTGCAAGCGCCCCCACAACCGCCGCAACCGGATGAGATCCTCAAGGCGTTCTGCGCTGGGGCGGGGCTTGATCCTAGCAAGATGGTACCTCAGGATGCAGCACAACTTGCACATGCCTTGGGCCAATCCATACGCGTTGTCACGGATGAGGTTATGCGCATGTTGCGTGACCGTGCGAATGTAAAGCAATTCACCAAAGGCGGAGAGCGGACCATGCGCGCTGCCACCAAAAACAACCCGCTGAAATTTCTCCCTGACACCGACCAGGCGCTGGATGCGATGTTTCTGAACGCCCGTGAAGGGTATATGACCGGGCCGGAGGCGTTGCAAATCGCCATGCAAGACCTCCGGGCGCATCAGATGGGGGTTTTTTCGGCGCTTCAGCCAGCCTTGGCATCGGTGCTGGACGGTTTGTCGCCAGAGGATATCGACAAAAGCGAAACGGCAGGCAATCTTTTGTCAGGGTCGAGGAAAGGCAAGATGTGGGACGAATACGTGCGCCGTTGGGATGAAAAGGCCCATGAAGGCGAACACGGCATGCTGGATGCATTTCTGGCGGCTTTCGCGCAAGCCTATGCAGAAGCGAACAAGCGCAAGGACTGATCCGTAGCGTTCATATCGTATACCAAAAGTCGCTGACCCCCGCGGCTGGCTGAGGACAAAGAGATGAAACCAGAACACCTGATTGTGCCGGTAAGCGACGATAACCCTTGTGGCCCGGATCTGAATGAGACGGGTGACGCGGAATATGGTGACTATTATTTCGGCGCATTGGGCCGTTTGCCCGACTTTATTCTGCGCCCGGGGGTCGAGCGGCCCGATGGTACCCGGACACCTGATCAGGTCTTCGATCACGCCAGCATTGCGGTCACGTCCGAGGCTGCGGCCATTGATGCTTTGCTGGCTCGCAGCCGGGATATACGGCTGCTGGCTTTACGGGCGCAATGGGAGATGCTCGCCGGGCGGCTTGGCCCGATGGTTGAGGCTGTCGAAGGGATCGCCGCCCTGCTTGACACCTTTCCTGACGAGGTGCATCCGGCCATCGCGGGTGGCCTGTCTGACCGGCGCGAGGCGATTAACGATCTGAACCAGCCGGTCTGTATGGTGCAGGCTTTGCAATCGGTTGGTCTGGTGGGGTCCTCGGTTGTAACGCTGCGCAAGCTGAAGATCGCGAACGGCACTTTGTCCGCCCAGACCAGTGACGAAGCGCAGATTGAATCCGACTTGCCAGAGCAATTGTCGTTTGCGCCTTACCGCGCAAAAGTGGACGCTGCACATGCCGCGATGACGCAATTCCTGAAGGCCCTCGCGCGGATCGAAAAGGCCTGTCAGACACATGCCGCGCGCCCGTTTTCGCCCGCCCTTGACCAAATACGCACAACGGCAATCGAAATTCTGGACGCTATTTGCGCTGCCAATACCGACCTGCCGCGTTACACCGCCGAAACGGTCGCGCCCGATATGCGGCACGCCGCTGATGGCCAGTCTGCCGAAGGGCAGGGTGAGCCCGATCTGTCAGCGATGCCTGCGGCATCCGCCAGACCTGCGATACCTGTGTATGACCATGCCCATGCGCGCAAAATCCTGGAAGCCTGCGAAGCCTATTACCGGCACGCTGAACCGTCATCGGCGGCATTACTATTGATCGTTCAGGCGCGTCTGTTGATTGGTCGTACGCTTCTTGATGCGCTGCAGACCCTGATGCCGGCAGAGGCAAATCAGGCGCGCATTGATTTTGGCGCGCAATTGGGGCTGCAGATCGGGATTGCGCAGTTGCGCAATCTGACAGATGCCGATGGCGTCGAAACAGTCAAGCCGGTGGTGTCGCGCCATGGGGTTGCAGACATCAAAACCGCCGCTGCTGCGGCTGCCGCCATACAAAGCGTGGAAAACCATTTCCGGCGGCACGAGAAATCAAGCCCTGTGCCGTTGCTGCTGCAACGCGCGCGCAGCTATCTTGACAGGGACTTTCAGTCATTGGTGGATGAATTGATCCCCCGCAGCCCCGCCAGCCAGAGTTGAAAACGTTATCAACACCACAACTACAGAAAGCCGCGCACAACCGCAGCCAGTGCTTGACCTTCGGAGCGCGTTGGTCTTAAATTATCCCGTCACTGCTGTTCGGCTTTGATTTCGTTAACAATACGATAAGGGAAATCAGATGCCATCGGATTCCGGTTCGGGTTTCATCAAGCGCAACCGCCCTCCGCGCGTTCAGATCCAGTACCAAGACCCTTATGACAGTGAAAAAATGGTGGAATTGCCATTCGTCATGGGTGTCATGTCGGACCTGTCGGGGAATAATCCGGGCGTTGAACAACCTGCCGTGGAAGAACGCGGTTTTGCTGATGTGACCAAAGACACGGTCGATGATTACATGGCGTCGATCAAGCCCGGCATGACATTTGCTGTCGATAACCGGCTGGAGCCTGACTCGGGCAAAAAGCTGGGTGTGAACCTACAATTCGAAAGTCTTGATGATCTTGAACCAGCAGCGATCGCGCGGATGGTGCCTGCATTGCGCAAATTGCTGGAAGCACGTGAACAATTGGCCAATTTGCAGCGCTACATCGCCGCCAAACCAAAAGCGCAGGAAGATCTCAAGCGTCTGCTGAATGATCCAGAGCTTTTGTCGGTGCTGGCAGCACGGCTGCCAAAAGGTGACACTGAAACGGATGCTGATGGCAATTAATGCCGTTACCAGCGCAGACGATTGGATAAATTATTATGTCGCAAGATCAGCAATCGGCAGTAGAGGCGCAGACCGGCGCGCTGGATGAACTTTCCGAGTTCACCTCGATCCTGCAGCAAAAGATCAAGCCGCGCACTGACCGTGCGAAGGAAGAAGTAGACAATGCTGTGCTTGCGCTGGTGCGCGAGGCCAGTGCCGACACCGGGTTGATTTCCGAAGACGTGATCGACACGCTTGACGCGATCATTGCAAAGCTTGACGAAACGCTCAGCGCGCAGGTCAACGAGATTATTCATAATGAAGAGTTTCAAAAATTCGAATCCAGCTGGCGTGGGCTGGCATATACCCTGAATAACGCCGAAACTGACGCCAGCCTGCGTGTCAAAGTGCTCAATATGTCGAAATCCGAATTGCAGACGATGATGCGCCGCTATCCCGGTGCAAAATGGGACAAGTCCCCGCTGCATACGATGGTTTATGAACAGAACCTTGGCACATTGGGCGGCAAACCTTTTGGCGCGTTGATCGGCGATTACTTTTTCGATCATTCGTCACCTGATGTGAACCTGCTGAACTCCTTGGGCAAGATTGCTGAATCCTCGCTGGCCCCGTTCATATCCGGTGCCGCACCGCAACTGCTGGGGCTGGACAGCTGGAACGATATCTCGGTCCCGCCCGATCTGTCAGAGATTTTTGAAACGCCGGAGTATGCGCAGTGGAACAGTCTGCGTGACAATGAAAACGCGCGCTTTCTGGCCCTTGCGATGCCGCGGGTTCTGGCGCGGGAGCCTTATGGACCTAATTCCAACGCCACGGTGGCGGAATTCAATTTCACCGAAGAAACAGACGGCCACGGTGGTACCACATATGCCTGGATGAACGCAGCCCATGCGATGGCGGCTAACATCAACCGTGCATTCAAGGAGCATGGTTGGACCGTCCGCATTCGTGGCGTGACGTCGGGGGGGGAGGTCGCAAACCTGCCGACACATGTTTTCGACACCGGCGACGGGTCTAAAGACCTGAAATGCCCGACGGAAGTTTCGATCACGGATCGTCGCGAAGGTGAATTGTCCCAAGCTGGTCTGATCGGTCTGATCCATCGCCAACACACAGACAAGGCAGCCTTCATTGGCGCACAATCCTTGTACCGCCCCAAGAAGTACGTTGATGATATGGCGACGGCGTCGGACAATATGTCATCGCGCATCCCTTACATTTTTGCCGTGTCACGGTTCAGCCACTACCTGAAGGTGATGGTGCGTGACAAAATCGGGCAAAGCCCAGATCGCCGCCAACTCGAAATGGATTTGCAGACATGGATCAACAAATATGTGTCCGGCAATCCTGAGGGGGCGAGTGAGGCTGAGAAGGCCAAGAAGCCCCTTGCTGGTGCAAAGGTTGAGGTCGTCGAGGATGAACTGAATCCCGGTTACTATACGGGTAAG
This sequence comes from Loktanella sp., assembly GCA_017390475.1. GTDB lineage: Bacteria > Pseudomonadota > Alphaproteobacteria > Rhodobacterales > Rhodobacteraceae > Yoonia. The sequence continues at coordinate 5,742 of JAFPBO010000020.1, forward strand.
TTTTTCCTCAAACCACACTTCCAGATGGAAGGGATGGATATCGGGATGAGCCTGGTGTCCCGCTTACCGTCAGGTAAGTAATTTTTAATCGAGATAATAAAGTTCTCGAAATATCTAAAGGAGAAACACCATGGCGATTGATTGCTTCCTCAAACTGTCGAACAACATCAAAGGCGAATGCCAGGATGCGCGGCACAAGGACTGGATTGATGTTCTCGCTTGGAGCTGGGGTATGACCCAGTCCGGAACGACGCATACAGGTGCTGGCGGGGGCGGCGGCAAGGTCAATGTCGGTGACATCACCCTGACGAAATATGTCGATCTGTCGACCAATGACCTGATCAAGCGCTGCGCGTCGGGCGAGCACATCAATGAAGGTCAGCTGATTGTCCGCAAATCTGGTGGCAACGCGCCGGTTGATTACCTCAAAGTCGATTTCGAGGACATCATGATCAGTTCTTACCAGACCGGTGGGACAAAGGATGGACTGGACCGGATTCAGGAAACGCTGACGCTGAACTTCCGCCGCTTTGTCGTGACATACACGATGCAGGATCAATCCGGTGCCGCTGGCCCCGAAACGATGACCGGTTGGGAAATTGCTGAAAACCAGGCTTGGTCCAAGTAATCAGATGGTTTTGTCCGGCGTGACATGTGTTGCGCCGGGCAATACAGTTCTTCGCGGGTCCGTTTGACCCGCGCGCATTCATTCGGTGTGGTGGGGGCCGTTCTGATATGTCCGACACAGCAAAGCCACCGAAACGCAGACATTGGCGCAAAGACGAACGTGTCAAAGTGTCGATCCTGCAGATATTCCGCGCCGCGGCGCAGGAACGCCGTGAAACACGGCGGACAGCGGATAGAACCGAAAATCACACGATCAAACGTCGGCACAGCATCAACGAGCAGCAATTGCGTGCGCATTTGCAGGCAGAGCTTGCCGCGCTTTTGAATACGATCCGCCTGGATGCGGTCGTGCCTTTGGACGACACGCCGCATATGGCGGCATCGGTTCTGAACTATGGTTTTCGCGATCTCAGCGGCATGGGCGCTGCCGAGTTGGAAAGTCAGGAAATCGTTGAATCGATCCGTCAGTCATTGATCGATCACGAACCCCGGCTGATCCCGTCCAGCATCGACGTGAAAGTTTTAAAAGCCGATGCCCATCGCAATCAACGCCTGTCGGTCGCGGTCTATGCCGATTTCATGGGCGATCCGGTCGATATCCCCGTCGATTTCAACGCAGAGGTAGATTTGGGATCAGGGCGGCTCAACATGCAGACGCTGACGGTACGAATGTGAAACGCGCCCTTCGTGAAGCATATGATAAAGAACTGGCTTTGCTGAAAGAACGCGCGGCAGAGTTTGCAGCCGAACATCCCGGTCTGGCAGACAGGCTGGGCGGGTTACTGCAGGAAAATCTTGATCCCACCGTATCGGGGCTTCTGGAAGGCAGCGCATTTCTTGCCGCGCGGGTGCAGTTGAAAATGCAGGAAGAATTCCGTGATTTCACACGGGAACTTCTTGATCAGGTTTTCCCCGAAGCACTTATGCCGACGCCGTCGGTCATCCTTGTGCAGGCGACACCGCCGGTTGACAACGATGCGTTGTACAGCGGCATCCGCGCCGAACCCGGTCAACCGCTGGACGCAAGCTATCAGGACGCGGATGCGCGCGTGTCGTGCCGTTTCAGTCTTGCGGCACCGTTGGAGCTTTGGCCAGTGGCCTTGCAGGATGCACGCTATCTTGACGGTTCTGGGCAAGTCGGGGCCTTGGGTCAGGAAATCGCTGCCGGTACCAAGGCCGGGTTAGTGATCTCGCTGGAAAAGCTTGGAAACGGTGCTGATGGGAAAGTGCAGGGTGGCTTTGACACTTTGTCGATGGATCGGCTGACCCTGCATTTCAATGCGCCTTTGGCAGATGCGACGGCGCTTTATGAACAGATCCATTTCAGCCGTTCACGTGTTTCCCTCAGCTGGCTTGACCATAACGGTGACCGCGTGTTCCGGCGCCTGCCGCCTTCAAGTGTGACGGCGATCGGGTTTGACAGCAACGAACGGCTGTTCAAACGCCGCGTCGCACAGTTTTCGGGGTTTTCGATCCTGCGCGAATACTTCGTTTTCCCGCGTAAATTCCTTGGCCTGCACATAGACGGCCTTGCTGCGCATCTTGCCAGCGTCAGGGCGTCGGAAATCCAGATCGTGTTCGAGTTCAGCAGTGTCAGTGCCGCCTTGGCGCAGCGTTTCGTGCCGGAACATCTGTTGCTGCATGCCGCGCCTGCAGTGAACCTGTTCGAAGAGGTGTCAAGCACTGTACGTATTGACCAGAAGCAACATGAACTGGTGGTGACGCCAAATTCCAGCCCGATCACCCATTTCGAATTTCACGATATCATCGAGGTATGGGCCTTTTACGCCGGTCATAAACATAAGGTGCCGGTTTTGCCGTTATACGGCGCACCCTTGTCGAGCGAAGGATCGCGCGCGGCGCTCTATTACACCATCCGCCGCAAGCCACGACGCCTGACTCACCATGAACGCCGCCATGGGATGTCGCGATACCGGTATCGCGGGACCGAGACTTATATCATGCTGTTTGAGCCAGCGGGGACAAATCCGGCCCACCGGTTGCAGGTTCGCGGCATGTGTTCCAACCGGCATTTGCCGGAATATCTGCCGATTGCGCATGGCAAGGATGATATCGTTCTAAGCAACGACCAATCGGTGGTTCTGAATTGCGTGGCCGGACCGACACCGCCGCGTGACAGTTTGGCGGATACCGATGCCGCAGCCTTGCATCGCAGCGAAACAGGCGAATCCTTGTGGCGGCTGGTGTCCTACCTGTCCTTGTCATGCTTTGGTCTGGAACGTGACGATCCTGAAAGCACAGCGGCGGCGGTGCGCGAATTGCTGAGCCTGTTTGCTGACAGTTCGGACATCCACAATGAAGTGCAGATCAATGCGCTGCGCAAGGTGACAACCCGCCCCGTGACACGCACGGTGGCACTGGCGGACGGGTATCACGCCGCGCGCGGGTTGGAGGTGGAACTGCTCTTTGACGAAGACGGCACCGAAGGCAACAGCGTCACCTTGATGGGGGCCGTGCTTGACCGGTTTCTGGCAGAATATGCGGCTGTGAACAGCTTTACCCAGACAATCGTCAAAACGGTGCAACGGGGTGTGATCGCGAAATTTCCGCCACGGTCAGGGCGGGGGCCGATGTTATGAACCAGCCCACCCCCATCCGCGATGATACCGGCTGGATCGACCGGCGCGAGGCGCAGGGGCAGGCCGCGAACGGGATCGGGCTTTTTGCCTTTTTGCGCAAGTTGGAACGTGAAGCCGGAACGCGCCCGCGGATCGGGCGCAACGCAAGGCTACGCGACGCACTGGTGCGCATGGGGCAGGATCCGGCGCTGGCTTTTCCTGGCCGCGATATTGCGCGGGTGGACAAGACCGGCAACATTCCACGGCTGCGTGCGCAGTTCATGGGGTTTTTCGGCGCTTTCGGTGCTTTCCCCCTTAACTGGACCGAAGAAACCAACCGCTGGTTCGATAGCGGTGACGAAGCCTTCGTTGCCTTTGTCGATATTTTTGCCGAACGATTTCAGGAATTGTTCTTTCGGGCGTGGTCTGATGCGCATGCGATCACGCAATTTGATCACCCGACCAATGACCGGTTTCAGGCATGGCTGTTGTCGCTGATCGGGCAGGGAACGCCCGCCTTTGCCGAACCCGACAGCCTGCCCGCGACGTTCCGTCTGCGGTTTTTGGCCTTGTCGCTGGGTGAGGTCAAAAGCCCGGTGCGACTGCGCCAGATGCTGGCCGTGCATTTTGGTCCTGATGTCACGATCGAGATTGAAGAATTCGTGCCGATGTGGCTGGATTTTGAACCAGAGTCATTGTCACGCCTTGGTCAAGGGTGCGCCACGCTGGGTCACGACTGCCATCTGGGTGCGCGGGTCCTGTCGATCAGTGACAAGATCACCTTGCACGTCCATGTGCAGACTGCTGCACAGTTTGACACGCTTTTGCCGGGTGGGGACGAACACCGTGTTCTGACGGAATTGGTGTTCGGCTATCTGGGACAGCGCACTGAAATTGATGTGAATCTTTGGCTGCCACAAGGTCAGGTCCGGCCAGCTGTGTTGAGTGAGGCCGGGCGGCTGGGCTGGATGGCCTGCATCAGGCCTGCGTCGGACAAGCCTGCGGACCAGATGCAGGTGACGCGTTACCGGCTGAACCAGACTTTGCCTCAAGTCAACAGCTCTGCCGCCCCGCCACACGAATCCCGCTTTGCCCGTGCTGCAAGCACCTGAACAAAAGACTTGTCCAATGACTGAAATCACGATTGAAAAATACGCCGGCAAGATGAACCGCGCAGGTTACGACGCCTTTTTGCAGGCCATGCGGCACGCCCGCAACGAACGCAACCGGTATGTTGATCTGTCGCATTGGCTGTTCCACGCGGTGTCGAACCAGAATGCGGATGTGGCGTTGACCCTGCGCGCGCTGGAGATTGACCGCGCACAAGTGCTGCGTGATCTGGACAAGGCGATGGGCGCGCTGGACAAGAATGTAACCGAGACGCCGAATATCTCCGAACACCTGGCAGACACGCTCAACCACGCCTGGACCTATGCGACCCTGTTTTTTGGAGAGGCGCAGATCCGCACAGGCCATGTTCTTGTTGCATTACTGAGCGATCCGCAATTGCGCCGGCAATTGCTGCGCTATTCACTTTTGTTCGACAAGATGACAGCCGCGCAGGTTGCGCAGGAAAGTCACGCGCTTTGGGCCGGGTCCGAAGAAGACGCCATGCGCCCGATGGACGGGACGGGCCTGTCCGCATCACCGAACGATGAGGGCGAGACCGGGCCCGGTGCCAGTACGGCGCTGGCTCGGTTTGCCGTAGATATGACCGCGCAGGCCGAGGCCGGGAAATTCGACCGCGTGGTCGGGCGCGACGACGAAATCCGGCAAGTGATCGACGTGCTGTTGCGTCGCCGCCAGAACAACCCGATCCTGACGGGCGAGGCCGGTGTCGGCAAAACCGCCGCCGTCGAAGGGTTTGCGCAGCGCCTTGCCTCTGGGCAGGTGCCGCCCAAATTGTTGGGCACGCGGCTATTTGCGCTGGATATCCAGTCCATGCAGGCCGGTGCCTCGATGAAGGGCGAGTTTGAACAACGCCTGAAATCCGTGATCGACGAGGTCCAGTCGAGCCCCGTTCCCATCATCCTGTTTATTGATGAAGCCCATACGCTGATCGGCGCGGGGGGCGCGCAAGGGACAGGGGATGCGGCCAACCTGCTCAAGCCCGCCTTGGCGCGCGGAACCTTGCGCACGGTCGCGGCGACGACCTGGGCGGAATATGCGAAATATTTCGAAAAAGACCCCGCACTGACCCGCCGGTTTCAGCCGGTGATGGTGGATGAACCGAGTGTCGAGCAATGTTGTTACATGCTGCGTGGCGTGCTGGAACCGATGGAAGCACATCACGGCGTGCGCATCTCGGACGAGGCGATTGTCGCGGCGGTCAGCCTGTCACACCGCTATATCCCGGCGCGGCAATTGCCGGACAAGGCGGTCTCGCTTCTGGATACGGCCTGCGCGCGCGTTGCCGTGTCGCAAGCCTCTACCCCGGCGCGGATCGAGGACATCCGCGAAAAGATTGCGGCACTGGATGTCGAGATCGCGGGCAAGATCGCCACAAGCGATCTGGGTGAACCAGACGAGGAACGGATCACCGAGGCCGAGGTGGAAAAGACCGCCCTGTTAGACGGTCTGGCCGCGCTTGAAGGCAAATATGCAACCGAAAAGGCGCTGGTTGACGAGGTTTTGGCGCTGCGTGCCAAGCTGGCCGAAAGTGAGGTATCCGCTGACGCAGACGCCGACACCGGGGCAGAGACGATGCGCACCGAAATGCAGGCCAAGATGGCCGAACTCGAATCCAGTAACCCAGATGACCGGATGGTTTACGCTCATGTCGATGCGCAATCTGTCGCCACAATCATCTCTGACTGGACGGGAATTCCAGCGGGCCGCATGGTGCAGGACGAATTGCAGGCCGTGCTGACGCTGGCTGACAGTCTGGCGGAACGTGTGATCGGTCAGTCTCATGGCTTGCAGGCCATCGCAAAGCGAATCGAAACCAGCCGCGCGGGTCTGTCCAACCCCGAAAAGCCAATCGGGGTGTTCATGCTGTGCGGTCCGTCTGGTGTCGGCAAGACCGAAACCGCGCTGGCGCTTGCGGAAAGCCTGTATGGCGGCGAACAGAATATCATCACGATCAACATGTCGGAGTTTCAGGAAGCGCATACTGTGTCTCTGTTGAAGGGCGCGCCCCCCGGCTATGTCGGCTACGGCGAAGGCGGGCGACTGACTGAAGCGGTGCGGCGAAAACCGTATTCGGTCGTGCTGCTGGATGAAGTCGAAAAGGCCCATCCCGATGTGCATGAACTGTTCTTTCAGGTGTTCGACAAGGGCTGGATGGAAGACGGCAACGGCCGCCGCATTGATTTCCGCAACACGCTGATCCTGCTGACGTCCAATGTCGGAACGGACATTATCATGGATATGTCCGATCAGGGCGAAAAGATCCCGCCGCTTAACGAACTGGAGGCCGCGATCAGGCCTGATCAGTTGCAGGTCTTCCCTCCGGCTTTGCTGGGGCGCATCGTGACGATCCCTTACTTTCCGCTGTCCCGTGATGGTCTGGGCCGTATCGCCCGGCTAAAACTGCGTGCGGTCGAAAAACGTCTGGCCGGGGCGCATGGGGCGACCTTTAACTACGACGACGCGGTGATCGACCATATCATCGCGCAATGCCGTGACCCTGATAGTGGCGGGCGAATGATCGACAACATCATCACCAACTCTATCCTGCCTGACCTGTCCCGCGAAGTGCTCAAGCGGATGGTCGCGGGCGAGGTGATCAAAAGCGTGACGGTGAAGGCGGCGGATGTGTCGGATGTCTTCAGCTACGATATCACCTGAGCGCGACCCGACATCAAAGTGAATCAGAACGAGGTTTTTACATGGACTATAGCGATAAATGGCTTGGAACGATCGGTGGTGGTTTCAGCGCCTCGGTAGTTGGTGGCATGAGCGCCTATCAGACAAATTTATGGAGCATGAATGGTGGCGCAGTACCGATCCCCGCATTTGTCTTCGGAACGCGGGTTGGCGTTGTCGCACAGGCAGAAATGGGACATTGCTTTTGCCTTTTGACCGGTGTCAGCGGCCCGCACGCATTTTCGGAAATCCGGTCCCGTGGCGTCGATTGGGTCCTTTCCTTTGGCGGCAAAATTGACGCTGTCACGCGATCATATAGTTCCGCATCACAACTATTGTTGCAGGCATCGGCCAAGACCGGCAACTGGGCGGCACAAGAAAGCGCCAAACGGGTCGTACAAACCGTGATGGGTGACTTTGACATCCGACCGGGATCGCCAAGTTTTGTGCTGCTGCCATCGCCCTTGGCAGTCGGGGTCGGTGCTGGTGTCTTCTACGAATGGCAAACCCTGACCAAGGTCGGCACGGATGTAGCATGGCGCTATCTGAAACCGGAATGGCGGGTAGAGAATGCTGGCGACAAGGTCGTCTTGCATGTGAACGCAATCCCGGAAGCGGATGGCACGCAAATCGGTCTACAATTCAGAGTGAAACGTTTCGGGTCGGATGATCTGCTGATTTTCGAAAGCAGTCGGTCAGGGCTGGTGAATATGCGCCGAACAAATCAACTAAAGACTGTACGTGCATCGGTGCAGAACGGCTCTCTTGTCGATCCAGCGACCGGTCAGAAGGGACTTGATCTGACCGCTCTAGTTCCAGTTGGCCGTTCGCGTATTGGCATGTTCTCGGTTTCGTCGACACCGGAACAATTGTTGAATGAACGGTTGCAGATCGGTGTGAATATCACGCGCGACCCGTCGTCGGATACCAATCTCTATAAGTGGGAATCAAAGCATTATGTGCCCCTGCAAACGGATGGCAGGGGGCGCTTTGTATCAGCCGCCGATCTCGGCATGAAGACCTGACGCTTTGCGGAAACAACTCTGCAAGGCCGTTATTTGTGCAGCACTTGCAACACGAAGCTGACCTTACAGCTCTGCCAGCATTCCGTCGATGGCGTCGCGAAACGCGCTGATCTCTGGCGGTATGCTGACGGGGCGTGATGCGGCGGCTGCGACTGTCGTGCTCCCCGTGCCGGTCATCTTGCGGTCAGCCCAGACCAACAAATCCGCAACGACCCAGTCGCGCAGGAACGGGTTCGCGTTCACAACAGCGGCCCCCATCACCTGCGCAACCGTAGCATCAGGGTCAGCGCTCAGCGCGGTATTCGCGCCTGCCGGGCCAAGAAAATGTGCAAGATAGAGCCGACCCGGCGTGGTCTGATGACCATTGCTGCGCAAAAAGGATTCATTCTCGCGCGCTAGGCTGGTCACCATCTCGCGGCTCAGCGACGGATCGAACCGCAGATCCAGCAATTGGTCTCGGCTCATCGTCGTAAACAGGTCAGGCCGATAGTCGCGCAGCATCCGCAGCCATGTGCTTTCGATGAATTGACCCAGCCCTGTGGCGGTGGATCGTGGGTTCATGGCGTGTGCATCACCTGCGCTTTCAACCCGGATGATCTGATCGACCAAGGCTTCGACTGCCGCGCCCGCGCCGGAGCTGCCAAAGGTCATCGGGTCCACATGCGTGCCATTGACCAGTAATTCGAAATGCAGATGCGGGCCAGTCGATTGCCCGGTCGTGCCGACGTAACCGATATGCGTGCCTGCCGCGACCTGGGTTCCCCGCGCCAGGTTTTCGGCAAAGCGGTCCATATGAGCATAGCGGGTCTGAAGACCGTCCGGATGGTCGATATAGATGACATTGCCATAGCCCGCATCATCGCCAATGACGCTGATCGTGCCGGGGGCCGCCGCAAGGATCGGCGTGCCGGTCGGAGCGGCCCAATCAACCCCGTTGTGGTTGCGGACTTGGCGCAGGATCGGGTGGTGCCGGGGGCCGAACCCAGACACGCGCACGCCTTCAACCGGAATGATCAGGCCACCGCCAAGTTGCCCGGCGCGACCGCCAGCCGCAACCGCAGACGTTCTGTCGAAGTCGAAACATTCAAAGCCCGATATCATATCTGCTTCGGTGACATAGCAATGGATGTCACCTGACGGGCCTTCAATCCCGATGTAGAGGATCTGCCCGACGCCCAGCCCTTCGGGGCCCGGATCAGTAGCATAGACCATGACGATTTCGTCGCCGTCAGCAACGAACCGTTCCAGATCAAAACGTTGCGAAAGGATCACGATCATTTCCCCGACCAGCCGGGTGGAAAGACCGTTGCGGATCGCCGCGCTGTAGATGGCGTCGATCAATCGGATATCCTGTGCCGTTGCCTGCGTGCTTTGGCGCACCTGTCCTGCCTGAGTCAACAGGTTGTGGCCCAGCCACGGGTCCGCCGCAGGCGCGAACCGCCCCGCGCCAGTCTGGGCCAGTGTGGCCAGATATCCGTCAGCATCGTAAAGCGACATTTGCAATAAACGAGGCCCGGTTGTTTCGCGCACCAACCGCAAAGCGACGATGCTGCCTGTCGGCAAGACCTCTGGTGCTGTGATCTCGCGGATCGCGGCTTGGGTGATCTGGTCGGATGTTTCCGCGCTGAAGCCGACCCCGCGCAGGATGTCAGCGATGCGACGCTCGGCGCGCAGAACGATGATTTCGTCCTCGAACAACGGCGCGCGCATGTCCTCGCGTCGGGCAAGCACCACGCTGGTGTTGTTTTCGACGCGGGTCTGCACGAAAACCCCTGCGGCGCCATCGCCACCATCCGCATCGTTCGAGATCAACGTCCCGAAACTGCCGTCATCCGCGACGCGGACAATCTCGCCTGCTTCGACCGGGACCATTTGCTGGTTATCTGTTTCCGCCAGGGCCGCGCTGCGTTGCGACTGAAAAAAGGCGAAATCGTCGCGTGACGAAGGCAGCGTGACCATCAAGCGCGCCTCGCTGACAAACAGATTGTCGCGCACGACAGTCAGCCGATCGGGCGTGTGCAGCCCGGCCCGCGTCGGTAAAAAATCCTCTGGTCCGGGCAGCCTGCGGGCGGGGCTACGCGCGCCTGCTTCAAACCGCAGGATCATCGGATCGCGGCGCAGGTGGAGGAATGCTGCCGGTGCGGCGCTGCGTGGACTGGTTGCCGCAATGTCGTCGTCGGTCTGGATCAGCACAAAGGCATCGTCAGCCGCTATTTCGGTTTGTTGGACAGGCGCGTTGTCAGGCCAGAACAAGAAACCCAGCACCAGCAGTGCCAGCACCACCACAACACCACCGATCCGGGCAGTGACCCGTTTGCGCCGTCTGGTCTTGGCCTTGGTGCGTGACGCGCTGAAACGCGGATCGATGTCAAAGGTCACGGCATGACCTTTCGCAACCTAACGGAACACACCCAGCGCAGTGGCTGGCGCGCGGGGTGCGGGAGCAGGATCTGCGGTGGCGGGTGCTGTGGCTGGTGCGGCGGCCTGCGATTGGGCCTGAGGTGCAGGTGTAGCAGGGCGCGCAACCACAGGCACGGGGTCACATTCAACCCCGGTCAGCGATACGATCTGTCGAAACAGCGCCACATCAGCCTGCAGGGATACCGGCGTGATGCCGGGTTGCTTTGCAAAAAACCGGTCGACAGCACCGCGCGACCCTGGCCCCCAGACGCCATCGACGGTCGATGTGTAACAGTCGAACCGGCCCAGTTCGGTTTGCAGCGCGGCTGCGATTTCGGTTGGTGGTGGATCGAAAGCGCCAGTCAACAGCAGCGAGTCAAAAAGATCAGGATTGTCCGCGCGCAGCGCGATCCGCACCTCGGGGTCGGTCAGCGTAAGTTCGGACACGACGGCAGGCGGTGCTTCCTGCGCGTTGTCAAACTCTGGCAGTGCCGCAGGGTCGGGAAAGCCGATCAACACCGATGGTTCGGGCATGCCCGGTGCGCGTGGCAGAATACCCACTCCCGCCCCGACAGGCGCTGCGGCAAGCACGATGTCGCTTGGCTGTGCTGCCCCGGTGCCCGATGTGCGCGGCTGCACATTTGTTGCGCTGACGCTGTTTGTGCGTGTCGGTGCGACTGACGTGATGGTGATGACATCATCCAGGCCGCCCCCGATGGGGCCGACTGCGATGACCGGACCGCTGTGTGCCGCAGCAGGTTCTGTCAGGCGCATTTCGGGGAAACCGTCATCAACAACAACAAGGCCAGCCAGGATTTGCTGCAACGTTGCCGTGGAAGCTGCGCGCTGGATCCGGTCGGTCAACCGGCTGCCGCTGGGGGGGCAGGGCACCTGTCCAGTGGCGGTGGCGGCCACCCAGATGGCAGTATCAGGTGCAGTTTCAGGTAGCGCATAGGATGCGGCAGCGGTGCTCTGATGGGCGCAGGTTTCCAGCAGGAATGCGATCTGCCCGACGCCGGAATTGGCGAGTTCCTCGGTCATCTCCGTCAAGGTGAGCGTGCTGTTGCGCAAGGCAAGCGCGCCTTCTGTCGTCGCGGGGCCAGCGATGTAGATGATGATGCCTTTGCCGGGTGACACTGCTCGCAATGTCGCGATCACCTCTTCCCGTGTGGTGTCCCGCAGCATCGGCACGATCCGCTGGCCGCCGCGCGACAGGCTGGCCGTGACATGAAACGCATCTGCAAAGGCTGTGTCAGCGCCGTTCCCAGGCTGGCCAATCACCACGGCACCCCAGTCTGATTGCGCCTGCAAACCTGACGCCGCAGCCGCAAGCCCAAGGGCCGCAATTGTCGTGCGCATTATCACAAAACCCATGCCAGAAAACTTTCCCGCGTTTCTAAGTTGATACCATGAGACATGAAAAAACACGAGTCCTCCTCAGGGTGGTGGCGACAGGAAAAGTGTCCAGCGCTCCGACCGGAGCGTGTCTACCTCGTGAAAACGCGCCTCTAGAAAACCGCGGACGAGGCAATCACTTTCGCCACGGATGGTGAAACGATCCGGCGCGATGCACATCGGGGTTGCACCGCTCAGGATGATGCGACCAAAAACGTCTTGGGCAAAGACATAGACATAGCGTGCATCAAGCTGATTCTCGATCAGAAAGACACATTGATTTGGCCCGATAGTCCACCAACCGGTTGTCTCGAACGCGGACCTGACGAAACTACCAACGGCCAGATTGACCACATCAAAGGTCTGGTTGCAGACCTGAAACTGGGCATGTGCCGCCGGGACCATAGCAAAAACACTGGTCAAAGCGGTCAATAGCGTCATGAAAACCCGTGACAATAACGCCCGCCAGGGTTGTCTTAGGTGCAGGGGCTTTTTGCTAAATGCCGCAGGTTGGATCATTTTTTATGGGTCGCCAAAATTTAGGATGCGTGGAAAAGAATTATCGGGTAAAATAGAAGAATGAAACATCTTGTGGCGATCACGATTGTTGGCGTCGGCCTGTCCTCTGCGGCGGGGCTTGCGGCGTCTTGGGCACATTCTGCCTTGCTCACCCCCTCTGCGGCAAGCGTTCATAAAACGCAGGTCCCTGCGACGGTTGTGAAACCGGCAGAACCTACGATTGCAAAAGATAGCGTTGACTTTACCGGAATGGCAGATGTTGAACCGGATGTGAATTTCTCTCCTTTCAGGGATTTGCCCGTCGTCAGCCAACCGCTGATCGAGGTGGCTCAGGATAATAAGACGTTTCAGCCCGAAACCATAACATCCGGCACGTCGCTGCGCCCGGTGGCACGGCCCGTGACACTTGAACGTCCTGTCGCGCAGGCACCGGTCGAGGTCATGGCTAATGTTCGGGGTCAATCGCCCGTCTACAGGGTCGATCATGCGCAGGTAACCGTGCCATCGGTGCCATTGCAGATTGTGGAAGGGCGGCAAAACCTGTCAGAAACGCTGACACCACCCTATCTGATTGGCGTCTACCGTTAAGCTTGTGATTGCGGCGCAATCAGGGCTGCTGCTCATGCAGGTTGAAACAAATCAGGGTTGACTAACGTCGGGTTCTCACCGTCTAGTCCAAATGAGTTTTCCAATTATTGCGGAGTTTTGGATGTTGCACACGCTATGGGTTGTGGTGATTTCGCTGGGATTGATCAGCCTTGGCGCGCCGGTGCTGGCACAGGATGCGCCCGCCGAGTTTACTCTGGACCTGAACGGGGCTGCGGAAACCGACGGGGGTGCCTGCCGCCTGACCTATGTCGTCGTCAATTCAAGCGAAATCGACCTGTCACGCGCCGCCTATGAGGTCGCAATTTTCGATGTGCAGGGTGTTGTACAGCGATTGATCGCGCTCGATTTTGGTGCCTTGTCGGCAGGCCGCACGAAGGTGCTGCAATTCGATCTGCCGCAAATGTCCTGTGGCATGATTTCGCGGATCATCATCAATGACGGCATCGCCTGCGAACCTGTCGGCGGGGCAGAGGATATCAGTCTTTGCATGGACGCATTGACGGCAACATCGCGCACGGCCATCCAGTTCGGGCTGTGATCGGCATTTCGCCAGCGCGTCCCATTCTGACCTTCGCAAAGCGGATATTTTCATGCAAGCCATCCTGCCTTTCTTGACCAACCCGGCCACGATCATCGTCTTTGTCGCCTTGTTTGTCCTGTCGCTGATCGCGGTGACGGTCGCGTTTCAGAAAGCGATCCAATTCGCGCAGCTTGGTGTCGGCCAGCGCGGTACGGCTGAAATTATCCTTGATAGCTGGCTCAGCGGGCGGGCCGATGACGCGATCAAATTGGCTTCGGAACGCGGTTCGGTTCTGGCGCGCATTCTGCAGGCGGTATTTTCCGGCGTCCAAGCCCGGCCCGCCGATCCCGCCTATGCCGAAGAGTTGGGTCGCCAGACCGCCATCATCGAACTGGCAAGCATGACAAACCGGATGCGGTTGTTAGAGATGGTCGTGCAGTCTGCACCGATGCTGGGGCTTCTGGGGACAGTGATTGGGATGATCGATGCGTTTTCTGTCCTCGCCGTTAGCGAAGGGGCTGCCAATGCGCAGGCGCTTGCAGGTGGAATTTGGACAGCATTGGTGACCACCGCACTTGGTCTGGCTGTGGCGCTTGTCGCCTATTTCGTCGCCGTTTGGCTGGAGGGGCGGATCGAGCGGGAGCGCAATCTGATTGAGGCGGCGATTTCAGCGGCAATCCACGGTCGGGTCAGTCCGTCGAACCTTGGGAAATGATGCCGTGTCGCATCTGTCCGTCTTCAAACTGCCTGAACCCGAACGCCGGTATCGGTTTGCACTGACGCCCCTGGCGGATGTGATGTTCCAGTTGCTGATTTTCTTCATGCTTACGTCAAATCTTGTGCCCTATGCGCTGTTGACACTGCAATCGGCCCCGCCTGCCGGTCTGGCGGGCAGGGCTGGCGCTGCGGCACCAGACGTGGCTGTCAGCGTGACTGCGGGCAGCGATGCGGCTCTCTGGGTTGTCGAAGCGGGGCAAGTATCCGTTGGGGGTGTCGCACTGGAACTGGATGCAATCGACAACCTTGTTTCCGGGCTGGCCGAGAGCGAACCTTTTGCAGGTATCCTGCTAGTATTGTCAGACAGCGCCCGGGTGCAGGATCTTGCCGAAGTTCTCGCAAGTCTTGAACGCGCAGAGATCAACCCGATATCGATTGCACGCGAGGCGGCGCAATGACGATCAACCGAAGCATCCTACCGCCAAAACGGACGTTTATGAAACCCGACGCGTCGCTGGCGATTGTCAATATCGTGCTATTGCTCGTGCTATTCTTCCTGACATCGGGTGCGCTGATCGGGGCCTCTGCTGTCAGCGAAGTCAGTGCGCCGGTCAGCCGTGATCTTTTGATCCAACGTCTGGACGGACCAACGTTGGAAGTCGGGCTGGATGAAACGATCCGCCTTGACGGGATTACCGTGACCGGTGACGAAATGATCGCGGCACTGGCAGATCAATCGCGTCTGTTCCTGCTGGTCGATGCAGAGGCGCTGGCGGCCAACCTGCTTGATTTTCTGGATGATCCGGTTTTCGATACGATTGAGGTCCGGCTGGTCACCATCGACAGCGTACGCGCACCATGAGCTATCTGCCTTATGGCGCGTCCGGTTTGGGCAGTTGGAGCAAGGCCTCCGCTGCGTCGGTCCTTGTGCATTGCGGTGCCGTGGCGCTGGTGGCAGGCAGTTTCTTTGCCAGCCCTGTCAGTCCGAGCGATGCCCGTACCCAGCACCTGATCACCATCGACCGGCTGGACCCGGATGTGTTGGCGGGCATGATCGCGCAGCAAGGCGCTGCGCAGGACATTGCAAATGGGCAGGCCGAGGAAGCTGAACCATCTGCCGCAGCGATAGCCACCGAAGATGAGCAGAACATCATCGAGACGCCAGAGGACCCTGGCGGGATTGAAGAGCCGGAGGAGGCTGATCTTGTAACGCCGGACCTGTCAATCCCGGAGGATATGGTTGTTGAACAGGCAACAGCCGTTCTTGTCGAAGAACCGCTGCGGCCCGCCACCCCGGATGTGTTGCAAGCGCTGCCTCCCAACCTCGACTCGCCACTGGCGCGCGCTGCTGACGAAAGTGCCGGGTCTGCCCCGCCCGATGCCGTTGCCGCCCTGAGAGCTGAGACCGGTGAGATTGAGGTGTTGACAGCCCGCGGCGCATACCGCCCCTCACCATCGGGCCCACCGCCGGTGGCCGCACCGCCAAGTGCCCAAGACCTGGCCTTGGGTGACCTGGCTGCGCGGATCACCTTGGTTGACGCCGATCCCTGCCTTGTCGCGCTGCCACGCCGTGATAGTGATGATGGGGTCGGGCTGGAAATTATGGCAAGCACCGACACGGCGATGGCACGTTTTGCCGATGATCTGCTAGGTGCTGACGATACGCAATTGCGGCAGGTGCGGGTGCTGGTGGACCAGCTGCAATGTGCGGCCTTGGGTTTTCTGCGCGAAACGGCGGTCTATCCGGTCACGCGCATCGGCATCTCGCTGCAAGCAGATGTCGTGTCGTCCGGTAGTCAATTGTCGGGCGAACTTCGCGGTGGGGCCGGGCGTTTCATGACGCTGCTGGTCATCGACAACAACGGTGTCGTGCAGGATGTGCAACGGTTCACAAGCACGACAGGGCCGGTAACGCGCTTTGATATCCCGATGACCCGCAACGCGCCGCTACGCGACACCCGGCATTTGCTGTTGGCCTTGGCGACGGATACGCCTGCTGTCACGCTGCGCGGACGGGCGGGATTGATCGCAGCAGATGTCTTTGACGGTCAGAACGGTGACGAGGTCGAAAACATGACTTTCGGGCTGGTCGCGTTTGAAGTCCGGTAGAGCGGTTCAGTCCTGATCAGGTTCCGGCTCTGGTGGGGCAGGGTCGGGTTGGGTCAGCAGGACCCATGCGAGCGCCGCACTGCCCCGCCCGCCGCGTGCTGTAAGTTCGTCCAGAAGTACGGGCAACACCTCTGCTGCTTGCGCCCCATCGGCCAGCGCTGCCCGGACCGACGGTTCATCGGTCGAGAGTGCCAGCAGCAATTGTGGTGCTGCGGCAGCACCTTCCCGCAGGGTCAGGCCAACCGACAGGCTGCGCTGCCCTGCGACCTGCGGACCCAGCCTGCCGGTAAGGTTGTAAACTGCGCCAAGTGGGCTGATCAGCACCAGCCACAGCGCCGGGTCATTGGCAGGCAAGCTGATCACGGCATCCAGCGCCTCGCCACTTTGCACGCGATCCTGTGACAGCAAAACCTGCACGGGGTCACTGTTGCGCCCCTGTAGCGCTCGAACAAAATCCAGCGCGGCGCATTGGGGTTCTGTGATCTGTCGCGCCACGACATCGGCCTGTGTGCCAAAGGCTGCGGCATAGGCACCTGACAGCTCTGCGAACATGCGGCCATTGACTGAAAATCCTTCAATCACCCCGGCATTTGCCCCCGCTGTCACGCGTGATACCAGCGTGCAGGGGGCGGGCGCATATCCGGCCAAAAAACCGTCACGCGTATCCGCCAGAACCGGCCCAAAGCCGCCTGCGGCCGCTCCCGGCGTGGCCTGTTCCGACATCGGTGCCAGGGTGTCCAACGCCCCCTGTTCATAGGCCCAGTAACCGCTTGCCAGCACAGCGGCGACCAGCCCAGCCGCCAGTAGATAGCCACGCCCGGATGTCTTGACCGGTGCGGTTGTAACGGTCGGGACCGGTTGACGCAGCGTAGCTGCTTGCGTGACAATCGTCTGCACGCTGGGGCGCTGTAATCCGGGCACCGCGACATGGGGCAAGGCCCCTTGGGTTTTCGTCGTCTCGCGCATGCTGCCCTGATAGGGTGCAGGTGTCGGTAAACCGTCAAGATAACGGGCCGGGATCGTTTCAGGTTCCGCCAACAGCCTGCGCACATCCTGCATTGATTGCGGCCGCGCGGCTGGATCGGGTTCGAGCATATAAGACAAAAGCGGGCGTAGATCATCTGGCACTGCTGACAGGTCGGGGATCGACTGGCGTGACTGCACCGCTTCGACAATGGATGTGCCCATGTTGAGCGGTTTGCCAGTCACCGCCGCACAGATCAGCAGGGCCAGACCGTAGACATCGGTCTGTGGCGCGATGACACCATGGAAATGGCCCAATTGTTCGGGCGAAACATATTTGAATTTGCCCGCAAACTGACCCGCCATCGTGCCTTCTTTGACGACATTAGATTTGGCGATACCGAAGTCGATCAGCCGCGCTTCGGCCATCAACCCGTCAGGCAACATCACATTGTCCGGTGACAGATCGCGGTGGATCACGTCCTGCGCATGGGCGCGCGACAGACCTTTTGCCAGACGGTCCAGCAACGTGCAGCAAGCCGCAGTCGGCACCGCACCCCATTTCGCGAGGTGATCGGACAGCGTGACGCCTTCGACGAACTCCATGATCAGGAAATAGCGGTTCAGACCCGGATCGTGGACGTAGTTATAATATCTGACGATGGACTCGTCCGACAGTTGCCGGAGGGTGCGTGCCTCGCGCTGGAACAGCATCCCGGCTTTGAGGTCTGCGGCGAGTTCGGGCAGGATGGCCTTGACCGCGACAGGGTCACCGGTGCCGATCTCGATGCCGCGATACACCTCGCCCATGCCCCCGGCCTTGAGAACATCGGTGATCCGGTAATTGTTGTTGATGATTGTACCGATCGGCAGTTTTCCGGTGACCGGTGGAGGGCCGATTGGTCCGGTGGCCGGCATTGCCACGGCGGCAGGGCTGCCTTTGTTGTCTGCACCATTGGCGGCAGGCGGTCTTTGTGGCGCGAATCGTGTGCGGTCGGCGTCGTTATCCGCTGGTTCGGCCGCGCCGGATGGCGCGGGTGCAAACTGGGTCTTGTCATCACACGTAGAAGGCGGGGGGATCTCCGGGTCCTTCGGGGGATCGGTCCGGTCCGTCATGGCGCGCTTTCAGCGGTCAGCGCCGATGTGTCACCAAACTCTGTATCCTCGATCTGGACGGGCAGGGGCGGGTGACAGCGCAGGATCACGACTGTCACATTGTCGCGCGCACCACGTGCCAGAGTTTCCCGCACCAACGCGTCGCAGGCGGCCTGCGGTGGAAACTCCCGCACGATGTTCATGATGTCATCATCGCTCAGATGTTCGGTCAGCCCGTCCGAGCACAGAACAAACACATCACCAACCGCCAGACGTCCGGTGACCAGTTCGACATCCGGTAGCTCCGAGACGCCGATGGCCTTGGTGATAACATTGCGGCGCGGCCAGTTTGCTGCCTCTTCCGGGGTGATTGTGCTGGCATCCAGCAGTGCCCGCACTTCTGTATGATCCCGGCTTTGCTGCACGAATTGCCCTGCACGCAGCAGATAGGCGCGGCTGTCACCGGACCAAAGACAGGCGTAATCGTCCTGATGCACCAGCAAAGATACCAGCGTCGCACCGATCGTGCCGCGGTCCAGTTGGGCGGCATGATCAAGGATGATCTCATTGGCGCTGGTCAGCCGCGACATCACCCGCGCCCGCAGATCATCTGCCGACGCAGGCACACCCACGGAATTGAGATGCTCGACAATCGTCTGGCTGGCGTAATCACCGGCTGCATGGCCGCCCATACCGTCCGACACGGCCCAAAGCCCGAAATCGGGACGCGACATCAGACTGTCTTCGTTGATCGACCGCACGCAGCCCACATCGGTGGCCTGACCGGTTTCAAACTGGAAAAACTCTGAACTATGCATCTCTGGGGTCATTGTTTTCAACCGGCAATGGAATTTCAGGCAGAGGGTCCTGTGGCGTCGCCTGTTCCGCGACCACACCGCCCAGAAGCCAGGCAAGCGCCTGAGGCTGCGGCAAGCCGGGGCAGGCGAGCCAGACAGCGGCCTTGCCGTCATGGCCGGGGGCCCACCAATGCGAGCGGATCAGTTGCGCCCTTGCTGCATCGACTGGACCTGCCGATTGGAACAGAGCTGTCAGATGACCGTCATTGCGATGCGCCCAGATCGTCGGGCCAACCGCCTGCGGTTCTGGCTGCAGGTCAAGTGACAACCCTTCCAGCAAGGCCCTGCCACCCTGTCCGGCCTGCATGTCTGCCATGTGCTGGTCCAGCGTTTCCCAGATCTGCTGGTCCGGCGCGGTGATCGGTGGAGGCACCAAGGCACCTTCTGCGAACAGCAGCAAAGGATAGCGGCGCCCGACCTTGTCACGGGAGGGTCGCAGCACACCGGCAAGGGTGCGGCCCGCCCAACCCGCACCGACCCAGAACCGCAGGTCCTGTGCGTGGTCCCAAAAGGCCGGCCAATCATTGCCCATGCTGTCACGCAAACCGTTGAAGGAATGGTCGATCCATCCGATCAGCATCTTTGCGACAGGTTCGGACACCCCGACCTGCAGGAAATCCCCATAACCGGGATGTTTGCCCATCAGGCCGATCACTACGCCTTGCGCGTTGGTCATGGTTTACTCCAGCGATGCGGGGCAGGAAAAATCGCTAAGTTCCGGCATCAGGAACGGCACGGTCGTGCTGTCGAATTCAAAGCGATAGGTGATCGTCCGGCCGCCGATGTCAAAAGATGTCTCTGCACTGTTGCCGGTCACCCTTGTGCGCCCACGCTTGAGAAATGCCACGATGTCCCATCGTCCATCGGACAATGTCAGCAGCGATGCGCGCCCGTCATCTTCGGGGAACAACTGCACAGACATGCCCGATGCGGGCCCCGGCCAGCTCAACGCTGCGGGCGAGCTGTCGGGCATCGTGCGCACGACGGTGCCATGCACCGATAATAGTGACTGCTGCACCGATGGTGATGAACTGACATGCGTGACAGACATATCCACCCGTGGCTCGGAAGAGCCCGACGCGAAAAACGCAAGACGAATCGCCTGTGCATTGTTGAACTGACGCAAAGTCGCAGGCGACAGCCGCGATCCGATGGCGCTGTCGGACAAAGGTTGCAGACCTTCCGGCCCACGCTGAACATGCGGTTGCAGATAGGTCGTAAAAAAGCTGTCCATCCGCCCGCCGGGGCCGAAAAACTGCCCGAATACAGAAGGCGAGATTTGCCGCCCGGTGCCGAACGGGAACATCGGCTGGATGAATTCGCGACAGAATTGTGTGACGTCATCATTCAGCGCGCGGCTAAGCTGGGTCATGGTCGCATCCTGCGCGACCGACCGGAATTCGCGTTCCACCTGATTGAGAAAACCGGCAATTTCGGCTGGAAAAGCCGTATTGTTCATCGTCAGCGTCGACAAATACTGGCTTAGCAGGGTTTCGTCGGCAGGGCTCGGTGCGCGTGCGGCGTTGCGGCGGTTGTCGCGCACATCGCGCAGATTGGCCAGCACCAGATCAATTGGCCGTTCGCCCGCCGTGCCGCCCAAAAGATCATGCCAGATGGCAAAGTCGTTGGTGATGCGTTCAACCTGTGCGCGCTGATCGTCCTCTGGCGCGGCACCGCCGGGGCGGGCCTGATTTTTTGTCTGGTCTGAAAGGCTGTCAAGCACGACCCGCTGGAACACGCCGGACCGGCTGTATACCCGTTGCATCGCGGCGTCCCCCATCCGGTCGCCAAGGCCCGCCGGATTGGCAATATCTTCGGGCGACAACTCTGCGATTTCGTCGTAAAGCCGCGTCAACCGGGTTTCACGGTCAACCAGTTCGACAAGGGTTAAAAGCGGTGACGCCACCGCTGATCCGGCAGATGCCATCGCCTGAAATTCGGGAGGATCGCTCGACATCGGCGCAAGGGTAAGCTGGCTGAGCATCGTCCGCCATGCCTCTGCAAATTCGATCCGATAAACGCGGTGCAGTTCGCGTTCCAGCCCTTGCAACTGGCTTTCATAATTGACCCGCTCGGCGGCCGGCCCCAGAACCCATCTGTCTTCTTCAAGCCGGTCGCGCGCAGAGGTGAGTTCCTCCAGAAAGAAGCCCCAATAGCCTTCAAAGGTGTAAAGCGCGGGCACCTGCAAACTGTCGAGCGGCTGACCATTCGTCGTCGCGAGTATCTGGGTCGCAGCACCACCCAATTCGCTGGCTAGATTGAAATCACGCGGCCCGGCAAGCCCGGCACGATCTCTGATCGACGCATAGGCCTGTTCGGCAAGTGGCAGATTGACGATGGATTCGCGCGCCTGTCGTACGATTTCAGCGTCGATTTCGACCAATGGCTGGCGGTCGCCATCCAGTTCCAGCATGGCGGTGACATGGTTCATCAGCCCTTCGCGCACCTCGAACTGGCCTGCGCCACTAAACATGTCGCGATAGACCGCATCGAAATAGGACAGGACGGCGGCGTCATCATTGGCGACCATTCCGCTTTCGCCTTGGCCGCCCAACACCAGATAGACTTTCAGCGCCCGGTAAACCGCGCCCGTGTCGCCAGTCAGAATGGCACGGGGCAGTTCGTTTTCCAGATACAAGATCATACGCGGGCGCAGCATGCGTTCCAGCCCATCCGAATAAGCGCGGTTTGCGGCACTTGCCATTTCCTGATGCCGTGACAGGCCGAAACCTTCCCAAAGGGTGGCCTCGCGTGGATCACCATAACCGGCGGCAATCTGGCGCAGATCCTGCAAAGCGTGCAGCACGAGCGACGGATCAGGGTCCGTGATGATCCCCTGCGCCAGTTCGTTGCGGGCGCTGTCGGCAAAGGCCATCGCCCCCGATTGCGAGTCGCGCACCAGCGTTGCATTTTGCCAGAAACTAT
Source organism: Loktanella sp. (assembly GCA_017390475.1). Classification (GTDB taxonomy): domain Bacteria; phylum Pseudomonadota; class Alphaproteobacteria; order Rhodobacterales; family Rhodobacteraceae; genus Yoonia. The sequence goes on from JAFPBO010000020.1 coordinate 27,889, forward strand.
TCACCAAGGCAGCCATCAGCGTCAGTGTGGCGACCGTGAGAAGGCCAAGTGCGGTGGAACGCAGCACCGTCATGCGGCGCACGGCGCGACGGTCATAGCCGACCCAGTCGCGTTCTTCAAAGATCACTTTCTTCAGCAGGTCATGCAGAAAAAATGACTTGCCTTTGCCTGACATGAAAGCGGGCTGAAAGGCTTCTGTCCCGCTTTCGCGCGCCATCGACCCCAGAACCTGATCAAACGGGGTGCCTTCCTGTGTGCCGGATGTAAAATAGAACCCCCGCAGGATCGCATTCGTTTTATACCGCGTTGGTTCGAAAACACGGCGCAGGAATTCGCTGACGCCATCGCGCAGTATCGCCATCTGGCCGGGCAGTCCGAAAATCGCGATCCGGCTGATACCGTCGGGTTCTTCGTTCATCCGGTCGATAACCTCGTCGGACAGACGCGACAGCAATGTATCGAATTCCGAAGGAACGGTTTTCCAGGTCTCTTCGGCACGGTCGCGGGTCTGATAGGTCACGCCCCAGACCGATTTGCGCCTTGACTGGCTGAAGCTGGAAAAATATTCCCGGAACCCGGCGATCAGATCCGCCTTTGTAAACAACACATAGACCGGAAGATCGATCCGCAGAACCTCGTGTAATTCAGCCAACCGGGCGCGTACCGTCTCGGCGTTGCGGGTTAGCGCGTCGGTATCGGCAGTCATCATGTCTTCGACCGAAAAGGCCAGAATGACACCGTTGACGGGCTGATCGGGGCGGCCACGCTTCAACAGGTTCAGAAACGCCGACCAGCTGGCCTTGTCGGTTTCGGTGTCGCTGTCTTGCGCCGTGTATCGCCCGGCAGTATCGATCAGCACCGCATTTTCGGCAAACCACCAGTCGCAATTGCGGGTGCCGCCGAACCCCTGAGCGCTGTCCTGCATCTGATCAAGGCCGGGGAATTCGATGCCGGAATTCCGCAAGGCGGTTGTCTTGCCCGCACCCGGCGGGCCGATGATGATGTACCACGGCAGATCATACAGGTAGGTTTTGCCGCCACTGCGTTTCAGTTTGGCAAGTGCTTCCTGCATGCGTTCGGCCAGGACCTTGCCATCGCCGGGCTGGACCGCAACCAGGCTTTCTTCCAAGGCGGCGGCGGCGCGGCGGCGTTTGCGCCAGCGCAGCCCGTAAAACAGCAGCAAAAACGCGGCCAGAACGCCGATGACCGTCAGGCGCAACCAGATTGTCGCCATGACGGCGACACCGGTCATCGGGAAACCAAACCAGACAGCGACCGGAATGGCCAGCAAGGCTAAGACGATGAGAAAGCCGCGCAGCCAGCCGAATTTGAACAGGCGGCGCAGGCGGTGCAAGGGTAAATCTCTGGTCAGGGTCCGCAGCATTTTCAGTTCTCCCGCTGAACCAGAATCTCGACCCGCCGGTTGCGGGCTTTTCCGTCTGCAGTCGTATTGTCGGCAATCGGTTCGGTCGCACCCACGCCTTCAACTCTCAACCTGTCGGCATCGGCCAGCTGGCTTTGCAACAGGTCGGCGACCGTCTGTGCGCGTGCTTCGGACAGTTGTTCGTTGGTCTTGAAAAAACCACGCCCGGAAAGAGGGTCGCTATCGGTGTGGCCAACCACCCGAATAGGTCCATGTTCTGCATCAAGGGCAGCGCCGATCTCCGCCGCCAGTTCTGAAAAGTCGCTTTCCAGCGTTGCTGACGCGGGGCCAAATTGCAGATAATTGCTGACCCTGATGAAAACCCAGTCGTTGTTGCGATCAACCTCGACACGCTCTGCCGCAATTTCGGTTGCCAAGGCGGCGCGCAGCCGTTCCAGTTGCGTCGATTCAGGGGCGACATAGGGTTCTACCACCGGTTCCTGCCGTTCGATTGCGACAGCTGGCAATCCTCTGTGCAAGGCGATGATCATGTCACCCGTTTCGGTGCTTTGGCGCGACAGCAACGTGCTGAGCGTCGCGAACAATGATACGATCATCGCCACAGCTACAGCCGTGACAGCCCAAAGTGGTACGACACCCCGTCTTTTGCGCGCATCCATCGGCACGGCGGCCCACCGCACGGCGATATCGTCATCAGGCCGCTGCTGGACGCGGCGCAGCGTTTCGTAGATCGCATTGCGGATACGGGCCAGTTCGACCGCGCCATTTGGCAAGGCACGATACTGCCCTTCAAAGCCGAGCGACAGACAGGTCAGGACAAGTTCCAGCAGGTTGAACCGCTGCGCCGGTGCGCGCATCGCTTCGTCGACTTTCTTGAAGAACCCGACCCCTGACGATCTTTCACCGAAAAATCGCGCGATCATCGAATATTCGAGCCATGTGCCACGGTCAGCACCGGGTAGGTTCTGGACGATATCATCCGCTGTGGCGGCAAGCGCATATTTCGCATCCGTGACATCATGCGCACTCACACCCGCTGCAAGGGCGTTGCGTTCAAACGCGTCGATTTCCTGCGCGACATGATCGATAAGAGGCGCGGCCTGCATTTCGACAAGGCCGGTGCGCAACCGGCCCAGCAACAGCAACAGGCTGGCTGCGGCCGCAACCAAAGGATTGCTTGACCCGCCGGCACCGATACCGGTGCTCTTGATCGCTTGCTCAAAAGCGATCCGGGGCTGCACGCTTTGCTGTGGTGCTGCCTCATTGCGGGGGATGTCGGGGAAAAACTCTGCACCGGCGGGCCTGCCGGTTTCGGTTCGGTATGCCGGGGCTTGACCGGAACCGGGCTGCGGCGCTGGCTGTTGCCAACCGCTTTGCGGCTGTGGCGCAGGTTGAGGGGGGTAGGTTGGCTGCGGTGGATAGGCTGGCGGCGCGGATTGCGGCGGATAACCCGGTTGCGGGTTCAGCGCCCCGCCAAGCCATGTGTCATCCGCGCCCGGATTGTTCCATGCGCCGCTTTGGGGATGCGGTGGATTGGCGGGCGGGTACTGCTGCGGCGATGCAGGCGGCGCTGGCGCGACGCCCCAGGGATCGGATTGATCAGGCGGCGGTACCTGCGCGCCCCAGCCCTGTCCGGGCGGCGGCAGTGGTTGGCCGAAAATCGTCTGCTCACCGGCGTTTGGCGGCGGCGGGTTGCGTGTACCGCCTGACGGGCGCTGTGGCACCGGGGGCAGCGGCTGACCAAAGACTGTTTTGTCGTCGTCGTCGGACATCACGCGCTCTCCGGTATAGCCCAGAGTTCCAGTTTCAGATCTGGCCAATTACCTGCAAAATGCATCCCGACCGCAGGTGCAGTCGAAAATTCGCGCCACATGTCGGATGATTTGTCGATCAGGAAATAGACGTTGGATGAAATCACCCGGATCTGTCGTGGCGGGTTCGGCAGATGTACCAGACCAATACCGGGCAGGTTGTTGTTGATGATCTGTTTCATCCGCGTTGATGGGCCGACCTTGCACAGATGCGGAAATTGCTGCTGCACTTGCGTCAACGGCAGGCCAGAGCTGACCTCGATCACGAAAGTAGATTGGGCAAACAAGGTCCGGTCGTTGACCAGTGCGGCATAGCTGTTCGCGCGGACCTCTTTCAGTGGCAGGCGGATCGCACGCCCGACCTCGCGTGCGAGCAACCGCTGGATATCCTGCACGACTTTGGGAAAGGAACCCTTGGGATCGTCGTGGCGATAGGTGCCGTAATCCTGAACGTGGCGTTCGCCCTGATCGAAAGTCGACAATTCGCCTGCAAGCCCGATCAGTTTTTCATAAAGACGTTCGGGATGCACAAGACCCTGACCCCGCAAGTGGCGCAGCACTGGCAATTCACGGTTCAGAACCATCAGCATCAGGTAATCGGTCGCCTGCATACCGCCGCCCGATGTCGGATCCGACGCGTATCTCGCAAGGCTGTCCAGCTTGGCTTCCATCCAGCCGATGACGCGGCCAAGATAACCTTCGTAGGTGGGATGGACCGACAGCACAAGGCCGGTGGGCGGCAAGGTATCATCCAGCGTGACGATGCCGTCGCGCAATTCGATAATCCGGCCCAGCCGCAGGTTCTGATACCCCGGACGCGGCGTCCGGCGCAGCACCAGTTCCAGACGCGGGTTCGCTGTTTCTACCAAAGCCTCGCTACGACCGGCGCTGCTGTTATCGACAACCGTTTCACCGTTCAGGATAAAGCGGGTCGCATTGTCCGCTGTACTTGGTGCGATGTCCTGACCATTGACGCTGGAATCGGGAATTGTCAGCCAGATATCCAGCCCTTGGTTTTCCTCCTCCGGAACGGCAATAGGCAAGGGCAGAGGCGACATACCTGGCGCATCGAATGGCAATCCGTCCGGCATGATCCCTGAAGCGGCCAACAAACCGATCTGCCCCTGTTGGGCAAGATCACGGTCAAAACGCAGATCAGTCATCCCATAAGGATAAGGCGTCACCGCCGCCGTGCGCAACCGCAGCAGATACTCAATATGCCGGTCGGCTTGCTGCAGGTGCTGCTGCTGCAAAAACAAGCCTTCTTTCCATGCGACTTTGCTATATCGGGACATATCGTTCAAAAATCCTCAACAAAGTCAGGGCGCAGGTGCGCCGTCACTTTGTACCTTTTGCAACCCTAAGGTCAAGGTTCGCAACCCTGACACCTTTGTGTTAAAACTGTACACGCAATTGCGCCGTGACACCCACGCTTTCGATGCGATCACCGATCCGGCCGTCAACACGCAGGCTGGTATCCATCTGCTGTTGCGGACGGCCGTCGCCGCGTTCCAGTAGCCGTGTCAGGTTCACGCCGACACTGACCTCGCCATAGGTGTCCAGATTTCCGACCTCGGACAAGACCGGCACGAAATCAGGATCCGATGGGTTGACGAACCGGCTGGATGTTGCCGACCCCGCATCACTATAAATTGTCCCGGTGGCAAAATAGCTCAACGCCGATGAAGTATCCTCAAGGAACTGCGCGCGCGCAAGCGTCAGGCTGGCGAAATTGACACGGCTCCTGACAGTGTCCACGTCCAGAACGCGTCCATCGGAAAATGTGACCTGATCAACAGACGAATCCGAATAGGCAAAGCCCGCGGTCGGGATCAGCGAAATCCCACGCTCTGCATCCAGCGTGAAGGCATAACCGACAGAGCCGGATACTGTTGTGCCCGTGCTTTCATAGGTCTGGTCATCAACACCCAAGGCAAGCCCACCTGGCGCCACCACATTGCGCAAATCAAGGCTGGAACGGTCAAGCCGCAGTTGCAGGTCGCCAAACAGGCGTTCACGCGCGGCTGTCATATAGACACCCACGTAATTCTGGGTGAGGTCGGTGATATTGGTGCTCAGCAGGCGCGATCTGTCCACTTGCCCAGTGACCGAGTTGAAATCGAAAACCGGCTGTTCGGTGGTGGCATAGTTGATCCCCGCAAGGATGCCATAATTGAGATCAAAGCCACCGGCGGCACCGCGGGCGCAGCCCAAATCAAGCCCAGCCTGCAGGCCATTGTAATCGACCCTGAAATCATTGTCGAATTTACCAAGCGAGGTTGACGCACTTCCGGTGGCATCTGCAAATCCGCTGATCGCGCGCACCCATGTTCCATCGGAACGGACGCCTGTGCCATCACGTCCACAGACCGCGTCACTCTGCGCTGCAAGACCGGTCACAAAGGCGCTCGACGGCCGGTTCACAACCGACCCGATCAAAGATTGTGTCAACCCGATACCGCTGGCCAGACCGGCGAGCGCCGGGTTGGCACCACTTTGCAGTTCAAGGGCATTGCCGGTGTTCACCACTTGGTAAACGACCGCCGAACTGCCGCTCAATCCTTCGGTAGTGAACGAAAGCGGCCCGGCTTCGCCAAAGGTGACCACGGGATAGGGCCCTGTAAGACCGGCATTGTCACCCACATTGTTAAAGGACAGAACGACATTATTCATCGTCAGGCGATTGTCGATGTTTATGCTGTCAAAGGTCGTGCCAGTCGCAGATACATCGACGTCAAACCGAACTCTGCCCTGCAGATCCGCATCACCGGCGATGATCAGCCGGTCACCGCTCCGATTGTTCTGCATGTCCAGCACGCCATTCGCGCCTTGCTGTAGCGCGCCAAGCGTCAGTGTCGTTGGGCCAGCAGTCGCAAAGCTGATGTTGCCGGTATTGTTGAGCAGGCCAGTCACCCTTGCGCCGGTCCCCGCTGCAGTGAACGTGCCGACCCCGCCGCCGCTGCGCAGATTGTTCACATTTCCCTGAACGGTTCCGGTCAGGCTGATATCCCCCAGATTGGACACATTGCCGTCAACCACCCCTAAAATATCGGCTGTCGCGTTAATGGCATTTTCCAGCGCCATCGCAAGGCTGCCGCCATCCAGAACCTCCAGCATACCGCCTGCCGCATTGGTGAATTGCGACCCCGCTTGACCGTTCAGCGCAGCGCCTGCGTTCAGCACAAATTGCCCTGTGCTGCCGACATTCGCACCCGGTTCCAGCGCCACTGTTGCGTTGTTGCCGATGACGATAGCACTGCTGCTTTGCTGTGTGATCCCGGTCAGCCCGGTCAGGTTGTTGTCGATGGTCAGGCTGCCAGCCCCCTCGTTTTGCAGGATACCATTCACGGCCCCTGACACGGTCCCGGTGCCGGAATTGTTCAGATCACCATTGATTGTACCAGAGGACGACAAAGTGCCGGAGTTGGACAGATTTCCCGCAATGGTGCCAAGGTTCGTCGCTGTCCCCGCGTTGACCAGCGCATTCGCAGTGCCGCCCGCGAGGTTGTTGAATGTGCCTGCTGCCTGCACCGTGACGTCACCGTCCAGTGTCGCATTATTGGTCAATATGCCGGTGCCACTGACATTGGCATTGCCCAAAAGATCGGCATTGTTCGTCAATAAGCCGGTCCCGCTGACCGCCACGTCGCCATTTAGACTGTTGTTGTTTGTCAGCGTGCCACCGCCCACCGAAGCACCAGCGATTGTGCCATCGTTGTCCAATGTGCCGCCGGTCATCGCGGTGTCGCCACCGACGGAGCCGGTATCCGCGACGGTCACCGCACCGCCTGTGATGTCCAGAGTGCCGGTGATGGCGCCGCTGTTATCCAGCGTACCATCGGTGACAGTCGCGCTGGCCAGCGTGCCGCCGTCGGCATTTGTGCTGGTGCCCGAAGTTTCCAGCGCCGCGGCCTCACCACCTGCCAGGTTGTTGAACGTTGCCGCATCCCCGACGCTGACATCGGCGAGCGTGCCGCTGTTGTCGAGCGAGCCGCCGGTCATCGCGGTGTCGCCACCGACGGAGCCGGTATCCGCGACGGTCACCGCACCGCCTGTGATGTCCAGAGTGCCGGTGATGTCACCGCTGTTGTCCAATTGTCCAGTTGTTGCCACTGACCCCGAGATCGTTCCCGGAAATGAAATAATGACCGTTCCATCGTCCGCAATGTTAACCTCAGGTGATGTCAATTCAGCCTCGACTGTCAGAGTGCCGCTGTCGATGTCGGTCTGTGCGACTTCGACATCACTGTCGACAACTGGCTGGTTGAGGCTGCCGTCGGCATCAATAATTGCGGTTGCAGTATTGTCATCAGGAAAGGGCGCGGTGTCCCAGTTGTTGTCGTCGGTCCAGTTTATACCGACAGCTCCAGTCCAGGTTTGCGCGCCAGCTGGTGCTGCAAGTTGTGTCATGCCGATGATTATTGCAGATGTGACGAGCAGATAGGACTTCCTACTGATGCGCGCTTGATGAGTCGTACCTTCGGCGATCAGATTGAAATCCATCATGTCGTTCTCCAAATGTGATCATATACAACCATAGCGGTTTATTCCTCTCTTAGACCGAAAGTCATTAGGGGACGCAACGCTTATCATGTTTTTTGTGCGCTTGCGTGCTTTTGATCGCTTTCGTTGGGTGACTGACCTGCATGTGCTGATCAATGGATGGCAACCACCAAAGCCCGGGCCGTAAATCTGCTCTTCGATCTGCCGGTATAATGTGCGCCACCTCGTCTGCAAATTTCCCGGTTCCCTGTACGGCGCTTTGGGCAGCCGCACTCAGAGTGGCGTGGGTTGCGGTGGCCAGCCGGTCAACAAGATTGATCAGCCCCGTTCGGTTCACGAGCCACGTCAGCGTGGCACCTGCGACCAAAGCCGTTGCAATTCCGGCGGTGACGCCTGCGACCGCTGCGCCAACGTTCACGACCGCGCCGGCTGTCAACGCGCCGATCACGACCCCGGCGATGAAGCTGCCGACTGCTGCTCAAATCACCAGCGCCGTACCGTCGACGACCAGCGCGCTGAACAGCAAGGACCAGTCACCACGTGAGGCAGGGTTGGAATACCATTCGATCACATTGATCGTTTTTACTATGAAGAACCCAACAACCGGGACGCGGCTTGAAGTGGTGCGCTACACGGGCGGCTAACTGGCCGCGTGTTCCTGCGTTCACGGCAGCCATATGGTTCGCACCATCGAGGCGACCACCCCCGCTATCAATCGGTGCGCCAGTCCCGGCGGCATCGCGCGACAACCATTGAATTGCTTGAGCTGCTGCGCATAACTCCGCAGCGCGCCTCTGCCACCATCAAGCATGGCACGGATGGCGGCACGCCCAATACGTGAGCGCACAGCGGTGACGGCATTGGCCAGCGTGGGTGCGCCATCGGTGCCCGTCGTCCGAAGATCGATGTTGCCACCGGTCGAGTCGAAAAGTGCCTGTGTGTCGGATACCTCATCCAATACGTCATGCCCGGTAAGAATTGTAATGGCCGCCTAGAGGAGACCGAATTAGCCCGAATTATTCATGAGGGGTTGGCGAGGGTAGCTTAAGCGTTTGAAAGGATGTATTTTTTGGTTGTCTCGACCAAAAATGCAAATTCCAAAGCCCGGCACCCTCACCATGAAACACTCTATCTCCACAGC
>JAFPBO010000021.1 GCA_017390475.1 Loktanella sp.
AATGCCGCGCGTGATCTTGCGTGTCACAAAGGTTTCACCGCGACGCGGGCTTTCATGATTGAACAGAATGCCGTTGCAGGCATACATCCCATAGGCTTCGCGGTAATTCACACAGATCCAATAGGCATACATCTTGGCCACGGCATAGGGGCTGCGGGGGTGGAAAGGCGTCGTCTCGCGCTGGGGGATTTCCTGAACCAAACCATAAAGCTCGGATGTCGAGGCCTGATAGAACCGTGTCGTTTTCTCCAGCCCCAGAAAGCGGATCGCCTCCAGCAGCCGCAGGGTGCCGATGCCGTCCACATCCGCCGTATATTCTGGCGCTTCAAAGCTGACCGCGACATGACTTTGCGCACCAAGGTTATAAACCTCGTCCGGCTGCACCTCTGACAAGATGCGGGTCAGGTTGGAACTGTCGGTCAGATCGCCGTAATGAAGTTTCAACTGCTGATGGTTGCTGTGCGGATCCTGATAGATGTGATCGATCCGCTGGGTATTGAACTGCGAGGCGCGGCGTTTGATACCATGGACCTCATAGCCTTTTTCCAGCAGCAGCTCTGCCAGATAACTACCATCCTGCCCGGTGATGCCGGTGATGAGTGCTTTTTTCATGTTGTCCTCTGAACGTGTGGTGTTGCCGTGAATGCAGCGATTACTCGGTGTCGAAAACCGGGCGGTTTGGGTCTGGCTCGATAAACTCGGCCCGCAGCGTTGTCTGGATCGCCTGGCTTAGATCAACCTGCGGGGCAAACCCGTGTTCATCGGCGTGGCGCGTGGTGAACGATGTGGTCGAGATGAACTTGCGCACGCGCTGGCGGCTGAGTGGCAGTGATTTGCCCGTCACCCGCGCGACGATATCGGCCAGACCGCCCATCACGAAGCCCAGTGACTGCGGCAGACGCGGGCCAACATCAGCTTTGCCAAACAAGGTGCCGCGCACGAGCGAGACAAGCTGGTTCATGTCCAGCTCTGGCCCATCGACGTAGTTATAGGTGTGAACGCCGGGTGCTGATTGCAGGAAATGCAAAAAGAAATCCGCAACATTTTCGACATAGGCGATGGATTTGTGGTTGTGTCCATTGCCGATCATCACGAAGCGGCGCCGCGCGATCTGGTTGAACAGATTATACACATTGCCTCGGTTGCCCGGCCCGAACACCACAGTCGGCCGAATGATCGTCAGGCTGCGCCGGGTCGGATCAGCGGCCTGCCAAGCGTGCAACACTTTCTCGCCCTCTGCCTTGGTCCGACCGTAATCGTTGAAGGGGGAGATTTCGCCACCTTCGTCGGTGTCCTTGGGTGCAAAACCATAGACAGCGACAGAACTCGCAAAGACAATGCGGTCGATCCCGTTGGCCTCTGCTGCGGCGCAGAGGTTGCGGGTGCCTTGCACATTCACATCATCATAAAGCGAGATCGGACGCACATCGTCACGGTGAACAGCGGCAAGATGGAAAATGCACTGCCCTTTGACGACCTGCGCCAACCGGTCGGCATCGCGCAGGTCCGCGGTGGTGCAGGCTTGCGGAAAAGCACGGCTTTCATGCTGGTCAACGATTGTGAACGGGATATCCCGCTGCGCCAGCCGGGTTGCGATGGTCGTCCCGATGAAACCGCTGCCGCCGACAAGACAGATATCATTCATTGTGGTTTCTCCTTCATGGCCGGAAACAGCTCTTTGATTTTCCAGCTGTATTTCCACAGAACCGTCGGCCAGGACGTTGCAATGCCATGCATCCGGCAGGCTGTGATGATCTCGGTATTCAATTTCAATGTGCTCCGCAGGCCCGAGGTGCTGGCACCGCCGGTCTGCATGCGGATCCAGGTTTCGGGGACATAGGCGGCACGCAGGTTTCCATCCCGGAAAATCCGCGCGACATATTCGAAATCCGCAGCGATCTTCATATCGGTCCGGTAGGTGCCGTATTTCTCGATCACGGCACGTGTCAGAAACAGAGTCGGATGGGCGGGCATGATGCCATGGCGCAGCATGGCCGGCGAAAACCGGTCAGAGCGATAATGCCGCACGGTCTTGTCCGGCTTCTCCGGCGCGAAAAACTCGACATCGGCATAAATCGCATCCAGCGCATCATCCTGCATCCGGCGCGCGACATCGCCCAAAACTGTGTCCGTGCTGTAGAAATCGTTCGAATGCATCAG
>JAFPBO010000001.1 GCA_017390475.1 Loktanella sp.
GCGCGCCTCGGCGGTTATCTCGCCAGAGTGTCTGATCCGCCGCCAGGCAACACCGTTATATGGAGGGGGATGCGCCGCCTCGCAGATATCCAGCTTGGAGCAGAGATTGGACAAGGTTCCACTTGTGGGTAATCGCAAGCCTCGCCGGAGGTGAACAGATTGCGCCGGAACGTGCTGCCCAGCCATGTCCCAAGCGCGATCTGCGCCAGCGCCATCACCAGCAACGGAAACGGCGGCAGTTCCACACCAAAGGCCGAGACCGCCGCCGAGACTGCCAGCGGCCCGAGGAAATAGGGATTTGACAGTCGGAGAAAGCGGAACAGCAACGCGCCGGAAATGGCGAGTATGGCCAATCTTGCATGGCTTATCGCGAATGGTTCCGCGGCAAAGGCTTTCCCGGTGTCCGGCATCCCGCCGATGAGATAGATCGACATCGGCACCAGCAGCACGATCATCGCGATCCTGATTGTCTGTGCCGCCACGACCGGGCCGGGCGGGATGCCCAGCCGTTCGGCGATCACCGCCGCCTCGACCGGGCTGGTCGGGAAGGTGCTGACAAAGGCCTGCGCCAGCCGCATATCGGTGGCCCGTGCGAGGATGATCGCGACCAGAGAAGCGATGATACCGCTGACCACCGCCAGCCCCACGATCAGCGGGGCAAGGTTCAGCAGCGATGCAAAGGCCGCCGGTGTGAAGGTCAGTCCTACTTGCGCGGCGACGGTCATTTGGCCGAAAGGGCGCGTGCGCACTGGGACTTTGACCTTTGTCACGCCGCTGACATAGGCTGCAGCGCTCAGCACCAATGGTCCCAGCATCCATGGCAGCGGCAGGCCGGTCTGCGCGAAGACCCAGCCTGCCGCTGCCGCTGCCGCATAAAGCCCCACAAGAAATGCCGCGTCTTTTGGTGTCGTTGGCATTCAGTTTCCAGAATTGTGGATGAACGTGGTCAGCGCTGCGTCGAATGCTATGGAGCATTCGATATTCACCGAATGTCCACCCGGTAGATCGGTAATCGCGATCTGTGGATGTGTCTGCGCCAGCCAGTTACGATGCGGCTGAAACCGGCGTTCCAGGGTGCCGTTGATCAGCAGGCACGGCGGTTCCAACTGCCCCAGCCCCGCGCGCACGCTCAGGCGTGGCATCGCCTCTTGCTGCAACAAGGCGGCGGTTTCGGGTGTCACACGTGCGGCCTCTGCCACCAGCGTCGCGCGGATTTCAGCGGGAAAGCGGCGGGCATGGGCCGGGTGATAGGGCATCGCGCGCAGGGCTTTGGCACCGTCAGTGCGTAGGCGCTGGGCGAGGTCGGATTGCGCCACCCCTGCGCTGTGGAATGGTGACCAGCGTGATTTCGCGCGCGAGACGACCGTTCGTCATGGCGGCACCGGCTTTTTGTTGCGACCGCAGAGCAAAGGCATCCTGATCAGCACGCGAGATGTTGAAATCCTCGGCCACATTTTTCGGCCGTTTCGGGCATGGAATCGACGCCATATCGCACCCGCATCGCCGGATTGACGAAACGCCAGCCGATGGTGGTGTCATGCACCTCCATGTTGCGGGAAAACGCTGTTTCGGCCTTGGGCATCACAAAGGGCGCGCGGCTCATGCTTTCGACGCCGCCCGCGATGATCAGATCAGCTTCGCCTGCCTTGATCGCGCGCGCCCCGGCGATCACCGCATCCATGCCGGACCCGCAGAGCCGGTTCATCGTTGTGCCCGGCACGGTTTCCGGCAGGCCTGCCAGCAGCAGCGACATCCGCGCGACATTGCGGTTATCCTCGCCCGCCTGATTGGCGCAGCCAAAGATCACCTCGTCCACCGCGGCCCAGTCCAGATCATGCCTTGCCATCAGCGCCCGTAGCGGCACCGCGCCCAGATCATCGGCACGGATGGCGGACAAGGCACCGCCGAACCGGCCAATCGGGGTGCGGATATAGTCGCAGATGAAAACCTCGATCATGGAATGTCCTTTCGGGTGTGACATGCTGTGATGCGCGCCGGTCAGGCCCGTCAGTGCTGGGGTGAACCGTCCTTGGTCCTGATCGGAACAATAGGTCAGCGGCGCTGATTTTGATAGCTGCGCCTGCCCAACAAATGATCACACATTGCCCAATGCCATCAGCTGGTTAGCGTGGAAAATCTGCCATGACGACATTGCGTTGGTGGCATTCTAATGCGGGCATTTTCCATAGTGATGGATGCCAAGCTCAGGTCAGGATGCCCGTTTGATACAGGCATTTACTGCGCGATACCCGATCAATTCGCTTTGTCGGTAATTACCCGGGCGATCACTCGGCCTTGCGAGTCCAGTGTCAAGTGATGACGATCCGCCACGGACAGATCACGCCACAACCGGGCGGTGACAGGTGCCCCGGCATCGACATTGCCCAGATATACGACTTTGCGCGTCGTAAGTAACCGTTGCCCCTGTTCCGGCCAAAGCGCCCATTCCGCGCGGTCCGCCAAGGCCGGATAATTCGCGCAATAAAGCAGACCAGCGGCGTTGAACTCGGTCGTCGGGCATGGGGTCACATCGGTCGTCGCGGCGGGGGGCGTGGCCGCGGCCCCGCGATACAGGCTGGCGGCCTCTTCGGCAAAGCCACCATCTGCCCCCGGTTCCATCGCGGCAATGTCCAGCACGCCGCAAGGCTGTGCGCGCCGGATCTGCGCATTGCCGCCCGCGCCATGGCGCACGAAGGCGGTGATCAGTGTCACCTCGGCAAAGGCCGCGCCGTCGATATCAAGGCCGTGGAACGATATCAACCGGGTGGCCGATAACCTGCGCAAGCGCGAGGTGATTGTCAGCACGGCACCGGGCCGCGCCAGTGCGGGGCGCATGATCTGCTCCGAAATCGCGCAGAACGCCGCATAGACCGGCGCACCGGTCGCATCATGAAACAGCGCCGCCTTTTGCCCCATCGCATCTGCGATCTGTTGCCAATGCACATCGCCCAGATGCCGCAGCAGCCAGCCTTCGGACAGACCGCGCCAGCCGCATTCCACCATGCCCAGACGGCGTTGCGCGACCCTTTCGCCCTGTCCGATCCGCGCGTGTTTCATTCGGCGGCCTGTCGTCCGATGCCCGCCTGTGCGGCGATCTGTTGCGCCAGATAGCGCGCATCGTCGTCAATCCCCAGAAACCGCCCCGACCCCCAGGTGTTCAGCCAGCCCAGCCCGATGAAATACACACCGGGGGCCTGCGTCACCCCGCGCCGATAGACCGGGCGGCCCTGCGCATCAAAGCAATCGGCCTCCAGCCAGCCATAATCCGGGCGGAACCCGATGGCCCAGATGATCGAAGTGATCCCCAGTGCCGCGCAGTCGATTTCCGTCACTTCGGCCTCTGGCCGCCAGACTTTTTCAAACGGTGGTTCCACCGGTGCGTCGATCCCCTGCGCCTTGATCCATGCATCAATCTGATCACGGATACCGCAATAGCTGCGGTCGGCATCATCCAGGTTCTTTTCCAGATCCGGCAGAAAACGCAGCTGCGTTCCCTCGGCCCCCGACATCGAACCGTAAAGCTGCACCCCCGCAACTGCGAATTTGCGCAGATCGATTTCCTTGCCGCCATCACGGCCCGACATGTAATGGTTGGTCTGCGTCAGCGCCTTGTGCGGGTCGGGATGCTGGTCAATCGTAATCGCATAATGCCCCATGTCATGCAGCCAGTCCGTCGCATCGCGCCCGCGATATTTACGCGGGCTGCGCGGCGCTGGCCCGACCGCCAGATGCACGGGGCGGCCTGCGCGGTGGAAATCTTCCATGATCTGCACGCCGGACTGGCCGGTGCCCACGATCAGTGTGCCGCCTTCAGGCAATTGCGCCGGGCGGCGGTAATCGACCGAATGCATCTGCACCACCTCTGGCGCAATCGCGCTGGCATAGGGCGGCACAATCGGCTGATCATAGCCGCCCGTTGCCACCACCACCTGCCCGGTGGTCCAGGTTCCCGCCGTGGTCTCCACCCGGTAGCCGCCATCGGCCAGCGGGGACACCCGCGTGACGGACACGCCTTCGCGCAGCGGCGGGTCAAAGCTGGCGCTGAATGCGTCCAGATAATCGACGATCTCATCGCGCAGCATGAATCCATCGGGGTCATCGCCCTGATACGGAAATTCCGGCAAGCGACATTGCCAGTTCGGCGTGACCAGACAGAAACTGTCCCACCGGTTTTCCCGCCAGGACTGAAACCGGCGGTGCCGTTCAAAGAGGATGTGATCAATCCCGTCCCGGTTCAGGTACCAACTGACCGATAGCCCGGCCTGCCCGCCGCCGATGATGATGACAGGGATATGCGGAATGGCTGTATCAGGATCGGACATTGGCATGGCTTTCATTGCAGGGACAGGCAGATGACGGCTGCGTCATCCGGGGAATAGCGGCGCGCAGTGGCCTCGATCCGGGCGAGCTGGTCCATCGCACTGGAACAGGCAAAGCCGTATTTCGCCGCCACCCGGTCCGACGCCTCGATCAGCCCGGCACGGGCGCGCGCCAAAAAATCGTCAAGCGGATAGCTTTGCCCCGCGCTCAGATGCTGGTGAATGATGGTCGAGGGCGAATAACACCGTTCTTCGGTGCCGTCGGGCCAGCGGATGTGAAAAATGACTTCAGGCATGATGCACCTCCCCGCGCACGGATTGCCCCGGACCCAGCGCCAGATAGGGCTGCGCCTGCCAGTCCCAGAACGTGGCGCGCGCATCACCCTGCATCAGATCAATCGCTGATCCACCCGTCGCGCGGCCAATCACCGCCGCCGCTAGATCGCGGTCGGTAAAGCGGGCGCAGACCTCTGTCGCATCCGCCGCGGGCACCGAAAGCAGGAAACCATAGCTGGGAAAGGCCCGCATCCAGCGCACGGGGTCCGTTCCGGGTGGCATCGGCAGCCGGTCGAGATCAATCTCGAACCCGCAGCCAGAACATTCTGCCAGCATCAGGCTGGTCCCGGCAATGCCGCCCTGGCTGATATCCTTGCCGGCGCGCACCAGCCCGGCCTCGGCCAGTTCGGCCAGCAGCGCCAGATCCCCGCGCAGGCGGGGCGCGGGCGCATCGGCGGCAGCGAACCAATTGTCAAACCGGGGCCGCCAAGCACCGCGCAGGTCAATGGCCGCGATCAGCATGTCACCGGGCTTTGCGGCAAAGCTGGAAATCAGCGCCTGCGCCCGGCCAGTCACCGCGACCGACAGGTTCAGCCCCGGCGCGTGCAAATTTGTATGCCCCCCGACAATCGGCACGCCATAGGCTTTTGACGCCGCAGACAAACCTTCCAGCACCGGGGCGGCGCTGGCCACATCGGGGGCCCAGATCATATCGGTTATCGCGGTGGCTGTCCCGCCCATGGCGGCGATATCCGACAGGTTCACCATCACGCCGCACCAGCCAGCAAACCACGGATCATCCGCAACAAAGGCCGGAATGAACGCCTCGGCTGCGAACAGATCCCAGCCGCCTTGTGGCCGGGGCAGGGCGGCAGCATCATCGCCGGGTTGCCCTGTGCTGCTGGCCGTCAGGCCCAAGGCGCGGGTTGCCCCGGCGATATCGAGCTTGCCCAAGATGGACGGATGCGCCGCCAGTTCGGCGGCAATCGCGGCGACATTCATGTGCCCGCCTCCACCGGGCTGGGCGCGCTGATCTGCCAACCGGCAACCGGGTCATCAATCGGGGTGTAATGTTCCAGACCGGCCAGCATATGTACATGCGGACGGCCATGCAGATCGATTTCTGCCGCGACCACCCAATGCAAGCGGCGGAACAGCACGGCGTTCTGTTTCTGCACATGGGCGTGGAATTCGACAGCACCGCGCGCCCGCGCCGTGCCAACCGCCAGTTTGATCAGCTCTGACCCCAGCTTGCCGACCCGGCGCCATTGCGGGGCCACGGCAAGGCGTGATCCCCACCAGATGCCGGGTGTCTCCTCGTGAATCCGCACTGTCCCGACCACCAGTGGACCGTTTGCGGTGTTCTCGGCGATCGCGACCAGAGGAATGGCCAGGTCGTCAATCGCGTCGCGGTCATGGCCTGCGAACAAAGCCTGTTCCTGCACGAAAACCTGCTTGCGCAAGGCACTTGCGCCTGCCTGCATCCATGGCGCGGATGCCTCACAGATGCGGAAGCTTTGCACAAATCCCGTCTGAGACGTCAGATGTGTCATGCCACCCTCAGCTTTTCATAGGTGGACAGCGCGGAACACGCGCCGCATTTGCCGCAGCCGGCCTTGATGTCGCTGGCCTGCATGCCGCCTTCGACCGTCATCCGCGACAAGGGCGACAGGATCGTGGCCATGAAATCCGAACTCGGTGCAGGATGGCTTTCCAGCGGCGTGCCCGATATCGGCACAAAGGGAACGACGAACGGGTAAACGCCCATCGCGACCAGCCGTTCGGACATCGCTAGTATGTCCTCTGCCGTATCGCCCAGACCGGCGAGAATATAGGTGGATACCTGACCGCGCCCGAACACCTTCACGGCCGCTTCAAAGCTGGCGAAATATTTCTCCAGCGGGACAGACGCTTTACCCGGCATGATCCGTGCGCGCACCTCTGGGGTCACGGCTTCCAGATGCATGCCCAGCGTATCGACGCCCGCGTCAAACATGCGCTGATGCCAGATATCATCTTCCGGCGGTTCGCATTGTGCCTGGATTGGCAGGTCAACTGCGGCCTTGATCGCGCGGGCGCTATCGGCCAACACTTGGGCCCCCCGGTCAGACCCTTTCGGTGTGCCGGTGGTCAGCACCATATGTTTGATACCGTCAAGTTCTACCGCGGCCTTGGCCACCTCGGCCAGTTGCGCTGGGGTCTTGTGGGCAATGGTCCGCCCCGCGGCAAGGCTTTGCCCAATAGCGCAGAACTGGCAGGTTTTTTTGCGGCTTTCATAGCGGATACAGGTCTGCAAAACCGTGGTGGCCAGCACGTCACGGCCATGCAGCACGGCGATCTGGGAATAGGGGATGCCGTCAGCGGTGCGCAGATCATAAAACCTTGGCCGCCCCGGAAAGCGGATGCGCCCGACCTCTGCACCGTCACGCAACACGCGGGCTTCGCCCTTGGTGCCATCGGGCGCGTCGATCACATAGGGGCTCTGGAACGCGGGCGCGGTATGGACCGGCACCATCACCGTCTGTCCCGCCAGTGTCATTGCCTTGTGATCAGATGGCCCGGCACCGCCCCGCCGGCTTTCATGCCCGGCAGAAGGATCTATCAGCCGCGCGCCCTTGGTCTGCAATTCGTTGATCAGGTCAGCATCAAGCATCACTTGGTTCCTCAATCATCAGGGGGTCTGTTGCGCTTATTTCACGCGGGGTCACGGCGCTGGTGTCGTGCAACAAGCGCAGCAGTTCGGGTCGCGCGTAGTGGCCGACGCTGTCCATCATCCGCTTGCGTTTGGTGATCAGCTTCATATCCAGATCAGCGATCAGAATGCCCTCGCCGCTGGTCAGGGGCGGGACGGCATGTTTGCCTTCGGGCGTGACGATGCAGGTCATGCAGCCATCGCGCAGGCCCTTTTGCAGTTTCGGGTCAAGATGAATGCTGGCGATCTGTTCTTCGGACAGCCAGCCAGTCGCATTGACGACAAAACAGCCCGCCTCCAGCGCGTGATGCCGCATCGTCACCTCGATCTGTTCGCCGAAGATCGGGCCAACCAGCGAACCGGGGAAATGCGCTGCGTGGATTTCCTCATGTTGGGCCATCAGCGCATAGCGGGCCAGCGGGTTGTAGTGTTCCCAACAGGCCAATGCGCCGACCCGGCCCACGGCGGTATCAACCACCTTCAACCCGGCACCGTCACCCTGACCCCAGACCATGCGTTCGTGATAGGTTGGTGTGATCTTGCGGCGTTTCAGCACCAGGGACCCGTCAGCATCAAAGATCAGCTGCGTATTATACAGCGACCCGTGGTCGCGTTCATTCACACCCAGCACCACGACGACACCGCGCTTGCGCGCGGCCTCTGATACGGCACGGGTCTCGGGTGAGGGCACGGTGACGGCCTCATCATATAATCGCAGATGCTCTGGCCCCTGCTGCACGGGGGGCAGTACAAAGCTGAAGTAAGGATAATAAGGTACGAAGGTTTCGGGAAAGACGATGAAATCCGCCCCCTTGTCCGCCGCATCGCCAATCGCGTTCAGCACCTTTTCCATCGTGCCGGCGCGCGAGGTCAGGTCTGGCGCGATCTGCACGGCGGCGGCGCGGATGACGGGCTTGGGGGACATTGTCTTCTCCTTGAAAAAGATATCAGCCCGCCGCGATGGACGGGCCGCACCGGATCACACGGTCCAGGTGTCGATGATCACGGCATTGGCTTTCTTGTGCAGCAGGATGCAGTCCAGCACGTCCTGCGGCATGATCGGCGTGATGCCGGGGATCAGCGAAGGCTCGCCTGAACCGTAAAGCGCCTGCAAGGCGAAACGGCAGGCATAGACTTTGCCACCTTCGGCCATGAAGCGTTCCAGGTTCTTGTTGAAGTTCTGATGCCCCGGAAACGCCTCATCACCGATCTTGGGAAAACCGCGCTGCACACCCAGCAGAACGCCCGGACCATACAGCAGGATCGATGTTTCATAGCCTTTCTTGTTCAGGCGGATGGCGTTCAGTATGTTGACCAGCCCGATCGATCCTTCAAACGCCATGGTGTGAAAGGTCACCAGCGCCTTTTCGCCCGGTTCGGCCTGCACGTCCTCAAATACTTTGTTTTCGTAGTCGACGAAGAAATCGCCGGGCTTGTGGGCTTCGGTGGTAACTGTGGGCATCTGCCTCTCCTGTTCGCGGTTGAGTTGAGAGCAGGATGCACCCCTGATTGATGCGATCAATAAGTGAATCAATTATGCATACAATAAACCTTAATGCATGTATAGAATGCTGACATTATAAGCGGGGCTAGATCGTGCGTGGACACATAAGTAGCAAATAATGATCATTGGCCGTGGAATTTTGCAGAATCGACTTGCAATTGAACTTTGCGACGGCGATGCATACAAATACAGTCAATGTGAAAATGCCGGAGCAAAATATGAAATCCTGGGTGCCCACCTTTGGCACAAGCGGCAAGCCGCGCTATCTGGAAATCGCGGATGCGATCGAACGTGACACCCAGAGTGGTATGTTGTCAGCCGGTGACCGTCTGCCCCCGCAAAGACGTCTGGCCGAAGTCCTGGGGCTGGATTTCACAACCATCAGCCGCGCCTATACCGAAGCACAGTCGCGCGGGCTGGTCGAAAGCCATGTCGGGCGCGGCACCTTTGTCCGGGAACGGGCCGTCGCCACCGGCCCTGCCGCTGACCCGCGGCGTGCGCGCGAACAGGATCTGGCCATGAACCTCCCGCCGGAACCGGACGATCCGGCCCTACTTGCCGCCATGCGCGCCGGTCTGGAAACGGTTGGTGCCAATCTGGTGCCGCTGTTGCGGTATCAATCCGCCATCGGGTCCGAGATGGACCGCGCAGCCGCCCTTTCCTGGTTATCAATGCGCGGCATGGTGCCCAATCTGGACCGCATTGCCGTCACGCCCGGTGCCCATGCAACGATGGTGGCGGTGCTGCACACGCTTGCCTCGCCCGGCGATACGATCCTGTGCGAGGCGATCACCTATCCCGGTCTGCGTTCAATCGCTGCGCGGGCCGGACTTCATCTTGTTGGCCTGCCGGTTGATGGCGCTGGCATTTTGCCAGATGCGCTGTCTGACGCCATCCTCAAACATGAGCCCAAGGCGCTTTATCTGAACCCGACGCTGCACAATCCGACGACATTGACCATCCCGGCTGACCGCAGGATGGAGATCGCCGAAGTACTGCAGCGCTACCGCCTGCCGCTGATTGAGGATGACGCCTATGGATTCGTGCAGCCCAATGCACCTGCGCCATTTGCAACGCTGGTCCCCAATCTGACATGGCATATCGGCGGGCTTGCCAAATGTATTGGGGCTGGCTTGCGCCTTGCCTTTACCATCGCGCCGGACAGCCGATCATCTTATCAGCTGGCCCAAACCCTGCGGGTTGGCAATGTCATGGCATCACCATTGTCGATGGCGCTTGTCACACGCTGGATCGAGGATGGTACCGCAGACCGGATTTGCCGATTTATCCGTGCCGAAAGTGCCGCCCGGCAGGATATCGCGGAAAAGGTGCTGCACGGATTTGACTTTGATGCGGACAGGCACGCCTTCAATATCTGGCTAAAGTTGCCTGTCGGGGTCAGCCGGGCAGAGTTGATGGGGCGCATGAACGGACATGGAATTGGTCTGATGCCCTCTGATGCTTTTACTGTTCACGGCACACCTGATGAGCATGTGCGTATCTGCCTTGGCGGGCCAATCAGCAGGGAAGGGCTAAACAATGGCCTGTCCTTTCTCGCCAACAGCCTGAACGGCGAAAGCTGGTTGGGCTGAAAGGCCGTATCAAGCTTCGCCCAGGTCAGGACCCACCAGGGCGTCGTTTCATGGCATCTGCTAAGGCGGATCCGAATGCACCCTGACTTTGCGCTTCGGTTGGACTTACCTTTCCGGACTTGCTGGCCCGAGATGAACTTGGTGATGCAGCTTCGCGTGGCCGGGGTGAAGGGTCGGCACTGTTGTCCTTGCGCATGCTCAAGCCAATACGCTTGCGCGCAACGTCGATTTCGGTGACGCGCACACGCACGACATCACCTGCTTTCACCACCTCATGGGGGTCTTTGACAAACCGGTCGGCCAGTTGGCTGACATGCACCAGCCCATCTTGATGCACGCCTATGTCGACAAACGCGCCGAAGGCCGCGACATTGGTGACTGTACCTTCCAGTGACATGCCGGGTTTGAGGTCGGTGATACTGTCGATGCCTTCCGCAAAGGTTGCGGTCTTGAACGTCGGTCGCGGATCGCGTCCCGGCTTTTCCAGTTCTGTCAGAATATCACGCACCGTCGGCAGGCCGAAACTACCGTCGACAAACTGCTCCGCTTTCAGGTGCGATAGGGCGCTGCTATTCCCCATAATCTCGCGGATATCGCGCCCGCAGGCTTTTACGATTTCACGCGCAACCCCGTAAGCTTCGGGGTGAACCGATGACGCGTCGAGCGGCTCTGTCCCGCCTGTGATCCGCAAGAAACCGGCGCATTGTTGAAAAGCCTTGGGCCCAAGGCCCGCTACTTTCAGCAAAGCCTTGCGATTGGCAAAAGGTCCGTTCGCGTCGCGATGCGCCACTACGGCCTGTGCCAGCGATGGCCCAAGCCCCGCGATATGTGACAGTAAAGGTGCGGAAGCCATGTTGAGATCCACACCGACAGAGTTCACGGCATCTTCGACCACAGCGGCAAGGCTTTGGGCAAGACGCCGCTGGTCGACATCATGCTGATATTGTCCAACACCAATGGCCTGTGGTTCGATTTTCACCAGTTCAGACAAAGGGTCCTGCAGGCGACGGGCGATGGACACAGCCCCGCGAATGGACACATCGACATCGGGGAATTCTTGCGACGCCAGTTCAGATGCCGAATAGACCGAGGCACCAGCCTCGGATACGATGACCGGGGTAGGGCGGGTGCTGCCTGCCGGTAGACGCTTGATCACATCAGCCACCAGGCGTTCGGATTCCCGGCTTGCCGTGCCATTGCCAATGGCGATCAGCGCAATACCATGTTTCCGGATCATCTGCGTCAGGGTGTTTTCGGCACCGCGCAGGTCCATACGCGGCTGGAAAGGATAGATCGTTGCTGTATCCAACAGTTTCCCTGTCTCATCCACCACAGCGATTTTGCAGCCGGTCCTGATCCCCGGATCAAGACCCAATGTCGCCCGCGCGCCAGCCGGTGCCGCCAGTAACAGATCGCGCAGGTTACGGGCGAACACGTCAATCGCGGCATCATGGGCGCGACGGCGCAGGTCGGTCATCAGGTCCATGAACATCGCCAGGCTAAGCTTGACGCTCCACGCCCAATGCGCAACGCCACGCAGCCAGATGTCGCCCTTCGCTTCTCCGTTGATCCCGATTTCGGCGGCAATGATCCCGACCACGCGCGGCAGACCTGCCTCTGGTTCGGGCGCGATGTTGATGGTCACGATCTCTTCTTTCGAGGCGCGTAGGATGGCCAGTGCGCGGTGCGACGGAATGGTTGCCCAGCGTTCACTATGGGCAAAATAATCGGAAAACTTTGCGCCGATCTCTTCCTTTCCGGCGGACACCTGCGACGTGATCACCGCCTCTTTGTGCATGAATTCGCGCAAGCGGCCCAGCAGCGCGGCGTTTTCCCCAAGCTCTTCGACCAAGATATCACGTGCTCCGTTCAGCGCGTCTTTCTCGGTGGGAACCGCTTCACTAATGTATCCTTGTGCCAATGCGGCTGGGTCCGCGGTGCGGTCGGCCAGTATCGCCCGCAACAACGGCTCCAATCCATTTTCGCGGGCGATCATGGCTTTTGTGCGCCGCTTGGGCTTGAACGGCAGATAAAGGTCTTCGAGGACAGATTTGGTGTCCGCAGACGCAATCGCGCGGGCCAGCATGTCGGTCAGCTTCCCCTGCGATGTAATCTCGGCGACGATGCTGGCACGGCGCTTTTCGAGATCGCGCAGATAATCCAGTCGCTCGGCCAGTTTGCGCAATTGCGTGTCGTCAAGCCCACCTGTCGCCTCTTTGCGATAACGCGCAATAAAAGGCACGGTATCGCCACCGTCAAGCAATGCGACCGTCGCTGTGACCTGATCAGGGCGCGCACCGATGTCGGTTGCGATTGTGCGGGCGATACGATCTGCGATGGCAGTCATGGCTGGTTCCTTCATGGCTTCGGAGGGCCGTGATAACGGCACAGGCACCGGCCGCCAAGCCCAGTGATGTCAGAAACAAGCAACCAAGAGCGTTGCATCACTCGGGCTGTGCAAGGGTTAGGCTGCGTTCAGCCTACAACGGGTATCGTTTTGCGCGCCAGCGTATTGGTGCTGGCTGCTTGTCAACGCAATTTCTGCGCCAGAATTTCCATTGACACGTCCTGCACGTGTTTGGAAAAAATGGCCAGCATCCGTGGTCTTGACGGCTCTTTCAGAAAAGCCAGTGAAAAGCTGTGCTGCGGCGCGTTGGCGAAGGGCCGACATACCAGTCCATCACCAGAGGCCCCGCGCGCCAGAAGCGCGTTTGCAATCGTTATCCCCAGCCCCTGACGCACGAAACTGCACGCTGCGCTCACGGCTTGCGTTTCGATGAACACCTCCATCCGCATCCCGGCATGCAGAAAGATCTGGTCAAGCTGCGCACGGAACGGTCGGTTGCGTCCCAACAGGATCAGATCTTCGTCGACCAGATCCCGGGGCGTGATCTGGTCTTTTGCGGCGAGCGGATGATCGGACAGCAACACAACATCTGTGCCGACCGTGACCAGCGGCACGGTTTCAAGCGCGGGATGTTCCACCGGCGCTTTGACAAAGCCCAGGTCAACACGGCCTGACGCCACAGCAGCGATGACATCGTGGTAGGACATGATCTCGGCAACGATTTTCTGGCCGGGTCGTTCCAGCAGCAGGCGGCGCACGGCAGGCGCGATAATCTGCGCGATAACCCCAGCAGGGGCCGCAATGCGCAAGGGCAGAGCGGTGCGGTCCACATTGCTGAGCAAGCCTTCGAAGCCCGCAAGGGTCCGGTCCACATCGGGCAGGATCAGTTCCGCCACATCACGCGGGATCAGTCTACCATTGGCACGGGTAAACAGCCTTTCACCGGTGGCGGCCTCGAATTCAGACAGCAGGCGACTTACGGAAGGTTGCGAAACGCCCAGCATTCTGGCGGCTTCGACCGTAGAGCCGGTCTGCATGATGGCCTTGAAGGCACGGACATGACGCAGGTCCATCTATTCACCTTACAAATAGGGTAATGAGAAAACATCATAAGATTGCAAGATAAATCAGAAAAGTCGATCCTTGATTCGAATGGGTGTGTCGGATCGTCTGGAGGGGCAGTCAGACCCAGCAATAGGAGAATCGCGTTGGTCTATGTCATCAGGCGTTTGTTGCAGGCAGTTTTTCTTGCCCTCGTCATGTCTTTTCTGGTCTTCACGGGGATTTTTGCGGTTGGCAATCCCGTCGATATCCTGATCTCACCCGAGGCGACGCAAGCCGAACGTGTCTTGTTGATCGCCCAACTTGGTTTGGACCGGCCGTTTCACGAGCAATATCTGATCTTTCTGGGCAATGTCCTGCAAGGCGACTTTGGCAACAGCTTTGTCTACAACAGGCCCGCGCTGGGCCTGATCCTAGAGCGGATGCCCGCGACTTTGGAATTAGCCTTTGCCGCGATCATGATTGCGGTTGTGCTGGGGATTCCGTTGGGCGTTTACGCCGGTCTGCGTCCGGGAACGCTGGGCAGCCAGACAGTGATGGCGGGGTCTATTCTGGGCTTTAGCGTGCCGAATTTCTGGCAGGCGATCATGCTGATCATGGTGTTTTCGGTCATGCTGGGCTGGTTCCCAGTTTCAGGCCGGGGCGAGGTTGGCGAATTTCTGGGTATCCGGTCCAGCCTGTTCACCCTCAACGGGCTGCAACATATTGCCTTGCCTGCGATCAATCTGGCGATTGGCCATCTGGCGCTGGTGATCCGTCTGGCGAGGTCGGGTACACGAGAGGTGCAGTCACAGGATTTCATTCGCTTTGCCCGTGCCAAGGGCCTGACAGAGCCGCGTATCGTGATCGTGCATCTGCTTCGCAATATCCTGATCCCGATTGTGACGTTGGTGGGCATGTCATTCGGCGGGCTGATCGCCTTTGCGGTGGTGACGGAATCGATCTTTGCGTGGCCCGGCATGGGCAAGCTGATCATCGACTCGATCAGGCAATTGGATCGCCCGGTCGTTGTTGCATATCTGATCGTGATCGTTGTGATCTTCATCATCCTCAATCTGCTGGTTGATCTGCTTTATTCGCTGATCGATCCGCGCATCCGGCTGGACGGGGCAAAGCAATGACCGACGCGACCACCAACCCCGCCACATTGGCCCCGGAACGCCCGGTCTGGCGCATCATGCGCGATTTTCGCAAGAACCCGCTGGCGATGGTTGGTCTGGCGATGCTGCTGGTGATCGTCACGGCGGCCTTACTGGCACCATGGATCACCCCGCAGGACCCCTATGATCTGCGCAGCCTCAGCATCATGGACAGCCGCCTTGCGCCGGGCGAGGTCGGGTTTTCCGGCATATCATTCTGGCTTGGCACGGACGGGCAGGGGCGGGACATGTTCTCTGCTATTCTGTACGGGCTGCGGATATCGCTGATGGTGGGGGTGATTGCCTGCACCACGGCGATGATCCTGGGGCTGACCTTAGGGTTGGTCGCGGCCTATTTCGGCGGCCGGATCGATACATTGGTCATGCGTCTGGTTGACCTGCATTTGTCGTTTCCGCCCATTCTGGTGGCGCTGATCCTGCTGGCGGTGCTGGGGCGAGGGTTGGAAAACATCATCTTTGCGCTGATCATCGTGCAATGGGCGACCTTTGCGCGGATGGCCCGCGCCACCGCGCTGTCCGAGCGTGGGCGCGAATATGTTGAGGCAGCGCAATCGTTGGGCTTGTCGCGCAGCCGCATCCTGTTCGGGCATCTGCTGCCGAACTGCCTGCCGCCCCTGATGGTGCTTTACACGGTCGAAATCGCCAGCGCGATCGCGCTGGAAGCAACCTTGTCCTTCCTCGGTGTCGGTCTGCCTGCGACGCAACCCAGCCTTGGCTTGCTGATCTCGAACGGATTTCAATTCGTCATGTCGGGGCAATACTGGATCAGCGTTTTCCCCGGTGTCGCGCTTTTGCTGCTGATCGTGGCGATCAATCTGGTGGGCGACCGCCTGCGTGACGTGCTGAACCCAAGGAACATCACATGAGCTTGCTGCAAATCGACGATCTGCAAACCCATTTCTTCACCTCTGGTGGCGTGGTCAAGGCGGTGGACGGCGTCAGCTACAGCGTCGACCGGGGCAAGGTGCTGGCGGTGGTCGGCGAAAGCGGGTCGGGCAAATCGGTCACCGGCCTGTCGGTGATGGGGCTGATCGATGCACCGGGCAGGATCGTCGGCGGGTCGATCAAATTCGACGGCCGCGAGATTGCCAATCTGCCTTCGCCCGAAATGCGCAAATTGCGCGGGGCACGGATCTCGATGATCTTTCAAGACCCGATGATGACGCTGAATCCGGTGCTGCGGGTCGATACGCAGATGGTCGAGACGATCCATGCCCACCGCGACATGTCGAAACCGGATGCATGGGCATTGTGTCGTGATACTTTGGGCCGCGTTGGCATCCCCAGCCCGGATGAACGGATGCGCGCCTATCCCCATCAGTTTTCCGGTGGGATGCGCCAGCGCGTGGCGATTGCGATTGCCTTGCTGAACAAGCCCGATCTGATCATCGCTGATGAACCGACGACCGCGCTGGATGTCACCATACAGGCGCAGATCTTGCATCTTATGCAAAAATTGGTGGAAGAGGATGGCACCGGCCTTGTCTGGATCACGCATGATCTGTCGGTTGTTGCAGGTTTCGCCGATGATGTAGCGGTCATGTATGCGGGCGAGATTGTCGAACAGGCGACGACCGACGCCCTGATCGCAGAGCCTCGTCATCCGTATTCACGCGGGCTGATCGGTTCGGTCCCGTCGCGTAACCGGCGCGGGGCGCGGCTGGCGCAAATTCCGGGCGGCGCACCGCCGGCGGTAAACCGGCCCAAAGGCTGCCGTTTCGCCACGCGCTGTAGCTATCGCACCGCCGGTTGCGACGCCCCCCAGGAATTGCGCAATCACGTCCGCTGCTGGCGTGCCGACGATCTGCCCGCATTCGACGAGGTGCTGGCATGAGCGAACTTCTGACTCTTGATGGCGTCTCGAAACGCTTTTCCAAACCGCAGGATATCGCGGTTCGTCTGGCGCGGCGGCTGGGCGCGAGAATCCCCAATGAAACCGTCCATGCCGTCGATGATGTGACGCTTTCGGTCGCTGCGGGCGAGGTTGTGGGGCTGGTCGGTGAATCTGGTTGTGGAAAATCCACGCTTGGCCGGGTCGCGGCGGGCATCCATGCGCCCAGTGACGGTCAGATCCTGTGGAACGGCAAGCCGGTCACCCGCGACCCGGCCGCGCGGCTGAAGGTGCAGATGGTGTTTCAGGACCCGATGTCATCGTTGAACCCGCGCCACCGGATCGACCGGATCATCAGCGAAGCGCCGCGTTTCCACGGCCAGATCACCGCGCGTGAGGCAGATGGTTTTGCGGCTGACCTGTTGGAAAAGGTCGGGCTGGACCCCGATTTCCGGTCCCGCTATCCGCATCAGTTCTCGGGCGGTCAGCGCCAGAGGATCGCCATTGCCCGCGCACTGGCCGTGAAGCCAGAGATCATCGTGGCCGATGAATCCGTCAGCGCCTTAGATGTGTCGGTGCAGGCGCAGGTGCTGAACCTGTTCATGGATTTGCGCCGTGATCTGGGGCTGGCCTATCTGTTCATCAGCCATGATTTGGGCGTGGTCGAACATATCGCTGACCGTGTCGTGATCATGTATCTGGGCCGCGTCGTGGAAACCGCCGCGACCGAAGAATTGTTCGCAGGCCCCCTGCATCCCTATGCTCAGGCCTTGCTGGATGAGGTGCCGCGCCTGACCAGAGGCAAGCGCCGATTCCAGCCGATCAAGGGGGAAATCCCCTCACCGCTCAACCCGCCATCGGGTTGCCATTTTCACCCCCGTTGCCCCTTGGCCGACGGGGAATGCCGCGCTTTGCGTCCTGCCTTACGGCAGATCGCACCCGGGCGCACAGTCGCTTGCCACAAGGTGGCAGGTCCACAACAGGGAGATATGCCACAATGACAAAGCTATCCAAATTCTTTGGTGCAACAGCCGTTATCGCGCTGATGGCCGGCACCGCAGGCGCGCAAAGCCTGACGGCCGGGCTGGCCGCCGCACCGTCATCAATGGACCCGCATTTCGCGACCACCGGCCAGAACCAGCAGGTGGCGGCAGTTCTTTATGATCGGCTGATCCACATTGATGAGGAAGGCAATTTCGCCCCGGGTCTGGCGACCGCATGGGAAGTGTCCGAGGATCTTCTGACCTGGACCTTTACCCTGCGCGAAGGTGTGACCTTCCATGACGGCAGCCCTTTCACCGCTGCGGATGCCGTTTTCACCTTTGACCGTATCCCACAGGTACCCAACAGCCCCGCACCTTTTACCCAGCGTCTGGCTGCGATTGAAAGCGCGGAAGCCGTGGATGATTATACGCTGGTGATCACCACATCTGCCCCGGCCCCGGGCCTGCCGACCGATCTGTCTACGATCTATATCGTGTCGCAGGATGTGGGTGATGCCGCCAGCGCCGATTTCGACCGTGGCACTGCCGCCATCGGCACCGGCCCTTATCGGCAAGTCAGCTATAGCCCCGGCGAAAATCTGGTGCTGGAACGCAACCCCGATTACTGGGGCGATGCACCTGATTTTGAAAATGTGAACATCCGTTTTCTGGAAAACTCCGCCAGCCGTGTCGCGTCCCTGCAGGCCGGCGAGGTGGATTTCATCGACGCGGTGCCGCCCAATGATCTGGACCGTCTGCGCGAGATTGCCGAGATTGAAGTGATCGCCGAACCCTCTGCTCGGATGGTCTATATGGGGGTCGATCAGTTGGAAGACACGACCGTCATGATTGACCCCTCCGTCGGTAATCCGTTTCAGGACCAACGCGTGCGCGAAGCGCTGAGCCTTGCGATCAACCGTGAGGCGATCATTGATCGTATCCAGTTCCAGTCTGGCGCGCCTGCCAACCAGTTCGCACCGGAAGGGATCTTTGGCCACAACCCCGATATCCCGCAGCCGGAGTATGACCCTGAACGCGCGCGCGCATTGCTGGAGGAAGCAGGCTATGGCGATGGCTGGTCAATGACAATTCACGGGCCTGCCGGGCGTTATGTGAACGATACGGATGTGCTGTTGGCTGTAGGGCAGATGTGGTCGCAGATCGGTCTGGACATCAATGTCGAAAATGTGCCTGCCAATGTCTATTTCGGTGCAGCAACAGACCGGGAATTTTCGGCCTTCATGGTGGCTTTCGGGATCACGACCGGGGAAAGTTCGCTCGCGCTGCGCAACGTGCTCGGTACTGCGGATGAAGATCGCGGTTGGGGGTCCAACAACCGTTTCAGCTATTCCAGCGAAGCTTTTGATGCGGCCCTTAGTCAGGCATTCGAGGCTTTCGAGGATGAAGACCGCGAAGCCGCCTTGCGGGAAGCTGCTGCCATCGCCGCCGAAGACGTCGCTGTTATTCCGCTGTACTGGGAAGGCAACAACTGGGCGGTACGGGGCGAACTGGACTTTATCCCCAGCCCTGACGGCCGGTCGCTGATCACCAATCTCAGCACGCGGTAAGGCGGATGTCTGTCGCCAGCCGCAAACTCGATGACAACGCCCTGCGCGATATCATGGTGCCGATGCGCGATGGTATCCGGCTGGCGACGGATGTGTTTTTTCCGCAAAACGCGGGCCTCGGACCTTGGCCCGCGATCATGGAACGTACACCTTATGACAAATGTGCGGCACGGGTGAATGAATACACCCGCGATCACCCCGATGTCTTTGGCCGCGAAGAATTGGCGCGGTTTTTCACCGATGCCGGTTTCGTCGTGGTGTTTCAGGATTGTCGCGGGCGGTACGGGTCCGAAGGGCGGTTCACCAAATATCGGGGCGAGGCAGAGGATGGGTTCGACACCATCGGTTGGATTGCCGCGCAGGATTGGTGTGACGGGCAGGTGGCGACGATGGGAATGTCCTATTCCGCCCATACCCAGATGGCCGCTGCCTGTCTGAACCCGCCTGCTCTCGCCGCGATGATCTGCGATTGCGGTGGGTTTTCCAACGCTTATCAGGGTGGCATCCGTTATGGTGGGGCGCTGGAACTCAAACAGGTAACATGGGCCTTTCGTCATGCGCTGCGGTCACGTGCTGCTGCCGCTGATCCCATCGCCAAAGCCGCGTTGGAGGCAACCGATCTGCGCGACTGGATGCAGCGTCTGCCTTGGAACGCTGGACAGTCGCCGCTGACGCCGGTGCCCGACTACGAAAACTTTCTGTTCGACCAATGGACCAACAGCACATTCGACGATTACTGGAAGGTTCCAGCGCTATATGCTGCCGGATGGCACCATTCCATGCGCCAGGTGCCCAGCGTTCATATCTCTGGATGGTATGATCCTTATGCCGTTACGGCAGTGGAAAACTTTACCGGATTGCGTGCGCATGGCCATGACACCAGCCTGATCCTTGGCCCATGGACCCATGGTAATCGGTCACGGACCTATGCCGGTGATGTGGATTTCGGCGAAGATTGCACGTTCGAAGCTGCCACCGGGCAGGATTTTGTGCAATTCCGTATTGACACATTTCGCAGGCATCTGCTGGATGCTGGTTCATCCGTAAAACCGCGCGTGCGCTATTTTGTCATGGGTGGCGGGGACGGTCATCGTACGGGTGCGGGCCGTATGTTCCATGGCGGCGCTTGGCATAATGCGGATAACTGGCCACCCGAACAGACAAAGCCGTTCAACCTGTTTTTGTCCGATGGTGGCGCATTGTCAGAAATGCCAGCCAGCGCTGCGGCACATAGTTCATTCTTGTTTGACCCTGCCAGGCCGGTGCCAACGATTGGTGGGCCTATCACGTCTGGCGCGCCTTTGATGGTGGGGGGCGCGTTTGATCAGCGCGAAACCGACGATCTTTTCGGTATGTCATCACCGGGTATGCCGTTGACCAGCCGCCCAGACGTCCTGGTCTTCGAAACCGCCCCCTTGACTGTGCCGGTGACGATTGCCGGCAATGTCGGGTTACGGCTGTTTGTCAGCTCAGACCGACCGACCACGGATTTCACGGCTAAATTGGTCGATGTTTACCCACCAACGCCGGATTACCCGCATGGCTATGCGATGAACCTGACGGACGGAATTTTGCGCAGTTGCTATCGCGATGGCTTTGACCGGATGGCTGCGCTGCACCCTGACGAGGTTGCCGAACTGATCGTCCGGCTTTATCCCACGGCCAACAGGTTCGAGGTGGGTCACCGGATCCGGGTGGAAATCTCTTCCTCCAACTTCCCGCGTTTCGACGTGAACCCCAATCACGAGGTCGGCAAGGATCTGAGCCCGATCAGGTTCTGCGCACTCAATACGGTTCATTGCGGGCCGGACTACCCGTCCAGCCTGATCCTTGACCGTCTGGCATAGCGCAGCCCTTCAATACCCGACCTCAAAAACGTGACTTTTGTCGTGACAGTGCAGATCGCAGGGTCATTCGGGCGCGGCCTATGTGTGGGCGTCTGTCTGAAGAACCTTCTGATCTGCGGCATCTATGGCCAGGTTCTTTGCCCAGGCGCGGGTATGGACGCCAAAACAATCGTGGATCGAATCCGTGGCGATGCTCGCACCTTCGCCAAGCCGCCCCAGCACAGACAGCCTCTGGCCGGCTTTTCCGCCGCGACCCAGTTGAATGGCACCTGTGGCTGGATTTTCGCGCAGATGCCCTTGGCGCAACAATGACCCGATCAGTGGGTCGTCAAGCTGCGCCAGCTTTGGCCCAGGTAGGACCGCATCGATCATCACCTGTGCCGTCACATCCGCGTCCAGCGTCCAGCCTTTGTCGCACAGCTCAATATCGGGTCCATCAGCAAGGCTAAGCTGCACCAACCCGGCCTCTACCAGCGCCAACATCAGCCGCGCCGATGTCAGTGGTGGGCCATAGGTGACCCGCTTTAAGCCATTGTCGATAGCAATAATCGCTGCGCGCGTGGCGGGGTTTCCGTCGGCCTCATGGAAAAGCACACGCAGATCGGATTGCAGTTCTCTCCATATCTGACCGACAGTATATTCGACGGACGGTGCGCTGCGGCCTTCCGCCATCGAAATCGCATGTCGAAGGAAGTCGACAGGATGTATCGTGGGATGATCGGCGTCGGGATCTACCTCTATGGCGAGCCATGCATCTGCATCTTGGCCAGCGATCCGCGTTGCCGGTCGTGTCATTGCTGCGGCAATAACCTGCCGCGCATCCGCAGGATTACCGTCAAGCGCGTCACGCATGCGCGCCAGATTCTGTGCCCGTTCCTGCGGGTCAAGGGCGTATCGCGGTTCTTCGGCCATGCAGGGTTTTGGCATCGGCGGCAGCCCGTCGCGTGAAAATGGTACGATCAGTTTTGGCTCGTGGCCCGATGGTTCGTAGCGCCCGTTCGTCACCCGCCCGCCCATCCCGAGTGTCAACATAGCCACGACATCGAATGCCGACAGGCCAAGACCGCGGATTGCAACCGTTTTGCCGCCCCAGTTGTTTGCCGCCTTGACCAAGGCGCGGCCAGGATAGGCAGGCATCAAGTCAAGGCCTCGGCTGGCTGCAAAATGCTGCCAGCGTGTCAATTGTTCATCGGGTCGTGATATTGGCTGACCCGGTGCGAGCAGCAGTGCATCGAATGGCCCAAGGGTTGCATCCGCCGTCGTCAACCGCCAGCCTTGGCGATCGCACCAGGCATCCGTGACGAGCTTTGCATGATGGGTCAGCGCATGAGGATAACAATCCCTGAGCCGCGAAAAACGCGCCGACAGATAGCGCCCGAGCATATGGCGCGGCGCGTAAAGGTCAGGATCAGGCGAAGGACCGGATGCCTGCGCGATGAAGTCATGAAATGACACTGCTTCGCCCCCCGCCGATGGTGGAAGATCAACCGCGTGCAACGGCAGGTTCAGCAGGCACTCGGGCGGCTCGTCTGGTCGAAAATTCGGTCCTGCAGCCGGCTCTTTGCACGGATCAAATATATCGATCTTGAGATCGGTGTTTCCCGCCAGCGCATATTCGGCAGCGGCCAGGCCCCTTGGGCCAAATCCTACAATCGCGATATGCAACTGATCCCTCGCAGTTTTTGTCCATTATTGCACCGGTTCGGCGGACCCAATCATATCCCGAAACAAACGGACAAGGCTGATAAAGCAGTGTTGCGCCGCAACGGTCTAACCACGCAACGCGGCATAAGTTCCCCAACCCTCTGCCATAAAAAAATAAGGCTGCCGACAGGCCTGACGACAAAGGCGCAACCGTGCCTCTATAAAGTAAAACCGGTGGCAAAATCGGCTTCAGTTATGCGTGCTGTGGCTGGGGGGTGGGCTTGTCAACAGGCGCAGGATCAGGTCGATATGGCTTTGCCGGATGTGATCGACGGGGTTCAGTTGGTCCCGATCCGCGAAGTCGGCGGTCATTTCGCGTTCCATCGCCAGAAAGATGATCGGTCCGAATATCATCTGCCGCAGGCCGATCGGGTCCAGCGCAGTAAAGCTGCCACGCGCAATCCCGTCTTCGATCATGCCGGTGACCAATGCATAATGCCGCGCAATAAAGCCGCCGTGAAAAGCGCGGGCGACCTCGGGGATGTTGGGGGCGACCTCGGCGATCAGCGGAGCCATCCGGCCGACAGGGGTGGTCAAGTTGACGCGGTAAATTTCCGCCATCGCTGTACGGATCCGGTTGGCGTCAGACAGGCTTGCATCGGCGCGGATCGCTTCCAGCTTTTGCAATGCGCCTTCATAGCCCTCGGTCACACAGGCGATGAACAATGATTGCTTGGATGGGAAATGGTGATAGATGCTCGCTTTCTGGATACCCACCGAACTGGCCAGATCAGCCATTGAAGTACCGGCATAGCCATTGGTCACAAAAGCCTCTGTCGCGATAGCGAGGATTTTTGCACGTCGATCCAGTGGTTGTGTATCTTTCAAATCGCTCATTGACGGTCACCTCGCAGGCTTAAATTACCTACCGGTCGGTAGCTTTTTTCCAACTTAACGATTCAGCAGGCAATTTAAAGTCTTCAGGATGAGGAAAGCAGCGATGCGGATAGTTGTCTCGCCGCTACGCGCGTCCGGAATTTATTGTTGTATGACACGATTTCCTTCTTGCCATGGCAGACCATCCCCCTACCTACCAATCGGTAGATAGCTGAAATGGGGTCACCACAGTGCCGATAGCCCGCCTTGCATCTTTGTTGTGCCTGCTCGTTCTGGCTCTCCCGCTTCGCGCCGAAGAGGCACCGGCTGTGCGGACACTCGTCATTGACGACGCACCTGATACTATCTCCCGGCAGTTTTTCGGCCAGATAGTCGCGCGGGAAACAGTCGATCTTGCCTTCGAGGTCGGCGGCACGATGCGCCGCCTGATGCCTGAAGAAGGTATGCGCGTAAATGCAGGCGAGATGATCGCGCAACTACGGCTGGATGCGTTTGAACGTGCGGTGGCGCGGGCGGAACTACAGGTGGAAATGGCCACGCGCGAGGCCAGCCGGGCTGCGGATCTTGCCGCGCGCGCCGCTGCACCGACAAGCCGGGCCGAGGATGCCGAAACCGCCCGCGAGATGGCCGATGTTGATCTGCGTGATGCGCGTGCCGCGCTGGAAGATGCCAGTTTGCTGGCCCCATTCGATGGGCTGGTTGCCGCGCGCCTGATCCCGGAACATGCCAGCGTCGCACCCGGCCAGCCGGTCTTGCGTTTGCATGACATGTCCGAAATGCGAGTCGAGATAGCGGTGCCGGAACGGCTTTTCGCCGCCGCTGGCGGGCTGGAGGCGCTTCGCTTTACCGGACAGATCGCCGGCCAGCCGGATATCGACCTGCGGCTTGTCGGTTTTCAACCCGAAACGGCGTCAGTTGGACAATCCTATCGCGTCACGCTGGCGCTGCCTGCGGGGACTGGTGGTCTGTTGCCCGGTGCCTCGATTGAGGTCACGGTTATGATCCCCGCGTCGGCCCGGGGTGTGCCGGTGCCGGCTGCCGCATTGATCGCCACCGCCGATCGTCAAGCGAAGGTGATGGTCGTCGAAGGGGCAGATGTTCTGACCGTGCGCAGCGTCGCCGTGCAGGTCGCGGCCCCGGCGGGCAGTTCGTTTCTTGTTGAAGGCCTTCCGCCGGAAGCCGAGATCGTCGTGACCGGCGCGCATTTGCTGCGTGATGGCCAACAGGTGCGGCGTTTCGCGCCGCTGACCTTTTCTGAAAACTGAGGGATCGCCGGATGTCTATCGCCCGCGCTGCCATTGAACGCCCACTTTACACATGGTTGCTGATCCTGTTCTGCATTTTTGGCGGGATCGGTGGCTATCTTTCGGTGGGAAAGCTGGAAGATCCCAGTATCACGCTGAAATCCGCGCTGGTCATCACGCCATGGCCGGGTGCCACGGCGGCAGAAATGGCGAGTGATGTATCCGAAGTGCTGGAAAGCGAGATCCAGAAGCTGGACGAGCTGGATTTCATCACCTCGCGCAATACACCCGGCCTGTCTGTGATTGAGGTCAATATCCGCGATACATTTGATGGCAGCGAATTGCCGCAGGTCTGGGACAAATTGCGTGCGCGGGTGGCAGATGCGATACCCAATCTGCCAAGCGGCGTGCTGACACCTGAAATCAACGATAGTTTTGGGGACATCTACGGGATCTATCTGGCCATCACCGCGCCCGGCTTTGACGATGCTGAAATCCACGATATTGCCCGCTTTCTGCGCCGCGAATTGCTGGGCATCCGTGGTGTTGCGAATGTAGAGTTGCTGGGCCTGCCGGAAGAAGCGGTTTTCGTTGAACCAGATCAGGCGATCCTCACCAATCTGGGCGTACCACCTGGGGCAATCCTGTCGGCGCTGGGCGCTGTGTCTGGCGTTAATCCCACGGGCGCGGTGCGTGACGGCGCAGCCCGCCTGCGGGTTGAAGCACCGCAGCAGGATGCTGCAGATTTTGCTCTGCGTGGCCTGACCATTGGATCGCAGGGGGAAACCTTCAACCTGATCGATCTGGCAGAGATTTCGCGCGGGCGTGTGGATGAACCGCGCCAGATGATCCGCCACAACGGGGTCGAGGCGTTCACGCTTGCCATTTCGGCTCTTGATACCGAAAACATCGTCACCGTCGGGGCGAGGGTCGAGGCGCATCTGGCCCAGATCGGCAGTGACCTGCCGCTGGGGCTGCAGATGGATCCGATTTACCAACAACATGTCGTCGTTTCGGATGCCAACAACGCCTTTCTGGTCAGCCTGGTGCTGTCGGTCAGCGTTGTGATCGGCGTGCTGGCATTGTTCATGGGCGGACGGGCTGCAGTGGTGGTCGGGGTCACACTGGCCCTGACGGTGATCTTCACCTTCTTTTTCATGATGCTGTTCGGGATCAAGGTCGAACGGATCAGCCTCGGTGCGCTGATCATTGCCATGGGCATGCTGGTGGATAATGCCATCGTCATGGCCGAAGGCATGCAGATCGAGATGCGCAGGGGCCGCTCTGCCACGGAAGCCGCGCAGGAAACAGCACGCAAGACGCAGGTGCCGCTATTGGGGGCCACCGTGATCGGCGCGATGGCCTTTGCCGGGATTGGGTTAAGCCCTGATGCTTCGGGCGAATTCATGTTCTCGCTTTTCGCGGTGATCACCATTTCGTTGTTGCTGTCCTGGCTGCTTGCGGTGACGGTGACGCCGCTTCTGGCGAGCTATTTCTTCGAGGTCGGTGGTCTGGCCGAAGGTGAGGACCCATATGACCGCCCGTTCTTTCGCGGCTATGCCGCCATTGTGCGTGGCGCCTTGCGTGTGCGCTGGTTGGTGATCATGGGGCTACTGAGCGGTACGGTCGCGGGTTTTGGTGCGATGGCCTTTGTCACACAGCAATTCTTTCCGCCTGCCGATACGCCCTTGTTCTACTTCAACTATCAAGGCGCGCAGGGTACATCGATCCATGAGGCGAGCGACGATCTGGCCGTGATCGAAGACTGGCTGGCCATGCGCGATGACGTACAGGCCTATACCACCATCATCGGCCAAGGTGTGTCGCGTTTCATCCTGACCTATGCCCCCGCCAAGCCGGACCCCGCCTATGGTCAGGTCATCATTCGCGCCAGCGAGGTCGAGGCAATCCCGGCACTGCGCGACGATCTGGCGGCTTTCGCCCGAAACGCCTTGCCCTGGGCGGAAACGCGGGTGGAGCAGATCATTTATGGTCCGCCCGTGGGTGCAGATGTTGAAATCCGTCTGTCCGGTCCTGATCCCGATGTGTTGCGCACACTCGCCGCAGAGGCGCAGTTGATCCTCGAAAGCACGCCGCTGCTTTACACTCAGCGGATCGACTGGCGTGAACGCGAATTCACTGCGCGCCCCGTCTATGCGCATGACCGCGCGCAAAGGCTGGGGATCAGCCGTGCCGATGTTGCGGGTGCTCTGGCACTTGCGACCGATGGTATTCCCGCCGGCACGATCCGCGAAAGCGACCGCGAAATTCCGATCATCGTGCGCAGTCCACGGGTCGATCACGACACGCGGCTGGTGGATCAGATCGTCTTTGCGCCCGTGACAGGTAGCTATACGATGATGGATCAGGTGATCGACGGGTTCACCGTACAGGCGCGCGACAGCGTGATCGTGCGCCGTGATCGCGCACCGACGATTGCGGTGCAATCCTTTACCGTGCCCGGTGTGCTGGCCGATGCTGCGTTCCGCGAAGTGCGTACCGCGCTTGAAGGCATTGCCTTGCCGGAAGGATACCGCTTTGCATGGGGTGGCGAATTTGAAAGCGCAGGACAGGCGCAGGAAAGCCTGGGCCGACAAATGCCATTGGCTTTTGGCACGATGCTGCTGATCACGGTCCTGCTGTTTGGTCGATTGCGCCAGACCGCCGTGATCTGGACCGTTGTGCCAATGGCAGTCAACGGGGCGGCGATCGGCCTGTTGGTGACCGGGATGCCGTTCAGCTTTACGGCGCTTTTGGGCTTGCTCAGCCTGTCGGGCATGTTGATCAAAAATGCCATCGTGCTGGTCGAGGAAATAGATGTGCAGAAAGAAGAGGTCGGGTTGCCACAATCGCAGGCGATCATCATCGCCTCTGTCAGCCGGTTGCGGCCCGTGGTGTTGGCCGCCGGCACCACGATCCTGGGGATGGCACCGCTGCTGTTTGACCCATTCTTCGCTGCGATGGCGGTGACGATCATGGCAGGGCTGGGTTTTGCGTCGGTCCTGACACTCGTCGGTGTGCCGGTGCTGTATCACACCTATCTGCGGACCGAACGCCGGGCCGAGGCAGAAGCCACTCCTCTGCCGCCGTTATCGGCACAAGCTCAACCAACCCCGCGTTCTCTGGTCGCGGAGTAGTGCGAAGGCTGACGTTTCCGCTACGATGGTTGTGCCCCCGGTCCTGTCGGTATCAATCAAATTGGCGGTTTGAATGAAACCATCAACATGGCAAATAAGATCCTGGAGTGTATCGAATTCGTGCAATTTATGGCTCATAGCTGACTTGTCTGCATGGAATTTTACTGAAAAACTGGCTCTGAATGACGTCAACCTAACGACACGCCAGAAAGTGACCAAAATTGCAGCGCATCTCGCCCAGACAACGGATTACCCTGCTGCTCGCCTGCCTGTCTGTTCTGGCAGGATGCGGCAGGTCATCTTCACTATCCGCGCCAGCAAGCGAAATCGATTGTATGGCACGTGCCATGTATTTTGAATCGAACCGCTCCAGCCGGGATGGCATGGTCGCAGTAGGAAGCGTAGTTATGAACCGTGTTGAATCTGATGCGTTTCCCAACAGCATCTGCGATGTGGTCAGCCAGAAAAATCAGTTCGCACCCGGCGTCATGACCAAGGAAATGAACAGCAGTTCAGCACCTTTTGCCAGGGCCGCCGCGCAGGCGGTTTACGCAGGTGAAAGGCACCCCGATATCGGAGGCGCAAGATTTTTCCATGCAGCCTGGTATCAGGCGTCTTACAATAACATGCACTACGTCCTGACAACCGGGGGAAACGCCTTCTACGAACGGCGGCGGCCTGAAAACGTTACTGTCCCGGCACCGCTTCCTGCATCAGAGGGCAAAACTGGAAGGTGACAATGCATCCCGCCCTCTCTCACGCCGTTTTCGCGGCACGGGTCCATCATGGGAGACGATGGAGGTACAGCTAAGCGCTGCCATTGCCCGACCCGGACCTGACTCGATACTTTGCGATGAAGTCATCAATATCGAGCTTGCGGATGTCGGGAAGGGCGGCCTTATACTCCTTGTGTGACCAGTCCCAGACGGCAATCTCCAGCAACGCCTCTGCCTGGCTTTCTGAAAAGCGGCGCTTGATCAGACGCGCTGGCACACCTCCGACGACGGTATAGGGCGCGACATCGCGGGTCACGACTGCACCCGCGCCGATCACCGCGCCCGTGCCGATGGTCACACCTGCGGTGATCGTCACACCATGCCCGATCCAGACGTCATGCCCGATGGTGACCCAATCAGCCTTGCGCCAGGCAAAGAAATCATGATCATCCTCGCCCAGCCCATAGGCCGCAGCACGATAGACCGAATGATGCTGCACCGCCCGCCATGTCGGGTGATTGCCCGGATTGATCCGCGCGCCATTGGCGATCGAGCACATCTTGCCGATGCTGGTCCAGACGACATGGCAATCCTGCGTGATATAGGACCAGTCCCCCATGGACGACGCCCGCATCTGGGTGCTTTTGCCGACCTCGGTCCAGGCACCCAGATCACAGTCCACCACGATGGCATCTGGGTGGATCGTTGGGGTTTCGCTGAGGTGGTTCTTGCTGCCTGCGCCGCTCATCTTGCTGTCTCTGTCTTGCCGATCAGGCGTTGACGGATCAGGGCGGACATCCAGTCGATGACATAAACCATCGCGATGATCAGAAAGATGATCGACCAGGCCTGATCCCATTGATAGGTGGATATTCGGTCAGACAGCAAAAATCCGATGCCACCCGCCCCGACAATGCCAAGGATCGTGCTGGAACGCACGTTGGATTCAAAATTATACAGCAGGATCGACAGGATCACCGGATTGACCTGCGGCATGACCCCATAGCGGATTTGCTGCAAGCGTGACCCGCCCGATGCCTTGACCCCGTCGACCGGTTTTTGCGACGTATTTTCAATCGCTTCCGAGAAGAGTTTGGCAAAAGTGCCGATCTCGCTGACCGCGATGGCCAGCACCCCGGCCAACGGCCCCAACCCGAAGGCCCGGATAAATATCAGTGCCAGAATAAGCGTTTCAAAGGCTCGGATCACGTCATAGCCGCGCCGCGTGCTCAGCCGCAGAAAATTCAGCCGGTTGATGTTCTTTGCCCCCAGAAACGACAGTGGAAAGGCGATGATCGCCCCCAGCAGCGTGCCCAGAAAGGCCATCGACAACGTCTCGGCCAGCCCGAACAGCACTTCTGCAAACTGGTCCCATTCGGTCCAGACATAGGGCGGGAACATGAAGGACAGCACCCGGCCCAGACGGCCAAGGCCGTCCCAGATGCGCGTTGGCGAAAAGCCGAAATCATAAAGGCACCACGCGAACAGCAGGATAAACCCGGCCCAGATCGCTGCGCGGCGCAGGCGCACTTGCAACGGTGCCCGAAAGGCCAACGGCGCGCGCGCGCGGGCTGCCGCGATTTGTTCATTGGTCATGCTCATGGCCGTGCCTCCATTCCGATCACCCGGTGGCGTAACTTTTCTGATCCGTAATCAATGACCATCACGGTCACGAGGATGATGACAAACAGTGCTGAAAGGTCGGTATAGACCTGATAGGACATCGCGGTACGAAACTCCTGCCCCAGCCCACCTGCGCCGACATAGCCGATGATCGACGAGGCCCGCACATTGATCTCAAACCGCAACAACGTGTAGCTGATGATATTGGGCAGGATCTGCGGCACTGCGCCATAACGCATCTGGTCAAACCATGACCCACCCGCCGCCTTGACGCCGTCTAGCGGGCGCATGTCGATGTTTTCATTGACCTCTGAATACAGCTTGCCCAAGGCACCGACTGTATGCAGCCCGATAGCCAGCACCCCGGCCATAGGTCCGACACCAAAGCAAAAGACAAAGATCAGCGCGAAAACCAGTTCCGGTACGGTACGGGCGATTTCCAGGTAGCGCCGTGAGATCCACAGCACCCATTTGGCAGGGGTCAGGTTTCGTGCGGCGGGAAATGACAGCACAAAGCCTCCGATCACACCCAGCACCGTTGCCATGAACGCGATCAGGATCGTTTCCAGCAACAGCCGCGCCCAGATTTGCCAGCGGGCAAACCATTCGGCGATGTCAGTGCCAAGCGTTGCCCAGTGCAGATCGGGCAGCGTCTTGACCAGGTATTCACCAAGCCGCGGCAACCCTGCGCCGATGACCCAGCGTTCGGCACGGGTACCGTCGGCCTGGGTGACCTGCGTCACCTTGAAAAAGTTCGAGGCTTCAGCCGTCAGCAGAAACAGGATGACAAGCGTGCCGGTGATCACCAGAAAGCTGAGCCGTGACCGTTTGCGATGCTGGGCAAAATCGGATTCAAAGGAAAGGATCGCTGCGTTCATAAGAAATATCCCGGCGCAAGGCGGGTGGGCTGTCAGGCCCACCCGGACAGGTTCAGATCAGGTGTCAGCCCCGGCGATTGGCACGGAACCAGTCGCGCATTTCGATCAGGATTTCATATTGCTCATGCTCCACGTCGATATAACGGCCAGCGGTCGAGGCTTCGCCGCCTGTGATCTGCTTGAACAGTTCAGGCGCGGCTGTCGGCGTGGCCATAACCGCCGCCTTCATGTCGTCGATCAACCCTTGCGGCAGATTTGCCCGCGCGGTGAACGGGCTGGATGGGATCAGCGGGCTTTTCCAGATGAAACAGATATCGTCTGCGGCGATCATCCCCTTGCTGACCATGCGCTGGACATTGCCAGAGATTTCATTGGACCAACTGGTTGCAGCCGCGTCAAACTGCCCGTTGACCACCCCCATGATCGAGGATTCATGGCTGCCCGAAAACGGAACTGCGCCAAAGAACTCTTCTGGCGGATATCCTTCGGCTGACAATGTATAGAAAGGTACCGTGTAACCAGAGGCGCTGTTGGGATCAGCAAAGGCAAGCGTTTTACCTGCCAGATCGTCGACTGTCGTATATCCCGCATCGCATCGCGCAGCGATGACGCTGTGATACCCGAAGGACCCGTCCTGCTGTTCAGTTGTCAGCAGCGGGACGACATTGCCATCCATCTCTGACCAGGCCGCGGCATAGGCCGATGGGCCGAACCAAGAAAATTCGATCTGGCCCGCCGCAAGCGCCTGAATGGCACTGTCGTAGCTGCCGGCGGGGAAAATCTCGACCTCGACGCCCAGGGTTTCTTCCAGATAATCCTCGAACGGGCCCCAGCGCGTATTGCGGTCCAGTTCGTTCTCGCTGGAAATCAGCGCAAACCGGACGATCCGGTAATCGGTTTTCCAGTCTTCTGCCACAGCGGGCAAAGCCATCAGGGTGGCCAGAGCAGTCATCATTGTCAGTCGCATGGAAGGTATCCTTATCAAAGGGTGGGGAAATCAGGCGTCGATCTTGACCGGCGCAGCATAGGCCGTGGTGGATGTGACGGCCTCCTTGAACTCGGCCAGCCCTTCCAATCCATAAATGTCGCGCACGACATCATTGGTCAGTTGCTTGGCTGTGCCGTCGAACATCACACGGCCCGCGCGCATCGCGACGATCCGGTCGCAATATTCGCGGGCAGTATCCAGCGTGTGCAGATTGACCAGCACGGTCAGTCCGTCTTCGCGGTTGATCTTGCGCAGTTCATCCATCACGCGGGTCGCATTGGCCGGGTCAAGGCTGGCGATCGGTTCATC
Source organism: Loktanella sp. (assembly GCA_017390475.1). Taxonomy (GTDB): domain Bacteria; phylum Pseudomonadota; class Alphaproteobacteria; order Rhodobacterales; family Rhodobacteraceae; genus Yoonia. The sequence continues at coordinate 32,618 of JAFPBO010000001.1, forward strand.
GGCGAGCATGATCTTGGGCCGCTGCACCAGCGCCTTGGCGATGGCCACGCGCTGTTGTTGTCCGCCAGATAAAGTCCCCGCCCGCTGCAGCGCCTGTGGGACAAGGTCCAGCCGGTCCAGCGCCTGAATCGCCATGGCGCGTTCTTCGTCGGTAAAGCGCATTGCCATCGAACTGATGAACCCATGCTCTGACAGCCGCCCGATCAGCACATTGGTCAGCACGTCAAGTCGGTCAACCAGATTGAACTGCTGAAAGATCATTGCACAATCACGCCGCCATTCCCGCAAGGCCTTGCCCTTCAGCGCCGTGACATCGACCCCTTCAAAGGAAATCGTCCCCGACGTCGGGTCAATCAAGCGGTTGATCAGGCGGAGCATTGTTGATTTGCCTGCCCCTGAGCGTCCGATCACCCCGACAAACTGTCCGGGTGGAATCGAGAGTGATACTTTGTCAACGGCGGTGGTGTCACCAAATTGGCGGGTGATCGCGGAGAGCGTGAGATGTGCTGTCATGGTGATTCATCCGAATGAATTTTACACCTGAGTCCTAGCCTCTCTGCGTAACAGTCCCATTACCCGTATATGACAGTTCCTTGACGCTCTTTGCCCCGTGTTTCCTGCAAGTCGTTGATCAACGGCAACGTGCCGTTGGCATGGATCATCTCGCCATTGCGCAGTGTCATCACCACCCGGTCAGCGGCATCGACCACTACCAGATCAGCGTTTCTTCCGATGCTGATTTCACCACGATCATGCAGGCCCAATGCCTTGGCCGGATTGACAGTGGCCAGCCGCGCAGCGCCCGCCAGGCCAGCAGGGTCATCCATCGCCAAGGCCCGGATCGCCGGAAGGATCGCGGCTGGGTGATAATCCGCCGCCAAAATCGACAAAAGCCCGGCGCGATGCGCATCGCGGGCAGACAGATTGCCGGAATAGCTTTGTCCGCGCATCGCATTGGGCGCGCCCATCGCAGTCATCAGGCCACGGTCAATCGCGATCTGTGCGGCCTCCTGCGTGACGGGAAATTCTGCGATGACAGATCCCAGATCAGCCATCAGATGCGCCTTGGCGGCTGTGTCATCGTCATGACTTGCCAAGGGCACGCCGTTTTCGCGGCACATCTCCGCGACCATCTGCATATTGGCGAGCAGGATATCTTGCGGACGGCTGCGGGTTGCGATCGCCTCTTTCACCATCTGCCGCGCTTCTGCTTCGGATATGCCATTCTGGGCCGCCCGGTTCTGGATGTGGATTTCCAGGTTGCGATATTGCCCTTGCCCCGGCGTGTGATCCATCAGCGACACCAGATCGACATGGCCTTCGTCCAGCAGATCGCGCAACACGCCGACGGCATTGTCAAAGGTGATGTCGAACCGGGCATGGATGCGGTGATCGACGCGGGCGCTGCCGCGCGCCTTTGCCAATTCGCGGATCACATGGCTGGTGTGATCGAATGACCGCCGCTCGCCTTCGCGCGCGCCGCGCGAAAACGATACCGCAGCATAGGCCGTGGTCACACCCGCCGCAGCGAGCCGCGCATCCAACGCGTTCAGCGCGACAGGCATCGGGAAATCGACCCGGGCGCGCGGCTCCAGTTCCTGTTCGATCATATCGCCATGCATGTCGATAAACCCGGCGAACACGGTGTGACCCCGTCCCCGGACACCACCGTTGACAGGTTTTTCAGAGATGTCTGCGATCTTGCCATCGGCGATCCGTACCGCGCCATGCGGTACAACGCGATCAGGCAGAACGAGTGTAAAATCAGAGAGCCACATCGGCGCGGTCCTTTTGTGATGTCTGGGTCGGTGTCAGGTCAAGTTCGCGGTCGATCAGCGTGGCCACGTCGCCGGGATGGTGAAAGACACCGATCATCGCGGTGCCAGCGGCCTTGAGTTCTGCCAGCCGCGCGATCAGCGCCGCGCGGGCCGCGACATCCAGCGATGCTGTCGGTTCATCCAGCAGCAACAGGCGTTGCGGCAGGATCAGCGCGCGGGCCAGGTTGACCTTTTGCTGTTCGCCGCCGGAAAATGTGGTCGGATAGGCGGGCCAAAGTGCAGGTTTCACGCCGAATGCGTTCAGCCAATGGCGCGCCTGATCCAGCGCGTCAGCGGCATCAATGCCGGCAAGGCGCAGGGGTTCGGCCACCAGCGCTTCGGCGCTGACGCGGGGGCGGGCGGTCAGGAACTGGGTGACAAAGCCGATCTCGGTCCGACGCAGATAGGTTACATCCACATCCGCTGCGCGCGCCAGATCGATTACCCCGTGGCTGGCGTGAAACAATATCTGCCCGCCTGCCGCCAAATAGCTGCGATAAAGCGTGCGTAGCAGCGTGGATTTCCCCGCCCCGTTGCGCCCCTTCAGCAGCAGAAATTCACCTGCGTGCAGCTTAAAGGAAATATCATCGAACGCCGCCATCTTTGTATTCAGATGGTGCATGGTAAAGCCTTTGGCCAGGCCGTGGACATCAAGGATCAAGGTCATAGTTTTGCATGCACCAATTGTTGCGTATAGGCATGTTGCGGGTCCTGAAACACCTGATCGGCAAGGCCGGTTTCCACGACCTCGCCCCGGCGCATCACCATCACCCGGTCAGATAGGGTGCGGATCACGCCCAGATCATGGCTGACGATGACCATGGTGATCTGCCGGTCCTGTTGCAGCCGCTTCAGCGTATCCAGCACCAGCGCCTGCACGCTGACATCCAGCCCCGTTGTCGGCTCATCCAGCAACAAAAGGGCCGGTTCCAGCGCAATCGCCTTGGCCAGTTGCACCCGTTGCTGCATGCCGCCAGACAATTCCACCGGTGGTGCATCCATCCGGTCGAGCGGGAATTCCGACGCGTCCAATGCGGCGCTGGCCTTGTCGCGCAGCACGGCAAAGCGGCGTTCGCCCGCGACCAGCAACCGTTCCGCAACATTGCCGGACGAGCTGTGATGCATCAGCAGACCCAGATGCGGGTTCTGGTAAACGATACCAATCCGCGTCGCACACAGCATCCGGCGCGCGTAACGGTCAAGCTCGAACAGATTGCCCTGCACATCGGGCAGGTCCAGCGTATAGCTGCCGCTGTCGGGGGTTTCTTCCAGATTGAGGCAACGCAGAAAGGTGGATTTGCCAGATCCGCTTTCACCGACAATCCCCAGCACCTCACCAGGATAGATGGTGGCAGAAACATCTCGCAACGCATGAACCGCGCCATAGGATTTGCTGACGTTGCGCGCGATCAGCAGGGGCTGGGTTTTGACCAGCTGCGGTGCATCAAATGTCATGGTCATTGCACAAGCTCCCCATCCTTGTACCAGGTCTGGCCGATGCGGGCGGATTCGCCTTCGGCCATGCGGATCGTCTTGACGCCCAATTCGCTGTCGGACACTTCAAAGGTGGATGTGCCGCCCGCCTGCGGGATCTCATTCATGAAATAACCCTTGGCCCCGGATCGTTGGCAGGTCAGATGGCCATGATCCTCGACCCGGTAGGGCACATCGTCAAAGACCAATGGTTCAACCCGCGTGAACGGCGGCACCGCATAAAGCCGTTTCTCCCGCCCCGCCGACAGGATGGTCAGGTGTTGCGCCATATGCAGCTTGGGCACGTCCCAACGCGGGATCGGCGAGGGGGTCATCAGGTAGCGTCCGTTGACAAGGCTGGGATAGCTTGCGCCCTGCATCACCCGGCCGGACCGGACGATCTGTTCGTACAGTTGCAGCCACATTCGGCCGTAATCGGCATCTGCATGCATCTGGCGCGCAATCGACATATTCGGCTGCACCGACCGCAAAGGTTCAGGGTTGGGCACTTGCAGCACCAATATCTGATCAGCGCGCAGCATTTCTTCGGGGATGCGGTGGCGCGACTGGATCAGGTCGGCCTGCAATGTGTCCATCGTCGTTGGCGCACCTGACACACGCGCCAGAAAGCTGCGGATGGATGCGGCATTCACGCTGTCGTCGGCACCCTGGTCGATCACCTTGATCCGCATCGCCGGGTTGATCAGCGTGCAAGAGATCTGCAAACCGCCGGTGCCCCAGCCGCGGGCCATTGGCACCTCGCGGCTGGCATAAGGCATCTGACAGCCCGGCACTGCGATAGCCTTGAGCATCTTACGCCGGATTTCGCGTTTGGCAGATCCGTCAAGGAAACCATAAGACATCGGTTCCCAGTCGCGGGTCAGGGATTTCAGGCTCATTCTGCGGGCTCCGGTTGTTTGTCTTTCGCGGCACGCTTGGCCTTGGCATCGCGCATCGCATCAAGGCTGGACTGGAAGGTCACGTAATGCGGCAGTTTGAAATGGATGCAGAACCCCGAGCTTTCGACGCCTTCGGTGTGGTAAAGGAAAAACTCTTCCTCGGTTGCCGACCCTTTGGGGGCGCCTGCGGCATTCAGATCAAGCGTTGCTGCCGCGATCACCTTGACCTCGTTCCAGCCCAGCGTGGCGGCAAAGCCAAGGCCTAGTTCAGAGCCTTGCTTTGATACCACCTCGGCCTGACTGACCTTGACCCGACCGGCGCTGAACCGGGTCCCGCGCGGGTGCTGGACTACGACATCCGCCTCGGCCAGCCGCAATTCATTGACGGTCGGATGCGCCTGCCCATAGCCGCGCTGCGCGGCATAGCCCAAGGCCAGCACACCGCCAGTTTCGGCGCGCGCAAGGCTTTGCAGGGTATGGGCGCGCTTGGCAGGAAACAGCAAAGGTTCGCGGGTGATATCAGGGATATCATTGCCGGTGGTGGCATCTGGCAGCGATTTGGCAAGCAATCCGTTTTCGGCCTGCCATGCGGCTACCGATGGCTGGCGCGCGGGCGATGGCTGCGGTGCCGGGTCTACCGGATCAGGGTGATAGGTCTGCCCTGACAACACGTCAGTCGCCAGAATACGATGCGCGTAATCCAGTGTCGGGCCCAGCACTTGTCCACCGGGAATATCCTTGAACGCCGCTGAAATCCTGCGATGGGTGAACAGGCTGTCCTGGGTTACCGGGTCGGCCACTGTCAGGCGAGGTTGTGTCGTGCGCCACGCACGCAGCAGCAAGATCGCTTCGTATAATTCACCCCCCGTCTGGGCCAGTGCCAATGCGGCAAGGTCTTCGTCATACAGCGATGCTTCGCCCATCACACGGTCAATCAGATAGGGCATCGCGCTGCGGATTTCCGCGACGCGCTCTGGCGTGATCGCACCCATTTCCGCGCGGAACAGCCGTTGAGATTGTTCAATCGCGCGTTCACCGCCTCGGGTTGCAACATAGGCCATCAGAGCACCTCTATCTGTGTCGATCTCGGCAGGCCCAGAACGCGGGACCCGTCTATCAGAAAAATCTCGAACCCCATCGGATAGCGCATGATCCGCGCGCGTTCGGCCCAGAACCCGTCAGGCAGACCGCCGATTGAGAGATCGACCGCACCGTCGATACCCGGGCCGGTCAGGCGCAAAGCTGTGCCGACGGACAGGTCGGCGTTGATCACAAGGGTCGCACCATCCTCGGGGTAAAGGTCAGACCCGCAGCGCAAGTCCCGCAGCAGATCGGCCTGGGCGAGGTCTCTGGCAAAGACATGATCAGCCGCATCCATATCGACAAGCGCAGCACCTGCGCGGGCGGCAAATGCGGCCAGTGCGGGATCGGTGCAATGCACCGCAGATTCCCGGTCGATCAGTGCCGTGATGATCTGGGCCTGTCCGGTGCCCGGCAAATGACCGATCAGACCGGGACGCGACAGCGCCCACATCAGGGCAGCATAGGTTGCATTGGTTTCGGCTTCGAAATCAGACGGGGTCGGAGGAGCGGTCATCAGAATGTCTCCATGTCCACGCGGGTCGCCTCGACCCGGCATAAAGTGTCATGATCGGCCTGCGCCTGTGCGCGCGCTTCTGCGTCCAGAAACCGGACGCAGGCGTCAGCGGCCACGCCAAGTGCGGCGGCAAGATCGACCAGCGCCATGGCCATCGCAGCCTCCAGATCGCGCCCGCGCCGCATGCCATAGCCAAGCTGGTTGCCCGCCGTGATGCGCGCCTCGCTCATCAGGATTTCGCCAAGATGGAAATGTGTGCCCTGCGCTGTGTCGCGCATCGGCAGCATGACCAGACCGGTGCGGTTTTCCAATACTTTGATCTCCGGCAATTGCGCGATCAGCGGTTCGGCAAACGCCTTGAGCCGTTCGGTATCGGCCCGGGCCAGCACGGCCAGCATCGCATCATGCGCCCAGCCGGGCAGGTCTTGCGGGGTTTGCGTCATGGCGCGTCCTCATTGGTGGAGATGTTGAATTTGACGCGGGCGGCGGACCAGATCACTTCGCTATAGGACAGCGGCGTGCCATCCATATCCTTGTCTACCGCACGCACGACGATCACCGGCATATCGGGGTGCTGATGTAGCTGTCGCGCCTCGTTCACCCGTGCGGGGCGGGCATACATCCTGGTGCTGTCACGCAGGTAGTCGGTAATGCCATAGGATGCATAGACCGCCGTGATGGACCCCAGCGATTGCCGCCGTTCGGGAAAATCAGGAAACCGCGTGGCATCATGATAAATCGTGCCAAGCGAGACCGGCACATCATTTGCAAAGGACAACCGCTGCGAGGCGATGACCAGCGCGCCGACGTCAAGACCAAGCCGTTTTGCCACCCGTTCGGTCGCGGGAATCCGCTCCACGTCAAGAGTCCGGCCGGTGACGGTGACGCCCTGCGGGGTCAGGTTTCGCCGCAAACGTGTGCGTGAACCAATGGTATAATCCAGCATCGGGCGCGGGTGTACGAAAGTACCGCGGCCTTGTTCGACGCTTAGATAGCCTTCCTTGGCCAGCTCAGCCACTGCGCGGCGGATCGAATGGCGCCCGGCGCCGTAAAGGCCCGCCAATTCAGGTTCTGTCGGCAGCTTTGCGCCGGGCTCTAGAACGCCGTCCATGATGTCCTGCTCGATTGCTGCGCGAATGTCGCGCCAACGGTCTCTGATCATTTTTTATTCATCCGAATGAATTATTGAGTATATGCACCATGTGACAACCATGTGTCAGAGGGAAGGGTCTGACACATGTTTTTTGTGAAAATCGTGATTGCCGATTTGATGATGAGGTTGTTGCCGGGTGGCAGGATGTGATCCCGGTCACAGATGCAAAAAGGGGGCCACCTTGCAGCGGCCCCCCATACAGGAAAGAAACGAAAGAACTAGTTTATTAGTTATTCGTTGTTGTGTCTTCAGGAGCGGTGTCCATGTCCATGGTAGCGTCATCCATCGGATCTGCTGCCGGTGCGTCAGTCATCGGGGCGTCGGTCGCCGGTGCATCTGGCGCATCCGAGGTGCCCATGTCATCAACGATCATCGAAGATAGTGGCGTCTCTGCTGGCAGTGGCTCAATGTCGCCAGCTTCATATTCCGGCAGTGCCTCCAACTCTTCGCGAGTCAGCGTCACTGAAATGGCCCGGTCTTCGGGGTTGTAGTTCAGGTCGCTGAGCGGCAGGGCAACATCGTAACGCCCGATGCCCAGGAAACCACCGATACCCACGACAGCTTCGGCCTCGCCGGCACCCTGAATCACGTCACGGATGCTGCCGATTGAATCGCCGTTGGCGTCAATCACATCAGTGCCTGTCAGGTCACCAACGGTCATTTCCTCAAGGCTCTGTGGCGCCATGACCTCGGCGTCCATCATGCCATCGGTTGCCATAGGCGCGGTATCGTCCATCGGTGCCGCCGTTCCGTCGGCAGTCTGCGCGACAGCGGACGTGGCCAGCAAAACACTAAGGGCGGTTGTTGTCAGGAATGTCTTGGTTGTCATAGTATCACCTCTTTGTTGCGGGTTGTGCCATATCAACCGGGCAGCGCAGGATCGGTTCCTGCTTGGCGGGTGATTTAGCGCGATGTGAAAATGGTTGCTCATATGACAAGAACTGGCCGGAACATGTTCTCTGGAAACCTCCTGAAGTGGAAGTTAACTAACTAAAATATAATAGAATTAGCAAATTGTGCTGCCGTTGGCCGCTGCGATTTTTTGCGGTGGTCAGGGTGCCGACCGACCGCTTATAGCGGCAGCAAATCGCCGATGGCGCGCTGTGGTTTGAGCTGATTTGTGCGCATTCGCAGGCGCTGCGTAGAAACCGATGACCTGTCAGAAGGTGCAAAACTCTGCGATTTTCAAATGAAGGTAGGCTTGGTTCCACGTGTGATCCGGTCTGGTCATGGCGCCGCTTTGATCAATTGCGTCATCCAGTCGACAAAGATGCGGCAAGCCTCACGGTCCCGGCTTCGGGCGGGAACGACCAGATAAAATGCTTCTTTCGGGAAATACTCGCCGTCCGGCAAGGCGATCAGGCGCCCTTCACGTACCAGATCGCCGGTGTTGGACTGCCAGCCCAGCATAACACCCTGTTGCGACAAGGCCGCCTGTGTTGCCTGAACGTAGTTCGAAAAACTGCGCCCACGCGACCTGTTTTCGGGTAAGCCAAGGCGCTCAAAATAATCTTTCCACGACAACCATGTCGGGTCCGTCTTGACCACGTGTAGCAGCGTCGCGTCCTGAAGATCGGCCAATGTGCGTGGCGGATCTGCAAGGGACGGGCTGAAAACCGGGACAAGCCTTTCTTCAAACAGCTTGATCACATCGCCATCTTCCCAGCTGCCAAGGCCATAGCGGATGACCAGATCTACCCCCTGCGTGACGTTGGGGCTGTCGATCGTCGTCAGCACGTTGACTGCAATCTGGGGGTGTTCTGCGTAAAACCCCGCCAGAAGCGGCATCAACCAATAAGTCGCCGTTCCCACCGTACAACTGATTGTGACAGAGCTTTCATCGCTGCCCTGCTCGATCTGCGCCCGCTCTATCGCCTCTGCAATACGGCTCAGCCCCTGTGACACGCCTGATTTCATGATCTCACCGGCCCGTGTCAGGGCGACCGGTCGGGTGCTCCGGTCAAACAGCGTCACGCCAACATGCTGTTCGAGCGATTTGATAGCCTGACTGACGGCGGGCTGGGTGACATTCAGCACGCGGGCAGCCGCTTGCGTGCTACCAGATCGGTTCACCGCATCGAAAACTGTCAAAAGCCTGAGAGGCGGGAGAGTGGCAGGCATTTGTATAACCTTGGTATTATTCTATGCGTAGATTTTACAGTGTTCACAACGCATGGGTGACAGGATAGCCTTACATTTATGGTGTTTATAGTAGGAACATCACAGAGACAGCATAAGCTTGGACCGCCCTTCATGGATACGCATTTCATACCGCAGCAGGCAGTTGTTTTGCTGGAGAACGGTCTGCAACTGCCGCTTGGCACAGATGGTCGCGCCTATTTCAACTATTACTGGCTGCGCGATAACTGCCCGTCCTCGTTCGACAGCGCGACGCGCGAACGTAGTTTCGACATATTCCACCTTGAACAGCCGCCGCGCGCGGCCTCGGCTGATATCGTTGGGGATACCCTGATAATTTCATGGGCCGATGAAACGCATGTGTCGCGCTATCCTTTGTCCATGCTGGCGGCCAATACCGGGGGCCAACAGCGCGCTGATCCTGCGGACCTGCCGCGCAAGGCCTGGTTCAGCGATCATTATCCGCAGATCCAGCGGTTTTCCCAACCCGATCTGATGCAGGATAGATCCTTGGTTGCGCAATGGATCAAGGCGATGATTGTCGATGGTTTGACGATTGTCACAGATATGCCCGACAGTGATCAGGGCTTGACGGATACCGTCAGGCTGATGGGCCATGTGAGGCCGACCTTCTTTGGCGAATACTTCGACGTGAAAACCCATATCAACCCGACCAATACGGCCTATACCGCCAAGGCGCTGGAACTGCATACCGATACCCCAGCAGAGGAATATGCCCCCGGGATCCAGTTTCTGCACTGCCGCGCCAATACGGTTCAGGGCGGGCTGAGCATCTATTCCGATGGGGTGGCTGTGGCCAATGCGTTCCGCACCGCTGATCCAGAGGGGTTTCGCCTGCTTAGCGAAATCGACATCCCGTTTTATTGCGAACATGACGATTATGACATGCGGTCCCGGCAGCGGGTCATTGAACTGGACCAACATGGCGAGGTGTCGGGGCTGACCATCAGCCAGCATATGGCAGATGTTTTCGATTTGCCGCAGGATGTTCTCGACAGTTACTATCCCGCCTTCTGCCGCTTTGGCAGGATGTTGCAGGATGATCGCTTCTTGATGCGGTTCATGATGAAGGCCGGTGAATGCATGGTGTTCGACAATCACCGGGTCGTGCATGGGCGGCTTGCCTATTCCGCGACCACCGGCGACCGCTATCTGCGGGGCTGCTATGCTGATCGCGCGGAAATGCGATCAACCTATCGCGCGCTCGTTTCAGAAGGGCGGTTCAGGGCATGACCTTGGCACCGCAGGACCTGACCCAATTTCGCCAGGACCTCGCCGCGGCGTTCCGCATCTGCCACCGCTTTGGGTGGAGCGAATCCATGGGCAACCACGGTGTTTCTATCGCGGGCCAAAACCGTGGCGGACGCATTTGAAGACCTGTATTTCTTTGAAAAAGCCGCTCAGACGATGATCCTGGCGCTTTCCACCGGCAAGCCACTTGCTGTCCTTTCCGACAATGTGGCCAAGGCGACTGCCGATGGCTGGGGGCCCTATCGCGGCATGGCAATGCGCCATTTCGCCTATCTGAAGGCAGAGCTGGAACGTGACGACCCGGGTTTCAAAAACTGAGATTGGTCTGGCTTTGCACAGTTCACCGGGCTAATCCGATGGTATCTTTGGAACAGTTGGATCAGGCATCCTTTGATGAACGCTATCAACAATGCAGCGTCGCAAGATGCGAACAGCGCTGGCACTGCTGCGTTGGCGAAGGTGTCCATCATCCTGCCCGTCCGTAACGAGGCTGCAACGATCCGGAAGGTGTTGCAGCTGCTGGCGACATACGACGCGGCGGTCGAGGTGATTGTTGTTGATGGCGACAGTCAGGATGGGACCGCTGATCTGGCCGCCGGGCTGGCCGACCGGATCATCCAATCCGCGCCGGGCCGGGCACGGCAGATGAATGCAGGATTTGCTGTCGCCAGCGGCGAGATCATTCTTTTTCTGCACGCAGATACCATGCTGCCGCCCACGGCCTTGGCCGATATCCGCCAGATCGCAAGGCCTGGCGCCCCAGTCTGGGGCCGGTTCGATGTGGATATCGCGGGGCGAAGCCTGCTGTTGCCAGTTGTGGCGGCCTTGATGAACCTGCGATCGCGGCTCAGCGGGGTGGCAACCGGGGATCAGGCGATTTTTGTCCGTCGCGATATTCTATCCCGGATTGGCGGCCTGCCGGATATCGCAATCATGGAAGATGTCGCGCTGTCCAAAGCGTTACGGCGCATCAGCGCGCCGCTATGTCTGCGTTCGCGGGTACGCACCTCGGGGCGGCGGTGGGATGCGAATGGGGCTCTGCGGACGATTGTCACGATGTGGCTTATGCGGTTGCTTTATGTGTCGGGCGTCGCACCGGACCGGCTGGCAGGACTCTATGCGCGGTTGCGGTCCGGTTAGCTGACCGGCCTTGCCGCGATCTCCTGGGCAAGGTTGACGATATCCTGCACCCCGGAAATGCTTGTACGCTCCAGCAGCAAGATACGTGCGAGCTCCAGTGCGCGGGCTTCACAGGCGACGCGCAGCGGGATATCGGTGATCGTCTCGAAATCCTCGACATGGGAAATGCCGATAATGCGCCGGATCATCTTTGCCCCGGCAAAGCCCAGCGTGTCGCGGAATACCCCGGCAAGCAGTCGGTCGACAAAGAGAGCCTGTTCTGCCCCGGTCAGGATTTGCGGATTCTGCAAAGCCCCTGCCTCGGTTTTGCAAAGGTGCCGAAAGCCGGTATCAAAAGCGGTCCAGCATTGCACAATCGTATCGCAGAGAAACCGGCGCTGCATCGATCTGTCATCATTGACCGTGGCATGACCCGTCTGGCTGAAATAGCTCAGCAGCAGATTGCCCAGCAAAGCACCGATGTCAAACCCCATCGGTCCGACAAAGGCCCATTCGGGGTCGATCACGCGGGTATCATCTGCGGTGACCATGATCGATCCGGTATGCAAATCGCCGTGGATCAACGCCTCTGCCCGGCTGCAAAAGATGTGTTTCATCTCGCTCACCGCCAGTTTCAGGGGGCCATCGGCGCGCAAGACTGCGGCCTGCCTTTCCTGCCCCGGGGTGATCCGGTTCAGGGGGGCGTCCCAATAGGGGCCGGTAAAGACCACATCCTGCGTGGTTTCGCACAGATGCGCATTACCGGAAAACGCCTCCGCGATGGCGTTTTTCCGGCTCGTACTGAGATAAAGATCGGATGTGTAAAACAACGAACGGGCCAGATAGCCGCCCAGATCGGCAGCCAGACGCGGATATTGCATACCGGAAATCAGACCATGGCGCAGCACGATATGTGGTGACAGGAACTGCATGAAAATCAGGCCAAGTTCGGGTCGGTAATCATAGACCTGCGGCAGGTAGTGCGGCACATGGTGCGCCTGCAGGGTCAATGCGCGATGTTCAAAGGCGATCCGGTCCACCGGAAATGGCCAGCTTGTGCCGATCACCCGGATATACGGCAGCGCCTGTTTGGCAATCACGGAACCGGCAGGGCCGTCAATCCGCCAGACGGCATTCATATTGCCATCACTGACCTCGGTCACTTGCAGGGCGGAAGGTGGTCCGCCGAGCCGGTCGGAAACCGCAGGCAAGCCGCTGGCAATAGCTGCCAGATCAGCGGGTGATACTTCGCGGTAACCGTGCGGAATCGGGAATGATTTTGTCATGGATCATGTATGCTGCCCGGCAATGGACTTGCCAAGCGGTCCACAGATTTGTGAAAGCCAGAGGGAACATAACATGACCGACACAGGCCGATCTGCCGCGCAACTCGTGATCTTTGCCAAAGCCCCGGTTCTGGGCACCGTCAAGACCCGGCTTGCCGCAACAATCGGCGATGCTGCCGCCTTGGCGGTCTATCGGCGGATGTTGTGGCGTTGCACGGACCGGTTGCGGCAGGGGCAGTGGCGTCTCATACTGTCGGTGACACCGGATGCAACTACCAACGGCAGCCACGATTGGCCTGCCGACATTGATCTGGTGGGGCAGGGGAAAGGCGATCTGGGCGCGCGGATGCTGCGCGCGTTGCAGCAGGCACGGCCTGATGCGCCGGTGGTCGTGGTGGGCAGTGACATCCCCGAGCTTGCGGCCCGGCATGTCACTCAGGCGATCAAGGCGTTGGAAACAGACAAGCTTGTATTTGGCCCCAGCGCGGATGGCGGGTTCTATCTGGTCGGGGCCAGCGCCCCGCCGCCGCAGGATATCTTTGCCGGGGTGACATGGTCATCGCCATCCACCCTTGCGCAGGTGATCCGGAATTGCGCCTTGCGACCTGCATTGATCGATATGCTGGACGATTTTGACGATATGGCTGCCTTTGCGCGGCATCGTGACAATCCTGACTGGGCCTCGCTCTTGCAGGGCTGATCAGGCAAACAACTGCGTGATCCGGGCATTTGCATCTGGGATTACGGCGACAAAGCAGCCAGCCTGCGCAATGACAATGAATGTATTCAAAGGTTCCGCCGTGACATCTGCCCATTCCCCGCTCCGCCTTGTGATTGACACCGATTGCGCGAATGAGATTGACGACCAGTTCGCATTGGCCTGGGCCTTGCTGGCACCCGACAAGTTGCAGGTCGAGGCGACGATTGCAGCGCCGTTTTCGTTTCGTCATCATCTACCGCCCCTGCGGGCAGCGACTGATCCGGCCTATCAGATATGGGCGGCGCGGCTGGCAGATGAGGGGCGCAGCATTGACGACCTTGATCGTGATCTTGTTGACCCCGCAGCGGGGATGGCTTTGTCATTGCAGGAAATCCGACATATCCATCACCTGTGCCGCGCAGATCCGCCAGCCTATGCTGGGGCGACACGCTATATGACGGCCGCTGACGATGTGGTCTGGTCCGCCGGGGCCGAGGCGCTTGTCGATCTGGCGAAATCGGGGACAGAGCCGCTGTATGTTGCGGCGATGGGCTGCGTGACGAATATCGCTGCGGCGCTGATCCGTGCGCCAGAGATTGCCCACAGGATCACGGTCTTGTGGACCGCAGGCTTTCCGACGTTGCAGCCGCATCCGCAACACAGCGCCTTGAACCTTGTCCAGGACCCGCATGCCACGCGCATCCTGTTTGATTGCGGCGTACCGCTGATCTATCTGCCGGGCTATCATATCGGGGCGCAATTGCGCATCTCAAAGCCGGAAATGCGCAGCTATGTCAAAGGCAAAGGCCCGCTCGGGGATTACCTGTGGTCACTTTATGACAACAACCCGATTCAACACATGCGTGCTGTGTCAGATACTGACAGGCGCAGCTGGGTGATCTGGGATATGATCGACATTGCCTGGCTGCTTAACCCCGACTGGGTGCCGACATTCGAGACACCCTCGCCGGTGCTGACTGATGACCTGTGCTGGCAGGCTGCACCGGGCCGTCACCTGATCCGCGAAGCCTATGATATCAACCGTGACGATATTTTCCGTGATTTCTATGACCGGCTGGCGGCCTTTGCCGCTGTCACGGACTAAGTAACGCGGCCCTGGCGCGAAACCTATCCGCCTGACCGCGTCGCGATTTCACGCGCGATAAACCGGCCGATCAGAGCTGACCCGGCAGCGCTGGGATGGGTGCGGTCTGACGCCAGCAAAGCTGGCACAGCAGGATCAAGCACATCTTCAGCATCGATGAAATACACACCCTCTTTCGCCCCGGCGTAGATCGCTATGCGGCGTTCCAATTCGACCAGACCCGGGCGGCATCCCTGAAAGGACCGCGATGTCGGAGCCTCATAATACCCCACCCAAAGCACACGGGCACCTGTCGCGCGGGCGCGGGCAATCAGGTCGGGTATTGCGCCGTTCTGTGCAGCGGGCGCGATCAACTGGTCAATTTCATCGTCGCATTGAGTGCAGCCGCAGGCAAAGCCCAGATCATTGGCCCCACCGTTCATCACTACCCAGTTCCAAGGGCCGGCAGATAATTGATCCGGGATGCTTAACCCACCCAATGCGCCGAGCCCACCAGAGCGCAGACGCGCGCCCAAGGCGGCGCGGCTGACAACATCACGGCCCAGTGCAGCCCCGATCACATGGCCCACATCCTGCCCACTGGTCCTGTTCCATGCCAGAACGGAATCCCCGATTACAAGGATATCGCCGCCGGATTGTCGCGGCGCGATCCCGCAGGCGGTGAGATGCAGCACCAAAACCAAGATAAAAAACCAGCGCACGCAACAACCTTTCTGGGTGACTGAGACCTGAATAGGCAATATCGGATCACCGGCCAAATCACAGTCCCGTTGCAACCCTGCCCGCTGCGGTCACGATCACACCTTTGGCCTGATCCGCCTTGGAACGATGCAATCCCCGAAAGTGTCCGGCGGTATCAAAGGAGGGACACATAATGCATCTCTGTCGTGGACAACGGCGCGACGGACGCGGCACAGCCAGAGGTCAGTTTCAATTTAGTTGCTGGCGTTGATCCAGCAACTGCCAGTTTGACCTGCCCACAAGCCGGGCTGCTGATCCGGTTTGATCTGCGCGATTTGCGGCCGGATCAATGGCGAGGATCTCGTGCCCATTGAGGTGGGGAATGTGACGCTGCGGGCAAGTTTGAATTCGCGGGGAGCATTGGGATGAAGGCGATCAGGTTCATGTTTCGCTGGTCAGGGGCTGCCGCATTTCAGTAGCATGCCGCGATTGCTACCAAAACCACGGCCTTTTTCGCAAAGAATGATGCGTCGACACGGTTAAAAGTGTGACGGGGCCCAAACACCGTCTTGTTCAGAACCTGACATCCACGCGGATTGACCCAACGACTTGCCCTTCGCTCTGGCCTTCAAATTCCCGGTCCAGATAGGTCAGCCCGTAGAACAAAGCGGCGGGACCGCCTTGCCAATGTATGCCGCCACGGTACCGGTTGCGCAGATCACGTGCCACAATACCAGAAGAGGCGGGGAATAATTCACTGGATATGACCGATGCAAAATCCGCGCCCAGCACGACGGCAAAACCTGCCTGATTCCGCGGCATTGTTCGGTAGCGTTGGCCGCTGACTGTATCGCGGATCAGCAACTCGCCGTTGGTCAGATCGCCAAAGGTCAGATCAAACCCGACCCTTGCCAGCGTTTCCAGACCGGCGCGGGCCTCGATAAACGGGCGCATCGTTGTTCCGCCCGGTAGCGCAAAATCGCGCCCTGCCTCTGCCACCAATGTCAGAAGGGTCGCATCAGGGACCTGATTGGCCCGTGTCCGCGGCGAGGCCTTGTTGATCCCGACCAAGTCATGAAACGCCCCTTGCAATTGATCCAGCCGGGTTTGTGGGCCAACCAGAACCAGATCAGTGCCCAAGGCAAAATCGGTGCCGCCTCGCATGAAATGAGTGTGCAAACCTGCGGTCAGCACCCCGGCAAACGGCCTGTCACCCCGCGCGGGGGCGGCAAGATTCTTTGGCCCGATGATTTCCACGCCAAAGCGCAGCTCAATGATCTCGCCGGGTTGCTGTGGCAGCATGCCGTCCCAGCCCTGACCCCAGATCCGGCTGGACGAAAAAGAACCGCTACGCCATCTGTCGTTGCCGTCGCCGATGTAATCATTGGTGATCAGGCGACCATAGCCGATCCTTTCGCGGTTCTGCGCGGCACTGTCTTGCGGAAGCAAAAGAAGGGCCAGGCATATTGCGAACAAGTGGCGAATCATGGTGCGCACCTCTGGAACAGTTACCGCCACAAAGGCTGGATCACCCTAAGGTTGCACAGAAACAGACCATCGCTTCAAGATGATATTGTTGCCCGCAGGTACTCAATCATCAGATTCGCTTTGCAGCCGCTTCTGGCGGTCCGGCTATCGGGTTTCAACGCCGCATCCGCGACCGCGCAACACCTGTCCGGCTTAACCAGCGTTGGCTATCTGTTCCTTTCCGCTGAAGTCCGACAGGACATCGGCGGCGATCTCGAACGAGCGGACCCGCGCGCTGTGGTCGTGGATCATCCCTGTCACCATCAGTTCGTCCGGTTGGTAGGACGCAAGAATGCCTCCAAGTTGCCTCTTTATCGTTGCGGCGGAACCTGTGGCCGAACAGGACAAGGATTGTTCCACCTGCGCCATGACGGGGGCGGGGATCGTCAAATGCACATCGCGGACCGGCAGTGGCAGTTTGCCGGGCTGGCCGGTATGCAGACGTGCGAAAGCCAGAACCTGTGACGAGCGCAGAAATTCCGCCTCGGCATCGGTTTCAGCGGCGCAAACCCCTGCCACCATCATCACATGCGGCTTTTCCAGCCGTTCCGATGGCCGGAAGCTGCGGCGGTAGATCGCCAAGGCTTCTTCCAGCATGGCGGGCGCAAAATGGGACGCAAAAGCATAGGGCAGACCCAGATAGGCCGCCAGCTGCGCACCATAAAGGCTGGACCCCAGAATCCAGACCGGCACATGGGTGTTCTCGCCGGGGATGGCGCGCACTGACCTGCCCTCGCTGGTTGCCCCGAAATAGGCGATCAGTTCCTGCACATCCTGTGGAAAGCTGTCCTCTGGTGCCATGTGCCTGCGCAAGGCGCGGGCCGTTGCCATATCCGTGCCCGGTGCCCGCCCAAGCCCCAGGTCAATCCGGTCCGGATAAAGCGTGGCGAGCGTGCCGAATTGTTCAGCCACGATCAATGGCGCATGGTTTGGTAGCATGATGCCCCCGGCACCGATGCGCATTGTCCGGGTCGCCGCCGCCACATGGCCGATCACAATCGCCGTGGCCGCGCTGGCAATGCCGGGCATGTTGTGATGTTCGGCAAGCCAATAGCGATGATACCCGAATTGCTCTGCCGCGCGCGCCAGCTCAACGGTGTTGGAAAGAGCATCGGCTGCGGTCTTTCCGTCCGGGACAGGTGAAAGATCGAGAAGTGAAAAATTTTGCATAACGGCCTCCGTTCAGGAGGACCTAAGCACCCGGGTCGGCGAAGCCAATAGCGGCATCGGTCTTTGCGCGACGGCAGTTGTCATTTTTGGATGTCCGCAGTTTCGCGCTCATCCACTTGTAGTTGTACGAAATGCTGCGGTCATTGATGAAGCTACATTCTCACATTGGAAGAGGTGGGGGCAGTTTGCGGTAAATTAATGCGTCGTCGCTGCTGATGACCCGGTCTGAATGTCGCAACCCGCCCAATCTTGCGTTCCGGTTCATGCCCCGCGGGCCAAAGCGGACGTTGTCCAGCAGAGTTAGGTTTGGAAACAGCGCGTAATCCTGAAACACAAACCCGATGCCGCGCCGCTATGGCGGCCTATGCGTGATGTCGTGTCTGCCCAGATGGCCCGTCCCGAAACCGGTTACTTCAAGGCCGCCGATCATAGGCAATGTCGTGGTTTTGCCACAGCCGACGGGACAAGCGGTGCCAGCAATTCGCGTTCGCCCAAGGTAAAGCTGGCCTGTTCGACCGCCGCCGCATCGTTGTTGTGAACGGTCTTGCGCAACCTTTCCACCGGCAGCAACGGATTGGCCGGGCCTTGACTGGCGCGCTGCTGTTGCTGCTGGGTCAGCCGGGGTTGCAGGCCATGCGGATGAATGAGGATGATTGAGCAAAAGCGGTCATCGCCCGGGGTGTGGGAATGCGCCTGACTGGATTACCGGGCTTCGCTTCGTTATTTTCCGTCTCTGCGCGCGATTGCAGCGGTAAATTCAGCCTCCTGATCGGCCATCCATGTGGCGACTGAGAAGCGTTTGACCATTTGCCGCAGCGCCCGCATGCGTTCGCGCCGTTCGTCGGGTGCCATGTCGAGCGCTTGCAGGATTCCACTGTCCATGGATCGGCTGGAAAACGGATTGGTGATGACTGCTGCGCCAAGCTCTACCGCGGCACCGGCGAATTCGGACAGCACCAGCACACCGTCTTCATCGGTGCGGGCGGCGACATATTCCTTGCAGACAAGGTTCATGCCATCCGCCAGCGGCGTGATCCATGCGACGTCCGCTGCAAGGTAATACTGGATCAGATCGTCAAACGGGATCGCGCGGGAAATCAGCGTGATCGGTTGCCAGTCGAGCGTGCCGAAGCGGCCGTTGATACGGCCTGCGGTCTCTTCGATCCCGGATTGGATATCTTCATAGGCCGTCATGTTCCGGTTCGCACTGACAGAGACATGCATCAGCCGCACCTTGCCCCGCAGTTCGGGATGCGCGTCGAGCACACGTTCAAAGCTTTGCAGCTGCTGGATGCCGCCTTTGGTGTAATCGGTGCGTCCGACCGAAATGACAAGCTTGACCCCGTTCATGCCTTCCTTGATCTCGCGCGCCTTGGCCTGCACTGTAGCATCGTTTGCCCGTTCTTCGATAAAATCGACCGCGACGCCGACGGCAGAGGAACTGATCGAAATCTCGCGCCCGTCATAGCTGACCAAGGTCGGTGCGCGTCGTTCGCTGAGCGCTGTGCCCTCGAAAATCAGGTCCGGATCAACCGGTCGGCGTTCGCTGGCGGTCACGTCAAACATACTGCTCGCCACCGATAGAAAATTCGCAGAATAGCGCGGGATGTGGAAACCCACGACATCACAGGCGAGCAGGCTTTCAACGATTTCCTTGCGCCAGGGCAGGACGTTGAACATATCCGCTGCCGGGAATGGCGTGTGATGGAAGAAAGATATGACCACATCAGGGCGCAATTGCCGCAGATAGCCGGGCACCAGCCATAGATTGTAATCATGGACCCAGACGCGCGCGCCCTTGCTGGCCTCATTCGCTGCGGCCTCTGCGAAAGCCCAGTTCACTTCGCGGAAGGTCGGCCAGTCGACGGGGTCGTAATTATACTTTTCCTTGAATGAATGCAGGATTGGCCAGAACGCCTCTTTCGACGAAATGTGGTAGAAACTGCTGACCTGTTCCGCTGTCAGCGGCAGGCGGGACACGGTGTATTTGCCATGGGCATCGTCGATCTCGATCACCCGCTCAAAGGTCGGGTTGGCCGGGTCCTCCGCCAGTTTCCACGCGACCCATGCACCATGCTCGGCCTTGCCGAAAAAGCTTTTCAGTGTCGGCACAATCCCGTTGGGGCTGGAATTTTCGCGCAGTTCGGTTTTGCCGTTGACCTCAACTTCCTCGTAAGGTTGGCGGTGATAGACGATGACGAAATCTGATGACATGATTATACCTTTTTCGGGGTCGGGTGCAGATCAAACGCGCTGATCGCTTCGAGAATGCCGGCGGCCCCGATCGCCTTTGCGCGGTGAATCCTGTCTGACTGGGGCAGGGCGCGCAGCAGGTCAGCCTCGGAGCCGCCCACGGCAACAGCGGGTGTGCCCGCGATCAGCATCGACAGATCGTTCAACGTATCGCCTGCAGCCAGCACACGCGATGCATCGACACCGAGGTGGTCGATCAGCCGCAGCAGTGACGGGCCTTTGCTGATGCCGCGCGGCAGCACATCAAAATACAGATTGTCGGACATCAGCACATCGGCACCGAGGCTTTCGACAATCTGCACAGCTGAATCGTCAAATTCATCGGGCTGCATGTAATAGCTGACACGGTAACGGAATTCTGTTGGCTGCAGCCGCAGACCGGCATGTCCGTCCAGTTTGGCGCGGACTTTCGGCCCAAGGTCGTTCCAGGCGGCGGTGATATCTGCCTCCAACGATGCAATGGGCGTCAGGCCAGTGGACGGGTCGACATGTGCGATTGTCGTGCCGACATCGCCGACAACGTAATCGGGCCAAGGGATACGACCGGCCCCGCACAGATCCTGAATAAACCCCGGGTCGCGCCCGGTGACAAAGATCAGTCCGATGGTGCGGCGGTTCTGTTCCACCCATTCATAAAGGTGATCGCGGTCGGCATCGCTACCGCCCAGAAACGTGCCGTCCAGATCGGTGGCAAGCACCATCCGGCGGTCTGCCAGTTGTGTCATGTTGTCAGTCATATCAGAGCTTTTGGATACCTTGTGTTGCGGCGATGTGAACCGGGTTTGCAAGCAGGATTTCCAGCCCTTTTGGCTCGCCTTCGATCGGGCGGGTCCACAATGCGTGAAATCCGGTTTTGAGGTTCATGTTGCCATTCAGGATGGCGTTGACGGTTTCACAGATCGGCATCGACACGCCGACCCGACGGGCGAGATCGGTGACGGAAACAGCGTTCACCTCGCCCTCGACAACGACGGGACGTCCGTCAAAACAATCACCGCGCGGGATTCCTTGGCCCAGTTGCAGGCCCAGCGACATGTTGCGAGATGTGGCGCTGGAACAGGTCAGCGTCAGATCACCTGCACCCGACAGGCCGGTCACTGTTTCGCGTCTGCCGCCCAAAGCCTCTGCCAGTGCTTTCATCTCGGCCATGCCGCGGGTGATCAGCACGGCGCGGGTGTTTTCGGCAAAGCCGGCCCCGGTCATCATCCCGCAGGCGATGGCGATCACGTTTTTCACCGCGCCGCCGATTTCCACGCCCACCAGATCGTCGGATATATAGGTCTGAAAAGAGGCGGAACTGAGCGAGATCGCAAATCGCGCAGCCGCGCTTTCGTGCGGGTTCAGGCGATCTGCATAGGTAAAGGGAAAGGCGACCGTTGCTGCTGTCGGATGGCCGAGTGCGGTTTCACGCGCGAATGTCGGGCCGGAGATTGCACCAAGGCGGGCATCGCCGATCTCTTCCTCGACGACTTGTGTCATCAGCAGGCCGGTCTTGGGTTCAATCCCCTTTGTGCAGATCGCGACCGGCAGGCCTGGCGCGATGAATTTGGCCACTTCGGCTGCCATGCTGCGGATCGCGCGCGATGGTACTGCCAGCATCACCGCCGTCGCGCCGTCAAGCGCTGTCGCCAGATCAGTGGTCGCGCGCAGGTTAGGTGGTAACGCGACATCAGCCAGATAGGCCGGGTTCATGTGGCTGGCATTGATTGCATCGGCAATTTCACCCCGGCGACAATACAGCATCACCTCACGCCCTGCGGTAGCGGCAACCGCAGCAAGCGCTGTGCCCCAGGCCCCGCCGCCGACAACAGCAATGCGGTCATAGGGGCGGCTATGCAGGCTGGGCGTGGGCGGTAGGGTTGATGCATTCATGGTTGACGGGTCCATTTAATTACATTGCCCGGAACTGGGCTTTCTGGACAGGGCAGCCTCGCCCCGTCTTTGAACTCTAGCACGGATAAAGGAACTTGACCGCCCTTCAAGGCAACTTGTCAAAAAACGACATAGGGCGACCAGCGGCATTGGCAACGAGTCCGATAAATACGCATTATGCATAAATTTTATGCTGAAATAATTCACCTTTCAGATGAAACTTGCGCCTGTCCTTACAGCAAAGTTGTATAAATCAAAGGTATGAATATATTGTAAATATATGAAATAAATAAATGATTGTCATCTTCCGGCCGCGATTGACCAACGCTTTCGCTGCGTTGATCGGTGATTGTGACCCGTGCTGTCGAAAACATGTGCATTTCCGGCAATATGTCGTTTTTCGACATTCCCGTCGCAGCATGTGTCGTTAATCCACGCTTCACCGGACGCGGCGGATACGAAAAGCTGTGGGCGGGTCCGCTGCGCAGGGATTGCAGCGGGCACGCCTGTGTCAGACTGCTTTGCCGTGCAGTCAGGCTTTGGCGATCACTCGATCATCCAGCTTTGATCAAACCAATTCGAAACATCGCCCGGCCATGGAAGCGCTGCGCCGGTGGGATCTGTCAGCACCCCGCTGTCGAATAAAAATTCCGCCATCGTTGCAAAACGCGCGGGGTCGATCTGGCCAACTGGCTTGTCGCCGTCACGCAAATAGCCACCCGCGACAATGGCTTGCATCGACCCATGGATCAACGCGGGGTTCGGAAAGTCACCGGCACCGATCAAGATTTCTGCGGCCTGTTCGGGGTGGTCTGCTGCCCAAGCATAGCCTGCCTGTGTCGCTTGCATGAAGGCGGCAACCATATCCGGTTGTGCATCCAGCGTTTCACCCCTTGTGCCGATATAGCCGTTTTGCTGGTCGGGAACGCCGTAATCGGCATAGGTGAACGACGATTGTTGGCGACCCAGCAATTCGCCGTTCACACCTTCCCATGTCGCGACTTCGAGCGTGAAATCCACCGCGCCGGATGCCAACGCCTCATAGGCACCTGTACCCAGCGTCACGGTATCCCAGACCGGATCGCCGCCATCGTGGCTGATCATCGTCCCGATCAGCGCGGCCTCCCAGGCGCTGCCGAAACCGGCATAGATCTTGCCGGACAGATCGGCGGGCCGGGTGATTTCGGTGTTGGCGGTATTGTAAACCAGCCGCCCGGTTTCATGCTGCATGGTGGCCCAGAGCGCGACCAGATCAGCGCCACCTGCCTTAGCGCTCGTGAAACCAAGCGCAGTGAGATAGCCGAAATCGGCCACGCCAGCCGCCAGCAGTGCTGCGGAATTGGTGTCAGAATAGGGCAGTAGATCGACGGCAAGGCCGGCGTCGGCATAAAATCCCTGCTCCTGCGCGACAACAAGGCCGATGTGGTTAGTGTTCAATGTCCAGTCCAGCGCGACGGTGACCTGCGTTTCGGCCAGGACCGGCAGGGGGGTGGCAAGGCTGGCGGCGATCACGAATGGTCGTAACATCATGGTGTTTGCTCCAAAAGCAGGGTTTTCAGTGTTTCACGTAAGTCAGCAAGTATCGCTTCGGTCCGTGCGCCGGGCTGCCCGGGCACATCAATTTCGGCAATGATCCGGCCAGGATTGGCCGCCATCACCAGAATACGATCGGCAATCCCGGTGGCCTCGTGCAAGTCATGGGTCACCAGCAGAACACCGCGCGGGCGGTCGCTGAGACGGGACAGCAGCCAATCCTGCATCCGCAGGCGCGTGACGGCATCAAGTGCAGAAAATGGTTCATCAAGCAGCACCAGACGGCTGTCTTGCACGATGGTCCGCAAAAAGGCTGCGCGTTGCCGCATGCCGCCCGAAAGCTGAGCGGGGAATTGCGCCTCGCAGCCAGCAAGCCCGAAGGGTGCAAACAGCGCTGTGACCTGCGCCAAGGCAATGCGACGCGGTAGACCAGCGATTTCCAGCCCCATAGCGGCGTTTTCGGCGATGGTCAGCCAAGGGAATAGCGCATCGCTTTGCGGCTGATAGCAAAGGCCCCGATGTGGCAAGCTGATCGGTTTGCCATCAAGCAGTGCTGTTCCATGTGTTTGAAAGGCATCCGGCAGAATGCCCGCCATCCATTTCAGCACAGAGGTCTTGCCACAGCCGGACGGGCCGATCAGCGCAGTGATCCCGTCCCCCGGCACGACGAGCGACAAATCCTTTATCAGACTGCGCCCGTCGGCATGCAGTGTCAGGTTCTGGATCTCAAGCATTGCCGCGCGCCTCCGGGCCGCGGGCGCTCAGCCAGTCGAGCAACCGTATCAGGCCCAAAAGTGCCAGGGTTAGGGTTGCCGATACCACGACAGCCGAAAGCACCAGATCGGCGCGGAAATTGTTTTTGGCCGTCAGGATATATATCCCCAGCCCGCGCCGAGCCCCGGCATATTCGGCAAAGATCGTCGCGACGATTGCATAGGTCGCCGATATACGCAGCCCGGCGAGAAAGGCCGCCCGCGCCGAAGGCAAAGTTGCACGGCGAAAGATCGTCCAGCGCCCGGCCCCCATCGAGGCCAGCAAGTCGCGGAACGCCGGGGGTGTCTGCCGGTAGCCTGACAACAGGCTTAGCAGGATCGGAAAGAAGGTGACCAGCACCACCAGCAACACCTTGGGCAACATGCCAAAGCCGAACCACAGGATCATCAACGGCGCCAGCGCCACCAGCGGGATCGTCTGGCTGGTGACGAAAAGCGGCATCAGCCCGCGCCGTAGCCAAGGCTTGAAATGCAGCAAGATCGATGTCAGCACTGCAAAACTGACCGACAGGCTGAAACCAAGTGCTGCCACCGACAGGGTTGATACGGCATGGCGACCGATCTCTGACCGTTCGCGGATCAGCGCGCTGATCACTTCGGTCGGCGCGGGCAGGATCAGGGGCGAGACCCCGGATTGGCGGCAATAGATCTCCCACCCACCCAGCAGGCAAGCGGTCAGGACGAGCGTCGGCAGGGTCCGCTGCAACATCTGTCTTCCTTTATGAAAGTCGCCGTCAGCGCGCGGTCGGGCTGTTGGCCGATGCTGTCAGGTCAATCGTCACATGCCCTTCGGCGGGTCCGAACCGCAGGAAAGCCTGCCGCACCGTTTCGAACACGGCACCCGCGTCGCCGCGCAGCCGGGTGCAAAAGTTCTTGGACCGCAGGAAGGTGCCGGATTCTTTCAGAAAATCGATGCAGCCATAGATCTCATCCATGTGCCGGTCCTGACCCAATACATAGAGCGAGAACTGCACATCAATCTCGACACCAAGAACTGGGGCATCCCTTACCGCGTCCCGCGCCAATTGCTGACGTCTGTCCAAGGTCAGGTCTTGCGCTGTCGTTAACGTGTCGCAGCGGCAGGTCGGGTCATCGGGTTCGCCTGGGCAACCACGTGAATAGGTCACATGCATCGTCACATGGGCCGGACCCTGCGCTGCGCGCGCGAAAAGATCGCGGGTCGCGTCAAACAGCGGATCGGGTGACCCAACCATCAGCGTCGACATATCGTCGGTTTCGATCCGTAGCTGATCTTTGTATGGTGACAGGGCTTCAAGCCCCGAAAGGATGACCCCGACAAAATCCGAGGTCATCGGATATAACGACACTTGCGCGCCAATGAACATATTTTTCCCTCGCTCCGCCGGTATTACCCGGATCAGCTGTAAAGGGTTCACGCGTGATTGCGCATCTCAGCCCCGATAGGAGCACCCCTGGTGATGGGCCGGATCATGCGGTCTGTCCCGGCCAGTGTCAAGGGTCCGGTCTGCGTCCTTTCAACCTCAGGCCGACGGCAGCCAAGGAGTGTTATCGCCGCTGTCCGGTAACGCTGCAGCGCCAGCTGATCTCATTTAATCGTATGTCCTTGATCATCTGGGGAAGCGCATTTTTCAATCCGTCCCAACCAGACTGGCACCACCCCAGCGCCCGCAACCTGTCACATAGCATGATACTGACCGGCTTTTCGCTGGGTGGCGGCGGCATATGAGGTGATGGCACAAGGCGCGCGACAAGCGTCAGCAAGTCATGCCGGTCAAGCAGGATGTCAGAGGCGTTGAACGCGCCGCTGGCTGTACTGCCCAGCAAAACGCGCACCGCGCTGGCCAGATCCGTGCCAAGAAGCTCGGTGCCCCTTTCCGCAGAAACAACGCGCCCCGAAAGAAAATCCGCAAAAAGCGTGGACCATTTATGCCCGGGACCCGGCCCATAGATACCGGTCGCGCGGATCGATGCTGTGCTGAACCCCGGCGCGTTCAAGGCCGCGAGGGCCTGTTCAGCCTGCCATTTTACCTCGCCATAAAGGGTGGCGGGCAGGGGGTGCAGATCTTCGGTCAGTTCTGTGCCGGGTGCATAGCCATCATAGACAGCGCGGGAACTGAGGAAGATCACCCGCGCTACGCCCGCTGCCTTGGCCGTTTCAAACAAGGTGATCGAGCCGTCGAGGTTTGCGCGGGTGAAACCTGCGGGATCATCGGCTTCACCGCCCCGATAGCGCCCCGGCGTGTGCTGGAAGGCGCAATGTATCAGCGCATCGCAACCGTCGAGCGCCGGGCGGTCGCCCAAAGAATAGTCCGGGCGCGATAGCACCATGACGTCATCACCTGCAGCGCGGGCTTCTTCGACGACAAAACGACCGACAAGGCCAGTGCCGCCGGTGACGGCGATTTTCATGACGGGCCGGGAAGACTGGCAGGATCAGGCACCGGCCCGTCGCCGGCATAGGCACGCCACAGGTCGATCAGGACCCGCAGTTGATCGGCCCTGTCATGATCCTGCCATGGCTTTTCATATTGGAAATGCAGCACGTGAATGTCCGGCCAGCTCCACAATCCGGGCATGTTGAACCAGACATATTGCAGCATGTTCATAAAGATTGGTAGCCCGTGCCAGTCCGGATAGGACGCTTGCAGAAAGCTCTGGTCCGTACGCGGCCAGAACGCATCCGGCGCGTCAAGGCGCGCCAGCATCGCTGCAAAGGTCGCGGGATCGGGTCGCGCGGTGAACACGCCCGAGTTCATGCGCTGGAAATCGGCGAGGTTTTCATAGACATTCGGGGCGGCGCAAAGTTCGGGATAAGCAAACAGCCTGTCGATATTTTTCAGAACCAGCGTATCGGCATCCAAAAAAACGACTTTCTCATAGGGCAATTGCCAAAGCCGCAGTTTGGCAAAATTATCCAGTGGGGTATGAAATGTGGGTTTTGTCCCTTTCAGGAACGGGGCCGCGTTGTGCAGGTTGTCGCGTGCGTGGCGGATGTTGAACGCTGCCGATGTCGGCAAAAGATCGACCGGGTGCAGTTTGGCGCCAAGTGCCGCAAGCGGCGCAAGACAATACTGCGAAACCCCACCGGTATGCATTACCACACGGTCTGCCTGTGTACCCGATCGATTCAATGACCGCAGCAGGGCCTTGGCACCTAGGGCAAAATCGGCATTGGTGACCAGTGTCACATAGGCATGCCCGTTCATGAAACGGATTTCAGCCGTTTCTGTTCGGGATCGGTTTCAACACGTGTGGCCAGATCCTTGGTCCAGGCGCTGACCGCCGGAACACGGGCACGGTCGACCCGATGGGCGAACTTTCTGGCGATCTCGACGACCTCGTCCAGCAGGCCTTCGGCCAATGTTGTCGGATTTAGACCCAGGGCGAGAAATTGATCGTTCTTCACGATCAGCTCATTTTCGGCGGCTTCTTTGCGCGGGTTGGGAAGCCAGGCAATCTGCGCCCCGGTCAGCCCTGCGACCATTTCTGCAAGATCACGAACCCGGTGGGTTTCGGTCATCTGGTTAAATATCTTGACCCGGTCACCTGCCTTGGGCGCGTCGGACAGAGCCAGTTCGATACAGCGCACGCTATCCTTGATATGGATGAAGGCCCGTGTCTGGCCGCCACTGCCATGTACGGTCAGAGGATATCCGATAGCGGCCTGAATCAGAAACCGGTTCAGCACGGTTCCGAAATCACCGTCATAGTCGAAACGATTGATCAACTGCGGATGGCGCTGGGTCTGGTCGGTATGGGTGCCCCATACGATGCCCTGATGCAGATCCGTGATCCGCAACCCGTCGTTCTGAGCATAGAACTGGAACATGACCTGATCCAGCGACTTGGTCATGTGATAGACTGATCCGGGCCGCGTCGGATACAGGATTTCCTGCGCTTTCTTACCGGTGGGCGTGTCGATCTCAACGTCCAGATAGCCCTCGGGGATCGGGGCACCGACGCTGGAATATCCGTAGACCCCCATCGTGCCCAGATGCACCAGATGCGCATCAATGCCGGTTTCTACCATCGCTGTCAGAAGGTTATGCGTCGCGTTGACGTTGTTGTTGACGGTATAGACCTTGTGACGGTCCGATTTCATGGAATAGGGTGCCGCACGCTGTTCGGCGAAATGGATGATGGCATCGGGGCGTTCGGCCTCCAACCACTGGCGCAGGCGCTGGTATTCACCGGCAATATCCAGCAGGTGAAAATGCAGCACCCGCCCGGTTTCCTGTTTCCAGATGCGGCAGCGTTCCTGAATACTGTCCATCGGTGTCAGCGATTGCACGCCCAGTTCCGTGTCGATCCAGCGGCGCGACAGGTTGTCGATGATGTGAACCTCATGTCCAGCATGCGACAGTTGCAGCGTGGTCGGCCAGCCGCAAAACCCGTCACCCCCGAGAACTGCTATCTTCATCGATACTTTCCTTTTGCGAACCGGCTGCTGTCTGATCTTGCAGCGCAGCCCTTTCGGGTGAGGATAAGATCGAATGTCGTAACTGTCATATTAAAGTTTTGTGTCGGCCCCTTTGTGCCGGCCAGAGCAGAGCGAAGCTTTGGCCAGGCACCAAGGTGTGACAGCTACCGTTGCGCCGATCCGTCGGAATCAGGCTGCGCGCCCTTCTTCGACGGCATGGCAGGCGACCCCGTTGATCACCTTTGGAACGTCGCGTTTGCAGCGGTCATTGGCCAAGGGGCAACGGGGGTGAAAGGCGCAGCCGGATGGCGGGTCAATGGGTGAAGGTATCTCACCCTCGACCTGTTTGCGCCTGCGGCCCGTCATTTCAATGTCAGGAACCGCATCCAGCAACATGCGTGTATAAGGGTGACGCGGTGCATCGAAAAGCGCGGCAGCACCAGCCACCTCGGCCAGCCGACCCAGATAGAGAACGCCGATGTCATTGGCCATGTGCCGCACGACCTGCAGGTTATGCGAGATGAACACATAGGTCAGACCGAGATCTTTCTGCAGATCCTTCATCAGGTTCAGGATTTGGGCCTGTACCGACACATCAAGCGCTGATGTTGGCTCGTCGCATACAATGAAATCGGGATTGGCAGCCAGCGCGCGGGCGATGGCAATCCGCTGGCGTTGCCCACCGGAAAACTGGTGTGGAAACTTGATCCCATCCTCGGGGGCGAGTCCCACCAGTGTCAGCAATTCGCCCACCCGCAGGCGTTGGTCACGATTGCTCATGCTGCGTTCGAACACGCGCAGGGGTTCGGCGACGATATCGGCAACCCGCCAGCGCGGGTTCAGGCTGGCCAGCGGATCCTGAAAGATCATCTGGAACCGGCGCCGGAGGGCCCGGGCCTTGGCCCCTTTCAGCCCGTTTTTCAGTGAGGTACCGTCAAAAATGATATCGCCCTTGCTGGGCTCCAGCAGGCCGACGATCAGCCGGGCGATGGTCGATTTGCCAGAGCCGCTTTCGCCGACAAGGGCGAATGTCTCGCCCTGTTTGACGCTGAAGCTGACATCATCGACGGCATTCACATAAAGCTTGCCTGTTCCTTCGATCTTGCGATTAAGCCACGGCTGCGACACATCAAAGCGTCGCGATAAACCGCGTACATCCAGCAGCGTCTGGGTCATTCTGCCTGCCGCCTTTCATCAACTAAAGGAGTGGTGCTGCCCTGCGGCGGATAAAGCCAGCAGGCCACCTGCCTGCCTGGTGCGATCTCTGCCGGTTGTGGCTGATCCACCCGGCATTTGTCCATCACATGTTCGCAGCGCGGATTGAAGGCACAGCCACGCGGAATCGCCGACAGCCGTGGCATCGCCCCGGGAATCTGCATCAGCCGGTCCAGGTTGGCCCCAAGCCGCGGAATAGCGCCCATCAGACCTGCGGAATACGGATGTTTCGCATCTTTGATGACATCACGCACCGGGCCAATTTCGGCGATCCGGCCCGCATACATGACCGCGACACGGTCGGCGGTTTCCGCGATCACCCCCATATCATGCGTGACCAGCATGATTGCCGCGCCGTTTTCTGCGCAAAGCCGTTTCATCACGTCAATGATCTGCGCCTGAACAGAGACATCAAGCGCTGTGGTGGGTTCATCTGCGATGACCAGATCAGGCCCGGCGCAGAGCGCCAGTGCGATCACGACTCGCTGCCGCATCCCACCCGAAAACTGATGCGGATAATCGTTGATCCGTCGCCCGGCATCGGGAATGCCAACATCGTCCAACAAGCCAATCGCCTTTTTGCGTGCTTCGCTCTCTGAGAGCGGCAGATGGGTGCGGATCGTTTCGATCAATTGTTCCGAAATCCGATACAGCGGATTGAGCGAGGTCAGCGGGTCCTGGAAGATCATCCCGATCTTGCGACCCCGGATCTTGCGCATCTCTGCTGCGGGCAGATTGTCGATCCGGCGGCCTTGCAGGAACACCTCGCCCTGCGCGATCCGGCCCGGTCGTTCGATCAGCCCGTTGATGGCAGAGCCGGTCATTGACTTGCCAGCACCGGATTCACCAACCACGCCCAGCACTTCGCCAGGCATGATGTCAAAAGATACGTCCTGCACAGCAGTCAGAATGCCACGCCTTGTGGGAAATTCGACCGTCAGATTGCGTACGGACAAAAGCGGTTCGGTCATAGCCTTTTCCTAACGCAGTTTGGGGTTCAGCGCATCGCGCAGCCAGTCACCCAAAAGGTTGACCGACAGCGCCAGCGCAATCAGCGTGATTGCCGGGAAAAACAGGATCCACCATTCGCCCGAGAACAGAAATTGCTGCCCAATCCGGATCAATGTGCCAAGAGATGGCTGTGTGGGCGGCACACCGACACCAAGGAAGGACAATGTTGCCTCTTCGATGATGGCAAGCGCAAGGCTGATCGTGCCGATCACCAGCACCGGTCCCAGTACATTGGGCAACACATGCCGCAACAGGATCAATATCGGATGCACACCCATGATCCGCGCCGCTGAAACGTAATCTTTCTGACGTTCCACCATCGTGGCACCGCGAACAGTGCGCGCAAATTGCGCCCAGTTCGACAGGCCGATGGCCAGGATCAGCACCCAGACGGCCATGTTTTCCTGCTGGCTTGGCGGGATCACGCCGCGTGCGATACCAAAGATCAGCAGTGCGATCAGGATCGCCGGGAATGACAGCTGAATGTCGGTGACCCGCATGATAACAGCATCGGTAGTCCCACCGTTATATCCCGCGATCAGCCCCAAAGATACGCCAAGGGTCATGGCAAACAAAGTTGCCAGCACACCGACAAACAACGACACCCGGCTGCCATACATGATGGTCGACAGCACATCGCGTCCCTGATTGTCAGCGCCGAACAAAAAGTAGTTATCAGTAAACGCGCCGGTGCTGGCTGGCGGGGTGAACCCGTCCATCAGGTTCAGGCTGGCCGGGTTGAACGGATTGTAGGGCGCGATCCAGGGCGCAAGCACCGCCATCAGGACCAGCGCCAAAGCCACCATTGTGGCAATGACGGTGACGGGGGATGTACGCCAGGAATAAAAGATATCGCTATCCAACGCCTGCGCCAGCCGGCTTTGCGGTGGCAGCGGCACGATCAGATCTTCGGCCGGAACAGCGGTGAGGTCTTTGGTCTGGTTCTTGTTGGCCATGGTTATTTCCCCGTCCCGCCGTCAACACGCAGCCGCGGATCGACAACGTAATACAGAATATCCACAACCAGATTGATCAGTACAAAAACCAGGGCGATGAACATCAGGTAAGCGGCCATCACCGGGACATCGACAACCTGGACCGACACGATGAACAGCGATCCGACGCCAGGCCATTGAAAGACCGTTTCAGTCACGATGGCGAAGGCGATGACTGACCCCAGCTGCAACCCGGTGATGGTGATGACCGGCACCAGCGTGTTCTTGAGAGCGTGGCCAAAATTGATGGTCCGCTGGGTCAATCCACGCGCCTTGGCAAAACGGATATATTCCGTGCGCATGACTTCCAGCATCTCGGCCCGCACCAACCGCATGATCAGCGTCAATTGGAAGAGTGACAGTGTGATGGCAGGCAGGATCAGCGATTTCAGCCCGCTTTCCGTCAGAAACCCGGTGCGCCACCAGCCAAGGTCAACCACCTGTCCGCGGCCAAATGACGGCAGCCAGCCCAGTTCCACCGCGAACAGATAAATCAACCCGATCCCAATCAGGAATGTCGGCAGGCTGACACCTACCAGCGATAGGGCCATGATCGCCGCTGCTGACCAGCTTTTGGGGCGCAATGCGGTATAGACGCCAAAGATTACGCCAAAGACCAGGGCAATTGTAGCTGAGACGACTGCCAGCTCTATTGTTGCGGGCAGGCGGCTGAGGATCAATTCTGTCACAGGTTGTTGCAACCGATATGAAATTCCGAATTCACCCTGCATGGCATTACCAATGAAGCGGGCAAACTGAATGATCACACTGTCATTCAGCCCCAGTCTTTCGCGCATGATTTCCTGATCTTCAAGGCGGGTATCGACACCCACCATGCTGGCGATCGGATCGCCGACATAGCGGAACACGATGAACGCGATCAGCGCGACGAACAACATGACGACGACGGATTGCGCAAGCCGCCGGATGATAAAGGCCAGCATCACGCGACCCCTTCTTGAATAAAAGAACCGCCCGGTATCACTTGCGCGATACAAGGCGGTTCATGGTGGTTTATCGGATTAGTCTGTGAAAGTAACCGTTGTCAGCATCGGCTGGTTTTCGGGGTGAACCGGCAGGGTGATCCGCTCGTTCATTGCATAGGCCAGCACCTGATTGTGGATCGGCAGCAGAACGCGGTCTTCCTTTACCACTTCCCAGATTTCAGCAACTGTTGCGGCCCGAGCTTCCAGATCGGTCTCGGATCCGAGCGATTTGATCATCTCGTCCAGTTCAGGGTTAGAATACAGACCGCCGTTATAGGCACCATAGCTGCCCTCTTTGGTGTGAACCAGATCGTTGAAGACATAGGCCGAATCAAAGGTCGGCACGCCCCAGCCCAGCATGTAGAAATCAGTTTCGTTGCTCGTGACCAGCGGCGAATGCTGTGCAACGGGCCGCGAGGCCAGTGTTACGTTGATCCCGATCCGGCCCAACATCCCCACGACGGCCTGACTGATGGCTTCGTCATTGACATAGCGGTTGTTCGGCGTGTCGAGCGTGACGGAAAATCCATCGGGATACCCTGCCTCTTCCAAAAGCGCTGCGGCGCGTTCCAGATCGACCGCAGGGTAGGCGTCAAGCTCTTCGGTCCAGCCATCTACGAATGGCGGGTTCGCCACACCTGTCGGGATCGACTGGCCACGCATCACGACGGCCTGGATCGCGTCGCGATCAATCGCCAGTTCCATCGCTTCACGGACCAGCGGGTTGTTGAACGGATTGCTGTCAGTGATGTTGGAAGAGGCCAGAGGCTCATCCCCGAACTTGTAGCCGAAATAGATCACCCGGTTCTCGGGGCCAGTTTCGATCTTGACACCGGCGGTGCCGCTGAGACGTTCGATATCCTGCACGGGGACATCCTGCACAATGTCCACTTCGCCGGACAAGAGAGCCGCGACACGCGTCGCCGCGTCGGAAATCGGCAGATAGATGATCTCTGTCACGGCGGGCGGCGTTTCGGCCCAATGCGCTTCGTTGATGGTCATCACGGAGCGCACGTCAACCTCACGTTCCTGCAGGATATAGGGGCCGGTGCCATTGGTGTTGCGCACGGCAAAATTGTCTTCGCCCGCAGCGTAATCCTGCACCTCGACGACATTGTTTGCCTCGGACCAGTCCTTGTCCATGATGAAAGTATTGGTCAGGTTGTTGGGATAGAGCGGCGAAGGCGCGGTCATCCGCACTTCGACAGTATAATCATCAACTGCGGTTACTTCGGCAACATCGACGTGCAGCTGGCGCATGTTCGACTTTTCCGACCGCGCACGGTCCAGCGAAAACACCACATCTTCAGCGGTGAAAGCAGCACCATCATGGAAAGTCACACCTTCGCGCAGGGTAAAGACCCAAGTGTCAGGCGCGCCGTCCTTGATTGCCCATTCGGTGGCCAGACGCGGTGTCAAAGTACCTTCGACGTCGCGGTCCATCAATGTTTCATAGATGTGGTGCGCAAAATTATGGGTTGGCCCCTGGTTTTGCGAATGCGGATCCAGTGTCAATGCATCTGAAGCGCGGGCCCAACGGACTGTTTCCGCCGAAGCCTGCGATACGATCAACGTCGTCGACAGCAACGCGGCAGAAAGCCGGGTAAAAGTTCTGGTCATCATGGAAACTCCCTGAGTGTTTTTGGCGTGCGTGACGCCGCATTGTTTTTCTGTAGGACACAGAAGAGCATTCGCCGACGCTTTGCAATGGGTAACACGCACAGTTCCGGCTGCGAAAATCAATCTGCCGTATGATGAGCGCCGAGGCAAGTGTTGGCCCTGCAATGCTCGGTGCCCGCGGACCATGTTGCAAAAAGTGCAGCAATATTTCGCCACACGTCCACTAAGTTGTTTATCTGGCCATTTTGAAGGTGCTCTCATGGTTTTGGTCTGATAGTCGATACTTTAACGTAGCCAACCCCAGATTAGCGAAAGTAGATCGATTGCAAGTTGAAACAACGAAACTCGACGGTGTTTTGATTCTGACCCCGGCCCGATTTGGTGATCCGCGTGGTTTCTTTTCCGAAAGCTGGAACCGCAAAACTCTGGCCGATCAGGGGATCATGCTGGATTTCGTGCAGGATAACCATTCGCTTTCGGCTAAGGTCGGCACCGTGCGGGGTTTGCATTTTCAGGCGCCTCCGCATGCGCAGGCAAAGCTGGTGCGGTGTGGCAAAGGGCAGCTTTTTGATGTTGCTGTCGATATCCGGCGCGGGTCACCGACATATGGACAATGGGTTGGGGTCGATCTGTCGTTCGAAAACGGCCGCCAATTGCTGATCCCATCCGGCTTCCTGCATGGATTTGTGACCCGCGAACCAGATACTGAAATTATCTATAAATGCACCGATTACTATGCGCCCGATTGCGATGGCGCGGTGCGCTTCGATGATCCGGATATTGGCATTGACTGGGGGCTGCCCGACGGCGTGACAGCCCTGCTTTCGGAAAAAGATGCCAAAGCGCAGCAGTTGCGCGATTTTCAGTCCCCCTTTGTTTATGCGGGTTAAACTATGAAGTTGTTGATGACAGGTGGTGCCGGGTTCATCGGGTCGGCGGTTGTGCGGCTTGCCGTTTCGCGCGGGCACGAAGTCGTGAATCTGGATGCGCTGACCTATGCGGCATGTCTGGCGAATGTGGCCGATGCTGCAGACAAGCCCGGCTATTTCTTTGAACATGCCGATATCCGGGATCGTGTTGCATTGGACCGGATCTTTGCCGCGCATCGCCCGGATGCGGTGATGCATCTGGCCGCAGAAAGCCATGTGGACCGATCAATTGATGCCCCGGGTGACTTTATCACCACCAATGTTACCGGCACTTACACAATGCTCGAAGCGGCGCGGCAATATTGGCAAGCGCAGGGCAAGCCTGCCGATTTCCGGTTTCACCATATTTCGACGGATGAGGTATTTGGGTCCTTGCCGGCCGATCCGACAATAAAGTTTACCGAAGACACACCATATGACCCCCGGTCGCCTTATTCCGCGTCCAAGGCCGCCAGCGACCATCTGGTGCGCGCATGGCACGAAACCTATGGATTGCCCGTCGTTCTGACCAATTGTTCAAACAATTACGGCCCCTATCATTTCCCCGAAAAGCTGGTGCCCGTGATCATCCTGAACGCATTGGCAGGCAAGAGCTTGCCGATCTACGGCGACGGGTCCAACATCCGCGACTGGCTTTACGTCGAGGATCACGCAGATGCGCTGTTGCTGGTTCTGCAGAAAGGCATCATCGGCCGCAGCTATAATATTGGTGGCGAAAACGAACGGACCAATCTGGAGCTGGTGCGCATCCTTTGTGGTATTCTGGATGATCTGCGGCCGAAAGC
The DNA here is from genome assembly GCA_017390475.1 of Loktanella sp. GTDB lineage: Bacteria > Pseudomonadota > Alphaproteobacteria > Rhodobacterales > Rhodobacteraceae > Yoonia. The sequence goes on from JAFPBO010000001.1 coordinate 68,930, forward strand.
TGCGGGATCCTATGCCGATCAGATCAGCTTTGTCACTGATCGCCCTGGCCATGATGCCCGTTATGCGATTGACCCGTCGCGGATCCGTAGCGAATTGGGTTGGCAACCTTCGGTGACAGTCGAAGAAGGGTTACGTCGTACTGTCCAATGGTATCTCGACAATGAAACCTGGTGGCGGCCATTGCAGGATCGCGCCGGTGTCGGACAACGATTGGGGACAAAAGCTTGATGCATATTCTCGTCTTTGGCCAAACCGGGCAGGTTGCCACTGAACTGGCACAACAGTCCGGTGATGAAATTAAAGTCACTTGTCTTGGGCGCGACGCGGCCAATCTCGACGATCCGGCCGCCTGTGCCGCCGTGATCGCAGCCAGCGAGGCCGATCTGGTTATTAATGCAGCCGCCTATACCGCCGTTGATCGCGCTGAAAGCGAGGCTGATCTTGCCATGACAGTCAATGGGGTTACCCCCGGTGCAATGGCCGTGGCCTGTGCCGCGCGGGGCCTGCCGTTTTTGCACATTTCCACAGATTATGTGTTTGATGGTAGTGGAATCCAGCCTTGGCATCCCGCCGATCCGACAGGACCCTTAGGCGTTTATGGTCGCTCGAAACAAGCAGGCGAACAGGCGGTGCGTGCCGCTGGTGGTGCGCATGTCATATTGCGAACCTCTTGGGTGTTTTCCGCCCATGGTGCCAATTTCGTCAAGACGATGCTGCGGCTGGGTGCAACGCGGGACCATCTTACTGTCGTTGCTGATCAGCAGGGCGGTCCGACGGCAGCAGCTGATATTGCCGCTGCCCTGCTGACTATTGCGCGGGCCTTTCAGGCGGGGACGGGAACCACCGGCACCTATCATTTCAGCGGCACACCTGACGTCAGTTGGGCGGAATTTGCTCGTGAAATTTTTGTGCAGGCAGGCCTTGCCTGCACCGTTGAAGACATCCCGACCACAGCCTATCCGACCCCTGCACAGCGGCCTGCAAATTCACGGCTCGATTGCAGCACCCTAACGCGTGATTATGCCATTCAACGGCCTGAATGGCGCTACAGCCTGTCACATGTTCTGAACCAGTTGAAGGAGAGTTGACGTGACCAATCGCAAAGGAATTATCCTAGCTGGCGGATCCGGCACCCGGCTTTACCCAATCACAATGGGTTTATCGAAACAGTTGTTGCCGGTTTATGACAAGCCGATGATCTACTACCCGCTCAGCGTTTTGATGCTGACCGGTATCCGCGAGATTGCGATCATTACGACACCTGAGGATCAAAGCCAGTTTCAGCGCCTTTTGGGGGACGGCAGCCAATGGGGCGTCATGTTCACCTACATTGCCCAGCCCGCGCCGGAAGGGCTCGCACAGGCCTATATTCTGGCAGAGGATTTTCTGGCAGGTGCGCCATCGGCCATGGTTCTGGGCGACAATATCTTTTTTGGTCACGGCCTGGTCGATCTTCTGCTGGAGGCTGATGCCGCCACGACCGGTGGTACTGTCTTCGGCTATCAGGTCAGCGATCCAGAGCGTTACGGCGTGGTCAGTTTTGACGACGCAGGCCGTGTGGTGACAATCATCGAAAAGCCCGACAGACCGGCATCGAATTTTGCTGTAACGGGCCTTTACTTTCTGGACAGCACCGCGCCGGAAAAAGCCCGCAATGTCCAGCCGTCACCACGCGGCGAGCTTGAGATCACCTCTTTGCTGGAGCTTTACCTGTCGCAAGCTGCATTATCAGTAAAACGGATGGGGCGGGGTTACGCCTGGCTTGATACTGGCACGCATGGCAGCCTGCTGGATGCAGGCAATTTTGTGCGTACCTTGGAAAAGCGACAGGGCATGCAGGTTGGCTGCCCTGAGGAAATCGCTTTTGACAACGGGTGGATCGATCATGCGGCGCTTGTCGCGCTGGCCGAAAAATTCGCAAAGACCGATTATGGCAAGTATCTCCAGAATATCGCAACGACCCGCGCTTAGTATCGGATCAGTGCTGTGGTACTTCTATGGCAAATGAGGCGTCTTTATGCGACCTTGTCCTGCACTTGGTGTCTTGACCGCAAACTGATCGAGTACTGAAATGCTGATACCTATGTGGAAACTGCGGCGCGAGTTGTCGCGCCTTGGTGATCAGATACGCAACTTGCCGCGTTATGTGGCCGAGTTGCCGCTGCGCCGCACAGAGCCCGCGCGCCGTGCGGCATATGAGCGTGATTTCGACCAGTTGACGAAGCTTGATACTGGCCAAATCCAGCTGGGTCGAAAGCCTGCCGTCTACCTGCTTTATCAGCCAAAGGGGATCGCCCAATCATCCTTCGCGACGCTGGATTGGTTAGTCGCGCATGGCTATTCGCCAATTGTTGTTTCCAACAGTCCATTGTCCGAAAACGATCAGCGCGCGCTTTTGGCAAGGTCCGCACTTTTACTGCAACGGCCCAATTTTGGCTACGACTTCGGGGGCTATAAGGATGGGATCCGCCTGATCATCCGGCATGGGATCACCCCGGAACGTGTGATCATCATGAACGACAGCGTCTGGCTGCCGATGGTGCCCGACCTTATGGAACGCCTGGAGCAGCGGGAGGATGTTGATATTTTGGGCCTGCTTGAGGATGAGAAAATAAAACATGGAACAGATGGGGGTCAACCCAGCGGCAAAAGACACATCGAGTCCTATTTTTACATGATCAGTGCGGCGGGCTGGCAGTCGGACGCATTTCAGAATTTCTGGCATGATTACCGGATGACAGATGCAAAAAGCGATACAATCAGATTTGGCGAGATCGGTTTTTCGCGGAAGATGATCGAAGAGGGTGTCGCAATTGCAGGGCTGACATCAAGAGCCCTGTTTCTTGAAAAAATCGCGCAACAGGATGATTCCTTCATCGCGAAGACATTGAAATATGCGGCCTATGGCGATGACGATTTGCGCCGTGAGGGTGCCAGGATTCGTGCGCTGCCTATCGTTACCCCGGGATGGCGGGATCAAGCACTTAATCACATTCGCAAATGCGTTAACCGCAAGCGATTCAACGCAGCTTTCTGTTTTGCGAATGGCAGGATGTTCGGGACCCTGTTCATGAAGAAAAATTACGAAAGGGTTTTTTCAGAGATGCGGATGAACTATCTTGAGGCCATCAACGATGGTGTTTTACCCCCTCCACCGGACGCCGTATTGGCCGAACTGCACGAGGTGGTGGGACATTAGTATACTGAATCATCAGTGATCTGAAGCGAGCCCCGTGACCTGTTATTTCTCTTCTCGCTGCCCGCCAAATTGCACATCATAAAGCGCCTTGAACTTGCCGTCTGCCGCCAGCAGATCGCGGATCGTGCCTTGTTCGACAATTTCACCGGCTTCCAGATAACAGATTTCGTCTGCATTCATCACCGTGGACAGGCGGTGCGCGATCACGATGGTCGTGACTCCGCGCGTGATCGTTTCCAGCGCATCGCGTACCAACACCTCTGAATGACTGTCGAGCGCGCTTGTCGCTTCGTCGAGCAGCAGGATCGGTGCCTGCCGCAGCACGGCGCGCGCAATTGACAGGCGTTGACGCTGGCCGCCGGACAGGAACGACCCGTTCTCACCGATCGGGGTGTCATAGCCGTTTGGTAGCTTTTCGATGAATTCATGCGCATGGGCGACCTTGGCCGCAGCAATGGCGTCTTCTTCCGTTGCATCGCTGCGCGCCAGAAGCAGATTTTCCATCACCGTCCCGGTAAACAGAAATGTATCCTGCCCGACGAATGCGATCTTTTCGCGCAACGATACGAAGGTCGCGGTACGGATATCCTGCCCGTCGATCAGCACTGATCCTTCGGTTGGATCGTATAGCCGCAGGATCAGGTTCAGCAGTGTGGATTTGCCACCGCCCGACGGGCCGACCAGCGCTGTCGTTTTGCCAGGCTGAAAATTGACATGCACGTTGTTCAGTACTTTTTCGCCATCCTTGTCATAGGCAAAGTTCACATTATCCAGGGTGACAGCACCGGGACCGGGCTGGAGCGGCACGGCATCGGGATTTTGCAGCATGGTCTGCGGTGTGTCGAGCAGTTCATACATCATCCTGACACCGACCATGTTGCTTTCGATCACCACGCGCATCCGCGATAGCCTCATCGCAGGCTCATAGGACATCAGAAACGCCGTGACAAAAGACATCAGCTGCCCGGGTGTTCCCGGTGTCTGACCAAAAATATCCACTGCGCTCAGGATCACGATCGATGCAATTGCAAGACCCGCGACGATGTCCAGCAAAGGCATGGTGGCCGATTGCAACTGAACGATCCGGTTATTGCGATCTTCGACCTGACGAACGGCAACCTCCATCCGGTCGGCCATCCGTGGTTCCAGCCCAAAGGCCTTGACCACTCGCGCGCCCAGCGATGTTTCCTGAACGACCTTGATGATTTCACCAAGGCCCGCCATTTCCTGCTGCATCACATCGCGTACCAGCCGCAGGATGCGTTGAACGCCGTAAACGACAATCGGTGCCACAACAAAACTGACCATTGACAGGACCGGTTGTTGGTAGAACATCACGGCCACCAGGCCGATCAGTGTCAGTAGATCACGGATAAACCCAGCAACGACCGTATCAATGATGGCGCGTGCCGCTTGCGCGCTTTGTGTTACTTTCAGCAACAGTTCAGATGACGCATTGCTGTTAAAGAAAGCCACCCCCTGCGCCAGCATCCGGTGATAGATCTGCATCTGTTTTTGCGCGACAATCCGGTTTCCGGCCCGCGCCATCAGCACCGCTTGTGTATACATCGCGATACCGCGAAACGCAAAGACCAGCGCCACACCCACACCCACGGCCATGACGCGGGACCGGTTTTCTGGCGTCGACAGGGCGTCGACAATCTGCCCCATCATCCAGGCCGATGCAGCCGTCGCAGCTGCGACCAGCACCATCGCCCCCGATGCGGCCAGATATTTCCAACGATGCTCCTGAAAGCTTTCCAGCAAAAGACGCGTCAGCAGACGGTCCGCAGGAAGCCGGGCCAGCCAGCGGTCGTGCCACTTCAATTTAGCAGCCATTCTTGCGCACTTTTCACTACCATAAAGCGTTGTTCTGTCGTGAGCCACCTACCAGCATTGCCAACTGGGGTCCACCACCGACAGATCCACGGGCCAATTTGGGTGCGCCGTCGTCTTTTCACCATGCCGAGAGGCCAGGGAAACTGCTGATAGCGGCCTTCACTTCACCTGATGTGCGGCTTAGGGTCCAGTTGCACGTGCCAGTTACCTTTGCCTGTCACGCCGCGAACCGAAAATCCGGTGATGGGAGCATGATTTTTTGACACGACAGCGTGACGTTCTGGGCCAGACAATAGCGATGAAGCTGGAAGCAGCTATTATCGCCGGTGAATTGGAAGCTGGAACCCGGCTGGACGAAATGTCTCTGGCCGACCGCTATGCCGTGTCACGTACGCCAGTGCGCGAGGCATTGCAGATCCTCGTGTCGCGCGCATTGGTGACCCGTATCCCGTTTCGTGGCACAGTGGTCAGCGAAATCACCCGCGACCGGATCAACGAATTATTCGAGGCGATGGGCGAGGTCGAAGCGCTTTGCGGTCGGTTTGCCGCCGAACGGATGCGCATGGAAGAACGCGCACGGCTGGAAACCCTGCACGAGGATATGGGCCAAATCATGGCGGCACAAGAAATCGTTGCCTATGAACAGGCCAATACCGAATTTCATCAACTGATCTACGAAGGCGCGCGCAACAGCGAATTCCACGCCATGGCCGAGGCGATGCGCCTAAAACTCGCTCCGTTCCGGCGGCGGCAACTCGCCGATGAAACCCGGATCGCCCGGTCGCACCGTGAACATACCCGGATCGTCGAGGCTGTCATGCAACGCAATGGTGCCGCTGCAGAAAAGGCGCTGCGCCGGCATTTGACCTCGGCCGCCAAGGCGATGCTGTTGCATTGGCCCGATGAGGCTGCTGTCAGCCGAAAGCCGACAACAGCATCCTGATCGATGTGATCAACAAGAACACGGCAAAGGCGCGCTTGATCCAGACCGGTTCCAACGCATGGGCGATCCGCGCGCCCAATGGGGCGCAGGCAACTGACAACGGCAGGATCAGCGCGACGGCGGCTATATTGACATAGCCCAATGAAAACGGCGGCCTGCCATCCACATCCCAGCCAGCGACGATCATCGCTAGCGATGCAGGCACACCGATCACCAAACCCAGCGCCGCCGCCGTGCCAACAGCCCGGTGCACCGGCACTGAAAAAGCGGTCAGCAATGGTACGCCCAATGTCCCCGACCCGATCCCCATCATCGCCGATATCAGCCCCACGCTGCCTGCCATCGCTGGCTGCACGCCGCGCGTTTCAGGCAGGGCAGGGGCAAGGATACGTGTCTTGGGCCGGGCCATATTCCATGCCACCAGCAACGCAGTTGTGCCAAACAGGGCTAGCAATGCACGGCCTGACACGGTGCCTGCCAACGCGCCGCCTGCCAATGCGCCCAATCCCATGAACGGTGCCCAGATCCGCAGAATGCCGGTATCGACCGCACCGCGTTTGTGGTGCGCGCGCGCCGATGAATAGGCTGTCACGGCCACTGCCACCAATGATGTCGCCACGGCCACCTGCATGCCCAACCCCGCAGGCAAGCCGATCCAGCCAAAAACCCAGAACAGCACCGGCACAACGACGATGCCGCCACCAACACCCAGCAATCCCGATAAAATACCCGCCACGGCACCTGTCGCCATGATCCCGATGACAAGCGGGATCAGCTCTGCCCAATTCAGATCCATCATCAGAACCCGATCGCCGCGCCGTCAGAGCGGGGGTCGGCGGCAACCTCGATCTGGCCATCGGGCCAGCTTGCGACGCCACCGGCATGACCGGCAAGATCGCTATAGCCAGGGATGATTTCGACCTCATGCCCTGCGGCGCGCAGATCGGCGACCAAAGCAGAATCAAAGCGGTCTTCCAGCTTCAGGCTGGTTGTCGCATCGCCCCATGTCTTTCCCAGCAACCAACGAGGTGCGGTGATCGCTTGCTGCAAGTCCTGTCCAAACATCGCGTAGCGGCTGAATACAGCTGCCTGTGTCTGCGGCTGCCCTTCGCCGCCCATCGTGCCATAGGCCAGCACGCGTCCGTCGTTAAGATGTGCGAGCGCGGGGTTCAGCGTGTGGAAGGGGCGCGCATGCGGGCGCAACTGGTTGGGGCCCGCGGTCAGGCTGAAACCGGCGCCACGGTTCTGGAAGAACACGCCGGTGTCGGGGCAGACCAGGCCTGACCCGAATTCCCAGAACACCGACTGGATAAAGCTGACAACGCAGCCGTCCTTATCTGCGGCACCCATCCAGATCGTGTCGCCGGGCTTGGCGACCTCTGGCCACGGCCGCGCTTTTGCAGGGTCGATCTGCCCCACCAGCGAAGCGACTTTTGTGGGGTCCAGCCAATCTTGCGCAGGGCCTGCCATGTAATCAGGATCGCCCAGTTTAGCATTTCGTTGTATGAACGCCAGCTTGGTCGCTTCAATCAACCCGTGCAGATGGTCGAAACCATCAGCCGTTGTCACGCCCAGTCGGTCGAATAGGGCAAGGATCATCAGCGAGGACACGCCCTGTGTTGGTGGATTGGAGTTGAACAATTGCCCTGTGTTGACTTGTGTTGTCAGCGGCGCTGCGACCTCTGCCGCAAACCCTGTGAAGTCATCAATACGCAGCGGGCTGCCCGCGCTTTCCAGAAACGCTGCATGGATCTGCGCCAGATCACCACGATAGTAATCATCCAGCCCCGCCTTGGCCAGGCATGCCAACGTTGATGACAAGGCGGATTGCACCAGACGGTGCCCTGCCTTGGGTGCTGCACCGTCATGCAGAAACGTGTCCGCAAAGCCCGGCACATCGCGCAGACCGTCAAGCTTTTCGCGGGTGGTCCGCGATTGGTTTTCGGTCACGGCCACACCGTCGCGAGCCAGCTCAATTGCGGGGGCGAGCAGGTCTGCCAGCGGCAAACGGTTGCCTTTCGGGCAAAGTTTCAGCGCCTCTGCCCAACCCGCAATCGTACCCGGCACGGTCAAAGCGGCCAGTGGGCCACGGGCAGGCAAGGCATCAGTGATGCCGTGATCAACGTACCAATCCACCGACGCTAGCCCCGCTGCGCGACCGCAGCCCGCGACGGCAACAGGCGCTTGGCCGGGGCGGTGGATAATCCAGAACCCATCGCCGCCGATCCCGTTCATATGCGGATAGGCGACCGCTATCGTTGCGGCGGCGGCGACCATCGCCTCGACCGCGCTGCCGCCTGCGGCCAGAATATCGCGCCCGGCAAGCGCTGCGGCGCGGTGCGGTGCAGAAAACCCGCCGTTGAAACCATAAGCAGAGCTCAGCATCTTACCATCCTATCGCTGTGGGTAGCCATGTCGCGAGACCGGGCATAAAGAACACCATCGTCAATGCGATGAATTGCAACCCTATGAAAGGGATCGCGCCCTTGTAAATGTCCATCGTCGTCACTCCGGGAGGTGCCACACCTTTGAGAAAAAACAGCGACCAACCGAAAGGTGGTGTCAGAAAACTGGTTTGCAGGTTCAGACAGATCAGGATGCCCAGCCAGACCGGATCAACGCCCGCCTGCATGAAGAACGGCAGGAACAAGGGCAGGGCGATATAGCTGATCTCGATCCATTCCAGGAAAAACCCAAGCACGAAGATCAGCAGCATCAGAAACACCAGGGCGCCGGTCACACCGCCGGGAACCCAGTCGAACATGCGCTGTACCAGATGTTCGCCGCCCAAGCCGCGGAATGCCAATCCAAAAACCTGCGCGCAGATCAGGATGAAAAACACCATCGCCGAGATCAGCAAAGTGGAGCGCGCGACAGCGAACAGCATTGCACCAGTCAGCCTGCCCGATAGCGCGACAAAGGCCAGCGCGCCGATGGCACCCATCGATGCCGCCTCGGTCGGGGCGGCGATGCCGCCGATGATGCTGCCCAGCACTGCGACGACCAACCCGACGGGCGGGCCGACAACCAGTACCACTTTGCGCAACAGCGCCATGCGCGACAGCGCGCGGCGTTCGTCAACGGGGATCGCCGGCATCGATCCCGGCACCCACCATGCAAAGGCAAGGATCGCGATGATATAGACCGCCGCCAAGGTCAGCCCCGGCACCATGGCCGCCGCAAACATCGTGCCGACTGATTCCTGCAGGATGTCCGCCAGCAAGATCAGCACCAGCGACGGCGGGATGATCTGCCCCAAAGTGCCGGACGCCGCGATCATTCCGGTTGCGATTGTCTTGGGATAACCACGCCGCAACAGGGTCGGCAAGGTCAGCAAGCCCATCGTCACGATTGTTGCGCCGACAATCCCGGTGGCCGCGCCCAGCAACACGCCGACAAAGATGATCGCGACACCCATGCCGCCTTGTATGTTGCCGAAGAGATGTCCGACGACATCAATCAGTTCCTCGGCCAGCTTGGACTTTTCCAGCATCACCCCCATAAAGACGAAAAGTGGGATCGCCATCAGTGTATAATTTGTCACTACCCCGTAAACCCGCGACGGTAGCAGGTTGAACAGCGTCGATCCGAATCCAAGATAGCCGAAGAAAAACGCCGAACCGGCCAGCGCGATCCCGACCGGTATGCCGATCATCAGCAGCACGAAAAAGGCGGCGATCATCGCGATCGCCAGAAGTTCCATAGGGGACATGAGGTATACCTTGAATGGGTGCGTTTACACAGTGTCGCGCGGCGGCAGGGCAAAGGCGTGGCGCAGCACATGCGCCACGCCTTGCAGCGCCAAAAGGGCAAACCCGAGCGGTATCATCGCCTTGAGCACATAACGAAACGGCAGGCCGCCCGGATTGGGTGATCCCTCGCCACGTGCATAAGACATGCCGACCCAGGACCACGATAGTTTGACCAGCAAAACCCCCAGCGCGATGATCAGTAGCCCGCCGATGATTTCGACGATCTGCTGTGCGCGGGGTGGAAAGCGTTCATAAAGCACATCCACCCGTACCTGCTCGCCTGAAAACAGCGCGTATGACATGCCGAACAGCGCGATGGGGGAAATCAGGTGCCATTGCAATTCCTGCGCCCAGACCGCCCCGGTGTTGAACAGGTAGCGGGCGAAAACATCGCCCGCTACCAGGAGCACCAATGCGAGACAGAGCCAGGCCGCCAGAATGCCGAACAGCCTGACGACCCCCTCCAGCGCAAGAACAAAACGCAAAAGTGCCGGTTCCATCTGGCTCAAAACTCCAGAATGTCTTTGAACCAGGACACTTCGCTGATCTGCGCCCAGCCGTCGTGATCTGCTTTGAAGGCGAAGTAGCTATCATGCACCTTTTTGGTGATTTCCGATGCGGCGGCTTCGGTTTCCAGCGTGTCAAGCGTTGCTTCCCTCAGTGCGGCGATCACCTCAGCGGGGAGCGGTGCGGCCGTAACGCCATGATTTGTGACCAGATCGGTCAGCGCTGCACCATTGACTGATTCCGACCATAGCAGGCTTTCCAGACAGGCCGCCTGGCTGGCTTGCCTGACGATCATCTGCAGATCTTCGGGCAGGCTGTCCCATGCGGTTTTGGAAATCAGCAATTCGCCCGTCGTTGCCGGTTCGTGCCAGCCCGAGGTGTGATAGAACTTTGCCGCTTGATGCAGGCCAAGCGCACGGTCCTGATAGGGGCCGACGAATTCAGCCGCATCAATGACACCGCGCTCGAGTGCCGGGAAAATCTCGCCTCCTGGCAACAGCCGGGTATCGACGCCTAGTGAGGCATAAACGCGCCCTGCCAGCCCCGGGATGCGCATCCGCAGCCCGTTCAGCTGACCAAGATCCTCGACCGGTTCACGGAACCAGCCGGTCATCTGTACGCCGGTGGAATTCATCGGGAAAGCAACAAGGCCGAAAGGCTCATAAACCTCTTGCCACAATTCCAGTCCACCACCGTGAAACAACCAGGCCATGTGACCCATGTAGGACATGCCAAAAGGCACGGTGGTAAAATATTGCGCGGCAAAGACATTGCCAGACCAGAAATAGCTGTTGGAGGCGTTCATTTCGACCACACCCTGCTGGACAGCATCGAAACCTTCAAAGGCGGGGATCAGTTCGCCTGCGCCGTAATGTTCGATGCTCAGTCGGCCGCCGGACATGATGCGGATTTTCTCGATCATATCGGTCGGGCTGCCGGGGCCGACAGAATAAAACGGCGCGGTCGGGCCATAGCTGTTGGTCATGCGCCAGTTGAAACTGTCCTGCGCGCGGGCAATTGTCGGGGCGGCGATACCAGTGCCTGCGACAATGGCAGAGGCGGAAAGAAACTTGCGTCGGTCCACGGTGTCTTCCTTTCAGTTGTTTAAGGCAATCTGCTGCAAGGCAACGGAATGAGAGATTCATAAAATGCAATAGTGGCCCTGTCTTCAAACCGGAGACATGTTTTCTGCTATGCGGCAAGATTGTATACAATTTGTGCAGTTATGCTTTGCATTGGACACATTGTAAGCAGGTGCGAAGGCGATCCGGATGGATTGGCGCTGCTTGGTCAGGGAAAGCATCCGCGGCACTGATCAATGCTGACGTGACTTTAAATCAACTGGCATAAGGGGGGTGGGGCCGCGGTCAGGCAATGTCATTCACGACCATCTGTCCGTGATGCTTCGTGGAATCAATCGATGCGCGGATCATCTGCGCGACAACCCCGCATCGGCGGGTCAGTCCGTGCGCGACGTCGGGTCTTCGGCTTTCTCGGCCGGATAGGTGCGGTGGATCTCGCCCATATCGAGCAGCGGGGATGCGTCGATGGCGGAGGCGTTCAGCATTGCGGCGACCCTTTCCAGTGCCGCAACGATCATTGCCTGTTCCCAATCGGCCAAAGCTTCAAATTCCCTGACATATTTCTGCTGCAGCGGGTCCGGCGCCCCATCGACGGCCTGTCGGCCTTTTTCTGTCAGCACGATATTGGTTTGCCGCCGGTCACGGTCCGAACGTTGGCGTTCGATCATCGCCTTTGCGGCCAGTCGGTCAAGCAGCGTCGATATGGTTGCCGGGCTGACCCCCATCTGTGACGATATTTGCGTCGGGGTCGCGCTGCCATGGCTGAGCACGATCTGCAGGACGCGGATTTGCACCGGTGTCAGTCCTGCTGTCAGCGCCAGTGTGCGGCCATAAAGCTCTGTCGCGCGCAAAATGCGGCGCAGGGCGATGAGTGATGTATCAGTGCGGTCCAAGCCGCCTCCCACGTTAAATTTGTAGTATGATGAATAGATGATCGATGGGTGCAACGCAATAATTTAGTTAGCGTACCGAAATATTTTGATAGCGATGTGCTAGATTTATTTCAAGAATACCAGCAATTTTTGGTACAATGCGCTGTTTTTATTGTGTAAAATTTACATAGTATCAGATAGGTATGTGCTGTTGATTTTTGCCATAAGATTGGTATACCTAACGAAATATTGAAGCAGCACCTGAGGTACACCGTGGTTAATGTCCGGCAGATCAAATCGAACAGCGACAAGGTTCAGTTCCGCAAGCCCGAGTCCGAGGACGGGGCGGCGATCTGGGAATTGATCGCATCATGCAAGCCGCTTGATGAAAATTCGATGTATTGCAACCTGATCCAATGCGATCATTTCCGCGATACCTGCATTCTGGCAGAGATTGACGGTCAGCCTGTCGGTTGGATTTCTGGTTACGTGCTGCCGTCTGACTCGACGACTTTCTTTGTCTGGCAGGTCGCCGTATCGACAAAAGCGCGCGGCATGGGGCTGGCGAAGCGAATGCTGGAAAAACTGTTGGCGCGCGACATCTGTAATAGCGTGACGCGCATGCAGACCACGATCACGAAAGACAATGAGGCTAGCTGGGCGCTGTTCCGCAGCTTTGCCGATGCGCAAGACGCCGAACTGGACCATGAGGCCCATTTCGAGAGTGACATCCATTTCCAAGGCGAACATGCCACCGAACATATGGTGACAATCACCTTGCCTGAAGCTGAAACATTGAACGCGGTGGCCTGACGGCCCGCGTCTGCTTTGGCTTTTACACTGAAAAAGGAATATACTATGACAACGGACATTTCATCCGACAAGACGATCTTTGAACGACGTGAATCGCAGGTTCGCAGCTATTGCCGGTCTTTCGATACGGTGTTTACCAAGGCGCAGGGATCGACCCTGCATGATGAAAGTGGCGCGACCTACACTGATTTTCTGTCTGGCTGTTCATCATTGAACTACGGCCACAACGACCCCGACATGAAGGCAGCCTTGGTCGATTACATCACTGGCGACGGCATTGCCCATGCGCTGGATATGTACACCGGACCAAAGGCGCAGTTCCTTGAAACATTCGAGCGATTGATCCTGACCCCTCGTGGCATGGACCACAAGATCATGATGACCGGTCCCACCGGCACGAATGCCGTTGAGGCGGCGATAAAACTGGCGCGCAAAGTGACGGGCCGGACCAATGTGATTTCCTTCACCAACGGGTTTCACGGCATGACCCTTGGCGCGCTGGCGCTGACTGGCAATTCTGGCAAGCGTGGTGGTGCGGGTGTGCCGCTGAACGGCGTGACCCACTTGCCGTTTGAAGGATCGCTGGGCGATGATGTCGACACCTTGGCGTTGATCGAAACTATGCTCGACAACGGGTCCAGCGGCATTGACGCACCTGCCGCCTTTATCGTGGAACTGGTGCAGGGCGAGGGTGGTCTGAACGCTGCTTCGCGCACATGGGTCGAAGGGATCGCGCGTTTGGCCAAAAAGCATGGTGCAAAGCTGATCATCGATGACATTCAGGCCGGTGTCGGACGGGCTGGCAGTTTCTTCAGCTTTGACGATATGGATGTTGAGCCTGACATGATCACGCTGGCGAAATCCTTGTCCGGATTCGGGTTGCCCTTCGCGCTGACCCTGATCAAACCGGAACTGGATGTGTGGAAACCTGCCGAACATAACGGCACTTTCCGTGGCAACACTCATGCATTCGTCACCGCCCGCGTTGCGTTAGAAAAATTCTGGTCTGATGATGCGTTCAAGACCGACATCGCCGAAAAATCCGCCGTGCTGACAGATCGCTTGCAGCAGATCGCGGCCACTATCCCGGGCGCGCGCCTGAAAGGGCGCGGCATGATGCAGGGTGTCGATGTCGGTTCGGGCGATTTGGCCGGTGCGATCTGTGCAGAGGCGTTTCTGCGCGGGCTGGTGATCGAAACATCCGGTGCCAACGACGAAGTTGTCAAAGTGCTTGCCCCCCTGACGACGCCGATGGATCAATTCAAAGAAGGTCTCGATATTCTGACCGAGGCGGCGCAAATCTGCGTCCAAACCAAAATTGCAGCGGAGTAATCCCCATGATCGTACGTGACATCGAAGACCTGAAAAATACTGACAAAGAAGTTAGTGACGCAAAATGGACATCTGTGCGTCTGCTACTGGCGAAGGATGGTATGGGCTTTTCTTTCCACATCACCACGCTTGAGGCGGGGTCTGAACATACGTTCCATTACAAAAACCACTTTGAAAGCGTCTATTGTATGGCTGGCAAGGGCTCGATCACCGATCTGGCTACTGGCGAGACGCATGCGATCCGACCCGGCGTGATGTATGCGCTGGACCAGCATGATCACCACACCCTGCGCGCGGAAGAAGAGCTGGTCATGGCCTGCTGTTTCAACCCGCCCGTTACCGGGAATGAGGTGCATCAGGCGGACGGCTCTTACGCCGCTGCGGATTGATGGCACATGATATCGCTTGGTCAGGGTCCACATTACCTGCGGGCCTTGGGCGAGCGTTCACGCAGTTGACAGAAGGCGTCCCTGACCGAAAGGGGCGAATGAAATGAACAAAAAAGCACATACCGTTGAAAAAATCGGCGGCACTTCGATGAGCCGCTCGGCCGAATTGCTGGATTCTTTGTTCCTGCGGGACGGGGCTGATCCATATAACCGGATTTTTGTGGTCTCGGCCTATGCTGGCATCACCAATATGCTGCTCGAACATAAAAAGACCCGCGAATCCGGGGTCTATGCCCGCTTTGCCAATGCAAGCCACGACCGTGGCTGGTCGGATGCGCTGGACGATGTGATGGCCGCGATGAACGAGGCGCATGGCAAAGTGCTGGACGCCCCCGGAGATATCCGTGATGCCGATCATTTTGTGCGAGAACGGGTCGAAGGTGCGCGGTCCTGCCTGATCGACCTGCAGCGCCTGTGTTCCTACGGGCATTTCCGGCTGAACCAGCATCTGGATATCATCCGTGAACTGCTGTCAGGTTTGGGGGAAAGTCATTCAGCCTATGTCACTGCCCTGATGTTGCGTCGTGCCGGTTTGCACGCACGTTTCGTCGATCTGGGCGGCTGGCGCGACGAGCGTGAGATGACCCTTGAACAGCGGATCGAAGAGGGGATGCGCGATCTCGACCTCAGCAGTGAAATGCCGATTGTCACAGGCTATGCGCAATGTTCCGAAGGCCTGATGTCGCTTTATGATCGTGGCTATTCCGAGGTCACGTTCAGCCGCATCGCTGCCCAGACCGGCGCATCAGAGGCGATCATTCACAAGGAATTCCACCTGTCATCGGCTGATCCGAAACTTGTCGGTGCAGAGAATGTACGCAAGCTTGGCTACACCAACTACGACGTGGCGGACCAGCTATCCAACATGGGGATGGAGGCGATCCATCCTTCTGCGGCCAAGACTTTGCGGCAGGCCGATATCCCGCTGCGCGTCACCAACGCGTTTGAACCAGCGGACCCCGGCACGTTGATCGACGATTCCGCGGCGACCGCGCCGCAGGTTGAGATCGTGACTGCTCTTGATGTGTTCGCACTGGAAGTGTTCGCGCATGAAATGGTGGGCGTCAAAGGCTATGATGCCACAATTCTGCAGTCACTGACCCAGCATAAGGTCAGCATTGTCGCAAAATCCTCGAACGCCAATACCATCACCCATTATGTCGATGCTTCGCTGAAGCGGGTCAAACGGGTGGAACGCGATCTGGCAGAGGCTTATCCGACGGCGTCGGTCACCACACGCGGCTTGGCCGTCGTTGCCGCGATTGGCCGTGACCTGAAAGGGCTGAACGCGCTGGGCCGTGGTCTGACCGCGCTGAAAGAGGCTGGGATATCACCGGTCGCGGTACAGCAGGGGCCGCGCAATGTGGATATTCAATTCGTGCTGACGCGCGAGGATGCAGATAATGCGGTCAAGCTTTTGCATGAGGCGCTGATCGGACAGGACATTGCTGCCGCAAGCACTGGACGCACCAAATCCGCCAAGGTGGAAAAGACCGAGCCACGGCTGGTGGCCTGAAACTGGCTGCGCGGGGGCGACAGATTGTCGGCCCCGTAGCCCGCTTCAAACGCTGCGCTGCTCTGCCTCTGGGATTGCAGTGACCACATCTTCGATCACGCAAACGACCAGTTGCAACCGACTGGTCAGCTTTGCCTTGCGGAAAATCGACGTCACCTGTGATTTGATGGTGGATTCCGTCGTGCCGCGCAGCCTTGCGATTTCTGCATTGCTGAACCCTTTGATGACCAGCAAGGCGACCACACGTTCGCTCGGGGTCAGGCGCCAGTCATCAAATTGTTTTTCAACATGAGCCTGAAAATCGCCCGCGGCTGCATCCAACTGCATATTGATCCGCAGCATGCGTCTTGATGCTACCCACAGCAAAACAACGCTGCTGATCAATCCGAACAGCAGGCCGACACTGGACAGAATTTCGAGGATTTCCTGCACCTCCCAGGGAATCACGGTAATCTGCCAAAGGAAAAATTCGGACATGATCTTGAGAATGAAAAAACCTGCGCTCAGGATCTGCACGGCGAGTACAAAAATGATTAAAACAACAAATGGCCAGCGCAACCCCTGAATTGACACAATTATAGTCTCCGGTCTTGTCTGGTCAGAAAACGTTTTCTTGAAAGTAAATCCGTCAGCGTCACGGGTTCAGAATCCGTATCTGACCATCGTTATTTTCCAGTATCATCTCCAGCGGAATTGCCGGGGACGGCTCGTCTGATGGTGGCGCAGTGAATTCTTCAATAACCACATCACGCAGCACTTGGCCAGATGCACGACTGACAACGATTTCACGTAAATGTCTTTGATTGCGCGCCCTGATCAATGCGCGGTTCAGTAAGGTATTGCGCAGATCGACGATCTCATAGCCGTTCTGATCAAGCGTCTGAATAACCCGGACATAGCGTGCCTGTGGGTCCTGATCCAGAACCAGGGCATCTAACTGCGACAGCGGTATTGTATTCTGATCCTGCGCCGCCAGGTTCTGGCTGCTCAGCGTCAGCGCAACGAATGCAATCAAGCAAGTACCAGGGCCGGATCTTTTCAAAATATCTTCATTCCAATAGCTGGCAGCTCAAACCCTGCCTGTCGCGGGATGATTGCGCGGTTTGTGTGCCGCGCGAGGTGGTCAGAGTGTTACCGATTGCCTGTGAGACCGCCAGCATTATTGTCGTCTCTGACGCTGGCAGCCTGACAGAGACATCAGCAATCGCTTTGCGTTCAGATGAAAAATCGCTTTTTTGAAATGCGGCGGAACCTATAATCACTGCCGCCGAAGGATGATCGGAGCGGAGCACAAGCAAGGCGCAGACGATGTCGTCGAGGCAAGGAAATTCGTCCAGATTGACGATGACGAGAGCCGGTCCATCGCCATGTTCTGACAGGATATCGCTGACCGGTGACAGGCTGTTCACATTGATCACATCCCGCGACTTTAGGGAGATGTTTTGCAGGCCCGGTAACCACATTTGGCGCTGCGGATCGACTGTAATAACCAGTTGCGACATCGCTGCTGCGTGATCGGTTTCGGCTTTTGCCAGACCAAATCGCCCAAACAACAGATCAGCAATCGATGATACACGCGGCCAGGACCGATGCCGCGCAGTTGTACGGGCGGATCCGGTGCAGACGCCTCCTGTCGCAGCCGGTTCAACGATCAATTCTGAATGTTTCATGCCGACCAACTCAAATGACTATACCGAACGCCAGAACAGGTATGCTTGCAAAACGCGCCCGCCCCCTACGGAGTATGTGCTCCCAGCATTTGTACTGCGTGACTATCAGCGGAAAGGCCGTATATCGGTACATCAGACTGAAGTGCGAACCGCAGGAATGCCGATGACGGCCAAGGGCAGGGTGATCGGGATACCCCGCGACTGCGGCGACAAGCGCCATGGTTACCTGTTGATGCCAAACTGCGGCATTACCTCGCAGGGCATAATTTCCAGTTGCGCTTGACCAATGGTGCCCAACACGACTGATTCGGGAAACGGCACTGTGGCATCATCCGACGAAAGAGCGAATCCACCGAGAGAACGGTGGATTAACTGCGTAAAGTGCGATTGCCTGTCCGAAAGTAGCAGCAGACAGATCTGTAAGTGCCTTGGAGGAGAAGTTTCCGCCGGCAAAATGCCTGTTAATTGCTCATGAGACGTGCTGGGAAATCATTCTGGCCGAATTACAGCATGCGACTTTGGTACGAGATACATGCCCTAATGGTCTTATAACGCTTTCCAGGCGAACGCTGAGGCAGAGAGAAGTCTACTCGTAATAGGCGATAGGTGCTAAAACGCAGCTACTGGTTGCCGCAGTTTTTTCCCATCCAAACAAGCAGTCAGCGATAATGGTTGGTCGCCCTGTCAGGGTCGTTTCGCAGAATGTGCTTTTAACGATATGTCGGTCCTTTTGGCAACCACCGTACACAACAGAAGGTATTTACAAAATGGTATCCAACAGAAAAGTGAATAGCCGTCGCCTGCAGAATTCCGCAGCGCTGGCATTGGTTATGGCTCTCGGTATGACAGCGGGCGCAGTGCAGGCCCAGGGACTGGATCTTGGTGTGGTCAAGGTTGACCTGGGGTCCCGCGACGGCGGGCTGAGCGCTGGAGTCAGCGTCGGCAACAGCGTCAGCGTCGGTGCGACGGTGGGTGGAGGATCAGTTGCCTCGGTAGACGCTAACGTCACTGACAGTGTGACAGCAAACGCGACGGTTGGTG
Source organism: Loktanella sp. (assembly GCA_017390475.1). Classification (GTDB taxonomy): domain Bacteria; phylum Pseudomonadota; class Alphaproteobacteria; order Rhodobacterales; family Rhodobacteraceae; genus Yoonia. Next base: position 87,946 of record JAFPBO010000001.1, read on the forward strand.
GAGGATCACTGGCGACAGTCGATGCGAATGTCCGTGATACGGTCTCCACTAGCACGACTGTGGGTGGCGGCGGATCGTTGGTTGATACGTCTGTCTCGCTTGGGTCAAGTGGTGGCGACGGCGGCGGCGGGAACAATGGCGGCGGCGGTAATAACGGTGGCGGCGGTAACAATGGCGGCGGTGGCAACAACGGCGGCGGTGGCAACAACGGCGGCGGCGGTAACAACGGTGGCGGTGGCAACAATGGTGGCGGCACACCTGGTAACGGGGGCGAGATGCCGGGTAACGGGAGCGGCAGCGGTGGCGGCAGTGGATCGTCTGGTGGCGGTTTGTCGCTTGCAAGCCTCAATACGATGGGTATGGCGCGTAGTTCCTTGCCCTCGATCTGTGGGGCGGCTGGCAACTTTAACGCGATCAACGGCGTATCGGTCTTTGCGCAGGACCGGACCCGGCTTGGTACCGTGGTCGGAGCCTATACCGAAAATGACAACCTGGTGCGCGTTCGCGTGATGGTGGATCCAAACCTTGTCGCCAACAGCGGCTGCGTCGAGTATTCGACACAGAACGGTCAGGTCATGCCCGATGGCATCATGCTGATGACGACAACCGCGCTGCTGCTGTCCAGCCTGGGAATGTAAGAACCTGACCGGAGCAGCGCGCGTTGCGTTGGCGTGCTGCTCCGGTCAAGAATGGCAACCTGGCCGCAATACGGCACCGAGCTGCCGATTTGGGCACGTGCCGGGGCGGTCCTCAGGGCCGACCGACAAATTCAAAGCTGAAAGCGGTTTGCGCACCTGCGGGCGGTGGCGGGAAAGGCGCGGCGCGGCGGATATGGTCCATCGCCATCTGATCCAGCTGACCCGACCCGGATGACCGCGCGACAGCGACATCCGCCAGCGCGCCTGATCCCGAAATCGCAAAATTTACTAGAACCGATCCCCGCGCCGGGGCGTTTTGCCGTCGCAACCGTGTGATCTGACGCAGAACCTGCCCGGGATAATTCGCCACTGCTTCCCGTCCACCTGCGGTATCCTGTGCGGGTGCTGCCGTCCCAGAAGCTGCCGCCTGTCCGCCGTCCTGGCCCTGCGCGCTGCCCCGGTTCGCATCGGTTTCGGCATTGCCCGCCGGGCGGGGCGGTGCTGCCTGCGCAGTGCGCTGTGGTGGTGCGGCAGGGCGCGCCACCGGCCGGATCGAGCTGGTGGGCGCGCTTTCGGTGTCGGTGACATCGCTGGCAGTGGCTGTTGTTGCGTCCGGCGTCACGGCGGTAACTGCCGCGCTGGCTGCTGTCACTGTGGTGACGGCAGGGGGGCTGGTTTCGGCTTCACGCGCGGGGACTGGCGCCGCCAGATCGGCAACGGCAGAGGTCGGCAGGGTCAGGCCAGGCTGGATGGCGGGCATTTGCACAGCGGGTTGCGCAACCTGCGTGACGGGGGTTGACCCGGCGACGAAATCCTCAAACGCGGCACCAAGGGCTGCGATCTCGGCAACGCCAGCGCCGGAAACCTGAACCGTCTCATCCTCCGGCGGCACCGCGATCAGCAAGACGGCGGCATGCAGGCCCCCCGATAACGCCAAAGCAATTGTCGCGCCGCCGATGATACGTGGCCGGGTCATGGGGTCAGCCCTTGCTGTGTGACCAGCCGGACATCTCGCCCGGTAATTGCGCGCAGATCTACGGCAACCGCGATCAGATCGCGGGCGGCCAGGTTGCGGTCCGGCAGGATGCGCAGCGCGGGTCCGTCGGCTGCGGTGACCTGAGCCACGGCAAAATCAAGTATTGTGGTCGGTTCGCCGCGCCATTGCAGGGTGCCGTCAGCGCGCAGGACCAGCGCATCATCGGGAACATTCGCACTGGGCAGATCGGCATCGATCAGCGTGACCTCGCGGTCGGTCGGGCGCGCTATCTGGCCTGCGACCAGAAAGAAAACCAGCATCAGAAAAACGACATTGATCAGGGCAATCGTCGGTTCCGGTTTGTTGCGGGGCGGTGTGGCAAGACGCATCGGTCTATCCTCCGATCAGGCGCAGGCTGACGCCTGGTACAGTTTGGGCGATGACCAGCACATCAACCAGCCGCTGGGCCGATACGCCGTCAGACGGGGCAATCAGTACCAGTGCCGCATCCTGTGCGGTCAGGGCAGCGGGCAGGTCGGCCAGCGTCACTTCGGCCACGTTCAACAGGATACTGTCGGGCTGGACCCGCAGAAAGACGGGGGTGGCGGTTTCTGCCGCACCCGCGCCGCCGGTCGCCGCCAAAAACGGCAGATCGCCATAGCGGGTAAAGGTCGAGGACAGCATGAAAAACAACAGCAGCAGAAAGATGACATCGATCAGCGATGTCAGCGACAGCCGCCGCCTGCGCAACCCGGATCTAGGCATGGGCCAGACCTGACCTGGCATGGCTTTCGGCCTGCGGCACGGTCAGGCCGGGGCGCAGGGCCCCTTCGATCAGCGCCTCAGCCATGCGGCGTTCGCCCGCCATCCGGCTTTCCAGCCAGGACAGGATCGCAGACAGCGGCATCGCTACCGCCAGACCTGCTGCGGTGGTCATCAGCGCCACCCAGATACCCCCGGCCAGTACGGAAGGGTCGACGTTCTGCCCGGCCTCCTGCATCGCGCGGAAGGCATCGATCATGCCCAGCACGGTACCGAACAAGCCCAACAGCGGCGCGGTCTGCGCCACGGCATCCAGCAGACGAAAGCCGCCTTCAAGCCGGGCCAACGGCGTTTCGGCATAGCTATACAGCCGGTCGCGCGCATCGGTGGCCTGCAAGGCCAGTGCCAGCACTGACCCCAAATGCGATGGCGCGGCTTCGGCCAGCGCGATGGCGCGGGTTGGCTGGCCTGCGTCCGATGCGGCCAATGCCGCCATCAACGGCGCGTGCCGTCCGACACCTGCACGATAGAACTGCCACAGCTTCCACAGCACCACGGCACCCGACAACACCGAAAGTGCGATGATCAGGGCAACCACCCAGCCGCCCAGATCGACAAAACCCAGAATGGCATCGCGGGCCTGATAAAGATGGATCACTGCAGCACCTCAATATTTTCAACTGATCCGGTCACGCGCAAAGCCTGCGCACAGATCGGTGTATCCACTGCGTCGCCCGTACATGAGGCAACACCATTGACCAGCACTTGCGCGATAGCGGCACAATCCTGACCTGCGACATCAAACTGCCGCACCCGGCGCGCCCCTGCGGGCAATGCGCCAAAGTCGAACAGGGTCAGCGCCGCAACCCTGCCATCCTGGTCAAACAGCACCGTTTCCAGCGCCAGTGCCGACAGATCCGTCAGATTGTTGTCAGTGACAAAGGTCAGCCGGCAGGCATTGTCCACCTGATCCAGCCGGTTGAGATCCAGCGCGATCCCACCGCCATCCTGTGCCGCCGCAGGAGCTGCGACGGCAAGGGCAAGAAGGATTTTCCTTACCATGTGAAGGTCCGCGCCACAGCGACCTTGAAGGTACGCCCGCGCCCCTGATCGGATGACAGATTGTTGCGATAATCCGTGTCGAACAGGTTTTCGACCGCCAGTTGCACGTTGAGCCCGTCAAATGCGCCGGTCTGTGGTGTCCATGTCATAAAGATATCCTGTGTGTTATAGCTGTCGTAGCTTGTGCTTGTGATCGCACCCGTGCTGGTGGATCGGCTGGATGTCGTGATCTCATCGACGAAAGTCCCGCGCCAGCCGAATTCTAGCCCCTGATCCGGCAAGCGTCCGCCCAAGGTCAGTGCGACGGTGTCAGCCGGTGCCGTCGAAAGGGTATAGCCGAAATCGCGGTCTGTTGCGCGGACGGTCGATACGGCCAGACGGCCAAAGACGTCGTTGTTTTCATAACCTGCCTCAATCTCTGCGCCTTCAAATTCGGCGCGTGCAAGGTTGCGGAAGAACACTGGGTCATTGCCGGGCGTGGTGGTGACCAGCCCGTCAATCCGGTTTCGGAAACCGGTCAGCTTCAGTTGAAGGTTGTCACCCGGCGTGAACAGACCATCGCGGTTATAGGTCAGACCCAGTTCGATATTGGTGGCTTCTTCCTTGTCCAGATTCAAGGCCGGGGCTTTGGTCCCGGAATAGGAATAAAGCTCATCCAGCGTTGGCAGCCGTTCGGTGCGCGCGACAGAGCCAAAGACGGACAGATCGTCAGTGACGTCGTAAAGTGCCGCCAATGATAGCGCGGTCGCATTATCCGTCACGTCGTCACCCCCGGGCACACCGGTACCCGCCTCGCGTTCGGCGAAATCGATCCGCGCGCCGGGGATCAGCGTCAGCCTGTCGCCGATCACGAATTCCGATTGCGCATAAAGCCCGATCTTGCGGTCGGTACCTTCAGGATGGAACCCAAGCGGTCCGGCGCTGTCGGCGACACGGTCCTGATGCGTCGCCTGCAGACCAAAGGTCAGATAATTCTGCCAGCCTGCACCGGTGAAATTGGCGGTATTTTCGGCCTTCAGCATGGTGGTGCGATAGGCATAGGTCACATCGCAAAACACGTTGTTATTGCTCAATGTCGGCAAACAGCGCTGTGGGGTGCCCGTTACCGTGCGGGCATTGGATTGTTCAACGGTCGTGTCTGCATAGGACAGCTGGACGCGTGGGTTGAACAGGTCGCCGCCCTGATGCTGCCATTCCAGGTTGAAGGTGTCGTCGGTCACTTTGCGGTCAACCCGGCCAAACAGATCGTCAATCGTCATTGTGCCAAAGGCTGGGTTGTTACCACCTGCCGTCTGAACCAGCGCGGCATTGTCGGCATCGGATGAAAACCGTTGCGCGGACAGGCGCAGCGTCTGGGTATCGTTCAACTGGAATGTGCCTTTGAGAAGGGCTGAAGGCGCCTCGAATTCGCTGCCCTGCACGTCATTGCCCGCACCATCCTGATAATCGTCAGAGCTGCGATACCCCAGGGCGGCCAGAAATTCGGCCCCTTCGGTTGGGCGCGCGGCATAGATCAGCGATCCCAATTGCCCGTTGCCATTGCTTTCATAGCCGTATTTCAACCGCAGCGCGCCAGTGCCGCCCTCTGGGATGAAATCACTGGCATCCTTGGTCTCAAAATTGACCGCGCCGCCGACGGCACCAGTGCCGTACAAGGTTGCCGATCCCGGCCCGCGCAGCACCTCGACCCGCCGATAAAGTTCAGGATCGGAAAAGAACGACCCCAACCTGTATTGTTCATAGAATTTCGGGACACCATCAACATTCACGATGATCCGCGCCTCGGAGGCGGATTGTTCCGTCCCGCCGATGCCACGGATGTTAAAGGCAAAGCCCAGTGGCCGGTCGGACCCTGCGGTCTGTGCGCCGGGCACATTGCGCAATAGCTGCCCGACATTGGCCGCCTGTTCGCGGTCGATATCTGCCTGATCCAGCACGCTGACCGCCTGTGGCGTATCAATCGCTACCTTTTGCTGGCCTGCGCCAAAGATCAGCCGCCCCAGAAAAGTGCTGCCATCCGCATCGGCCTGCTGAGCGGTCGCCGCCCCCGCCGATAAGATCGCTGTTGTCATCAGCAGGCAGGCCAAGCCAAACCTGCGCGGGTGCACGCGCATTATCATTTCCGATTCTCCATCCGATTGTTTTTGTTATTTGGCTGGCTGTTCCGCTGGCGCGTCTTTTAAGGTGTCTTGACCCCCGACGTCGGGCGTTCTAAGCAACCTGACAGAAACAGTCAAGTATGCGTCAGATCTTCCAGCCATGTCCTTTTGGACAACGCCAGATCCGGGACCTGGTGCTTCCACGCCCGCAATAATTGCGGGCCTTACGGAGGTAACCCCATGATTCTATCCCCCACCCGCGTTGAAGCGATCGCCACAGCGCGTGCCGATAAACCCAAGATGCGCGAACGCGATCTGGCCGATATGTTGGGCATCCGCGAGGCAGAAATACTCGTCGCCGATCTTGGCAATGGTGCGCGCCGCATTGTGGCAGATCCTGCACAACTGATGCCGCGGATCGCGGCGCTGGGCGATGTTATGGCACTGACGCGCAACGATCATTGTGTGCATGAACGCCGTGGCATCTATACCGGTTTTCATGCAGGGGCGCATGCCTCGATGTTGTTGGGGCCGGATATCGACCTGCGCCTGTTCCCCAAACATTGGGTTCATGGTTTCGCGGTGGAACGCCCTGGGCCGGACGGCACCCGCCGCAGCCTGCAGGTCTTTGATGCCGCTGGCGATGCGGTCCATAAAATCCACCTTGGGGCGGATTCGGACATTGCCGCCTTCGACGCGCTGGTCGCTGATCTGGCTGTGGCCGATGATGCGCCCTTTGATCTGGCCCCCCGCGCGACCCCCGAACCGGTCCGCGTGAACGAGGCCAAACTGGATGAGCTGCGCGACAATTGGGCGGCGATGACCGACACCCATCAGTTTCTTGCTATGACCAGCCGGTTGAAATTCGACCGTCTTGGCGCGAACCGGTCCATCGGCGCGCCATGGGCCACCCGATTGCCAGTGACAGCGGTCGAAGACGCGCTGCGTCAGGCCGGAGAGCAGGGACTGAAGATCATGGTCTTTGTCGGCAATCGCGGCTGTATCCAGATCCATTCCGGCACCGTGCAACGGCTGGAAGTGATGGGGCCATGGTTCAACGTGCTTGACCCCCGGTTCAACCTGCATCTGCGCGCTGACAAGGTCGCCGAGGTCTGGCTGGTGCGCAAACCCACAAAACGCGGTGATGCTATCTCGGTCGAGGCTTTTGACACGGACGGTCAGTTGATCCTGCAGATCTTCGGCAAACGCGCTGAAGCTGCCACAGATACCAAAGGCTGGGACATTCTGGCCGATGCTCTGGCCGGAAAGGTGCCAGCATGAAACTGCACATCAACCGCCGCAACGCGCTGGTCCTTGCCGCTTCGCTTGTCTTTGCCCCTGCTGCGCAGGCGGACAGCCCGTCGCGGGTGATCGCGGCTGGCGGGTCGGTTGCAGAAATCATCCATGCCTTGGGTGCAGGTGACCGGCTGATCGCGCGCGACACCACCTCGACCTATCCCGCAGAGGTCGAGGCGCTGCCCGATATCGGCTATGTCCGTGCCTTGTCCGCAGAAAACCTGATTGCGATGGACCCCGACATGATCATCGCCGAACATGATGCTGGCCCGCCAGAGGTGCTGGAGGTGTTGCAGCGCACCGGTATTCCGCTGGTGATGGTGCCACAGGCGCTTGACCCGGACGGTGTCGCCGCCAAGATCGCCGCCGTGGCGGGGGCGCTGGACCTGCCAGAGGCGGGACAAGCCCTGCAAGACAGCGTCGCGGCCAAGCTGGAAGAGGCGCGCATAGCAGGCGCAGCCCTGCCCGAAACCCCGCGCGTCATGTTCATTCTGTCGATGCAGGGCGGGCGGCTGATGGTCGGCGGTACCGGCACATCGGCTGAAGCGATGATCGAACTTGCTGGCGGCGTCAATGCTGTGGCCGGTCTGGACGGCTACAAACCCCTGACCGATGAGGCTGCGATTGCTGCGGCACCCGACCTGATCCTGATGATGGACCGCGGCGGTGATCACGAAGTGTCGGTGGCTGATATCGCCGCGCATCCCGCGCTACGGCTGACCTCTGCCGGGGCAGAGGGGCGCGTCATCACCATGGACGGGCTTTATCTGTTGGGCTTTGGACCGCGTACCGGTGATGCCGCACTTGAGCTGACTGCGCAGTTCCGGCGCTTGCCAGAATGGGCGGATGGTTGATGGTGGCGATTGATTTCACCGCTGTCCTGCCCGGTGACCGCACCCCACGCGCGCGACGGGTGGCCATCGGGCTGGGCGTGCTGTTGCTGGTGACATGCCTGCTAAGCCTGTCGCATGGCGCATCGGGTGTGCATCTGGGTGACTTGGTCATGGCCCTGTGGGCGGGCGACACCTTGCCTGATCGCGATCGCCTGATCCTGTGGGAAATCCGCCTGCCACGAATGCTGACCGGCGTGCTGGTCGGCGCATCGCTGGCTGTCGGCGGTGCCGTGATGCAGGGGTTGTTCCGCAATCCTCTGGCCGATCCCGGTCTGGTCGGGGTCGGCGCTGGTGCCGGTCTGGGCGCGGTTCTGGCGATTGTGCTGGGCAGCATGGCCCCGGCCTGGGTTGTGGCGACGCTCGGCTGGCAGATGGTGCCGGTGGCGGCCTTTGTCGGTGGCTGGCTGTCGACGATCGTGCTCTATCGTGTATCCACCCGCGCTGGCCGGACCTCGACCGCGACGATGCTGCTGGCGGGGATAGCTCTTGGTGCCTTGGCGGGGGCAGCGACGGGCATTCTCGTTTATGTTGCAGATGACCGGCAATTGCGCGACCTGACTTTCTGGGGATTGGGCTCGCTGGGCGGCGCATCATGGCCCAAGATCGTAGCGGCAGGGCCGGTCATGATGCTGGCGCTGGTCGCGGCACCGTTTCTGGCGCGTGGCCTGAACGGTTTGTCATTGGGCGAGGCTGCGGCGCATCACATCGGCCTGCCGGTGCAAAGGGTCAAGCATGTCGCAATTCTGACAGTCGCGGCCGCAACAGGCGCTGCCGTTGCCGTATCCGGCGGGATCGGTTTTATCGGCATCGTGGTGCCACATCTGCTGCGTTTGGCGACAGGGCCGGACCACCGCTATCTGTTGGTGAATGCGGCTTTGCTGGGGGCGATCCTGTTGCTGCTGGCCGATCTGATCGCGCGCAGCATCATTGCGCCTGCGGAACTCCCTATCGGGATCGTGACCGCCGTCATCGGTGCGCCGGTGTTCCTTTGGATCTTGCTGCGCCGTCGTGGATTGGTGGATATGTGATGCTGACAATCCGCAATCTGCAGGTGGCCCTTGGCCGCACACCCGTTCTGCACGGGATCGACATCAGCGCCGCCCCTGGACGGATCATCGCGGTGATCGGGCCGAACGGGTCGGGCAAGACAACGCTGTTACGCGCGATATCGGGCGATGTGCCCTATCAAGGGCAGATCGCGCTGGATGGTCATGACCTTGCAACACTGAAACCATGGGAACTGGCCGCAAGGCGCGGGGTGCTGCCGCAGGCGGCGACACTCGCCTTTCCCTTCACCGTGGCAGAGGTCGTGCGCCTTGGCCTGACCAGCGGTACGCAGGCCGACCGAACCGACCTGATCGCAAGGGCCTTGGCCGAGGTTGATCTGACAGGCTTTTCCGGGCGCTATTACCAAGAGCTTTCGGGCGGGCAGCAGGCGCGGGTGCAACTGGCACGCGTCCGCGTGCAGGTTTGGGACCCGGTGCAGAACGGTGCGGCGCGCTGGCTGTTTCTGGATGAACCTGTCGCCAGTCTGGATATCGCGCATCAGATCGGCGTCATGCGTGTACTGCGCGGCTTTGCCGATGGTGGCGGCGGTGTGGTGATGGTGCTCCATGACCTGAATCTGGCCGCAATGGTCGCTGATCATGTCTGGCTGATCCATGACGGGAGGTTGCTGGATGCAGGTCCACCTGCACGGGTGATCGGCGGGCCGGGGCTTGCCAAGGCCTATGGCTGCCCGATTATGGCAAACCAGATGCCCCCTGCGGCGGCGACATTCGTTCTGCCGCATGGGCTGTGGGGGTGACATAACCCCGGCGTCGCGGCCGCACCGCGCCAAAATGCGACGATATTGTCAGGCCGGGGCGCGATGATGCGTCCCGGCCTGTTCTGCCTAGCGCAGCAGACCGCCGGTCAGACGGCCCACAGTGCCGCCAAGCCCGCCATCGTTATTGTTGTCACTGCCGCCAAGGACCCGCTCGACCAGACCGTCGCGCCGGTTGTCGTTGTCAGACCCGCCGCTGTCACGTCCCAGCAGGCCACCGCTGTCTTGATTGGTTTCGACATTGACCCGGGCGACCGACCGGTTGTCCGACCCGGATCTTTCCAACACATTCGCGCTGATCGCCGGGGATCGCGACGCTGAAGAAATCAGCGTCGCATCGCCCAGTGTGACTTCGGCCAGCCCGTCCAGCCGCAGCAGACCCCGCGACCGGTCGCGGCTGTCATTTGAGACAATCGCCGCGACATCGTCCAGCAATTCGCCAAGGCTATCCACGCCGATCTGGTCATTGTCCTGCCGGTCATTCCCGATCGTCAGATTGGCGATTGTCTGGCCATTCTCTGTCGGGCGGTCCAGCAGGTTAGCACTGACAAGAGGCGCCGTTCCGCCCGATGCGATCAGCGTTTCGCCGCCAAGTCGCAGATCAATCAATCCATCCAGTCCCAAACCGCTATCGTCGTTTCCGCCGCCGGTCAGATTGTCCAGCAAACTGTCAAGCTCGCTCAGTTTGATCGGCCTGTCTGTCGTACCGGAATCATTGTCCTGACCAATGGCCAGATGCAGGATAGATTGCTCGTCAGCCGCCATCGGGTCGAGGATGTTGGCGGTCACCAGCGGCCGTTCGGTCGGGGATGAGATGATCGTATTGTTGCCGAGCGTGATCATTGCCAAACGGTCCAGTGTCAGCAGCTCATCGCCCGACCCTACGTCGCCAGTCCCGTTAGACAGGCCCAGCGTATCCAGCAGATCATCCAGTTGGATGCCCTGTGCGAATGCCGGACTGGTCAGGCCCAACCCGCAAACCGTGGCAATTACCAGTTTATTATACGTCATTTCTATCCTTACCTCTGCTCGAACACCTTACCGGATCATTCCCGGCGTTTCGTTGTTTTTCTCGCAGATCAATGCGCGTGGGCACATCCGACGCTGGGGCGATGATTGTCAGACTTTCGTATGACAGCCGACGTTTCGGAAACCACCGCCTGACACCATTGCCTTGCGGGCGTCGCTGGTTTTGACGATCCGCCAGGATCGGCTGGCAAGCGGCTCTGCGGCGAAAGAGACTGGTGACTTTATCCGCAGCCGTTATTGTGGTTCCGCAACCTTTTTCTTGGGTGCGGCAGTAATGGGCAGATATCATGAGCGTTTTCCGGACAATCTATTCATCGATCCCCTTTGGTTTTGACGAAAGCATTCTCAACGGCATACTGGTGCAGGCGCGGCGTATGAATGCACGGGACGGGATCACCGGGGCACTGATTTGTCGGGCGGATATCTATCTGCAATGGCTGGAAGGCCCCGAACAAGAGGTGCGCGACACGATCGCCCGGATCAAGCGCGATGATCGCCACGTTGAAGTGCGGGTCCACGTCGCCGAAACAGTGGCAGATCGGGTTTTCGGTGACTGGGCCATGCTGCATGATCCGGCGCAAAGCTGGATCTGGTCACAGGCAGAGATTGCGGATGGCGCTGTCGATCGCGCCACCCCGCAGGAGGTGACAGATTTTTTCCTGCGCCTTAGCGACGTGGCCGCGCGTTAGGCGAAGCCGTCGTCTCATCGCCCAGCACGATAGCCCGCCCATGTGGGGTGCGCATCGTTGCCGCGGCGCTCAGGCGCCCATCCGCGCCGCGCGCTGCGGTGGTGATGCGCCCGACACTACCTGCGGGCACGCGGGTCACAATATGACCCGCAGCTTCCAAAGCGCGCAATGTTGCCTCTGGCAGATTGTCTTCGGCGACGACACCGCCCGGCTGCCGGGATCTGGGATAGAAAGACGCGGGCATATGCGTGGTATGGAACATCGGCGCATCTGCGGCCTGTTGCAGGTCCATGCCGTGATGGACGTGACGCAGCCAGAACAGCAATTGCCATTGGTCCTGCTGGTCGCCACCGGGCGTGCCGAAACTGATCCGCCGCCCGTCGCGATGCCAGGCAAGACTGGGTGACAAGGTGGTCCGTGGCCGTTTACCGGGTGCCAGCGCGCCGACAGCAGCTTCATCCAGCCAATACATCTGCGCGCGGGAATTGAGGCAGAACCCCAGCCCTGCCACGATGGGTGAACTTTGCAGCCACCCGCCTGACGGCGTCGCTGACACCATATTGCCATGCCGGTCAATCACATCCAGATGTACCGTGTCGCCCCGCGGTGCGGTCGCCAGATGTGCCATTGTCGGTTCGTAGACAGCACCTTCCGGCAAGCTCAGCCGGTCAAGCATCGCCTGCACCTGCGCCACCTGCGGCGCAAAGCCATCCAGAACCCCAGGGCGCAGGTCATGATCCGCTTTTTCGCCGATCAAGGCACGGCGCGTTGAATTATACGCCGTGGACAGCAGACCATCCATTGGCACCGGGGCATGATCAGGGTCAGTATAATAGATTTCCCGATCCGCCAGCGCCAGTTTCTGCGCCTCGATCACCAGATGCGCAAACTCAGGCCCCAACGGGTCCAGCGCCGCCAGATTATCACCCGCCAGCAAGGCCAATGTCTGTAGCAGCACCGGCCCTTGTCCCCAAGGCCCGGTCTTGGCGATGGTCCAGCCGTGATAGTCAAAGGTTTGGGGGGCTTCAAAATGTGCGGCATAGCCCGCCATGTCGGTGGCAGTCAGCACGCCTGCATGTAGTGTTCCGCTGGCATCCATCGCTTTGGTTTCGGCGCAAAACGCGCCGATCCGTTCGGCGATAAAGCCGCGGTAGAAACAATCCCGCGCGGCATCAATCCGTGCTTCACGGGTCGGGCCTTGCGCTTCTGCCACGACGCGCTGCCATGTTGCTGCCAGGTCAGGGTTGGTGAACAGCGCACCTTTTTCGGGCAGCTTGCCATTCGGTGCCCAAACAGCGGCAGAGCTGGGCCAATGTTCGCGAAAGAAATCCGCCAGCCCCGCAATCGTATCCACCGCACGGTCCAGCATCACATGGCCATTGGCAGCCAGATCAATTGCCGGGGCCATGATCTCGGCCAGCTCCATCGTGCCGTGATCGCGCAGCATCAGCATCCAGCCGTCAAAGGCACCGGGGATCACCGTGGCGAGCAGCCCGTCTCCGGGGATCAGTTCCAACCCCTGTACGCGATAATGTGCAATGGTTGCACCGGCAGGAGCCGCACCTTGCGCACAAAGCACTGTCGCTTTGCCGTCTTTCCACAAGATGGCGGGCAGATCACCACCCGGCCCATTCAAATGCGGTTCCACCACTTGCAGAACCAGCCCGGCAGCGACGGCCGCATCAAAGGCGTTGCCACCATCGCGCAGGATTTGCGCCCCGGCCTCGGTGGCAAGATAATGGGTCGAGGCGATAGCCCCGTTCACGGGATCACTTTGCATCAGGTTTCTTTCGGATCAAGCGCGTCGCGCAGACCGTCGCCCAACAGGTTAAAGCCCATCACGACCATAAAGATCGCAGCACCCGGCCACAGCGCCATCCAAGGGGCCTGGCTCAGGAAATTGCGCGCGGTGGCCAGCATTGACCCCCAGCTAGGTTGCGGCGCTTGCTGACCTAGGCCCAGAAACGACAAGGCCGCTTCGGCGATAATCGCAGTGGCAATCGTCAGCGTCGCCTGCACCAGAATGGGCGGGAACACATTGGGCAGAATGTAATGCGACATGATCCGCGTATGCCCCAGGCCAATGGCGCGGGCGCCTTCGACGTAGTCCTCGGTCTTGACCGACAGGACCTGCCCACGGGTCAGGCGGATAAATATCGGCACGGCGGAAAGGCCGATGGCGATCATCGCGTTGGTCAGGCTTGGCCCAAGGAACGCGGCCAGCGCGATGGCCATGATCAGGAACGGCATCGCCAGCAGCGCATCGGTGGCCCGTGCGATGATCTGATCAGTCCAGCCGCCGAAATACCCCGCGATCACGCCCAAAGGCACGCCCACAGCCATCGCGATCAGGACTGAAATCACGCCCGCCATCAGTGACGCTCGCGCGCCCCAGACCATGCGCGACAGGATATCGCGGCCAATCTCATCCGTGCCCATCCAATGTTCGGCGGATGGGGCCAACCGGATTTTGCCCCAGTCGGTCAAGGTTGGATCAGGGATCGGTAGGATCGGCGCCAGTAGCGCGATGATGATGAACACCACCACGACAAAGCCGCCGACCATGGCGCTTTTGTTCTTTTTCAGCTTGCCCCAGGTGCGGTTGCGCCGGGGCGCGGGGGCCGCCTCGTGAGAGGTCAGGGTCACAGCAGCAGTCATATCGTGGCCCTCATGCGGGGGTTGAGCAGGACATAGGCGACATCCGCCAAAAGGTTGATCAGGATAAACCCGGTTGCGGTGACCAGAACGACGCCTTGCACCACCGCGTAATCACGGTTGAACACGGCATCCACGATCATCTTGCCAAAGCCGGGGATGGTGAAAATCTGCTCGGTCAGCACGGCACCGGCCAGCAATTCGCCAAACATGATCGCCGACAGCGTCACGATGGGCAGCAGCGCGTTGCGGAAGGCATGGCGGCGGATCACCACCTTTTCGCGTAGCCCCTTGGCGCGGGCAGTGCGCACATAATCGGCCTGCAACACGCCCAGCATGGACGACCTTGTGTGCCGCATCAATGTTGCAGCCAAAGCGGTGCCGAGCACGATCGAGGGCATCAGCATGGTCTGGAAACTGCGTACCGGATCAACCCATGGGCTTTCGTAGCCAGAGGCAGGCAACCAACCCAGATTGACCGAAATCAGCAGGATCATCATGATCCCCAGCCAGAAATTCGGGATCGACAGGCCCGACAGTGCCACGAAATTCGCCAGATAGTCCCAGAACGTGCCTTTGCGGACCGCTGACATCACGCCCGCAGGAATCCCGATCAGCGTCGCAAAGATCATCGACATCACCGCCAGTTGCAGCGTCACAGGCAGCTTTTGCGCGATCAGTTCGGTCACTGGCAGGCCAGTGCGCAAGGAAATCCCCAGATCGCCACGCAGCACATCCATCAGCCAATAGAGATATTGAAAAATCAACGGATCATTCAGCCGGTATTGTTCGCGCAGAAAGGCGATGGTCTCAGGGTCACGGCTTTCACCGGCCAGCACCAGAATCGGATCGCCGGGCAGCAGTTTTTGCAGCATGAACACAAAAATCGACACCAAAAGCAGCGTCGGTATGGCAATCAGCACGCGGTTGGCGATGTAGCGCAGCATCTTGGCGGGGACCTTTCTGGATGGGTCCCGCCCGCTCTGATGCGGACGGGACGGTCAGTTTAGCGCAAAGGTTTACCCTTGCACGCCACGCAGACGGATGATGCCGTCGGCATAAGGCTCGAACCCTTCGATACCGTCACGCAGGGTGTAGAAATATTTGATGTGATACAAATAGATCAGCGGCAGGTCTTCTTTCAGGATATCGCGGGTCTGATCATAAAGCGCCTTGCGGGCTTCAGGGTCAGGTTCTGCGCGGGCCTCTGCCAGCAACGCATCGATTTCTTCGTTGCGATAATGCTGGTCGTTATTGGCGCCTTCGCTACCGACAAAGGCACTGATGTTGGCATCGGGATCGATCCGACCAGACCAGCCCTGCTGGGACATATCAAAGTTGCCCTGCACGTTTTCGGACAGCAATGTCGCGAATTCCGTCGCACGCAGGGTGATTTCAAAGCCTGCCTCCGCAGCCATGGCCTGAATGACCTGACCTTGTTGCATAGCGACAGGCGCGTTGCCGGTCTGCATCTCGATGCGCAGCGGGGTCTCTACCCCGGCTTCGGCCAGCAATTCGCGGGCGCGTTCGACATCGCGTGCCGGCACAGGATCACTTTCGTCATACCAGGTGGTGCCGGGTGCGGCCCATTGGTTGCCGACGACATATTCGCCTTCAAACACAACCTGGTTCAGCGCTTCGCGGTCGATGGACAGGGACAGTGCCTGACGCACACGTGGATCAGACCCAAGCGGACCTTCGGACCGGGGGCCGTTGCCGACATTGATCGTGATGCCCTGATAACCGATGTTGGGCACTTCAAACAATTGCAGACGGCTGTCGTCACGGATGCTGGGCACGTCAGAAGGGGCGGTCCGTTCGATCATGTCCAGATCGCCCGAACGGACGTTCGCCAGACGCACAGTCGTGTCGGGGATCGGCTGATAGATCACGCGGTCGTAATGGTATTCATCCGCTTCCCAGTAATCAGCGAATTTTTCCAGTACGATCCGGTCACCTTCGACACGTTCGGCAAAGGCATAGGGGCCTGTGCAAACAGGAGCGGCACCGAAACGATCACCGGCCGCCTCCGCCGCATCGGGTGAATACATCCGGCCTGCGTGGTGGGCCAGCTGTGCCAGCAAGGTCACGTCAGGGCCGTTCAGCGTGAGGGTCAGCTCATGCTCTCCGGTGGCCTCGGCGGTGGCGATGGATGACAGCTCTGCCCGGCGATTGCTGGTTGGCATATTGATATTGCGATCTAGCACACGCATGGCGGATTCAGCATTGAAGGGCGTGCCATCGTGATGCGTGACACCTTCGCGCAGCATCAGGGTCAGCGTCAGACCATCCTCGGACCAGGTCCAGTCAGTCGCCAGTTCGGGAATGATTTCCATATCGGTATTGGTGTTGAACAGCCGGTCGCACAGCGATTCATAGACCAGCGACGACACGAACGTCCGCGACTGTGCCGGATCAAGCGAATCCGGGTCTTCGTTCAGGCCGATCCGCAGATCGGCGGCTGCGGCCATGCTGCCCAGGGCAACAGTGCTCAGCAGCGTGGTCATCATTGTGGTTATTTTCATCGAAATCTCCCGGTTATTGACGGTTATTGAGCAGCAGCCTTGCTGGCTGCATCGCGATAAAGCGCAAAACGCGCTTCGGTTGCCGCACTGCGCGGTGCAGTGGCGACGGCGTCTGACCCCATGGCTGGCAGGTCTTGCCAATGGTGGCAGGCGGTCTGATGCTTCCCGTTGGTATCCAGCGCGGGATGCGTTGTTTTGCAGATATCCGTGGCATGCGGACACCGTGTGTGAAATTTACAGCCTGCAGGCGGGTTGGCAGGCGATGGAATATCGCCACCCAACGCCGCCATCGGGCCGCGTCCGCCCGGCATCGGCACCGGAATCGCGGTCAGCAGGGCGCGCGTATAGGGGTGGCGCGGCGACTGGAACAGTTCCTCGGTCGTGGCCAGTTCGACGACTTCGCCCAGATACATCACTGCGACACGATCAGCCATGTGGCGGATCACTGACAGATCATGCGCGATGATGATCAGGGTCAGGCCGAAGTCATCCTTGAGGTCTTCCAGCAGGTTCACGATCTGCGCCTGCACTGATACATCCAGCGCCGACACCGGTTCATCCCCGATCAGCAGTTTCGGGCCAGAGGCCAGCGCGCGGGCCACACAGATCCGTTGGCGTTGACCACCCGAAAATTCATGCGGATAACGGTCGGCATAATCAGGGCGCAACCCGACCTTGCGCAACAGATCAGCGACTTTTTCGCGGCGCTGTTTGCGGTTCAGCTTGGTGTGGATCAACAGCGGTTCACCGACAATCGCCTCGACGGTCATGCGCGGGTTCAACGATGAAAACGGGTCCTGAAAGATGAACTGCATCTGCGACCGCAGCTTGCGCATTGCAGCTGCAGGCAGCTTGGTCAGGTCTTGCCCGTCATAGACGACCTGTCCTTCGGACGGGTCCAACAGGCGCAACAACAGCCGGGCAAGGGTCGATTTTCCGCAACCGGATTCACCGACGATGGCAAAGGTTTCACCTTTATTGACCGACAGCGATACGCCGTTGACCGCATGGATCGTCGTCGATGCGCCAACAAGGCCAGAGCCGGTAACGAACCTTTTGTGCAGGTCTGTGGTGGTCAGGATCGCGTCAGTCATGCGGCACCTTTGGCGAAATGGGTTTCCAGCGGCGCTTTGATGCAGGCGACGTGATGCTTTGGCGTCACCGCCAGATTGGCAGGGCGGGCCGCATCGCATTCTGCCGTGGCAAAAGGACAGCGGGTCGCGAAACGACAGCCCGGCGGCATGTTTTCTGGCACCGGCACTGACCCGGGAATAGTCATCAGCCGCGATGCGCCCTGCACACGGCCGGATAATGCGGGCATCGACCCCATCAGACCCAGCGTATAGGGATGCTGCGGATCGGTGAAAATATCCTGCACAGAGCCGGATTCGACCACCCGTCCGGCATACATGACCGCCACATCATCGGCAATTTCAGCCACAACACCCAGATCATGGGTGATCATCAGCATCGCGGCACCGGTTTCCTGCAACAGATCACGCATCAGATCAAGGATCTGCGCCTGAATGGTCACGTCAAGCGCCGTCGTCGGTTCGTCCGCGATCAGCAGGGCCGGATCATTCGCCAGGGCCATCGCGATCATGACACGCTGGCGCATACCGCCGGACAATTGATGCGGATATTCGTCCAGACGCTTGGCGGCGGCAGGCATCCGCACCAGATCGAACATCTCGAGCGCCCGCGCACGGGCATCCTCGACTGAACATTGGCGGTGACGACGCACCGCCTCGGCAACTTGTTCGCCGATGGTAAAGACCGGGTTCAGCGCTGTCATCGGTTCCTGAAAAATCATCGCGATGCTGTTGCCGCGCAGGGATTCCATCCGCGTGACATTGTAGTCCAGCAAATTGTCACCGCGAAACAGCACCTGCCCGTTGGTCACGGTCGCGGCCTTTTTGGGAAGCAACCCCATCGTCGCCAATGATGTCACGGATTTGCCGCAGCCCGATTCCCCGACCAACGCCAATGTGCGTCCGGGATTGATCGACAGGCTGACGCGGTCAATCAGGTCAATCGGCTGGCCTTGAAAGCGGATCGACAGATCGCGCAGTTCCAGCGTCGGCGTCGCGGTTTCAGACGTCATGGCTGGTCATTTCCTCTTGGTTATATTGTAGAAGGAGTGTGTAAAGATCGGTCAGGTGATCGCGCATCGCCTGCGCGGCGGCTGCCCCATCGCCCGCTTCCATTGCGGCCAGAATGCGGCGGTGTTCGGTCTGGGCATAGCCTGCGCTGATCCGGTGACGGCTGTTCAGGCTGGTGCGCAACCGCAGCAGGCCCTTATCATGGCGCCAGGCGTTGAGCCGGTCAAACAGCGACAATAGCAGCGGATTGGCCGCCGCCTGCGCGATCTCGCGGTGCAGGGTGCTGTCCCATAGATCAGCGCTGTCAACATCTTCGGCACTGCCGATCCGGTCGATACAGGTCGCGATCCGGCGCAGCACATCCGGCGAGGCGCGCTGCGCCGCCAGACGCGCCAGCGAGGGCTCCAGCGCCAGACGTGCCTCGATCAGGTTCAGCAGACCGGCGGGGCTGGCGCTGATCGTATCGCTTTGCAATGGCGGCAAATCCTGCGGTGGTCCGGTGAACGTGCCCGCGCCTTGCCGCCGCCAGATCAGGCCTTCGGTTTCCAGCACTTCCAAAGCACGGCGGATCTCGCGGCGGCCCAGTCCGAGCTGCGCAGCTAGGTCGCGTTCGGTCGGCAGTTTTTGGCCCGGTGCGGCACTGGGCGACACCACGATCGCGCGCAGACGTTCCAACGCGATGGCTGAACTGTCCGCCAGGACAGCAGGATCATCGACCGCATCCTTGCGGTCTGAATGGGACAGATCGTCCGGCGTTAAGGGTGAACCATTAGACATTGGTTCACATTAAGGTTCGTTCTGGATTTTGCAACCCGACTTTTGCACGCCGTGCCCGTCCCGCTGCTATAACTATGGCGAGCGGGGCTCTGGTGCCGTCACAACGTGCAAGGCGCATAGAAATCGGGCGGGATTGTTATGGACAGGCCCGGTCTGGCCGGCTCAGCCGGGGGCGCGCAGCAGCAGAATCCGCACTGCCGCCTGCGCAGCGCCAAAGCCATTATCGATATTCACCACCGTCAGACCGGGCGCGCAGCTGCCCAAGGCCGAGGTCAAGGCAGCATGTCCGCCTGCGGTGACGCCATGGCCGACCGCAACCGGCAGGGCGATGATAGGCGACTGGACCAGCCCGGCAAGGACGGAAAACAACGCGCCCTCCATCCCGGCGACGGCAATGATTACGTCAAAACTGCGGATCGTGTCGATCCGGTCGAGCAGCCGCCACAGACCCGCAACCCCGACATCGGCGATCAGCACACTGTCATGGCCACAAAAGCGCAGGGTGCGGGCCGCTTCGGTCGCGGCGGGCAGATCGGCCAGCCCGCCGGTCACGATCACAACGCGGGGCTGACCTGACAATGGCGGCAACAGCCCCGCGAATGCGGTGCGCGACACCGGGTCATAATCCAGCCCGTCGCGCAATTCCGCTGGCAGCGCTTCATATTGGTCGGGTTGCAGCCGGGTCAGCAGCAGGGGGTGGTTCGTCTGCTGCGCCTCGGTCAAAAGCGCTGTCAGATGGGCGGATGACTTTGCCTCTGCCAGCACTGCTTCGGGAAGGCCGGTGCGCCGGGAACGATCCCAATCCATCAGCGGGGCGGCGGTCATCGGGCCGCACCATGCAAGAAGGCAGAGCCTTGCCGGTACTTTGTCACCCCGGTAAATGGGCGGCCCGCTGCGGCGCAAAACGGGGCTGCAAGATCATGCAGCCCGGTCAGCGGCGCGTCGGTTTCAACGCTGACGCCAGCCCGGCGAATCCGGATGCGCAGGGTGCTGGTGGCTGGAATGCCGGCCCGTAACAAAGCCTCCAATTGATCGACAAAGGCCAGATCAGCCGGATCAATCCGGATACCGGTTTCGATCCGGCTGGCCAGACAGGGCTGGGCAGGCAATTCGGCAAAATCCAGCGCGGCATCACGCGCCAGATTGCGGATATCGGCCTTGGAAATTCCCGCCTCGACAAAAGGATGCCGGATACCATGCTCTGCCGCCGCCGCCAGGCCAGGACGAAAATCACCCAGATCATCGGTATTCGTGCCGCTGGCGATATGACCGCCGCCTTGCTGGCTGTGCCGGGCGGCAATGTCGCGCAGAATGCCACTATAAAGGTTGGATTTGCAGAAATAGCAGCGATTGACCGGATTACTGCGATAGTTTTCGTCGCCAAATTCGCCGGTCTGCAGAATATGCAGATCCCAGCCCTCGGCCTTGGCTTGGCGGCTTATCAGCTCTTCTGCGGCGGCGGGCACGGCGGGCGATGTTGCATGGCACATCCGCACCTGTCCGGGCAGATGCCGGTGCGCCAGCGTGGCCAGTGTCATACTGTCAACGCCGCCGGAGACAGCGATGGTCCAGAACCCGCCTTCGGACAGGACAGCGCAGAGCCGGTCCAGCGCCGTCATGCGCCGCTGCCATCTTCGGTTCTGGCCCGGGTCGCGCGGCGTGCCGCCAGCGTCGCGATGTCACGCAGATCATCATGTTCCACCTTGACCGTCGCCCCCGCCGGGCGGTCGGCGCGTTTCAGGCGGCGTCCGTCCGGCGCTGTTCCGGCCCGCCGGGTCAGCACATGGCGCGTCGTATCGCTGCGCCGCAACCCGATGGTGGAGGTTTCGTCAAAGATCGCCGTCACGGCCGCATCCGCCCGGTCCGGTCGGACCAGCAGGTCGAAACGCACAGCGGGCCGTCCCTTTTTGCCAGTCGCGGCAACCAGCGTCACGTCCTGCACCCCATCCAGCCCGCGCAGATGATCGGCGGCGCAGCCAATTTCTTCGCCGGTCATATCGTCGATGTCAAAGCTTAACAGGGTGATCGTCTCGGACCGGATCATCGGCAGCGGCGGCGTCTCTGTTTCATAGATTGTGGCGCGCAGAATATTGGGCAAACCGGCAAACCGGCGCGTACCAGCACCATAGCCGATCTGGCGCGATATCCCGCCTGCATTGCGCCCGTTGCCGGCCCCTGCCGTCAGATGCGCAAGGATGGCAGCGCCGGTCGGCGTCACCCGCTCGCCTGCTAGGCCATCATCATGCCAGTCATAACCTTTCAGGATGGCTGCAGTGGCCGGGGCAGGGACCGGCAGTAAACCATGTGCCGTCCGTACCGTGCCACGCCCGGTGGGCAGGGGGCCACAGCTCCACCCGCTTTGTGCCAATGCCGCTGACAGGCTACCAGCGGCAACGACATCGACCAAAGCGTCCCAGTCGGATAATTCGTGAAAATGCACCTGATCAAGAGGCACATTGTGAATGGCGGCCTCTGCCTGCGCAAGCAGGGTCAGAATATCAACCGCCGCCGTCGCGGTTCCCGGCGCGAGTGTTGCCTTTTCGAGGCAGGCCAGAAAATCGGTAAAATGCCGCAAAGGACCGTGGTGATGGCCGTCGTTGTCTTGCCGCACCTGTTGTGGGCAAAAACGGAAACCCGCCGCAGCCAGACCTGACACATCGGTCCTGTGCAACGCATAGGATCCGACTTGGCTGGGCAGCACAGCGACAATATCGGCGAACACCCGGTCCTGCAGGTCAGGCCGCGCGTCCAGCATGGCGGCGACGAACATATCCCCGGCCAGCCCGCCAACCGGATCAAGGTGAATATGTAATGTCATGGTCTGGCCCGGTTCATCGACAGGGCAGGGGTCGGGTCCAAGGCTTCACTCCCCAAACCGTTTGCGCCATGTGGCG
Organism: Loktanella sp.; assembly: GCA_017390475.1. Lineage (GTDB taxonomy): Bacteria > Pseudomonadota > Alphaproteobacteria > Rhodobacterales > Rhodobacteraceae > Yoonia. The sequence continues at coordinate 110,168 of JAFPBO010000001.1, forward strand.
ATATAATAGTCCTTTGCCGGTGCCAGATGACGGGCGCAGGCTGCGACCAGCAGTTCCCGGTCGCCGCTCCGACAGGCCTGGGTCATGATCCGGTGCTCTGACGCGGCCCATTCCAGATATTCTTTCTGGGTCACAAAGACCGACCGGTAAGCATGTGATTTTTGTGCAAATATATCAATGGCTTCGACCAGCGCCGGATTGCCGCAATGGGAAAACAGGCTGCGGTGAAATTCGATATTGATCCGGAAAACATTGCGCTGATCATCCGAGGCAATAGCCGCAGCATGGCGCGACTGGATATCCTCTAGCTGTTGCAGCGCCGCTTCGGGCAGCGGCAACGGGATCAGCGATGCGGCGTGGACTTCGATCAATTCGCGCACGGCGTTGATATCTTCCACCTCTTGCGCCGAATAGGCACGCACGACAGCGCCGCGATTGCGGATCCGTTCGACCAACCCGAGGTTTTCCAACGCAATCAGCGCCTGCCGGACCACGTGGCGTTTGACGGAAAATTCCTCGCACAGCTCGTCCTCGATCAGCCGTTCGCGTGGGTTCAGCTGGCCCAGAACGATTTTTTCTTCCAGTTTACGGGTCACCGCTTCGGGCGTATCCGCCCCGTTTTCTTCCCCGCGGGGAAGGTTACTGCTCCCATCAGGTGCAAAGTTTTTCAACGCGCCAACCCTTTTGTCGATCATTCCTGCGCTACAACTTGCACTTGCTGCGCGCTTTTTCAATAAAAGAGCGTCAGCATGGCAGGTTGATTGCACAGCATCAAGCACTCCACTCATGATTGTTGCGAAGATCGCACGCGACGCAGGCCGATGCCGATCCACCGGAACAACGGCGTGGCTTGGAGGATCGACAGGAAGGCGATGACCAGCAATACAGCGGAAATCTTGCTTTCAAAGAACACCATCCAGCTGCCGCCGCCGATCAGCAAGGATTGCTGCAGGCTGGTATCCAGCACAGGACCAAGGATCAGTCCGATCACCAGGGGTGGTGTCGGTACCTTGCAGCTGTCCAGCAGGAAGCCCAGAAACCCAAAGCCCAGCATCAGCCAGATATCGAATACCGAATTGTTGATCGCAAAGGCCCCGATGATCGACAGCACGATGATCACCGGCCCGACAACGCGGTTCGGAATCTTGGTGACGGAAATGCAGGCGCGGGTGAACATGATGCCCACGACGAACAGCGCGATATTGGCAAAAAAGACCGCCCAGAGCAGCGTATAGGTAACCGCGCCATGATCCGTCATCAGGGTCGGGCCCGGCAGAATGCCATGCACCATCAGCCCGCCCAGCAGCACTGCGGTGGCTGACGAACCGGGAATACCCAGCGCGATCGTCGGGATCAACGACCCGCCGACCACCGCATTATTGGCCGCTTCCGGCGCGACGATGCCGGGGGTATGGCCCGTACCAAACTTTTCCTTTTCGCGCGAAAACCGCTTTGCCTCGTTATAGGCGAACCAGGATGCGGTATCGCCGCCGGTCCCGGGGATCAGCCCGACGATCACACCGATCACGCCAGAGCGCAGGCTGTTGGGCAGCATCTCGATGAATTGCCGGCCTGTTGGCAGCATCCGGTCCTTGATCTTGGACACGGTCTTGACCATGCCGCCGGGTGCATCCTCGGTCATCGTCTTGGCTTTGTCGCCATCAACGATCAGCCGGATCGCCTGTGGCACCGAAAACAGCCCGATCAGCGCGACGGTGAAAGGGACGCCGCCGAACAGGCTCAGGTTATCCATCGTAAACCGCGGCGTACCGGTGGTAGGGTCCATGCCGATCGTGCCCAGCAACAGGCCCAATGCGCCTGCCAACAGCCCCAACACGGCAGAACCGGTGGACAGTGACCCGATAATCGTCATGCCCAGCACTGCGATAGCAAAGATCTGCACTGGTCCAAAATTCAGTACCAGCGCGCCCAGCAAAGGCGCGACTGTCAGCAGGACGATGGATGACAACAGCCCGCCGATCAGCGATGCCGTCAGCGAGAACCCCAGCGCCTTGCCCGCTTTGCCCTGTTGCGCCAGCGGAAAGCCATCGATTACCGTGGCCGCCGCCGCTGGTGTACCGGGGGTGCGCAGCAATATAGCCGCGATTGACCCGCCATACATCGCCCCCAGATAGAGCGAGGCGAGCAAGGCGAGCCCGGTTTCGGGGCGGAATGAAAAGGTCAAAGGCAACAACAGCGCGATCGCCATGGTCGCAGACAGACCCGGCATCGCCCCGATGAACATGCCGATCAGCGTGCCCAGCAGGATCGCAGCGATATTGATCGGATCAAGGACGTTGATCAGTCCGATCATCAGGAAACTGTCTGGCATAGGCGGGTCCTCTTGGGAAGATGGCGGCAGATGAAGTGCCAGCGGTCAGTTGATGGGGGGCGTTCAGATCCGGGGGAACAAGGGGATCGGCAGGCGCAGAAAATTCACAAAGATCACCCAGATCGCCAAGGTGACGATTGCGGCAGTCAGCAGGATGATCCACGGCTTGGTCGCGCGCGCGATAAACAGGCTCGACAGCAGAAAGGCCGGTGTGGCGATCAGATAGCCGATCGATGTGATGGCCCAGGCGTAAAGGATAATCAGCGCGACAAAGACCGACCCGTCGCGGATGCGTGGCCAGGATGGCATGGTCAATGCATAGCGGCTGGCACCATCCGTTACCTGTCGCCACGCCAAAAGCTGCTGCACAATTGCCAGCAGCGCCAGACCGATCATCACGCTGGTGATCAGCTTGGGCAATTGTGCCGCGACGCGCGGATAACCCGCTGCCTCGTTGCGAAAGATCAGGGCGATGATGATCGCCGCCAGCGCCACCAGAAGTCTTGTCATGCCAGCTTTATCCTTGTTCGAGCATCGTCACGCAGCACAGAAGAAGGCCGCCCATCTGTCAGCAGACGGGCGGCCACAGTAGATTACTGGTTTTGAACGTCGTCTTTGACTTCTTCCCAGATTGCGCTGAACTCGACGAACTGGTTTTCAAGGAAGGCTGTGTAGTCATCGCCGCCGATGAAATCGATGTTCATCGCCTGCGCCGCAGCAGCAGCCTGAAAATCAGGGTTCTCTGTCACGATACGCAGACCTTCGACCAATTGGTCGCGGATATCATCCGGCATCCCGGCAGGTGCGCTATAGCCGCGCGATGACCCGGCGACGACATCATAGCCCAATTCGCGGGCTGTCGGCACGTCAGGCAATTCGGGGATGCGCTCTTCGGAAAATACGACCAGCGCACGTAGGTTGCCTGCCGCGATCTGCGGATAGGTGATGCCGACATTGTTGAAACTGACATCAATACTGTCACCCATGGCGGCCGTCATCGACGGGCCGTCACCCTGAAAGGGGACCTTTTGAAACTCTACCCCGGCAGCGCGTTCGAACATGACCGAAGTGAAAAAGTCATCGCCGCCGACGCCGGAATTGCCAACTGTCAGGGTGCGTGGATTGTCACGCGCTGCGTTCAGCATATCCTCGAATGTTTCCAGCGGGCTGTTGGGCGATACTACGGCAAGGCCCGGGTCAGTCACCACATTGGCGATCGGTGTCAGTTCTTCGATCGTATAGGTGATTGCCGGATTCATTAGATAATTGGTCATCAACATCGGTGTGTTGGTGATGCTGATGATCGTGCCGTCATTGGGTTCTTGTTTGGCCAGACGGGTCCAGGCGATAGCACCGGTGGCACCGGGCAGATACTGGTTGACGAAATTCACACCCAGCACTTCGGCCAGATAGGGCTGAACAAGCTGCGCCAGCGCGTCAGAGCCACCGCCCGCTGCAAAACCCTGCAGGACCGTCACTTCATTCGCTGCGGTATATTGCATGTCTTGCGCAGCCAGTGGTGCGGCTGTCGCAATAGCAAGCGCGGAAGCGCAAGCCAGATACATTCTCTGTTTCAAAGTAAATCCTCCCATTTTCTCCGAGTCACAGCCTAGTCCGCGCCAAAACTAAATGTCAAACATATTATTGACAATCTGGGCGACAGTCTTTTTGATGAGCGTAGACATAAGGGGAGGCCAGATCATGAGTGGCGCAGACAAAGACGACAAACCCAGCGGCATGCGCAAAGGGTTGACCAGCTATGGCGATGCAGGGTTTTCCCTGTTTCTGCGCAAGGCCTTTATCAAAGGCATGGGCTATACGGACGAGGCGCTGGACCGCCCGATTATCGGCATCGTTGATACGGGTAGCGGGTTCAATGCCTGCCACGGCAATATGGCCGAACTGGTCGAGGCTGCGAAACGCGGCATTATGCTGGCGGGGGCCTTGCCGGTCGCATTTCCGACGATTTCGGTCCACGAATCCTTTTCCAACCCGACCAGCATGTTCCTGCGCAACCTGATGTCGATGGATACCGAAGAAATGATCCGCGCCCAGCCGATGGATGCGGTGGTCATGATCGGTGGCTGTGACAAGACAGTGCCAGCACAGTTGATGGGGGCCGGTTCGGCAGGGTTGCCTGCGATCCAATTGGTCACCGGCCCGATGCTGACCGGCAGCCACCGTGGGCAAAAGGTCGGGGCCTGCACCGATTGCCGCCGGTTCTGGGCTGCTTATCGTGCTGGTGAAGTCGATGATCAGGAAATCGCCGATGTGAATGACCAGCTTGTCCCCGGTACTGGCACCTGCGGTGTGATGGGTACAGCATCCACCATGGCGATGGTGACCGAAGCCCTAGGCATGATGCTGCCCGGCGGCAGCACCGCACCTGCGGTCTCCGCCGACCGGCGGCGGATTGCGGAACAGACCGGCAAGATCGCGGTGCAGATGGCAGCGCAAAACCTGACGCCGGACAAGATCATGACCCGCGCGGCATTCAAAAACGCGCTGACGGTGCTTTTAGCGATTGGCGGCTCCACCAATGGGCTGATCCACCTGTCTGCCATTGCAGGCCGCATGGGCATCCAGATTGATCTTGCCGAATTCGATGCCATCGGGCGGAATATCCCGGTGCTGGTCGATCTCAAACCATCCGGCCAGCATTATATGCAGGACCTGCATGCTGCCGGCGGGCTTGTGACAGTGCTGCGTGAATTGCGCCCCTATCTGGACCTTGATTGCCTGACCGTAACGGGCCGGACGCTGGGCGAAGAAATCGACGCAGCTCCCGCCAGCTTTGCGCAGGATATCGTCACCCCCCGCGACAAGCCGATTTATCACCAAGGTGGGATGGCGGTGCTGACCGGCAACCTCGCCCCCGGTGGTGCGATCATCAAGCAATCCGCAGCCTCGCCCGATCTGATGGTGCATCGTGGGCGCGCTGTTGTGTTTACCTCGATTGAGGATATGGCCGCGCGCGTCGATCACCCTGATCTGGATGTGACCAAGGATGATATCCTAGTGCTGCAAAACGCAGGGCCGAAGGGTGCGCCGGGGATGCCGGAGGCGGGCTATATGCCGATCCCGCGCAAGATCGCGGCGCAGGGCGTGAAGGACATGGTCCGCATTTCCGATGCAAGGATGAGCGGGACCGCCAGCGGCACCATCGTGCTGCATGTCACACCCGAAAGCGCGCAGGGTGGTCCTTTGGGTCTGGTCCGTGACGGGGATGAGATTGAACTGGACGTGACCGCCCGCAAAATCACCCTGCATGTGGACGAGGCAGAGCTGGACCAGCGTCGCAAGGATTTTGTCGCCCCCGATCATGTCGGGTCGGACCGGGGATACAAGAAGTTGTTCCTCGATTCCGTGCTGCAGGCCGATGGCGGTTGCGATTTCGATTTCCTGCAACCGACCAGCATCCGCAGCAATGCGGGTTATGGGTCCAAGTCGTGACCACAGTCCCAGCCAGCGATCTGGGCGATTTCGCGACGCGGCTACTCGCGGGCGGGGGGCTTGACCCCGCCTATGCCGCGATTGTCGCTGATGTGCTGGTCGAAGGTGATCTGATGGCGCATCCGACGCATGGCGTGGCGCTGCTGCCCAGCTATATGAATGAGATCCGCAAGGGCCGGATGACGCTGTCGGGCCAACCCGAAAAGCGCAGCAATGGCGCCAGTGTCGAGACTTGGGATGGCTGCTGGTTGCCCGGCCCGGTGCTGGTGCGGGACGCGCTGGATGCCGCCTGCACCAAGGCGCGGGCGACCGGGATGGGGGCGGTAACCATAGCGCGCAGCCAGCATATCGCTTGCCTTGCTGCCTATCTGCTGCCGGTGACCGAGGCTGGGTTTGCCGCGATCATCACCTCATCCTCACCCACCACGCAATCGGTGGCCCCTTACGGCGCGACCGAAGGTGTCTATTCACCTAACCCCATCGCCGCGGGCTGGCCGACCCAGGGTGATCCGGTGATCTTTGACATCTCGATGTCGATCACGACCAATGGGCTGGTGGCGCAGAAGAAGGCCGAAGGCGAAGCCATGCCGGGCCTCTGGCTCACGGATGCTGATGGCAGCCCCACGGATGATCCAAATGTCATCGGCCAAGGCGGCGCGCTGATGCCGATGGGCGGGGTGGATCACGGGCATAAAGGCTTTGCTTTGGGTTTGCTTGTCGAAATGCTGACCTCTGGCCTTGCCGGTTTCGGGCGTGCCGATGTGCCGGACCGCTGGGGCGCGGCGGTCACCATCCTCGTTTTCGATCCCGCCCGTTTCGGCGGGGCAGAGGCGTTTTGTCGCCAGACGGATCATATCGTCACCGCCAGCCGAGCTGCTGCCGTACCGGACGGTGCTTCGCCGGTCCGTATCGCAGGCCAACAGGCGCTGCGGCGGCGCGCCGAACAACTTGAACATGGGATTACCCTCTCGCAATCGCTGGTCGCACAGATCAGCGCGCTGGACCCCAATATTCCCTTTCCAACCAAAGGATAAACCGATGACCACACTCACCCCGCACAAGGGCGTTCTGTCGCCCGTCGTCACCCCGTTTGATGCCGACCTGCGCCCCGATATTGCGCGCCTTGCCGCGCAATGCCGCTGGCTGTTGTCCAGTGATGTCGGGCTGGCGATCTTTGGCACCAATTCAGAGGCCAATTCGCTGGGCCATCAGGAACGGATCGCGATCCTTGACGGGCTGGTCGAGGCGGGTATTCCCGTGGACCGGATGATGCCCGGTACTGGGACCTGTGCGTTGACCGATACGGTCGATCTGACGGCGCGCGCTGTCAAACATGGCTGCGCCGGGGTGCTGATGCTGCCGCCCTTCTATTACAAAGGCGTCAGCGATGATGGTCTGTTCGCGCATTTTGCGGAAGTGATCGAACGGGTTGGGGACGAAAAACTGCGGGTCTATCTGTATCATATCCCGCCCGTCTCGCAGGTGCCCTTGTCGCTGGACCTGATCGAACGGCTGCTGAAAGCCTATCCCAAGGCCATCGCAGGGGTGAAGGATTCGGGCGGTCAGTGGGAGAACACCGCCGCGATGATCAGCAATTTTGGCGATGAGGGCTTTGACGTCTTTGCCGGGTCCGAGGCGTTTTTGCTGCAGACCATGCGGGCGGGCGGCAAAGGCTGCATCTCGGCCACGGCCAACGTCAACCCTGCGGCGATTGCGGCGCTTTATGAAAACTGGCAGGCCGATGATGCCGATGCCCAGCAGGCGGCATTGACCGCAACACGGGGGATTTTCCAATCCTATCCGATGATCCCTGCGCTGAAAGCCGCCGTTGCGCAGCATTCTGAGGATGACACCTGGTTCAACGTACGTCCGCCTTTGGTCGGGCTGACCATGGATCAGCGGCGCAACCTTGCTGCTGATCTTGCGGCAGTTGATTTCGACATGCCTGGTTTGAAGGAAGCGTCCCATGGCTGAAGCGCAAACCAAAAAACGGCGCGGCCCGGCGATCCGGTTGCATGACGACGACAATGTGGTGATCGCCTATGTGCCGATTGATCCCGGCACCGAAATCCCCGGCGAAGGTGTCACCACTCGCACGCCGGTGCCTGCCGGTTACAAGATCGCGACCCGTGCAATTGCGGCGGGCGAGCCGGTGCGCAAATATAATGTGACCATTGGTTTCGCGTCCAAGGACGTCACGCCCGGCACGATGCTGCACAGCCACAACATGGAATTCCGCGAATTCGACCGCGCGCCGAACCATGCGACCGAATATGTGCCGACACAGGTGCTGCCGGTCGAGGAACAGGCGACGTTCCAAGGCATCATCCGCGCTGATGGCCGGGTGGCGACGCGCAATTACATCGGGATTTGCAGTTCGGTCAATTGTTCGGCCACGGTGATCCGCATGATCGCGGCGCATTTCACGCCGGAGAAACTGGCCGACTATCCCAATGTCGATGGCGTCGTGGCCTTTGCCCATGGGCTTGGCTGCGGCATGGAAATGTCGGGCGAGCCGATGCAATTGCTGCGCCGCACGATTGCCGGTTTTGCCACGCATCCCAACCTTGCCGGGGCCTTGATCATCGGGCTGGGCTGCGAACGTAACCAGATCGCGGGGATGATGGCGCAAGAGGGGCTGTCCACCGGACCCCGCCTGCTGAACCTGACGATGCAGGAAACGGGCGGCACCCGTGCGACAATCGCCGCCGGGATTGCAGCAGTGGAAGAAATGCTGCCAGAGGCGAATGCGGTTGAGCGTGTTCCTGTGCCGGTCAGCCATCTGAAAATCGGCTTGCAATGTGGCGGGTCGGACGGGTTTTCTTCGATCACCGCCAACCCGGCCTTGGGCCATGCCGTCGATATCCTGTCCCGCCACGGCGGCACCGCGATCCTGTCGGAAACGCCAGAGATTTATGGCGTGGAACATACGCTGACCCGGCGCGCGCAGACTGTGGAAGTTGGCGAAAAACTGATTGACCGCATCCGCTGGTGGAAAGAGGAATATTCCCCTGGGCGCGATGTGCAGATCAATGGCGCGGTCAGCCCCGGCAACCAGATCGGCGGCCTGGCGAATATCCTCGAAAAATCGCTTGGCTCTGCGATGAAAGGTGGCACCGGTCCCTTGATGGAGGTGTATCGCTATGCCGAAAAGGTCACGCAACCGGGGCTGGTGTTCATGGATACGCCGGGCTTTGATCCGGTCTCGGCCACCGGCCAGATCGCAGGCGGGGCCAATCTGATCTGCTTTACCACCGGACGCGGGTCGATGTTTGGGTCCAAACCAGCGCCAGCGATCAAGATCGCGACCAATACGGCGATGTATTCACGATTGACCGAGGATATGGACCTGAATGCGGGCGTGATCCTTGACGGCGATGCGACACTCGAAGAAGTCGGGATGCAGATATTCGAGGAAATGATTGCCGTCGCATCCGGTAAGAAGACCAAAAGCGAAGAACTGGGCCTTGGCGATAATGAATTCGTGCCGTGGAGCATCGGCATCATGAGCTGATCGGAAGAAGGAAGACGACAATGAGCGATGTGATTGCCAAAGTGCTCGACCCTGTGAGCCTGCCGCGCATGGTGCCGGTGCGGCAGATTTTCACCGATGATGCCTTGCCCGATATCGCAGGTGCTGTGCGCGGGCAGATCGCGCGGCCCGATATCGCCGCAAGGGTGCGCCCCGGCATGTCCATCGCGGTGGGCGTGGGCAGTCGCGGCCTTGCCGATTTGCCGGTCTTGGTCGCTACCGTTATTGCGGCGCTCAAAGACCTTGGTGCTGTCCCTTTCATTGTGCCCGCCATGGGCAGCCACGGCGGGTCCAGTGCGGAAGGCCAGCGTAAAATGCTCGCCTCGCTTGGCGTGACAGAGCAAAGCGCAGGCTGCGAAATCCGGTCCAGCATGGAGACGGTCGAGATCGGGCGTTTGCCAAACGGCTTGCCCATTGCGATGGACAAGATCGCCATGGCGGCGGATGGTATCGTCGTGATCAACCGGGTCAAACCGCATACCAGTTTCAGCGGCACCATCGAAAGCGGGTTGGCCAAGATGATTACCATCGGGCTGGGCAAACAGGTCGGCGCGGATGCCTGCCATATGCTGGGTTTTGGCCATATGGCGGAGCAGGTGATCGCGATGACTAAGGTCAAGATCGCCAAGACAAAGGTGCTGTTTGGTCTGGCGACGGTCGAAAATGCCTATGACCATATCAAACTGGTCGAGGCGGTAGGGGCCGAGGATATTCTGGCGCGCGAGGCAGAACTGCTCGACATCGCGCGGGGCTGCATGCCGCGCATTCTGTTCAGTCCGCTGGATGTGCTGGTCGTAGACCGGATGGGCAAGAATTTTTCCGGCACCGGGACTGACCCGAATATTACCGGGCGCGCGGCGACACCCTATTTGCGGCTGACGCAGGAGGTGGGCAAGATGGTGATCCTTGATCTGGACGACCGCAGCCATGGCAATGCGGCTGGGGTCGGGCTGGCCGATATCTGCACAAGGCGGCTGGTCGATAAGATCGATTATGAAGCGACTTACATGAACCACATCACCTCGACCGCGCTGGTCGGGGGTAAGTTGCCGGTCGTGATGGAGCATGACCGCCATGCCGTGCAATTGGCGGTCAAGACCTGCAATGCGATGCCGGGGCTTGGGCTGCGAATGGTGCGCCTGTCCGATACATTGCATCTGGAACGTATCCTGATTTCCGAAACCATGCTGGATGATGCAAAGGCGCATGATCAGATTGAGGTGCTGGGCGATCCGGTGCCGTGGGATTTTGATGCGGATGGCGGCTTGCAGGGACGCGCAGTCTGAATTCAGATAAGTCAGGACAGGCACATCATGGCGGCACCGCTGGGCATTCTGATGGTCGCCCTGATCTTTGCGCAATTACTGGCACGGATCACCGACAATCCGCTGGCACAGATGGCAACCTGGATGATTGCCGGTTGCGTCGTCGTCTTGGCGCGCAAATCCATGGGACTGCGCGAAGCCTATCTGCTGGCGCTCAGCGCGGTGCTGGCCGGATTGCTTGTGGTTTGGGGGAGTGATCCGGCGGGCGATATCGCGTCCGCATTGGATCAGGCAACCTTTCTGATGACCTTCATCCTGTTGATGGGGCTGCTGCATGAGGCGGCCTCGACATCGCCTTCTGTCGAAAGTTGCGGACGCTATCTGACCCAGCAGCCCGCCGGACGGCAATATCCTGCACTTTATACCGGCACTGGTGTCATGGCCGTGTTGTTCAATCTGGGTGTCGTCAGCTTTCTGGTGCCTTTGGTCCGTCGGGGGATCGCCGCCGCGACACCGGGTGACGCGCAGAACCCGACCCGTGAACGCCGCCAGATCAGCGCGGTGTTGCGCGGTTTTGCCTGGTCAGTTGTCTGGTCGCCCACGGCCATTGCGCCCTTGGCGGTGGTCGAGCTGATCCCCGGCGTCAACCGGCCGCTGTGGATCGGGCTGGGCTTTGGTATTTATCTGGCGATGCTGCTGCTGGGGGCGGTCGAAGACCGGCTGCGGTTTCGTGGGTTTCTGTTCGACAAGGACCGGCCTGCAGCGCCGTTTCCGTTGCTCGCCGCTACACTGTTCTTTGCGGCCTGCGGCGTGATGTTCATGATGACCCTGATCGCAATGTGGCTGACCGGCGATACCGTCGTGTTCGGCTTGATGCTGGCCTGCCCGGCGATGTTGATCGGCTGGGTGGGTGCGCAATATCTTCAACCGGCCGGGCAACCGCAGATGGTCGCCGCACAACAAGCCCTTACGGCGACTGGGCGGCGCTTGCATCACATCATCACGATCAACCTACCGAAATCAGCGGCTATTGCGGTGACTTTGGGTTGTTCGGGCTTTGTCGGACGCGCTGCTGCGACGCTCATGCCTGCTGACGCGCTGGCCTCTGGTCTGGGCATTTACGCGATGCCGGATTTTGTGCTGCTCTCGCTGATCCCTGTGTTGCTGAGTCTGCTGAGCTTGCTTGCCCTCAGCCCGATCATGATGGCTGTGTTTTTCGGCAGCCTGTTCGGTTCGTTGGAGGTGATGCCCGCAAATCCCACGCTGATCGCGCTGTCGATTTCCTGCGGCTGGGCCTTGTCGATGACCTTTTCGCCCTTTGCAACGGTTGTGCTGCTGATCGACCGGGTCGCGGGGATACCACCGCGACGGCTGACATGGGGCTGGAACCTGACCCATGCCGGGCTCAGCGCAATTGCCCTGGTCCCGGTTTTCGCCCTGCTTGCATGGTGGGTGTGACGGGTTGACGACTGCGTTGGAATGTCACAATCTGGCGGCCGGATGGTTCCCGGAAAGCCAAAGCTGACCGGGATGAAAAGGGAACACGGTGCGGAATAGCCATCAGGCGCCAAACCCGTGACTGCCCCCGCAACTGTGAGCGGTGAGCGACCCCGAGAATGCCACTGGACCAGCTACAGGTCCGGGAAGGTTTGGGGAAGTGTCGACCCGCAAGTCAGGAGACCTGCCATCCGGGGTGTCGCAAGACACCTGAATGTAATGCGACCCGGGCGGGGTGCCCCGGAAAAGAGGTCATGATGGCAAGACAACGGCTGATGCCGACAGAATTGGTCTGTTCCGACTTTTTGCAAGCCCCGCTTTGGCGCGGAGGGCTGCATGGAACAATCGAAACCACAAACCACAACTTTCATCATCGTCGGAAAGGACCGCAGGTGCGGGCTTGACCTGATCGCCCGGCCATCGGCGATGTTGATCCGCCCCAGCGCGGGATCGGGGCAATGACGGCTGCGGCGATCACGGCAGCCAACCTTGGCTGGGGTCCGTCTGGTCAGCCTGCGATCCTGTCGGATGTCAGCTTTGATCTGGCACCGGGCCGGATGCTGGGGATCGTCGGGGCCAATGGGGCGGGTAAATCGACGCTGTTGCGCATGCTGTACCGGTTCCATCGCCCGATGATCGGGGCGGTGACGCTGGATGGTGCTGATCTGTGGCAGCTGTCCGCGCGTGAAGCGGCTTGCCGGATCGCGGTGGTTCTGCAGGAACAACCCACCGATTTCGCCCTGAATGTGCGCGAGATTGTGGCCCTGGGTCGCACGCCGCATCGGCGCGGCTTTGCCGGTGGCGGCGCGCGTGACAGTCGGATCATCGAAAGCGCGTTGGACAGGCTTGGCCTGCAGCCTTTGGCGCACCGAGCGCTTGGCACGCTGTCGGGCGGCGAAAAACAGCGTGTGATGGTTGCCCGCGCGCTGGCGCAGGAACCCGGTCTGCTGATCCTGGATGAACCGACAAACCACCTTGATATCCGCCATCAGCTGCAGGTTCTGGCACTGGTGCGCGGCCTTGGCATCACCATTGTGACCAGCCTGCATGATCTGAACCTTGCCGGCGGGCTTTGCGATGACGTGCTGGTGCTGGCAGAGGGTCGGGCGCTGGCCTTTGGTCCGCCCGCCGAGGTGCTGACTGAAGCCATCGTCGCGCGCAGCTTTGCCGTCGTTGCCCGCCGCCAGACACTGCAGCCCAGCGGGCAGGCGCATTTTACCTATCATCTTACCGATCCTGAAAGGACCTGAACCATGAAACACCTGACTATTGCGGCCTGCGCATTGGCTGCAACGCAAGCCGCAGCACAAGATTATCCTATCACCGTGCAAAGCTGCGACCGACAGGTGACTTTTTACGCGGCCCCGGCGCGTGCGGTATCGCATGACGTGGCAATCACCGAAATGATGCTGGTGCTGGGCCTGCAGGGCCACATTGTCGGCTATACCGGGATCAGTGGCTGGAACAAGATTGATGAAATGCTGCGCGTCGATATCGCCGCGCTGCCGGAACTGGCCCCGCAAAGCCCGACCCGCGAAGTGCTGATCGGCGCGGATGCAGATTTTTTCTTTGCCGGATGGAATTATGGCCTGCGGGTAGGCGGCGAGCTGACCCCGGAAACGCTGGGTCAATATGGGATCGCGGTTTACGAGCTGACCGAAAGCTGTGCCCATATTATGGACAAGGGCAAGGCCAGCCTTGACGACATGTATGCGGATATCCTGAACCTTGGCCTGATCTTTGGTGTCTCAGACCGGGCCGAAGCCTTGGTCGCAGACTGGCAGGCCGAGGTTGCGGCGCTGACCGCCGATGTTGCCCCGGACGACCTACCGCGGGTCTTTGTCTATGACAGCGGCGAAGATCAGCCGTTCACCGCTGGCCGCTATGCGATGCCGACCGCCTTGATCGAGGCGGCAGGCGGCACCAATATCATGGACACATTTGAGAAAAGCTGGGCCACCGTCGCATGGGAAGAAGTGATCGCGCAGGACCCCGAAGTGATCATGATCGTCAATTATGGCGACGTGACCGCCGAACAGAAACGCGACTTCATGCGCAATAACCCGGCCTTTGCAGACCTTCAGGCTGTGCGCAACGATCATTTCGTCACGCTGGAATATGTCGAAGCGGTGCCGGGCCCGCGCAATATCAACGCGATCGCGACGCTGGCAGCCGCTTTCGCAGATGCGCGGCAATGACCGATCTGGCGATCACAACGGCCCGACGGGTGATCCGGGCGCGGCGGGCCTTTCCTGTGGCGCTGATCCTGTCGGCATTGGTGCTGCTGGTGTCGGTCTCTGCGGCGATCAGCGTCGGAGCCGTGACCGTGCCGACGCGCGTTGTCTGGGGGGTGATCACCGACAATCTACTGCCCGGCGTCATCACGCCGGATTGGTCGCCAGGGCGCAATGCGATAGTCTGGGAATTGCGCCTGCCGCGCGCCTTGCTGGCGGCGATGGTCGGGGCCGGGCTGGCGATGGTCGGTGCAACCTTGCAGGCGGTGACCCGCAACCCTTTGGCCGATCCGCATCTGCTGGGGATCTCATCCGGCGGAGCCTTTGGCGCGATTGTCGCCCTGCTGCATACCGGCCTGATGCTTGGCGCGCTGACGGTGCCGTTGTTTGCGTTTCTGGGCGCACTGGTGGCGACGGCGCTTGTTCTCGGCGTTGCCCGTGTGGCGCGGGCGTCATCGGCGGACCGGCTGGTGCTGGCGGGGGTGGCGGTATCCTTCATCGTGATGGCGGCGGCAAATGTGATGATCTTTCTGGGTGATCCACGCGCCACCCATACGGTGGTGTTCTGGATGCTGGGTGGGCTTGGGCTCGCGCAATGGCCGCATCTGATCTATCCGTTGGGCGTCTTGCTGGTTTGCGGTGCCTGGTTCCGCTGGCGCGCGCATGATCTGGATGCGATGACCGTCGGCGATGAGACCGCCGCAACGCTGGGCATCGCCGTTGCACGGTTCCGGCTGGAGGTTTTCGTAGCAGGCGCGCTGGTCACCGGTGTGATGGTTGCCTTTTCCGGCGTCATCGGTTTTGTCGGGCTGATGATCCCGCATATCGTGCGGATGGTCGTTGGCGGCAGCTATGCGCGGGTACTGCCGGTCTCGGCGCTGTTCGGTGCCGTGTTTCTGGTCTGGTGCGATATTCTGGCCCGCACGATCCGCGCGCCCGAGGAATTGCCCATCGGCATTGTCACCGGCCTGATCGGCGGGGTGTTTTTTGTCTGGCTTCTGGGGCGGCGGATTTGAACATGCCCCCTCGCACCATTTTGAACGCTGCGACATGGGTGCAGCTTGCATCTTTGGGTCAGGCGGTGATGATAGAGGTCTCGCGCCGCTGTGGCGCGATTGCCCCGTGGAGGATGTTAGCATGTGCCAGATCTTCGCCGGCCAGGACCCGAGCCGCTATGAATATGTCACCCGCCGCGTGCGGTTGAACGGGCAATCCACGAGTGTGCGGCTGGAACGCTCTTTCTGGCGGATCGTCGATCAGATGGCAGAGAAAGACGGCGTCACCACCCCTGCCTTTTTGTCGAAACTGCATGCCGAGGTGTTGGAACAACGCGGCGAGGCGACGAATTTCACGTCGCTTTTGCGCTGTGCCTGTACGATCCATCTGGGCGAATTGCAGCAGATCCCGCAGCCTTTGGCTGCAACCAGCACAAGTTTCGCGGCGGAATAGCAAAAATCTGACCTGTAGTAGCGACCTACTACCTGCGGCCAAAACTGGTCTGCTAGCCTTACCAGAATGCATAAAGTTCTGGAGGGCACATGGCCAAAGCTATTCACTCAATGATTCGTGTTCTGGACGAGGCACGTTCCGTCAGCTTTTATGAACAGGCTTTTGGGCTGACTGTGGCCGACCGGCTGGATTTCGACAGTTTCACACTGGTCTATATGTCCAATGCCGAAACCAGCTTTGAACTTGAACTGACGGTCAACAAGGGCCAGTCGGCCCCCTATGACCTGGGCGATGGCTATGGCCACCTGGCGTTTTCGGTTGATGACGTCGATGCCGAACATGCCCGCCTGACCGCAGCGGGTTTCGCACCGCGCAAGCTGGTCGATTTCGCCCCGGCGGGCGAGGTGATTGCGAGATTTTTCTTTATTGCTGACCCCGATGGTTACCAGATCGAGGTTTTGCAACGGGGTGGTCGCTATCTGTGACCCCAAACCCGTTCTTGGGAGGGAACGGGCAACATAGGCTCATTCAGGGAGGAGAGTCATGAATATTCAGGGAAAGCGGGGGCTCAGCCGTCGCCAGCTTTTGTCGCGGTCCATCGCGGCCGGGGCGACATTCATGGTGGGGGCGGGCTATGTCGCGGCGCAGGACGCGACATGGGCGACGGAAGTGGTCGCACTGAAACCCGAAACCATGGCGACCCTGGTGCAGATGGCGCGGGACATCTACCCGCATGACCATGTGCCGACGGAATTCTATGTCATTGCCGTCAAAGGCTATGACACCGAAGCGGCCGCCGCTGACATCGAGGCGGGCGTGACCGCTCTGAACGCTGCAGCGCAGGGCAAGGGCTATGGCAGCTATCTGGATATGGGCTGGGAACGAGACCGTGTCGACGTGCTGCGCGGGATCGAACAAAGCGCGTTCTTCCAGCAGATCCGCGGCGGGTTGGTGACCGGGCTTTACAACCAGAAAGCCGTCTGGCCGCTGTTTGGCTATGAAGGTGAATCGTTCAGCCAAGGCGGATATCTCGACCGTGGCTTTGACGATATCGCGTGGCTTTGAGGGGGGGCAGGAACATGGTTGCAAAGTTTGAACTGACCGACAATTCGGTCGTCGTCATCATCGGCACGGGTGCAGGTGGCGGCACATTGGCCAATGAGCTGGCACAAAAAGGTGTCAAGGTTGTCGCGCTGGAAGCAGGCGGTCGGTATTTGCCGCAGGATTATATCAATGATGAATGGGACAGTTTTGGCCAGCTGGCCTGGCTGGACAAACGTACCACCAGCGGCGACTGGCGTGTTGCCCGCGATTTCAGCGGTCTGCCGACGTGGATCGTCAAGGCGGTCGGCGGCAGCACGACCCATTGGGCCGGTGCCAGTCTGCGGTTTCAAGACCATGAATGGAAGGCGCTGTCATCTTATGGGCGTGTGGATGGGGCCAATCTGCTGGACTGGCCGATCGACGGGGCCGAAATGGCACCGTGGTATGATCTGGCCGAAGAAAAGATGGGCGTCACCCTGACAGGTGGTCGTCCGGGCTTGCCGGGCAACAACAATTACAAAGTGCTGGAAAAGGGTGCTTTGGAATTGGGCTATACAGAGGTCCATACCGGGCGCATGGCGATTCAGTCCAATGATGACGGGCCGCGCATGGCCTGCCAGCAGACTGGTTTCTGCTTTCAGGGCTGCAAATGGGGTGCGAAATGGTCCACCGCCTATACCGAAATCCCCGAAGGCGAAGCCACCGGCAATCTGGAGGTTCGCGAACGGGCCCATGCAGCGCGGATCCTGCATGACGATGACGGCAGGGTCACGGGCGTGGTCTATTTTGATGCTGACGGGGTCGAGCAGACCCAGATGGCCAGGATCGTCTGTGTCGCAGGCAATACAATCGAAAGCCCGCGCCTGCTGCTGAATTCCGCATCCGAGATGTTCCCGGATGGTCTGGCCAATTCATCTGGTCAGGTCGGGCGCAACTATATGCGGCACGTGACCGGATCGGTCTACGGGGTTTTTGACAAGCCGGTGAAAATGTGGCGTGGCACAACGATGGCAGGCATCGTTCAGGACGAGGCGCGGCACGATCCGTCACGCGGCTTTGTGGCCGGTTATGAGCTGGAGACCCTGGCGCTGGGTCTGCCGTTCATGGCGGCTTTCCTAGATCCAGGTGGCTGGGGGCGCGAGTTTACCACCGCATTGGACAGCTATGAAAACATGGCCGGAATGTGGATCATGGGCGAGGATATGCCGCAGGAAACCAACCGTATCACCCTGAACCGTGACCAGCCGGATCAGTTCGGCCTGCCATCGCCGAATGTGCATTTCAGCGATCACCCCAATGACATCGCCATGCGCAATCATGCCTATCAGCAGGGCATGGCGATCTATCGTGCGGTCGGGGCGACACGGGTGTTCCCGACGCCGCCTTATCCGTCAACGCATAACCTTGGCACCAACCGGATGTCGGAAAATCCGCGCGATGGTGTGGTCAACAAATGGGGGCAGGCGCATGATGTGCCGAACCTGTTCGTCTCTGACGGTAGCCAGTTCACCACCGGGGCCGCAGAAAACCCGACCCTGACAATTGTGGCCCTGGCGATCCGGCAGGCCGATCACATTGCCAGCGAAATGGCGGCGGGCAATCTGTGAAGAAGGCAAAGGGCGGTCTGTCAGGACCGCCCTTCGTTCCGTCGTCTTAGTTCAGCGCCGGGTAATCAATATAGCCTTTGGCCCCGCCACCATACATCGTTGACTGATCCGGCTCTGCCAGCGCAGCCCCAGTTTTCAGGCGCGCGACCAAATCGGGGTTGGCAATGAACGGCCGGCCAAAAGCGACCAG
This sequence comes from Loktanella sp., assembly GCA_017390475.1. Taxonomy (GTDB): domain Bacteria; phylum Pseudomonadota; class Alphaproteobacteria; order Rhodobacterales; family Rhodobacteraceae; genus Yoonia. The sequence continues at coordinate 128,771 of JAFPBO010000001.1, forward strand.
ATCTGTCTTTGACGCGGCGATCTGCTGTGTAGCGAGTGCCAGATCGAAACCGTTATTGGCGATATAGGTATTGCGGAAAGCAGCGCGCAAAGCGGCATAATCAAATGCTGCGTTGTCGCGGGGTCCGCCAGTCGCGCCTTCGATCACATGCAGATAGACAAGGTTCAGCTTGTCCAGTTCGCGCACGATGTAATCAAACTGCGCCTGTGGGTCGCTGCAGCTGATGCCATTGGCGGGCGATACCGGTGACAGCCGGATTCCGGTGCGTCCTGCGCCGATCTCTTCGGCCACGGCGGCTGCGACTTCCAGCATCAGCCGGGCACGGTTTTCGATTGATCCGCCATAGGCATCATCGCGATGATTGGCACCATCCTTGGCGAATTGATCCAGCAGATAGCCGTTCGCGCCATGGACTTCGACACCGTCAAAACCGGCGACGATGGCATTGGCTGCGGCTTTGCGGAAATCCGCGACAATCCCGGGCAATTCATCCAGATCAAGAGCCCGTGGCTCTGACACATCGGCAAAGGTGTTGTTCACGAACGTCTTGCCTTCGGCCCGGATCGCCGATGGGGCAACCGGGGCTGCACCGTCTTTTTGCAGATCGACATGGGAAATCCGACCGACATGCCACAATTGCAGGAAAATCTTGCCGCCGGCGGCATGGACCGCTGATGTGACGGCCTGCCAGCCTGCGATCTGGGCGTCAGAGTAGATCCCCGGCGTATCCTGATAGCCCTGACCCTGCTGCGAAATCTGCGAGGCTTCGGCGATGATCAACCCGGCAGTGGCACGCTGTGCGTAATAGGTCGCCGCATCAGGACTGGGCACCATGCCGGCAACAGCGCGGTTACGTGTCAGCGGGGCCATCACGATGTGGTTGGCAAGCGGGATTTCCCCTAATGTATAGGGTTCAAATAGCGTGGTCTGTGTCATGGAGTGCTTTCAGTAAACATGTTCTGGCCCCGGATCAGACAATGATGCCAGCCGGTTCCACCACATGATGTGGGGGCTGCCGGGACCGCAGACAAGCACCGGTGCCGCAAAGGAAATGCAACGGTTGCGGTCGTTGGCGGTTGTTGCAGCGCTGTGCTGCTGTCGATGCGTATGACCCGCTGATACCGCTATCGCGCAGAATTGACAGCCGGGCGGGGCTATGCGCGTTGCGCTTTGGCACCGGCCGCTTTAGCGATGGGCGCATGACGTTTTTGCGCATCTTGTTGATCCATTGTCTTGTGCTGGTGATGCTGCCCTGGGGCGCAGGGGCCAATGCTGTGGCTGCTGTCGCGCATCTGCCGCAGCATCAGGCGGTTGATGCAGGCACTGATGTGCCGCAGCTTCGGGCCGGGGCAGAGGAACCGACCCTTTTGCCCAAGACCAAACGCTGCCGGATCGCGGTTCTGGCCGGTATATCCTGCGGGGCCGATAAGCTCTGGCACCGGACCGCCGCTTTTGCTGCGGATGGAAGGGTCCTTGATATGGTATTCTTTGCCGGGGTCGTATTGCCACAGGGCATTACCGCCAGCGGGCCACTGCACCCGCCGCGGCAAGGCTGATCATCGCCACCGCGTGTTTGCGCGGCAATCCATGATTATCAGCCAATAAGGAAGATCCTATGATCACGCGACGCAGCCTCTTGTCCGGGGGCACCGCTGCTGTGCTGTCGGCTTGCGGGATTTCACCGCAGCACCCAGCCACGCCGGACCCCGGCCCCCCATTGCCACAGGTACCGCTTTTGCCGCTGTTGCCCGCACATTACGGTGCGATTACCGATGAACCATTCCCGATCCCGGCGGTGCCGGAAAATGTTGTCCCACCAAGGTTGTGGCGGCAAGAGGTCGACAATCCGTTTCCGGGTGACGCCGTCGGCACGATCATTGTCGATCCTGATGCAGGATATCTGCATCTGATCGGTGAGAACGGCCGCGCCATGCGTTACGGGGCCGGGACCGGTGCTGATGCCTTTTCCTGGCATGGCACCGCGCGGCTGCAATTCTGCCGCAGCTGGCCACGCTGGCGGGTGCCCGAAACCATGATCGCGCGCCAGCCAGAGCTGGAACCCTATTCGGTGGCCAATGGCGGTATGGATCCAGGGCCGGGCAACCCGTTGGGCGCACGCGCGCTGTACCTATTCCAGAACGGCGAAGATACGCTGTACCGGATCCACGGCGCTTGCGAGCCGGAATATCTGGGCAAGGCGGTGTCCTCGGGCTGTATTCGCTTGTTGGATCATGATGTCATCGACCTGCACCGGCGGGTGCGCCACGGGGTCGATATCCGGGTATTGCCGTCAATGGCCCCGGCGCAATTTGCGACGGTTTATTGAACTCCTGCGCCCGGCATTACGGCCAAGCTGCCGGGCGCATTGCGGGTTGCACCGGGGGGGTGGGACAGTTAATTTCACCCGTCTAACCAATTGTAATGGTGTCGCGGTCAGCCGCCTGCGTCAGTTTGCCAGAAAGTAGCAGATATATGTCCAGTGAACGCGACAAACTCCGCGAAGATGTTCAGTTCCGCATCCTGCGTCTGTTGCAGGAAAACCCAGAATTGTCGCAGCGGGAGCTGGCCCGCGCGGTCGGTGTCAGCACCGGGGGGGTACATTATGTGCTGACGGCGCTCGTGGAAAAGGGTCTGCTGAAGCTTGGCAATTTTACCGCCGCCGCAGACAAACGCCGCTATGCCTATGTGCTGACGCCCAAGGGCCTTGCTGAAAAGGCGCGGCTGACCCAGCGTTTTCTGATCCGTAAGATGCAGGAATATGATGCGCTGCGCGCCGAGATTGACGCGGTCCGCGCTGATCTGGGGGACGATAACACAGTGATGTTGCAGGCTGATCAGGACCGCCGCTGACGCCTGCCAAGGCGGTTGCGCGGTATTGGCCGGATTGTACACCGCACATTGCGACATAGAGGGCGAAACCTTTTTGTCGCGAGTGGATCAGCGATCCTGATATAGCGGAAATGTATATCGAAGGGGTCCGGGCAGACCAAACTGCCCGGACCTTTGCTTTTACGCGGCCAGATCGAAACGATCTGCGTTCATCACCTTTGTCCATGCGGCAACAAAATCGCGCAGGAACTTTTCATGGTTGTCATCTTGCGCATAGACTTCGGCATAGGCGCGCAGGATCGAATTGGACCCGAACACCAGATCGGCGCTGGTCGCGGTCCATTTCACTGCACCTGTTTTACGCTCACGCAGTTCAAACGTACCGTCTGCGACGGGGTGCCAGCTATAGGCCATGTCGGTCAGATTGACGAAGAAATCATTCGTCAGCTGCCCTTCACGGTCGGTGAACACGCCATGTTTGGACCCACCGTGGTTGGTGCCCAGCATCCGCAGGCCACCCACCAGCACAGTCATTTCCGGGCCAGTCAGACCCAGCAATTGCGCGCGGTCCAGCATCATGGTCTCGGGGCTGGATTGCACCGCCTCCATATGCCAGTTGCGGAATCCATCCGAAGATGGCTCCAGCGAGGCAAAGCTTTCACCATCGGTCTGCTCATCGCTGGCGTCGCCACGACCGGGCGCGAAAGGCACGGCCATATCGTGACCGGCGGCTTTGATCGCCTGTTCCACGCCGACGTTGCCCGCAAGCACGATCACATCGGCAAGCGATGCGCCATGTTGTGTCGCAATCGGCTCCAACGTTCCCAGAACCTTGGCCAGACGGGCCGGTTCATTGCCTTCCCAATCCTTCATCGGGGCCAGACGGATGCGCGCGCCATTGGCGCCGCCGCGTTTGTCCGATCCGCGGAAAGTCCGCGCGCTGTCCCATGCCGTTGCGATCATTTCGGCACCGGTCAGGCCGCTGGCGACGATGGCGGATTTTACAGCCTCGACGTCATAGCCGGTATTGCCTGCAGGCACGGGGTCCTGCCAGATCAGATCTTCTGACGGGACGTCTGGGCCATAGTAATTGACCTTTGGCCCCATGTCGCGATGGGTCAGTTTGAACCAAGCGCGGCTGAAGGTTTCGGCCAGATAGGCGGGATCATTGTGGAACTTTTCACAAATCTCGCGATAGATCGGGTCGACCTTCATTGCCATATCGGCATCGGTCATGATCGGATTGTGCTTGATGCTGGGGTCGGAAGCATCTGGTACTTTCAACTCGTCCGGCAGGTTCACAGGTTCCCACTGGAACGCGCCAGCGCGGGATTTCTTCAATTCCCATTCAAAGCCGAACAGCAGTTTCAGATATCCGTCATCCCATTGCGTCGGATTCGTGGTCCATGCGCCTTCAAGGCCGGATGTATGGGCGGTGTTCGCCTTGCCATCAAAAGCGGGATTGTCCCAGCCAAAACCGCCTGCTGCCACACCGGCACCTTCGGGTGCGACACCGATCACGGTATCGGGCAGGGTGCCGTGGCATTTGCCGACCGTGTGGCCACCAACCGTCAAGGCGGCGGTTTCCTCATCATTCATCGCCATGCGCAGGAATGTCATCCGGACATATTGCGCGGTCAGTGCCGGGTCAGGATTACCGTTCACACCTTCGGGGTTCACATAGATCAGGCCCATATGCGATGCGGCCAGCGGGTCATACATCGAATTGGCATCGTTGATATCGGTCACACGTTCGTCGGTGCCTGCCATCAACATGGATTCATGACCCCAGTTGATGTCTTCTTCCGGGCCCCAGATATCTTCGCGACCAAAGCCGAAGCCGAAGGTTTTCAGGCCCATGGATTCGTAAGCTACCGTGCCCGACAGAATGATCAGATCAGCCCAGGACAAGGCATTGCCATATTTCTTTTTGATCGGCCACAGCAGGCGGCGGGCCTTGTCGAGGCTGGCGTTGTCAGGCCAGGAATTCAGTGGTGCGAAACGGATATTGCCGGTGCCGGCACCGCCACGGCCATCGCCCAGCCGATAGGACCCGGCCGAATGCCATGCCAGACGAATGAACAGGCCGCCGTAATGGCCCCAATCGGCTGGCCACCAATCCTGACTGTCGGTCATCAGCGCGTGCAGATCAGCTTTGACGCCTTCATAATCGAGCGATTTTACGGCTTCACGGAAATTGAAATCTGGGTCCATCGGGTTGGACCGCGCGCCATGCTGGTGCAGGATTTCAAGCTTGAGGCCGTTTGGCCACCATTTGGCCGCGGTGCCGTTTTTGACTTCGGCGTTGCTGCCGTGCATCACCGGGCAGCCACCGCTGGTATTTACGTTATTTCCGTCCATCATCGTCTTCTCCTTGTTTCGGATCAGGCTGACATGCGGTCATGTCAGTTTGATTACGTTGATGCCTTACCGCAGTCCTTTCATAAATTCCAATTGAATAAATTATGAATTTCGATAAGTAGGGATTATGATAAACGTGACCTTGAAACAACTGCGTTATTTCGCGGCTTTGGCCAAGCACCAGCATTTCGGTCGGGCGGCAGATGCCTGTGCAATCTCGCAACCGGCCTTGTCCTTGCAGGTCAAGGAGTTGGAAAATATGTTTGGCACCCCGCTGGTCGAGCGTGGGTCGCGCAAAGTGCATCTGACCGCGACGGGTGAAGAGTTTTTGCGCAAAGGGCACCAGATTTTGGCGGGTGTCGAAGAGCTTGGTAATCTGGTGCGCGCATCGGATGAGCCTTTGTCGGGGGCGTTGCGGCTGGGAATCATCCCGACGATTGCGCCTTACCTGTTGCCCGATATCGTGGCGGGGTTGGCGCGGGATTATCCGGGCGTGACGCTGGAACTGCGCGAATCCGTGACCAATGCATTGATCAACGACCTGCTGGAGGCGCGGCTTGATCTGGCTATCGTGGCGCTGCCGATCTCTGAACCCAACCTGCGCGAACTGGCCTTGTTCGAGGAGGATTTTGTATTGGTTCGCCCGCTGTCCGAGGCTGACAGAAAAGTGCCCAGCCCGAAATCCCTGCAATCCATGCGGCTGTTGTTGCTGGAAGAAGGGCATTGTTTCCGCGATCAGGCGCTGTCGTTCTGCGACATCACCCAGGTACAGGCGCGTCAGGTGATGGAAGGCAGTTCGCTGTCTACGCTGGTGCAGATGGTCGGCGCGGGGCTGGGGGTGACACTTATCCCCGAAATTGCAATGAATCTGGAACAAAGGGCAGGAGGAATTTGTGTCGCGCGTTTTTCCGATCCGGCCCCAAAGCGCAGTATCGGGCTGATCTGGCGCAACACCAATCCGCTGTCGAACCAATTGGCAAAATTGGGCGAGATCATTCGCCAGGCCGGGCTGCAAAAACGTGACGCTGCGCGGGCGACCGAGGCAGCCCGCGCCCTGTGATCAGCGGAACAGGTTCTGTTCGATCCCGGCGGCAGCGAATAGCCCGTCGCGGCTGGTCTCCAGTTTGCTCCGTAAAGCGTCGATGTCATGACCCAGCAATTCGCCCTGCCATTTGCGCACTTGTCCGGCGCAGATCACGGTGGACACATTGGACCGTTCCATCAGCGTCACGACCGCCCCAGCCACATGGTTCAGGGGTGCCACGTTCAGCGCATTGGCATCCAGCAGGATGATATCCGCCTCTTTGCCCGGCGTCAGCGAGCCGGTTTTATGGTCCAGCCGCAGCCCCTTGGCCCCGTTCAGCGTAGCAAATCGGATCGCATCCATCGCGCTTAGAAGTTGCGGGTAGTCTTCGCCCAACAGCGCCTTTTCATTGCAGAACATGCGTTGCGAGGTGATCAGGCTGCGCATCTGCGTGAACATATCCGCCGTCATCGTGCATTCGACATCGGTGGACAGTGACGCCGTCATCCCCATATCCAGCACCTTCTGCGTCGGCGGCGTACCGTGGCGCATCTGCATTTCAATCGGAACCGACAGCGACACATGCGCGCCTGCATCTGCCGCATGTTGCCATGCCAGATCGGACATGCCGGTCATGTGGATAAAGATATTATCAGGTCCGAACTGTCCCGCCGTCGCCAAAGCATCAAAGGTCGGGGCCATCCCGAAGGTGCCGACGACATGCAGGGCAATCGGCAGGCCCAGTTCACGCCCGATCCGCCAGCTTTCCTCATAACCCGGCAGATAAATCTCGCCGCCCATGACCATGCTCAGCAGGCTGTCATCGCTGGAAAAATGTTCCTTGCGCAGGCGGGCGGCATCGTTTGGATATTGCGCCTTTTCGCCCCAGCCCTCGAAATAGCCGAACACGGCGCGGCGGCCCGTGTCATGTAACGCTTTGACCACCGCATCGGAATGTTCGGGGCTGTGGTGGATCTGGCTGACATCCATCACCGTGGTCACACCTGCATCCAGCTGCGACAAGCCGCCGAAGAGTTCGCTGATATAGACATCCTCGGGGCTGTAGAGCATCGAGAATTTCTGCAGGATCATCTCATAATAATTGAACTCACCCCCTGGACGGCCATCATTCATCAGCACTGCATCGGCAAGAAAAGCGCGTAAGGCGGTTTCAAACTGGTGGTGATGGGTGTCGATGAAGCCGGGCATGACGACATGGCCGGTCGCGTCTATGACAGCGGCATCGCCCGCGTCGATATCCGCGCCGACCTGAAGGATTTTGGACCCTTCGATCAGCACATCGCCTTTGGTGTAATTACCGACCGCATCATCCATCGACAGCACATAGCCGCCCTTGATCAGCGTCCTGCGTCCCGGCGCGCCGATGCCCTGCGGCATGGGCTGGTGTTTGCGGTTTGGCCGAAGTGACGGGTTGCCTTCACCGGCGGGCATATGCACGGCATTGGTCTTGCAGAGTCTACACATGGGGTCTCCTCCCTTTCCATGTTTCGCTTTGCGAAAAATAATTCGCTGTCTGTTCAAGGTAAATTCAGTCAGCCCCGGCAGTTGGCCTCAGGCTGACAGAGTGGATTCAAGCACCGGATTGCGGGCGATATTCTGGCTGAGCCGGGACGCCGCCGCGCGCAGTTCTTGCAAGCGCTCTGCGACCAATATGTCCGGCGTGACCTGCCCGCTATAGCCGGATGAATTCAGCGCCGCGACCGTCTGCCCCTGCGCGCCGCGGATCGGCACGGCCAGCGCGGTAACGCCGTAATCCAGTTCATCCACCGTGGTGGCAAAGCCCTGTTCGCGTACCCGGTAGACCAGTCGGCGCAATTCATCTCGGTTGGTTACGGTGCGACTGGTCAGGCTGACGGGCTGCACCTCCGCGAAATAGGCGTCCAGCCTTGCGTCGGGCAGGCCCGCCAGCAGAACGCGGCCCAAAGACGTGGCATGTGCCGGATAACGCGCGCCCACCACGGCAGAGGCGCGGCGCGCACGTTGCTGCGAGTAATGCGCAACATAGAGCACGTCATGGCCTTGCAGGCTGGCGACTGAACTGGCGTCACCGAACAATTCGACCAAGGCGCGCAATTCGGTCTGGAATGCCTGATCAATGCCAGCGGCGAAATAGAAGGCCGAGCCAAGACCCATCACTTTGGGTGTCAGATGAAACCGTTTGCCGACCTGCCCGACATAGCCCAGCGTGACCAGCGTGATCAGGCTGCGCCGCGCTGTCGCGGGGGTCAGATCAGCGCGGCGCGCAACCTCGCTGAGTGTCATTTCATTATGCGAGACGTCGAAACTTTCCAGAATCCGCATCCCATTGGCCAGGGCTTCGACAAATTCTGATGGTCTGTCTGTCACCGCAACCTCTTGCAAAGCCAGCGGGATCATTCCGGTGACAGGACGAAATCGAATTCAAACATGGCATCGGGCGTGCGTTCCAGCGGCAGACCCAGATCCTGTCCCTTTTTCACAGGTTTCAGCGAAGTGATCAAGGATTTGCGCACACCGAAAACCGCGTCGTTATCCACATATTCGGTGTTTTCAAAGAAAACCTCAGTCGTGATATCGCGGTAGCCGGTCGCGCGCAGGATGTAGTGCAGATGGGCCGCGCGCCACGGATGCCGCTTACCTGCGCGCATGAGGTCACCGACAGGCCCGTCGAATGGCACGGTATAGGGTTTCGGCAACACGGTGGTGTAGTAATATTCACCCTTTTCATTGGTGGTGAACTTGCCGCGCAGATCATGTTTGTCCTGCCCGCGTTCCTGTTCCTGAATGGGGTAGGTGCCAGACCCATCGGCCTGCCAGGTATCCACGATGGCACCGGCCAGCGGTTTGCCCAGAATGTCGCGCACGACACCTTTGGCCAAAATGATCACACCGTCGCGGTCTGTCGCCAGATCGGCACCAAGTGCCTTGACCGGCGCATCATCCAGATAAAACGGCCCAAGGTTCGATCCTTCGGTGCCACCGCCGCGTGTGTTGATCATATCGACCAGCGCCGAGAACCCCAGCACGTCAGAGGCGAGGATGAATTCATGCCGCTCCGGCGTGGAAATCTTGCCGCAATCATACATGAAATTCAGCACGCCCATCCATTCGGCGTGTGTCAGGTTCGTCTCGCGGGTGAAATCATGCAGGTGGTCGATGAAAGATTCGAGCAGGAATTTGAACCGCGTGCCTTCCTCGGTCTTGAACGACTCCTTCACCGCCTCGGTCAGGGTGAATTGATTAAGCTTATCCATAGCGTCCTCCCAAAGACATAAAACATCCCGCAACAGCGGGGTTGACGGAAGATTATTTCATGTCGTATCTTACGGCAAGAGAAAATTTATGCGCCTAGCGAAAAAAGGAACAGCCATGCGAATTGGGAAGACCGATCAAGCCTTTACCGCGATCTGCACTTCGGATGCGGAATCGATCACCGTGCGCGGCCTTGACCTGTGCAATGATCTGATCGGCAAGATCGATTTTACCGAATATTTCTGGCTGCTGGTCTTGGGCGAAAAGCCGGCACCTAAACAACGCGCCATGCTGGATGCCTGCCTTGTCGCCATCGCTGAACACGGCCTTGTCCCCAGCGTGCAGGCCGCACGCATGACTTTGGCCGCCGCACCCGAGGCATGGCAGGGCGCGATGTCGGCGGGGCTGTTGGGCATGGGTACGGTCGTCGCCGGATCGACGGAAGTGGCAGGGCGGTTTCTGGAAGAGATTCGCGTCGCCGCTGACAAGGACGGCAAAGGCGATGAAGCTGCGGTGATCGAGGCGCTTGAAGCCCTGAAAGCCCGCCGCGCCAAAGTGCCGGGGCTAGGCCATCCGCAACATTCCGAAGGCGACCCGCGCGCATTGCGCCTGATGGAGTTGTGTGACGAACACGAGGTGTCAGGCCGCTATGTCGGCATCCTGCGCCTGCTGGGCGAACATGCCCCGAAAATCATCAACCGCCCGCTGCCGGTCAATGTATCCGGCGCGATCCCTGCGGTGATCCTTGACGCAGGCTGGCCGGTCGATGCGCTGAAGGCGGTGCCTTTGGTCGCCCGCGCCGGTGGTCTGGCCGCGCATTTGCTGGAAGAATCGCGCCGGTCCATCGGGTTTATCCTGTCCCACAACGCCGATCTTGCCATTTCCTATGATGGCAAAGACGCGCAGAAAGGCTGATCCCATGGTCAAGATTTTGAAAAACATCCGCGTCGTCGAAATGGGCACCTATATCACTGGCCCCGCCGCCGCGATGCATCTGGCCGACCTCGGCGCTGACGTGATCAAGGTCGAACGCCCCGGCACCGGTGATCCGTTCCGCGCGTTCAAGGGGGGGCTCTACAGCCCGCATTACCAGACCTATAACCGCAACAAACGGTCGATCGCGCTGGATACCCGCGACGCTAACGATCTGGCGGTGTTTCAGGACCTGATTGCCACGGCAGACGTGTTCATCCAGAACTTCCGCCCCGGCGTCGCCGAAAAGCTTGGCGCGGGCGAGGCTGATCTGCGCAAGATCCGCCCTGATCTGATCTATTGCGCGATTTCGGGTTTCGGCACTTCCGGCCCGGCGCGGGATCGTCCTGCCTATGATACTGTCGCGCAGGCGGCGTCCGGTTTTCTGCGGCTAGTGACACCGCCGACCAATCCGCGCGTGATCGGGCCTGCGCTCGCCGATGCAATGACTGGGCAATATGCCGCGATGGGGATCATGGCGGCGCTGATCGAACGGGGCGGGACAGGGACGGGGCGTCGCCTCGATATCTCGATGCTTGAGGCAATGTGCCATTTCAACCTCGACAGCTTTACCCATTATTACAGCGTGGGCGAGGTGATGGGCCCGTTGTCGCGCCCGGTCGTGTCGCAAAGCTATACGTTTGAATGCAGCGATGGAAAATGGATCGCTTTCCATATGTCATCGCCCACGAAGTTCTGGGAAGGGATGCTCCGCGCCACCGGGAAGGAAGAATTGCTGGATGATCCGCGCTTCTCAGAACGGTTGGAGCGGATCAAGCATCAGGATGATCTGATCGACATCCTTGCGCCTGTCTTCAAGACCCGCACACGCGATGAATGGTGCGAAAGATTCGAGGCCGAGGAAGTGCCATATTCCCCCGCCTATGATGCGGATGAGGCGCTGGAAGACCCGCAAGCCCAGCATCTGCAAATCGCGGTTTCCACCGATCACGCGGAGATGGGTAAGTTCACCACCGTCCGCGCGCCTTACAATTTCGACGGCACACCGGAACTGGGGGTGATCGCGCCACCGGTTCTGGATGAACACGGTGCCGCGATCCGCGACGAACTGGCCAAACGCAAGGCTGGCTGATTAACCGGCCTGCCGGGAGGGCAGGTCATTCATTTCCAAGGGAGGAATTCATGAAACATCTACGCACCACGGCGATTGCCGCAATTCTGGCACTGCCATCCTTTGCCGCAGCGCAAGAAACCATCTCGCTGACGGTGGCCTCCAGTCACCCGACGACGATCCCATGGGTCGGCATGATCCAGACCCATTTTATGGCTGAAACTGACCGCATTCTGGCCGAAGCGGGCAATTACGAGATTTCATGGGATGAGGCGTTCGGCGGCACGCTCTACCGCGCCAATGCCACGCTGACCTCGGTCGAGCAGGGGATCACCGATATCGGCTGGGTCTTCTCCTACCTCGAAGGCGCGAAAATGCCTTTGTCGCAGGTCACCGCCTATACGCCCTTTGCGACCAGCAACGTGCCGGTGCAGTTGAGCGTGATGCGCGAATTGTTCAACGAAAACGAAGCGTTCCGCAACGAATGGGAACAATACAATATCGTCATGCTGGGGATGACGGCATCGGACAGCTATGATCTTTATACCAAGACACCTGTCGCGACTTTGGCCGATCTGGACGGGATGCGTATTTCCGCGCCCGGCGTGCTCGGCACATGGTTGCGTGGCACCGGGGCAAGTGCGGTCGATGGCGCGCTGACCACATTCTACACCGATATCCAGACTGGCGTGTCGGATGGCGTGCTGTCGCTGGCCTTGGGTGCATTGCCGACGCGCATCTATGAAGTTGCTCCTTACGTGACCCGCGTGCAGATGGGCACCGTGTTTTCGGGCGGCGTGGCGATCAACCGCGACCGTTGGGAAAGCCTGCCCGAAGAAGTGCAGCAGGCCATGCTGGACGCCGGTGCCTATTATTCCGAAGCCCATGCGCAGGATATGATGGACCGTCCCGAAGTCGCGATGGAACAGATCGCCACCTTGGGGGCTGATCAGAGCACACCGGTGACCATCGTCGAAATGGACCCGGCAGAGCGTCAGGCCTGGGTCGATGCTTTGCCAAATCTGGCCGGTGAATGGGCGGCGGAAAATGACGGTCGCGGCCTGCCAGCGGCGGATTTCCTTGCGGCCTATATGGACGGTCTGCGCGCCGGGGGTGAGATGCCCGCGCGTGACTGGTCGGCAGAGTGATCCGCCACAATGGCCGAATATAACCAAAACGCGCGCCCTGACGACGGGGCGCGCACCCCTTTGATTGCGCGTGCCTGGGGTGCGCTGGTGGATGGTCTGGGCGCGCTCGGGTCGCTGCTGATCGTGGCGCTGATGCTGGTGATCTGCGCCGATGTGCTGTCGCGCAATATCATGGGATCATCGCTGCCTTTGGTATCGGAACTTGGCGCGCTGATGGTCGTCATGATCGTCTATCTGCAACTGGCGACAACGATCCGGCATGACCGGCTGGCGCGAGCGGATGTGTTCTATTCCGGCTTTTGCGAAAAACATCCGCGCAAGGGGGCTGCGCTGGGCGCGATTTTTGATCTGGCGGGTATCTGGATGATCGGGGTGATGGCGCTGGCTACGCTCAACCTGCTGACGCGGGATATCGGCGCGAACCAGTTTATCGGCGTCACCGGCGTCATGACCTTGCCGACATGGCCGTTTCGCGCGGCAATTCTGGCGGGCATGGTCATCGGCGGGCTGCAATTCATCCTGCAACTGCTGGGCGCGCTGCGCATCGTGATACAAGGACCACAAAATGACCGGGCTTGAAATCGGGCTTTTGGCTATCGCCCTGCTGATCGGGCTGATCATTCTGGGCATGCCCATCGCGATCGGCATGTTGATCGTGTCCTTCGGCGGCGTCACGCTGTTGCGCAATGACACCGTCGCGATGAGCATGGCAGGCGCTGTCGCCAATGATTCACTGCGCGAATATCTTTATGCGGTGGTGCCGCTTTTCGTGCTGATGGGGCTGCTGGTCACGATATCAGGTGTTGGGAAGGATACGTTCGACGTCTTCCAGCACCTTATGCGGCGGGTCCGCGCCGGGCTGGGCGTGGCGACGGTATTCGCCAATGCTGTCTTTGCCTCGATCACCGGGGTGTCTATTGCTTCGGCTTCGGTCTTTTCCCGGGTGGCGGTGCCGGAAATGCTGCGGCACGGCTATCGCAAGGAATTCGCCACAGGTGTCGTCGCCGGATCATCGGTGCTGGGGATGCTGATCCCGCCATCTTTGTTGATGATCGTCTATGCCGTGCTGGCCGAGGAATCGGTGGGGCGCATGTTCCTTGCGGGTATCCTGCCGGGTATCCTGCTGGCGCTGGTGTTTTCGGTCACCATCGTCCTGCTGGCAACCTTCCGGCGCGACTTCGTTTTCGAACCACTCGCCACATCAAGCGAGATTGAACGCCTGTCAGGGGTCCAGATGGCGGGTAAATTCGTCCCGATCCTCGCCCTGATGGGCCTGGTCCTGGGCGGGCTTTATTCCGGTTTCTTCAACCCGACAGAGGCCGGTGCCGTCGGTGCCGCAGGTGCGCTGATCATCGCGCTCGCGCGGCGGTCGCTGAACCCGCGCACATTCTGGGGTCTGTTGGTGGAGACCGGGCAGATCACTGTATCGGTCCTATTCCTGATCATGGCCGCGACATTCTTTAGCAGGATGTTGGCGATGTCGGGCCTGCCACGGGTCGCGGCGGATATGTTCCTGTCAGGCCCATTAGGACCCTATGGGTTTCTGTTCGTCTTTGTCGCTTTGGTCATCGTGCTGGGTTTCATCATCGATTCAATCTCGATCATGTTGATCCTGTTGCCCATCGCGTTGCCTGTGGCATCTGCCGCCGGGTTTGACCTGATCTGGTTCGGCGTGATCACCGTCATCGCGGTCGAGATCGGATTGCTGACGCCGCCCTTTGGCTTATCGGTCTATACGATCAAATCGGCGATGAATGACCCCAATCTCAAGGTCGGGCAGATCTTTCGCGGGGCGTTTCCCTTTGTTCTGGCGATGCTGTTGACGCTGGTGATCATCATTGCCTTCCCTTCTATCGCGACATGGCTCGCGCGTGGCTGACAAGGAGAACGACATGACACAAATCTTGGGCATCGCAGGCAGCCTGCGGGTGGCATCATCATCAAAAGCAGTTTTGCGCGCCGTATTGGACAATCTGCCCGCAGGGGTCGCGCAGGCCACGGCAGATATCGGTGCATTGCCGCATTACAACGCCGACCATGACGGTGGGGCAGAGGTGGCAGCCTTCACCCAAAAGATCGCCAAGGCTGATGGGCTGATCTTTGTCACGCCGGAGTACAATTATTCCATCCCCGGCGTGCTGAAAAACGCCATCGACTGGGCCTCGCGGCCTGCCTATGCCTCGGTGTTTGTGGGCAAGCCCTGCCTGATCATCAGCGTGTCAGGGGGCGCTTTGGGTGGGGTGCGCGCGCAGGCGCATCTGAAATATATTCTGAACGGGATGCTGGCCCATCTGCATCCGGGGCAGGAAATTGTGGTGCCTCAGGCACCCAAGAAAATGACCGATGGTGCGTTCAACGACCCCGATTTTCTGGCCTTCATCGCGCCGCAAGTCACGGCGTTCTGTAAAAGTTGCGGGACGTGATTGTAAGGTCCGCCCGAAGGCGCACCCTATTTTTTCCCGCCATACCGGCTTTTCCCGCCGCGCATCCCGCCACGTCCGCCGGTGCTACGCCCTGACGCGCGGGAGGCGTCGTCGACCGCCTTGTCCACCGCCTGTTGCCGCGCCAGCGGATCATCGGCGATGGCAAGTTCGACGGCCTCCAGACGTTTCAATTCATCACGTAACCGCGCCGCTTCTTCGAATTCGAGGTTCTCGGCGGCTTTGCGCATATCGGTGCGGATGCCGTCGATGACTGTCTGGATATTGCCGCCACCGCGGCCCTTGTCGATCTTGGCGGTGACACGGTTCATATCCACGTCGCCTTTGTAAAGTCCGGCGAGGATATCCTCGACATTCTTCTTCACCGTCGTCGGGGTGATCCCGTGTTCTTCGTTATAGGCCAACTGCTTGGTCCGGCGGCGTTCGGTTTCGTTCATCGCACGTTCCATGCTGCCGGTGATCCGGTCGGCATACATGATCACCCGGCCTTCGGCATTCCGCGCCGCCCGCCCGATGGTCTGGACCAGCGAGGTTTCTGACCGCAGGAAGCCTTCTTTATCCGCGTCCAAGATCGCCACCAACCCGCATTCGGGGATGTCCAAACCTTCCCGCAACAGGTTGATCCCGATCAGCACGTCGAAAGCGCCCAGACGCAGGTCGCGCAGGATTTCGATCCGCTCAATGGTGTCGATGTCGGAGTGCATATAGCGCACGCGGATACCCTGTTCATGCATATATTCGGTCAGGTCCTCGGACATGCGTTTGGTCAGCGTCGTCACAAGCGTGCGGTAACCAGCCGCGGCGACTTTGCGCACCTCATCCAGCAGATCATCGACCTGCGTTTCCACCGGGCGGATTTCGATCATCGGGTCAATCAACCCGGTGGGGCGGATGATCTGTTCGGTGAAAACACCGCCCGTTTGTTCCATTTCCCATGCGGCGGGCGTGGCCGAGACAAACACCGATTGCGGGCGCATCGCGTCCCATTCTTCAAACTTCAGCGGGCGGTTATCCATGCAGGACGGCAGACGGAACCCATGTTCCGCCAGCGTCATCTTGCGCCGAAAGTCGCCCTTATACATGCCGCCGATCTGCGGCACGCTGACGTGTGACTCATCGGCAAAAACGATGGCATTGTCGGGGATGAATTCGAACAGGGTGGGCGGCGGTTCACCCGGCGCGCGGCCGGTCAGATAGCGGGAATAGTTTTCGATCCCGTTGCAGACGCCGGTCGCCTCCAACATCTCCAGATCGAAATTGGTGCGTTGTTCCAGCCGCTGTGCTTCCAGCAACTTGCCTTCGGCGACCAGTTGGTCAAGCCGCATCCGCAGCTCTTTCTTGATGCCGATAATGGCCTGCTGCATCGTCGGCTTCGGCGTGACGTAATGCGAATTGGCATAGATGCGGACCTTGTCGAACATCCCGGTCTTGGTGCCGGTCAGGGGGTCGAATTCGGTGATGCTTTCCAATTCCTCGCCAAAGAACGACAATTTCCACGCGCGATCATCAAGGTGAGCGGGCCAGATTTCGAGGCTGTCGCCGCGCACACGGAACGTCCCGCGCTGGAAGGCCGCATCATTGCGCCTGTATTGCTGGGCGATCAGATCGGCGATGATCTGGCGCTGGTCATAGCTTTGACCTGCATGGATATCCTGCGTCATGGCACCGTAAGTTTCGACCGAGCCGATACCATAGATACAGGAGACCGAGGCGACGATGATCACATCATCGCGTTCCAGCAGCGCCCGGGTCGCCGAATGGCGCATCCGGTCGATCTGTTCGTTGATCTGGGATTCCTTTTCAATATAGGTATCCGACCGCGCAACATATGCCTCTGGCTGATAGTAATCATAATAGCTTACAAAATATTCAACGGCATTGTCGGGAAAGAACCCCTTGAATTCGCCGTATAATTGCGCGGCCAAGGTCTTGTTCGGGGCAAGGATAATCGCCGGGCGCTGGGTCTGTTCGATCATCTTTGCCATGGTGAAGGTCTTGCCGGTCCCGGTCGCACCCAACAGCACCTGATCGCGTTCACCCGCCATGATCCCGGCGCTGAGTTCGGCAATCGCGGTGGGCTGATCGCCTGCCGGTTCAAATTCAGTCTTCAGCACGAATCTTTTGCCGCCTTCCATCTTGTCGCGCGTGCGCACATCCGGGGCGGGATTGGACAGAAACTGCGGTGCAGGCGACTTGTCAGTCTGGGCATAGGCCATGGCGGGGATTCCTTTGGTTAACCTATAGTTGTTGTCTTTGGTCACTGGATCAAGGGCCGCCGCTGGCCTAAGGTCGCGTCATACGCAAAAGAGGTAAGTTATGTCCATTGATCCCGTGAAACTCGACCGTCTGGCCGAAGTCGCCGTGCGCACCGGCGTGAACCTGCAAAAAGGGCAGGATCTGGTGATCACCGCACCTTTGTCCGCCATCGAATTGGTCCGCGCGATCACTGTGCATGCCTATAAGGCGGGCGCTGGCATCGTGATGCCGTTCTTTACGGATGAGGCGATCACCTTGGCCCGCTATGAAAACGCCGAGGACGCCAGTTTCGACCGCGCGCCGGCATGGTTCTACGAAGGTCTGGCCGCAGCCTATAAAGGCGGTGCCGCGCGTATGGCCATCACCGGCGATGACCCGATGCTGCTGGCAGACCAAGACCCGGCAAAGGTCGCGCGGCTGTCCAAGGCCACATCGATTGCCGCCAAACCGGCCATGGCCCCGATCGTTGGGTTCGAGGTGAATTGGAACATCGTCGCTTTCCCCGGTGCCGGTTGGGCGGCGCGGGTGTTCCCCGATCTGCCGGTGGAAGAAGCCCAAGGCAAGCTGATGGATGCGATCTATGCCGCGTCGCGTCTGGACGGCGATGATCCGGTTGCAAACTGGGCGGATCATACCACCGAATTGAAAAAGCGTGTCAAATGGCTGAACGACCATGATTTCGCCGCGCTGAAATACACCGGCCCCGGCACCGATCTGACACTGGGTCTGGCGGATGGGCATATCTGGAAAGGCGGCGCATCGCCCGCGCTGAACGGCGTGGTCTGCCAGCCCAATATCCCGACCGAGGAAGTGTTCACCTGTCCCCACGCCTATAAGGTCGATGGCATCGTGTCAGCGACCAAACCCTTGGCGCATCAGGGCAATGTGATCGAAAACATCAAGGTCCGGTTCGAGGCCGGGCGGATTGTCGAAGCCTCCGCCACCAAAGGCGAGGCGGTGCTGAAATCCCTGCTGCAAACCGATGACGGTGCCTGCCGGATTGGTGAGGTGGCACTGGTCCCGCATTCAAGCCCAATCAGCCAGTCTGGAGTGTTGTTCTACAACACGCTTTTTGACGAAAACGCCTCCTGCCATATCGCGCTGGGGCAATGCTATGCCGATACAATCACCGGCGGGTCTGAATATTCGGCTGATGAGCTCCAGCAAAAGGGCGGCAACCAAAGCCTGATCCATGTCGATTGGATGATCGGGTCTGACCAGGTCGATATCGACGGGATCACCAAGACGGGCGATGTAGTGCCGGTCATGCGGCAAGGCGAATGGGCTTGATGCGACATAGGCGGGGCTTGCGAAATCCCCGTCTTTTGCGCATATGAAGATCACAGAGGAAAGGGCAAAAAGATGCGCGCACGAATCTACAAGCCAGCCAGAACCGCGATGTCATCCGGCACCGCCAAAACGCGGGATTGGGTGCTGGAACATGTCGCTCAAAGCCCGCGCGCGATTGACCCGCTGATGGGCTGGACCTCATCCGCCGATACGCAGGCGCAGGTGCGCCTGCAATTCGACAGCAAAGAGGCCGCGCTGGAATATGCCCGCGAACACGGTATCGACGCCGTGGTGCAGGAACCCAAACCGCGCAAGGTAAACATCCGCCCAGGCGGCTATGGCGAGAATTTCGCCACCAACCGGCGCGGCGTCTGGACCCATTAACACTGTTTCAGTCTTGCCAAACGCCCCCTTGCCGCGCCATACCCCGGCTCAGCGGTCTCATAGCTCAACTGGATAGAGCAGCTGACTTCTAATCAGCAGGTTCGGGGTTCGAGTCCTCGTGGGATCGCCAGCGGGTTTCCGCCTTACCCCGCCAGCATGGGCCACAGCGACCCCACTAACAGCAGCGCCATTGTGATATTGAACACCCGCAACCGCCGTGCCGTGCCAAGCCAGCGGCGCAGCTGCATGCCCATCCAGGCCCAGACCGAGACAGCGGGCAGATTGGTCGCGGCGAAAACTGCGGCGACCATCAGCGCGCCGATCATGATGTTGCGGTCCTGCGGCGCATAGGCGCTGATTGCGGTGATTGCCATGAACCAGGCCTTTGGGTTGACCCATTGAAAGGCGGCGGCCTGCAGAAAGGTAAACGGGGTGCCGGTCACCGACTTTGCCTCTGGCGGGACGGCATTGGCGATTTTCCACGCCAGCCAGAGCATGTAGGCGGCGCTGATCACTTTCAGCGCGATGTTCAGCACCGGATAGGTCACGAAAACCTGCAACAAGACGACGCCGACCATCCAGACCATGAAAGCATGCCCCAAAGAAATGCCCAGCATATGCGGCACCGTGCGCCGCATACCGTAATTGGCACCCGAGGCCATCAGCATCAGGTTATTCGGCCCCGGCGTCACGGAACTGGCAAAGGCAAAGCCGATAAGGGCGATCAGGATGTCATAGCTCATTGCGCAACAATAATTGGTATATGGCACAATGAAATTGCCAAATAATGCGTGAATGGGATATCTGTGCAATCAATGATGCAATATGATCCAATCACCGCTAGTATATTGCGTGCCTTGTCGCAGGACGGCCGGATCAGCAATCTTGCGCTGGCTGAAAAGGTGGGGCTTTCACCGTCTGCCTGTCTGCGTCGGGTGCAGGAACTGGAACGCAGCGGCGTGATCAAAGGCTATCGCGCGCGGCTTGACCCGGCGAAAACCGGACGCGCCTATGTCGTCTATGTCGCGGTGGGTTTGGCGGAACATACCAAGGCGGCGCAAACCGGTTTTGAACGGGCCATGCAGGGCGCTGATCAGGTGACAGAATGCCATAATATCGCCGGGGCGTTCGAATATATCCTGCGGGTCGAGGTGGCCGATTTGCCTGCCTACAAGGCGTTTCATACAGATATCCTTGGCACCGTGCCGCATGTGCGGTCAATCACCAGCTATATGGTGATGGGCTCGCCCAAGGATACGCGGGGCTGATCCTTTCTCGCGCTCATCATCATCACTGATCCCGGTGCCCTGATCACAAATCCTTGACAGAATATCAGCAAGTGGAAAAAATGGCCGCATCGCCGTTCTACCGATGAACAGGGGTATCCGATGCCGTTCAAGAAAAACGCGACTGCTGTGCTGCTTCTGGCCGTCCTCACTTCGGCCAGTGGGTGTCAGGAAACTGGCGGCGCGGCGGTTGTCACGCGGAGCGTCCCGGCGCCTTCCGTTGCCTTGATGTCATATGACGGCTTGGGAAATTGTGCCGTGGCGTTGCGCCCGGTCCCGGCGCCCTGGCTGGTGGTTGATCCCAAAGCGGAATATTACGGCGCAACCTCTGATCCGATGTCCGACGCCCTTGATGGCTATGCCGATGCAATCGGGCGTCTGGGTGCCGCCGCCTATGGATCGACGACCGCGCAGGCCGCTTTGCGCGTGGCAATCCTGTCATGGGCGCAGGCAGATGCGATGCGCTGGCCCACAAACTGGAATGACGGACCCGATTCCGGTCCTGCGACCGTCTATTTCACGACGCATACGCTGGTGCCTGTCGTCATCGCTTATGGCGAACATCGCGCGCTGTTCTCAGCGACCGAACAGATGTTGATCGAGGCGTGGATCAAACGCCTCGTTGACCGGACCGGCAATAATGAGTGGATGCGGCGCTGGACGCTGGACAACAAAGCATATCTCTGGGGCAGTTTCGCCATGGCTTACGGGATCATCTCGGATGATGAAGCCTATATCCAGCGGGGTGTCCGGATTTACCAGACCGCCATCCGCGGTATGCGTTCCGACGGCAGTCTGCCGAATGACAGCGGGCGCGGGGGCAGCGCCATTCACTATTCGGGGGTCGCCATAGCGTCACTTGTGTTGACGGCGGAACTCGCTGCAGGGCGCGGCATCGATCTATATGGCTTTTCCGCCGGAGGCAGGACGATCCATACAGCGATTGACTATCTTCTGGATGCGACGGCGGACCCCAGGCTGATTGCAGGCTACGCGGCCGAAGACACCGGGGCGAGCTTTCGCGGATTCACCCCCACAAATCAAAAGCGTGACTGGGTCAACACGCCTGCGGGTTCATGGGGCAGCTACTATATCAAGCGGTTTGACGGCACACCCACAGCCACAAGGCTGCGCGCTGCGGCACCTATCGTCCGTTCGCCCCGCGCGGAAAGTAACGGCTCAGCCGGCGGAGTCGCCCGCTGTCTTGCGTGAATGTGGAACGTCATCGGAATTGAACATAAAAAAAGCGGCCATGCCCGGGAGGAGGTGGGCATGACCGCTCTATGATCAGCGCCTCCTTGCGTCTCGGGAGGAGAAGAAGCAAGGCGCGTCCTCGCTGGTGTTGCTCGGGAGGAGGTGAGCGTGACCAGCGGTATTATCGGTTCCAACCCGGGAGGAGGTGGGCGGTTCCGAAACTTGTGTCTTAAAGTGGCGGCACCTGGGAGGAGGTAGGTGCCGCCACCTTAATTTTGGCCCGCTGCCCTGGGAGGAGGTAGGGTCGGGCCGGTCAGATCTGCTTTTTCAGGGAGGAGGCAGCAGATCCGATTTCAGAATTCATTTGCCGTAGGCGGCTTCCATTGCAATGAACCGGATGTCGGACCGGGACAAGCCCAGGTCAGCCAGATCGCGGTTTGACAGCGCCTGCAATTCACGCAGTGTCGTCATGTAGACTTTGCGCTTTGCCAGCTTGTCTGCCAGAGTGACGCGGAAGCCTGACAGGCGCTCAGCGAAAGATGTCGTCGCTGGGATTGTGATGTTGAATGTTGTCATTTCGCTACTCGTCTTTTCTGTCTTAGTGGCTGTAGTGCCGTTCTGTTGTGACCAATATGTATGATGATGCTGCACTTGCACAATGGTCGAATGGGCAATGCTGCTATGCAGAAAGTGCATAAGTATTGCTGACCTAATGTCATCTTTTTGTTGCAAAACTAGGCGGGCAGGCCGTTCCCCTTGCGGATTGCTCAAAACGTGCCAGAACGTGATGAAAAAATTGGCGAAATTGAAACGGAGGTGCTGAGATGGCCCTGAATCGCGACGACATTCTGAAAGCTCTGGCGCGGATAAACTTGCCCGGTGGTGGCGATATTGTAACCCGCGACATGGTGCGCGCCCTGACGATTGACGATGACAAAGTCCGATTCGTCATCGAGGCCGCTGACCCGACAGAGGCCGCAGGTCTGGACCCTGTGCGCCTCGCTGCCGAAGACATCGTGCGCGCCTTGCCGGGGGTCGGGTCCGTCTCTGTTATCCTGACGGCACATGGTCCTGCGTCAAAACCGGCAGCCCCCCCATCGCTCAAGGTCGGCCGTCACCCGACACCGCAGGCTGGCCCTGTGAAGGTCAGCGGCGTTGACCGTATTCTGGCCATCGCCTCTGGCAAAGGCGGGGTCGGGAAATCGACCGTCTCTTCCAATCTCGCCGTGGCGCTGGCGCGGCAGGGTCGCCGCGTCGGTCTGCTGGATGCTGATATCTATGGTCCCAGCCAGCCACGGATGATGGGGGTGAACAAACGCCCCGGCAGCCCGGACGGCAAAACCATCATCCCGTTACAGGCTCATGGCGTCACCATGATGTCGATCGGCCTAATGATGGACCCGGCCAAGGCGGTGGTCTGGCGTGGCCCGATGCTGATGGGGGCGTTGCAGCAGATGCTGGGGCAGGTGGCCTGGGGCGAACTGGACGTGCTGATCGTTGACCTGCCGCCCGGCACCGGTGATGTACAACTGACCCTGTGCCAGAAAACCGAGTTGACCGGCGCGATTGTGGTCAGCACACCGCAGGATGTGGCCTTGCTGGATGCGCGCAAGGCGCTTGATATGTTCAACACGCTGAAAACTCCGGTGCTGGGGCTGATCGAGAATATGTCGACCTATATCTGCCCCAAATGCGGGCATGAGGCGCATATATTTGGCCATGGCGGCGTCGCGGCCGAGGCTGAACGGATCGGCGTGCCTTTCCTGGGTGCTTTGCCGCTTGATCTGGATACGCGGCTGGCCGGCGATTCGGGCACGCCGATTGCTGCGGGTGACTCTGCCATGGCTGATGCCTATGCGGTGCTGGCCCGTCGCCTTGTCGATGGCGGTATGGCGTGATCACGATCCGGCCAGCTGTCGCGGCAGATTTTGACGCGCTTTGGCCGATCCTGCGCGACGTGTTTCGCGCAGGCACGACCTATGCGGTTGATCCCGCGATCAGCCGGGATGCGGCCTATACCTATTGGATGAAACAGCCTGACGCGACCTATGTGGCGGTGTCCGATGACGGGGTCCTCGGCACTTATTATATCCGCACCAACCAGCCCGGGGGCGGCGCGCATATCTGCAATTGCGGCTATGTCGTGGCACCGCAGGCGCGCGGGCAGGGGCTGGCCGCGCAGATGTGCCTGCACAGCCAGGATCAGGCCAGCGCCATGGGTTATCTGGCGATGCAGTTCAATTTTGTGCTGGCCAGCAATGCGGGCGCGGTACGGCTCTGGCATCGGCTGGGATTTGCGACTGTGGGGACGATCCCGGATGCGTTCCGTCACCCTGATCAGGGCTTTGTTGCGGCCTATGTCATGTATAAGCCGCTGATTACCCCGGCTTGACCGGGATTTCATGGAATCGATCACGTTTCCGAATCAATCTGTGAGATTTCGCGAGTGAGATGCCACAGGTCAGGCTGAGTCGGCATTGGTCACGGCAGGTTTTTCATAGCGCTGCGATTTTTCTGCATCAATCCGCCTATGCTGTTTTGTACCTTATATGGTGTATGATCTTTGCCGTTACGCTATATTTACGAAAATTTTGCGGCAATATGGTCAGAAAGGCGATCTGGCGGCGACCCTTCGTCCCATCAAGTTCCATGAATTCCCAAAAAGTTGTTGATCACCATTGCCGGTGATGGCACAACAGGGACAAGGTGATGCCGGACACGACAACAATGGGGCAGATCAAGAACCCCAACCGGCAAAAAGCAGGTTTCATACAGGCTTCGGCAGCACCAAAAACGATCCGGCGCGTGAGCGAGCAGACATCCCCCCAGGTGGCACGCGTAGTCGGACTTACCCAGCGATGGGACGAGGATGGCGGATTGTGCAGTGGCAGCAGCGCAATCCGCCATTTTCACATCCGGAAAGTGGTTTCCGGCGGGCAGTAGGGACGTAGGGCGTGGATCTGAGTTTTACAGGCGAACACACCCAGAAGGTGGACAGCAAAGGGCGCATGTCGATCCCGGCTGATTTTCGTCGCGTACTCGAATCCGGCGATCCCGAATGGACCCCGGACCGCACCCCGCGCATGTATCTGCTGTATGGCGAACACCTCAAAAATCAGTTGCACGGCTACACGGTCGCTGAATTCAATCAGGTCGTAGCTCAGATCAGCGCCTTGCCGCGTGGGTCCGAGCGCAAGAAAATTTTGTCCCGCCTGATCATCGGCCAGTCGATCCGGCTGGATGTGGATAAAGACGGGCGCACCGTCATGCCGATCAGGCAACGTCAGAAGCTGGGTATCACGGATGGCGAACTGACCTTCAGCGGCCTTGGCGATCATTTTGAAATCTGGAAAGCGGATACCTTTGATGCAGAAGTGTCAGAGACTATGGCCGCCTACCTGGCGGATAAGCCTGATGGCTTTGATCCGCTGGCCTTGCTGGACGAATAGGGGCGCGCATGTCTGAAGCCCCACATATCCCAGTTCTGATCCGACCGCTGATCGCAGCGGTCGCGCCCGTTTCTGGGGTCTGGCTGGATGGCACGTTCGGCAATGGCGGCTATACCCGCGAATTGCTGGCGGCGGGTGCCGATCAGGTGATAGCGGTGGACCGTGATCCACTGGCCTTTGAGCTCGCGGCAGATTGGGCGGCGGATTATGGTGACCGGATCGTGATGCGCGAAGGCGTGTTTTCACAGCTCGACACCTACGGTCAGGAACTTGACGGCGTCGTGCTGGACCTTGGGGTCAGCTCGATGCAGCTTGATCTGGCCGAACGTGGATTTTCCTTCATGCGCGACGGGCCTTTGGATATGCGGATGTCGCAATCGGGCTTGTCTGCCGCCGATCTGTGCAATGATGCCGAAGAATCCGAACTGGCCGATATCATCTATCTTTACGGTGAAGAACGCGCCTCGCGACGGATTGCCAAGGCGATTGTTGCCGCCCGCCCGCTGTCCACGACTGGCGAGCTGGCGAAAATTGTCGAAGGCTGCCTGCCACGCGCCAAACCGAACCAGTCGCATCCCGCCACGCGGACATTTCAGGCGCTGCGGATCGCGGTCAACAATGAATATGGCGAACTCGCCATGGGCCTGATGGCCGCTGAACGCGCGTTGAAACCGGGCGGGCAACTGGCTGTCGTGACCTTTCATTCGGTCGAGGACCGGATGGTCAAACGGTTCCTGCAGGCGCGGTCCGGCAACAATGCGAATGCGAACCGCTATGCGCCGGAAGTTGAACAGATCACACCGGCCTTTCGTGTCGAAAAACGCAAGGCCATCGGGCCGGATGCGCAAGAGTTGGCAGAGAACCCAAGGTCACGCTCGGCCAAGTTGCGCATCGCGATCCGCACCGATGCACCGGCGCAGGATATTGACCCCGCCGATCTGGGCATGCCGATGATGCGCAACAAGGGGGGCCGCTGATGCGGGGGTTTCTGTTTGTTTTCGCTGCTTTCGCGGTCATTGGGCTGGCTTTCTGGGCCTATCAGGAAAATTACACCACCCAGACGGCGATCCGCGAAGTGCGCGGGCTTTACAATGATATTGGTGCCGCCCATGACCGCCTGCAGATGCTGCGCGCGGAATGGGCCTATCTGAACCGGCCTGACCGGCTGGCGGATCTGGCTGATCTGAACTTTGACAGGCTGGGCCTGCTGCCCCTGCGCCCAGAGGCCTTTGGCGCGGTCGATCAGATCATCTATCCGGTGCCGCCGATCATGCCGATCACCGACCCGATCGAGTTATCCGCCGATATGATTGACCTAGCAGAGGATCCTTTGTGATGCGCACGCCGCTGCGGCCTTTGGCCCGTATCCTCAAGGCCCGCGAAAAGGGTGAAAACCCCGATATGATCGAGGCGGAAAACCGTGCCCGCCGCCATGCCGCAGCACAGGATAAGGCGCGCAACCGTGCCGAAGGACGGCTGCTGCTGCTGGGCCTGATGTTTTTCTGCGCCTTCATCGTGATCGGCGGGCGGATGGGCACGCTGGCCTCCTCTGTCCCCGAAGAGCCGCGCGCCGCCGCCGAAGGCAATCCGATCATCGGCCAGCGCGCCGATATCGTCGACCGCAACGGCAGGCTGCTGGCGACCAATCTCGATACATTCTCGCTCTATGCGCATCCGCATCAGATGGTGGACCCGGTGCGCACGGCTACGCAACTGGCGGCGATCTTTCCTGAAATGAATGTTGACCGGCTGATCACCGATTTCACCGGCCAGCGTCGGTTCTTGTGGCTGCGCCGCCAGTTGAGCCCTGAACAGATGCAGGCCGTGCATGACATCGGCAGCCCCGGCCTGCTGTTTGGCCCGCGTGAAATGCGGCTTTACCCCAACGGATCACTTGCCGCGCATATCCTGGGCGGGGCCAGCTATGGCCGCGAAGGTGTCTCCAGCGCCGAGGTGATCGGCGTGGCGGGCGTGGAACGCCACTTTGACGCTTTCCTGCGCGATCCTGCGAATGAAGGCGCGCCGCTGCAATTGTCGATTGATCTGTCGATTCAGGCGGCCACTGAACAGGTGCTGGCCGGTGGCATGTCCTTGATGAATGCCAAAGGCGCATCAGCCGTGTTGATGGATATCCATTCCGGCGAGATTATCGCCATGGCCTCTTTGCCCGATTTTGACCCCAACAATCGCCCGCAGGTCGCCACCACCGGCGATCAATCCGACAGCCCGCTGTTCAACCGCGCGGTGCAGGGGGTCTATGAGCTGGGATCAGTGTTCAAGATTTTTGCCGTCGCGCAGGCGATGGAACTCGGGTTGATCAATGCCAATACGATGATCGACACCACCAACCCGCTGACCTGGGGCCGGTTCCGGATCCGCGATTTCCGCAATTACGGCGCACAGAACAGCGCCACGGATGTGATCGTGAAATCCTCCAACGTCGGCACAGCACGGATCGCGATGCAGATCGGTGCAGAGCGACAGCGCAGTTTCATGGGCCAGCTGGGTATGTTGCAAGCGACTCCGGTCGAAATGGTCGAGGCACCGACCGGCGCGCCGCTGTTGCCGCGCAACTGGTCAGAGATTTCGACAATGACGATTTCCTACGGCCACGGCTTGTCCTCTTCGCCCCTGCATCTGGCGGCGGCCTATTCGGCGATGGTGAACGGCGGCACGAAAGTTGAACCGACTTTATTATTGAACCCCACTCCAGAACCCGGGCCTCGTATCATCAGCGAGGCGGTCAGCGAATCCATCGTCAGCATGCTGCGTCAGACAGTTGTGCGCGGCACCGCCTCGATGGGTGATGTCGAAGGCTACGAGGTTGGCGGCAAGACCGGCAGCGCCGACAAACCGCGTGCGGCGGGCGGCGGGTATTACGACGATAAGGTGATCGCGACCTTTGCGACGGTGTTTCCGGCAAGTGATCCACAATACGTGCTGGTCCTGTCACTGGATGAAGGGGTTGAAACCTCGGGCACTGAACCACGCCGCACCGCAGGCTGGACCGCCGTGCCCGTCGCGGCAGAAGTGATCCGCCGCGTCGCACCGTTGCTGGGCCTGCGACCACACGTGGACATGGGCGATCCTGTCGGTATAACACTGACCTCGAATTAGAGGGTCACGCAATGAAGACATTGACGGCGCTGGGTTTGACCGCAGCACAGGGGCGCGATGTGCCCATCTCATCCCTGGCCGTAGACAGCCGCGACGTGACTCCCGGCTGTCTGTTCGCCGCCCTGCCTGGTGCAAAGGTACATGGCGCGGAATTCATCCAATATGCCCTGCGCATGGGGGCCGTCGCCGTGCTGACCGATGGCGCAGGCGCGCGGATCGCCGCGGATGTGCTGGCCGCCAGCGATGTCGCGCTGATCGTCGCACAGGACCCGCGCCAGACCTTGGCGCAGACCGCGTCGCTTTGGTTTGGTGCGCATCCTGCCACGGTGGTGGCAGTGACCGGGACCAACGGGAAAACGTCAGTCAGCAGCTTTTGTCGCCAGATCTGGGAGGTTCTCGGGCTGGCAGGCGTCAACCTTGGCACCACCGGGGTCGAGGGGGCCTGGGCCTACCCGCTCAAACACACCACGCCCGAACCGATCACTCTGCACCGCGTCATGGCCGAGGCTGCCGCGAACGGTGTCACCCATGTCGCGATGGAGGCGTCGTCGCATGGTCTTGACCAGCGGCGTCTGGATGGGGTGTTGCTGGCTGCTGCCGGGTTCACCAATTTCACGCAGGATCATCTGGATTACCACGAAACCTTTGGCGCCTATTTTGCCGCCAAGATGGGCTTGTTCACCCGCGTTCTGGCTGAAGATGGCGTCGCCGTTGTCAACCTCGACGATCCCAAAGGGCCGGAGGTTGCGGAAATCTGCACAACACGCGGGCAAGAGGTCATTGGCGTCGGTCGCGCGGCTGACGCGCGTCTGCGCCTGACAGGTCAACGTTTTGATGCGACGGGGCAAGAGCTGCTGTTCACCTGGCAGGGTCGCCCGCATCACGCGCGCCTGGCGCTGATTGGCGGCTTTCAGGCCGAAAACGTGCTGCTTGCTGCCGGTCTGGTGATCGCCGCAGGGGCTGATCCTTTGGAGGTTTTCGCCGCCTTGCCGCAGCTTGGCACCGTGCGGGGGCGGATGGAACTTGCTGCGACCCGCACCAACGGGGCGGCGGTTTTTGTTGATTACGCGCATACGCCGGACGCAGTGCAGACCGCGCTTAGGGCGCTGCGCCCGCATGTAATGGGCCGGATTGTCGCGATCATCGGGGCAGGGGGCGACCGTGACCGCGCCAAGCGGCCTTTGATGGGGGCTGCTGCGACAGAATGCGCCGACAGCGTCATCGTCACCGATGACAACCCAAGGTCGGAAGACCCTGCCAGCATCCGCGCTGCCGTGATGGCTGGGGCGCAAAGCTGCGACAGCCTGCTGGAAGTCGCTGACAGGGCCGAGGCGATCCTGCGCGGCATCGACATGCTGCAGCCGGGTGATGCGCTGCTGATCGCGGGCAAGGGCCATGAAAGCGGCCAGATCATCGGTGATACGGTGATGCCCTTTGACGACGTCGAACAGGCCAGCGTGGCCGTGGCCGCATTGGAGGGGCGGATATGAATGCTCTCTGGACTGCCGCTGATGCGCTGGAGGCCACGCATGGCGTGACCAGCTGCGACTGGGCCGCGACGGGCGTGTCGATCGACACAAGGACCTTGCAGCCTGGCGATCTTTTTGTGGCTTTGAAAGATCTGCGTGACGGGCATGATTTCGTGAAACTGGCGCTGGAAAAAGGGGCCGCCGCCGCGATGGTGACCCACCGTCCCGCCGATGTCGGCCCGGATGCGCCCCTGCTGGTCGTGCCCGATGTGCTGAAAGGGCTGGAGGCTTTGGGCCAGGCTGCCCGCGCGCGCAGCAAGACCCGGATCATTGCGATCACCGGATCGGTCGGCAAGACATCTACCAAGGAAATGCTGCGGACTGTGCTGTCGCGGCAGGGCAAGTGCCATGCTGCCGAAGCGTCCTATAACAATCATTGGGGCGTGCCGCTGACCTTGGCGCGGATGTCTGCCGATGCCGATTATGCCGTGATCGAGATCGGGATGAGCAATCCGGGAGAAATCGCGCCGCTGTCGCAGCTGACCCGGCCGCATGTGGCGATGGTCACCACCGTGGCCGCCGCACATCTGGCGCAATTTGATAGCCTTGACGGGATCGCCGCCGAAAAAGCAACGATCGTGGATGGTCTGGAACCCGGCGGCATCGCGGTGCTGAATGGCGATATCGCGACCAGTGGGCTGTTGCAGGACCGCGCGCGCGCCGCAGATGCGCAGATCGTGCTTTTTGGCGAAACCACGGGTGACTGGCGGATCAGTGATCTGCGTATCTGTCAGGATGTGACCGTAATCGCAGCGGGATCGCCGGGTCATGATTACCTGTTCAAACTGTCTGTGCCGGGGCGGCATTTCGCGTTGAACGCCGTGGGCGTCTTGGCGGTGGTGGCGGCTTTGGGTGCCGATCCGGTGGCAGCATCGCTGGATCTGGCGCTTTGGGTGCCGCCTGCGGGGCGGGGTACCCGCGAAATCATACAGCTTGATCAGGCCAGTGAATTTGAAACGCTGGATCTGATGGATGATGCGTTCAACGCCAATCCGACATCGCTTGCCGCATCGCTGGAAGTGATCGCCGCAGGCCAGCCGCGCGACGGTGTCGGAAGGGTCGCCAAGGGGCGGCGGATCGCGGTTTTGGGGGATATGCTGGAACTGGGACCGGATGAGGTGGCTATGCACCAGGCCATGGCGCAGAACCCGCATCTGCAACAGATCGATCTGGTTCATTGCGCCGGACCGCTGATGCGGCATCTCTGGCAGGCCCTGCCAGAGAACCAGCGCGGCCAATGGATGCCGACCGCCGCCGATCTGGCGGCCAGAGCCGCACGGTTGGTGGATGCCGGCGATGTTGTGCTGGTCAAGGGGTCCAAAGGCAGCAAAATCGCGCTCGTCGTTGACGCGATCCGCAAACTCGGGCATCGCCGCCCCTACGCATAACAGGACATACAGATGTTTTACTGGCTTACGGCACTTTCGGACGGCGGCGACGTTTTCAACCTCTTTCGCTATATCACTTTTCGGGCTGGCGGTGCCTTTCTGACGGCGCTGGTCTTTGGCTTCATCTTTGGTCGCCCGCTGATCAACGTCCTGCGGCGCCGTCAAGGCAAAGGTCAGCCGATCCGTACCGACGGACCCGAAGGCCATTTTGCCAAGGCCGGTACCCCAACGATGGGCGGTTTGCTGATTGTCGGGGCCTTGACCGTTTCGACCCTGCTTTGGGCGCGGCTGGATAACCCGTTCATCTGGATGGTGCTGTTTGTCACCTTGTCCTTTGCCGCCATCGGTTTCGCCGATGATTACGCCAAAGTATCCAAACAGAACACATCCGGCGTATCGGGCAGGGTCCGTATCCTGTTGGGTATCACAATTGCCGCCATCGCAGCCTATTGGGCGGCGCAATATCACCCGGACGATCTGACCAATCAATTGGCGGTCCCGGTGTTCAAGGCGACGCTGATCAATCTGGGGTTGTTGTTTGTACCTTTCGCGGTGATCGTGATTGTCGGATCGGCCAATGCGGTCAACCTGACCGATGGTCTGGACGGTCTGGCGATCATGCCGGTGATGATCGCGGCGGGCACCTTTGGTGTGATCGCCTATGCGGTGGGTCGGGTCGATTTCACCCAATATCTGGATGTGCATTATGTGCCTGATACCGGCGAATTGCTGATTTTCACCATGGGGTTGATCGGCGGCGGCCTGGGCTTTTTGTGGTATAACGCACCGCCTGCGGCGGTATTCATGGGCGATACCGGGTCACTGGCGCTGGGTGGCGGGCTGGGCGCCATTGCCGTGGCCACCAAACACGAGATCGTGCTGGCCATCGTCGGCGGCCTGTTCGTAGTCGAGGCTTTGTCGGTGATCATTCAGGTGCTGTATTTCAAGCGCACCGGCAAACGGGTTTTTCTGATGGCTCCGATTCATCACCACTATGAAAAACAAGGCTGGTCGGAACCGCAGATCGTGATCCGGTTCTGGATCATCGCGCTGATTCTGGCGATGATCGGACTGGCAACGCTGAAGGTGCGTTAGCAACCCTGTCGGGTCAGCCGGGTTGAAACTCACCCGACGCTTGCGCCGGGTGCAGGCCGGTCGCATTGTGCGGCGCAATCAAGAGAGGCCAGAGAATGATTCCAGTCCGCGGATATGATGGTGCCACCGTTGCGGTGCTGGGCATGGGCCGCTCTGGCCGCGCGACAGCGGCGGCTTTGCAGGCGGGCGGGGCCAGCGTGGTGGTCTGGGACGATGGTCAGGCCGGGCGCGATGCGGCAGAGGCGGCAGGTTACGGTCTGCGCGATCTGACCCAGGCTGCGTCTTACGCGGGGGTTGCGATACTGATCGTCAGCCCCGGTATCCCGCATCTTTACCCCGCGCCGCATCCGGCCATTGCCGCTGCCTGGGCTGCCGGGGTGCCGGTGGATAACGATATCGGCCTGTTCTTCCGATCTTTTGCCACCGATGACTGGGATGGATTCGAGACCACACCGCGCGTTGTTGCGGTGACCGGATCGAACGGCAAATCCACCACATCGGCGCTGATCCATCATATCCTGACGGCGAACGGCCGCCCAGCGCAGCTGGCGGGCAATATCGGGCGCGGCGTACTGGATATCGAACCTGCCCATGATGGCGAAGTCGTGGTGTTGGAACTGTCGTCCTATCAGACCGATCTGGCGCGGGCGCTGACGCCGGATGTCGCGGTCTGGACCAATCTGACACCTGATCATCTGGACCGGCATGGCGGTCTGGGCGGCTATTTCGCCGCCAAACGGCGGCTGTTTGCCGAAGGCGGGCCGGATCGCGCGGTCATCGGTGTCGATGAAAACGAAGGTCTTTATTTGGCCAATCAATTATCCGAACGGCCCGGCGATGACCGGGTGCTGCTGGTCTCGTCGGGGCAGAAACTGACCGAGGCAGGCTGGTCGGTTTTCGCACGCAAAGGGTTTTTGTCCGAATACCGGCATGGGCGACAGGTCGGCACCATTGATCTGCGGGGCATTGCGGGCCTGCCGGGGGCGCATAATCATCAGAACGCCTGCGCGGCCTATGCCACCTGCCGTACCTTGGGGCTGGGCCCACGTGCGATCGAGGCGGCGATGCAATCCTATCCCGGTCTGCCGCATCGCAGCCAGTTGGTCGGCGAACATCAGGGCGTGCGTTTCGTCAATGACAGCAAGGCCACCAATGTCGACAGCGCGGCCAAGGCCTTGCAGGCTTTTCCGCGGATTCGCTGGATTTGCGGCGGTTTGCAGAAAGATGGCGGGCTGGAGGGCGTGCTGCCCTATCTGGACCATGTGGCCAAAGCCTATGTGATCGGCCGCGAAGCTGCCGATTTTGCCCGCCAGTTGCGCGGCGCAGAGGCAGAGGTCTGCACCACCATGGCGCAGGCAGTGTCCCGCGCGGCGGCCGAGGCAGAGCCTGGTGATGTCGTTCTGCTGGCCCCGGCGGCGGCATCCTTCGATCAATACGACAATTTTGAAAAGCGGGGCGATGATTTCACGGCCTGTGTCGCGGCCTATCTATCCCGGCAGGCCGATTGACCCTGCCGGTGCAGGGCGGGTGATGTCGGGCCGCTGGCAGCGATAAAACACCCTTGCAGATATGTGCTGAGTGGCACAAAGTCAGGCGCGTATGGTTCAGGGGGCGACCCAGGGACCGGTCCGGCGATCACAGAAAGACGTTTGTGATCAGCCTGGCATGTTGTGTGAGTGATGAGGGTACAGCATGAGCGAAAACTACACGATTGGCGCGCTTTGGATGGAAGGTGCCTTGAGTTTTCTGGAGCAGCTTTGCCTTAAATCATTCATCGATGCCGGACATCAGGTGGTGCTGTACCATTACGGGCCGCTGGAAAATGTCCCTGACGGGATCACGCTGGCCGATGCCAATGACATCATGTCGCGCGATAATTTTCTGACCCATGAACGCACCGGCAGCCCGGCGCTGCATTCCGATCTGTTCCGCTACAAGATGCTCAGATCCCAGCGAAACATGATCTGGGCCGATACTGATGCCTATTGCATGAAAAGGTTTGAAACCCAGACCGGGCATTTCTATGGCTGGGAATCCAAATCCCATGTGAATGGCGGTGTGCTGGGGCTGCCACATGACAGCGATACCTTGCAGGCGCTGCTGGATTTTACCGCTGATGAATTTGCGATCCCGCCCTATTACGGCCCGGACTATGCCGCTGAGCTGGAACAAAAGCGCGATGCAGGCGATCCGGTACATGCCAGTGAACAGCCTTGGGGGGTCTGGGGGCCGCATGCAGTGACACATTTTCTGCACCAGACCGGCGAGGTCAGATATGCCCTGCCGCAAGAGGGGCTTTATCCCTTTACCTTCAAGGATCGTCGCCTGATGCTGCGCCGCGATTTTGATACCACCGGCTATATCACCAAAGACACATTCTCGGTCCATCTCTATGGTCGGCGGATGCGGGCGCGGCTGGTGGAACGGGAGGGCGGCGCGCCGCATCCCCAAAGCCTGTTGGGCAAGCTATTGGTCAAACACGGCATCGATCCCGCCAAAGCTCCGATCATCCGCAAGCCCAAACCAAAGGACGCAAAAGCCGTGGCCCCTGTCAAAATCAAAAAACCTGTCCCACCGCTGCCTGTCACGTCAAAGATCGAACCGATCCCGGCTGCGGCGAAATACGGGCGCGGGCAGGTGAACCTGACCGATCTGGCCGATGCCTATGGGTCTGACAAAGGCTCGTCCAAGCATCGCTATACCGAACTTTACCAGATGCTGTTCCAGCCCTATCGTGAGCCGAAGATCAATTTTCTGGAAATGGGGCTGCAGATCGGCGGCCCGGAACATGGCAATAGCGAGGATCGGCAAACCACCGATCTGCCGTCGGTCCGCATGTGGCTGGAATATTTCCCCAAGGCAAAGATCACCGGTCTGGATATCTCGGATTTCAGCTGGTTCGTGGACAAGCGGTTTAACTTTGTCCGCTGCGACATGGACAGGCGTGAAAACATCGCTGCCGCGATCAAGGACCAGCCAGAGTTCGATATCATTATCGACGACGCCAGCCATGCCTCGCATCACCAGCAATATGCCTTCATCGAACTGTTCCCGAAACTGAAATCCGGCGGGCTGTATATCATCGAGGATCTGCGCTGGCAGCCGGCACCCTATGAACGCCCGGGGATCACCAAGACCGCCGATCTGATCCAAGGCTATCTGCGCGATGGTGTCTTTACCCATGGCGACGCCGAGATTGCCGATGGATTCAACGCACAGCGGATCGATATTTCAGGCTGTTTCATGTTTCAGGCGCTTTACGACAAAAAACGCAAGGATCAGGTGGCTGTGTTTCACAAACGCTGATCCTTGGCGCAGGTCAGGCGATGCTGACGCCTTTGATCGCCTGCCGGACTGCGTTGTGATCGGTATTCAGGATCAGCAGACGTTCAGTTGTGCAGGTGACGGCCACATCATGGCCGGTCTGGCTGATCTTGACCGGTCCGATCATCGCCCAATCGGTCAGATCCAGCGTTGTTCCGGCGCTGATCCCTTCGACCGTCTGCGGCAGTGCTGTGCGTTCGATCACCACGGTGTTGCGGCCCTCGCCCAGGATCACCCGGTTGGTACCGCCGTCCAGAATGATACGGTTCTCGCCGGGGCCAGTATCAATGATATTCGCGCCGTCGCCGGAATAGATCGTGTCATGCCCCAGACCGCCATAGATGGTTGCGCAGCCCTTTCCGCCGTGGATCAGGTTATTGCCGCCCCCGGCATGGATCGTGGCCAATCCGGTCCCCCCGAACACCTGCGCATCCGATGCCCCGGCCTTGACCGTGCTGGTCCCGCTGCCAAGATAGGCGATCAGGCTGTCTGATTGCGTTTCGATATGGTCGGTTCCGGCACCGCCTACGACCTCCAGCGTAAAGCGGTTATGCCCGCCGAAAATATAGATCCGGTTGCCTGCATCATTGCAGGCGACGCGGAAATGGGTCACGCCGCCATTGGTGTCCGAGGCAAACAGCAGTTCTTTCAGCCCGGGGGCCAGCGTCAGGGTGCCGTTTGCGGCCAATGTCGCAAAATGTTTGCGATAGCCGGGATCGGTCAGCGCGGGCTGCACATCGCCAATCGTGATGATCCCGTCACTGGGCAGCCGGTCCGGCTCATCGCCACCGGCATGGACCGAGATGAAATGCGCCGCCTCATTGGCGGATTGACCATCCTCGACGATCAGCACGCCGTAGTCGCGGCAGGTGTCGATGAGCGCCTTGTGCATATCCTCATAGGCGGGGTCTTGACCGGCAAGATTGGTATTCAGCCAAGGGTCGGTCCTGACATTGTGAAATTCGGCACTGCCGTCTTGATACAGGGTGATCCGGTAATCCCCCTTGCGGATCGAGGCGCTGCCATACCAGAAGGTCGGGACCGCCCGATCCGGACCCGCATCGCCCTGCACGATATCGCGCAGGCTGCGGCCGACGGCATGGGCCATCGGCCGCGCCCCGGCATAATCCAGAATGGTTGGCCCCATATCGACCAAGGCCACCGGATCATCCACAAAACGTCCCGCGCTTTGCGGGTCATGGATGATGAAAGGCACCCTTGTCGCCTCTTCCCACAGGGTGAATTTGCGGAAACGGTTCTTGTCGCCCATGTGATAGCCATGATCCGAAAAGATCACGACAATTGTATTGGCGGCATGCGGCGATGATTTGAGCGCGTCCCAAACCCGACCGATCTGATAATCCACATGGCTGAAGGCCGAGAAATAGTTGCGGATGGATTTCTGCCAGTCTTCGACCGCCTGCTGGCTATCCATGTTTTCGGCCATGAATATCTTGGTAAAGGCCGACAGGTCAAAGCCTTGCGCCCATGCATTGGGGCGGATGAAATCACCGACGTTGTAAAGTTCCTTGAACCGCGCCGGCGTGCGGAACGGCGGATGCGGGTGGTGAAAACCGACCTCGCGATAGAACGGCTGGTTGCCTTTATAGCTGGCCAGAAATCTAATCGCATCCTGCGCTGACCGGTGATCGTAGTAGTGGCGGTCGTCATCGGGGTTTGTCGTGCCGCCACCGCCCATCCTGCCGCCGAAATTCACCGCCTCTGCCTCGCGCTTGGGTCCGAAAAACACCCGGCGGCTCGGGTGGGAATACAGCGTGTTATGCACCGCGTCGGGAAGTGGTTTGTAACCGTGATGGATCTTGCCAGCAGTGCTGCAATGGTAGCCATCCTGTTTGAGCCGGAATTGCCACATCTGGTCCGGGCGCAGAACATCAAAGACATTGGTGTAATTGTCGAAAATGCCGGTTTCATAGGGCGACAGTCCGGACATTGCACTTGCCCGCGACGGGCCACAGACCGGGATCTGGCAATAGGCGGCGGTAAAGGCGGATGATACCGCGCAGATCCGGTCCAGATTGGGGGTCTGCAATTGCGCGCCAAAACAGGTCTTGAACCGCCAGAATGCAAAGGCATCGTCCATGCCGATCAGCAGGATATTCTTGCGGTCATTCATGCGCTGATGCCTCGATTATGCGGACCCGGGCGGACAGAGCGTAGCGGTGCAGAACCGCGTTCGGGCAAAGAACGCTTGGCGCTGACCACTGGTCGCGTACACCACCTGCGTTGGCCGGGGTTGATCCGTCGGTTTGGGTCATGCCCCAGGCATAGGTCAGCCAGGGGTCCTGCGACATCAGGGGCTGGTCGCAGGCAAGAATGGCGGTGGTCCCATCCAGCCGGACCAGTCGCGGGATGATGATCTGCGCGCCGTCACGCACCCGAAACCCATGGTCTGAACCATCCAGCACAAGGCCGGACATGGCCGTAAATTCGGCGGTGATCAGCGCGCCACGGATCAACGCATAGCGCAGCAACGGGCAATGCCATTGCCGGCCTTGCTGCACCTCTGCGACGGCGCGCGCTTCGAGTTCGTCCACCAATATCTGCGCGGCGGGATCAAGCGTTGCTGGCATGTCCTCCATCAAGGCAAAGGGATAGGTCGGCGTGGCCACGATAAACCCGGTTGCCGGGTTGTCCTGATCCAGCCGTCCTTCTGCGAGCGCAACCGGCGAGCGGCCGTCGGTCCATGACCCGAATGTCTGGCTGATGACGATCTTTGGAAAACTTTTCTGCCCGGTGACGCGGGGAATATCACGCTGCAGCGCGCGGGCGACATGAACGTAATCACGCGTCGCCTGATCCTCTGCCGTATCGGGCGCACCTGACAGAAGCCGCAAGGCGACACGGTCCACGAAAAGCGATTTGCCCCATTCGGCAAGTGCATCGACAGCAGCGGTCAGATCAGCCGCGACCGCCGCAAACAACGGGCCATCCGGTGCCGTCTCTGGTGCGGTGACACCGGCCTTAATCACGTCGGTGGCAAGGATGGTGCAAAGAGCCTCGGCATTGGCATCCTTCAGCCGGTTGGTCGCAATCCCCATCGCCCGTGCGCCAGTAGGTCTGCCAGTGCCGTCGAGTGCATGGGTGATGACATGATAGCGAAAATCCTCTGGCACCGGTCGGTCGACCTTGGCAACACCGCCAAAGGCAACGTGGCCGATGACAAGATCGGCGGTCTGCGCCAGGGTGATGCCGTTCCTTTCTTCAAAACCCATGACGCGGCCAGCATAGCGGTCTGACATGTACCGAAAGGCGCCGTCGCGGTCTTCGGCCATCCAGATATTGACATTGGCGGCATGGCTGCGCGGTTGGGCCACAGGGCGGGGTTGCATTTTCGTGGGGTTCTGCAACGCAGGCTCCGGGTCTGATGCTGTTTTCGGATCGGCTGATACCGTTGCCGCTGCAGCGCTTTCGGTCTGGCGGCGGCGCAAGCGAAAGGCTTGCTGCAGTTGGGGAATCCGCGCCTCTTTCCCGCGGCTGGTCAGATGCGTTTCCATCACTTTGCGATAGATCACCAGGTTCCTTCGCGGCCGGATCATGCGGTAAAATTCTGCCTCGGTCAGTTCACCGGTCAGGGCGCGGGCCATGATCGGTTTAAGCACCTCCATCCGCCGCAGCACAACGGCGGTCTTGTGGCCGCAGCCGAAAGCCTTGAGATGGATCACACGGTCGCTTTTCAGCCGCTGCACCTGTGCCAGGTCATTTTGCAGAAACGGATCGTACAGCGTATAGATGAACCGGGCTTTGGAAATAGTTGCAGCCGCATCGGAATAGGGCAGGGACCAATCGAACCGCTGTGCCTTCTTGAACCGGTTTTCCCAAGGGACCTTTGCCAGATCCAGCGTCGTCTGCGGGCTGAGCGCCATGACAATGGCCCCCGGTGCGTGGTCCGAATAGGCCAGCGCGGCGAAACCACCCATGGATGTCCCGGTGAAAGTGACCGATTTGAACCCGGCAAAGAAGTTCCGGTCGCGCAGCCCGTCAAAGAAATCATTGATCTGCCTGTCGCGATACCAGGACGGGCCGCGCGCATAGATGCCGAGATGGCTCCAGCCATTGTCCTGCACGAATTTCGCGGCCCAAGGCTGCACGTCCAGATACGGGTTACCCGCATCTGACAGATTGTCGAAAGACACGATCAGCCTGTCCGACCCGCGATCCACGAAAGAGGCCGCGTAATAGCCCATCTTGTGATAGAAACCATCGCTGGGGCCTGCGGGGAAAATCTCGCGGTACCAGTTGGGAACGCGGTCGTGGTGGCTATCGCTCACGTTGTCGCCTTCCTACCCTGCATTGATGCTGCTGAACCCGTGGTCCCTGGTGTCGATTAACGGCATGTTGGTGGTGAACCCGGTCACCAGCGGTAGATCAGGCGCATCGTTCAACTGGTTGTACAGGTTCTTGAGCGCACGGGTACGATGCCAGGGTTGCAGATGCCTGTGGCAGATCATTTGCAATTGCCAGTCAACCGCACCCAGAATACCGATCTGCTGCCAGATCCCGGCCAATCGCCGGGCCATCGCGCCGGTGACCAGATAGCCGTCTGCGCCCCAGCCAGGATCCAGCGGTCGCCAATCGGCTGGCGTGGGATGCGTAGCTGCGTCAACATTTGCAAAGCGGATCTCATCTGCAGGCAGATTTGCGGTTGTGGCACCGCAGGCGCGCCGGCTGATGAAAATCAGACCGGCGC
Organism: Loktanella sp.; assembly: GCA_017390475.1. GTDB lineage: Bacteria > Pseudomonadota > Alphaproteobacteria > Rhodobacterales > Rhodobacteraceae > Yoonia. Next base: position 168,890 of record JAFPBO010000001.1, read on the forward strand.
CAACCTCGTCTGCGGCGCGCAGGATGTCATTCAGACCTCTTGGCGCGCCAAACATGAACCGGGCATCATCTTCGACGATCAACGCAAAATCATCTTTGCCCAGACTGGCCGCAACCATTTCCCAGGCTTTGATATGTGACAGGCTGCAACCAATTTCAGAATCCGTGATGCTGCGACCGTCGCCCCGGATCAAGGCGGCTTTCGCCACCTCGGGCAGGATGCGCCCGGCAATGGCTTCGACAATATGAAATGGGCCGCCGTGATCAATGAAATGACGGGTCGTCGACAGGCGGCGATGATCGTTCGGCAGAGAAATACAATAGATCGGCACATTGCAGGGATCACCTGACAGCCGATCAGCTTGCGCCACACGCGGCTGTCGCTCAGCCAATTGCCGATGCTGCGCGCGCAGCCAGTCAAGCTGACCTGCCTCGATCAGGATAGTGGCCAGTTTCTGGGCCTGCTGGCGATCCGTCTGCGCAATCTGGGTCAGGGATTTCTTGATCAGCTGAATGGCCTTGCCGGGAAACCCGGCGATGAAAAACTGATCGATCAACAGCAGCCGCGCCCCGGTCGATCCTTGCTCTGTCCGATGTAATTCGGCGCAATATTGCAGCGCATCATCAAACCGCCGCTGATGGTTCAGTGCGGCGACATAGGGGTGATGCACCATGCCGGGCCGATATCGCCGTGCCAAGGCTGTGCGTATCTTGTCCAGCATGGCGGGCGGATGAAAAGCGGCGGTCATTTTCAGGCAAAGCGTGATCCGCAGCGCAAGATCGTCAGCCATCGTCATGTCGTCATGGATCAATTGCTGCCGAAGGGCCGGATAAAGCCTGCTGCCACGCTGCCACACATGCCGTGAGAACGGATTGATCCGGCGCAGGTTTTCGGTTGATAGGCTGTCGTCCGCCATCTGCACTTATGTCACCACACTCGTTCACACTACCGGCGCGATTTGAAACAAGCCTCGCACCCAGTCTGGTCACTTTTCTGCGCAGCATCACAGACTATAGCCCGGATAGTCCAGTTTCGTGACACCCGTCAAGCATCTGCACCAGTGCATTGCGCGATAGTCGGTTGGTGGTGGTTCATCGTCGGATCGCCATGCGACCTGATCCAAGACGAAAGCTGCGGTTTGAGGGCTGCGATAGCTTGACGGGGGCGATCTGTTCAGTCCCTATTCGGACTGCCTCGGTGATCCGCTGTTTCGAGGTCGTGTTGGTAAAATTTTAAGAGGTACCTTGTATGCAGATCATCAATCAGAAAAAGAAAAGTGAAACAGGGGTCAAGTCGGCCCCCGGCTTTCCCCGGATGGAACAAGTTCACTATTTTGACCGCCTGGCTGAACTGCACGATCTGATCCAACCCAAAGCCTATCTCGAAATCGGGAGTGAAACCGGTGCCAGTCTGAGCCTCGTGACCTGCGAAGCCGTCGCTATTGATCCGGTCTTTCAGCTACGGCCCGGTGCAACCCATGGCAAATCCGTCATCCATCTTTTTCAGCAAGCCAGCGATGACGCTTTCGCAGATCCTGCCTTCCGGCGCCTCGGCCTGATCTATGATCTTGCCTTTCTCGACGGGATGCATCTGTTCGAATATCTACTGCGCGATTTCATAAGAACAGAACGCAATATGGCGGCGGCTGGTGTCATTGCCATGCATGATTGCGTGCCGTTCAATCCGCTGGTCGCAGAACGGGATTGGGATAAATCGAAAACAATGTCATGGACCGGCGATGTCTGGAAACTGATCCCGATCCTGAAAGAATGGCGGCCGGATCTGGATATACAGGTTGGGGCCTATGCCCCTACCGGGCTGGTCGAAATCCGCAACCTTGATCCGGGTAGCACAGTTCTGGAACGGGCCTATACCGAAATTTGCGACCGTTACATGGCGATGTCGCTGCAAGACTACGGGGTGCATAACTTTTGCAGGCTTTGTGACCTGCCCGCCGTCGCTGATCTGGCTGGGTTGGCACAGGATATGCGGTTGTTGGTGATCAAGACATGCACGCCTGACGCAGCGACCAAGCCTGATTTCGGCGATCATCATTTTGCTGTCGGTCTTGCCCGTGGGTTCGAACAGCTGGGTTGGCGAACGCGGATCGATGCACGTGATGCCTGGGCGATACCGCCAGAGCCTTCGCAACTTGATCTGGTACTGCGTGGACACGGTTTTTATGCGCCGCATGCGGGTACGACCTGTCTGATGTGGTATATCTATCCCGGCAAACCTCCGGTGACGCCGCAGGAACTGGACAGCATGGCGCATGTTTTTGCAAGCTCACGGCTTGTCGCGCAACGTCTGGCCACCAATCGTGGGGCAGGGCGGTTTTCCTTTTTGCCACAGGCGGTTGATCCCGAGGTCATGTATCCACCAGAGGCTGCGGCGCAGCGATCCGGCATCGTCTTTGTCGCCAATAATCATTTCGGCCATGGGCAGATGCGGCCGATGGCTGCACTCGCCAGTGAAACCGGAACCGATCTGCAGATCTGGGGCTACAAATGGGAGGATACGCCCGTCGCATCCGCCGTGATGGCGACGTCTTTGGCGAATAACAAGGTTGGCGCGACCTATCGCGCTGCCGCGATCGTGCTGTGCGATCATAACAGGTTAATGGCGCAAAAAGGTTATCTGTCCAATCGCGTTTACGACGCGCTGGCCTGCGGTGCGGCGGTGATCTGCGATCCTGTGCAGGATATGCCCGACGAATTCCGGCCCTATGTCACCTGCGTCGCGACCGCAGATGAGTTTGCGGCTGCGGTCCAGAAAATCTCTGCCGAGACGCCTGCATTCAAAGATCAGCGCCGCCGCTTCGCGTTGGAGGTGATGGAAAATCACAGCTTCGTCGCCCGCGCCCGCCTGATGATGGACGTCGCAGGTCTGGTACCAAATTGACGATGGCCTGATCAATCATCTCGGCTGAAGGATCGACGCCGTCGAAACGCCAGTCGGGTTGCATGTCCGCGACGGCGCGCAGTTTGAGGCCCCCGCCAGCCCCCAGCACCAGCACGCGGCTGGACGGCGGGACCCGTTCCGCCAGCAAGGGCCCCGCCCTACGGTAGACGTCATGCAGGCCGGGGGCGTGGCGCGCGGCCCGTGCCGCATATCCGGCGGTGTCGTGGCTGAAGGCATGATGGGTCGGCCTATACTGCCTCACGACATCGTCTCTGGCCAGACCAGCGAACGATGCAACTGAATGCCAGCCAGTGCGCCATCGCTGACAGCGAAGGAAACCGCCCCCGGAACGAAGGCCACGTCGCCGCAGGCGAAGACGCCGGGCACTGTCGTCTGCTTCGACTCATTCACGGCTATGATGCGGCCCATCGGGTTCTCCTTGATCTCGCAGCCCAGGTCCGACGGAAGGCTGCTGGATGGGGCGATCGTCGTGGCGACGAACAATCCCGCAAAGGACAGGACCCTGTCGTCGGTCAAATGCACGTCCGCGTCGCCCGCGATGGCGCGGATTGACGTGTCCTCGACGGTGATGCCCTTGCGCTCTAATTCCTCCCGCGCTGCGGGCTCCAGCGTCAGGGCACCGTTGGTGAGCAAAGTGGCCTTGCCCCACTCGGCCAGCAATTCCGCCTGATGCACCGACATCGGGCCTGTGGCGATGATACCGATGCGTCCTTGATCAAGCTCATAGCCATGGCAATAGGGACAGTGAAAGACCGACTGCCCCCAGCGCTCTGCCAGTCCCGCGATTTTTGGCAACTGATCGGTTACGCCGGTCGCGAACAGGACACGTCGACCGCGATGGCTTTGGCCGTCGGCAGATGTGACGACAAAGGTATCCTGCTTCCCCGTGATCCCGGTGGCTTCAGACTTCAACCACGTCAGTGTCGGGTAGGCCTCCAGTTGGCGGCGGGCCGTGCTGGCGATCACCGCGGGGTCGACGCCGTCCTGTCCCAGAAAACCATGTGCGTGGCTGGCGTAGCGGTTGCGCCTTTGCCCCGCGTCGATAACCAGGACCGACCTGCGCGCACGCAGAAGCTGGAGGGAAGCTGCCATGCCAGCGTAGCTTCCCCCGATGACGATGACATCGTGGATCATTCAGGGTTCTTTCTGGTTGCGCCGTGCGGCGTGCCGGACCGCGAAATCCGCGGCAAGGTCGGCAAGGGTGACATTTTCGAAACGTGCCAACAGCATGGCCTCGGCTTCGGCAAAGCTCTGGTCCAGTGCTGCGTTGACCGTCTGTTCGACCAGACATCCCGGCGCATTGTTGCGATTGCCGACGGCAAACAATGCAGGCTCGCCCAAGGCGTCATGCAGGTGCCGGAGCGAAACGACCGACAGGTCTGCCGTGATCCGCCACCCGCCTGCATGGCCCCGGTCGGATGCCACGATCCCGGCCTCGCGCAGAAAGCCCATCGTGCGCCGGACAACGACCGGGTTAGTGCCAAGGCACTGCGCCAGATCATCTGATGTCATGGGCCCATCTCGCTCTGCCATGTGGAGGAGCGCGTGGAGGACCGAGGAAAGGCGGCTGTCACGTTTCATGTAACTTCAATAGTTCTGATTCGATCTGCTGTCAAGATGACCACTTTTTCGCAGGCGCGGATAGGCGATGTGGGGTCGGAGCAGACCTGCGAGAGCCGAATATGGCGCCTCTGGCGCGTCCAAGTCAGCTATCGACACAACCGGTCCAGGGCAGTCGTGTGTGCATCCCATCTGATGCTGCGGTACGGTCTGTCGAAGCGGATATTCTTATGCTGCGCCACACCTTGACGCGCCCGATGTCTGCAATTGTGGTCATTCACCCGGGCGTTTGGCTCTGGCTTCAACTTGGGTCGTTCAAGTGCTGCGACAGTTTGTCATGAAACAGTCACATGGTGTCGATAACAGGAGCAAATGAACAAAAATGCTGCCAATTCGCCATATTTTGCGCTTCATGCCGAAAGAATAACCAAATCATTCGGTGAAACGCAGGTCCTACGCACAATCGACCTCAACCTCGCCCCGGGTGAAGTCGTTGCTTTGCTGGGCCCATCTGGCTGTGGCAAGACAACCTTGCTGCGCATTGCAGCGGGGCTATTGCCTGCAACCAGCGGTCAGATGAAGATTGCGGGAAAGCAGGTCGTTGATGGCAGCAAATTTAACGCCCGTCCCGAACAGCGCGGCATCGGCATGGTGTTTCAGGATTACGCAATCTGGCCGCATCTGAGCGTGCTGGACAATGTCGCCTTCCCGCTGCGGATGCGCAAGCTCGGCCGCAAGGCCCGCGAGACACGCGCACGAGAGGCGCTTGACCGTGTCGGCCTTGTCCATCTGGCAGATCGTTTCCCCGGCACCTTGTCGGGTGGTCAACAACAGCGCGTGGCCCTTGCCCGCGCGATTGTCGCTGAACCGCCGCTCGTGTTGTTCGATGAGCCCCTGTCCAACCTCGACCGTGAATTGCGCGAAGGTCTGGCGCTGGAGATTGGCGCGCTTCTGCGTGAACTCGGGTTGTCGGCGATCTACGTCACCCATGACCAGACCGAGGCCTTCACCATCGCCGACCGCGTCGCCGTGATGCTAGGCGGTGAAATCGCCCAGATCGCCGCACCGGAGGAACTTTTCGCCGCCCCCGCCTCGGTTGAGGTGGCGCAGTTTCTGAATATCGGCGCGCTGATCGACGGACAGGTCTGCGCCGCGCGCGGCTTTACTTGCGCGCATGACCACATCAACCTGCCCGGTCTTGCGGGCAATTCGCCCGAAGGGCCGGCGCGCATCCTGATCCCGCGCACCGCCGTGCGGCCTGACCCGCATGGCCCGCTGACGGCACAAGTGCTGCGCTGCCAGTTTCAGGGTGACCGTTATCTGCTGCATTTGGGGCTGGGCGGCGCTGGCGCCAGCCTTGTCTGCCCGGCGGACCGCCCGGCCATCGTGAACAGCCAGATACCGCTGTCGATTGATCCTGATCGCCTACGCGTTTTCACAAATTGAATTCATAATAAAGGACCATAACATGAACCGCACGACAGTTATTGCCGCTTCCTTCGGCCTGATCGGCACATTTGCCCATGCCGACACACTGACGTTTTACACCGCAGGCCCCGGCGGTTTGGCCGATGCATTGGCCGAGGCGTTTCAGGCTGAAACCGGCATCACCGTGAATGTGTTCCAAGGCACGACCGGGCAGGTCATGGCGCGGCTGGAGGCTGAAGAATCCAACCCACAGGCCGATGTCGTCGTCTCTGCCAGCTGGGGATCCGCCGTTGACATGCATGAACGCGGTCTACTGATGGAATATATGTCGCCAAACGCGGAGAATGTACCAGACAGCCTCAAGCACAGCCATTACACCGCTCAAGGTGTTTCCGCGCTGGCGCTTGTATGGAACACGCAAAGTGACGCGCCCCGCCCGTCCGAATGGGCTGATCTGACTGATGAAGCCTACCGTGATCTGGTCACCATGCCGGACCCCGCGCAATCCGGCACGGCCTTTGACCTCGTCGCCGGTCTGGAAGCGTCGATGGGGGAAGAAGCGTGGGACCTTCTCGCCGCACTGGCGGATAATGACATGATCGTGCCGGGGCCGAATGCTGCCGCACTAAACCCGGTGCTGCAAGGTGCCAAGGCCGTGGTATTCGGCGCTGTCGATTACATCAGCTATGGTCAGGCCGCCGCCGGTGAGACCATCGAAGTGATCGTGCCGGAAAGCGGCACCGTCATCGCACCCCGCCCGATGATGATCCTTGAATCCTCTGCCCAGCCAGAGGCCGCGCAGCAATTCGTGGATTTCGTGCTGTCCGATGCCGGGCAGGAATTGGTTGCCGCCACATGGATGATGCCTGCCCGCGCCGATATCGAAGGTCTGCGCCCCGGTATCGATGATCTGGCCGTGATCGCCGTGGATGAAGACGCCGTCGCCGCGCGCCGGGATGAGATCATCAGCCGTTTCAACGACACCGTGATCAACCGCTGATCCAGCCCCAATATCGTAGATGGCCCCGAGCATTTTCGGGGCCATTTGCATTTTACAAGGAACCCTGTTCATGTTGCGCGCGCAATCTGTCCTGACGACTTTGGCGGCGGTATCTTTGCTGGTGCTTGTTGGCCTGCCGGTGCTCTTCATCCTGCTGCAAGCCGTGTTCCCGCAATTCGCGCGCGGGTCTTTTGACGGCGCTTTTGCCAGCCTTGCGATGCTGACCGACAATGACCGCCTGCTGACACAGGCCCGCAACACACTGGGGCTGGCGTTTTCTGTCATGCTGGGCTGTCTGGTCTTTGGTCTGCCTATCGGGGTTTTGCGCGGCCTGTTCAACGTGCCAGGCGCGCGGGTGTGGGATGTGGTGTTCCTGATCCCTTTCCTGATCCCGCCGTTCATAGCTGCGATTGCGTGGATGATGACATTGCAGCCGCGTGGTTATCTTTTCCAGCTTGTGGGGTTCGATCTGGGAAATTTTCTGTTCAGCTTCACCGGCGTTGCCTTTGTGATGACGCTGAACCTGTTTCCGCTGGTCTATTTCGCGGTCTCGCGCGCGCTCGAAATGGTGGGGGGCCGCTTTGCCTCTGCCGCGCGGGTGCATGGGGCGCGGCCTTTGCAGGCGTTTTTCCTAATCACCCTGCCTTTATCGATCCCGGCGATTGCCGCCAGCCTGCTGATCGTTTTCGCCATGTCGATCGAGGAATTCGGCACCCCCGCGGCCCTTGCCTCCCGCACCGGGTTCGAGGTTTTGGTGACCGGCATCTACACCCGCTTGTCGGACTGGCCGATTGACCTGTCAGGGGCGGCGTTGGGGTCCGTCATGCTGATGGCGATGGTGCTTGCCGCCTATACGTTGCAAAACTGGATCGCGACGCGGCGCTCCTATATCAGCCAGACTGGCAAACCCTCCGATCTGGATAAGGCTGATCTGGGGCCGTGGCGGTGGCCGGTGCTGGGGCTGTTCGCACTGGTCGCCCTGATCGGTGTCGTGATCCCGCTTGCCGCGATTGGTGTCACATCCGTGATGGGCACGATTTCGGGCGGCCTGCGCTGGTCGAATTTCGATACCCGCCATTACGAGCCGATCTTCCGCACCGGCAGCAACGCCTACCAAGCCCTGCTGACCAGCGGCTGGCTGGCCGTGCTGACCGCTTTTGCCACGGCTGTCATCGGCGGGCTGGTCGCGTATATCGTCGTGCGCGGCACAGGACGGGGCAGTGTGGTGATGGACGGGCTATCAGTGCTGCCCAATGCGATACCGGCCATCGTGCTGGCGGTGGGGATCATTCTGGTCTGGAATTCGCCCTATCTGCCGGTCACCCTTTACGGCACGGCGGGCATTTTGCTGATCGCCTATATTGGCATTCTGTTGCCCTATCCGATCCGCTATGCCGTGGCGCGGTTGCGGCAAATCTCGGGCTCGCTGGATGATGCCGCCCGTGTGGCGGGGGCCGATCAGATGCAGGCCTTGCGCCATGTGATCCTGCCGCTGATGGCACCTTCCCTGATCGCTGCAATGATGCTGGTTTTCGCCATCGCGTCGCGCGAGCTTGTCGCGTCGATCATGTTGGCCCCTGCTGGCATGCGCACGGTCGGTACATTCGTGTTTTCGCAATTCGAGCAAGGCTCGGTCCAGACCGGCATGGCGATGAGCGTGATCGCGATCACCCTCACCTCTGGCATCTTGCTGGCGGTCAACCTGTGGCTGGCGCGCCAAGGCAGCAGCGCGTTTTCGGGATAGGCTGATGGCATTGATTGCACAGATCACCGATCTGCACCTGCGCGATGACGGTGCTGACCCGGCGCATGATCCCGCGCAAGCGCTGCGGCAGGCCTTTGCGCAGATCGCGGCGATGGACATGCGGCCAGATGCGATTGTCCTGACCGGTGATGTTATCGACCGGACGGCGGGTGGCTATGATCAGGCACTGGCGCTTTTGCGCGAAGCCCCCGTGCCACTGATCCCAATGCCGGGCAATCACGACCCGGCCCCTGCGTTTCGCGCGGCTTTCGCCGATTGGGTGGATTTCGCGCCAGATCATCTGAGTTTCACTCAGAAAATTGGCACCCTTAATCTGATAGCGCTCGACAGCACTTTGCCCGACGGCACGGCAGGCGTCGATGACGCAAGGCTGCAATGGGTGGAATCCGCCTTGGCTGCGGCGTCTTGGCCGACATTGCTCGCCATGCACCACCCGCCATTTCCGACCGCAGTACCGCATCTCGACAAGACCGGTTTTGTAGGAGCTTCAGAGTTGTCCAACATGATTGCGAAAAGCGCGGTCTGCCGTGTCATAGCCGGACATACCCACCGCGCAATGCAGACCATCTGGGCGGGTTGCCTTGCCAGCACAGCACCGGCGATCGGACATGGGCTGACCCTTTCATTGACAGGCAGAACGCCCTCTCGGCCCGCCAAAACGACCCCATCGTTCGAGCTTCATGTGATCACACCAAAGGTCATGGCCAGTCATCTTGTCGAAGTGTCATTGCCATAGACCGGTAGGCCTATGTTACGCCTCACCCTTTGCGCCGCACGCAAATTTACCGTATCTGCCTTGCAAATCCTCATGTTCCAAAGGATGTGCTTTCGCATTCATGTAAAACAAGACACTGCTTCAGATGTCAGGGTCTGGCCGGGTCAGCGCCCAACCGGGTGTTCAGCGCTTTCGACAGTGCATCAACAAGCGTAATCATCACGCTGACCAGACATCGAACCGGCATTTCAGAAGTGATGCTTCGCGACACTACACAACTGTCACAATTGTCTGTCAGTAACCTCTGAGATTTGTTGAAAGGAATTCTGCATGCGACCCACAGCAACTGCTCTCTCCACCCTTCTTGCATTTCTGCCCTCTGTTCTTTTGGCGCAGGATATCACGGGCACATTGGTTCTTTACACGTCTCAACCCAATGAAGACGCGCAACAAACCGTTGATGCCTTCATGGCTGCCCATCCGGGTGTCCAGGTGGAATGGTTCCGCGATGGCACGACGCAAGTCATGGCCAAGCTTGCCGCCGAGTTTCAGGCAGGCGCACCCGAGCCTGACGTATTGCTGCTTGCCGATTCCGTCACGATGGAAGGCCTGAAAGCCGAAGACCGCCTGATGGCCTATCCCGAAGCCGATACCAGCGCCTATGCTGACGGTGTGATGGACCCCGACGGTTTCTGGTTCTCAACCAAGCTGATCACCACAGGCATCGTCTATAACACATCTGCCGAAATGGTGCCGTCGTCGTGGAACGATCTGACTGCGCCAGAGGCGGAAAACAATATCGTGCTGCCATCGCCGCTGACCTCGGGTGCCGCCACGATCCATATGGTGTCCATCGCAGGTGTGCCGACTTTGGGTTGGGAGTATTACCAAGCGCTGGCTGATCAGGGTGCCATTGCGCAAGGCGGCAATGGTGGCGTCTATCAGGCAGTCGCAGGCGGCGAAAAGCTTTATGGTTTCGTCGTCGATTTCCTTGCGATCCGTGGCAAGAACGATGGCGCGCCGGTCGAATTTGTCTTCCCCGAGGAAGGTGTCTCTGCCGTCACTGAACCTGTGGCGATCCTGTCCACTGCGCGGAACCCTGACGCGGCAAAAGCATTTGTCGATTTCGTCATCTCTGTTGAGGGGCAAGAGCTGGCTGCGGCCCAAGGGTATCTGCCCGCCCATCCTGACGTGACACCGCCCGAAGGTTTCCCGCCGGTGAGCGAGATCAATCTGATGTCCTTCGATCCCGCCGCCGCATTGGCCGAAGATACCGAGAACAAAATGCGCTTTACCGAGATGTTCGGCGGCTGATTTGATCACTGACGCAATCTTCCGGGGCGGTTCGCGCCGCCCCGGCCGGCCTTCCTTGCGCTATGGCGAAGGGCTGACGCTTGCCCTTGTCATCGCGATCGTGACTTTGCTGGCAGGTGTGCCGCTCGCACTCTTGTTTCGCACCGGCCTGACGGATGATGCAGGTTACACGCTTGGCCTATTGTTGGCGGCGATGGACAGCACTGCCTTGCAACGTGCGCTGTGGCATTCGGTGCAAAGTGCTGGGCTGTCGGCGCTTTGCGCCACCATATTCGGCACACTTTTGGCCTTGATCATCGGCCTGACCGATGTGCGCGCCCGCGGACTGCTGGTGTTTCTGATCCTGCTGCCGATGATGATCCCGCCGCATGTCACCGCCATCGCCTGGCTGCAGGCCATGGGTCCGGGCAGCCCGCTGTTGAATATGTTCGGCCTCGCGCCGCCGCCCGGATCGCCGCATCCGATGCATGGGCTGGGTGGGTTGGTGGCGCTGCTGACAATCCAGCACACAGCCTTAGTGTTTCTGATCCTGCGCGCCGCCCTGCGCGGTTTCCCGCGTGAGATGGTCGAGGCTGCGCGCCTGTCGGGTGCTGGCATGGTCCGTATCCTGTGGCGCGTGATCCTGCCGCTCTTGGCACCTGCTCTGTTAGCCGGGTTCATGCTGGCGTTTACCGCAGCCTTGGGCAATTTCGGGATCAATGCGCTGATAGGAATCCCTGCGCGCTATACCACCTTACCCGTTCTGATCTGGCAGCGACTGGCTGCCTTCGGCCCCGGTATGCTGCCTGGTGTCGCGGTGATCGCGATCATTCTGGCACTGCTGACGGTCACGGTGCTGAGCCTGCAGCTTTTCCTGACCCGCCGCCTGCGCACGCAGATGAGCGGGCTGGCCCAGACCCCGCTGGCGCATCCATTGGGCGTCTGCCGCCCCTTCGTTGAAGGCGGGTTGTGGATTGTCGTGATCGCAACGCTGGTGTTGCCGCTGACCGCTTTGGTCGCCACATCCTTGGTCCCGACCTACGGCGTGCCATTGTCTGGCGCTACGGCTACATTTGCGAATTATGCCGAAATTCTGTTTCGCCAATCTGTCACTGCCCGCGCCTTTGCCAATTCAACGTTCATCGCCGGTTCTGCCGCGATTCTGATCGCGATCCTCGCCATCGCTTTAGGGCATTTCATGACACGCGGATCGCAATCAAGCCAGTGTGTCGCAAACATTGCTGCAGGCCAAGCCGAGATGGCCTATGCCATTCCGGGTCTGGTCATCTCGGTCGCGTTCATCCTTGCCTTTCTACAACCCTTGCCCGTGCTGGGGCTGCGACTTTACAATACGCTTTGGATTATCCTGCTGGCCTATGTCGCGGCCTTTCTTGCCATCGGGCTGAAACCCGTGGTCGCCGCTTTCGCACAGATGGACAGCAGCCTTGATGATGCGGGTCGTGTTTCGGGTGCCGGTTTTGCGCGCCGGATGCTGCGGATATCCGGCCCGCTGGCGGCGCCTGCCGCTGCGTCGGGTGCAATGCTGGTGTTTCTGACGGCTTATAACGAGGTGACGGTGTCGTCCCTGCTGTGGTCTACCGGAAATGAGACAATCGGCACCGTGATCTTCAATTATGAAAACGGTGGCTATACGACACTGGCGGCGGCAATGTCGGTTGTCACCGTGCTGGCCACAATCGTGCTGATGCTAGGTCTGAACCTGTTTGCCCGCCGTTTTCCGCCCGGCGTGATCCCGTGGCGGGCCTGATCCTAACCCAGCGGCAATACCCAGCCGCCGCGGAGTTCAAGGTTAACCCTATCACCCACGGTGGGTTTGTTCTGCAGGCTGATCGGCACTGATGCGGCCACATCATCAAGCTCCACCACAGCATCCCAGTGATTGCCGCGAAAGGTGACACGGGAAATGCGTGCGGACAGCCCGCCCGCACCCAAGGCCACCTGCTCTGGCCGCAGCATAATCCGCGCGGCCCCCGGCGTGGTGCCGACAGGGCAATCCGCGTCAAATAATACTCTGTCCAGTCTGACCTGCGCCTTTGTCCCTGCAACAGCGACCACCTCGGCAGGTATGACAACTCCTTTACCTATAAATCCTGCCACACGTTCGCAGACCGGCCAGGCATAAACCTCTTCCGGCGGGCCCGATTGCAGGATGCGGCCTTCCCACATCACAGCAATCTGCCCGGCAAGCGCCATTGCCTCGTGCTGGTCATGGGTGATGTAAAGCGTCGTCGCCTCACTTCGGCGGTGAAAGGCGGCGAGCTCTTCCTCCATGCTGGCGCGCAGATGCGGGTCCAGGTTCGCGAGCGGCTCATCCATCAGGATGGTCTTTGCGCCTTGCGCCAGACAGCGGGCAAGGGCGACGCGTTGCCGTTGCCCGCCCGACAATTCCGCAGGCTTGCGCGCGGCAAGCGGGCCAAGGGCCACCGTTTCCAGATGCCCCGCCGCCGCCATCTGCGCAGCCTTGCGGCCCATCCCTGCCGTTTCCAGCGGAAAGGCCACATTGCCCGCGACGCTCATATGTGGCCACAGAGCATAGGATTGAAACACGACGCCCACACCGCGATCTTCGGGGCCGACATGGATGTCTGTACCGGCCACGACCTTGCCATTCAGGGCGATGCTGCCGGTATCGGGCTTTTCCAGCCCGGCTATCAGGCGCAACAGCGTCGATTTCCCACAGCCGGACGGGCCAACGACGACGAAAAACGTACCTGCAGGAATATCAAGGCTGACATCCGCGACCGCGCGCTTACCCGCAAAGCTGCGTGTCACAGCGTTTAGTTGAATGCTCATGGCTTTGGTTCCGTTCTTGACCGGGCCGACTTAACCCGAATTATTCATGAGGGGTTGGCGAGGGTAGCTTAAGCGTTTGAAAGGATGTATTTTTTGGTTGTCTCGACCAAAAATGCAAATTCCAAAGCCCGGCACCCTCACCATGAAACACTCTATCTCCACAGCACCA
>JAFPBO010000022.1 GCA_017390475.1 Loktanella sp.
CAAAACTGGTGCTGTGGAGATAGAGTGTTTCATGGTGAGGGTGCCGGGCTTTGGAATTTGCATTTTTGGTCGAGACAACCAAAAAATACATCCTTTCAAACGCTTAAGCTACCCTCGCCAACCCCTCATGAATAATTCGGGATAAATGATATCGTTGCCAGCACCGCCTCGAATCACATCGTTGCCTTGGCCACCATAGATGATATCGTCACCCGCGCCGGCTGTAATCGTGTCGTCCCCGGCACCGCCACGGATATAATTGCCACTATCGTCAATGACCTGTCTGTCAGGTATTTCGAGATAGCTGGTGCTGTCTACGTAGCCTGGCCCCATCGTGTCATTGCCGGATGTCCCGTCAATGACCTCAACAAAATAAGGATCGGGGCGGTCGGACAGCATGTTACTGTTGTCGCCAACAACCGTTCCAAAAGTCACAAAGGCAATCGGCTTAGCCGTCAATGCATTCAGCGCATCGCCGGGTCCAACCGGAGGCACGATCCATAACTGTGACCCGTGTGGGCCAGCGCCCTGGACCACATTCGCAACAACAGTATCGCTGGTTGTGCCATCGATATAAGTATAGGTCGCATTGATCAGTACATAAGCGTCGAAGTCAAATTTGAAACCGCCGCCAGGATTGTTGTCATTGATGATGAATTTGTCGCGCGCGCCGCCCGGGCCGACCGCATAATCATACCTGTCATTTGGTAAGACGTTGTTCGGTCCACCATCGTCGGGTGACCATACCTGGATGCGATTGAACAAGGGATTGGCATCACTGCCAAATTGCTGCCTTTCCAAATCCGCAGCTCTATCGACCCGAAAACTTGCAGTGCTTTTGTCGGTATCAAGTTGGCTGAAACCGAGGGTCAGGTTGAGCACTTTGAAGGTTGTGGGCATAGTTGGATCCTAACTCGTAAAACATACACAAATACCAAAAAAATATGGGCCAAAACGAAGGCAAAGTCAATCGGTACGGTTTCGTCTCTCGTGGGCTCACAAGGATTCTCCAAGGCGTCTGATTGTTTCCAATTTACGCTTATTGGTCTAGGAAGGCGACTGTGCCAAGCATGTTTGACGAACGGACTTGTCACCGATTAACCGAATGAAAATAAATCATACATTTGTACATGCCTCGGGTGCATTCCCGACATAGCCTGTAGAATTGCTGAAACCTTTTCTACGCTATTTAAGCCTATTATAGAGATAATCTATTTTTCTCTGCCGGATCGTGGTTAACCGCTGATCTGCGCTTTTGTAGCAGCTGTGACATAATTGACAGACAAGTCCCGGTCGCTGATCGACCAGTCGAACCGCAGCGGGTTGAATACATAGCCCTTGCGGTCCACCGGCGTCAGCCCTGCCTTTGCCAGCAGCGCGAATAACTCGTCCGGGGTGATGAACTTGGACCATTCATGCGTGCCTTTGGGCAGCCAGCGCATCACCCATTCCGCGCCTACAATCGCCATCGCAAAGGATTTGGGATTGCGGTTGATGGTTGAACACAGGTGCAACCCACCCGGTTTCAACAATTGCTGGCAGGCGGTGAGATAGCCAAGAGGGTCGGCCACGTGTTCGACCACCTCCATGTTCAGCACGACGTCGAATTGTTCGCCTGCATCTGCCATCGCCTCTGGTGTGGTATGGCGATAGTCGATCTGCAGCCCGGATTGCGCAGCATGAACCTGTGCCACCGGAATGTTGCGTTCTGCGGCATCGGCACCGACGACAGTCGCGCCAAGCCGTGCCATCGGTTCGCACAGCAACCCGCCGCCACAACCTATATCCAGCAGCCGCAATCCGGCAAATGGTACAGGTCCCCGTAGATCGCGGCCGAACTCTGCGGCAATCTGGCGCGTGATGTAATCCAGCCGCACCGGATTCATCATGTGCAACGGCTTGAATTTGCCGTTCAGATCCCACCATTCGGCGGCCATCGCCTCGAACTTGGCGATTTCGGCGGGGTCGACGGTGTTGGTGGTGGACATTTTCTGGCTCCGGTCGTGACAGGGGTCATGGTTTCTGGTTTCAATGCGCGATATAGGATGATCATGGACAAAGTCGTAGGACAAAACCGCCCCGGTGCCCACCTTTATCCCCCCGTTGATCCCTTTGATCAGCGGATGCTGGATGTGGGTGATGGCCACAGGCTGTATGTAGAACAATGCGGCAATCCGCAGGGGATCCCCGTTGTTGTGCTGCATGGCGGGCCTGGTGGTGGATGCAGCCCTGCAATGCGGCGGTATTTCGATCCTGACGTTTTCCGCATCGTGTTGTTTGACCAACGCGGTTGCGGCAGATCGCGGCCACATGCCAGCGTTGAGGCAAATACCACGTGGCATCTGGTTGCTGATATCGAACAGATCCGCGAGACTTTGAGCATTGGGCGTTGGATCGTCTTTGGCGGATCATGGGGGGCGACACTGGCGCTGATCTATGCGCAGGCGCATGCCGAACATGTCGCGGCGCTGGCGTTGCGGGGTGTGTTCCTGATGACGCAGCCTGAACTCGACTGGTTCTACGGTGGTGGCGCAGGCAAGTTCTGGCCCGAGCTTTGGGCGCGGTTTTCCGGCATGATCCCGGCGGATGAACATGATGACCTGATTGCCGCCTATCACTGGCGGCTGTTTTCCGGCGATCTACATCTTGAAACCCGTTATGCCCGGGCCTGGGCATCCTGGGAAAATGCGCTGGCATCGATGGACAGCGACGGCATGACGGGAGAAAGCCCCGCGGATTACGCTCGTGCCTTTGCCCGGTTGGAAAACCATTATTTTCAGCACGCGGGGTTTCTGTCTGCTGATCAGCAGATCCTGCATCCCGCGCAGATGGCAAAGATCGCCCATATTCCTGGCATCATCGTGCAGGGCCGTTATGACATGATCTGCCCGCCAGTATCGGCCTATACGCTGGCGCAGGGCTGGCCCAAGGCGCGGCTGGTAATGATAGGCCGTGCGGGTCATGCATTGTCCGAACCGGGCATATCTGCTGAATTGGTGCGCAGTATGGATGTTCTGGGCGCGCAGCGCGCTGTTCTGGGGCTTTAACCTTTACAGCGGGCAGTCAGACGCTAAGCTAAACGAAAATAAACGGGGAATTGACAGTTTGGGCAACGTCCTGACGATTATTTTGCAGCGCCTTGCCTTGGGTTTTGTGACGTTGCTGATCGTATCGGTTGTTATCTTTGTGGCGGTGAACCTGCTGCCCGGGGATTTCGCGCAATCGATCCTTGGTCAGGGTGCTACACCGGAATCTGTCGCTGCGATCCGGCAGGATCTGGGGCTGGATCAGCCGATGGTGACAAGGTATTTCAACTGGCTTGGGGGGGCGTTGCAGGGCGATTTCGGCAATAGTTTTGCGCAGGCGAATTTTGCCAATTTCACCGGCAGCGTGTCGGGTTCCGGCAGCGTTGCCCAGCAGATCGGGCCACGTTTTGCGAACACGATGTTTCTGGCCGCCGTCAGTGCCGCGATTGCCGTGCCTTTCGCGATTGTCCTTGGGGTACTGGCCGCACTTTACCGCAACTCAGTATTTGACAAAGCGACCAATATTTTCACCCTGTCATCAATTTCCAGCCCTGAATTCTTTCTTGCCTACATCCTGATCCTGTTTCTGGCAGTCCTGAACCCGATCCTGCCATCGGTGTCGAATATCTTTTCCGGGATGTCATTTGGCGAGAGGCTGGAAAAAACATTGCTGCCCGCGCTGACGCTGACGCTTGTTGTCACTGCTCATATGATGCGGATGACACGGGCGGCAATCATCAACCTGCTCGCCTCGCCCTATATTGAAATGGCGCGGCTGAAAGGCGTGTCGCCGATGCGGGTCATCGTCCGCCATGCGCTGCCCAATGCGCTGGCCCCGATCATCAATGTGGTGGCGATCAATCTGGCCTATCTGATCACCGGTGTCGTCGTGGTCGAGGTGGTTTTCGTCTATCCCGGTATCGGCCAATTGTTCGTGGATAGCGTGAAATTCCGCGATATTCCGGTGGTGCAGGCCTGCTGTCTGATCTTTGCGACCGCTTATATTCTGCTGAACCTGACCGCTGATGTGATGTCGATCCTGTCCAACCCAAGGCTGAGGCATCCGAAATGATCATCTGGTTTGCTGTCGCGCTGATAGGTTTTGCTGCTGTCGCGTGGGGGTTCCGCTTTGCTGGGCAGGCCGCGACCAGCCGCGCGCCGTTCTTTCGCGATATGCCGTTCAGTGTGGCCTATGGCTATATCCTTGCTGCTGCGGCGCTGGTCTGGCTGGTCTGGGCCTATGCGCAGGGGCGCAGTGCCGATCCGCTGGTGGCCAATAAATTCTTTTTCCTGCGCATCGCGGTGGAAGGGTTCATCATATTTTCGATCGCGGCATGGCTGTTCCGGCTGTTGGGCCGCAATGTCGGGACTCGCCAGACCAAGCGGTTGTTCCGCGCCATGCCGCTGACGGCCGCATTCGGGATCATGATGATCCTGATCTATGTCTTTGTGGCGGTTTTTGCGAGTGTGCTGGCCCCTTACGGGCAGGCAGAGATTATTCGCGGTGTGCCTGCCAATATCATGCCGGGCGGTGATATCTCGATGGGCGGCAACCCGGATTTCCCGTTGGGCACTGATCAGATTGGTCGTGATATCCTGAGCCGCTTGATCTATGGCGCGCAGAACACGGTTGGCATCGCATTTGTCACTACGGTGATCGCGTTCCTGCTGGGTGGCAGTATGGGTTTTCTGGCGGCGACTTTGGGTGGCTGGCTGGATCAGGTGTTGTCGCGCATGGTTGATGTGCTGATGGCGATCCCGTCGCTGATTTTTGCGCTGCTTTTGATGACGATCGCCAGCGTCTGGGCACCAAGGCTGGGTATCCCGCAGACCTATTTCATGATTCTGATCATCGCTGTGATCGACAGCACCCGGGTTTACCGGCTGGCCCGCGCGGTGGGGCAGAATATCGTTGTGATGGATTATATCGAGGCGGCAAAGCTGCGCGGTGAAGGCCTGCCCTATCTGATGTTCAAGGAAATCCTGCCAAATGCGACGGCCCCTTTGTTGGCTGAATTCGGGCTGCGGTTCTGCTTTGTGTTCCTGACCATTGCGTCGCTGTCATTCCTTGGCGTGGGCATCCAGCCGCCTTTGGCCGATTGGGGCACGATGGTGCGCGATCTGGGTGGATTTGTGAATTTTGCACAATTCGCCCCGATGACGGCCACGCCACCTTTGTTGGCTGCCGGGGCGATTGCCTTGCTGGCCGTGGCGGTAAATTTCGTAGTGGATTGGGCACTGCATAAATCATCGGGGTTGAAAGATTGATATGACAGATGCCCCCCTGCTGAAAATCCGTGGGATCGAGATTGATGGCCGCAGTGACGAAACCTGGACGCCTATCATCAAAGGCGTGAACCTCACCTTGCAGCGTGGGCAGGTCATGGGGTTGATCGGCGAATCCGGAGCGGGGAAATCAACATTGGGGCTGGCCGCGATGGGTTATACCCGTGACGGCGTACGGATCAGCGGCGGCAGTGTGGAGTTTGACGGGATTGACCTGCTGAACGCTTCGGCCAATGTCAAACGCGAGTTGTTGGGCAAGCGGATTGCCTATGTCGCGCAATCTGCGGCGGCGAGTTTCAACCCTTCCCATCGTCTGATCGACCAGCATGTCGAAGCCCCGGTGCAGCACGGTATCGCTGGGCGCAAGGACAGTATCGAGGATGGCATCACGCTTTATCGCAAGCTGCGCCTGCCCAACCCCGGGGAGATCGGGTTTCGCTATCCGCATCAGGTGTCAGGTGGGCAATTACAGCGCGCGATGACAGCGATGGCGATGTCCTGTCGCCCGGATCTGATTATCTTTGATGAACCGACCACCGCGCTCGACGTGACGACGCAGATCGAGGTGCTGTCAGCAATTCGCGATATCGTGGCGCAATACAATACGGCAGCGATCTATATTACTCATGATCTGGCTGTTGTGGCGCAGATGGCTGACCGGATCAAAGTGTTGCTAAAGGGTGAAGAGGTCGAAACAGCCGACACCCGCATGATGCTGGATGCACCGACACAGGATTACACAAGGTCGCTTTGGGCGGTGCGCAGTTTTGAACGGCCGACCAAACCTGCCGTGATAACAGGTGCTGTGCCTTTGATCAGTGTGCAGAACGTCGATGCCGCCTATGGCAAGGAAAAGGTCCTGCACGATGTCAGCTTTGACATGCATGCTGGCCGCACCGTCGCCGTCGTCGGGGAAAGCGGGTCCGGCAAATCGACCACTGCGCGCTGTATCACCGGATTATTGCCGCCCAGTGCCGGGCAGATCCTGTTTGATGGCACCCCGCTGCCCGCCGATTACCGTAAGCGTGGCAAGGATCAACTACGCCAGATCCAGATGATCTATCAGATGGCCGATACTGCGCTGAATCCGCGCATGTCGATCGGCCAGATCATTGCGCGGCCTGTGCAGTTCTACCTAGGGCTGACTGGCAAGGCCAAGCGCCGCCGTGTCGACGCCTTGCTCGACCAGATCGAACTGGACCCGGCGGAATACTACAACCGGCTGCCGTCCGAATTGTCCGGTGGGCAGAAACAACGGATCGGGATTGCGCGGGCGCTGGCGGCTGAACCGCAGTTCATTATCTGTGATGAGGTGACATCCGCGCTGGACCAGCTGGTCGCCGAAGGCATCCTGCGTCTTTTGGCACGGTTGCAGGACGAGCTGTCATTGTCTTATATGTTCATCACACATGATCTTGCGACGGTGAAGGCCATCGCTGACGAAGTGGTGGTCATGAAAGATGGGCGCGTGGTCGAACAGGGGCCGAAGGACGAAATGTTCAGCCCGCCGCACCACGCCTACACGGATCTGCTATTGTCGTCGGTGCCGGAAATGGACCCCGATTGGCTGAGCAATCTACTGGCGGAACGCGGAGTTGATAATATCGGCGATGCGGCCGTTAATAAAATGTAACCGAATCATGGCCCAAAGGGTCAGTAAGACCAAACAGGGAGAATTGACGATGAATGGAATTAGCAGACGCGGTCTATTGAAAACGGGTGTCGCTGCTGGCGTCCTGGGCCTGTCGGGTATGCCATTACGCGCGCAGACCCGCGGTGGTAAATTCACCGCTGGGCTTAGTGGAGCCAATACGTCTGACAGTTGGGATGGTCGGACTCATTCTGACGTCTTCATGATCGCCGCCGCGCTTGGCGGTGTGTTTGATGCACTGACCGAGGTCGCCGCCGACGGGTCCTTGCAAGGCGAATTGGCAACAAGCTGGGAAGCCAGCCCCGACGCCAAGGTCTGGACTTTCAATCTGCGCGAAGGCGTAACTTTCCACAATGGCAAGGCATTCGGCGCCGATGACGTGATTGAATCGCTGCAGATGCACGTGGCCGAAGGATCTCGTTCCGCCGCGCAACCGCTGGTCGCCGCGATCACCGAAATGACCAAGATCACCGACCATCAGGTGCAGTTCACGCTGGAGGCTGGCAATGCCGACTTCCCCTATCTGCTGTCGGATTATCACCTGCTGATGTATCCTGCAGGCCAGATCGAAGAAGCGATTGCCCAAGGGATCGGGACAGGCCTTTACGAGGTCGTCGCCTTTGACCCTGGTGTTCGTTTTGTTGGACGTCGTTTCGCAGATCACTACAAAGGAGACAGCGCCGGTTTCTTTGACGAGGTCGAACTGATCGCGATCAACGACAACACTGCGCGTATGAATGCGCTGATGACAGGGCAGGTTGACGCGGTGAACCGGATCGATTTCCGTCTTGAACCTTTGCTGCGCGCCAACCCGAATGTCCGCATTCAGGAAGTGACCGGCAACCAGCATTATACTTTCCCAATGCTGACTCAGACCGCGCCTTTTGATGATGTGAACATCCGCCGCGCGCTTAAATACGGGATCGACCGTCAGGATATGGTGGACAAAATCCTGCTGGGTCACGGCATGGTCGGCAATGACAGCCCAATTGGCCCGGCGAACCAGTATTACCACGCCGAGATGGAACAGCTGGAATATGATCCTGACCAGGCCCGCTACTACCTGCAACAGGCCGGATTGGACAATCTGAACATCGATCTGTCTGCCTCAAATGCCGCATTTGAGGGGGCCGTGGATGCGGCCCAGCTTTACCAATCCTCTGCCGCGCCTGCGGGGATCAATATCAACGTTATTCAGGAGCCGGCTGATGGCTATTGGTCGAATGTCTGGCTGATCAAGCCTTTCTCGGCCTCTTACTGGACGGGCCGCGCGACCGAAGACTGGATGTTCTCATCCGCCTACGAATCGGGTGTGCCGTGGAACGACAGCCAATGGGATCATCCGCATTTCGAGGAATTGTTGTATTCCGCGCGTGCCGAGCTGGATACCGACAGGCGGCGCGAGCTGTATTATGAGATGCAGGAAATTCTGCGCGACGACGGCGGCGTTATCATCCCGATGTTCGCCAATTTCGTCGAAGCCGTCAGCAGCCGGGTTGTGACACCGGATGTCGTGGGCAACACCGCACAGATGGACAACAACCGCATGCTGGAACGCTGGTCGCTGGCGTAAGGCGGCCAAGTTTTCTGAAACGCCCTGCCGCAAGGCGGGGCGTTTATGCGTTGCACTGTATGCCCCTTGCAGTTTCCCACGACACGGCGTATATCCCTGCCAATAGCGGTATCTTGGCTTCCACCCCCAAGGTTCCACCGGGAAACACCAACGGGCCGCGCGCCCGTTTTTTTATGCTTGGGACAAACCCATGAATGACCTGATCGCCAAAGCGGCCATTGACCGTCGGATCGCAGAGATAATCACCCCTGTCATCGAGGACATGGGGTTTGAGGTCGTGCGCGTCCGTCTGATGACCGGCAAGGAAAGCACCCTGCAAATCATGGTGCAGCGCCCTGATGGCACGATTGAAGTTGATGAATGCGCCCAGATTTCCACCGCAATCAGCGCGGTGCTGGATGTCGAGGACCCGATTGTCGATGTCTACACGCTCGAAGTGTCCAGCCCCGGCATCGACCGTCCGCTGACACGGTTGAAGGATTTCGACCAGTGGAAAGGTTTTGAGGCCAAGATCGAAACCGAAGAACTGATTGACGGACGACGCCGGTTCAAAGGCGAGCTTGCCGGCATCGACGGTGATGAGGTGCTGATCGATATCGAAGAAGGCACTATCGGCCTGAAATTTGAATGGCTGTCAGATGCCAAACTGGTGCTGACAGATGATCTGATCCGCGACGTGTTGCGCGGGCGCAAAGATGCGGGCCAGATCGACGAGACGCAATTTGACGAAATTGAAACCATCATTGATGGCGAGGAGAACACCTGATGGCCTATACTTCCGCAAACCAGTTGGAGCTTTTGCAAACCGCAGAAGCCGTGGCCCGCGAAAAGAACATCGAACCCGGTCTGGTGGTCGAAGCGATGGAAGAATCGCTCGCCCGTGCGGCAAAGTCGCGCTACGGCGCAGAGATGGATATTCGCGTGAATATCGACCGTAAGACTGGTCGCGCGACATTCACCCGCGTGCGTACCGTGGTCGCCGATGATGAAGTCGAGAATTATCAGGCCGAATTCACCGTCGCGCAGGCGAAGGAATATATGACCGACCCCCAAATCGGGCAGGAATACAGCGAAGAAGTGCCGCCCGTTGAACTGGGCCGGATTGCCGCGCAATCGGCCAAGCAGGTGATTCTGCAAAAGGTCCGCGAAGCGGAGCGTGACAAACAATACGAAGAATTCAAGGATCGCGCCGGCACCATCATCAACGCGCTGGTCAAGCGTGAAGAATACGGCAATGTCATTGTGGACGTGGGCTCGGGCGAGGCTGTGCTGCGCCGCAACGAAAAGATCGGGCGCGAGGCGTATCGCCCCAATGACCGTATCCGCTGCTACATCAAGGAAGTCCGCCGCGAACAGCGCGGCCCACAGATTTTCCTGTCGCGCACAGCACCGGAATTCATGGCCGAACTCTTCAAGATGGAAGTCCCTGAAATCTACGAAGGCATTATTGAAATCAAAGCCGTCGCCCGTGACCCCGGTTCGCGCGCCAAGATCGCGGTGATCAGCTATGACAGCTCGATTGACCCGGTCGGTGCTTGTGTTGGTATGCGCGGCAGCCGTGTGCAGGCCGTTGTGAACGAATTGCAGGGCGAAAAGATCGACATCATTCCTTGGAATGAAGATATGCCAACCTTCCTTGTGAACGCGCTGCAACCTGCCGAGGTCAGCAAGGTCGTTCTGGATGAAGAAGCCGGCAAGATCGAAGTGGTTGTTCCTGATGAGCAATTGTCGCTCGCCATTGGTCGTCGCGGTCAGAACGTGCGTTTGGCCAGCCAGTTGACTGGTCTGGATATCGACATTCTGACCGAAGCCGAAGAATCCAAGCGCCGTCAGGCCGAATTTGAACTGCGTACCAAGTTGTTCATGGATACGCTGGATCTGGATGAATTCTTTGCCCAGTTGCTCGTCGCCGAAGGCTTTACCAACCTCGAAGAGGTCGCCTATGTCGAGCAGGACGAATTGCTGGTGATCGAAGGTGTCGATGAAGGCACCGCAGGTGAATTGCAGGCCCGTGCCCGCGATTACCTTGAAGCGCAGGCAAAAAAGGCGATGGATGCCGCGATTGCGACGGGTGTCGAACAAAGCCTGATCGATTTCGAAGGTCTGACACCGCAGATGCTGGAAGCCTTGGGCAAGGATGGCGTCAAGACGCTGGAAGATTTCGCAACTTGCGCGGATTGGGAACTGGCCGGTGGCTGGACCACGGTGAACGGCGAACGCGTCAAGGACGAAGGTGTCCTGGAACCGTTTGATGTATCGCTGGAAGAAGCCCAGAACATGGTCATGACCGCGCGCGTCATGCTGGGTTGGGTTGATCCTGACGATCTGAAAAGCGACGACGACGAAACAGAGGAAGAGGAGGCCTGATTTCAGGCCTTCGGAGAGAATGTATGACGCGTGGCGGGCATAAAGACGAACAAACTGATGCGGAACGCAAATGCATCGTGACGGGTGAGGTCAAGCCAAAGGCTGGGCTGATCCGCTTTGTTCTGGGGCCTGACAAACAGGTTGTGCCCGACATTCTGGGTAAATTGCCTGGTCGTGGCATGTATGTCACTGCCGACCGAACTATTCTGGAACAGGCCCGAAAGGGGCAGTTTTCCAGATCCGCCAAACAGCCGGTCACAGTGCCCGATGGCCTGGTGGATGAGGTGGAACGCCAGATCGCGCGCCGCACCGTCGATCTGATCGCATTGACCCGCAAAGCGGGTCGTGCGGTCTGTGGTTTTGAAAAGGTCAAAGGTTGGCTGGCAGGCGGCGAACGGGTCCGGGTACTGGTCCAAGCCTCTGATGGATCGGAACGTGGCAAGACGAAACTCTGGACGCCAGAGGGGGCCAGATACTTCGGTTGCCTCACCTCTGCGGAATTGGGTTTGGCATTTGGACGGCAAAGTGTGATACATGGCGCGCTTGCGACTGGCGGACTCAGCAATCGTGTTGTAGAGGAAGCCACAAAGCTACGCGGTTTACGCGAAGGGAACGGCGGCGATATGGCCTCCGGGAAGGATAAAGAAGCTAGATGAGCGATAACGACGGAAAAAAACCACTCGGCCTTGGTGGGTCACGTCCAAGCAACGTGAAGCAAAGTTTCAGCCATGGGCGGACCAAAAACGTCGTGGTGGAAACAAAACGTAAGCGCGTTGTGGTGCCAAAACCCGGCGCGGCCAAGCCTGCCGGGTCGACTGGTGTGCAAATGGGCGGTGATCCGACCAAACGGCCTGCGGGTATCTCGGACGTCGAACTCGAACGCCGGATGAAGGCGCTTGCGATGGCGCGCGCTCGGGAAACCGAAGAAGCCGCCAAACGCGAAGCCGAAGAAAAAGAACGTGCCGCAGAACGCGAGGCGCGCCGCGCCGAGATGGAAGCCAAAGAGGCTGAAGACCGCGAACGCGAAGAACGCGCTAAGGCCAAAGCCGAAGAAGAAAAGCGGAAGGCAGAACGTGCCGCCGCCAAGGTCAAGGCCGAGGCAACCCCTGCCGGGGCAGACGCGAGCGCCCTGCCCGGCGAAAACGCTGTTGATCGTCCGTCTGCCGCTGGTCCCCGTAAGGTTGACCGCGAACGCGACGCACGTGAAAAAGCCGCCAAAGCCAAGCCAACCCGTGGCGAAGATGACGGTCGCCGCGCTGGCAAGCTGACATTGAACGATGCCCTGACCGGTCGCGAAGGTGGCCGCCAGCGGTCCATGGCCGCGATGAAACGCAAGCAGGACCGCGCCCGCGCCAAGGCCATGGGTGGTTCGGCTGAACGTGAAAAAGTGTTCCGGGATGTGGCCCTGCCACCCGCGATCACAGTTTCCGAACTGGCGAACCGGATGGCAGAACGCGTTGCAGATGTGGTCAAGGCTTTGATGAATAACGGCATCATGGCGACGCAGAACCAGTCGATTGATGCTGATACCGCCGAACTGATCATCGAGGAATTTGGCCATACGGTTGTCCGCGTGTCGGATGCCGACGTCGAAGACGTGATCAAAATGGTACCTGATGATCCCAAGGATCTGCTGCCACGTCCTCCGATTGTGACGATCATGGGCCATGTTGACCATGGCAAGACCTCGCTGTTGGATGCGATCCGCAATGCCAAAGTTGTCGCTGGCGAGGCTGGCGGGATCACCCAGCATATCGGTGCCTATCAGGTAAAGACCGACAGCGGCGCGCTGCTGACCTTCCTTGATACGCCGGGCCACGCCGCCTTTACCTCGATGCGGTCGCGCGGGGCACAGGTGACGGATATCGTTGTGCTTGTGGTTGCTGCTGATGATGCTGTAATGCCGCAAACGATCGAGGCGATTGCCCATGCGAAAGCGGCGAAAGTGCCGATGATCGTGGCGATTAACAAGATCGACAAACCATCCGCCAATCCTGACAAGGTCCGTACCGACCTGTTGATGCATGAAGTCGTGGTCGAAAAGATGTCCGGCGACGTGCAGGATGTCGAAGTCTCGGCCATCACAGGCAAAGGTCTGGATAACCTGCTGGAAGCCATCGCGCTGCAGGCAGAAATTCTGGAACTGAAAGCCAACCCTGATCGCGCTGCCGTTGGTGCCGTGATCGAGGCGCAGCTGGATATCGGTCGTGGTCCTGTGGCGACGGTTCTGATCCAGAACGGCACCTTGCGCACTGGCGATATCTTTGTCGTTGGCGAACAATACGGCAAGGTCCGGGCGCTGATCAACGACAAGGGCGAACGCGTCGCTGAGGCTGGCCCTGCCGTCCCGGTCGAGGTTCTTGGCCTGAACGGCACGCCAGAAGCTGGCGATGTGCTGAACGTAGTGTCCACCGATGCGCAAGCTCGCGAAATCGCAGAATATCGCGAAAAAGCGTCCAAGGAAAAACGTGCGGCGGCTGGCATGGCCACCACGCTGGAACAGCTGATGGCGAATGCCAAGGCGAACGAAAACGTCAGCGAATTGCCCATCGTGGTCAAGGCCGACGTGCAGGGTTCTGCCGAAGCGATTGTTCAGGCGATGGAAAAGATCGGCAACGACGAAGTCCGCGTGCGCGTGCTGCATTCGGGTGTCGGTGCGATCACTGAAACCGATATCGGCTTGGCCGAAGCATCGGGCGCACCGGTCTTTGGTTTCAACGTCCGTGCCAATGCGACGGCCCGCGCTTCTGCCAACCAAAAAGGTGTGGAGATCCGTTATTATTCGGTGATCTATGACCTTGTCGATGACGTGAAAAAAGCGGCCTCTGGTCTGCTGTCTGCCGAGATCCGCGAAAAGTTCATCGGCTATGCCAATATCAAGGACGTGTTCAAAGTGTCCAACGTCGGCAAAGTCGCGGGCTGTCTGGTTACCGAAGGTGTGGCGCGGCGTTCCGCTGGCGTCCGCTTGCTGCGCGACGATGTCGTGATTCACGAAGGCACGCTGAAGACCCTCAAACGCTTCAAGGATGAAGTGGCAGAGGTCCAGTCAGGTCAGGAATGCGGCATGGCGTTTGAAAATTACGAAGACGTGCGCCCCGGCGACGTGATCGAGATTTTCGAGCGGGAATCGGTCGAACGGAATCTGTAGTAAACATCGAATCGCTATTTGACATCCCGCTCATTTAGGATTCTAAGTTTGTTTGTGACGTCTGTAATGCGCTGCATTCAGGCAATAAGGCTTCTGCTTCCGGGTGGAAGCCTTAATTTTTGCCTCAAAAGAACATTTTGAGAACTTATCCCCATTAAAACTCTTGTTGTGGCTACGAGCGCTAGCGTAATCTGAGCTCACTCCCACACAATGTGGGGTGCCGCAGCTCATTACAGACGTCACAATCTCAGCCGCGGCTCCACTCAACTTTATGGAGGCCAACATGGCTTTTGAAATTAACTGCATTGAGAAAGATGATCGCTACAATCCCTATGAAGCGATTATTTCGGTTGGGGGGCCTAACCCAGATGGAAAGCGCTGGAAGCTTACCCAACAGGAAGTGATCCAATGGATTGCCGAAGGACACGAGTTTTTTGTTAACTCAGGAGGCAAAAAGGTTTGGGTCGTAATCGGAACCAGTAAGTACAATAATCCCTATATCAAAACACAGTCCGATGAGTATGAGCCAAATAACTTGCTATCTTTGAACGCATGCCCTTGGTAAGTTAAGCGTCAGTGGCTGTTAGGACCGCCGGTAGGCGGTCCTTTTCGGCTACAGCCAATCACGCAGGATCGGGATCAGCGGCACATCCGCCGCCGGCATCGGATAATTGCGCAGGTCATTGGGCCGCACCCATTTCAGCGACTGCCCTTCGCGCGACTGCGGTGTGCCTTCCCATTTGCGGCAGGCAAACAGCGGCATCAACAGATGAAAATCAGCATAGGCGTGGCTGGCAAAGGTCAGTGGCGCGAGGCATGACGCCCAAGTGCCGATGCCCAATTCCTCGTGCAATTCACGGATCAACGCTGCCTCGGGGGTTTCACCCGCCTCGACCTTGCCGCCGGGAAATTCCCACAGGCCTGCCATGGACTTCCCTTCCGGGCGCTGCGCCAGCAGCACCCGTCCATCGGCGTCAATCAAGGCAACAGCGGAAACAAGAACCAGTTTCACGACCGGTAATCAGCGTTGATGTCGATATAGCCATGCGTCAGATCGCAGGTCCAGACCGTGCTAGCGCCCGCGCCCAGCCCCAAATCAACGCCGATCAGCAGTTCGGCGTTTTTCATATAGGCACTGGTCGCATCTTCGGAGTAATCCGGCGCGCGCCAGCCGTTTTCGGCCACGGTGATATCGCCAAAGCGGATTGACAGCTTGTCCCTGTCTGCCTGTGCACCAGACTTACCGACGGCCATCACGATCCGACCCCAATTGGCATCCTGCCCCGCAATTGCAGTCTTGACGAGCGGGCTGTTCGCAATCGCCATCGCGACCTTGCGCGCATCGGCATCATCGGCGGCACCTGTCACCGCAACGGTGACAAATTTCGTCGCACCTTCGCCGTCGCGCACCACCTGATGCGCGAGATTTAGCATCACGTCATGCAAGGCGGTCGAGAAATCGTCATTGCCGGTGACATCCACGCCGGACGCACCCGTCGCAACGGCGACAAGACTGTCTGAGGTCGATGTATCGCTGTCCACGGTGATGCAGTTGAAGGTCTGGTCATTGTGCTGGGAAATCAGCGCCTGAAATGCGTCCTGCCCGATCTTGGCATCGGTGAAGAGATACACCAGCATCGTCGCCATATCCGGCGCGATCATGCCGGAACCTTTGGCGATACCTGCGATCTGCACCTGTTTCCCGCCAACCTCAACCGTTGCGCTGGCCCCCTTGGGGAAGGTGTCGGTCGTCATGATCGCGCGCGCAGCGTCCTTGATCGTGGCCTCGGTCTGGCCATCATGCAGTTCCGCCAATTTTACGATGATACGGTCATGCGGCAATGGTTCACCAATCACCCCAGTTGAGGCGGTGAATATCCGTTCCACCGGCACGCCGGTCTGTTCGGCCACAGCTTGGGTGAGCGCGGTGACGCTGGCGACACCGTTCTTACCGGTAAAGGCATTGGAATTGCCTGAATTCACAAGGATCGCGGCGGGACCGGACGGATCACCGCCCAGTTTTGCCTGGCAATCCAGTACCGGGGCTGATCGCGTCGCTGACCGGGTGAACACCCCAGCCACCGAAGACCCAGCCGATGCGATGGCGAGCATCACATCGGTCCGGTCCTTGTATTTGACCCCCGCCGCTGCGCTGGCAAAGGTCACGCCCGCGATCACGGGCAGGTCGGGAAATTGCGCAGGCGCAAGCGGCGAGGTTTTCATCGAGGTTATTCCAGTAATTCGGTTTGGTTGATCACGCTTGGATCGAATGCGCCGTCCTCTGGCCGTTCGATCGTTGCAGCTGCGGTCAGCTCATCCAGATAAGCGATAATCGCAGCTTCCTGCAATTCACCCATCAGCTGCTGGGTAACCTGTTCGAATTCTGGCACTGGCTGCATGCGTTCATCGACCAAAGTCACGATATGCCAGCCGAACTGAGTTTCAAACGGATCAGACACTTCGCCAACCTCCAGCGCCATGACCGCGGTTTCAAATTCATCAACCATCGCGCCTGCACCGAACCATCCCAGATCGCCGCCGTTCTCGCTGGTCACATCGGTCGATACCTCGCGGGCGACGTCCCCAAACTCTGCGCCCTCGTCAAGCTGGGCTTTGGCGGCATTGGCCTCTTCTTCGGTAGCGACCAGCAGATGTGCAGCGCGGAACTCTGGAATCTCCGGCGCATCGGCATAGCGGTCATCATAGGCCTGCTGCAACGCCTCTTGTGTGATCGCGGTTTCTGAAATTTCGTTCACGACCTCGGCAGCCATCAGCCCCCGGCGTTCGTTGGCCAGCGTATAGCGGATGACGGCAGGTTCATCTTCCAAAGCATCCGCCAGAAGCTGCTGTTGCACCAGTTGATCGACCAGCCCGTTGAACAGAATTTCATCCGGGAACTGCCCATATTGCGGTGGCAGCATGGTGCGGGCGATGATGATCTCGCCTAAGGTGATCTCTGTCTCGCCGACTTTGGCGACAACGGTATCGGCGGTCACGTCCTGCGCAAAAGCACCGGTGCTCACTGACAGCGACAGCGCCGCAGCCCCCAAAAATGTAACATGTTTCAGCATTAAACGTTCCCTTTATTGGCCGCGCAGTCGCGCGACGTTGACACTCTATACCCGGGACCTTACATCCCTGAGAAGCCTCGAGGAGGCCTGACGTAGAGCAATTTCGGCCCTTTGTATGTGGGCAGCCGCATGCCTACAAGCAACCTCCTCTCAATTAGATGTCAGACAAGCGCTGCTGCGCTGGTGGAGTGAATATGCTGGGTATCGGATCGATTGCCAAAAAAGTGTTTGGCTCTGCCAATGATCGCAAGGTCAAAGCGGCCCGGCCTCTGGTCGCCAAGATCAACGCGCTGGAACCTGACTTTCAGGCGCTCAGCGATGATGGGCTGAAAGCAAAGACGCAGGAATTAAGGGAACGGGCTACCAAAGGTGAAAGCCTTGATGATCTGCTGCCCGAAGCCTTTGCCAATTGCCGCGAGGCCGCGCGCCGTGCATTGGGTCTGCGCGCCTTTGATACACAGCTAAAAGGCGGGATCTTCCTGCATCAGGGTAATATCGCCGAGATGAAGACCGGCGAAGGCAAGACCCTTGTCGCGACTTTTCCGGCCTATCTGAACGCGCTTACCGGTAAGGGCGTGCATATCGTCACGGTCAACGACTACCTTGCCCGCCGCGATGCTGAATGGATGAGCAAGGTCTACGGTGCCCTTGGCATGACCACCGGCGTCGTTGTGCCGCAACAGCCTGAGGCGGAAAAGAAAGAAGCTTATGCCTGTGACGTGACCTATGCGACGAACAACGAGCTGGGTTTCGATTACCTGCGCGACAACATGAAGTCCGAACTGGATCAGATGTATCAGCGCTACCACAACTTCGCGATCGTGGATGAGGTGGACAGCATTCTGATCGACGAGGCGCGCACACCGCTTATCATTTCCGGCCCGGCGCAGGACCGCAGCGAGATGTATGCCGCCATCGACAAGGTGATCCCCGAGATCACGATAGAGCATTACACGCTGGACGAAAAAACCCGGCAGGCGACATTCACCGATGAGGGCAATGATTTTCTGGAAGAAAAACTGAGATCCTTGGGTCTGATCCCCGAGGGTCAAACGCTCTATGACCCCGAGAGCGCTACCTTGGTGCACCATGTTGGGCAGGCTTTGCGCGCGCATGTGCTGTTCACCAAGGAAAAGGATTATATCGTCCGCGACGATGAGGTCGTACTGATCGACGAATTCACCGGCCGGATGATGACAGGACGTCGCCTGTCCGACGGGCTGCATCAGGCGATTGAGGCGAAGGAAGGTGTCACGATCAAGCCGGAAAACGTTACTCTCGCCTCTGTCACGTTCCAGAACTACTTCCGCCTTTACGACAAACTGGGCGGCATGACCGGCACCGCATCGACCGAGGCCGAGGAATTTCGTGAGATTTACAATCTTGGCGTGGTCGAAGTACCGACAAACCGCCCTATCGCGCGGTTGGATGAACATGATCAGGTGTATCGCACCGCCAAGGAAAAATTCGACGGCGTCGTTGCGGAAATCAAGACCGCTCATGCCAAGGGGCAACCAATCCTTGTCGGCACTACATCCATCGAGAAATCGGAATTTCTGGCGAACCTGCTGCGCGCTGAAGGTATCACCTTCAACGTCTTGAACGCCCGTCAGCACGAACAAGAAGCACAGATCGTCGCTGATGCGGGTAAACTGAATGCTGTAACCATCGCCACCAACATGGCCGGGCGCGGTACGGATATTCAGCTGGGCGGCAATGTCGAAATGAAGGTGTTGCAGGCGATGGCCGCAGACCCGCAAGCTGATCCAGAGGCGTTGCGCGCCCGGATCGATGCGGAAGTCGCAGATGAAAAAGAAAAAGTCAAAGCCGCAGGTGGCTTGTTCGTGCTGGCCACGGAACGGCATGAAAGCCGACGGATCGATAACCAGCTGCGTGGCCGATCAGGCCGCCAGGGTGATCCGGGCCGGTCTACATTCTTTTTGTCGTTAGAAGACGATCTGATGCGGATTTTCGGGTCGGAACGGCTAGAAAAGGTCCTGTCCGGTCTGGGTATGAAAGAAGGCGAAGCGATTGTTCACCCTTGGGTCAACAAATCACTGGAACGGGCCCAGGCCAAAGTCGAGGCCCGCAACTTTGACATCCGCAAGCAATTGCTGAAGTTCGACGATGTGATGAACGAACAGCGCAAAGTGGTGTTCTCTCAGCGCCGTGACATCATGGAAGCGACAGATCTTGCCGATGTCGTCAAGGATATGCGTGATCAGGTGATCGATGATCTGGTCACCATGTACATGCCGCCACGGTCCTATGCTGACCAATGGGATGCTGAAGGTCTGCATCAGGCGGTTGTCGAACATCTGGGTCTTGATCTGCCGGTTATCGACTGGGCTGCCGAAGAAGGCGTTGACGATGATGTCATGCGCGAAAGGCTGGAAGAAGCCGCTGACACATACATGAATGAAAAGGCCGAGGCATTTGGCGCGGAGACGATGCGCAATGTTGAAAAGCAGATCCTGCTGAAAACCATTGACGAAAAATGGCGTGAACATCTGCTGACGCTGGAACATCTGCGGTCGGTCGTCGGCATGCGCGGATATGCCCAGCGTGACCCGCTGAACGAATACAAGACCGAAGGCTTCCAACTATTTGAACGCTTGCTCGACTCGTTGCGGACAGATGTGACCAAGAAATTGTCGCAGATCAGGCCGATGACAAAAGAAGAGCAGGAACGCATGATTGCTCAGTTCCGCCAACAACAGGCTGCCGCTGCCGGGGCAATTGCAGCGGCGGAACCAGCTGCGCGGAATGGTTTTGATGAAAATGATCCCGCAACTTGGGGCAATCCAGGTCGCAACGATTCGTGCCCCTGCGGGTCGGGTAAAAAGTTCAAACATTGCCATGGGCGCTTTGCCTGAATTTGACGCTCTAAAATTGTATTAGGGTTCTTGCACTGCTCGGCGGTTGTGACATCTTGGAGATGTTCAGGGTGGCGTGATGACCGGCATCGTAACGATTAAGTCGACTTTGATAGTAATTGCCCTTGCAGCCGCAGCCGGGGCTTTTGTGTAGTGCGGCGCGCCGGATCGCGTGTTAGAGTCTGCCAGTGCCACGGCGACAGCGCAGGCGCCCCGGTTGTTGATGGCGATCAACGCTGCAGGATCTACGATTTTTGGCATGCCGGATGTCACGACACGGCCGGTAGATCATCTGGCCAACACCTGATCGACAGTACCTGTGCATGCTGTCTATGCAGAGCTGGACATGCCACACCTTGGCCATATCATGGGCACACCGGTTTCGGGGTGCGAGGTTGATCTCACCGCCACTCGCGTCGCAAATGCGATGGTCAATCTTGTTGCCAGATCGCCCTGTACGCCGGATCGGGACATTTTAGTGCAAGATGCCGAATTTACCATTCTAGTCGATAACATCGACTACGGGCATGTTTGCATCGCGGTGCCGGCAGTGCGCAGATATCATCGGGCGATTGTGCATTGGTGCGGCAATAATGACCTGCAACTACATGTGTTCGAGGTCGGTATCGGTGATCCCGGTCATATCTGGTCGGCCTCTGTGCCTGACATGACTGGTCAGCGTGATTTCGTGCAGCGGTTCGGCCTAAAGCAGGTGGAACACCCGCATCTGACAGAGATTTACACCTATCCTGTGGGGTTTGTGCCGTCTCCGGTGCTGCAGCTTGGCGTAACGGTGACGCCCGACAATTGCGGTCGTGCCGTTCATGCCTGGGCCTTTCAGATATCGGCGGAGTCCGAACCGGCTGGCAATCAACTGTCAGTGTTGATGCCTGGCTGCGACGAAATTGGCAACACAGTGATACGTGACGGGAACTTCGGCCCGGTCCTGCACGCCCGGCGCTAGCAGGCGAACAACCCCTGCGCCCGAAAACTGATTTCGCAGGATTTGCCGATGATCAGGTGGTCATGGACGGTGATTCCAAGCGCCTGCGCCGCTGCAGTGATCTGGCGGGTCATGGTGATATCAGCTTCGGATGGGGTCGGATCGCCGGACGGGTGATTATGCACCAGGATCATTGACGCCGCATTCAGTTCCAATGCGCGTTTGACCACCTCGCGCGGGTAAACCGGAACATGGTCCAGCGTCCCTTTCGCCTGCTCCTCGTCAGCGATCAGCACATTTTTGGTGTCCAGAAACAGGATGCGGAATTGTTCAGTATCCCGATGCGCCATGATTGTGTGGCAATAATTCAGCAAGGCATCCCAACTGGACACCACATGACGTTGCATTACCTTGGCACGGGCAAGCCTGTGCGCCGCCGCCTCGACCACTTTCAGTTCCAGCGCGACTGCAGGCCCTGCCCCAGGCACTTGGCTGATCTGGGTCGCGCTGGCTGACAGGACCCGGTTGAAATCGCCAAAATGGGTGATCAAGGCGCGCGCCAGGGGTTTGACATCCTGCCTGGGTATCGCGCGAAACAGCACCAGTTCTAGCAGTTCGTAATCGGGGACAGCCGCAGCGCCACCGGACAGAAATCTATCGCGCAGCCGCTTGCGGTGGTCGCGCAGATAGGATGGCAGTTTGCCGGTTACCGACCCGGCGAAATCGGTTTCGGGAAACAGGCTGCGTGATTCGGCAAAATGAGTCATGCCCCATCATGCCGGATCACAGATTACCGGTCGGTTAACTCTTCATCGAGTCCCAGAAGGATTTGACACTGTCAAAGAAACTGGACCCTTGTGGGTTGTTGTCTTCGCTTAGCCTGTCGAATTCTTTCAGGATTTCGCGCTGTCTGGCCGTCAGTTTGACCGGAGTTTCCACAGCCAGTTCGATCATCATATCGCCGCTGGCACCGCCGCGCAGTGCAGGCATACCTTTGCCCCGCAGGCGCATCTGACGACCGGATTGCGACCCTTCGGGGACTTTGACGCGGCTGCGGCCACCGTCGATGGTGGGCACCTCGATCTCGCCGCCAAGGGCAGCTTTTGCGATCGATACCGGCACGCGACAATATAGGTTCAGACCTTCACGTTCAAACAGCGGATGGCTGTTCACCTCGATAAAGATATAAAGATCGCCGGGTGGGCCACCGCGCACACCAGCCTCGCCTTCACCGCTCAAGCGGATGCGGGTCCCGGTTTCAACACCAGCGGGGATGTTCACCGAAAGAGATTTTTCCTTCTCGACGCGACCAGCCCCATGGCAGACCTTGCAAGGGTTCTTGACGATCTGCCCCATGCCATTACAGGTCGGGCAGGTCCGTTCAACGGTGAAGAAACCCTGTTGTGCACGCACTTTGCCCATGCCGTTACAGGTCGGGCAGGTCTGTGGCTCTGACCCGCCTTCGGCCCCGCCGCCATGACAGGCACCGCAAGTGACGGCAGTGGTGACGATGATCGTCTTTTGCAGCCCGGCATAAGCGTCTTCAAGGTTGATGCGCAGGTTATAGCGCAGGTCGCTGCCGCGTTGTGCACCACCGCGTCGGCCGCCACCGCGCCCACCCATGAAATCGCCGAACAGGTCGTCGAACACATCGGAAAAGGCACTGGCAAAGTCACCTTGTCCGCCGGCACCGGGGCGTGGGCCACCGCCGCCACCCATACCATTTTCAAAAGCTGCATGACCATAACGGTCATAGGCTGCTTTTTTATTGGGATCCTTCAAAACCTCATAGGCTTCGTTGGCTTCCTTGAACTGCGCTTCGGCCTTGGGGTTGTCGGCGTTGCGGTCAGGGTGCAATTCCTTGGCCTTCTGACGATAGGCCTTTTTGATGGCATCGGCATCCGCCCCTTTGGCGATCCCCAGCACATCGTAATAGTCACGTTTAGCCATGATCATTTTTCCCTTTGGGAATGGAAAAGACCGGCCCGGTGTGGGGCCGGTCCATTTCCTGCGGACGCTGCTTTAGTTGCGGCGCTTGTCGTCATCCAGATCTTCGAAATCGGCATCTAGAATGTCGTCATCCGCGGCAGGCGTATCGCGCTCTGCCTCGCCGGATTCCTCTTGGCTGGCCTTGTAGATGGCTTCACCCAGTTTCATTGCCGCTTCGGTCACGTTTTGTACGCCGGATTTGATCTTGGCGGCGTTGTCGCCTTCCAACTCGTCTTTCAGAGCGGCGATGGCCAGTTCGATCGCCTCGATCGTGGTGGGGTCGACCTTGTCGGAATGTTCTTCCATCGATTTTTCAGTCGAATGGATCAGGCTTTCTGCCTGGTTTTTCGCTTCAACCAATTCGCGGCGGGCTTTGTCAGCCTCTGCATTGGCTTCGGCGTCCTTGACCATGGCTTCGATATCGTCATCCGACAGGCCGCCAGAGGCCTGGATCGTGATCTTTTGTTCTTTACCGGTACCTTTGTCCTTGGCACCGACTTCAACGATGCCGTTGGCGTCGATGTCAAAGGTGACCTCGATCTGAGGCATGCCGCGTGGTGCCGGTGGGATGTTTTCGAGGTTGAACTGGCCCAACATCTTGTTGTCGGCGGCCATTTCACGTTCACCCTGGAACACGCGCAAGGTCACTGCATTCTGGTTGTCTTCAGCGGTCGAGAAGACCTGAGATTTCTTCGTCGGGATCGTCGTGTTGCGGTCGATCAGGCGGGTGAAGACACCGCCGAGTGTTTCAATGCCCAGCGACAATGGCGTCACGTCCAGCAGGACCACATCCTTAACGTCACCCTGCAGAACACCGGCCTGAATGGCGGCACCCATGGCGACAACTTCATCCGGATTCACGCCCTGATGCGGTTCCTTGCCGAAGAATTTGGATACTTCTTCTTTGACCTTGGGCATGCGGGTCATACCGCCGACCAACACGACTTCGTCAATGTCGGATGTGGACAGGCCCGCATCCTTGATCGCGGCCTGGCAAGGCTTAAGCGATGCCTTGATCAGATCGCCAACAAGGCTTTCCAGCTTGGCGCGGGTCAGTTTCATGACCATATGCAAAGGCTGACCGTTCGACCCCATCGAGATGAATGGCTGGTTGATTTCTGTGCTGGAAGACGAGGACAATTCGATCTTGGCCTTTTCAGCCGCTTCTTTCAGCCGCTGCAGCGCCATCTTGTCCTTGGTCAGATCGACCGAGTTTTCTTTTTTGAATTCGTCGGCAAGGTAGTTGACGATCCGCATGTCGAAATCTTCACCACCAAGGAATGTGTCACCATTGGTCGATTTCACCTCGAACAGGCCGTCGTCGATTTCCAGAATGGTCACATCGAAAGTACCGCCGCCAAGGTCATAGACCGCGATGGTTTTGCTTTCTTTCTTGTCCAGACCATAGGCCAGCGCTGCGGCGGTCGGTTCGTTGATGATGCGCAGCACTTCCAACCCGGCGATCTTGCCGGCGTCTTTGGTGGCCTGACGCTGTGCGTCGTTGAAATAGGCAGGTACGGTGATGACGGCTTGCGTCACTTCTTCGCCAAGATAGCTTTCGGCGGTTTCTTTCATCTTGCCAAGAATGAAGGCAGAGATCTGGCTGGGCGAATATTTTTCGCCACGCGCCTGCACCCATGCATCGCCATTGCCACCATCGACGACGGTGAAGGGCATGTTCTTCTTGTCTTTGGCAAGGTCGCTATCGTCAAAACGGCGCCCGATCAGGCGCTTGACGGCGAAAATCGTGTTTTCTGGGTTGGTCACTGCCTGACGCTTGGCTGGTTGGCCGACAAGACGTTCGTCATCAGTGAATGCAACGATAGACGGCGTTGTGCGCGCGCCTTCGGCGTTTTCGATCACGCGGGGTTTCGACCCGTCCATGATCGCAATACAAGAGTTGGTCGTCCCAAGGTCGATACCAATTACTTTGGCCATTTTTCAAATCCCTCTACTTTAGGCGGTTTGAGCAGCGCGAACCCGTTTCGGCACCCGCGCCAAGTTTCATCATGCTATCGGACCGTCAGGCCCGATCAGCGATCCACGAGTATATAGGGGTGGCAAATGCTGGCTGCAACCGCCAGCACCGGCGCAAAACACACAAATCAGCCAGTTTTTTCTGATCAGAGGCATCCTGCCGTCGAGAAACAGGGCAGACCTGATCGGTCTGCGGGCTATCTGCCAGCAAACCAGCTGACCGATACGTTTTTGCGGCTGTAGAATTCGCCCATCAGGCCGATCATCACCAGCGCGATCGAGACATAGATCGGATAGTTGACCGAGGTCACATGCGGCGTATAGTGCAGAAAAACGAATCCGCGCGTTTGGTCGATGATGTGAAACAGCGGGTTCCAGTCAAAGATCGCCACCATCGAGGCCGGCAGAGCATTGACGACGAACATTTTGCCAGATGCGATCATGTTCACCCGGATATACATCGTGCGCAGCAGGCCCGCCACGTCAGGGATCCACGGATTCAGCGCCAGAAACACCATCCCGACGGCAACGCCGGAAAACCAGGCCATCAGTACCATACCCATGGCACCGATCGGGTCATGGATCGTGATCGGCGTGAATGCGATGTGATAGATCGACAGGATGATCGCTATCGTCAGGACCTGTTCATACAGCGCTGAAACCGCCGCTGCGGTGATCGCAACGATTGTATTCATCGGCGCATGCATCATCATCGCACCCACCGGGCTGGCCCCGCCAGCCACCGCCGAGACGGTCTTGACATGGGTCATGAACATGAAAATGCCTGACATGATATAAAGCAGGAAATCGCCACGGATCGGCGATGACCGAACCCCGATCAGCATGAACATCGCCATGAACACCAAAATCATGATCAGACTTTGCAGCATCGTCATGATCAGACCGAACAAGGCATTGCGGTGACCGCTGCGCAGATTGCGCACGATGGAATGATACGTCACCTCGGCCATGCCGAAAAACGTACGTGCCTTACTGCGGGAATAAGAGGCGCGAAACATGCAGAACCTTTACAACAAACGCGGTGGCATCACCTTTAATGGATCAAACCTTGCTGGACAGCGAATAGCAAATCATAACGCGGGGAACACGTCACTTCAATGGAAGGCCATGCAATGGATTTTGAACGATTGACCACGGTCATGCGCACCGCAGCCCTGCACGCCGGTGATGCGATCATGCAGGTCTACGCAGCTGACGATTTCGATGTGCGCGCAAAAAGCGACAATAGCCCCGTCACCGCCGCAGACGAGGCCGCCGATGCCGTGATCAGCGCCGCCTTGCGGGCGGCCTTTCCTGATGTCGCGCTGGTAACCGAGGAGCAGGCGGCATCGCATGATGTGCAGGCCAGCAGCTTTTTTATCGTCGATCCATTGGATGGCACCAAGGAATTCGTCCAGCGCCGCGGCGATTTTACGGTGAATATCGCCTATGTCGTCGACGGTGTCCCGCTGCGTGGCATCGTCTATGCCCCAGCGCGCGACCGCTTGTTTTACACCGATGCTGCTGGCCAATCGGTCGAAGAAGCCGGACCATTTGCCAAGGATGTCATCGGCGAGGTCAAGGCCATTTCGGTGTCGCAGCCGGATAATGCGGCACTGATGGTTGTAGCGTCCAAATCCCACCGTGATCAGGCGACAGATGATTATATCAGGAAATATCAGGTCCGTGATATGACCAGCGCTGGTTCATCGTTGAAATTCTGTCTGGTGGCGACTGGCGAGGCTGATCTTTACCCGCGCCTTGGTCGGACCATGGAATGGGACACTGCCGCAGGTCATGCCGTGCTGGCCGGGGCTGGCGGACGGGTTGTGCGGTTTGATACGCATGAGCCCCTGACATATGGGAAACCCGGCTATGATAACCCGTTCTTTATTGCCGCAGCCCCCGGCGTTGTTTTGGAGTTCGCGTGATGTCTGTCCTCATTGTTATTCCCGCGCGCTATGCATCCACCCGGTATCCGGGCAAACCGCTGGTGGCACTGACCGGGGCGACAGGCGTGGCCAAAAGCCTGATCCAACGTTCCTGGGAAACCGCCATGGCGGTGGATGGTGTGGATAGGGTCGTGGTGGCAACGGATGATGACCGGATCGCCGCCGCCGCCACGGATTTCGGCGCAGAGGTGGTGATGACCGCAACAACCTGCGCCAATGGCACCGAAAGGTGTGCCGAAGCCTTGGACCATGTGGGCGTCGATTATGACATCATCGTCAACCTGCAAGGTGATGCGCCACTGACACCGGCCTGGTTTATCAGCGATCTGGTGGCAGGACTGCGCGCCAATCCGCAGGCCGACGTCGCGACTCCGGTGCTGCGTACTCGGGGGCAGATGCTGAATGCCTTGCTGCAAGACCGGCTGGAAGGGCGGGTTGGTGGCACGACCGCGGTCTTCGGTGCGGATCAGAATGCACTGTATTTCTCGAAAGAGGTGATTCCTTTTACCGGGCGTAGCTATGGTGCGACTGACATGACTCCCGTTTTCCATCACGTCGGTGTTTATGCATACCGGCCTGATGCCCTGCGCGCCTACCCAGGCTGGGCGCAAGGCGCGTTGGAGCAATTGGAGGGGTTGGAACAACTCCGTTTTCTTGAACGTGGCGTGCCCATGCTATGTGTCGAGGTCACCGCTGAAGGACGCGAATTCTGGGAACTGAACAATCCGGCCGACGTCGCGCGGATAGAAACCATGTTACACAATATGGGGCAGCCTTAGCCTGATCGACCGGTGTTTGCTCAAAAGTTGTCTTAATCTGGCCTTTTTGGCCCATTAGGGAATGATCAAACGTGAACAAGCCAGATTGGGCATCGAAATGAAACGCAGAGTCACCAAAGCAATTTTTCCGGTTGCGGGTATGGGCACACGATTCTTGCCGGCAACAAAGTCTGTGCCGAAAGAGATCATGACTTTGGTAGACCGCCCCCTGATCCAGTATGCTATAGACGAGGCACGTGCGGCCGGGATCGAGGACTTTATTTTCGTCACCTCGCGTGGGAAATCCGCGCTGGAAGATTATTTCGACCATGCACCGGATCTGGAAAGTGCCTTGCGGAAGGCGGGCAAGACTGAGCTTTTGCAGGTTTTGCGTGATACCAATATGGACAGCGGCGCGATTGCCTATGTGCGTCAGCACAAGGCACTTGGTCTTGGTCATGCCGTGGCCTGTGCTGCCAAGTTGATCCATGATGAACCCTTTGCCGTGATCCTGCCGGATGATCTGGTCGCCGCAGAAAAACCCTGCCTGCAACAGATGGTCGAAGCATATCAGGACACCGGTGGCTGTATGGTCGCCACGATGGAAGTCACGCCGGCGCAGACATCGTCCTATGGTGTGCTGGATGTGGTCAGCCCGAACGAAAAGATTGTGCAGGTCAAAGGCATGGTTGAAAAACCAGCCGCAGGTACAGCACCATCCAATCTGGCGGTGATCGGACGGTATATTCTGACACCGCGCATTCTGCAAAATCTGACCAAGGTGGAACGCGGGGCCGGGGGGGAAATTCAGCTGACGGATGCGATTGCCTATGAAATGACCGAAGGGCGCGACGTTTTCGGGTATCGGTTTGACGGGCAGCGTTATGATTGCGGCTCAAAAGCCGGGTTCTTGCAGGCCACCGTGGCCTTTGCGCTGGCGCGCGACGATCTGCGGGACGAGCTTGCGGCGTTTCTAGACGAAACGCACAGGATGCGGCACGCCGTACAATAAATGTGGTGCTGGGTCTGACCTGTGCTCATGGGTAAATACTGGATGGCGTATCGCATGCGCTGGAAGCGACGGCGGTTTCTATACCGGGTCTGGCGCAAACGGCGCCAGATCACGCTGCTGCATGACCGGACCCGTCAGATCGACGCGACCATGGTGTTGTGTTTCGCCACGGTACGCAATGAGATGGCGCGACTGCCGTTCTTTCTGGATTACTACCGCATGCTTGGCGTTGGCCATTTTCTGATTGTGGACAATGCCAGCGACGATGGCACGACGGATTTTCTGGCCGGACAACCCGACGTATCGTTGTGGACGACGCCGCACAGCTATCGGCTGTCGCGGTTCGGGATGGATTGGCTGGGCTGGCTGCTCTGGCAATATGGGCATGGCCACTGGTGCCTGACCGTTGATGCCGATGAATTGCTGACCTATCCGCATGCCGACAGTCGTAGCCTGACTGATCTGACCCAGCATCTGGACCAGCAGGGCGTGGCCTCATTCGGTGCAATCATGCTGGAAATGTATCCCAAGGGCCCGATCGCGCAGGTCCACCATGATCCGGGCACCGACCCGTTGCAGAGTCTGTGCTGGTTCGACGCTGCGAATTACCGCGAGCGGGTGCATCCGGTTTACCAGAATCTCTG
This sequence comes from Loktanella sp., assembly GCA_017390475.1. Lineage (GTDB taxonomy): Bacteria > Pseudomonadota > Alphaproteobacteria > Rhodobacterales > Rhodobacteraceae > Yoonia. The sequence goes on from JAFPBO010000022.1 coordinate 29,274, forward strand.
GGTGCAGGGCGGCGTGCGGGACCGGGTGTTTTTTGCTGATCAACCGCAGCGCGCCCCGACGCTGAGCAAGGTGCCACTTGTCCGTTGGCAGTGGCGGCATGTTTATGTCAGTTCGACCCACCAGATGCTGCCGCGCCGGTTGAACCATGTGTTTGATCGCCAGCACGACCAACGCGTCACCGGCGTGTTGCTGCACACCAAATTTCTTCCCGATATCATGCCGAAATCGGCCGAGGAAATCAGCCGCCGCCAGCATTTTGAAAACAGCGATCTTTACACGGCCTATCATCAGACACTGGCCAAGGGGCCTGATCTGTGGTGCGATACATCTTGCCGCTATAAAGGCTGGGCGCAATTGACGGCGCTGGGCCTGATGTCCAGAGGCGATTGGGTTTGAGATGAGTGTGGTTACAGGTTTCGGCAGGGCAGCAGCAGTTTGGGGATTCTGACATCATATCAGTTGCGCTGGGAACGCAAGAAGTGGCGGCTGCGCGCACTGATGAAGGCGCGCGAATTGAAGGCCGTGCAGGATCGCACCGGTCAGATCGGCCCCGATGCGATCCTGTTGTTTTGTACCTTCCGCAACGAAGATCAGCGCCTGCCGTATTTCCTGCAATATTACCGCGACCTTGGCGTGGATCACTTTCTGATGGTCGACAATGACAGCGATGATGGCGGGCAGGAATATCTGGCAGATCAGCCTGATGTATCATTGTGGCATACCAGTGCGGGCTATGGTGCCGCCCGGTTTGGCGTTGACTGGCTGACCTACCTGCAAGGCAAATATGCGCATAACCATTGGGCGCTGACCGTGGATGTGGATGAATTTCTGGTCTATCCATTCTGCGACACCCGCCCGATCCGTGCCTTGGCCGATTGGCTGAATGCGTCAGAGGTCCGGTCATTCGGGGCGATGTTGCTGGATATGTATCCCAAGGGTCCGGTTAGTGCCCAGCCTTATCAGCGCGGTGATGATCCGTTCCAGATTGCTAGCTGGTTCGATGCTGGAAATTACATCATGTCGCGCAATGATCTGTTGCGAAATCTGTGGATTCAGGGTGGCCCGCGCGCACGGATGTTTTTTGCCGACCGCCCACGGCAGGCCCCGGCGCTGAACAAGATCCCGTTGGTGAAATGGCAGCGGCCCTATGTCTATGTCAGTTCGACCCATATGGTGCTGCCGCGCGGGCTGAATCTGGTTTATGACCAGCAGGGCGGCGAAAAAACCTCTGGCGTGTTGCTGCATGCCAAGTTCATCGACACATTCTCTGCCCGCGCGTCGGAAGAGGCGGCGCGGGCCGAACATTATGCCAAAGGTCTCGAATACAAATCCTATGCGGCGCATCATGACGAGGATCCGGATTTCTGGTGCAATTGGAGCGAGCACTACATCAACTGGCGCCAGCTCGAAGTGCTGGGCCTGATGTCAAAGGGGAACTGGGCATGACGCTGGGCGTGGTCATGTTGGTGCATGCCGCGTTGGGCCGTGCCGAACAGGCGATCCGGCACTGGGCCGATGCGGGCTGCCCCGTTGTCGTGCATGTTGACCTGAACGTCGGGCGGGCGGCCTATGACGGTTTTGTTGCCGCGCTCAGCGACCTGAAAGATGTCAGTTTCAGCCAAAGATTCCGGTGTGAATGGGGGATGTGGGGGCTGATTGCGGCGTCGCAGGCGGCCTCTACCCAATTACTGGCGCAATTTCGAGACCTGCGGCATGTCTATCTGGCATCCGGTGCCTGTCTGCCGTTGCGCCCGGTCACCGAATTGCGGGCCTATCTGGATGCAAGACCCGACACTGATTTCATCGAAAGCGTGACGACCAGCGATGTTCCGTGGACGATCGGCGGGCTCGACAGCGAAAGATTTACCCTACGGTTTCCGTTTTCATGGAAACGGCAGCGGCGGCTGTTTGATGGCTTTGTGCAGCTGCAGCGGCTGCTTGGGTCAAAGCGCCGGGTGCCCGAAGGGATCGTGCCGCATCTGGGGTCGCAGTGGTGGTGCCTGACGCGCCAGACCTTGACCGCGATCCTCCAAGACCCGCGCCGCCCGGCGTTTGACGCCTATTTCCGTCGGGTCTGGATTCCCGACGAATGTTATTATCAGACCCTTGCCCGCCGTCACGCCCGGCGGATCGAAAGCCGGTCACTGACGCTGGCAAAGTTTGACTATCAAGGCAAACCGCATATTTTCTATGATGACCACGCCGCGCTTTTGGCGCGGTCGGGCTGTTTCGTTGCCCGCAAGATCTGGCCCAAGGCGGACAGGCTTTACGCCAGATTCCCGGCCAGATCACCCGGTTTTGACGCACAGAATGATCCTAATCCCAGCCGGATTGACCGGATTTTCGCCCAGGCTGTGGATCGGCGCACCAATGGGCGGCCTGGGCTTTATATGCAAAGCAGGTTCCCCTTCATGGACCGTGAAAACGGGTTTACCGCCGCGCAGTACAGCGTTTTGCAAGGGTTCGACGATGTGATCCCCGGCTTTGCCGATTGGCTGACTCGGCAGACCGGCGTCGTCGTACATGGGCATCTGTTTGCGCCGGACAAGGCGTATTTCGTAGGTGGCGCTGTTGTCTATCGTGGTGGTTTGTCAGATCAGGCCCGGCTGCGCGACTATAACAGCAAGATGTTTCTGACCAACCTGATCTGGAATGGGCGTGACCAGCATCAGTGTTTCCAGTTCGGCCCGGCCGACAATCAGCAGATCAGGTGGATGCTGACAAAGGACGTGCAGGCCAGTGTCTGGGTTGTCACCGGGGCCTGGGCACTGTCGTTATTTCGGTCCGGCCGCTCTGCCAGCGACGTCCGGGCAGAGGCGGCACGTTTACAACAGGTGGAAAACAAGCTGCTCAGTACGCTGCGATCGCCGGATGCACGATCCCGGCGGCGGATCATTACGCTGGCAGATTTTCTGGAAGAACCGGTCGAAGTCCTGCAAAGCATTCTGGATGATATGGCCGGACACCGGGCGGTGGCATTGACTCAATTGCCGGACATGGTCGATCTGACCGGTTTTGCGCAATTCCTGCAGGACCTGAAAAATCAGGGCATGCATGCCTATCTGCCTGGTGATTTTTCTGTGGGCCATCCGCCAAAAATCAGCAGGCCACGTCTGCACAAACCCTATGTTATTGGTGGCAAATGACCCGGTTTGATTACTTTGTCGTCCTCGCTGACATGCGTACAGGATCGAATTTCCTAGAGGCGAACCTGAACGCGCTGGAGGGCGTCACCTGCTATGGTGAGGCGTTCAATCCGGCCTTTGTCGGCTATCCCAAGGTTGACCCGCCGTTCGGGATCAGTCTGGAGACACGGGAAAACGACCCTGCGCAGCTGATCAGCGCGATCAAAAATGCGCCAGGTCTGGGCGGATTTCGGTTTTTCCACGATCATGACCCGCGCGTGCTGGATATTTGTCTGCCTGATCCACGTTGCGCCAAAATTATTCTGACCCGTAATCCGCTGGACGCCTATGTCAGCCTGAAAATTGCGCGGGCGACGGGGCAGTGGAAATTGACCAACGCGACACATGCCAAGACGCAGCAGATCATCTTTGATGCCGATGAATTCGGGGTGCATCTTAAAAAAACCCAGGATTTCCAGCTGATGCTGCTGCACCGGCTGCAGATCACCGGACAATCTGCGTTTTTCATCGGCTATGACGACCTTCAGGATCTGGATGTCATGAACGGGCTAGCGGCATTTCTGGGGGCGTCGGCGCGGCTGGCCAATCTGGATAAAAAGCTGAAAAAACAAAACCCCGAACCGATAACCAGCAAGGTCAGCAATCCGGACCAGATGGAGACCGCCCTGCGCAACCTGGACCGCTTTGATCTGGGCCGGACGCCGAATTTTGAAGCGCGCAAAGGGCCGGGCATCCCTGGTTTCGTGGCTGCGGCAAAGACCGGGCTGATATATATGCCGCTCCGGTCCGGCCCGGATCAGGTGGTGACGGATTGGTTGGCCGCTTTGGACAACGCCGCCCCGGTCAGTGATTTCTCGCAAAAAACCTTGCGTCAATGGCAGCTGGACCATGCGCCTTGCCGCCGGTTTACTGTGCTGAGGCATCCGGTTGCCCGTGCACATGCAGCATTCTACGACCGGATTCTGACGAAAGGTCCGGGTAGTTTCCCCCGGCTGCGCGAGTCGCTGCGAAAGGTGCATCAACTGCCGATTCCTGCTGATCCGCCGAATCTTGATCATCCGTCAGACTACGACCTCGCTGCGCATCGGGGCGCGTTTCTGGCGTTTCTGGCATTTCTGCGCAACAATCTGGCAGGGCAGACCAGTATCCGGGTGGATGCCGCCTGGGCCAGTCAATTGACCCAGCTGCAGGGTATGGCGCAATTCGCCTTGCCTGATGCTATTCTGCGCGAAGAGGACATGGCGCGCGATTTGCCGGTTCTTGCGGCGCAACTTGGCAGGGCCGATGCTCCCGCAGTGCGATCCGTGCCGCATCGGTTTACGCATTGGTTGGAAGCCATTTATGACCCGACGATCGAGGCTGCGGCAAGGGATGCCTATGCGCGCGACTATGAAAGTTTCGGATTCTCCGACTGGGGTTAGGCTGCTTGTGACGATTCCAGCGCGGTCAGGATCGTGAACAATGTCACCGGGTCACTGTTGGCGCGCAATTTAGCGCAGACAGATGTGTTGCGGAAGGTGCGCGACACCAGCGCCAGAGCTTTGAGATGATCAACACCCGCACTTTCAGGGGCAATTAGTGCAAATACCAGATCGACTGGCTGCCGGTCGATGGCATCAAAATTCAATGGCTTTTCAAGCCGCAGAAAGATCCCCTTGACCGCGTCGACACCGGCAAGGCGTGCATGGGGCAGGGCGACGCCCATACCAACACCGGTCGGACCCAAGTTTTCGCGGTCGTTCAACGCCTCGATCACGGCGGATGGTTTCAGGCCGTAACAGCTGTCCGCCATCTCGCCGATATCGTGGAAAAGACGCTTTTTGCTGGTGCAGGATGCAATTGTCTTGACGGCGTTAGGCTGCAAAATCTGACTTAGCTGCATAGTGCGTCTTTCTTCTTCTGCCTTGGGTCAGCCCGCAGCGCGCGGGTCAATCCAACCGATATTGCCATCATCTCTGCGATATACGACATTCACGCCGCTATGCTTTTCATTTCTGAAAACCAGCACGGGCGCATTCGCAATTTCCATCTGCATCACGGCCTCGCCCACTGAAAGGGACGGGATCTTGGTTTCCATCTCGGCAATGATCATTGCGTTGACGGTATCGTTCTCCGCTTCGCCAGACTCGTCCTTTGGTTCGAGGATATAGGACCCGGCATCCGAAAGTTCAACCGGTTGTGACCGCCCAGCATGGTGGTCTTTCAACCTGCGCTTGTAGCGGCGCATTTGTTTGTCCATTTTTTCGCCACTGCTGTCAAAAGCGGCATAGATCTCGGTCGCTTTGCCGGTGGCCTGGGCGGTCAGGCCGGTGGATAGATGCACGACGGCTTCGCATACAAATTCATGACCTGATTTGGAAAATACGATGTAGGCCTCCGTCGGACGGCCTGCGTACTTGCTTAAGATGGCGTCCATTTCCGTGCGGACATGGGTTTGCAGGGCTTCACCAATATCGATCTGTTTACCGCTGATTTGATACCGCATCATTTCTCCTAAGGTCTGGGGGCAGTTCTGCTCTGGCAGGATTGACAGAGCCAAAAACGCCTGGTCGCACTTGGTCAGTGAGATATGGTAGACCATTGTATTCAAAATGCTTTTCCCAGCAGTGTGACCGCTGCATCAGCATGTCTGCGGGGAATGAACAATGGTCCGCCATCCGTCCAGTTGGCGACAAAACCAGGCGGTTTGTCAATGATCCTGTCAAACCAGCATCAAAAGAATCAATTCACCCGAAAGTTATTGCCCAGATAAACGCGGCGTACATTTTCGTCCCTGATTACGTCCTGTGTTGTGCCGCTCATCAACACCTTGCCATCGTGCAGAATATAAGCACGATCAACGATCTGCAGCGTCTCTTGCACATTGTGATCGGTGATCAGCACGCCGATGCCCCGATTTTTCAGGTCGGCGACAAGGTGGCGGATTTCCGCAACTGCGATCGGATCAACCCCGGCAAAGGGTTCGTCCAGCAACACATATTTCGGCCCGGCGGCAAGACAACGCGCGATCTCGACCCGGCGCCGCTCACCGCCTGACAGCGCCAGAGCCGAGGCGCGGCGCAAATGTTCGATGGAAAATTCAGCCAGCAGCTTTTCCAATCGCTCGCGCCGGTGGTGCCGGTCCTTTTCGGTGATTTCAAGGATCGACATGATATTGTCTTCGACATTCATGCCGCGGAAGATTGACATTTCCTGCGGCAGATAGCCGATTCCCAGTTGTGAGCGCCGGTACATCGGCAAGGTGGTGACATCGCGCCCGTCGATGATGACTTTGCCGCCTTCGGGCGTGACCAGCCCGGCGATGGCGTAAAAACAAGTGGTCTTGCCCGAACCGTTCGGGCCCAGCAGCGCCACCACCTCGCCCCGGCCCAGCGTGATGCTGACATCGCGGATCACTGGGCGTTTGCGATAGCTTTTGCGCAGGTTGATGATCTGAAGCCCGACATCACCCGGTTGTATTGTCAGATTGGGCGGCGGCATCATCAATTGCCGCCTTGTTGCAGTACGGTGCGGACCCGACCCTGCATTGTCGCGGTACCATCGGTGACATTGACCAGCATGCTTTGTGCGGAAATCGCGCTGCCGCTCTGGGTCAGCAAGACATTTCCGGTCAGCGTTAACAGTCCGGCAGCGATGTCATAATCGGCGGTTTCGGCCTCTGCCGCGTCTTGCGCTGTGACAAAGGTCACATCGCCGGTGGCGATTAACCGCGCGATCTGGCTGGTGTCGCTGCCATAAATCACCTCGACCCGGGCGGCAGAGATCCGCAGATCGCCCTGCACGATGATCACATCACCTTCGAAAACGGCGGTGCCACTGTCTTGATCGATGGCAAGCGCTTCTGACGTCACTTCAATATCGGACGTGCCATCGACGGCCAGGCCGCCCAGATCAATGCTGGTTTGCGCACTGCCAGCCCCTGCAAAGGCGGCAAGAAAGGCGGTGCAAATGGCGATTGATCTGAACACGTTGCGGTAATCCTTTATGGCGACCGGGTCAGTCTTGCGGCGTGTATATCAGCCGGACCCCATTGGTGAACAGCATCTGTTGCCCAGTATTGCTGCCATCGGCTTGAAATGTCACTTGCCCTGCGGTCAACCGGCCGAAAGGCGCGCGGATTTCCAGCAATCCGTCCGAAACGGCGGTGCCTGCGTCCAAAGTGACCGTCATGCCGCTGGTTTCCATGACATAGCCGCTGGAGGTGATCATGCGCACCAGGCCGGAAAACCGCGCCGTACGGGCGCGCCCGTCAAGTTCGCCGGTGACGCCGGTGACCTCCAGCGTGCCGCCGTCGGGATTAGTCATGCGCATCCGCAGGTCAGCGACATCCGCCGCGTCAGGCCGTTCGGCGGATGGTCGTGCATTGCGCGCCGAGATGACGACAATGGCGCCACTGTCGGTGATGCCGGAAAATTCGGGCGCGGTCAGTTGCTGGTCGCGCGCCAATTCGACGGCCTGCGCCAAAGGGATGTCGGTGGAAACCTGTGGGCTACGGGCAAGTAAAAACAGCGTTGACAGCAGCCCGATAGCACCCAGCGGCAGGATGATCTTGGCCCATCCCACCCATTGCGAATACAGATTGTCGGCGCCAGACATGGCTAGATGATCCCGGCGCGCAGGCAGTCATGGATGTGCAAAACTCCCGCGACCCGCCCCGGATTACCCGGGTCCATCGCGAAGAGACAGGTAATCTTGCGGCTGTTCATCAAGCCGACAGCCTCTTCTGCCAGCGCGTGCGGGGATAGGGTGGTGGGATGCGGTGTCATCACCTCGCCTGCTGTCAGATCCAGCAGGCCCTGCATATGGCGTCGCAGGTCACCGTCGGTCACGATTCCCGCCAGAGCACCTGTGGTATCCAGCACTGCCGCGACGCCAAAACCCTTTTGGCTGATGGTCAGCAAGACATCCGACATTGGCGTATCAAGTTGCACCAGCGGGATAGCATCTCCGCGATGCATCAGATCGGCGACTTTGGACAGCCGCGCCCCCAATTTGCCGCCCGGGTGAAAGTCGCGGAAATTCTCGGGGGTAAAGGCGCGGTGTTCCATCAGCGCGACAGCCAGCGCATCACCAAGCGCAAGGGTCATGGTGGTGGATATTGTCGGTACAACGCCGGTGCCGCAAGCCTCGCCCAGTTGTGGCAGGATGATGCCCACATCGGCCTGCTGGATCAGCGTGCTGTCGGCACGGCTGGCCACACCGATCATCGGAATGCCGAACCGGCGGGTATAGGCGACAAGATCCGCCAGTTCGGGTGTTTCGCCGGAATTGGACAGGACCAGAACCGCATCGCCGCGGGTCATCATCCCCAGATCGCCATGGCTGGCCTCTGCCGGGTGAACAAAATGCGCCGGGGTGCCGGTGCTGGCAAAGGTGGCGGCAATCTTGCGCGCGATATGGCCGGATTTGCCCATGCCCGACACAATCACCCGGCCCTTGGCATCCAGCAACAGCTGTACCGCATCAGCAAAGCTCTGGTCCAGATCGCGGGCGAGCTGCTGCAAAGCCTCCGCTTCTTGTAGGATCACACGGCGGGCAATGCCAAGAAAGGGGACAGGATCAGCCATCAATGCGCGAAAATGTCAATTTCGGGCCAGCCCTGCAGGTCCAGCGCTGCCCGCGTTGGCAGAAAATCAAAACAGGCCTGCGCCAGCGCTTTGCGGTCCTCGCGCGCCAGTAGCAGATCGAAAGCGGCTTTCAACTGATGCAGATACAAGACATCCGATGCGGCATAATCCAGCTGTGCATTGCTCAGCTTTGGCGCGCCCCAGTCGCTTTGCTGCTGGTGTTTGGAAATATCGATGCCCAGCATGTCCTGCAACAAGACCTTCAACCCATGCCTGTCGGTATAAGTGCGCACCAGTTTCGACGCGATTTTGGTGCAGTAGACCGGTGCGGTGACAACGCCAAACGCATTCAGCAGCGCGGCGATATCGAACCGGCCAAAATGGAACAGCTTCAGCACATCGGGGTTGGTCAGCATCGCGCAAAGGTTCGGCGCACTTGCCTGGCCTTTGCTGACTTGCACCAGATGGCAATCGCCGTCGCCGCCTGACATCTGGATCAGGCAAAGCCGGTCGCGATGCGGGTTCAGCCCCATGGTTTCACAGTCGATCGCAACCACCGGCCCAAGCTCCAGCCCATCGGGCAGGTCGTTGTGATAAAGATAATTGGCCATCTGCGTTCCACTCCAGCGGTTTCGCCTCTCCAGATACGGGTTACCGTCGTGATGCTCAAGCCTGCTTGGCCAAGAGCGAGGGCGCGCTGTTGATCGCGACGCGGTGATTGGTATGCTGCCGCAGCCAGGGTTCAAATTCACCGTTTTGGATTGCCTCTGGCAGGTCCAGTTGCAGCCACTGCAATTACCCGACGTTTTCGCGCAGATCCGGGGTGAAATGCTGCGCCCGGTTCCCACCAGCCAGGATTGTCGGCGGATGGATCTGATCGCCGCCGTGCTGCCGGCCATGATCTGCCCATTGATCAGATACATAAAGAACCGCAGCTCAAGGACAATTATCAACCAGAATCGGTCCGGACTGACCCGCCGCACCCGAGACTGCATCCTGTGGGATTGCTTTAAAATATGAGCATGCGGCGATTCTTATGATTCAGCTGCGTCAAGCTGAACGACAGAGATTAAGGCGTGGTTAGCCCGTCTCGCGCGCAGGGTCACATGACTTGCATCAGGTCATCGCAACGCCGTTTGAAATCATCACGCACCGCTGTCGGCGGCCGCAGCCGGATCGCCAGCGCATCCAGCAGCGCCGGGTCGTGCTTGCCAAAGAATTTATCTGCCTCGACCCGGGTGAAACCCGCAATCTGGACCGCCTCCAGCCAGGCGGACAGCTTGTCAGCTTTTTTGATCTGGCGTTTGATCTGCAGCGGCAATTGCGCAGGCAAGCCGAACCGCAGATGGATGGCGGCGGTCAGCCGTTCATCCAGCGCGCCATAGCTGGGGCCGACAGCGGATTTGACCGGGCTGATCATATCACCGATCACATATTCGGGCGCATCATGCAGCAATGCGGCCAGATGCCATTTCACTGGTGCCTTGGGGTTCTGATGGATGAATATCTCTGTCACCAGTAGCGAATGTTCGGCGACGGAATAGGCAAAATCGCCCTTTGTCTGCCCGTTCCAGCGCGCGACAAAGGCCAGCCCATGCGCGATATCGCTGATCTCGATATCCATCGGAGTGGGGTCCAACAGGTCCAGCCTGCGCCCTGACAGCATCCTTTGCCAGGCTCGTGGTTGCTTCATCGCTGTTGTGCCTTAATTGGTTGTTCAGGGTTCTGCATAATACGTGGCTTTGGATTGTGGCAAGCCGGTCGCGATGCTAAGGACCGCCAACCTGTTTTTATAGAGAGAAACCGCATGTCGCTGGATTACATCGTCAAGGATATCGCGCTGGCCGCTTATGGCCGCAAAGAGCTGGATATCGCCGAAACCGAAATGCCGGGCCTGATGGCCCTGCGCGAAGAATATGGCGCAGCCAAGCCCTTGGCTGGTGCGCGGATCGTCGGATCGCTGCATATGACGATCCAGACCGCGGTACTGATCGAAACGTTGAATGCGCTGGGTGCCGATGTGCGCTGGGCGTCCTGCAATATCTTTTCGACGCAAGACCACGCCGCCGCGGCGATTGCCGAAGGCGGCACGCCGGTCTTTGCGATCAAGGGCCAAAGCCTTGAGGAACACTGGGATTACCTCGATAAATCATTCCAGTTCCCCGAAGGTGCCAACATGATCCTCGACGATGGCGGCGATGCGACGCTTTACGTCCTGCTGGGAGCGCGCGCTGAGGCGGGCGAAGACATCATACCTGTGCCTGAATCCGAGGAAGAGGTCGTCATCAAGGCCCAGATCAAGAAACGCATGGCGCAAAGCCCCGGTTGGTTCACCAAGACCCGCGATGCGATCAAGGGCGTGTCAGAGGAAACGACGACCGGCGTGCATCGCCTTTATGATCTGCACAAGAAAGGCCTGCTGCCTTTCCCCGCGATCAACGTGAACGATTCTGTCACCAAGTCGAAATTTGACAATAAATACGGCTGCAAGGAATCGCTGGTTGACGGTATCCGTCGCGCAACTGATACCATGATGGCTGGTAAGGTCGCTGTCGTCTGCGGCTATGGCGATGTGGGCAAAGGATCGGCGGCGTCGCTGGCGGGCGCTGGTGCGCGCGTGAAAGTGACCGAGGTCGATCCGATCTGCGCCCTGCAAGCCGCGATGGACGGGTTTGAGGTCGTGGTGCTGGAGGATGTACTGGACAGTGCCGATATCTTCATCACAACGACCGGCAACCGCGACGTGATCCGGATCGAGCATATGCGCGAGATGAAGGATATGGCGATTGTGGGCAATATCGGCCATTTCGACAATGAAATACAGGTCGCCGCGTTGAAAAATCACAAATGGACCAACATCAAAGAACAGGTCGACATGATCGAGATGCCATCTGGCAACCGTCTGATCCTGTTGTCCGAAGGGCGTCTGTTGAACCTTGGCAATGCCACAGGCCACCCGTCTTTCGTGATGTCGGCCTCCTTCACCAACCAGGTGCTGGCGCAGATCGAATTGTGGACTAAGGGCGAAGAGTATCAGCCCGGCGTCTACATCCTGCCCAAGGCGCTGGACGAAAAGGTCGCGCGTCTGCACCTGAAACGGATCGGCGTGAAACTGACCGAATTGCGCAAGGATCAGGCGGATTACATCGGCGTCTCGGTCGAAGGGCCGTTCAAGCCGGAACATTACCGCTATTGACCCTGTAAAACGCAAACGCCGCTGTCTACTCAGCGGCGTTTTTCGTTCAGGACGGTAAAAATGGCGCGGGTCTCACCCGCGCCAAATATGCTCATGATTCAGGCGGGATCAGAATGTATAGCCAACCCGCACGCGGAATGTGGTGACTTCGACGTTCAGAACATCATCGTCGAATTCGTGGTAAAGAACTTCTGCGCCGACCAGCAGATTGTTGTCGAACCGCATGTCATAGCCCGCGCCGATCAGATAACCGACACCGTCCTGAACAGCGAAATCCGCGCCCAGACCGGTTTTTGCATCCGGGATGACAGTATTGGTCGATGCACCGACAATACCGGCAACGCCATAAGCCAGACCATTGCCAACCGGCACACCGACCCGCGCCTTCAGCCGTGCGGTTGATTCGACCAGAACGCTGTCATCGCCAAGAATATCTTCACCGACACGGTAATTGGTGGCGTCAAAGTCAAATTCGGCACCATAAACGATGCCGCCCATCTGATAATTATACCCAGCAAACAAGCCGGTGGAATTGCCGTCACCTTCGAGTGCCAGATCACCCAGGGGTTTCACCTTCGCGTCGATGCTGGACCCACCAAAGGTCACACCACCGTAGGCGCCTGTCCAGTCTTGTGCGGTCACCGCGACCGGGGCCAGCACGATTGTGGCGGCAAGCAAAATCTTGTTCACTGTCATGAGATAGTCCTCTTTTAAAATGGGTCTGAAACAACTTGAGTGTTTCAGCCACGAGGACCCATAGAGTGGAGTTTCAGTGCTCACGTTTACGTGATGATCTGGCCTGACTGGCGGGGCTGCCTTTGCGCGGAAGCCGGTCAGCATGATTGAATAGTTTTATGAAATTTTTCCGGGTTTTGAATTTTGCCAGTCGCCCAAGGCATGGTACAAAAAGCCAAGGCCAGTACGGCCCGGACCTGATACTTCAATTGCGTGTGGTGGCTTGGGAGCACGCGGGGTGAAAGAGGGTTCGGCGCGTGCCGGGCCCTCTTTTGCAGGTGGTTATCTTGGGCATCATGCACGTGAAAGCGTCGGAACTTCCGGCGGGGATACTTGAACTCGGAAGATGAAATGCTGTGCCAGAGTGCAGTCGCTCAGCCCTCAGTTTCACCCATTTCGCAGATGATCTGCCATTCCTTTTCAGTGACCGGCTGGACCGACAGCCGTGCGCTTTTCACCAATGACATGTCCTGCAGGCGGGGATCATCTTTGATCTGCGCCAATGTCACCGGTTTGGCAAAAGGCCGCACAGCCCGCACATCGACGCAATCCCAGCGTGGATCGTCTGTGGTGCTGTCGGGGTGGCTTTCGGCGCAGACTTCGACGATACCCACAATTTCCAGCCCGCTGCGGGAATGGTAAAAGAACCCCAGATCACCCTTTTTCATCGCGCGCATATTGTTGCGGGCCTGATAATTGCGCACGCCGTTCCATTCTTCGCCGGAGTCACCTTTGGCAACCTGTTGGTCCCAGCCCCAGACATCAGGTTCGGATTTGAACAGCCAATAGGCCATCAGCCGATCACCTTTTTCCACGCGCTTAGCGTCACATCGCCGAACAGGCCTGCCTTGGCATAGGGATCATTGGCGGCCCAATCCTGCGCGGCGGCAAGATCGGGCAGTTCCAGCACGATCAGCGACCCGCACATCTGCCCGTCGGCATCCAATAGGGGCCCGGCGAATTCGACAACGCCGGTTTCGGCGACATAGGCCAGATGCGCCTCGCGGTTGTCCATCCGGACTTGCAAGGCACCGGCTTTGTCTTTGGCAAGCAGGGCAAAACGCATCTATTCTTCCTTCAATGGGCGCGACAGCAGGGCGTGCAGCGCGGTTTTCACATCTTTCTGGCCCGTCGCAAGATCAGCGACAACGGTGCATATCGGCAGGTCGATGTCCAGATCCCGCGCCATCTGGCGCAGCGCGCGCGCGGTGGCGGCACCTTCAACCGTGGTACCGGTGTCAAAAGACTGCCCGGCGCCGAGAGCCTTGCCATAACGGTAGTTGCGCGACAAGTCCGACGTGCAGGTCAGCACCAGATCACCCAGCCCTGAAAGCCCCGCCAACGTGTCTGCCCGCCCGCCCAGCAATGTCACCAGCCGCTGCATCTCGGTAAACCCTCGCGCGATCAGCGCGGCGCGCGCGCTGTCGCCTAGACCTGCGCCTATGGTGACACCTGCCGCGATGGCGATGACATTCTTCAACGCCCCCCCCAGTTCTGCCCCGGTGACATCGGTCGTCCGATACAGCCGCAGGACCGGCGTCGACAGGATCTGTTGCAGCATCGCGCCACAAAGGTCATCCGCACAGCCGAGGGTCAGTGCCGTGGGTAAACCGCGCGCGATATCGGCGGCGAAGCTGGGCCCGGTCAAGACCGCGACCTGCGCCTGTGGCACCATTTTGCCAATCGTGCTGGCTGGTCCCGTCATCTTATGCAGGTCGATCCCTTTACAGCAGGCGACCAGAGCTTTGCCGCCAAGCCGCGCGCCGTGATCTGTCAGAAACGGGACGAGCGCTTGGGCGGGGATCGCCAGAAGCACGGTGTCACAGGCAAAAACCGAGTCCAGATCGGCGCAAACCGTGATTTTCTCTGGCAAGGTCACGCCCGGCAGGCGCGGGTTGGTTCGCTTTTCCTGCATCTGCGCCACAGCCGCTGGATCGCGTGCCCAAAGCACCACATGCCTGCCATCCATCGCCAAAGCGACGCCCAGTGCCGTGCCGAATGCGCCGCCGCCAATGATGCCGACCTTCATGCTTTGGCCCCTTTTTTGCCGGACCCCAGCATGGGTGTGGCGGATTTATCCAATGGCCAGCGGGGCCGGGCCGACAGGCTCAGATCATCGCGCTGTCCGCAGGCTAGAAGTTCTGCCCCCGCATAGGCGATCATCGCCGCGTTATCGGTGCAGAGCGCCAAGGGAGGTGCGATAAATTCGGTGCCTGACCCGGCACAAAGCTGCATCAGACGCGCCCGGATCACCTTGTTCGCCGCAACCCCGCCTGCAATCGCAAAGCAGGGTTTTGCGGGGTTGATCGCCAGATAGATCGCCAGCGCGCGCCGGGTCTTTTCGACCAGCACATCGGCGACAGCGGCCTGAAATGACGCGCTCAGATCCGCCTGATCCTGCCGGGTCAGCCCGCCCTGGGCTGCAATCACGCTGTCACGTGCGCGCAACATCGCGGTTTTCAGCCCGGAAAACGACATGTCGCAGCCCGACTGATTCAGCAAGGGACGCGGCAGATCGAACGCTTTCGGATCGCCATCCGTTCCGGCGGTTTCAACCGCAGGCCCCCCCGGTTGTGCCAGACCCAGAATGCGCGCGGTCTTGTCAAAGGCTTCACCCGGTGCGTCGTCAATCGTGCCACCCAGTCGCTGATACTGGTCCGGTCCCGCGACGATAAGAAACTGGCAATGACCGCCCGACACAAGCAACATGAGATACGGATAGGCGACCTGATCCGTCAGCCGCGGTGTCAGCGCATGCCCTGCCAGATGGTTAACCCCGATCAGAGGCAGGCCGGTCGCCGCCACCAGTCCTTTGGCGCACATCACGCCTGACAGGACACCGCCGATCAGCCCCGGCCCCGCGGTGACGGCGATCGCGTCTACTTCCGCAAGGGTCAGCTTGGCAGCAGCCAAAGCCTCTTCAATACAATGATCCAGCTTTTCGGCATGGGCACGGGCCGCGACCTCTGGCACGACACCACCGAAATCAGCGTGCAGCGCGGTCTGGCCATAGACGACGGATGACAGGACCTCATGCCCGCAGACGATTGCGGCGGCTGTATCGTCGCAGCTGCTTTCGATGCCAAGAATGGTCAGCGCCTGCGCCATGCATTGATCCTGTTGCGTGTTTGTCAAACGCAGGTAACACTGCACCAGCCTGCAAACAATGGGATGCCAATGACGCCTGTGCTGATCCTGACCCGCCCCGCCGCGCAGGCAGAGGCTTTTGCCGCGGAAATCCGGGCGCTATGGGCCGGTTCTGTGCGGATCATCTTGTCGCCGTTGTTGGAAATCGTGCCACTGACAGTCAGCGACGACCTGTCGGCTGTGAACGGAGTGATTTTCACTTCTGGCCATGGGGTTGCGGCATGTGCGACGGCCAATCTGCCGTCTGGGCTGCCTGCCTGGTGCGTCGGGGACAAGACCGCACAACTTGCCGCTGAAGCAGGGTTTGACGCTATTGCAGGTCCCGGTGATGCGGCCCGACTGGTGGAAAAAATCATCGGCCGCCGCCCACAAGGACCACTTGCCCACCTGCGTGGCCGGCATACACGTGGCGACGTTACCGAAAAGCTGACCAGCGCTGGTATCAGCTGCATTGATGTTGTGGCTTATGACCAACGCGCACAATCGCTGAGCGACGAGGCCCTTAATGCGCTGCACGGCACGGTGCCGGTCATCATGCCCTTGTTTTCCCCGCGAACTGCCACCATTCTGTCTGAACAAGGGCCGTTTTCCGCCCCGGTGCAATTGATCGTGATCAGCACTGCTGTGCAGGCTGCTGCGGCAGCGCTTCGTGTGAAAAGCGTAAGTGTGGCCGCGACGCCGGATGCCGCAGCGATGACTGTGGCAACCCTGAAACGGTTGAGCGCGGTGGCTGAATGGGTGGCATGATCCGGCCATTACTTGAGGACGGGTGGCAGGCGGGCTAAGCTGCCTTACATGATCGTAAGACAGGTGGATGATTGAAAAGGGGCGAACATTGGTGAAACAACCTGCCAAAAGGCCCCGCGCCACGGCCAAGACCGCAAAAAAGGCGGGCGATTCACGCCCGGCTGACGAATCGACAGTGATTGCGACCCCGGTCGCTGATGTGATTCCGCCCGAAATCCATGCCAAGGCGGCCACGCCTCTCATGCCTCCCGAGGCAGCGCCGCAATCTGCTGATCCGGCGCCAAAAATTGCTGATACTGTGCCTGAACCCGTACCCGCCAAGGCCACCTCCGCATCGCAGAAACCGCGCAATGCGTTTGTGCCGCTGCTTTTGGGCGGTGTCGTCGCCGGGGCTATTGGTTTCGCAGTGGCCGGTGTCATCCTACCTGCGGCAGAGAATGATCTTGATACACTGATTGCCGCACAAGAAGCGCGCATCACCGCCTTGCAGCAAGAAGTCGCCGCGCAGGAACCCGTGGATCTTGCGCCTGTGACCGCTGCACAATCTGACCTTTTTGCGCAACTGGCCAGTTTGCAGGATGATCTGACAGCGCTCCGCACCGATCTGGAGGATCGGATTGCAGCCCTCGAAGCCGGGCCACCCGCCCAAGATGGGGTGGTCATGCCTGATACCGCCGGTTTCGAAGCAGAGATTGACGCGTTGCGTGCGCAATTGGCTGACATGACCGATATCGCCCGGACAGAACTGGACGCCGCGCGCAGTGAAGCCGCCGCAATCGAGGAAAACGCCGCCGCTGCAGCACGCAATGCCGCCGCGCGCGCCGCCCTTGCCCGGTTGCAGACCAGCCTTGAAACCGGTGCGCCGCTGGGTGCCGCCCTGAATGATCTGGAAGACGTGCTGGACGGTCCCGCCCCTGACGCCTTGCTGGCGGCCCAGGATGGTGTGCCGACTTTGGCAGCCTTGCAGGAAAGTTTCCCCGATTACGCCCGTGCCGCGCTGACCACTGCCCGTGCGGAAGGCGTGGCAGGTGAAGATGATTCCGGCGTGGCGGCGTTTTTACGTAACCAATTTGCGGTGCGGTCGGTCAATCCGCGCGATGGCGACACCGCCGATGCAGTTCTGTCGCGGGCGCAGGCCGCAGTGCGTAGTGGGCGTCTTGCAGACGCGTTGTCCGAAATCACCGCCTTGCCCGAGGTCGCGCGTGCCGAAATGTCAGACTGGATCGCGAATGCCGAATTGCGCGCCGATGCCGTCGCCGCGATTGACACCCTTGCCACATCCCTGCGTGATAACTGAAAGCGATAGCAATGCTCTGGTCTTTGATAAAAATCACCGCTTTCATTCTGTCAGTCACCGCGCTGACCTATGGCGCGACGATGCTTTACGATGTCGACGGTGGCGCGACGATCACCGTAGCCGGGATCGAATTCACGCTGACGACGCTTGAAATGGTCTTTATGTTCGTCGCATTGATCGTCGCGGTCTGGCTCGGGCTGCGCCTGCTGGCGCTGCTGGTGGCGACCTTCCATTTCCTGAACGGCGATGAAACCGCGATTTCACGTTATTTCGACCGTAACCGCGAACGCAAAGGTTACGAAGCTTTGTCAGAGGGAATGATGGCGCTAGCCTCTGGCGAAGGGCATCTGGCGATGACCAAAGCCGCGCGCGCCGAAAAATACCTTGGCCAACCGCAATTGACCAATCTGCTGACAGCCCAAGCGGCAGAGATGACCGGCGATCGGCGCAAGGCGGAGATGACCTATAAAAAACTGTTGGCTGATGACCGCACCCGTTTTGTGGGAATCCGCGGCATCCTGAAACAAAAGCTGGCCGATGGTGATACAGAGACAGCGCTGAAACTGGCGCAGAAGGCTTTCGCGCTGAAGCCGAAACATGTCGAAACACAAGATGTTCTGCTGCAATTGCAGGCCGAGAAAGCCGACTGGAAAGGCGCGCGCCAGACTCTGGGGGCAAAGCTGAAATCGGGCAGCCTGCCACGCGATGTGCACAAGCGGCGCGATGCTGTACTGGCCCTGTCGGAGGCCCGCGATATCCTTGACGAAGGCAACACAATCGAAGCCCGCGAGGCGGCAATCGAGGCAAATAAATTGTCGCCCGACCTGATCCCGGCGGCGGTGATGGCGGCGCGCGGCTATATTGCGCAGGGATCAAACCGGTACGCGACCCGGGTTCTGACCAAGGCATGGAACGTCCATCCCCATCCTGATCTGGCAGCTGCTTTTGCAGAAATCGTACCGGATGAAACACCAGAGGCGCGGCTGAAGCGGTTCAAGAGTCTGACTAAATCCACCCCGGACGACCCTGAAACCAGGATGCTGATGGCTGAACTACACATCGCTGCCGAGGATTTTCCCGCCGCACGTCGCGATATTGCAGAGCTGGTCGTAACTGACCCGACTGCCCGCAGCCTGACCTTGATGGCGGCGATCGAACGAGGCGCCGGTGTGGACGATTTTACCGTACGTGGCTGGCTGACCCGTGCCTTGTCGGCACCACGCGGTCCACAATGGATATGCGAGAACTGTCAGCATATCCACGCAAGCTGGGGCCCGACCTGCCAGAATTGCGGGGCTTTCGACACGTTGTCGTGGAAGCGCCCGCCTGCCGACAGCCCGATGCCAGGCGGTGCCGAAATGTTGCCCCTGATCATTGGCCCGGAGCCTGCGACGGCCGAGGATCTGTTGATATCGGACGCAGAGACCGTCCCCGAGGCCACCGAAAAATAGCACTTTCCGGGCGCTGATCACAATGCTATCACCCGCCCCGGTACGCCGCTGTAGCTCAGCTGGTAGAGCACGTCATTCGTAATGATGGGGTCGGGGGTTCGAGTCCCTTCAGCGGCACCAATAAAATCAAGGTGTGAGTCAGGCGCGGCTTGGCCCCATTTTTCCGTGGAAGCACATGGGAACCACCGTGTAACTGAGCTTGAGAACTCTCCAGCCACGCCACAGCCAAGCAAGCGTGTGGACACCTTGGAAAGTCGAAGCTGCTCCTCTTACATTTAGTTCTCGTTCTTCTCTTGGCTCGGGTGGCGCGGCTGTGGTCTGAGGTTGGCTTTCGGACGACGATGCCTCGGCCACCGGTGGCGTGCTGCCGAATGATGAAGCGCCCGAAAGGATATCCGCGACCTGCCGCTTGCCGAATAGGCATGCGACCACAAGCGGGCTTTCCGTCAGGGGTCTTGGGCGGGATCACGTATGGTCGAAACCAAACCCGTCAGGCTCTTCCTCTTAGTCCGAAGCTTGCCAGCCCTTTCGCAAATGAAGACTGTGCAAAACCGGCAGTTGCTTCTGGCGGTGCCGTATATCAGAATTGAGACACGAGGCACATGATGTAGACGGGGGCAGGTGATGACGGATGTGGGCAAGATCAGTTTTCAGGACATTGGTGCCCGGCTTCGGGCGCATCGCATTGGGCGTGGGCTGGGCCCGGAAGAGCTGGCGCAGCGGATCGGCATTTCTCGCGCTGCGCTTTACCGTGCCGAAAAGGGTGAAATCACCAAGATCGAAACACTGGCGTCAATATCGCGAGAACTTAAGGTTTCACTGCCAACGCTTCTGGGCGTCGGAATCGAATATATCCCCAACGCGCTGGCCTATTTTGAGCGGATGCGGCAGGTTGAGGAAGACGCTGATCAGATCATCGGGTTGTTCAGTCCGATCTCTTATCTGGTGACTACGCAGCGCTATGATGCAATCTTGCGCAGCGTGTTTCAGGAATCGGTCCCTGAGGAACGGCAAGGTGAAGCAAATCAGATTCTGAATATTCTTTTACAAAGAAAACAGACGTTTGAACGGCGTCGCCCCTTGCTTGTGTCAATCATTTCGACCGGAGAGATAGAAAGTTTTTTGCGAAACGGGTTGGAAGGGCGTCACGGGCTGGACGGCGACCTGCGCGCAGAGCGACGGCGTGCGGCGGTCGGCGAGGTGCGCCACATCATCGGCTTGCTGCGCGAACCCGATATCGGCATCCAGCTGGGGGTATCGCCTGAACCCTTTCCCTCCACCAGTTTTCAGATCACCAGATCGGGTGCCCAGTCCACCCTGACGGTCAGCCCTTTCCGACTGGGTCACAATCCCAATATCGCGGTGGGTGTCGGATTTGTGACTTCTGCACCCGAGGCCGTAGATCTGCATGACGGGATCGCGCGGATGCTGTGGGAACGGTCTTTGCGCGGCGCAGCGGCGGCCAACCATCTGGAGGATCTGATTACACAGGCCAACGAGAAAGGCGCGGATGCCTAAATTTTGGGCTAAGGTTCGTAGCTGTTTCGGTATCGTCTCAAAAATTAGATTTTGTGTTTGACAGAAATCTGGTTTGCAGAAAGGCTGACAAGAACCACATCCACAGGGGAACTATAATGAAAATGATCCGTAACCTTTCCATCACTGTCGCTGCGACCGCATTGCTGGCCGGTGCCGCCTTTGCCCAGGAATTTACCGCCAAGATCGGCCACCTCGAGTCTGCAGCTCAGAACCGCCATGTCCATCTGGAGAGAGTCGCGGCATTGGTCAGTGAACGCACTGGCGGGGCCGTAGAGTTTGTGCTGTTCCCACAGGCGCAGCTGGGCGATCAGCGCCAGATGAACGAAGGTATTCAGTTCGGCTCCCTGGAAGGCACGGTTGCGCCAGCGGCGTTTCTGGGCGGATTCAACCCTGTGGTCTCTATTCTCGACATTCCTTATCTGTTGCCCGAGGATGAAGAAATGGCGCAAGCTTTGCGCGAAGGCCCGTTTGGTCAGGCGCTGCTGGACAGTTTTTCTGAGATGGGCATGCATGCGATCGCGTTGTGGCCCAATGGGCGAAAACATATCACATCAAACCTGCCGATCGATGATCTGACCAGCTATGCTGATCAGAAGTTCCGGGTCATGGACAGCCGTGTGTTGATCGAGCAGTTCACCGCGTTGGACGCCTCGGCAATCGCGATTCCCTTCGGCGAGCTGTATACCGCGCTGCAAACCGGCGTGATCGACGGCCAAGAGAACCCGCTGGATACAATCGAGACAATGAAATATTTCGAGGTTCAGGAAAATCTGGTGATTTCTGGCCATGGTGCCATGGAAGATGTCGTTATTTTCAGCCCGATGTGGTGGGACACACTGCCAGAGGAATATCAGACTATCATTCAGGACGCTTTTTTCGAGATGGTGCCCGAACTGGTTGCTAACAAACAAGCCGCCGTTGACCGCGCGCTGGAGGTGGTCACCGCCGCCGGGATGAATGTGCGCGAAGCGGATCCGGAAGAGCGCGCAGCCTTCCGGGCGGCGACTTTCGATGCAACCTCTGCGGCCTATGTGGCGCAAGCGGGTGATGCGGGGCAGGCCTTGCTGGACGTGTATTTGCAAGAATACGAGAATCTGACCCAGTAATCGCAGATCAGCTAAACATAGGACCGGGCTGCCTCCCGGTCCTTACCTTTTTCACGTTATGGCAATGCCGTAATTTTTTAATTTGGTCGCATGACCGCCGCGAAAACCCCTGCCCGGTATTCCAGCGACATGCTTTAGGACGGATAGACCGCGATGCTGGCCCTCAATACGCTTCGACTGGTCGAAAGATCAGTTCTGGTAATCATTTTCCTGACCATGGTGGTGCTATATTTCACTGGCGTTATCGCGCGGGAAATGGGTGGTCAGACAGCGTCTTCCTTTGCATGGATCGAAGAGGCGGTGCGCATGCTGAACCTTTTCCTGGTGTTTCTGGGGCTTGGTCTGGCTTTGGAACGCGGTCGGCATGTCGGCATCCGCAATCTGCGTGACAAACTGCCCGACGGGGTGCGCCGGGCCCTGCTGAAGATCACCGATATCGCCGGGCTGGCCTTTGCGCTTTATATCGTCTGGCTGGGCTGGGGGCTGGTGCAATTCATACTTGGCACCGGCCAACGGTCGCCCACTTTGGGGGTGCAGATGGGGCTGATCTATCTGGCACCGGTGATCGGTTTTGCATTGCTGGCCCTGCGCTATGGTCTCAGCCTGATTGGCGTCATTGACCGGTTCTTGGAAATGGAGGACGCGGAATGATGATGGGTCTGATTGTCGCCCTTGCCGTCGCGCTGCTTGTGCTGGGCTTTGAGATGTTTTTGGTGCTCGCCGTGCCAGCACTGGCCTATAAGGCGGTATTTTATCCCAACCTGCCCGATCTGGTGGTGGTGCAGAAAATTCTGGGCGGGGTCGATCATGCGACCTTGCTTGCGATCCCGTTTTTCGTTTTTGCGGCGAACCTGATGGGATCGGGGCAAATTGCCCGCCAGTTGGTATCGGTGGTCAAAGTGTTGCTGGGCCATACCCGTGGCGGCATGGGCCATGTGGTGGTCGGCGGTTCAATGGCTTTTGGTGCGGTGTCGGGGTCGGCACCGGCGACGGTCGCCGCCATTTCACGCATGGCTTATCCGGAACTGCGGCGCAGCGGGTATTCTGACAAATTTTCGTTGGGGCTTATCGTATCAAGTGCCGAGACCGCACTGCTGATCCCGCCGTCGATCACCATGATCATCTATGGCTGGATGACCGGCACTTCTATTGCACGGCTGTTCGCCGGTGGGCTGGCTGTCGGGCTGGTGCTTGGCTTGGCCTTTTCGATCTACGTTGTCTATGTTGCACGGCGTGACGGGATCGCGCGTGCGCCACGGGCTGACTGGTCCAGTCGCGCGCAGACGATCTGGCAGGCGAAATGGGCCATCGGCATGCCGGTGATCATTCTGGGTGGTATCTATTCCGGCACGTTCACCGCGACCGAAGCTGCGGCAGTCAGCGTGGTCTATGCAATTCTGGTCGAGGTTGTGATCCTGCGCAGTCTAACTCTGCGCGGTCTGTTCACAGTGACAGAACAGAGCGCGATCAACACCTGCATCATCTTTGTTCTGTTGGCGATGGGTGGGCTGGTGTCGTATTTTGTAACGCTGGCGCAGGTCCCGAACGAGATTATCGGTTTTCTGACAGCGATCAACGCAGACTGGATTACTTTTCTTTTGGTCGTGAACGTCTGTTTCCTGATCGCTGGCATGTTCATCGACCCCAATTCGGCGCTTTTGATCCTGGTGCCGCCACTTTACCCGGTTGCTGTGGCGATGGGCATTGACCCTGTGCATTTTGGGCTGATCGTTACGCTGAACATCGGGTTGGGTATGATCACGCCGCCCTTTGGGCTGGATATTTTCGTAGCATCCTCGACGCTGCTAAAACCGGTCGCGACGATCATCGGTGGCGTGTGGCCGTTTCTTGCGGTGAATCTGATCGTGCTGATGCTGATCACATATATTCCGCAAATATCGCTATTCATTCCACAATTGATTTTCGGCTAGGGGGCTGAGGCATGAGTGCTGTTGCGAAAGAGGTCATTCCGACCCCGCCACCCTATCGATGCGCCGAGGCGCTGACCGTCGTGCGCGGCAATGAGGTGGTGAACACTGATTACCGTCTGCTGACACTGGACGCCCCGGCAGACGTGCTGGATTGCGCGCCGGGCCAGTTCTTTCAGCTGCTGTGTCCGGGAACCGCTGATGATCAGCCGTTTCTGCGTCGCCCCATGAGTATCTATGATTTTGACATGCAAAGCGGCAGTTTGCGTTTCCTTTACAAGGTGACCGGTGCAGGCACGCGCGGGTTGGCCACATTGCGGGCGGGGGATCGGCTGAATGTGCTGGGCCCGCTGGGGCAGGGGTTCACCATGCCGGATGATTGGCAACGGCTGATGCTGGTGGCGCGCGGCGTGGGGCTGGCGACACTGGCACCACTGGCCCGGTTGGCGCAGGCGCGCGGGCGGCAATTGACGGCGATTTGTTCGGCGCGCGCGGCGGAATACGTCATGTCGGTCGATCATTTTCGTGATTGCGGGGCAGAGGTGATTGTGGTCACCGATACCGATGGGTCATCCGCACCGGACTCGATGCGTGCCCTGATCGAAGCGCGGATTGCAACGGGCCGTGTCGATGCATTTTACACCTGCGGATCGGCGCGGATCGCACGCATGTTGCAGGATATCGGCGCAGCCCACGGCATCCCCGGTGAAATCGCATTGGAACAGCAAATGGCCTGCGGTCTTGGCATGTGTCAGGCCTGCGTGCGCCCGTTTCGTATCGGTGGAGATGTCGTGCATCGCCGCGTCTGTCGTGAAGGTCCGGTGTTTCCGCTGGCAGGGGTCGTGGTATGAACCGTCTGAAAACTGCTGTCGGCCAGTTGCAGCTTGCCAACCCGATCATGCCCGCATCCGGCACTTTTACCGAGGATTTGGCCGATGTCTTTGACCTTGGCATCCTTGGGGCGCATGTGCTGAAAACCTTCACCCCAGAGATCCGCAGCGGCAATCCGACGCCACGCGTCTGCGACCTGACGGGCGGGATGATGAATGCCATTGGCATCCCGTCAAAGGGGCTGGATTATTTTCTGCACCACACCCTGCCATTCTGGGCGCGCTATGACGTGCCGCTGGTGGTGTCGATATCGGCGCACAGCTATGATGCTTTTGCCCGGCTGGCTGCCGCTGTGTCGGTGCCCGGCGTCGCCGCGATCGAGGCAAATATCTCTTGCCCCAACATCGAGGCGGATGGCCGGGCCTTTGCTGTGCGTGCTGACACCACGGGGCAGGTGGTGACGCAATTGCGCGCCGCAACTGATCTGCCGCTGTGGGTGAAACTATCACCCAACACCGGCGAGCCGGTCGAGGTCGCGCAAGCGGCAGAGGCCGCAGGTGCCGATGCGCTGGTTGTGGCGAATACCTTGCTGGGCATGGCCATCGACATCAACACCCGGCAACCCCGGCTGGGAAACGTGATGGGCGGGATCTCTGGCCCCGCGATCAAGCCGGTTGCCCTGCGCATGACCTATCAGGCTGCCACCGCGACGCGCATCCCGGTGATCGGCTGCGGCGGGATTGTGACGGTGGCCGATGTGGTGGAATTCCTGATTGCGGGCGCGACGGCGGTGCAGGTCGGAACCGCGACATTTCAGTCGCCCGGCACAATGCAGCGGCTGCTTGCCGGGCTGGACGACTGGCTTGACGCGCATGGCGTGTCATCGGTCAACGATCTCCGTGGCACGGTGATGATTCCTGATGCGACGGTCCCGGTGCTGACATGAATATGGCCAGTAACGATCACCTGGCGCTGTTGGCGCAGCGGATATTCGACGATCTGCGCGCCATGTCGCCGGATGGTGCGGGCGTCAGCCGTCCGGCTTATTCCCAGGTTGAAACGCAGGTGCTGACCTATCTAGCAGAGCTGGCCCGCGCGCAAGGGCTGGCGGTCGAGACGGATGCGGCGGGGAATCTCTGGTTCAGCCGGCCCGCAGATCGTGAGGCTGCGCGCTTCATGGTTGTGGGGTCGCATGTCGACAGTGTCCCCGAGGGTGGCAATTTCGACGGCCTTGCCGGTGTGGTGGCAGGGCTTCTCGTGTTGATCCGGGGCCGCGACCGTGATTTCCGGTTGCCTGTCAAATGTCTGGCGCTGCGCGGCGAAGAAAGCGCCTGGTTCGGATCGTGCTATCTGGGGTCCAAGGCGCTGACCGGGCAGATGTCTGCCGCTGACCTGACCGCGCCGCACAAGGCCGATGGCCGCCCGTTGGCAGAGCATATGGCGGCGCTGGCGATCGACACGGCCCCGATTGCCGCCGGTCAGCCGTTGATACCGTTGGACCGGATTGCGGGCTATCTTGAACTGCATATCGAACAGGGTCCGCTGCTGGTGGAACGCGACATACCCGCCGCTGTGGTGACCGGCATCCGTGGAAATATCCGGTATCGGTCGGTCACTTGTACCGGCGCAGGCGGGCATTCAGGGGCAGTCCCGCGCGCTTACCGGCATGATCCGGTTCTGGCGATGGCCGATCTTCTGACCCGCCTGGATGACAGTTGGCTGCATATCCTGCAGACCGGTGGCGATCTGGTGGTGACCTCGGGCGTGGTTGGTACGGATGTCGCGCGCCATGCCATCACCCGGATCGCCGACAGTATCAGCTTCAGCCTCGACATCCGGTCGCAGAGCAATGAGGTGTTAGACCATATGCGTGACTATCTGCACGAAGAAATGGCCGATATCGCACGGGTGCGCGGCGTGCATTTTGAAACCGGTCCCGAAATTGCGGCAGCCCCGGCGCTGATGGATGACGCCATGGCGGCGGGGTTGATGGCGGCGATGCCGCGCGCTGGTGTCGCGCCATTTTCCATGGCCTCCGGCGCCGGGCATGATGCGGCCGTTTTTGCACAGGCCGGCGTACCCGCGGCCATGGTCTTTGTGCGCAACCGCAATGGCTCGCATAATCCACGCGAAGCGATGGAGATTTCCGATTTTATGGTGGGCACCAATATCATTTCCGCCTATCTGGAAGCAACCGACCCATGATGACAGGATCCCAAGGCATGCCGGTACTCGCGTCGGAAAGGCGCAGCCAGATCGCGCGGGAAACCGCCGCGGCGTTGTTGCAGATCGGCGCGGTGCGGCTGGCGGCGGACCGGCCGTTCATGTTCAGTTCAGGTCTGGTCAGCCCGGTTTATATTGATTGCCGCCGCATCATTTCTTACCCCGAGGTGCGTGAAAGACTGATGGGTTTTGCGACGGAAATCTTGCTGAACGATATGCCCGGCACCCAGTCCGTTGCGGGCGGTGAAACTGCAGGTATCCCCTTTGCCGCCTTGATCGCCGCGAAGACGGCGCTGCCGATGCAATATGTGCGCAAGCGTCCCAAAGGGTACGGCCCCCATGCTCAGGTCGAAGGTGTGGTGATGCCTGGCCAGCGGGTCACGCTGATCGAGGATTTGACGACTGATGGCGGCTCAAAATTGCGGTTTTGCAAGGCATTGCGCCGTGCGGGGGCGGTGGTTTCGGATTGTCTGGTGATCTTTTACTACGACATCTTTCCACAAACCCGCACCATGCTGAAAGACGAGGGGTTGGCCCTGCACGCCTTGGCCAATTGGCAGGATATTCTGGCCGTTGCCGGAACGGATGGCCCCTTTGATGCTACAGAACTGACCGAGATCCGGTCGTTTCTTGATAATCCGCTTGACTGGTCGGCCCGCCACGGCGGGGCGTCCCGCTTGTTTCTTCTCAACCAGTCGTTACCCATTGAAAGGACTGTATGATGTTCGCTGCATTGATCAAAACATTGAATGACCACGGGCGCGGAACCCATGGCTATAGCGCATTGGCCGAAGCGGGCTACGAAAAAGCGCGCAGCGGCCCAGAGGCTGCAGCCTATTATATGCTGGCTAAACAGGCGGATGATTTTGTCGAATTTGCCGAACGTATGCCGGTCCCTGCGCGGGAAATCGACGGGATGTTCGACCGGATCAGCGCGAATGCGGCGGCCCTTGACGCCGCCGTTGCTGGCGGGGACAGGGCGGCCATTCTGGACGTGCTCAACACCATCGCACAAGAAGCCGTTGCGATGCGCAATACTGGGTGAGTGACCCCCTGCCGTGCGCCGATAGGCTTGGAAGGGATGGGCGGGGTCAGAGGCAATACTGGCTGCTACCCGACTCTGGGTGGTTCCAGAGGTTTGGTCAGGCGCGTCAGATGATGGCCGGCTCCGGTCTTGCCGTTGATCCCCGTGGTGTGAAAACCGTGCCGCTCCCAGAACCGCCGCGCGGCTTTGTTCACATCCAGCACGGCAAGGTAAAGCTCGGTCGCGCCCGCTTGGCGCGCCAGATCCGTGACATGGGCCAGAAACTGTGCGCCCCATCCCGCATTGCGGGCCCAAGGGCCGAGCATCATAAGGCCCAGATAGGCGTCTTCTTCTGCCGGAAATCCGAATGACAGCTCGGCCAGACCGGACAGGCGATCATCCAAAAACAGGCCCAGCCGATGTGATGTCGCGGGGTCACAGCCGGGTGGGCCGTCAGTGAAAAATGCGCGTGCCTTGTCCAGATCAGGGGCCGTGCCATCGGCCATGATCCAGTAATCCGGTGCCGCGCGGTAAAATTCATGAACCGCAAGTAGATCAGCCTGTGGGTGCAGATCACGGATATGCATCAGGGTGTTGTTGCCCCCGCCACAGTAAATTGCGGCGGGGGAACCGGCCTATTATTCGGCTGTCAGCAGCGGAGGTTTGTTGCTGCCGGTGATACGACCTTGTTGCGGAGCCTCGAACGTCAGCTGCAATTCGCCTTTGACTACGCTGATTTTGACGATCCCGCCTTTGACGAGCTTGCCGAACAGCAATTCTTCGGCCAGCGGCTTTTTGATATGTTCCTGGATCACGCGGCCCAGCGGGCGCGCACCCATTTTTTCGTCATATCCCTTATCTGCCAGCCATTCGCTGGCGGCCGGTGTCAGCTCGATATGCACGTTGCGGTCGATCAGCTGTGCCTCCAGTTGCAGTACGAACTTTTCGACGACCTGCATGATCACCTCTTTTGGCAGCGCGCCAAAGCTGATGATCGCATCCAGACGGTTGCGGAATTCCGGCGTGAAAATCCGTTCAATCGCGGCGGTGTCTTCACCGGTGCGACTTTCGCGGCCAAAGCCAAGGGCGTTCTTGGACATTTCCGAAGCCCCGGCATTGGAGGTCATGATCAGGATCACATTGCGGAAATCTGTTGTCCGGCCGTTGTGGTCGGTCAGTTTTCCGTGGTCCATCACCTGCAACAGGATGTTATAGACATCCGGATGCGCCTTTTCCATTTCGTCCAGCAACAACACGCAATGCGGGTTCTGATCGACGCCGTCGGTCAGCATGCCGCCCTGATCGAACCCGACATAACCCGGAGGCGCGCCGATCAGCCGTGAAACGGCGTGTTTTTCCATATATTCGGACATGTCGAACCGCAGAAGTTCCACGCCCAGCGAATCCGCCAGTTGTTTCGCGACTTCGGTTTTGCCGACACCGGTTGGCCCTGCGAACAAGTAGTTGCCAATCGGCTTTTCCGGTTCGCGCAGACCGGCGCGTGCCAGTTTAATCGCCGATGACAGAGCGGTAATCGCCTGATCCTGCCCGAAAACAACACGTTTGAGCGTTTTTTCCAGATCTTTCAACACTTCGGCATCGTCTTTGGATACGTTTTTCGGCGGGATGCGGGCGATTTTCGCGACCACAGCCTCGATTTCCTTGGTGCCGATGGTTTTGCGGCGTTTGCTTTCGGCGACCAGATGCTGAGCGGCACCGGCCTCGTCAATGACGTCAATGGCCTTGTCGGGCAGTTTGCGGTCGTTGATGTAGCGCGCCGACAATTCCACTGCGGTCTTGATCGCTTCCGCCGTGTATTTGATGTTGTGGTGTTCTTCAAAATACGGCTTCAGCCCTTGCAGGATTTTGATCGAATCCGGAACAGAAGGTTCGTTCACATCAATCTTTTGGAACCGGCGCGACAGCGCGCGGTCTTTTTCGAAATGCTGGCGGAATTCTTTGTAGGTTGTGGAACCCATGCAGCGCAGCTTGCCACCTTGCAACGCGGGTTTTAGCAGGTTCGATGCATCCATCGCACCGCCAGATGTGGCACCGGCACCGATCACCGTGTGGATTTCATCAATGAACAGAACGGCATCCTTGTGGTTTTCCATCTCGGTCATCACGGCCTTCAGCCGTTCTTCGAAATCGCCACGATAGCGAGTGCCTGCCAGCAATGCGCCCATGTCCAGTGAATAGATGGTGGCACCGGCTAGCACCTCTGGCACCTCTTTGTTCACGATCTTATAGGCGAGGCCTTCGGCAATCGCGGTTTTGCCGACGCCCGGATCACCCACCAGCAGCGGGTTATTTTTGCGGCGGCGGCACAACACCTGAATACAGCGTTCCACCTCATGTGCGCGGCCGATCAGAGGGTCGACATCGCCCTTTTTCGATTTTGCATTCAGATCGACGCAGTATTTCGCCAAAGCGCTTTCTTTTTCGGGCTCGGCACCGGTAGTCTGTTCGGTTTCTTCTGCTGCACCGGTCACCGGACGGGTTTCGCCATAGGCGGGGTCTTTTGCCACACCATGGGCGATGAAGTTCACGGCATCATAGCGGGTCATATCCTGTTCTTGCAGGAAGTAAGCCGCATTGCTTTCGCGTTCGGCAAAGATCGCGACCAGTACATTGGCACCCGTCACCTCGGACCGACCGGAGGATTGCACATGGATCGCGGCGCGCTGAATCACCCGCTGGAAAGCGGCTGTCGGCACGGCTTCGGACCCTTCGACATCGGTGACCAGCGTGGACAGATCGTCGTCGATGAAATCTTCCAGATCCTTGCGCAGATCATCAAGGTTGACCGAGCAGGCCCGCATCACGCGGGCGGCGTCAGGTTCATCGGTTAGGGCCAGCAACAGATGTTCCAATGTGGCCAGTTCATGCTTGCGTTCATTGGCCAGCGCCAGGGCGCCGTGAATGGACTGCTCTAGTGTCGTTGAAAATGATGGCACGTCTGTGCTCCTTCACATCGGGGGTCGGCCAGCATCGTCTGCTGCACCCACCGTGGCCTCTAACTCTTAAAGTTTGGTTTTCTTCACCAACCTTCAAGGACTTTTTTGGTTTTACACTTCACAAATCATGTGAAGATCGAAATATCGTCTGCTTTGGCTAAAAGCGTTGCATGTTCGTGGTTAAAATTTGTCCTTGCTTGCGCGGATCTGCGCAAACACTTCATCGTCGGGCAAGTTCTGCAGCCCCAGATGCGCCTTCAGGCCCGCATCATCGGCACGCAGAAACGGATTGGTGCGCCGTTCATCTTCAAGACCGGATGGTACTGTAGGTTGCCCTGCTGCACGTGCCGTTTCTATCGCCTTCATACGCAAAGTAAGGTCTGGATTGTCAGGGTCAAGGGACACAGCGAAACGTGCGTTCGATTCTGTATATTCGTGACCCGAACAAATCTGCGTTTCACCGGGCAGCGCCCGCAGTTTTTGCAGGCTTTCCCACATCTGCGCCGGTGTCCCCTCAAACAATCGCCCGCAGCCCAGCGCCATCAGGCTGTCACCGGTAAACGCGAACCCCGCATCCGGCATGTGAAACGCGATATGGCCGACAGTGTGCCCCGGCACGTCGATCACATGGGTGGTCTGGCCGCAGATTTGCAGCAAGTCACCCTCGGCCACGGCCAGATCCAGTGGCGGCAAGCGGTGGGCATCGGCCTTGGCACCGATGACACGTGCGTCACCGCGCAGCGCTGCAAGTCCACCAACATGATCGTCATGATGATGGGTCAGCAGTATGTCGGTCAGCCGCCAGTTTCGTCGCGCCAGTTCGACAGCAATCGGTGATGCCTCTGGCGCGTCGATCAGGGCCGTGTCTCCGGTGGTGTGGTTATGCACCAGAAAGGCATAATTGTCGCGTAAACAGGGTACGGTGACCAGTTCGACGTGGGATGATGTGTTTGTCATGGCAAACCGGCCTTTCCTTGATATGTTTGCAAAGTGTCGTCCAAGGAGGTCTGAACCGCAATGCACCTTGATGTGCTGGACCTGCGAAATTTTTATTACCGCAGCACGTTGGGCCGTGCCGCCCAAAAGGTGATCCGCGACGAATTGACCCTGCTCTGGCCCGAAGCCAAGGGGCAGGTCGTCGTTGGTTTCGGCTTTGCCGTGCCTTTGCTGCGCCCTTATCTGAAAGAATCGCGGCGGGTGATTGGCCTGATGCCCGGCCCGCAAGGCGTGATGCCCTGGCCGCCCGAGGGGCGTAATGTCAGCGTGTTGTGCGAAGATACGCTTTGGCCGATTGAAACAGGTCACGTGGATAAGCTGGTGGTGATGCATGGGCTGGAAACCTCTGATCACCCTGCCGCCCTGCTGGATGAAATGTGGCGCGTGCTTGGCCCCGGCGGCAAGGCCGTGTTCGTTGTGCCCAATCGTGCCGGTCTGTGGTCACGCACCGACAGTACACCGTTCGGCTATGGGCGCCCCTATTCGCTTTCCCAGCTCGATGCGCAGCTACGCAAGCATCGATTTGTCACCGAACGCACGTTGTCGACCTTGTTTCAGCCGCCATTGCGCAACCGGTTCTGGCGTAAATCCGCGGGCATGTTCGAACGGATCGGCCATAAGATTCCGATGATCGCTGCCGGTGGTGTGTTGATGGTGGAGGTGTCCAAACAATCCGCAGCACCGACCCGCCCCGGGCTGAAGGAGGCGGTGCGCCGACCGCTGAAAGCACTGGAAGGGATCACCAAACCTGTGCCGCAACCTGATACTGCGCGTCAACCCACCTAGCCAGCGCGCGGCAAAGCCCCTAAGCGGTCTGCATGACACAAAGATTTGAAATATTCCTGACCGCCACGCCGGGATTTGAATCTGCCCTGCTGGCCGAAACCCATGCATGTGGGTTTGCTGACGCTGCTGTCGTACAGGGCGGTGTGCAGCTTATGGGTGGTTGGCCCGATGTCTGGCGCGCCAACCTGGTGCTGCGCGGTGCGACCCGCGTTCTGGCGCGGATCGGCAGTTTCATGGCCTTCCATCTGGCACAGCTGGACAAGCGAGCGCATAAATTTCCCTGGCGCGACACTTTGCGCCCCGATGTCCCCTTGCGCGTCGAGGTGACGACGAACCGCAAATCCAAGATCTATCACGCCGGTGCAGCGACCCAACGGATCGAAACTGCGCTCAAGGCCAATGGCTATCAGATCAGCGCTGAGGCGGAACTGGTCCTGAAACTGCGGATCGACGACAACCGGGTGACGATCAGTATCGATACCTCGGGTGAAAGCCTGCACAAACGCGGCCATAAACAAGGCGTCGGCAAAGCGCCGATGCGCGAGACGCTGGCCTCCCTGTTTCTGCGGGACTGCGGCTATCAGGGCACGGAACCCGTGCTGGACCCGATGTGCGGATCGGGGACCTTCGTCATCGAGGCCGCCGAGATTGCCGCAGGGCTTCACCCCGGTCGCAGCCGCAGCTTTGCCTTTGAACGGCTCGCCAGTTTCGATTCTGTGGCTTGGGACGCGATGCGTCAGCATAACGCCCAACCCACCGACCTGCATTTCTACGGCAGCGACCGTGATGCCGGTGCGATCCGGATGAGCCGCGATAATGCGGATCGCGCTGGTGTGACGGACCTGACCACATTCGACACCTTGCCCGTCGATGCGCTGACCCGGCCCGATGGCCCGCCCGGTCTGGTGATCTGCAACCCGCCCTATGGCGACCGGATCGGCAATCCGAAACTGCTGTTCGGGCTCTATGCGTCTTTGGGCGAGACCATGAAAGCCCAGTTCGCAGGCTGGCGCGTCGGCATCGTCACCAGTGACGCAGCGCTTGCCAATGCAACCAAGTTGCCATTCAAACCCAAAGGCGCGCCGGTGCCACATGGCGGGCTGAAGGTCTGGCTGTTCCAGACCGGCAAGTTGTAACATTTGGTCCCATAGGAGCATGCCGATGCAAGTCACAATCCGCCCGCTGCGCGCCACAGACAAAGCCGAATGGTCCGAACTCTGGCGCGCCTATCTCGCCTTCTACGAAACGGAACTGCCGGATCAGATCTACGATATCACCTTCGCCCGGTTGGTGGATCCAGCGGATAAGGCACAATTCGCGCTGGTGGCCGAACAGGATGGAAAGCTGATCGGTCTGGTCCATGCGATCCTGCATCCCCACAACTGGCGGATCGAGGATGTCTGCTATTTGCAAGACCTTTACGTCGCATCGGAAGGGCGCGGCACAGGAACCGGACGCGCCTTGATCGAGGCGGTCTATGCCGCCGCTGACGCCAATGGCGCGCCTGCTGTCTATTGGCTGACACAGGATTTCAACACGCAGGCCCGGCAACTTTATGACCGGATTGGCCATGTGACGCCGTTCATCAAGTACCAGCGTTAGGTCAGGCAGGCACAATCTGTCATGTTGCCTCTGCATCGGTGGTGGGATGCCACCATTTAGGGCGTGATTCTTTGTAGGAATGACTCAGCGGCTTGAGCTCTTTCAGATGTGGCTTGTCGAATGTGCCGGTCAGCAGCGCGATTACAGGCGCATCGTCAATCGCGCCAATTGAACTGCCGCAGATAGCACAGAACGCACGCGATGATTTCTCTGACGACCGGTAGGTGGTAGGCTGACCGCCCGGGCCGGTCCAGACCACCGCATCCTTGGGAAATTCCACCCAGGACGCTGTCAGGCTACCCGTATGCCGTTGGCACATGCGGCAGGAACAGGTGTGTGGAAACCCCGTTTTACCTGTTGTCTGAAACCGGATGTTGCCGCACAGGCAGCCGCCCTCAAACGTTTTGACCATTTTTTAACCCTTACGATAAGTCGGCAAAATATCCCCCTCTGCCGGTGTGGCCTCATAAACTGCCCGTGCAATCGCGCGGCTCAGGCAGATAGCGGCAGCGGCGTTGATGTCGCGCAGGATTTGCGGAGCGGGCGCATCGCCTGACCCCGTCGCAACGCCAAACACCAGATCGCCATCCAGCGGTGTATGTGACGGCACAATCGCGCGGGCCATGCCGTCATGAGCCGTGACGGCCAGACGGTGGCACTGCACCTTGGTCAAATGTGCGTCGGTTGCGACAATCGCGATGGTCGTGTTCGCGCCACCTGTCGCCTGCACCTTCATCGCCTGTTCTTTCAGGCTTGGTTCCGGGCTGACCAGCCCGCCGCGTGGGTCAGGGCCTGCGCCGCCGAATTCGCTGTCGATCTCGAACGGCGCCGCCCAAAAATGCCGGTCGCCCGGTGTCGTGACACTGCCTAAAGCATTGACCACAACCAGCGCGCCTACGGTGGTGCCATCCGGCAGCACCAGCGACGCCGACCCCAACCCGCCCTTTTGCATCGCCGCCAGCGCGCCGGTGCCTGCACCTGCCGTGCCGAGTGCGACATCCGGGGTTGCTGCTTCCAGTGCCGCGCGGCCAAGCGCGCGATAGGGATTATCGTCCCAATCCTTGGCCCCACCATTGATCAGATCAAAGATGATCGCCCCCGGCACGATCGGTATCCGCATCTGCCCGACAGCAAAACCGCGCCCCTGCGCGCGCAACCCGTCCATGACGCCGGAACAGGCATCCAGCCCGAACGCCGACCCACCCGACAACACCAAGGCATCAACCTGCTGCACGGTCTTGTCGGGCGCGAGCAGATCCGTCTCTTTCGTCCCCGGTGCGCCGCCCATGACATGTACGCTGGCGGTGAACGGTGCATCGGCGACCAGCACCGTGGTTCCGGTCTTGATCTTATCGTTCTGCGCGTTGCCAACGCGCAGCCCTGCGACATCGGTGATCAGATTGCGGGGTCCCGGCTTAAATGCAGCGCCCACCGTCCACCTCCATCGCGACACCGGTGATCATGCTGGCCTCGTCCGAGCAGAGGAAACAGGCGGCATTGCCCATATCCTCTGGCGTGGAAAACCGGCCCAAGGGGATGGTCGCAAGAAATTTGGCGCGGACTTCCGGCGTATCCTCGCCCATGAAGGACTTGAGCAAAGGCGTCTCCCCCGCCACCGGATTGATCGCATTGACCCTGATGCCATGCGGCGCCAGTTCTACCGCCATGGTCTTGGTTGCCGTGATCATCCAGCCTTTGGATGCATTATACCAGTTCAGCCGTGGCCTTGGCGACACCCCGGCGGTCGAGGCGACGTTCAGCACCACCCCGGCCTGACGCGCCTTGAAATGCGGCACAAAGGCACGGGCGGTCAGATAGACCGACTTCATATTCACCCGGAACACGCGGTCGAAATCGTCCTCGCTGACATCTTCCAGCCCGCAGGGCAAATGGGTGATGCCTGCGTTATTGACGAGAATGTCCAACGGACCAGCGGACAGGATCATCTCTGCCATATCCGCGACTGATGCCCCGTCGCCCACGTCGCAAGTGACACCAACCCCGCCGATCTCTGCCGCGATCAGTTGCGCGGCTTCTCCATTTATATCAGCGCAGAACACCCGCGCGCCTTCAACCGCGAATTTGCGCGCGATCCCCGCGCCAAAGCCAGACCCGGCCCCTGTCACCAATGCTATCTTGCCTTGCAGTCTCATCCCATCACCCATGCCATGCGGCCACGGTTTTCAGGGTCGAGAAGCCATAAAGCGCCTCAAACCCCTTTTCGCGACCATGCCCCGATTTGCCGACACCGCCGAAAGGCAGTTCCACACCCCCGCCAGCGCCGTAATTGTTGATAAACACCTGCCCAGCGTGCAAGGCCCGCGCCAGCCGCATCTGTCGCGCGCCATCGCGAGTCCAGATCGCAGCGACCAGCCCATAGGCGGTGCCATTGGCGATGCGCAGCGCCTCGGCCTCGTCCTCGAACGGGATCAGCACTTGGACGGGGCCAAAGATTTCATCCTGCGCCAGCACGTGATCCGGCGGCACATCGGCGAATAACGTCGGCGCAACGTAATGGCCTGTCGCATCCGTGACGATCTGCCCCTGTGCGGCAATCGTCAGGTCAGCGCCTTGCGCGATGAAGCCGGTCACAATGTCCGTTTGCCGGGCAGAGATCAGCGGGCCAAGGTTCAGATCATCCAGCGCAGGCCCAACACGTAGCGCGTTATAGGCTTCCACCATCCGCGCGCGGACCTGATCATAGACCCCGCGCTGCACCAGAATACGGCTCGACGCCGAACAGGTTTGCCCGGCGTTCTGTACCCCGGCATTCACCAGAAACGGCAGTGCGCGGTCCAGATCGGCATCGTCGAACACGATCTGGGGCGACTTGCCGCCCAGTTCCAAGGTCACTGGGATCACGTTCTTGGCCGCTGCGGCCTGTATCGCCTCGCCCGTCCGTACTGATCCGGTAAAGGACATATGCTGCACACCCGGATGGCTGGCCAGCGCCGCTCCGGCCTCGGACCCCAAGCCTGTCACGACATTCAGCGCGCCCGCTGGCAAGCCCGCTTTCTGCGCAATGGCGGCAAAGGCGAGGGCGGTCAGGCAGGCATCCTCGGCCGGTTTCAAAACGCAAGAATTGCCCATGGCAAGTGCAGCCCCGACCGAGCGTCCGATGATCTGCATCGGGTAATTCCATGGGATGATATGCCCGGTCACCCCATGCGGTTCGCGCAGGGTGTAGACGGTATAGCCGTCCAGATAGGGGATCGTCTCACCCATGATCTTGTCAGCGGCCCCGCCGTAGAACTCCATATAGCGCGCCAAGGCGACGGCATCGGCGCGCGCTTGGGTGAGGGGTTTGCCAACGTCCTGTGCTTCAATCCGGGCGAGGGTGTCGGTATGGTCCAACACTGCTTGACCGATGCGGGTCAGGATGCGGCCACGTTCAGTCGCCGTCATCCGCCCCCAGTCACCCGCGCGGGCGACCTGCGCCGCGGCTACAGCCGCATCGATATCCGCCGCCGTGCCGCGCGCAATCTGGGTCAGCGGATGGCCGGTGGACGGGTCCGTGATCTGGATCTTGGCATCGCTGCAAATCCAGTCCCCCCCGATCAGATTGCTCGAGGGCGGGATATCAAAGGGCATCAGCGGCATGGGCAAGCTCCGGCAATTTGGGGGCGGCGGCGATCAGGCTTTGGGTATAAGGATGCTGCGGATCGGCAAAAACAGCCTCGGTTTCACCTTGTTCCACGATTTTCCCCGCCTGCATCACCATTACCCGGTCGGTGATGGACCGCACGACCGACAGATCATGGCTGATAAACAGATAGGCCAGCGGGCGCTTGCGACAGAG
This sequence comes from Loktanella sp., assembly GCA_017390475.1. Taxonomy (GTDB): domain Bacteria; phylum Pseudomonadota; class Alphaproteobacteria; order Rhodobacterales; family Rhodobacteraceae; genus Yoonia. The sequence goes on from JAFPBO010000022.1 coordinate 67,352, forward strand.
GTCTGCAATCAGATCCAGCACCTGCGCGCGGACAGAGACGTCTAGGGCCGACACCGCCTCATCAAAGATGATCAGATCAGGTTCCACGATCAGCGCGCGGGCAATGGCGAGGCGCTGGCGCTGACCGCCGGAGAATTCGTGGATATATTTGCCAGCCGCCTCTGCCGGCAGGCCGACATCGGTCAGGGCCTTGACAATGGCCTGATCCCGCGCGGCACCCTTGGGCGGATTGTCCAGCAGGAAGAACGGTTCGGTAATCAGCCGGTCCACACGATGACGCGGGTTGAAACTGCCATAGGGGTCCTGAAACACCACCTGCATTTTGCGGCGGAGCGCCAGATCAGGCTTGCCGCCTTGCAGGACAGGCGCGCCGTCGAGCGTGATACTGCCGCCCTGCACCGGCTCAAGTCCTAGAATTGCGCGCGTCAGGGTCGATTTTCCACAACCGCTTTCGCCGACCAGCCCAATGCGTTCGCCACGTCCGACTGTGAAGCTGACGTCGTCGAGGGCGCGAAACACCGGGCGCGGCCCGAACAGGGAAACACGTTTGACCGGATAATCCCGCACGACATTCTGCACCTGCAACAGCGGCTCATCCACCTGCGCCTCGGGCAATTGGACAGCATGGGTCGAGGCCGCGAACAGCGCCTTTGTATAGGGATGGCGCATATTGCGCAAAAGGTCCGCCGTGGCACTTGTTTCCACGATCCTGCCATGCTGCATCACGGCGATCTGGTCGGCGACATCGGCGACGACGGCCAGATCATGGGTGATCAGCAACATCCCCATGCCGAATTCATCCACTAGCCCTTGCAACAGCTCCAGTATCCGTGCCTGCGTGGTGACATCCAGCGCCGTCGTCGGTTCATCCGCGATCAGCAGCTTGGGCCGCATCGCAATCGCCATCGCGATCACCACGCGCTGACGCTGACCGCCGGACAGTTCATGTGGATAGCGGTGCGGGCCAACCTGCAGCCCGACACGTTCCAGCATGGCGCTCGCACGGGCGCGGGCCTCTGTCTTGGCTACTTTCTCATGCATCAGGATCGTTTCGGCCACCTGCGCGCCAATCGTTTGCACCGGGTTCAGCGCTGTCATCGGTTCCTGAAACACCATGCCCATCGTATTGCCGCGCATACCGCAAAGGGCCGCCTCCGGCGTTTGCAGAATATCGGTGCCGTCCAACATGATCTGCCCGCGTGCCGCAGCGCCTTGTGGCAGCAGGCCCATCACCGCCAAGGCGGTCATGGATTTGCCCGACCCGCTTTCTCCGGTGATCGCCGTGATCTGACCTGGGGCAATTTCCAGATCAATGCCTTGCAATACGGGCGTGCCGCCGATCTGAACCGACAGGCCTTTGATTGATAGCAGGCTCATGTCCGCACCACCCGGATCTTGGGATCAAGCCAGTCGCGCAATCCGTCGCCCAGCAGGTTCAGCCCCAACACGGTCAGCAAGATCGCGAAGCCGGGGATCAGGGCCACATGCGGCGCAAGGCTGACCAAAGTCTGCGCATCCGCCAGCATTCGCCCCCAACTCGCCGTGGGCGGCTGTGCGCCAAGGCCGATGTAGGACAGGGCAGCCTCGGCCAAGATCCCGAGGCTGAACTGGATCGTTCCCTGCACGATCATCAGATTGGTGATATTGGGCAGGATATGTTCAGCCGAGATCCGCGCGGATGATTTGCCACAGACACGGGCGGCGCGGATGAAATCACGCTCCCACAAAGGTAGCGCCGCGCTGCGGGTCAGCCGTGCAAAGACGGGGATGTTGAAGATCCCGATGGCGATGATCGCATTGATCGCCGAGGGCCCGAAGACCGCCGTGATCAGGATCGCGATCACCAGCGACGGAAAAGCGAACACCAGATCATTCCCGCGCATGATCAGATCATCGAGCAGCGACCCATGCCGTGCTGCCGCCCAGAGGCCCAAAGGCACGCCAAGTCCCATGCCGATGCCCACCGCGACCAAGGCTACGGCGATGGATGTCCGCGCGCCCATCATGATCATCGACAGGATGTCGCGACCGAAATGATCTGTGCCCAGCAGATGCGCACCGCCGGGCGTCATCAGGCGGTTGGGGATATCCAGCAGTTCGATATCGTAGGGCGTCCACAGGAAGGACAGCGCGGCAAGGGCGGTGAAAAACAGCGTCAGACCCGCGCCGATGATCAGATTGCGCGACATCAGGCGCGCACCCGCAGACGGGGATCAACGGCGGCATAGGTCAGATCGACGATGAAATTCACCATGATTACGGTGAACACCAAAAGCATCACCACGCTTTCCACGACGATCAGGTCACGCGCGCTGATCGATTGAAAGATCAGCCGCCCCAGACCGGGCAGGAAGAACACCTGTTCGATGATGATGCCACCCGCCAGCAGAAAGGAGAACTGCAGTCCGATGATCGTCAGCACCGGGATCAACGCATTGCGCAGCGCGTGTCGCCAAAGCGCCTGACGGCGCGTCAGCCCCTTGGCGCGCGCGGTGCGGATGAAATCCTCGCCCAGCATATCCAGCAAGGACGACCGCATGACCCGTGCAAGGATCGCGGCTTGTGGCAGGGCAAGGGCGACGGCAGGCAAGGTCAGCGCCTTGATCGCGGCCAAGGGGTTGCCCCAGCCCGGAAACCCGCCTGCGGAAAACCAGCGCAGATTGATCGCGAAGATCAGCACAAGGATCATCGCGAACCAGAAATTCGGGATCGCGACGCCCAGTTGCGTGGCCCCCATGATCGCGGTGTCACCGGCGCTGCCCCGGCGGCTGGCGGCATAGATCCCGGCGGGGAAGGCGACGATGGTGGACAGGATCAGCGCATAGATCGCCAAGGGCAAAGACACCCAGACCCGGTCTCCGATCAGATCTGCAACCGGCGTCTTATAAGTCCATGACATCCCAAAATCGCCCTGCATCATGCCGCCGACCCAAGACAGATAGCGGGCGATCAGCGGCTGATCCAAACCCATCTCGGCCCGCAGCGCTGCGATGGTGTCAGGCCGTGCATTGACGCCCAGCATGAAGGCGGCGGGATCACCCGGGATCACCTCCACCACCGCGAAGATCACGATGGAGGCGACGATCAGGCTGATGACAAGCGAGGCGAACCGGCCAAGGGCATAACGGATCATGCCCTGCTCAATTCCCCCAGGAAACGCCTGTCAGATCGACCGCAGCGGTCGGCTGGTTCACCCAAAGCCCGGTAATCTCGGCCCGTGCCACCGTCGCCACGGCCAACTGGAACAGATAGGCGTTGACGTAATCCTCGGAGATGATCGTTTGCGCCTGAGCCAGCAGCGCAGAACGCGCCGCGGGGTCGGTGGTCGCGTTCAACTCATCCAGAACGGCTCGGAAATCGGGGTTGTCATATTGGAAATAATAATCCGGATTGGCATAGATATTGATATCCATCGGCTCGGTATGGCTGATGATGGTCAGGCCAAAGTCCTTGTTGGTGAACACTTCTTCCAGCCATTGCGCCCATTCCAGATTGGTGATCTCGGTCTCGATTCCAACTGCGCGCAGCTGGCTGGCAATGATCTCACCGCCGCGCCGGGCATAGGAGGGCGGCGGCAGTTTTAGCGTCGCTGTAAACCCATCGGCCATGCCAGCCTCTTCCAGCAGGGCGCGGGACAGGTCGGGATCGAATTGCGAATTGGCCAGAAGATCGACGTAATCGGGGTTATGCGGCGCGAAATGGGTGCCAATTGGCGTGCCAAGCCCGAACATGGCTCCGTCGATGATCGCTTGCCGGTCAATCGCATGGGTCACGGCCTGCCGGACGAGGATGTTGTCAAAGGGGGCGACTTGGTTGTTCATCGCCAGAATTGTCTCGCCTTCAGTATTGCCGACAAGCACCTGAAACCTTGGATCAGCCTCGAATTGCGGCAGGTTTTCGGGGGCAGGGTAGCCTACGAAAACATCCACATCCTCGGCCATCATCGCCGCAAAAGCGGCGGTTGGGTCAGAAATAAATCGGAACGTCGCTGTCTCCAGCGCAGGTGCTGCGCCCCAGTAGTTTTCGTTGCGGGCCATGTCGATCCTGTCGCCCTGCGCCCAATTGGTGAAGGTGAAAGGCCCGGTGCCAATTGGATTGGTGGCGATAGTCTCGATACTTTCGGGGGCCACGATCACCGCATCACCCCAAGCCAGGTTGAACAGGAACATGCCGTTGGGCTGGGCGAGCGTGACCTGCACGGTCAGTGGGTCGATCACGGTGACATCGGCGATATCTTCAAACAGCACCTTTTGCGCATTGGTGCTGTCCTCGGCCCGGGCGCGGTCAAGGCTGAATTTCACATCCTCGGCGTCCATCGTGGTGCCGTCGTGAAAGGTCACACCAGCGGCAAGGTTGAATGTGTAGACGAGCCCATCGTCAGAGATATCCCAGCTTTGCGCCAGTCCACGCACGACCGCGCCATCGGCGTCAAACCGGGTCAGCCCTTCGAACACATTGGCGTAAAGCACGGAATCGACTGCCTGCGCGGCACCGCTTGTCGGGTCAAGGTTCGGTGGCTCAAGCTGGATCGCGACGGTGATACTGTCCTGCGCCAAAGCACCAGAGGCGCAAAGCACGATGGCAGTCGAAGCGGCAAGGCGTTTGAAATGATGCATGATAGCCCCCTGTTGTTATGCGTAGTGTTCACCCAGCCTCGGGTGTAATGCAAGTGTGGTGTGGCGGGGTGAACCCCGCCCTACGGCATCAATATCTGTGCCAGCCCCCGCGCCATGACCTGCGCGCTGTCGACCATGTCATCGACGCCGATATATTCATCTGGCTTATGCGCCAGTTCCAGCAGCCCCGGCCCATAGGCGATGCAATTTTTCAGCTTGCCGATGCGGTCGATGTGTTTCTGGTCATAGGTCCCGGGGCTGGCCACGAATTCCGCAGGGCGCCCCAGAACCTTTTCGATCTGTTCGGCAATTACCTGCACCACCGGCGCGTTGCGGTCGGTCATGCTGGGCAGAACCATGTTGATTTCGCGCAGGTCATACTCAAAACGGTCGCGGCTGGCTTTGAGGTCTTCGAGCAGCGCTGTCACCTCGCCGCGCACATCATCGATACTCTCTTCGGCCAGAAAGCGGCGGTCAATCACGATCCGGCAACTGTCGGGAACGCAATGGGCGGGCAGGCTGGTGTCGTCATCCGCCTGTTCCGGCTGGCCACCATGGATGGAATTGATATTCATGGTCGAGGATCGCGCGCCATCAGGCACCACCGGCATATCGGTATGCCGCGCGGCCATGGCAGGGTAGAGCGTGGTTTCAAAGGCATTCAGCACCGCCCCCATATGCCGCACCGCGCAATCCCCCAGAAACGGCATCGCGCCATGCGCGATTTCGCCGTGGGTTGCGATCTCGGCCCACCAGCCGCCGCGATGGCCCAGACAGACGCGGTCTTTATGCAAGGGCTCGGGGATGATGACATGCTGCACGCGGGCGGGGTCGAAATGGCCCTTTTCAGCCAGATAGGCGACGCCTCCATAGCCGCCGGATTCTTCATCCGCTGTGCCGGAAATCTCGATCGCACCGGCGAAATCGGGATGGATGGCGATAAACGCTTCTGCGGCGATGATCGACGCAGCCAGCCCGCCTTTCATATCGCAGGCACCCCGCCCGTAGATTTTACCATCAATCAGCGCGCCGCCGAAGGGGTCCTGGATCCAGCCCTGGCCGACTTCGACCACGTCGATGTGGCTGTTGAAATGCACACAGTCGCCGGTGTGGGTGCCTTCCCGGCGCGCCACAATGTTCCAGCGCGGATATTTTTCGCTATCCCCCGGCGTGCCATGGGCGCGGATCAATTCGGTCACGAAACCCGACTTTCGTAGCCGCCGGTCCAGATAATCGCAGATGTCACGATAAAGCGCGCCCGGCGGGTTCAGCGTCGGGATGCGGATCAGGTCTTGGGTAAGCGCAATCAGGTCGTCGCGCCGGTCGGTGATAGCATCCATCAATGCGGTTTGGTCAGTCATGCCCAGACTAAAGTCTAAGCCGGATGATCGTGCAAGGGGTATGAAAAACATTGCAATTGCCGGGCTGGCTTCGTTTAGCTGACGTGTGATCCGCAAAAGGTGTCAGATGGCTTACTTACTGGGTGTTGATACGGGCGGGACCTACACCGATGCCGTGGTGCTGGATGATATCGCGCAGTGTGTTGTGGCATCGGCCAAAGCGCTGACGTCGCGTCCTGATCTGGCGCTGGGCGTGGGTGCGGCGATTGATGCGGCCTTGGCGCAATCGGGTGTTGCGGCAGGTGATATCGCAATGGTGTCGCTGTCCACTACGCTCGCCACCAACGCGCTGGTCGAAGGGCAGGGCGGGCGCATCGCGCTGGTATTCATCGGGTTTGACGCTGCTGAACTGAGCCGCGCCGGGTTGCCTGATGCTTTGCGCGGCGATCCGGTAATTGCCTTGGCCGGTGGCCATAATCACGCGGGGAGCGAGGCGGCACCGTGCGATCTGGCGGGTTTGCGTGATGCCCTGTCGGCGCTTGACGCAGGTATCACCGGGTTCGCCGTTGCCGCCAGCTTTGCCACGCGCAATCCGGCGCATGAGATTGCTGCACGTGACATGATCCGCGCTTTGACGGGCCTGCCGGTGACCTGTTCGCATGAACTCTCTTCTGCCTTGGGTGGTCCAAAACGTGCGCTCACGGCGGTGCTGAATGCGCGTCTGATCGGGATGATTGATGGTCTGATCACCGCCTGCGAAAACCATCTGACAAAATGCGGCATCGGCGCGAGGCTGATGGTCGTACGCGGTGATGGCGCGCTGGTATCAGCGGCGGCCGCACGGGAAAAACCGATTGAGACGATCCTTAGCGGTCCTGCCGCATCTGTCGCGGGGGCCAGTTGGTTGACGGGGCAGGCCGATGCGCTGATCAGTGATATCGGCGGCACTACAACCGATATCTGCCTTTTGCGCGATGGTCGCCCTATGATCGACCCGGCTGGCGCGCGTGTCGGGCCGTTTCGGACGATGGTCGAAGCGGTGGCGATGCGCACTTCCGGCCTTGGCGGCGACAGCGAGGTGCATGTGACCGACGAGCTGGAGGCTGGCCTGTACCTAGGGCCAAGGCGGCTGATGCCAATCGCGCTTGCCGCCCGGCAATTTCCCGAGCTGGTGCATCAGGTACTGGATCGCGCCTTGGCAACAGGTGTGCCTGCCGCTGATGGCGGGCAATTCGTGCTGCCATTATGGGCGCGGATGCCAGCAGGGCTTGATCCGCGTGAACTGGCGGTGGCGCAACGGCTCGCTGATGGCCCTATGCGTTTGGGGCAGGCGGTGCAGACCCGGATGGAAGCCCCGGCGCTGGGCCGGTTGGTCGGGCGCGGGTTGGTGATGCTGGCTGGGGTGACCCCGTCCGATGCGGCGCATGTGCTGGGGCTGCAGGAGGGCTGGGACAAGGATGCCGCGGCCAAGGCGCTGACGCTGTTTGCCCGTAGGCGCACAGCTGCCGGAAAACAGATCGCGGTGGCTGCCGAAGGGCTGGCGCAAATGATCATCGACCAACTGACCACGCAGACCGTTGATTGCCTCCTGCAAGCCGCCTTTGCCGAAGATGGGCACGACTGGTCTGACCCGGCCGCACTGGCGCAGCATCCGCTGACCATGGCCGGATTGGACCGGCACCGAGGCATCCTGCGGATCGACATGGCGCTGGCGCTGCCGGTGATCGGGCTCGGGGCCTCTGCCCATGCTTATTACGGCGCTGTGGGTGAAAAGCTGGGTACCAGAATGCTCGTGCCGGACCACGCGGATGTCGCCAATGCGATTGGCGCTGTAGTGGGGCAGGTGCAGATGCAGGCTTCCGGCAGCGTGACCTGCCCGGGCGCAGGGGCGTTCAAAGTGCATCTGCCGGGCAATGTGCGAACCTATACCAGCCGCGATGCCGCGCTGACGGCGATCCGCGAAGCCTTGACCGGACAGGCCAGTGCTGCCGCCCGCGCCGCTGGCGTCGATGACATCAGCCTGCACATCGACGAAGACATCACCGAGGTTGATGTCGAAGGCCAACCCATGTTCATAGAGGCCAAGGTCAAGGTCACCGCCCAGGGCCGTCCGCGGATCGCTGTGGGATAGTTTCGGACGCTCACTTTCCTGTCAGCCCATTGCAGGGCGATCGGTGATCACCGACAACTGTGCAACACTCAGGATTGCATCATGCTTGACCGTCACCTTCGCCCGCTGATCGACCCGCCGCTGAACCGGATCGGGCACAGCCTTGCCGCCCGTGGGGTATCGGCGAATGCGGTGACACTGACGGGGCTGGGTCTGGGGTTGCTGGCGGCTGTCGTAATCTGGCTGGGTGCGCCGTTGCTGGCGCTGATCCCGCTGCTGGCCAGCCGTCTGGCCGACGGGTTGGACGGTGCAGTGGCACGCGCCACGCAGAAGACCGATTTCGGCGGCTATCTGGATATCGCAGCGGATTTTTTGTTCTATGGCGCGATCCCGCTGGCCTTTGTGCTGGCTGATCCCGTGAAGAATGGCGCGGCAGGGGCATTCCTGCTGGCGTCGTTCTATTTCAACGGTACCAGCTTTCTGGGTTATGCCATTCTGGCAGAAAAGCATGGGCATAAGACGTTGGTACAGGGGCAAAAGTCGCTTTATTATTCCAACGGTATTCTGGAAGGCACCGAGACAATCGTATTTTTCGTGCTGTTGTGCCTGTTTGAAACTTTTTTCGCGCCATTGGCGTGGATTTTCGGAAGTCTCTGCTTTCTGACCGCTGGCTTGCGGATATACGCGGCCTCGCGCATTTATGTGAACTAAAGGAAAACGCTGATGAAACATCTTGCTCTCCTCGCCGCCTTGTTGGCACCGATACCTGCTCTGGCCGATGTCGACCCAGCAGACTGGGACGCGGTGACGGCACAGGCCGAAGGCCAGACCGTGTTCTGGAACGCCTGGGGCGGATCGACTACGACCAATGATTTCATCGCCTGGGTCGGGTCCCGCGTGGCGGAGGATTACGGCGTCACCCTTGAACACGTGAAACTGACCGATACCGCCGATGCCGTGACCCGGGTGCTGTCGGAAAAGCAAGCAGGTCAGGATGACCGCGGCGCGATTGATCTGATCTGGATCAACGGTCCCAATTTTGCCGCGATGAAAGGCGCCGACCTGCTGTTCGGCCCTTATGCCGAGGAATTGCCGAACTGGGCATTGGTCGATTTTGAAAACAAATCCGTGCAGACTGATTTCACCGTGCCCGTCGAAGGACTTGAAAGCCCATGGGCGATGGCGCAGGTTGTTTTCGTGCATGATGCAGCGCGGATGCCCGACCGGTTGGGCTCAATGGAGGCGCTGCTGGATTGGGTGCAGACAAATCCCGGGCGGTTCAGCTATCCGCAGCCACCGGATTTTCTGGGCACGACATTCCTCAAGCAGGTGTTGATCGACATTCTGCCCGACGCATCTGTCCTCGCCGAACCTGCGACGGACGTGAATTATGACATGGTCACAGAACCGCTCTGGGCCTATCTCGACGAGCTGACACCGTATTTGTGGCGCGAAGGCCGCGCCTATCCGGCCACTGGCACGGCGATGTTCCCGCTGATTGCGGATGGCGAAATTGACCTGTCTATTTCCTTTAGCCCCGGTGCGGCCTCGACCGCGATCGCCAACAGCGAATTGCCGGACACGGTGCGGACCTTCGTTCTGGATAACGGCACCATCGGTAACGCGTCTTTCGTGGCGATCCCCTATAATTCGGGTGCCAAGGCCGGTGCCATGGTCGTCGCCAATTTCCTGATGTCGCCCGAGGCTCAGGCGCGCGCGCAGGACCCTGAGATCTTGGGCTATGGCACGGTGTTGGCAATGGACAAATTGGCCGCAGATGACCGCGCCCTGTTCGATGCGCTGGATCTGGGCATCGCAACTTTGGCGCCTGCCGAACTGGGCAGCGTGCAGGCTGAACCACACCCAAGCTGGATGACCCGGATCAGCGACGATTGGGTCGCCCGCTACGGCATCGCGCAGTAAACGCCGGTCATGTCCCGCCGCCGCCTGTTGCCGCTGCTGCCGGCTCTGACATTGCTTGCAATGCTGGGGCCGGTGGTGGCGGGGTTGTGGGGCACCTTTCTGCCTGCTTTCGGACATCTGCCAGCGGCGGGGCTGACCGGGCCGTCACTTGACCCGTTCCGCGACCTGTTCGGTTGGGCCGGGCTGCCGCGCGCTGCGATGCTGTCGGTCGGAACGGGAGTCCTGGCCACGGTGATATCGCTGGCGATTGTCATGCTGGTCACTGCGGGTTGGTCGGGCACCAAGCCATTCCGTGCGCTTGAGCGGCTGTTGTCACCTTTGCTGGCGGTGCCGCATGCCGCTGCGGCCTTTGGGCTGGCGTTTCTGATCGCACCTTCAGGCTGGTTGGCGCGGATCGCGTCACCGGCGCTGACCGGCTGGGACAGACCGCCTGACCTGCTGATCGTGCAGGATAGCTGGGGGCTGACGATGACAGCCGGGCTGATTGTGAAAGAGGTGCCGTTCCTGCTGCTGATCACGCTGGCCGCACTGGGTCAGGCCGATGCGCAGCGCAGCGTCCGTGTGGCGCAGGCGCTGGGTTACGGGCGGCTGACCGGCTGGCTCAAGACCGTGTTTCCAAGGGTTTATGCGCAGATCAGACCGCCGGTCTATGTGGTGCTGGCCTATGCGATGTCGGTGGTGGATGTCGCGGTCATCCTGGGACCGAATACGCCGCCATCTCTGTCGGTGCAGATTGTGAAATGGATGTCGCATCCTGATCTGTCGATGCGGTTGGAAGCGGCGGCAGGGGCTTTGTTGCAACTGGCATTGGTGATCGGGGCGCTGGTGGTCTGGCGCCTGGGGGAAATCGGCGTTGCCGCGCTTGGGCGCAGATGGATCGCGTCGGGCGCGCGCGGAAGGGCTGATCCTGTCGTCGCCGGGCTGGCGCTGCTGGCGGGGTCTGTGTCGGCGCTGGCGGTGTTTCTGGGGCTTGTGGTGATGGCGATCTGGTCCTTTGCCGGGTTCTGGAGCTTTCCCGACGCACTGCCCAATGACATGACGTTCAAGAACTGGGCGCGCTTTGGCCCCGGTACGTTAAAGGCGCTGGGCCAGACCGCCTTGATCGCGGTCACGGTCGCGCTGGCCGGGCTGATCCTGACCATCGGCTGTCTGGAGGCTGAATACCGCCACAACATCCGCGTCAGCCAGCGCGCGGTCTGGCTGCTGTATCTGCCACTGCTGATCCCGCAGACCGCGTTTCTGCCGGGCTTGCAGACGCTGATGCTGAATATCGGGGCTGATGTGGGGCGGGTGCCGGTGATGCTCGCGCATCTTGTCTTTGTGCTGCCCTATGTTTTCTTGTCATTGGCCGACCCGTTTCGTGCTTGGGATGCACGGATGGGGGTGATTGCTGCTGCGTTAGGAGCCGGCCCTGACCGGATTTTATGGCGTGTGCGTCTGCCGATGTTGCTGCGCCCGATCCTGACGGCGCTTGCGGTCGGGCTGGCGGTATCTGTCGGGCAATATCTGCCAACACTGCTGATCGGCGGTGGCCGGGTCGCCACCCTGACGACCGAGGCGGTGGCGCTTGCCTCTGGCGGCGACAGGCGGGCGATTGGCGTTTATGGGCTGATGCAGACCGGGGCGGCACTGGTGCCTTTTGCACTGGCCCTGCTGATCCCGGCACTGGTCTGGCGGAACAGGAAAGGATTGCGACATGGATAAAGGATTGTCGCTGCGCGATGTGGTGATCTTGAAACAAGGCGCACCGCTGGTCCGGGTGCATCATGATGTGGCCCCAGGGGAGGTGCTGACCGTGATGGGGCCGTCAGGTGTGGGCAAATCCACCTTACTGGCCTTCGTCACCGGTACGCTGGCGACCGATTTCCGGGCCGAAGGGGCGGTCTGGCTGGACGGGCATGACATCACCCAATCCGCACCACATCAGCGCCGGGTGGGTATCCTGTTTCAGGACGACCTATTGTTCCCGCATCTGTCTGTCGGCGCCAACCTGGCCTTTGGTCTGCCACCGGGTGGCAGCAGGGCGGAGCGGCAGGCAAGGATTGATGCGGCCCTGTCCGAGGTCGGGCTAAAGGGCTTTGCGCCGCGTGATCCGTCGACCCTGTCCGGTGGTCAGAAAGCCCGCGTTGCCCTGATGCGGATGCTGCTATCCGAGCCTTGCGCCCTGCTGCTGGATGAACCGTTTTCCCGCCTCGACGCGGCCCTGCGCGCCCAAGTGCGCGAGATGGTTTTCGACCGCGCCCGTGCCCGCGCCTTGCCGGTGCTGTTGGTGACCCATGATGCGGATGATGCCGCCGCTGCGGGTGGCGCGATCATCACGCTGGGCGATTGACTGCGCCTGTCAGTTGTCGGACCAGACGCCCATTGCCGTGCCGCCGGGTTCGCGGAATTCAAAGCGCTTGCCACCGGGGAAATCGAAAATCTCTTTCGTGATCTGCGCCCCTGCCGACGTCACTTGATCATAGGCGGCTTGCAGGTCGTCTGCGCGCAGAATGATCAGCGGCGCCTTGGTCGCGTCGCGTTCAATCCCGCCGCCGGTGCCTGCGCCCCGAATATCGCGGTAATCGGGGCCATAGTCGATGAAATCCCAGCCAAAGGCCTGCGCGAAAAACCCTTGTGTTGCGTCAAGCTGCGGACTGCAGAATTCGATATAGTCGATTTTCAGGGCCTCGGTCATGGCGAATCCTTTGTTGGTATGCCCCATAATGTTCGCATTATGTTCTTGCTAGTCAAGCGCCTTAAAAGGTCCATTTGCTGCGTCTTGGCACCCGAAACGCCAGCATCGGCTTGATCAAAGGCGACGCATAGCGGTCCAGATCCAGCGTTTCATGCACGCCGGTCACGACCTCTCCATCCAATTGGGTCTGCACGGCAGAGCGTGAATAGAACGGCGCATCCAGCATCCCAAGCACCTGTTTGGGCACAATGCCGGGATCAGCGCGCGTTTTGCGTTTTATCCGCCAGCCCGAGGTTTTGAACGATACGGGTGGCGGCGCGCTGGCAATGCTGGCGCGCCCGTTATGGTCAAAGGCAATCGCGGTTTCGAGGGTTGATCCATCGCGGCGGGTCGCGTCATAGATGCAGGTCGTCCCTGACTTGGTCGGATATCTGCCCCATGTCCAGAATTTGAAATCATCCTCCAGCGGCCTCGTCCCAAAATTCGCATCGAAATAGCCATGGCCGGACCATTGCCAGCCCTTTGCCGCCAGATCGACTTTGATATCGGATGAGGGTGCGAAGGGTCGCCAGATATGCGCGCCATCCTGCGTTAGCGGCAGTTCCACCGATGTCAGCGCGCGCGGCGTGATCGCGATCTGACCCTGTACCCGGCTGATCACAGGCAGGCCGCTGATCTCATTGATATCAATCACCAGCTCGCGACCATTCCAATGCATCGACGATGGACCGACCTGCAACGTATCGGCGCTGGTGCGCAGCGCCTGACGCCCGCGGTCGGTCATTGTGAATCGCCCGCCGGGGCCATAGGTCGCGACATTGATGCAGCAATGATTGGCCGGATCGCCGCGCCCGGACCACGCATACCAAGGCGAAAACACCGAGCCTATGAAACCGATGACGCTGACCGCTTTGGTGCCGCAGGCGCTGATCCCGTCGATATACCACCAGGCATAGCCGCCGGGCGGGATGTCGAGCGCGAAGCAAGGTCGCTCAAGATCGCCGCGGCCGCGTGCTGACCGCAAAGTGTCGCCATCGGCACGCCCGCCCCTGGATGCACCCCGCCCCCCGCCAGATAGAGGCCCGGCATCGCCGTGCGCACCGTCGGGCGTTTGAGCGCTGCTGTCATCCCATGCGGGCTGCGCCCGTAAAGTGAACCGAGGCTCGCCGGAAACAGCGCGTCGAAGCCCGCCGGTGTGGTCAAAGTGTCTGGTCCCGGTTGCGGGCTGAAGGTCAGGCCGAACTGGCGGAAGCGGTTGAAAATCACTGTCTGACATTGGGCTTTTTCCTTTTCCGCATCGCGCAGGACGGCAGGGGCGTTCATGATGATCTCGAAGCGTTGCAGCGCATTGGGGGCAACCTCGCCATGATCCTGTGCGCATATATACAAGGACGCATCGCCCGGCATTTGGTTGCGTGCCAGGGCCGCAAATTCCGCCTTTGGGTCGTGGCCGAAAAACACCGTATGATGTGCCAGATCGATACCATGCGGGATTGCCGCGAAAGCATGCACATAGGCGGACAGGCTGCGGGGTTCCGTTCCGCTGGTCTTGACCATCGGCTGCGGGCCTTCACCCAACAGCCCCGTGGCTAAGGCCCTTGGGTCGCCGTTGAACAACACAATGTCACCGGCAAAATGCCCCTTGGTGGTTTCCACACCGCTGATCTGCCCACCTTGCTTTGTGATCCGCAGGGCACGGGTGTCGTAGTGGAACTGTACGCCGTGCCTTGCGGCTAGCGCGGCAATCGCCTGTGCCAGTTGCTGCATCCCGCCGGCGACGGTCCAGACACCCTGCGCCTCGGCCTGCCAGATGAGCGACAGGATCGCGGGGGATTGATAGGGCGAACCGCCGACGTAGGTTGCGTAACGCCCGAAAAGCTGCGCCAACCGCGGATCGCTGAAGCTGGACCGCAACATCCCCGCCAGCGACCGATGCGGGGCCATATCGGCGATAATTTGCGGTTGACGCAAGACTGTGCGCGCGACGGCCATCTGGTCTGGTGCGGCGCTTTGCATCATCGGCGCGTCAAAGGCATCGAACAGCCGTTTGGCGCGGGCGGAGAAGGCGGTGAATTCGGCAGCGGCCTTGGGGCCAAAGGCTGCGTGAACATTGGCAAGGCTCGCCTCTGGGTCGGCCATCAGGTCAAGGCTGGCACCATCATCCCAGAAATGCCGCGCCAGCGTTTGCAGCGGTGTCAGCGTGACATGATCTGCCAGATCCGCGCCAACATCGGCGAAAAGCTTGTCGAAAACGCCGCGCATCGTCAGCACGGTTGGTCCGGCATCCACTGGCCCGGCGGCTGAGGGCACTTGCCGCATCTTGCCGCCTGGTGCGCCGTGCATATCGACCAAAATCACATCGCATCCCGCATGACCCAGCCGCAAAGCTGCGGCCAGCCCGGCGATGCCCGCGCCGATGATCACGATCTTTGCTTGGGCTGCGGTCACTTAGCGGCGGTCCTCAACTGTATCGTTTGATTTACATTGACATATGTAAACTAAAATAGACAGTATGGAAGGCAGATAGGACATATGCCATGAAAATTGCCGACCGGATCGAAACGACCATGTCTGCCGCTATCGCGCAGGGACAAGGCGGGCTGGCCCCGCCAAAACTGGCCGCCGCGCTGAATTACGCGGTGACACCGGGCGGTGCGCGGATCCGGCCGACGATTCTGCTGTCGGTCGCGATGGCCTGTGGTGATGATCAACCGTGCCTGACGAATGCGGCGGCTGTGGCGCTGGAACTGGTGCATTGCGCCTCTCTCGTCCACGACGATCTGCCCTGTTTTGACGATGCTGATATGCGTCGGGGCAAGCCTGCGCTGCATCGTGCCTATTCCGAACCGCTTGCCGTTCTGACGGGCGATAGTCTGATCATCATGGGGTTTCACGTGCTGACACGCGCGGCGAGCGCTTCACCCGCGCGGGCGATTGCACTGCTCGATATCCTTGGCACCCGCAGCGGGATGCCCTTTGGCATCTGCGCCGGGCAAGGCTGGGAAAGCGAACGCCAGTTTGATCTGTCCGCCTATCATCAGGCCA
Source organism: Loktanella sp. (assembly GCA_017390475.1). Lineage (GTDB taxonomy): Bacteria > Pseudomonadota > Alphaproteobacteria > Rhodobacterales > Rhodobacteraceae > Yoonia. The sequence goes on from JAFPBO010000022.1 coordinate 83,063, forward strand.
AAACCGGCGCTTTGTTCATCGCCGCGACCCAGATGGGTGCTGTGGCTGCCGGGCAAGAGGCAGAGCCTTGGGGTGAACTTGGTGCGCGTCTGGGCGAGGCGTTTCAAGTCGCCGACGATCTGCGCGATGCGCTTTGTGATGAGGCGGCGCTGGGCAAACCTGCTGGGCAGGACGATCTGCACGGGCGGCCCAATGCAGTTGCTGCCTATGGCGTGCGTGGCGCTGTGCAGCGCTTTGACGATATTCTGGCCGGTGCGATTTCCTCGATCCCCGCTTGCCCGGGCGAGGCCGCTTTGGCCCAGATGGTCCGCGCCTATGCTGACAGGCTGGTGCCTGCCGGGGCGCGCGAAAGCCGGACTGTGCCGGGTGAATAATGACGGATGCGGCTGTGACTTTACCGGGTTCTGCGCCCGCATCTGAGCAGCGCAAGGCGTCACGCCTGACGCGTCTGGTCGCCAATCCTTCCTTTCAGAAATGGGCCGCGAAGTTCCCGCTGACCCGGCCTTTCGTCCGGTCCGAAGGGCAGGCGATGTTCGATCTGGTTGCCGGGTTTTGCCATTCGCAAGTGCTCTATGCTTTGGTCGCGCTGGATATTCCCCGCAAATTACTGGCCCATGAAATGCCGCTCGCATCCCTTGCGCATCAGGGGCGTATGGTGCCAGAGCGGATGGCGGTGCTGCTGTCGGCTGCGGTGTCTTTGGGGCTGATAAAGCAGCGCAAATCAGGGCTTTATGCGCTGACAATGCGCGGTGCGGCGCTTGCCGGTGTGCCGGGCCTTGAGGGCATGATCGCGCATCATGATGTGCTTTATCGTGACCTCGCCGATCCGGTAGCATTCTTTCGGGGTGAGGTGGAGACGGAGCTGGCCGCCTTCTGGCCCTATGTCTTTGGCGCAGGCGGCGCGACTGATCCCGCCACTACCGCGCAATATTCCCGCCTGATGGCTGACAGCCAGTTGCTGGTCGCCGATGACACGCTCGCCGCCGTGGATTTTCGGGGTGTGGAGCGGCTGATGGATGTCGGCGGCGGGACGGGCGCGTTTCTGACGGCTGTCGGTGCGGCATATCCCAAGCTCAACCTGACCCTGTTCGATCTGCCCGCCGTCGTGCCTGCCGCACAGGACAGATTCGCAACCGCTGGTATGGCTGACCGCACGCAGATCGTGCCGGGGTCATTCCGCGATCAGCCGCTGCCGCAGGGTGCGGATATGATCAGCCTGATCCGCGTGCTTTACGATCACAGCGACGACACTGTGGCAGATTTGCTTGCCGCCGTTCATGCGTCGCTGCCACCTGGCGGGCGCATCCTGATTTCGGAACCGATGACCGGCGGTGCCAAGCCCCAGCGCGCCGGTGATGCTTACTTTGCCCTCTATTGCATGGCGATGCGTACCGGGCGCGCGCGGTCGGCAGATCAGATCACAGTACTGATGCGCAAGGCGGGGTTCAGCAATATCCGCGCGCCGCGCGCCGCGCGTCCTTTCATTACCTCTGTGATCGAGGGTGTAAGGTAAAGTTTACACATGTGGTGTCTAAATGAATTGACACACGTCGCCAAAAAGTTACACTGAACATAACAAGACGTGCTGCACAGAGGTCACTCCGACCAGACGCAGCGCAAGGGGAGAGACCGTGCAAACAACCGCCGTCATATTATCAGCGCCCCGCCAACTGGGACTTGATACGGTGGGAATCACGCCACCCGCGCATGACGATGTCGTTGTCGACATCCGCTATTCCGGCATTTCCACCGGGACAGAGAAATTGTTCTGGTCCGGTGAGATGCCGCCGTTTCCCGGCATGGGCTATCCTTTGATCCCCGGCTATGAGGCTGCGGGCGAGATCGTCGAAGCAGGCCGCGACAGCGGTTATCGCGTCGGTGAACATGTCTTTGTCCCCGGCGCAAATTGCTATGAAGGGGCGTTTGGCCTGTTCGGTGCTGCCGCCCAGACCATCGTGACCAAAGCATCCCGCGTCACACGCATCGACCGTGGCCTCGGGGCTGGCGGTGCGCTCCTGGCGCTGGCCGCAACCGCGCGGCACGCGATGGCTGGCCCGAATAAATCAGTGCCCGACCTGATCATCGGACATGGTGTTCTGGGCCGCTTGCTCGCGCGCCTGACCATCGCCGCTGGCGCGCCTGCGCCGACCGTCTGGGAAATCGACCCGATCCGCATGAGTGGCGCTGACGGTTATCAGGTGCTGACACCGGAAACCGACACGCGCCGCGATTATACATCCATCTACGACGCATCCGGCCGTGGCGATCTTCTCAACGATTGGATCGGCCGGATCGCCAAAGGCGGCGAGATTGTTCTGGCGGGTTTCTACACCGCACCGCTGCAATTCGCCTTTCCGCCCGCTTTCATGAAAGAGGCGCGGTTCCGCATCAGCGCGGAATGGACCGCTGACGATATGACCGCCACCCGCGCCTTGGCCGAAAACGGCACACTGATGCTGGGTGATCTGATCACACACGAACAATCCGCCGCAACCGCGCCCGCCGCCTATGAGACGGCGTTCAGCGATCCGGCCTGCCTGAAAATGATTTTGAACTGGGGAACCGCATGAAAGATGAAATTCCAAACCTGAAGGATTTCGATCAGCGTCTACGCGATGAAGCCCATGAGGAACCAACGCTGGAAGTGCAGCAGGGCGAACCCACATCCAAAACCCAGATCATCGCGATTTATGGCAAAGGCGGGATCGGCAAGTCGTTCACACTTGCAAATTTATCCCACATGATGGCCGAAATGGGCAAGCGCGTCTTGCTGATCGGCTGTGATCCGAAATCAGATACCACAAGCCTGTTGTTTGGCGGGAAAGCCTGTCCGACGATCATCGAAACCTCTGCCAAGAAGAAACTGGCCGGTGAAGAAGTCGCCATCGGCGATGTCTGTTTCAAACGCGGCGGTGTTTTCGCGATGGAACTCGGCGGGCCAGAGGTTGGCCGTGGTTGCGGTGGTCGCGGGATCATCCACGGGTTTGAGTTGCTCGAAAAGCTCGGGTTCCATGATTGGGATTTCGACTATGTCCTGCTCGATTTCCTGGGCGACGTGGTCTGCGGCGGCTTCGGCCTGCCGATTGCCCGCGATATGGCGCAGAAAGTGATCTTGGTCGCGTCCAACGATCTACAGTCGCTTTATGTCGCCAATAACGTCTGCTCTGCTGTGGAATATTTCCGCAAAATGGGCGGCAATGTCGGTGTCGCGGGTCTGGTGATTAACAAAGACGATGGCACCGGAGAGGCGCAGGCCTTTGCCGAAGCCGTCAAGATCCCGGTGCTGGCCGCGATCCCGCAGAATGATGATCTGCGCAAGAAATCGGCGAATTATCAGATCGTTGGCAGCTATGACAGCGAATGGGGTCCGATGTTTGCCGGTCTCGCCGATGCGGTTGGGATTGCGCCACCTGTGCGCCCGACACCGCTGGATCAGGACGGTCTGCTGGCTCTGTTCGACAGCAAGGATACAGGCGGTGACTACAAACTGGTTCCTGCCACTGACGTCGACATGCGCGGCAAGAATGCCGCCCCGAAAGAGACGCTGGAGGTCATTTATGATGACGCCTGAGTCAACCCGCCAAGTTCGCGAAGAAGTGCGCCTGATGCTGGCCATAGCCCGCCCCGACCAATTGCAACGGCTGCTCGCCGATATCGCCCGCGTTCCGGTGAAGGAGGAGCAGAAATATGACGCTTGATCACCAGAGCCAAGGCTATGAAGTCGGCTACGACGAAGCCGGACAGGTCCGCATCATCGAAGGCGCAGAACGTGCCACAACGCCGGAAGTCGCAGAAACGACGCTGGCTGGCGGCTGTGCCTCTGGTGGCACGATGCAGGAGGCGGCGCGCGCGGCGGGCAAATCCGATATTCTGGACCAATATGCCAAGGACTATCCGCAAGGACCACATGATCAGCCACAATCCATGTGTCCTGCCTTTGGGTCTTTGCGCGTCGGCCTCAGAATGAAACGTGTGGCTACTGTTCTGTCAGGCTCGGCGTGTTGTGTGTATGGCCTCACGTTCGTTTCTCATTTTTACGGTGCCCGCCGGTCGGTTGGCTATGTGCCGTTCAATTCCGAAAGCCTTGTGACAGGTAAGCTGTTCGAGGATATCCGCGAAAGCGTCCATGAAATGGCCGACCCCGACCGCTATGACGCGATTGTGGTGACAAATCTTTGTGTGCCGACCGCCTCTGGCGTACCGCTGCGGTTGCTGCCGCGTGAAATCAACGGTGTGCGGATTGTCGGCATCGATGTCCCCGGTTTTGGCATCCCGACACATGCAGAGGCCAAGGATGTGCTGGCCGGGGCGATGCTGAATTACGCCCGCGAAGAGATCAAGGCTGGCCCCGTCGCCCGTCCCGTTGGTGGCAAATCCGACCGTCCGAGCGTGGCGCTGCTGGGCGAGATGTTTCCGGCCGATCCGATGATGATCGGCGCGATGCTGGCCCCGATGGGTCTGGCCGTCGGTCCCGTCGTCCCAACCCGTGAATGGCGCGAGCTTTATGCCGCCCTCGATTGCGGCGTCGTCGCGGCGATCCATCCGTTTTATACTGCCTCCGTGCGGGAATTTCAGGCCGCTGGCCGCAAGGTCGTGGGCTCTGCGCCTGTTGGCTATCACGGTACCGCCGCGTGGCTGGCTGCGATTGGTGAGGCCTATGATGTGCCTGCTGCGCAGATCGCTGCCGCACAAAACGCCTTCCTGCCCGCGATTACTGCGGCCCTTGGTGGTGCGCAGATCAAAGGAACTGTGACTGTATCGGGCTATGAAGGGTCTGAATTACTGGTCGCGCGGTTGTTGATCGAAAGCGGCGCGGATGTGCCCTATGTCGGCACCGCCTGTCCGAAAACGCCCTGGTCCGCCGAGGATGCCGCCTGGCTGGAAAGCCGCGGTGTGAAGGTCAAATATCGCGCGTCTTTGGAAGATGATCTGGCCGCTGTCGATGCGATCAACCCTGATCTGGCGATTGGCACCACGCCTGTCGTCCAGCACGCCAAGGAACGCGGCATTCCCGCGCTTTACTTCACCAATCTGATTTCGGCGCGACCTTTGATGGGGCCAGCTGGTGCCGGATCACTGGCGCAGGTCGTGAATGCGGCGATTGCGGGCAAAGAGAAAATGGACACGATGCGCGCCTTTTTTGAAGGTGTGGGTCACGGCGATACCGCCGGTGTCTGGGAAGGGTCGCCCAATCTGCGCCCCGATTTCCGCGCGGCGCATCAGAAAAAGCTCGACAAGCAGGCGCGTGCGGCTGCGGCGGAGCAGATGATATGATGGTGTTTTGCGGATATGTTGCAGGGGGCGCTGCCCCCGCTTCGCTCCCCCGGGATATTTTTACTCGGAAGATGGAAGGTCTGTCATGCTGATCATGGATCATGACCGTGCGGGCGGATATTGGGGTGCGGTCTACGCCTTCTGTGCTGTCAAAGGATTGCAGGTCGTCATCGACGGGCCTGTTGGCTGTGAAAACCTGCCGGTGACGTCGGTGCTGCATTATACTGATGGTTTGCCGCCGCATGAATTGCCGATTGTTGTCACCGGGCTGGGTGAGACCGAGATGGGTGAAGGCACCGAAGTCGCGATGAAACGCGCTTGGGATGTGCTTGATCCGGCTTTGCCTGCGGTCGTGGTGACAGGGTCGATTGCCGAGATGATCGGGGGTGGCGTCACACCGCAAGGCACCAATATCCAGCGGTTCCTGCCGCGCACGATTGATGAAGATCAATGGGAAGCCGCGGATCGTGCGATGACCTGGATCTTTACCGAATTCGGCATGACCAAGGGCCGGATGCCGCCCGAAAAGAAACGTGTTGAGGGTGATGCACCGCGCGTGAATATCCTTGGGCCGATGTATGGCGCGTTCAACATGCCATCCGATCTGGCCGAAATCCGGCGCTTGATCGAAGGGATCGGCGCAGAGGTCAATATGGTGATGCCGCTGGGCGCCCATGTCGCCGAGATGCGCAATCTGGTGAATGCGGATGTGAATATCTGCATGTATCGCGAATTTGGCCGGGGCCTGTGTGAGGTGCTGAACAAGCCCTATCTGCAAGCGCCGTTTGGAATCGATTCCACCACGAAATTCCTGCGCAAGCTGGGCGAGCTGACCGGTCTGGACCCGGAACCATTCATCGAGCGGGAGAAGCATTCGACGATCAAACCCGTCTGGGATCTGTGGCGCTCGGTCACGCAGGATTTCTTTGCCACGGCGGAATTCGCTATTGTTGCAAACGAAACCTATGCCCGTGGTATCCGGCATTATCTTGAGGGCGATCTGGGCTTTCCCTGCGCCTTTGCCGTCGCGCGGTGTCGTGGCAAGAAGACCGATAATGACGAGGTCCGCCGTCTGCTGCACAGCAAACGCCCGCTGATCGTCATGGGGTCGATCAATGAGAAAATGTATCTGGCCGAAATGAAGGCCGGACATGGGCCAAGCCCGGTGTTTATCCCCGCGAGTTTCCCCGGTGCCGCGATAAGGCGCGCCACAGGCACGCCGTTCATGGGCTATGCCGGCGCGACCTATGTGCTGCAAGAGGTCTGCAACGGGTTGTTCGACGCCCTTTTCCATATCCTGCCTTTGGGCACCGATATGGATGCAACCGATGCCACGCTGACACCGTTGCGCCGCGACTTCCCCTGGGATGCCGATGCGCAGGCCAAGCTGGATGAGATCGTGGCGACCCACCCGATCCTGACACGCATTTCTGCGGCGAAATCTCTGCGCGACGCCGCAGAGCGCGCCGCACTCGACGCCGGCAACGACAGGGTTGTGCTGGAAACCGTCGAGACTCTGCAACCATCCCCTGGAGGACGCAAATGACTGATTTTACCACAGACGCCCCGATTGTCCGGAGCCGGAACGCAGCCCCCAAACGCGAATACTACGCCTATTTCGGGGTGATCTTTCTGGCGACACTGCCGCTGGCGATCCTGACATGGGTACTGTTCGCGGCACGCCGGATGGAGCTGCCCGAACATGGGCCTATTTCCAAGGCCTGGACCCAGGCCCGCATCATTACGCCGCACATCTTTAACGGATGAAACGCTGGCGCGACATTTGCCCTGAAAAGGGCATCGAGACATTCGTCATTCCCCCCCGGGATGACGGATTGGGGCAGAGGACGAGCTTCTGTCGTAACCCGGCCGCGGGGGGTGCGCGGCGTCAGTATTTATTTTTGGAGACAAAACATGGCTGACAAATCTGACCTTTCTTTCACAGGTCTCACTGATGAGCAGGCCCAAGAGCTGCACGCAGTATATATGAGCGGCTTCACGATCTTCACGATCGTCGCAGTCGTCGCGCATATCCTGACGTACATCAAGCTTCCTTGGTTCAGCTGGTAAGAGAAGGAATACACACAATGGCACAATTTTACAAAATCTGGCTGATCTTCGATCCACGCCGCGTTTTCGTGGCACAGGGCGTGTTTCTTTTCCTGCTTGCAGCGATGATTCACCTCGTCCTGCTCAGCAATGAAAGCACAAACTGGTTCCAGCGCGCCTTTGGCGGCTGATCAGCGCTTTTCGCAAAATATCGCTACGGGCGGGACGCTGATCCGCCCGCGGCAAACATCGACATTCACGATCACAGGGCGCACCCGAACGGGGCTGCAGGGCCTGTAGACATATGGAGTATGAAGATGGCACAGCTCAGCTTCGAAAGAAAATACCGGGTCCGTGGCGGGACCTTGGTAGGCGGAGATCTGTTCGACTTCTGGGTGGGGCCATTTTACGTTGGCTTCTTTGGAGTCGTGACGTTCTTTTTCGCCGTCCTTGGGACGATATTGATTTTTTATGGGGCCAGCCAAGGCCCGACCTGGAACCCGTGGTTGATTTCCATCAACCCGCCGCCACTGGAATACGGCCTTGGGGCCGCGCCGTTGCTTGATGGTGGCTTGTGGCAGATCATCACGATCTGTGCGGTTGGCGCTTTCGTCGGCTGGATGATGCGCGAAGTCGAGATCTGCCGCAAGCTGGGCATCGGCTATCATGTGCCATTCGCGTTTGGCGTTGCAATTTTCGCCTATGTCACGCTGGTCATTATCCGCCCTGCGTTGATGGGTGCCTGGGGGCATGGATTTCCTTACGGAATTTTCAGCCACCTCGATTGGGTGAATAACGTGGGCTATGCCTACGGCAACTTCCACTACAATCCGGCGCATATGGTCGCGATCAGTTTCTTCTGGATCACGGCGGTTGCCTTGGCGCTGCACGGGTCGCTGGTTCTGTCCGCGGTCAACCCGTCAAAAGGCTCCAAGACTATCGCATCACCCGACCATGAAGACACCTACTTCCGTGATCTGATCGGTTATTCGATCGGGCCGCTCGGTATCCACCGCCTGGGCCTGTTTCTGGCGCTGATGGCTGGTTTCTGGAGCGCGGTCTGTATCGTGATTTCCGGCACGATCTGGTTCGAAGAATGGATCGTCTGGTGGGATTGGTACTATGAACTGCCTTGGTGGGTAGACCTGTAGGAGGGTATGAAAAATGGCTGAATATCAGAATATCTTCACACAAGTTCAGGTTCAGGGCCCCGCCGAGATGGGGGTGGTGGCAGATCCCACCACGATGAGCGAACGCACCAAAAGCGCGCGTTTCTCGACCCTGTTCGGCTTGTTTGGTAACGCACAGGTAGGTCCCGTTCATCTTGGGTCCTATGGATTGGTCGCCGTCATCGGCTTTGCGGCATGGTTTTTCATCATCGGGATGAATTTCTGGGCGCAGGTTGATTACAGCCCCGGTCTGTTCTTCCGGGATCTGTTCTGGCTGTCGCTGGAACCACCGGGACCACAATATGGCCTGGGCTTTGCACCACTGGCCGAAGGCGGATGGTGGCTGATCGCCAGCTTCTTTTTTCTGGTCGGTTGCTGCGCCTGGTGGGTCCGGACCTATAACCGCGCCAGGGCGCTGGGGATGGGCCTGCATGTTGCATATGCCTTTGCCGCGTTGCTCTGGTTGATCTTTGTACTGAACCTGATCCGTCCGATCCTGCTGGGATCATGGAGCGAGGCCGTGCCTTACGGTATCTTTTCGCATCTGGACTGGACCAACCTGTTCTCGATCACGCATGGCAACCTGTTCTATAACCCGTTCCACGCGCTTTCGATTGCTTTCCTTTATGGCTCGGCTCTGCTGTTTGCCATGCATGGGGCGACGATACTGGCCGTCAGCCGCTTTGGCGGTGAACGCGAGATCGAACAGATCGTGGACCGTGGCACGGCATCTGAACGGGCCGCCTTGTTCTGGCGCTGGACCATGGGCTTTAACGCCACCATGGAAGGTATCCATCGTTGGGCCTGGTGGTTCGCTGTTCTGACACCGCTGACCGGCGGGATCGGGATCCTGCTGTCCGGCACCGTCGTGGACAACTGGTTTGTCTGGGCACAAATCCACGGCTATGCGCCGTTAGACTGAGGAGAGAGATGATGAAAAACGACAACATCCTCGACATGAGCAACAAAAGCAGGTTGTCCGCTGACGTGACTTTCCTGATGCTCAAGGGGGCGGGTTACGCAGCCATCGTGGTGATTGCGATCTGGTTCTTTATTGCGGCCTTTGCCTTGATCGGCCGCGCCCTGCCAGAAGAGGCCCGGATGGCGGCTGACCCGATCAACCGGCCAGCACCGGCCGTGGAAATGGTCGTCGAACCAGCGGCAGATGCGCCGGTGGCCGATGAAACTGCCCCGGTCGTTGCTGACTGATAAACTATTGGATCAGGCAAATTGCGACGCCTTGCCTGATCCTTCGCTGTCGGATCACCTTTCCCTGGTCGGTCCGTCATTGGGGCCCAAAACCCCAGTTCCCTTCCTGTTGGCTACAGGAGACTAGCGTCGCAAGCGGGTCACCCCACTTGCGACGTTTTTTTATAGCAAAGGTGCCGTCATGACAAATCGCCCAATAACCCCGTTCCTGGATTCCATCGCTGGTCCTGCCGATTTGCGACGGATGAATGACACCGCCCTTGCAAATCTGGCCGACGATCTGCGCGCGGAAGTGATCTCTGCGGTATCGGAAACCGGTGGCCATTTGGGGTCGTCGCTGGGTGTGGTTGAACTGACCGTCGCCATTCACGCTGTATTTGATACGCCGCGTGATAAACTGATTTTTGATGTGGGCCACCAATGTTATCCACATAAGGTCCTGACCGGCAGGCGCGACCGTATCCGCACCCTGCGCCAGGAAGGCGGCTTATCCGGTTTCACCAAACGCGCCGAAAGCGAATATGACCCTTTCGGTGCGGCGCATTCCAGCACCTCGATTTCTGCTGCCCTTGGATTCACCGTGGGCCGCGATCTGGGCATGCCGACAGGTGACGCGATTGCCGTGATCGGCGACGGATCGATCAGCGCGGGCATGGCCTATGAGGCAATGAACAACGCAGGGTCCGAAGGACGGCGGCTGTTCGTGATCCTTAATGACAACGAAATGTCAATTGCCCCGCCTGTAGGGGCGATGTCGAAATATCTGTCTGGCCTCTATGCCTCGCCTTTGGGCGACCTGCACAAGATGGCGGAAGGGTTTGAATCCGTTCTGCCCGGTCCGATCCGCGATCATGCCCGCCGCGCGCGGCAGTTGGTGACAGGTGTGCAATCGGGCAATGCCGGCACCTTGTTCGAAAGCCTTGGCTTTTCCTACATTGGCCCGATTGACGGCCACGACATGTCGCAGCTTTTACCGGTTCTACGCGCGGCCAAGACCCGTGCTACCGGCCCCGTGCTGATCCATGTCTGCACCAAGAAGGGCAAAGGCTATGCGCCCGCCGAACAAAGCGCCGATAAATACCACGGTGTTGCCAAGTTCAATGTGGCCAGCGGGGAACAGGCCAAATCGCGCCCCAATGCGCCCAGCTATACCAAGATTTTCGGCACCGCCCTGACGGTTGAGGCGCAGCACGACCCACGCATCGTCGCCGTGACTGCCGCCATGCCGAACGGCACCGGCGTTGACATCATGGGCCAGAGGTTCAAGAACCGTGTGTTTGACGTGGGTATCGCGGAACAGCATGGCGTGACCTTTGCCGCAGGTATGGCAGCCAGCGGGCTGAAACCGTTCTGCGCAATCTATTCGACCTTTCTGCAACGTGGCTATGACCAGATCGTTCATGATGTGGCGCTTCAAAACCTGCCCGTGCGTTTCGCGATTGACCGCGCCGGGCTGGTGGGTGCCGATGGGCCGACCCATGCCGGATCGTTCGACATCGGATATCTGTCGGCTTTGCCCAATATGGTCGTCATGGCTGCGGGTGACGAGCTGGAACTGATGCATATGGTCCGCACTGCGGCCGATTACGACGCAGGTCCCATCGCGTTCCGTTATCCCCGCGGGGAAGGTGTCGGTTTGGCCCTGCCCGAACGCGGCGAGATCATCGAAATCGGCAAAGGCCGAATCCTGCAGGAAGGCAGCGACATCGCGCTTTTGTCCTTTGGCGCGCATCTGGATGAATGCCGCAAAGCTGCCCGTCAGCTAGAGGCACAAGGCCTCACCGTCACCATCGCTGACGCGCGTTTTGCCAAACCGCTTGATCGCGCGCTGATCCGACAGTTGCTGCGGCATCACAAGGCGCTGGTCACGGTGGAACAGGGCGCGCAGGGTGGCTTTGGTGCCATGGTCCTGCATGATCTGGCCAATGACGGCCTGCTTGACGGTCGCTGCCAGATCCGCACGATGACGCTACCAGACCGGTTTATCGACCACGCCGCCCCTGACGTGATGTATGCCGAGGCCGGGCTGACGGCGGTGGATATTGCTGCAACCGCGATGCAGGCGGCAAATGTCGGTTTTCGCAAGAACTCTGCGCCAAAGATACCTTTGCAATAGGGGGCAGGGCAGAGAAAAGTCGCCTGCCGTTGAAACCTTTTTGATCCTAATTACTTGGTATGGGGCAACCAAGGAGAAACCGAGATGAAGAATACGTTCCTCTACGGCGCTGTCGCCGCCGTCCTGACCGCCACACCGCTGTTGGCAGATATGCCACCACCCGACAATGCGTTACCACTGTCAGAGATTGTCGCGATGATTGAACAATCGGATGACATTCGCTGGATTGACGAGATTGACTGGGACGACGACGGCTATTGGGAAGTGGAATACTACACTGTCGATAACCGCCGCGTCTCTGCCAAGATTGACCCGGTGTCGGGGCAAACGCTGGCCCGGTAACGTGGCAGGGTGACGGGGCGGGCAATGACCGCCCCAGACTTTCCTATTCGTGACGATTACCAAGCGCATCATCGGGCATGCCGGTGTAAAGCGCGCTGTCTTTGTACCATCCAACCAGAAACCGCACGATCACGCCCATCACCGCCGCCAATGGCACAGCCACAATCGCGCCGATAAAGCCGAACAAGGTGCCAAAGGCGGTTACGGCAAAGATCATCCAGACCGGATGTAGATTGACAGCACTGCCCACCATGCGCGGGACCATGATCTCGCTTTCCACGAATAGGCCCACGGCATAGATCGCGCCGACAGCGGCGATCCAGATCGGGTCATCCCAGAATTGCCAGATCGCAGCTCCCATGCCTAATGACGTGCCGATGAACATGCCGACATAGGGGATGAATGACACCGCCCCGGTGACGACCCCGACAATCAGCGCGAATGGCAGCCCGATCAGCGTCAAGGCAGTGCTGTAATATCCCATCAAAATCACGCAAACCAGTGACTGCCCTCGGATATAGCCCGACAGCGTTGTGTCGATATCGCGGGCAAGACGACGCCAGGTCGGGGCGCTGGGACGTGGCAACAGGTTATCGACGGTCTTGATCAGTTTGGGAAAATCGATCAGCAGATAGACTGTCACTACCGGCATCACGACCCAGAACAGCAGGATTGAGAGCAAGCCGGACAGGCCCTGTGCCAGTGTGCCAACCTGATTAGCCAGATTTTCGCGTGCCCATTCGATCAGATTTTGCGGTTCGACCTCGGCATCCTGCATCGGGGCGGCGACGGCCTCTGGCAGGAAGTCCTCGATCCAAACTTGCGCTTCTTCGATGCTGTCGGGCAGGGCGTCGAATAGCTCCCCGGCCTGCGCTACGATAATCGGAACCAGCGTGGCGATCATCGCCAGCAGCGCGCCGAAAGTGACCAGCGCCACTAGCAGGGCCGCCCAGCCGCGCGCCATGCCCTTTGCCACCAGTTTGCGCACGATTGGTTCAAGGAAATAGGCCAGCACGAAAGCAATCACAAAGGGCAGCAGCATCGGGGCCAGTAACCACAACAAAAGGCCAGCCAGAATGGCCAAACCGGCCCAGGCAAAGATCATCCAGGAAAGGCGCATTGACGGTTCCTTTTGGGTAGCAGACTAGCAGCTGGTTGAAATGGCGACCGGAAAGAGTGTGAAAGCCGTGGCTACCAGCCCGATCCATGCGCCGTAGTACGGCCAGCGCTGGCTTAGCGCGGGACCTTCCGGCAAGGCTCTGAACAAGGGCACAAAGGCCGCAAGACCCAGACCCCAGGCGACGATCAGCAACAGCCTTGCGCCTTGCCCCAAGCCTTCGGGGCCGGGCACGCTGGCGCAGACGACACCATGCAGCCCATAGACCAGCGTAAAGGTTGCCGCCCAGATCATCGGTCCGGCCAGTGTCAGGGCAAGCCATCTCATGCCAGCACCTGTGCCGTCAGAATGATCATTGCCAGTACTGCGGTGGCGGCTGTGAACCCTTGCCACGCCCGCCAACCCGGATGCGCGCCACGCGTCAGGCCATCAATCTCACCGCGTGCATGTTGGTTGGCTACAAAAGCCGCCATGCCGGTGGCTACGATCATATGCAGCGCGACATAACCCGCCACCACGGCGCGCAACGCGTCACGGGTGTGCAATGTCGGGTCATCCATCTGGGTTAGCGTAAGCCAGACCAGCACGATCAAAGCAACGCCGTTCAAAGCCACACCCAGCATCGCCGCCCCGCGCGTTGCCCCTGTTGAGGCCCAGGCGGCGCTGATCAATGCGACCGCCATGATCCCCATGCCGATCAGGGTGGCCAGATTCTCTGCCCCGGCAATTCCTGGTGCTGGCCCTTGTGTGACCACCGACAAAAACGCCAGACCAAAGATCAAGGATGCAAAAAGTGTGCCATCCGCCACCAGCAGGGCATTCAACCCGCTTTGCGCAAGGCTTTGCCGCGCGCGGTGATGTATAGGTAAAGTCGTTCCCGGCGCAACCTCGACCGGCGCCAGATCACCCTCGGGCGCCATGCCGCGCGCCCAGAGCCAGATGAAAGCCGCGACCGGGATCAGGGCGAAAGCCGCGACCAGATACAGGCTGGCCAGCATCAGTAGGACAAAGGCGCAAATACTGGCCGACAGCACCAGCGGCAGCGCTGTATTCCCCGGAAGGATCGCGACATGATCCGGGGCGGCACCTATGGCACGGGTCACCAACAACTCGCGCCTGTTGCGTGGCGCGCCGGGCAAGGTACCTTCGCCACGCGCCAGCGGCATAATGACATCGCGTGCGGGCCTGTCCAGATGCTGCAGCGTCGGCAAAGAGGCGTAATTGTAGTTCGGCGACGGGATCGGCATTGCCCATTCCAATGTGGGCGCTTCCCATGGATCGCGTTTTTCGCGTTTGCCCAAGGTGATGTGCAACAGCAGATCCAGTGCGAACATCGCAAAGCCGATAGTCAGCACAAAGCCAAAGACAGAACTGGTCAGATTCAGCCAGACCCATTCAGGATTGTCCGGATAGACATCAACCCGGCGCGGCATGCCCAGCAGACCGGTCAGATGCATGATAAAGAACGTGCCGTGAAAGCCGATCAGGATGACCCAGAACGCCGTTTCACCCAGTCCCTTGATCCGCGATTTTCCGGTGATCAGCGGCATCCAATAGGTCACTGCCGCCATCATTGGAAAGACGAAGCCGCCGATCAGTACGTAATGCAGATGCGCCGTGACAAAGGCGGTATCATGCGCCTGCCAGTTGAACGGAACGATCGCCAGCATTACGCCGGTCAATCCACCCATCACGAAAGTCAGGAAGAACCCAAGGATGTGATACATCGGCAGATGCAATTGTGGCTGGCCTTTCCACATCGTCCCGATCCATGCAAAGACCTGCACCGCCGTCGGCACCGCCACCAGGACCGAAGCGGCTGAGAAAAAAGCCAGCGCCATATGCGGTATGCCCACAGTGAACATGTGATGGACCCATAGTCCAAAGGACAGGAAGACAAGACCAAGGACAGCGGCAACAATCGCGCCATAGCCAAGGATTTTCGTCCGGCACATCACTGGAATGATCATTGACATTGCCCCCGCAGCGGGCAGAAAGATGATGTAAACCTCTGGATGACCAAACAGCCAGAACAGATGCTGCCACAAAAGCGGATCACCCCCGCGCGCAACGTCGAAGAAAGGCCAGTCAAAGGCGCGTTCCAGTTCCAGCAGGATGGACCCGGCGATCAGCGGCGGGAAACCCACCAACATCATCGCGCTGGTGCCCAGCATGTACCAAGCGAAGAGCGGCATCTCTGTCAGCTTCATACCTGGTGCGCGCTGGCGCAGGATGGTCACGGTAATCTCGACTGCTGCGGCGATTGCGGAAATTTCGACAAATGTCACCCCCAGCAGCCAGACATCGGCATTGATACCGGGGCTGTGGGCGGCGCTCGACAGCGGGGTATACATGAACCAGCCGTCACGCGGGGCAACGCCGAATAGCAGCGCTGTCAACATAATCAGCCCGCCAAACAAGTAACACCAATAGCCAAGCGCGGTCAGCCGGGGGAACGCCATGTCGCGAGTACCCAGCAGTTTGGGCAACAGCCAGATCGCCAGCCCTTCCAACATCGGGATCGCGAAAAGGAACATCATGATGCTGCCATGCATCGTGAAAATCTGGTTGTAGATCTCGGTATCCAGAAACGCACCATTGTGGGTGGCCAGCTGTGCCCGGATCAGCATCGACAGAATGCCGCCGATCGCAAAGAAGACGAAAGCCGTCGCCATGAACCGCAGGCCCAATGTGCTGTGGCTGACGGCGGTGATCTGACCCCAGATGCCTTTGTCATTGGCCCAGACCCGCGACAATTCACGGTGCAGGCGCAAGGCGCGTTGTGGCGGATTGCGCGGGATATCGGTACTGCGGCTGCTTTCCTGCTCTGCGGCCGTAAAGGTCGTGTCACTCATTGCTCTGTCTCGCTCGGATCAGGGGGCCAGTCGGCATGCGCTTGCACGGAAAACCGCATGCCCGCATGGTCCAGCCCGCAGAATTCGGCGCAAAGCCCTTCATACGTGCCCGGCATATCCGCCTGCAGTCGGGTGCGGTTGGTGCGGCCGGGGATCGCATCCATCTTGCCAGCCAGTCGCGGCACCCAGAAGGAATGGATCACATCCTGCGAGGTGATCAGCACATCAACCGGCCGGCCCGCAGGGATATGCAACAGATCGGTCGTTTCAACTACGCTGCCGTCCGGTGTTTCATAAGCAAAAGCCCAGCCCCATTGAAACGCATGAGCGCGCACGGTGACTGCGTCATCATTGCGCGGCTGGATGCGTTCACCGACCCAGAGCCCTGCGCCCAAAAGCAAGGTCAGAACGACCATCGAAAACCACAGCCCCATGCCATGTGTCCAGACCCTTGGTCGCGTTTCTGACGGGCGGCGAAAACCCAAAGCGATCAGCACGACCACCATGGCGGTGATTAGACCGGCGCCCACCAGCATAACCCACCACAGCCAGGCAATATCTGTCGCTACCGGCCCGGCGGGGGCCAATGCTGATAGCGGCGTGTCGCAACCAGCGACCAGCAGGGTGGGGGCTAGGAAAACAGCGCGCTTCATAGTGGGTCCCATCGTGATGGCAGTTGGTTGCCGCGCGGCTCCTGCATGAAATCGGGAAAAATCGCGCTGATATCCTGTAGCCCCGGCTTGGCCAGCACCAGAAACAGTACCAGCCCGATCAGCGGGATGATCCCCAGCAGGGCCAGCCCGACAGGCGGCAGTCGAAAGGTTCCGCGGCCTTCGCCGGCCTGCACGATCAGATGGCCCAGCCAGATGTGCAGCAGCACCATACTCGCGACCGCAATCAGCTTGGCCATCATCCAGACATCCAGCACCTCCAATGCGAAAATCAGCACTGTACCGCTGCTGACCGCAATCACGGCAGCGGGTGAAAGGGCGCAGGTATAGCTGTAATGTGTCAGCCAGCGGAATTCGGTGAAACCGGCCTGTGTTTTAATCTCGTCCCGACGGCCATAGATATGCATCATGACAGGCAGCAAAATCAGCCCTGCGCACCAGGCCGACAGCGCCGTAATATGTAGCGCCTTGACGATGGCGATCATGCGCGCAGCCCTTCGCGGAACAGCCGCCAGGCAAGCAGAGCAGCAACAATCGCGACAGGTACCATTCCCGGCACCCACATGATCAGCCCGGCCAGTTGCTGATCTTCCAGCGCGCTAAGCCCGAAACGTTCTGCATGCGCCAGATGTTCAAGGTAGAATGGGTATTGCGCAAATGTCAAAAGCGCGCCCAACAGGCCCATCTGCCCGACCAGACCCACCAGCCAAACAATTGCCCGGTGATCGCGCGCCTGCAGCACGGCTGACCAAAGCGCCCAAGCCGACAGGATGAGGGCAAGCTGAAGCAGCCAGTAAACCGCCACTGACTCCCATGCGGCGCTATAGGCGGCGGGCATGTGCCACAGCCACAACACTGCTGACAGGGCGGCAAAGGCAGGCACGATCGCGACCCGGACCAGTGGAAAGGCAATCGCGAGCGCGGGCGCCAGTGCGCCGAACACGACCAGATGGTGAATTGTGCGGGCGGAAAACAAGGCTACGCTCATCGCGCAGAGGGGCGAGACAAAGGCGACTACCGTCGCAAACCCCACCAGGGCAAAGGCTTTTTGCCGTTTTCGGTCGCTGTTGCGCAAGGCAATAGTGCCGCTGGCAAAGGTGACCAGCAAAGCCAAGATCAGAAACGGGTCAAGGTTCCAAGCCCAAAGCCAGTCGGCGGGGGTTGGCGCGGGGCCACAATAAGGCATCTGGTTTTGCATATCACTGTCCACGGCTAACTCGATAACGCAACGAGGCGTGCCATGGTTCCACGGCGCGCCAGATTTTTTGATAAAGCCCAAAGCGAAAGGCGCCGACCCTAAGGTCAACGCCCTGTTTTGTTGCTGACGGTATTAAAAGATACCGAACAGGAACAAAAGAATGATAATTGGAATCGGGATGCCGATCAGCCATAGCAGAATACCGCGCATTTTATTTCCTTTCACGATCAAATCGTTTGCAATGTATCTGGTCAATAAACGCACGATTTGAAAAAAGGTTCCTGCAGTATACGCAGAATAATCGTCTGGCAAAACAGGAAAGGCCCGCCGTGTGGCGGGCCTCATGTTCAGGAAGAAAGCAGATTAGCCTTCATATTCTGGCATCGCTTCCAGTTGTTCCTGTGTCGCGCTGACCTGCACGCGCACGTCGTCGCTTTCAGGGTTCCACATCACATCAACATCGTTGATGTCCAGCGCCACGGTATAGGATCCAAGACCCAGGAAACCGCCCACATCCATCACCGCATGGGTGACCTCACCGCCGTCGCCCAGTACCAGATCATCGACTGTCGCGATATTGTCGCCTGTGGTGTCATAGACATTGGCACCCAACAGCCGGTCGGCCGTCAGTTCAGTCGCCGGGATCGGCGCATAGCCGTCCATGGCGTCATCGGCTGCGGTATCATTCATCGCGGTGTCGCCAGCCGGCGCTGTCATCGGATCAGCTGTCGGCGTCATTGCGCCGTCATTGTAGTTACGCGATTCAAAGCCAGTTGTCAGCTGTGTCTCGTCCCATTCGGCCAGGTTTTCCAGCTCTTCACGGGTCATTGTCGCTACCACGGAGAAGTCATCCAGATCTTCGGCTGTGGTTTCGTCAGAAACGAAGTACAGATCTTCCAGATCAACCATCACAGTGCGTGCGCCGATGCCCAAGAAGCCACCGATGTCCAGCAGGACACCGCGCAATTCGCCGTCTTGGGTTAGGACAACGTCATCGATGTTACCGACATTATCCCAGTTGTCGCGGCCAGCGGTGAAGGTCGCATCGCTTTCCCAGCGCAGGCTCCGGTCGGTCGCCACTGTTTCGTTCAGCGCACGTGCCTCTTCGGTATCAAGCGTATAGAGGCTTTTGCCGGTGAAGTCGCTGACAAGAAACGCGGGCACATTCGCGCCGGTCTGGGTCATTTCAACATCAGCGCCGGGGGCTGTGCCCTCTGTCTGGGCAAAAGCGCCCATTGAGGTTGCAGCAACAAGTGCGGTCGTCAGCATAAGCTTTTTCATAATCGTCTCCTAAGTTCAGTCAGCCATTTCGGCGGCTCTGATAATGAAACGCTGGTCTGTCGAAACTGTTCCTGAATTAATACCTTCCGTAGAGTAATTCGATTATTTTCTGATTAAAATTACTGAAATGAAAAAGCCCCCACCGAAAAGGTGGGGGCATTATTGTCGCGAACTAATCGGGTATCAGCGCCGTTCACGCGACCTTTCGCGCGCTGGTTTGTCGCCGACATCATCCAGCGCACCGGATGGCGCCTGATCCGTATGTTCGATCTTTTGCATACCGGGATTGGGCGTCTGGTCCGTTGGATAGTTTGGCTCTGTCGCGTTTTCGTTCTTCAGCTTCAGCGCCTTTTTTGACAGGTCTTCCTGCGATGGCGTATCTGATTTCTTCGCGTTGGTCATGGTGACCCCCTTCTTCTGAATGATGTGGTCAGTGCTGATGCTCAGGCCTTCTTGGGCCCGGCCAGAAACCAGATGATCAGGCCAACAACCGGGAATACCAGCACCAACAGGATCCACAGAACCTTATAGCCCTGCGTCGCAGTCGACCCGAGGATCGAAACCGCCGCCCAGACCACCAAAGCGAGGTGGATAAGTCCGAGTAAACCTGTGTAATTCGTCATTGTACCTACATCCTTGTGTATCTCGTTATTTTGGCAACGCGCCACCGCCGGTTTTGTTCCCGATAAATGAACGGCCTAGATGGCCCCACCATCGACGACAGCCTGCGCCAGTTTGCGATATCCCGCGACATTGGCGGCCCGGCGATAGTCGATCTGGCCGGTTTCGGTACAGCAGCTGCTACGCTCTGCCTTCAGTCGCGCATGGATATCGCACATGATATCATGCAAGGCCTGATCCACCCGCGCGGGCGACCAGCGGTCAAAGCTGGCGTTTTGCTGCATTTCCAGGCCCGACACCGCCACGCCGCCGGCATTGGCGGCCTTGCCGGGTGCCTGGGTGACCCCCATTTTGCTCAGATGCGCCTCGGCCTGCGCGGTCAGGGGCATGTTCGCGCCTTCGGCCAGAAACCGGCAACCGCTGTCGGCAAGGGCTTTGGCATCCGCCAGTTCGACCTCGTTCTGGGTGGCACAGGGCAGAGCAATATCGGGATCCATGCCCCATGGCCGCGTGTTTTCCAGAAAGGTCACGCCCAGATCTTTGGCCGGTGTATAGGCCTGGTCGTCGCTGGCCCCCAATACCCAGTCCAGAGCGTCATGGTTAAACCCGTCGGCAGCGTGCCATGTGCCTGCGCGCCCGGACAGAGTAATCACCTTTGCGCCCATCTGCATCGCTTTGCGCGCCGCATGGCTGGATACATTGCCGCGCCCGGATATAGCGAGACGTTTGCCGTCGAAATCCTCGCCCTGTTCCGCCAGCATGGCGGCCGTGAAATAGATCAGGCCATATCCTGTTGCCTCTGCCCGGACATCGCTGCCGCCCAGTGGTAAGGGCTTGCCGGTCATCGCCCCGCCCCAACGGCGGGCATATTGCATCCAGGCGCGCTGCATCAGGCCGATTTCAACGCCACTGACGCCGATATCGCCAGCAGGCACATCACGGTCCGGGCCGATATGGGCCGAAAGCTCCGCCATGAAGGCCAGCACGAACCGTTCAATTTCGGCCATAGAACGACCTGCAGGGTCAAAATCTGCGCCACCTTTGGCAGCGCCGAGTGGCAGCCCGGTCAATGCATTCTTGAATGCCTGTTCAAAGGCCAGAAATTTCAGCACAGAGCGCGACAGCCCCGGCACCCAGCGCAACCCGCCCTTGTAAGGGCCAAGCAGGTTGGAATGCTGCACGCGCCAGCCCTGATTGATCTGCACATCGCCCGCGTCATCGCGCCACGTGATGCGGAAACTGATGATCCGGTCGGCCTCGCACAGCCGTTCCAGCGCGCGGGCGGCGGTAAAAGCATGGCTGGCTTTCTCGATCGTCAGGACATCGCTGGCGACTTCTTTGACAGCTTGCAGAAATTCATCGTCGCCACGATGACGCGGGGTGATTTGATCCATGAACTGATCAAGCAGGGCGGTGGTACGCGTGGTCATAATTATCCTTTCAGAGCATGGAGTCAGGCCAGCGAGAGCGCCAACCAGCCCGCCAACACAATAGCCAGCAAGGTCAGGGAAATCGCGAGGATCAGGGCAAGTTTCGGGCGCATCATCAGACCAGTTCAAAAATTTCGTAATCGATATGCGACGCTGAAACCCCCAAAGAGCCAAGATCCGCGGTCACCCCAGCGATCATCGGCCCCGGACCACACAGCAGATGCGGCCAGTCGCGGGTCTGTGCAGGCAGGTGCCGTGCCAGCGTTTTGTCATCGATCCGGCCGGTTTCGCCGTCCCAGTCATTCGGCGGTTCATCCAGCACATGCACCAATGTCAGATTGAGCCTGCTTTTCATGTCTGACAATTCGTCGCGGAAACTGGCCTCATCCCATGACGGATTGCCATAGATCAGGATGATCGGCCGTTTGTCGCCGCGCGCGTCGAGCGCATGCAGGTTCGACAGGATCGGCGTGATGCCGACGCCGCCTGCAATCATGACAAAGCCTTCGGCTTCGGCCAACCGGTCGATGGAGAAAGCACCATAAGGGCCATCGACATAGGCACGCGCGCCTACTGGCGTTTTGGCCAATACGCTGCTGTGATCGCCCAGCGGTTTGATTGAGAATGCGATATTGGGGCCTTTTTCCGGTGCCGTCGAGATGGTGAACGGATGTTCGATCAGCGAATAAGGCGACCTTTCCACTTTGAGCCATGCAAACTGGCCGGGTTTCCAGCGGTGCAAGCCGCGCCCCTCCGGTGCCAGTTCCAGCCGGTGAACACCGCCATATTCTGCGGTATTGGCGACAACGCGCCAAGGATTGCGCGCCTGCATGCTGGGCCGCAAAAGATGCGTGTAGGCCAATACTCCGATGAACCCAGCAGTAACCCCCAGCCACAACCAGCGTTTGGCTGGTGTATCGGTCAGATTGCCGACGCCCAGCACATGCGCGACTGCAGCGGTCATGCCGACCAGCGCCAGCGTCAGATGCAGGGCGCGCCACCATTCATGGCGCAGATGCAGCCGTTTGCGGAATTCCGAAGTCACGATCAGTCCCAGAAAGCAACCCATCGCGAGGCGGCCTGCGGTCAGCTCCCAGCGTGCCTCCAGAGGGTTCAGCACACCAAGTGCAGGTTGGTGAAACACATAAATCAGCGCGAAATGCCCCAGCACAAGCAGGACAGCGCCCCAGCTGAGATAGCGATGCGCCAGATAGACGATATCTGCGCCGAAAGGATGGGTGATCCACCGCAGGCGACCGGTCATTGCGAATTGCAGGGCGAGAAGAGCCAGCGCACCAAAGCCAAGGCCCATGCTGAAATCCCAGATCAGCCCGCCTGATGGTGGGCGCTCTCCGGTTGACAGGATGGCAAAGGGCACCACAACAGCCAAAACACCCAGCAGAACAATTGCTACGCCATGGGCTAGCACGGTATACGGTCGGTCATGGTCAGGTTGCCGTGCCTTAGCGGTGTCGGCGGGCGTCTGGACTGTGTCGTTCATGACCCGTCAACCCGCGACACAGGCCTTTGTTCCGGTGTCGGGGATTATTCGGGCCGTTTGGTGCCGATCTGATAGTCGAACACGAGTTTCCCGCCGTGCCAACCGGTGACGGCGGTAAGCCCAGCGGCCACCAGCGACATCAACAGGCCAAGCGGCAGCACCGCTGCCTCGTAATCGCCGATGCGCCAAGCCCAGTTCATACCCAGGATCGAAAGCAACATCACCGCCAGAATGAAATGGGTCCAGCTGGCGGCGCGGTTGCGGATGCCTTTTACGACCAGCAGCTCTACTGTGCCGGTGATGCCCGCGGTCACGCCGATCAGAAATGCGCCAAAGGCCGCCCAGCCCGCCGCGCGCGGCCAGAACGCATCGCCGGTCCACCAATACAGCAGATCCGCGCCGAGTACTGACATCGTCAAGGCAATCGGAAAGGCGACCAGCATCGCATGCAGCGGGTGACCGGCAATCGCGATGCGGGATTCGGTCGCATGCAGCGCGCGGTTTTCTTCGACCGGGTCCGTCAGTTCTGTTTTCGACTTGGTCATGGAGTCACCTTTTGGATGGGGCCTGCGGCGGCAGCGGCCCGGTTGGGGGATGCGCCGCGTTCATCCCGGCATCATCGACGTGCAACCGGATTTCCCAACCCGGACCGGCTTCATCATTGACCGGGCCCACGTCCAGCCTGGCACCGATCTGCATCGCAAAGGCGGTCATCAATTCGCTGCCCAGTCCTTTGCTGATTGTCTCGGCACGCTGTTCAGACAGCGAATTGCGGATCCGCAATTCGACGGCACCGTCATTGGCGCTTATACTTGCGACAACCCTTGGCGCATCGCTGCCAGTGGTGGGCGTAGCGTATTTCAGCGCATTGGTCAGCGCCTCTGCAAATAACATCGCGGCGGGAATGATCTTGTCGGTGGGCAGGGCCACGGGCTGAAAATGCGTCTCGATGTCCAGCTTGCTGCGATCCGCACCCGCCATCGCCAGCGTATCCTGCAGAATGCTGTCCAGAAAAGCCGTCGCGTCGATATCGGACACCCGGCTTTCCTCGTAAAGCGCGCGGTGGATCGAGGCCAGCGCGCGGACCCGCGCCTGCACCCCCTTGAGGATGGCACGGGCTTCGGGGTCGGTCATCCGGCGCATCTGCAGGTTGAGGATCGAGGCGATCAGTTGCAGGTTGTTTTTCACCCGATGGTGGACCTCCATCAGCAGCACGGTCTTTTCACGCAAAGCTTCTTCCAGCTCGGTCTCATCACGGCGGATCAGCCGGGCCATTTTGGAAAAGGTGGAATCGATCTCGCGCAGTTCCGACGGGGCGTCGGTGGGCAGGCGGGCGAAATCGCCCCGATCCCCCAGTGCAAAGCGGCGTAGCTGCGCATTGATCTGCCGCAGGTGGCGGACAACAAGGTAATGTATCGACAGCATCAGCACCCCGACAGAGGCGATCCACATTGCCACGGGCAGGAACAAGCGGGTGAAATCCGGTCGCAGCAGCGCCCCGACACTGTCAGGCCCCCAACTGCCTAATGCAAAAAGCTGACCGGGAATCAGCGTCGCAACGGTAAAAACACGGTCTGAGCCAGACAGGCTGGTGCCGTCGAACACACCTTCGCCCTGTGCAATAAGCTGCTGCAATTCAGCCTCTGCCGGAAGCAGTTCAGCGGCGGCGGGATCGTTGGAATAGGTCAGCGTATGACCGCGGTCATTGACCAGATAGACGATTTTTGGATCAGTATTGGGATTTGGCCTGGTTGCGATCAGGTCCAACGTGCTGCGCAGCACTGAAATTGTCAGAAGGCCCAGCAAGGTTTCGCCGTCATATACCGGGCGATTGATCAGTACCACCGGCATACCCGTCACGCGACCGGATTCCTGAAACCGGAAACTGGCCCGTGGCCGGGCCATGCTTTGCTCGAAATTCGCGCTGCCACCAACATTCGTGCCACTGCCTTCCGAAGCGCAAAGCATCAGGCCATCTGGCTGAATAAACCCGGCGAAGGCGAAAAAGGTGGAAGCGGTGACATAGTCGCTCAGAAAGGTTGAACATGTTTCAGGATCACCCAGACGGTCAACCACGCGGGGGGCCAGGCTGGCCGCTTCTTGGGCGACGCTGGCCAGCAGCGCGCGCTGGCCGGTGGTGGCATCGACGGTCCGGGCAATCAGTTGGGATTGATTGGCCGCGACCTGCGTTCGCCAACTGGTGTATTCGGAATATAGCGCCAAAGACCCGAGCGGCACGATTGCCAGCGTCAGGATCACCGCAAGGCGGGCGGCGAGTTTGTTGCTGAAAATCTGCTTAGGCACGCTGTGCTAACATCCTTTCGGCTGTCGCCTGCGCGGCGCCGGACCCGTTTTCGTTATCGGTCTGATCGCGATTGCGCCTCTTTGCTGCGCAAGGCATCCAGCAATTGCGTGAGGCTTTCGGGCAAAGCACTGGATGCTTCGTCAGCATAAAGCCGTTTGAGGTTTTCATCGATCTGGCGTGCGAGTTCCCGTGGCACCTCTGCTCTTGACCGTTCATTTTTACCATTCATCATCATCTCGACCCGTTTTTATCTTGCCATCATGCTATGTCCCATCTGCCTTCGCAACATCAGAGAAATCATATATATCCGGGAACCAAACGCCGTGGGTCGCGTTAGGTTCCCGTTCTGCGAAGATTTTCTATGACCTTTCGCAGCTGACAAACAATGTAACGGTGGAGAAGAAACAGCGTGAAGCAAGCCGTATTGGGAGAAGAAATGTCGATGTCTTTACAGGTCGCTAAGGAATTGCCTTTCCTGCGTCGCTACGCACGCGCGCTGACCGGATCACAACAAAGCGGTGACCGCTATGCCGCCGCCACATTAGAAGCCATTTTAGAAGATCGCGCCTTGCTTGACATGGGCATGTCGCCGAAGCTGGCGCTGTTTAAGGCATTCCATTCCGTCTGGGAAACCACTGGCGCGCCGGTCGGCACAGGCCCGGTTGATGGGATCGAAGGACGTGCGCAGAAACTGCTGGCCGGTCTGACGCCGAACACGCGCGAAACATTGTTGCTGCGCGCGCTAGAAGAGTTTTCCTATGCCGATATCGCCCAGATCATCGCCGTCAGCGAAGACGAGGCGTGCGAATTGCTGGCAATCGCCTACCGCGAAATGTCGAAATCGGTTCAGGGCCGGATCCAGATCATCGAAGACGAACCGCTGATCGCGCTCGATATCAAGAGTATCGTTACCGAGATGGGCCATGACGTGACGGGCATTGCGCGCACCCATACAGAGGCTGTCGCACTGGGCAGCCGTGAACGCCCTGATCTGATTTTGGCTGATATCCATCTTGCCGACAACTCATCGGGTGTGGATGCCGTGGTGGAATTGCTGCGTGAATATCCCGATACGCCGGTGATTTTCATCACCGCTTATCCAGAACGTCTGTTGACCGGTGAAAAGCCTGAGCCCGCGTTCCTCATCCCCAAACCCTTTGACGAAGAACAGGTGCGCTCTGCTGTGTCGCAAGCGATGTTCTTTGCCTCTACACAGACGTTGAACGCCTGATCTGTAAACGTCTGAAGTAACCTGAAAAACCCGCGCACTGCGCGGGTTTTTGTTTTGGCTCGATCTGTCCCGGAACCTTTGCCGGGTTTGACCGTTCTTTTAGCAATGGTTGCTTAGCAACGTTCTATTCGAAAGGAAAAAATATGCTTGGATGGGCTTTAACATTTCTGATCGTGGCACTGGTCGCGGCAGCACTTGGTTTCTCTGGTATCGCCGGTGCGGCCTCGTCGATCGCACAGATCCTGTTCGTCATCTTCCTGGTGCTGTTCGTCGTGGCGATGATCGCTCGCGCCGTCCGCGGTCAGCCCCCGGTCTGATCACCCTCATTGAAGGAGCATCCCGATGCATCCCACCGACTACAAAAACCTGAACCCGCAACTGGCCGCTGACAGCGCGCTGCAGCCTGATGATCCAAAGCCGCAGCCAGATGATGAACGGCTGGACCTGATCGCCAAGGTGCATACCGGCGTGCTGGACACGATCAGCGGATTTGACACGCTGGTTGAAAAGGCCGAACCGTCCTTCAAGCCCGCAGCACAAGCATTTCTGACGATGCATAGTCGGCATGAAGGTGTGCTGGCGGCCTATCTGGCGCAGGCGGGGCGTGTCCCGGATGAAGACGGATCGTTCTTTGGTACCATCAACCGCGCCGTCATTACGGCGCGGTCGTGGTTCGACGATATTGACAGCGAAGTCATGGACCGCGTGGCAGAAGGCGAAGAGCAGTTGCTGGAAACCTATGCCGAGGCACGCAATACCGGGCAGACCATCGAAGCCAATGCGATGCTGACCGAGCAGATGACAGAAATCACAGCGCTATTGGTCGAACACGGCACCTGATCATGCAGGCCGGGCCTGTCGCGGGCCCGGCTGTTTTGGATGGGATTGCGGCGCATCCGTCGCCAGCATCGCCGCAACCGGACATTCTAGTGTCCAGATCACGCCGGACGTTTCAAACCTGATCTTTGTTGTGGCACCCAGCGCCATCGCCAACATATCCTCCAACACGACAGTGCCGAAACCGGTATCGTCCGGCGCGATCACTTGTGGTCCGCCACTTTCCCGCCATGTCAGGGTAAAGAGATCGCCCGTGATCTGCCAGTTGACGTCGATCTGCCCGGTAGTATTGGACAGCGCCCCATACTTCCCGGCGTTGGTAGCAAGTTCATAAACCGCCATGCCCAGACTTTGCGCCACGTCCGATGATACCCGCATCGGCGGGCCAGCGACACGCAGGCGGCTGCCGGTGAGGCTGGCGAAATAGGTCAGCTGCGTCTGGATCAGCGCCGCCAGTTCGGGGCTGTCGTCGGGGGAATTGACCAGTAGATCCTGACAGCTGGCCAAGGCCCGCAGTCTTGCGCCGAAATCCCGCACGAACTGATCCACATCATAGGGTCGCATCTGCCGAAGGATGGATTGCACCACCGCCAGCAGGTTCTTGGACCGGTGATTGACCTCGCGCATCACAAAGGCCAACTGCTCTTCGCTGCGTTTTCGGTCCGAAATATCTAGTCCGGACGGTACCAGCAGTTCGACATTCCCGTCATCATCCAGCACAGGCGACAACATGAAATCAATCGGCATCAGCGCGCCGTCTACCATCCGTATCACGGTGTCGTATCGCTGTTCCTCGCCAGTCGCAGCCAGCGTAATCGCGGCCTGCAATTCAGCCATGATGACCGGGTCATGCGACCACCAGAAGCAATCCCAGAACTTCTTGCCGATCACATCGGCCCGGCTTAGACCGCCAGCGGCCAAGGCAGGTTTATTGGCTTCAATCAGGGTGCCATCGGGCTGCATGACGCCGATCAGCGCAACGGTATTGTCCAGAATCTGACGCAGCCTTGTTTCGCTGGCGCGCAGGCTTTTTTCCGCGATTACGCGTTCAGTAATATCAATGAAAATGCCGGTCACCCCGGCATAGCAGCCTGCCGCATCCGACACCGCGGCAAACGATCCGCTGACATGAAACACGCTGTTGTCGTCACGACAAAAGGCCAGTTCGGTCGCGATATGCGGCGTGCCCGATTCCAAAGCCACCATCGCAGTAGCAAAGCTATCGGCGCTGGCCGGGGCGATCAGATCGGATAGCGGCTGTGGCACAACTATCGCAGCTTCCGCACCGCGCAAAGCCTGCCAGCGCGGATTGGCAAAGCGGATGACACCTTCTGCATCCACCTCGATGATGGCGGCGGGGGATATATTGACCAACCGGTGCAACAGCGCAAATTGCATGTCACCTTGCTGATCGTTTGCTAGCAAAGTGGAACCCGCAGCCGAGGGCTTATCAGGAAGCATGGATAAATCCTCAAGCACAGAAGTGACGTCGCGCCATGATTGTTTCCGGCGAGGAAAAGTTCAACCAGTATTGTTGTGCTAAACGCCATGACGTTGCTGCCAAGTTGTTGTTTTATTGACATCGGTATGGCGGAAAATCGCCATAGCAGGTTTAGACCCGGCAGCCGGGAACTTTTCAACGTTGGCGGCGTTTCAATAGGCTAGCTGAAATCCAACTGGAGAATATTTTGTCCGATCGCCCGCCCGCCGACAGCAGGCCCCGGCGCACCGAACCCGGTGCGCCCATGGTCCCTTCCGGCAATTTCCTGATTGCACCTGCTTTGACGGGGATTTTGGTTATCCTGAGCCTTGGCGCGGTACATTATGCCAAGCAGTTCTTGCTGCCTGTCGTGCTGGCGCTTCTGTTGTTCTTCGTCTTCATGCCGCTACAGCGCCGTCTGCAGCGTCTTGGGGTCAATGGCCATCTTGTGGCCTTGCTGCTCGTCTCTGGCCTGCTGGTCGGGATCGGGGCGATCTTTTTCCTGCTCAGCGGCCCGGTGGTCGAGGTCGCGGAAAACCTGCCCACGATCATGAGCGATATCGCCCTGCGGCTCGAAGGGGCGCGCGATGCCATGCTCGCCGCAGGCGAAAGCCTGCGTAGCACCGCCACCACAGAAATTCCTGATCTGCGCATCGCGGCCCAATCAGAAGACGAAGACAGCGGTGACCTGCTGGAAGGCGACATGTTGCTCAGCACGGCTGGCAGCGTGCTGATCTATCTGTCAGAGGCACCGGCAGTTGTGGCGCAATTGTTTTTTGCCGTGATCCTGCTATTCTTTCTGCTGTCTTCCAGCGACGTGATCTATCTGAAAGTGATCCAGAGCTTTGACGGATTCGGCGACAAACGCACCGCGCTGGCTGCCCTTCACGAGGTCGAACAAAAGCTCGGCGGCTATCTGGGCACCGTCACCTTGATCAATACGGGGCTTGGGGTCTGTATCGGTCTGGCCATGTGGGGGCTGGGCATGCCAGTGCCGCTGTTGTTTGCGGTCCTGGCCTTTGTACTGAATTTCATTCCCTTCATCGGCGCGGTCATGGGAGTTGTCCTGTCCGGTGCGGTGGCGCTGCTGTGGTTTGACACGGTGTTTCAGGTAGCCATGGTGGCGGGGGTCTATCTGTTGCTGACCGCGCTGGAAGGTCAGCTAGTCACACCAGCCATGCTGGCGCGCAGGCTGCAGATGAATACCGCGCTGGTGGTGCTGTGTATCGCATTCTGGGCCTGGATGTGGTCGTTCATGGGAATGGTGATCGCTGTGCCGATGTTGGTCGCATTCCGGGTCATGGCTGAACAGATCCCCAGCTGGCGCAAATTTGCAAATCTGCTCTCGGCCTGACAGAAAATCGCGGCAGTAGTCATTTTTGCGGGAACAATCTTTGGTGGTTCGCGTTGGACAGTTGGAACCTTGTATTTCGCGCTACGCTTTGGTGTAGCGCAAAACCGGTCCACGGCTACAGGAGATGCGCATGATCCGCCAAACCACCCCCGTCGTCATCGTACAACGGGCCCATATGAACTTGTTTGCCAAGATTATTATCTGGGGACTAGCGGCCTCGCAACTGGGGCTGGGTATGAACCTGATCTGGCTTGGCGGACAGATCGCATGGACTGGTGGTGGCCTGTATTATCTGGTCGCCGGTTTGATCATTGTCTTGGGCGCTGTGGGGCTGGCGCTTGATTGGTTGCGGACGGGGCTTGCCGCCAGTGCCCTGTTGCTGGTGGTCACGCTGGTCTGGTCGCTCATCGAGATTGCCGGCAATGGCTGGCTAGTGTCCTGGCCGTTTGATCTGGCCGGGCGGATCGCAGTGCCGGGGCTGCTGTTCGCTGTCCTGCTGCTCACTATTCTTTTCGGCACCCGGCAGGCTGCGGCACCGGGCTGGTTCCGGCCCGTGGGCGGGGTCGGTGTCATTGCCGCGATGGCACTTGCCGCAGCGCTGGTCGGCTGGGCCTGGGAACGCGAAACGTCCCCGGCAGAGACTGACGTGATCGCCGATATCTTTCCGGGCCACAATTCGGAACAGGAATGGACGGCGTTCGGCGGGTCACCGCTGGGCGCGGCTTATTCCCCCGCCACACAGATCAACCGCGCCAATATCGGCACCATTGAAGAAGTTTGGCGTATGCAGACCGGTGATCTGCCGCCCAATGACCGGGTGTCCTATTCTGCGCAGAACACGCCGATCTATGTTGAAAACCGGCTGTTTACCTGTACCCCGTCCAACCGGGTGATGGCGCTTGATCCAGCAAGTGGCGAAACGCTTTGGAGCTTTGATCCAGAGGTTGATCCCGGTGTCATGGAATCCCTGTTTTCGACCGCTTGCCGAGCCGTGGCGCATCACCGACAGGACGGAGCAGCTGGCAGCTGTGCCGCGCAGATCTTTGTCACTACGGTCGACAGTCGTCTGATCGCGCTGGATGCAGAAACCGGTGCCATTTGTCCCGGCTTTGGCAATCAGGGCAGTGTCAATCTGGCGGCCGGACTGGGGATGCAGGAAACCGGTCTGGCCTCTTCGACCTCTGGTCCGGCGGTGATCGGCGATCTGATCGTGATCGGACAACAAGTCAGCGACAATCAGCGCCGCGATGCGCCATCGGGCGTGGTACGCGCCTATGAGGCCACCACCGGCGATCTGGTCTGGGCCTGGGACGCCTTGCGTCAAGGGTTTGCCAGCACCCCGCTGGCAGAGGACGAAATTTATCCCCGCGGCACGCCCAATGTGTGGAACATCATCTCGGGTGATCCGGACGCCGGGCTGATCTATGTCGGCACTGGCAATTCCGCCAATGATCACTGGGGCGGCACCAGAACCGAGGAAGAGGACCGTTTCACAGCCGCTATCGTCGCGATTGATGCTGCAACAGGTGAAACCGTCTGGGATTTTGCAACTGTGATCCACGATCTGTGGGACTATGATCTGGGGGCGCAACCGGCCCTGATGGACCTGACGATTGACGGTGAAACCCAGCGAGTTGTCGTGCAGGGCACCAAGCAAGGATCGATCCACGTACTGGACGCCGCCACCGGCGAACACCTGCAGCCTGTGGCGATGCAGCCAGCGCCGCAGGGTGCCTTGCCCGGCGACTGGACCGCCGCAGCGCAGCCGCTGGCCAATGCTTATCCAAATTTCGCAGGTTACATCGGGCCAGAGCCGGAAGTGCTGAACCACACCCAGACCTGGGGTGTCGCGATGGTGGATGCAGCCATCTGCCGCCGCGATTTCCTGCGCATAGATTATCAGGGCATCTATACGCCACCATCGGAAAATCCGCATGGGATGTTGTTGCATCCTGGCACCGTCGGCGGAATCAACTGGGGCGGCGTCGGTCTTGACCTCGGACGGCAGATCCTGATCACTAATCATTCACGGCTGCCCAATGTCGTCACCATGCATCCGCGTGACGAAGTCGATGACCTGCCTGTCGGTATGGGCGGCGCGCGGCCGGATCAGGAAATCGCGCCACATTGGCTGTCGCCATGGGGTGTGACGCGGCCGATGTGGCTGTCGGCACTGGGCGCGCCCTGCATTGCGCCGCCTTGGGGTTTTGTCGCGGCCACTGATCTGGCCAGCGGTGCGCTGCTGTGGTCGCAGCCTCTGGGTACCGGTTTTGATGCTGGACCGCTTGGGCTGCCGACTTTTCTGCGGATTCCGCTGGGCACGGTCAATCTGGGCGGGCCATTGGTGACTGGTAGCGGCGTTACCTTTATCGCCGCGGCACAGGACAATTACCTGCGCGGCTATGAAACCGAAACCGGGCGGTTGATCTGGTCTGCAAGACTGCCCGCAGGCGGCCAGGCATCACCGATGACCTATGTCCATGACGGGCGGCAATATGTAGTGATCGTCGCCGCAGGCCATGCCCAGCTAGAGACTGAAATCGGTGACTACGTGATCGCCTATTCCCACCCGGTTGACTGAATCCAGCCGCCCGCTGTCAGACGCTTGCGGGCAGCTGATCACGCGCATCGGCTTGTGCTACCTGCTGCGCGATCGCGCGGATCTCATCCTTCTCGGATTGCAGGCTCAGCTGGGCCTCGGCCCGTTCCAGCGCTTCTTTGGATTGGGTCTGCGCTGCGGTGGCAAATATCTCGGTCCGGGCGCGCGCCAGATCAAGCAAGATCGATTGCAGAACATGCTGCACCTCGACCATTCCCGCACCGTCGCGGGCAATCGGGCGGATCAGGTCGCGCAGGAAGTCGGCCGGCTCCAACCCCGGCATCCAGATGCGATCATGGACAACATCGGGTGACGGGCGGGTGTCCCAACACATCAGGATACGCAAGGACCGGCGCAACACGTCAATCGCAGTGCCCGGGTCATTCACCGCCGGTGACAGAGCACGGATAGCAGTCTCCGATAACATGATCATTCCGAATTGCGGATCCTGTTGAATGGTCCGGGCCGCACCAAGCGTAAAGCAACAGTTCAGCTCTTGCAGAGCCTCGCTGTTCGGCTGCCCCGCATGAGCCCGGACATAAGCGAGCGGACGGCTCGCGCAAACAAACTGTCCCGGTATGCGGTCGATGTGCAGATCAATATTCAGCGCTGCGGCGCATTCTTGCAGCTCGGCTGTGTCGATGTGCTGCACAAATCCCACCTGATCCGCATGCAATGCGATCATACTGCTGCGGTCATGCTTTGACGGATCCAGCGGATGACAATCCAGAAACGGATGCGCAAGACGGCGTTTGAGCGCGCTCTCTGCGGCCGTTTCTATCCGGCCCAGCGTGTCCGGGATGCGACCAAAACTGCGCAGCAGGTTAACCCAGCGGATGAATGCGACGTAGATCAGGATGATGACGCCAATCGTCACCGCCAACAGGATGATCCGTCCACCGTTTTCATAAATACCGATCTGCAGTGCGATTATCCCAACGAGCGAAAAACTGAACGCACCCAGAAAGGTCGCCAGAGCATTCTGCGATACGCCGTCTTCAAGCAAGAGCGCGGTGGCACGCGGCGTTGCTCCATTGGCCGCGCCGGAGATGGCATTGGCCATGATCCCCAGTGAGAACGTGGCGACGGTCAACATCGAGGTGGCGATAATTTCCAAGACCGTTTCGACGGCATCTGCCCCCAGATCTGCCTCTAGGGCTGGTGGAATGAAATCGCGAAACCACACAGCAGCCAATGCGGTCGCAACGGCCAAGAGGGAATAGATCGTGACCTTGATCCAGATCTCTGAAAGCAGGATCTGCAGGCGGAATAAAAACGCGGATTTCAATATGGCTCTCCCTCATCACGGCACAAATCTCCGCCTACGACGTTATCTTTCCGTGCGTGCAGCTATGCAATGGAGTTTCCGTCGCATGGATGCTGCCGCAGTTAAAGATCTTGCGACCAGGTCCGCAGATGCCCGGGGCATCTTCGCCGACTAGCGGTTTCCTTATATTGGTCCGCCTCTGCGTCGCGATTTATACATTCAACCAACCAGCTGCCCGCCATGACCGGTGAAGCTGAACCCGGCAACCAAGTGGGTGAGTGTAAAAGATGCCGATGGAATTGACATGAAAACGCAAATCTCAAGATTGATTGTACCCGCTCTAGTCGGGTTTCTGGCTAGCTGTGGCGGTGGTTCCGGCAGTGCGCCTGTGCCGTCGTCTGTCCCCGATCTGCCACCGCCAAGCTTTGCTGAACTTGAACAGCAGACTGTGTCACTGTTCCAGAATTACACCCTGCAAGATATCAATGACCCTGCGGTCCTGCCGGTGACCGGATCCGTTATCTATACCGGTGGCATGCAATTGGAGAACCTAAGCGGTGGCTTTCAACTGGCGGGTCAGATGCAGCTGAATGTAGACTTTATGACTGACAGCCTGTCGGGTAACGTCCGCAATCTGGTCGACACGCAAGAAACACGATACAATGGGATGATCACTATCGGTGTTGGGCAGATTGATCGGATGACAGTTCCCGCAAATAACGAGCGCACATTTTCCGCGCCGCTGACAGGCAATGTGGCATCCAACATGGGTGCGATCAATGTCGACGGGACGATGGAGGGGTATTTCTTAGGACCTGATCAGGAATCTGCCGCTGGCTTTGTGACAGGCACGTTTGCGTCATCCACTGAATCCGCATCTCTGACCGGTGGCTTCATCGGAACGCGGTGATGTCGGCCTTGAGCGAAGGATCTGAAAACAACCTGATAGCGCGCTGGTGACCCCGGCAGAATTCGAACCCGCAACCTGCCACTTTAGATGAGCCATGGTATCCTGTTGATCCATGGTGCCGTCAGGCATTGATATATCAAACCGGTAGGAGTGCGGCACATCAAATTGCAGGTGCAATGGGTCATATTCGCGATGATCACGCCGTATATCAAAGGATCGACTTTGATCGACGGACGTGCAGAAATACCAATCTACTACGCGAATCTTGGTAGCATACGCCAGGATCATTTATAGCTTTGGACGATCCAGTTATTTCAGGTGGGCAGACATGATATGGCCATTTCGGTGGAACCCGAGCATTCGTTGAGTGACGATATTTGAACAAGACATTTTGGGCAGGTCTTGTCACAAGGCTGGCAAACGCGGGATCGATGACATCACCGGTCTGATTAGCGAACATGCCGATATGATCGACAAGACGGACGAGCTAACCAGCCCCATGCTTCGTGAAAAAGACGGTCTTGGCCTGAATGTTGACCATTGCGGTGCTGCGCTGGTCATCTGTTCAAAGCGACGCTAACAATGGTCTGTGACAATACGGGATGTGACCATTGGCAAACGATAACAGACGCCCCCTGACCCTGCGCGATGTCTCGGAAGCATCCGGCGTCAGCGAAATGACGGTCAGCCGTGTATTGCGCAACAAGGGCGACGTCAGCGCGGCAACCCGGCAAAAGGTGCAGGATGCTGCGAAACGGCTCGGCTATGTCCCCAACAAGATCGCTGGCTCGCTGGCTTCGTCGCATGTCAATCTGGTGGCGGTGATCATCCCCTCGCTGGGGAATATGGTCTTTCCGGAGGTGCTGGCAGGTATCTCTGAGGTGTTGGAAGACACCGAATTGCAGCCCGTCGTCGGGGTCACCGATTACCTGCCAGAGAAAGAAGAGAAAGTCCTCTTTGAGATGCTGTCATGGCGTCCGTCCGGCGTGATTATCGCCGGGCTGGAACATTCCGAGGCGTCCCGCGCCATGTTGCGCCAATCTGGCATTCCCGTGGTCGAGATCATGGATACCGACGGCGAACCGATTGACACCTGTGTCGGCATTTCGCACCGCCGCGCCGGGCGCAAGATGGCCGAGGAAATCATCGCCGCAGGCTATAAACGCATCGGATTCATGGGCACCAAAATGCCGCTGGATCACCGCGCCCGCAAACGGTTTGAAGGATT
This sequence comes from Loktanella sp., assembly GCA_017390475.1. Lineage (GTDB taxonomy): Bacteria > Pseudomonadota > Alphaproteobacteria > Rhodobacterales > Rhodobacteraceae > Yoonia. The sequence goes on from JAFPBO010000022.1 coordinate 119,107, forward strand.
CACCCGTACTTTAGCCAAGGCCGGGATCGAAATTGCGGATCAGGAATTTTACTCTGGCGGTTCAGCCTTGGCCAAAGGGCGCGAGATGACGGCAAAAATGATAGCGCGCAGCCCTGATCTGGATTTTCTATATTATTCTAATGACATGATCGGTGCGGGTGGCCTGCTCTATCTCTTGGAACAGGGCATTGATATCCCGGGCCGTATCGGGCTGGCGGCATTCAACGGGGTCGAACTGCTGGACGGTTTGCCGCGGCAGCTGGCGACGATGGATGCCTGCCGCCGTGAAATCGGGGTCAAGGCTGCACAGATCATCGCAGCGCGCAATGCGGGGCTTGATACAGAGGATGGGACAATCATCACGCTCAGCCCGAAACTGACGGCTGGCGATACGTTGCGCCGGTCCTAAACCATCCGGATCACGTTCTTGTCGATCGCCAGCATATAGCCTTTGCGGGCGATATTCTTGATCAGCAATTCGCTGACGAGTTGATTGCCCAATGTATCGCGCAGGCGTTTGATGCGGGTGGCGCCCGCCGCCTCGTCACAATCGGATGCATCACGGCCGGAAATCACGCCCTCGATCTCGGCGCCGGACAGGACTTCGTCATCCATCCTTGCCTCTGCCAGCACAGACAGGGTTTCAATCGCGGCATCTGTCAGCTTGAATTCAAAATCGTTCAGATAGACCGATTTCTGGTCACGGCTGATTAGCAGTGAATTCACCTCGATCCCTTGCCGTTCGATCCGGCTCATGCGGCGGTTCAGCGCGATCAGCATCACCAGAAAGGCGACAGCCGCGATCAGCAGTGCAGTCGCAAAGATCAGCAGCACGAAGATTACGAAACGATAGGATGCCAGCGTGTCGGAAAACGCCGTGCCGGACTGGGCCAGAATTTCCAGCAGCTTGATCTCGGCATAGCCGGTCAGCATGTCGTTTTCGATGAACAGCCGTTCAACCCGCGCATTGAAGGCATTGGCATCTGGCAGGTTGATGAAAAGCAGAACAGCCGCGATGGCCAGAATGACGACAATGGCGACAATGCCTGCCACCACTATCTTATTACCGATTTCGCGCGACTCAGTAGCGGAGGTAGAACTCACCGGCGCTGTCCCTTCGTTCTTCCAAGCCGGAACCGTCAAAGACGCCCAGCACATTCAACAATTGCCAACCATCGCGGCCAAGCGAGTCGCGCAGCTGCGCCTCGGCTCCGGCCACGCTGCAGTCACCACGGACTTCGGTCACACCGTAATGCAGCCGCAGGGGGTTGTCCTGCTTGGCTTTATAATCAGCATAACACGCAGCCTGCGCGATAGTTCCGGACAGACAAAAGATCAGAAAGGAAAAACAAAGGTGTTTCATGATTCCAGTCTGACCCGATGACCTTGTGATATTCAATAGCATCTTTTGATACCGTGCCGGCAATCGCTTAGCCATCCATTTTGTGGCGCAACTCTCGCATCGGATGGAAAAACCGGCCATTGCCGCGCGGGCCTTGCCCCGGTTGCCGCGTCACTTTTGGGGCAGGGAGTCATATCAGGTGCTCTGCCCCTTTTTTCTTGCACTGTTGGGCACGGTCTGGTCACTGACCGTATGACACAGCCTGATTTTTCATTCGAGGAGTCCGCCACTGCCCGTGGCATGATCCGCATCGCTGGTGTCGATGAGGTCGGGCGTGGCCCGCTGGCAGGCCCGGTTGTGGCCGCCGCTGTGGTGCTGGATGCCACGCGTATCCCTAAGGGTCTGAATGACAGCAAGAAATTGTCGCTGGCCCGTCGCGACGCCTTGTTTGACCAGATCATGGCCAGTGCCGATGTCTGCATCGCGCAAGCGAGTGTGGAGGAGATCGACAGCCACAACATCCTGCGCGCGTCCCATATCGCGATGGTCCGCGCGATTGCGGGCCTGTCCATGCTGCCCGATCACGTGCTGATCGATGGCAACATGATTCCGCGCGACCTGAGCCTGTCGGCAGAGCCGATTGTGAAAGGCGATGCGCGCAGCCTGTCGATTGCCGCTGCCTCTATCGTGGCCAAGGTGTGGCGCGACCGCCACATGGTGGATTTAGCGCAACAGTTTCCGGGCTACGGCTGGGAAGCGAACGCCGGTTACCCGACGCCAGCGCATAAATCGGCGTTGATGGCCCTTGGTGTGACCCCACACCATAGGCGTTCCTTCAAACCCGTGCACAATATCTTGTATCAAGATAAATTCGTAAGTGATTGATTCAATAAAGGTTTTGACAGCGAATCGCCTGTGACTCACATTAGCATCAACCAAGAGCGGATAATTCGCCGGGTGTATGAGGCATAAATGACAGTCAAAACGAAAACAAAAGTGGCGCAAGACCTGCCACTGAACAGCATTATTGATGGCGATTGCATCGATGTGATGAACAGCCTGCCTGCGGGATCGGTCGATCTGATCTTTGCGGACCCTCCCTATAATCTCCAGCTCAAAGGCGATCTGCACCGGCCCGACAATTCCAAGGTCGACGCTGTGGATGATGCTTGGGACCAGTTTGACAGTTTCGCAGTCTATGACCGTTTCACCAAGGCCTGGCTGGCCGCCGCGCGCCGCCTGCTGAAACCCAATGGCGCGATCTGGGTGATTGGCAGCTATCATAACGTCTTTCGCATGGGTGCCGAATTGCAGAACCAAGGGTTCTGGATTCTCAACGATGTGGTCTGGCGCAAATCCAACCCGATGCCAAATTTCCGTGGCAAACGCCTGACCAATGCCCATGAAACGCTGATCTGGGCGTCCAAGGAAGAGGCCAGCAAATATACCTTCAACTATGAAGCTCTGAAATCGCTGAATGAAGGGGTGCAGATGCGCTCTGACTGGGTGCTGCCGATCTGCACCGGCCATGAACGGCTGAAGGATGAACGTGGCGACAAGGCGCATCCGACGCAGAAACCGCAATCCTTGCTGCACCGCGTGATCGTGGGCACCACCAATCCGGGTGACGTCATCCTTGATCCGTTCTTTGGCACCGGCACCACCGGCGCTGTCGCCAAGATGCTGGGCCGCGATTATATCGGGATCGAACGCGAGGCGGCCTATCGCAAGGTGGCCGAGAAACGCATCGCCAATACCCGCAAATTCGACAGCGACGCGCTGGAAGTGTCGTCGTCGAAACGGTCTGAACCGCGCGTTGCCTTCGGCGTGTTGGTCGAACGCGGGATGCTGCGCCCCGGCGAAGAATTGTGGTCGATGAACGGTCGCCACAAAGCCAAGGTCCGGGCCGATGGCACGCTGATCGGCGATGATATCAAAGGCTCGATCCATCAGGTCGGCGCTTTCCTCGAAGGCGCGCCAAGCTGCAATGGCTGGACCTATTGGCAATTCAAACGCGACGGGCAAAAAGTGCCGATTGATCTGCTGCGCCAGCAGATCCGGTCCGAGATGGAAAAGCACTAGCCTAGACCAAACCTGTGACCGCCGGTGCCAGCGGCGGACCCTGCCAGAGTGGCAGGGGCCGCTGGCGCGAACTTACCCCGTCATCGCAGGATGGCGGGGCTTTTTGTTCCCGATCGGCATCATGCCAGTCCGGTCACTTCAAACTCCCGTTTGATATGCGCCGTCGCCTGCCACCAGTCTGATGCGCCTGTGCGCAGTTGGTGAAACTCAAACGCCGCCTGATCGGCAAAGCATTCCGCGACGCGCCAGACCAGGGGGTCATCTGTGGCCGACACGTCAAAGGACCTGCACCCAGCCTCTTGTCTGGTCAGGCGGATATGCTCCGGCAGGTGCCGTCTGACGATTTCTGCATCCTGATCCGAGGTGCAGATCAACTTGCCGGTCAGGTGTATCTCTGTCTGTTGCATCGTCATTTCCGTCCATCGCCCGGTTCGCTAAAGCGGCATCGGATTAGCTGCTTTTTTGTAAAGTTGCCAATTGGCAACTTCGGGATAAAACGTTTTGCGCCAATGCTTTATCCTCGGATGCATGACTCTGCGCCAGACAGGCGGAACCAGCGCCATCATCGTCATCACAGGATAGCCGTGGGGCAGTTGCGGTGCCTCATCCTCGGCATAGGTTTGCAGCAGGGGGAACCGCCGGTCGGGTTTGTAATGATGGTCGGAATGGCGCTGCAAATTGATCAGCAGCCAATTGGATGCGCGTTGCGAGGCGTTCCACGAATGGCGCGGTTTGACATGTTCGTATTTGCCGTCACCCAGATGTTTGCGGGTCAGCCCGTAATGTTCGACGTAATTCACCAGCTCCAGTTGGAAAATCGCCCAGAACGCCTGAGTGGCGAATAGAAACACGCCCCAGGTGCCGCCGATCAGTGCCGCAAGCGTAAGAAATCCCAGTTGCAAAGCCAGATAGCGCCAGAATGGGTTAGAGATGTGCCAGGCCGGCAATTCCTTGCGCGCCAGCATAGCTGCTTCTGCCCGCAGCGCAGATCTGAAACATTGGTGCAGCACCCGCAGAAAGAATCTGTAAAACCCTTCGCCATAGCGCGCGGTAACCGGATCGCGTGGTGTGGCGACATAGCGGTGATGCACCAGCATATGTTCCGACCGGAAATGCGAATACAGCACCGAGGCTAGCAGAATATCTGCCAGCCAACGCTCCGCCTTCGGTTTCTGATGCATCAGTTCGTGCGCATAGGTAATCCCGATGGTGCCAGACAGAATGCCCAGCCCGGCAAACAGCGCCCATTGTTCCACCCGGTCCAGATGGCCTGTCGTGGTGACATAATACAGAATGCCAAAGATCGTCACCAGTTGCAGCGGTGCCCAGATCAGCGTGACCAGCCGGTGCCAGAACAACGCCTGTTCCGGGATGTCCGGGTCTGGGTTGGATTTGTCCAATCCGACGACGTAATCCAGCCCGGAAAACAACCACCATGCCGACAGTGGCAGCAGGATGATGGTCCAGCCGCCCTGCGTCGCGACGAACACTGCCAGCGGGATCAGCCCCAGCGAGAGCCAGAACGGCAAAGCTGCGGATAATTTACCGTGCCGTTGCAGGCCGGTGGCCGTCGTCATCACTTGCGTCCTTGTACTGCAGAGGTTGTAAAATGATAGCGCCGATTCCGGCACCGCTCAATCATTCTGCAACATCACCGCTACCAAATCGTAAACCTTACGCATCGCCGTGGGCAGCGCCGCTGGGCTGAAATCCTGCTTTGCTACAAAATCCCCCCGTTGCGGCGGTGCGTCCAGTGGAACTTGGGCCACCATGATCTGCAGATGCAGGTGGAAATGGGTAAAAGTATGGCGCGCCTCGGCCTCAAGCGTGACCCAATCGGCGGGCAGTGGCGGCGCGGGGGTCGGGTCCTCTGACCAATCCGATCCGGGCCAGCCGAGCATCCCGCCGAGCAAGCCGGACTCAGGCCGCGTTTCCAGCAGGATCGCGCCATCGGCACGCTGCACGACATAGGCGATGCCGCGTCTGGTCGGGACCTTCTTTTTCGGCATCTTGCGCGGCAGAACTTGGGCCGTTCCCGCGATACGCGCCGCACAGGGGCCCCGCCACGGACAGATCCCGCAGGCCGGGTTGCGCGGTGTGCAAATCGTGGCACCCAGATCCATCACTGCTTGTGCATAGTCACCGGCACGAAGGGCAGGCGTCAGCGCACGGGCGCGGTCGGTCAGTTCTGGTTTCGCCGCAGGCAGCGGCGCGTGAATATCGAACATCCGTGCCATGACCCGTTCGACATTGCCATCGACCACGACCTGCGGCTGGTCAAAGGCAATCGCAGCAATTGCCGCCGCCGTATAGGGGCCGATGCCGGGCAGGGTCAGCAAGGTCGCATGGTCCGACGGAAACTGCCCGCCGTGATCCGCCATCACAACTCGCGCGCATTTCAGCAGGTTGCGGGCGCGGGCGTAGTAGCCAAGCCCTGCCCAGGCGGCCATGACATCGGCATCATCGGCTGCGGCCAGCGCCTGCACATCGGGCCAGAGCGTCGTGAACTTGCGATGATAATCGCGCACGGCGGCGACGGTGGTTTGCTGCAACATCACCTCTGACAACCAGATCGCATAGGGATCGGGCAAAACGCCAGCCTTGCGGTCGGCGGGCGGCACCCGCCATGGCATGGTGCGGGCGTGGATGTCATACCATGCCAGTAAGTCTGAACTCAGGTCCTGCAATGTTTCGCCTCTTCCAACAGCACCGGCTTGGCGCTGACCTGCTGATAAGGTAAAGCGAGGACATGAAACAGCCACGTCCCAAAGGCACGACTTACGGTTTTTCGCGCGCCGCCGCGCTGATGCAGACCCGCATCCGTACGGCCAGCGAACAGCGCGGCTTTGCCGTGACCCGTCTGCTCACCCATTGGGCCGAGGTGGTGGGCGAAGCCACAGCGCAGATCGCGACCCCCGTCAACGTCAGCTATGGCCGTGGCGGGATGGGCGCGACGCTGACCCTGCTGACCACAGGCGCGCAGGCCCCGATGCTGGAGATGCAAAAGGAGCAGATCCGGGACAAGGTGAATGCTTGCTATGGCTATCGCGCGATCGCCCGTGTGCGGATCACACAGACAGCGCCGACGGGTTTTGCCGATGGAAGGGTGGCCTTTACCCCCGCACCCAAGGCTGTAACGCAACCCAGCGCAGACGTGATTTGCAAAGCCGACGCCATATCTGAAAATATAGCAAGCGAAGATCTGAGGGCGGCTTTGGCCCGCTTGGGTGCCAATGTCCTTGCCAAACAGAAGAATTGAACAGAGGTAGATATGAAACGCAGAACGCTTTTGGCCGCTGGTGGCGGTGCCGCCCTGATCGCTGGTGCCGGTTGGTTTTCAAGCCGTCCTGATCCGGTGACGGGCTTGCTGCCAGGTGCCGCCAGCGCACAATCCAGCGATGCCGCCGCGCCTGAAATCATGGAGATGGTGCTGGGTAACCCCGATGCAGCGGTAGAGGTGATTGAATATGCCTCATACACCTGCCCGCATTGTGCGACATTCCACGCCGATCAGTTCCAGCAGATCAAGGCAAATTACATTGACGAGGGCAAGATCCGCTTTGTCTATCGCGAAGTTTATTTTGACCGCCCGGGCCTGTGGGCGTCTATGATCGCACGCAGTCAGGACAATCAGGATTTCTTCTTTTCGTTCAGCGGTATGTTGTATGAAAAACAGCGCGCATGGCTGGGCAGCGGCGACCCTGTGACCATTGTCGAGGAATTGCGTCGACTGGCCAAGGTTGCAGGTCTGGATGATGCTGCACTGGATGCTGCCCTGTCTGATGGTGCCAAGGCAGAGGCGCTTTATGCTTGGTATCAGGCAAATGCAGAGGCTGACCGGATCACGTCAACCCCAAGTTTTGTGATTGATGGTCGTCTATACAGCAATATGGCCTACCCCGAATTCGCCGACATTCTGGACGCGCGGATCGGCTAAAGCCCCAGCCGGTCAAGGGCTGCATCAATCGGCGTCCAGTCGGTCAGATGCAGCCTGACCGGCAGGGTCAGAACCTGCATCCGGAACGCATCGGGCAGGCGTACCGCGTCTTTTTCCGTTGTCACCAGCTGCGCGCGTTGCGCCTGCGCCTCGATCTGCAGACGTTTGATCAGGGCGGGGGTTAGCGGTTGGTGATCGGCCAGAGCCTCTGCGCGCACGACATCGGCCCCCATATCGCGCAGCGTGCGGAAAAACTTTTCCGGGTGACCGATCCCGGCAAAGGCCAATAGCCGCAGATCGCGCCATGGCATGCCTGTGGGCAAAGGTGCCAGATGGCCGGTCAGATGCGGCAGGGTGATCGGCCAGCAGGCGGCGAAAGCGTCCTGTGCCTGCGGCGGACCGATCGACAGGACCAGATCGGCGCGTGCCAGCCCGCGCGACACCGTTTCACGCAAGGGACCCGCCGGGATCACCCGCCCGTTCCCGAAACCGCGCAGGGCATCGACCACGACGATGGACAGGTCCTTGGCCACATCGGGGTTCTGCAACCCGTCATCCATCAGGATCACATCCGCCCCTGCCGCCTGTGCCGCTGCCACGCCTGCGGCACGGTCGCGCGCGACCCAGGTGGGGGCGAAGGCGGCGAGCAGCAGTGGTTCATCACCGGTCTGCGCTGCCTTGTGACTGCGTTCATTCACCTGCACCGGCCCCGTCAGCGACCCGCCATAGCCGCGCGAGACGACATGCGGAACCAGCCCGCGCGCCCGCAGCCTGTCGATCAGCGCGATGGTCGTGGGTGTCTTGCCGGTGCCACCTGCATTGATGTTGCCGATACAGATCACCGGCACCGCGGCCCGGATCTTTGCGGGCTGCCGCAGTCGCCGGGCGGTCGCCGCGCCATAAAGCCAGCTCAGTGGCGTCAGCAGCCGGGCCAGCATCGCCGGATCCTGTGGCGTGGTGAACCAGAAGGGAGGCGCGCGCATTCAGGCGACCCGATGTTCAAGACGCTGGCGGATCAGCGTCACGATCTGATTGGTCACATCCGCGCCGCGCGATGTCACATCCCAGGCTGCATGGGCCATCTGGGCTGTCTTGTCCGGGGCCAGCAATGCCTCGACCTCGCGGCCCAGGACCTCGTCAAACCGGATGAGGCGCGAAGCTCCGGCCTCGTTCAGCCGGGCGGCCTGGCGCTGGAACGGTGCGACATAGGGGCCGTGCAGTACGGCAGAGCCGAGCGAGGCAGGCTCGAACGGGTCGCGGCAACCACCGCCATGCAAGGTGCCGCCCAGATAAGTCACCGGCGCGATCCTGTACCACAGCCCCAGATCATCCTCGGTATCGATCACAAAGACCTGCATCGGTTCTGTTGGTTCGCGGATTTGTGACCGCAGCGCGACATGAAAGCCGAAATCGCGCAGGCCATCGGCGATATGGCAGGCATTTTCTGGCCGGTCAGGCACGACGACCAGCAACAGCCGATGCGCACGGCGGCTGGCCTCCTGATGGGCCAGGCAGAGCGCCTTGGTGTCATTCAGCCGCGCGGCCGCCGCCAGCCAGACCGATCTTGTACCGATGGCGGCAGATAAGACGCGGCGATCATCCTCGTGGCAGGGCAGCACTTTGCCGCAATCTTCCATCGGGCCGGTGACGAGGATGCGCGCCTGCGGGGTTCCGGCGCTGACCAGCTTGCGGGCAGCGGTTTGATCCACGGTCAGCACGGTTTCGAATTCCGACAACAGCGCGCGGATCGCCCCCGGCACCCAGCCCCCAGCGACCTGATCTAACCCCTGGCCTGTGGCATCAACCAGCATGCATGGTACGCCTGCGGCGCGCATCCCGTCCAGAAGCACGAAATCCAGATCGGCGCGCACCCAGATCGCCAGCATAGGTCGCCAATGGGCGATAAAGGCGCGGATCGTATCCTTGCCACGCGGTTCCGGCAAAGCGCGGCCTGCAAGGCTGTCGTCCCAATCGGGTACGGTGGCAATGATCTGGATCGCATCGGCATCTTCGGCCAGTTTGCGCTGCAGGGTTTCGACCGAGGTCAGCTGTTCCGGCAGGCTGCACCGCACCCAGATGATCGCCCCATCGGGGCGGTCCGGTTGCGCAGTGAGTTTGCTGTCATCGGTACTGTGCCGCAGCCCCGCCATATAGGCCGCGATTTTCAGTGATCGCGCCATAGCCTGGCCCTCTATCCGGCGTCAGACGCCGAGTTCTTCGGTTGGTGAGGCGGCGGTTTCTTCATCCCGCAGGCGGTGAATATGCGCGATGAAATAGCGCATATGCGCGTCATCCACGGTGCGCTGTGCAGCCCCTTTCCAGGCACTGTAGGCGGCCTGATAATTTGGGTACATGCCCACGATATCAATCGCGCCGACGTCTTTAAAAACGTTCTTTGTCGGATCGACCAATTCACCGCCAAAAACGAGGTGCAGACGTTGTGTCATGGGGAATTCCTTGGGTGGGTGTTGCGTTGCACGGACCCTAAAGCTTTGTGGCCGGTGGCTCAAGGCGCGCTGCAAGGCTGGCGTGTAATTCCTGCCCCGCCGCGATCACGCCGGGGACCTGTGGATAGGCGTTGTTGAACCGCAGCGCTGTGCCCGATTGGTCGGTGACCTTGCCCTGCGCCTCTGTCACAATCAGCGCCCCTGCGGCGATATCCCATTCCCAGCTGGGCCGCAGCGTCAGCATCGCGTCGAACCGGCCTTGTGCCACAAGGCACAACCGATAGGCCAGCGATGACCGGAACGCCTGTTTGAACGGCGGCAGTGCCGCGTCTTTCCAATGGTGTGGCGCGAAATTCGGCTTGGCCGCCAGCACTGTCGCGGTATCGAGCCGTGATCGGCTGACGCTGATCGTCCGATCGTTGACCTGTGCGCCTGCCCCCGCACTGGCGCTGAACATCAGATCATGCAGCGGCAGATAGACAGCGGCAGCGATAACCTGTCCATCCTCGACAATGGCCAGCGAATGCGACCAATCCTTGCCCCCGTCGATAAAGGCGCGGGTGCCGTCAATCGGGTCGATAACGAACTGGCGCTGCGTCGTCAGCCGGGCGTTGTCATCGGGCGATTCCTCGGACAGCCAGCCGTAATCTGGTCGCCCCGCACGCAGCATGTCCGCCAGCATGTCGTTGACCGCCAGATCAGCCTCTGTCACCGGCCCTGCGCCGCCCGGTTTGTCTGTAACCTGCGGGCTTTTCCCGAAATAGCCGGTGGCGATCTGCCCTGCCTTGCGGGCGGCACTGATCAGCAGGGAAAGATCACTCTCCTGCAAGGGTCAGCCCTTCGACCAGCAGGGACGGGATCACGCGCGACAGATGCGGTTGCGCGTCATTGGCGGGGATCAGTGTCAGCAGCATATCGCGCAGATTACCCGCGACTGTGCATTCGTTCACGGGATAGGCAATCGCACCGTTTTCGACCCAGAACCCCGCCGCGCCGCGCGAATAATCGCCCGTGTTGGGGTTGATCGTGGACCCGATCATCGAGGTCACCAGCAGCCCGGTGCCCATCGTTGCGATCAGACCATCGCGGCTGGCTGTACCTTGGGTCATCGCGATATTGGTCAGACCCGGTGATGGCGGCGCGCCTGTGGAGCGTGCTGCATTGCCGGTGCTGTCCATCCCCAGCTTGCGCCCGTTGGCAAGGTCCAGCGTCCAGCCCGTCAGCATGCCATCGTCAATGATCGCACGGCGCTGCGTGGGCAGACCTTCGGCATCATAAAGCCGCGATCCGGTGACGCGGGGGCGGTGGGGTTCGTCTGTCACTGACAGGCCTTTGGGCAGGACCTGTGCCCCAAGCGCATCGCGCAGCCAGCTGGACCCGCGCGCGATGGCGGCCCCGTTGGTCGCTTGCAGCAGGTGGCCGATCAGGGCGCTGGCGATGCGTTCGTCAAACAGCACCGGATAGGCGCCGGTCTTTGGCCTGCGCGCCCCGGCGCGTTCCACGGCGCGGGCGGCAGCGCGACTGCCGATCTCATCCGCGTCGCGCAGATCGGATTGAAACACCCGGCTGTCGTAATCGTAATCGCGTTCCATCGCCGTGCCGGTGCCGCTGATCGCCACACAAGACAGGCCACGGTCGGTCCGGGCATACCCTGCGGAGAAACCGTTCGTGGCCGCCAAATGCACCCGGCGGCGCGAATATCCGGCAGAGGCGGATTGCACCTGGCTGATGCCTTTGTTGCGCAAGGCCGCAGCTTCTGCCCTTGCGGCCTGATCCTGCAACATGGCCGGATCGGGTTCGTCGCTGGGGTCATGAAGGTCAAGCGCGGTCGTATCGGTATCACGTGCCAACTGCGCTGGATCGGCAAGGCCTGCATGCGGGTCCTCGGGGGCTTCGCGGGCCATGGCGACGGCGCGTTCTGCCATCTGGCGCAAGGTCTCTGGCTTGGTGTCCGACGATGACACGCAGGCCTGCCGCTTGCCGACCAGCACCCGCAGACCGACATCAATGCCTTCGGACCGTTCGGCGTGTTCCAACACGCCGCCTCGCACGTCGATGGATATAGATGTGCCATCCACAGCAATGGCATCAGCGGTATCGGCCCCGGCCTTGCGGGCGATATCGATCAATTGGTGGGTCAGGTCGGGCAGGGATTGAGTCATGGCGTTTCCTTTGCTTGCCGATGACCTAGTGCGCTGACCGGGGGGCTGCAAGGCTGTTGCCTGTCATGCAAACGGCGCGCCAGTTGTCCAGCGCGCCGCAGATCAGGGCAGCTTGGGTCAGCGGATGCGCTGACCGTTGGCCAGAACCTGACCTTCGGGTGTGACTTCCAGCCGGGTTTCCAGCTGGTCATCGCCGGTGGACCGCGCGAACATACCCATCATCATCCGCGGTGCCATCATTTCTTCGGCGGGAATCAGACCCATGGTGACAAGGTTATCCAGCAAACCGTTCAGCCCGTTGATCGTGACGGCAACTTCGCCTTCGGGACGCGGGAAAGGTGCAAAGCTTTCCAGATCGTCGTTGTCGAAGGTAAAGGCACCTTCGCCGGTGGCGGTCGCCCCGGCCAGCGCGAGGTTGAACCGTGTCAGTTCAACCTCGGTCAACTCGAACGGCATGTCGCTGGCCATCATCGCCTCTTCCTGCGCAGGGTCGAGCATGTCGAACAATGGCCGCGCCAGACCGGCCAGGCCGATCTGCACCGTTGCAGGGTCGCGGGGCAGCACGCTGCCCGGATCAAACAGTGACCAGATCGCATCGCTGACCGCGAGATCAACCAGATCAATGCCCAGACCGAATGGCTGTGGCGTTTCGGCCTGACCGAGCGGCATTTCGAAAGTGACGCCATATTGCCCGAGGCTCAGATCAATCGGAAACGGTGCAGCGCCCGATGTGATTGTGGCGGCGATATCGTTGGAATTGGCAATGTATGACACGCTCTGGTCGCTGATCTGTGCTGTCAGGCTGCCTGCGCCCGCGCTGAACGACCCTGCGGCCTGATCACCTTCGGTGTTGATGTCAAAAACAAACTCGCTGCTGTCGATGGTATAGCCACCGGCAAATGCCACGCCTGAAACGATCAGATTATCGGTGTCTGTCGCCTCTGGATCACGCGGCATTGTGATATCTGCCTGGAGCGCGATCCCGTTCATTTTGCCACCTGCCGTGACATATTCGCCCATCGAGCCGGGCGGTGTGACATCAACCAGAATGTCCGCCGATTCAAGCTGCATATCATAGGTTGTATTGCGCATCTCGCCCAGACGGGTGGTATAGGTGCCCGATACGTTGTTGCCGACCAACTGCATATCGCCGGTAAAGGTAAAGTCACCGTCAACGATGTCCTGCAAGGCGATAGTCAGGCTGTCAGCGTTGAACGTATAATCCAGAGCTTCCGGCGTGCCGCTGACATTCATTTCGAGGCCGGGGTGGCTAACCAGAACAGTGATGATCGCGCCGTCATCGGCGGTGAACACCATCGGATAGCTATCAGAGGTCGTGATCACCACGCTGCCATCGCCCTGTTCGGCAAAGACCAGTTCGCCGATGGTCAGGACAGATGACATGCCCTCTTCGACAGAGGTTAGCGTCAGACCGCGGACGGTCAGTGTATCGCCGATCATATCTTCAGACGCAGTGGCCACCTCGCCACCGAACATCGACATTTCGATCTTCCAGTCGTCCCAGATCTGCTGGGCCGAGACATCGGCCATCGCCGCGCCACCTGTGACCAGCGCGGCAAGACAGACCGCACTGCGCAAAGTTGTTCTATAGGTCATCCGGTTCCCTTTCATTATGGGTGCTTCTATCCTGTCCGCAGCTTCCAACTGACGGCGCAGAGCGATAGCATCGGCGAAAGTGTTACCCATCTGAACGCCGGACCGAAAGGGATTGATATGAAAAATGTAAGCATGGCCGGGAAAACCGTCCTGATCACGGGCGCAAGTCGTGGGATTGGCGAAGCTGCTGCGCGGGAATTCGCCAGTGCCGGTGCAAATGTGGCATTGATTGGCCGAAGCACCGATGACATCGCGCGCATCGCTGGCGACATCGGACAAAAGGCGCTTGCGATTCCCTGCGACGTCGCTCGATTTACCCAGTTCGAACAAGCGGTCGCTGCCACCGCCAAAACTTTTGGCGGGCTTGACGTGCTGATTAACAACGCCGGTGTCGTGGATCCGATGGGTGATTTTGCCGGTCTAGACCCCGATGAATGGGGCCGCACGATTGATATCAATCTCAAAGGCGTGATGCATGGCATGCGTGCCGTGATCCCCGGCATGATCGCGCAGGGACATGGCACGATCCTCAACATTTCTTCGGGGGCCGCGCATAACCCGGTCGAAGGTTGGACCGCTTATTGTGCGTCCAAAGCGGGGGCCTATATGCTGACCCGCACCGCCGATCTGGAATGCCGGGCCAAAGGGTTGCGGATCATGGGCTTGTCGCCCGGCACCGTCGCGACCCAGATGCAGCGCGACATCAAGGAATCTGGCGTCAGCCCCGTCAGTCAGCTGGATTGGTCGGTGCATATCCCGCCCGAATGGCCGGCCAAGGCGCTGATATGGATGTGTTCGCCAGAGGCGGACGGCTGGCTCGGTCAGGATATCAGCCTGCGCGATGAAGATATCCGCGCAAAGGTCGGCCTTGCATGATCCGGTCTGACCGGGACGGCGACAGCCTGATCCTGACCATCGACCGGCCGGACAAGGCGGGTGCTCTGACTTCAGCCATGCTGACCGAGCTGGCCGAAAGGGCAGAGGCTGCGCGCGACGTCAGATTGCTGATTCTGACCGGCACCGGTCGCGTGTTCAGCGCCGGGGCCGATCTGGACGCTGCCCGTGCCGGTCTGGCCACCGATTCCGTCTGGGAAAGACTGTCAGCTGCAATTGCTGCCTGCCGTGGCCTGACCATTGCGGCCTTGAACGGGACTGCGGCGGGTGGCGCGCTGGGCATGGTGCTGGCCTGCGATCTGCGTATTGCTGTTGCACAGACCCGGTTTTTCTATCCGGTGATGCGGCTTGGGTTTCTGCCGCAACTCTCTGACGTGCCACGCATGGTCCGACTGATCGGGCCGGCGCGGACGAAAATGATTCTCATGGCCGGACAAAAGATCGATGCGGAAACCGCATTGGCTTGGGGGCTGATCGACCGGATCGTACCGGATGATGCTCTGCTGCAGACCGCACGTGCATTGGGGCAGGATGTCTGCGCCGCAGCGCCGGATCATGCCACAGCGATCAAGCAAATGATCGACCGGCCATGACCGACGTCATCGTGATCGGCGCAGGCCCCGCCGGGCTGATGGCGGCAGAGGTCGCCGCCGCACGGGGCATGTCTGTCACTCTCGCCGATGCTATGCCATCGGTTGGGCGCAAGTTTCTGATGGCTGGGAAATCAGGGCTGAACCTGACCAAGAACGAACCCTTGGCGGCTTATCTGGCCGCCTTTGGTCCCGTGCCCGACAGTTTGCGGGCCACTTTGGCAAGTTTCGGTCCGGCCGAGGTCATGGCCTGGACCGAAGATCTGGGTCAGCCCTTGTTTACCGGCAGCACTGGCCGGGTATTTCCAACGGTGATGAAGGCGTCACCTTTGTTGCGCGCTTGGCTGGCGCGACTGGTCGCGACAGGGGTCACGCTGCAAACCCGCTGGCGCTGGGCGGGATGGCAGGGCGATGCCGTGCTGTTTCAGACGCCCAGAGGCCCGCAGGTCATCACGGCAAAGGCGGTTGTTCTGGCTTTGGGCGGGGCCAGTTGGGCGCGGCTCGGGTCAGACGGGTCTTGGACACAATATCTGCCGGACGCAGTCGTGCCTTTTGCGCCAGCCAATATGGGGTTTGTCGTAGAATGGTCAGCGCATATGAGCCCGCATCTTGGCGCGCCGGTCAAGGCGGTGGCAATGTCGGCTGGCGCAGTCACGACACGCGGCGAATGTGTCATTTCAACACGCGGGATCGAAGGTGGCGGCATTTACGCCTTGTCGCGCGCCCTGCGCGACGGCGCGCCTTTGATCATGGACCTTCTGCCTGACAGGACACTGGCGCAGGTCCGTGCCGCTATCGCCAGACCGCGCGGCAAGGCGAGCCTGACCAACCACCTACGCAAAGTGCTGCGGTTGGACCCTGTGCGCCTTGCGCTGCTGGCGGAATTCGGGCGGCCTTGGCCAGATGATCTGGCCGCCCTGATCAAGGCGCTGCCGATCCGGCATGGCGGGCCCCGCCCGCTGGACGAGGCGATATCAACGGCAGGCGGTGTCCGGCTGGATTCGCTGACGGATGATCTGATGCTGAAACACCGGCCCGGCACGTTCTGCGCCGGGGAGATGCTGGATTGGGAGGCCCCGACCGGTGGCTATCTGATCTCGGGCTGTCTGGCGACCGGGCGGCGTGCCGGGACGGCGGCGGCAGATTACGCCAACGACCGCTGAAATCCGGGACGCGCGGTCATCCGCTGCTGATAGCCGCGCAGCTTATCCGGGGCGATGTCAAATTTGATCGCGGCACCCCAGTTCAGGCAATGCGTGCAGATAATGTCGGCAATCGTGAAACTGTCGCCGGTCAGGTAATCGCCGCTGATCCGCGTCGCAAGCCGGTCAAGGCTACGCGCCCATTCCCAGCGCAGGCTGTCCTTGACTGCTGGCAGTCGTTGATCCTGGGGCAGGATAAAGCTGTGTTTGGCTGCCATCCAGAGGATCGCGTCCAGTTCATCCAGCACGGTATGGACCAGCGCGTCATGCTGTGCGCGTTCAGTTGTGCCGGGGGCCGGGATCAGCGCACCATGGCGGTCGGCCAGATAGGTGAGGATCGCGGTGGAATCCGTTAGCACATCGCCATCCACGACCAGCACCGGTACTTTGCCCGACGGGTTCAGCGCCTTTACCGCATCTGAACCCGGCATATCAGGCTGATGGTCATAGGGTGCGCCCAGTTCTTCCAGTGCCCAGAGCACCCGCAAAGCGCGCGACTTTTTTGGACCGATCACCTGATACATTTTACCCCCCATTTTGCCTTGCTGTCATTTGCAATTGATGTCGGATGGATTGCAACGGGGTTATCTGACAGAGGCCATATTTTGAACGCTGTGGTCACATCTGCCGCGCCGCTGCCTCACTCAATGATACCTGCCTTTCGCAACGGCCGGATTTGTCAGCAATGCAGGCAGAGATTTCGCCAAAAGTGTTGCATTGTAGCATCGTTTGCCAATGACTTACGATATTCGCGGATCATGAACAAAGATAGAACAACAAGGGTGCACACCTGAAATATGGTAGCGAAGCACCTGAAATAGCCGGGATTTATTCAGCAAATCACCACAATCCGCTGCGGTGCTATTCGCTGGCCGTTTCGGCGGTTGCAGGATCAGCGCAAGTCGACGTTCCGGCATCTCGCCAAGGACTCTTGGTTTTTTCACAAGGGGCTGATCTAAGGAGAAAATGTGGACAGTCACGCCGTGACGCACCACCCGTGCATTAATTGGAGTACCGACATGCGCCTTACAACTACACTTGCTGCATCTGCAGTCATCGCCGTATCCGCTGTTGCCGCAAATGCAGGCAGCCTGGCACCAACAACCATGGAAGCACCTGTCGTTGTCATGGAACAGCCTGCACCTGCTGGTTCTTCCATCAACCCGGCTTTCATCGTTGTCGGTATTCTGGCCGCTCTGCTGATCGCAGCTGCTGCTGACTAATCTCTGATCCTGACCGCAAGGTCATGATAAGCGAAAGGCAGGCCTTCGGGTCTGCCTTTTTGCGTTACAACGTTTCGGAAACACCTGAAACGTCAGATATCGCCTTTCGCGTTCGCGCCAAGCTGAAGTAGCGAAAAGGGATGCAGGTTGTCGTACAACGCGTCAGCGTCGTGCCATCATCGCCAGTCGGATCAGCGTGCGTTCCATCAGTGCTGCCTGCGGTGCGGTGCTGGCTGATCGCAGTTGCAGATCGGTGTCGGTCAGCGCTGTCAGCGCCTTTTCCAACCTGTCGCGACCCCATTGGCTGACTTGCCGCGCGATCTTGTCCCTGCGCGGGCCAAAGACCGGCGGGCGCAACCGCGCCACGCCGGAGCCCGGACCGCCGGGGTCAGAGGCCACGACATGCAACCGCCGGAAATGCCGCATCGCCCCGATACACAAGGTCACCGGCGTCACCCCCTGCGCATAAAGTCCGCGTAGCACTGGCCCCAGTTGGTCCACTTGCCCGGCGGTGACGACATCCAGCACGTCATCGACATCAACCTCGGCTGATTGCGGGGCATTGGCGGTTATATCGGCGATGGTCAGCGGGCTGTCGTCGCCCTGTTTATAAAGGCCGACCTTTTCCACCGTCTGTCGGAAATCGCCCG
Source organism: Loktanella sp. (assembly GCA_017390475.1). Taxonomy (GTDB): domain Bacteria; phylum Pseudomonadota; class Alphaproteobacteria; order Rhodobacterales; family Rhodobacteraceae; genus Yoonia. Next base: position 137,253 of record JAFPBO010000022.1, read on the forward strand.
GTTCCAGCGTGTTGGCCAGTGCAAACAGCGCATCCATCACATCACGCCCCGGCTGATGCAGCCCCGCATCGGTCAGCGCGCGGGCGATATCGGACATATTGGGCGGGTCATCATAGATGCCGATGGCCATCGCGTTGCGGTGACCTTCAAACACTTTGCGCAGGGGTGATTTGGCGGTCAGCGATCCGGCGGTCACGACAAGCTGCGCATCGCCGGCGCGCCAATCTGACAGCACGGCATCGACCAGTTTGGATAGACCATCTGTCGCATCCTCGACAAAGGCAACGCGGTGACCCGGAAAGAACCCTTGCGCCTTGATCGCATCATCCAGCAGGGCAGGATCCTTGCGCAGGTCACCTGCGTTGATCCGGGTCAGGCGCATCTCTTCTTCGCCTTGCGGGCCGACAAGTGCGGCGATAGCCTCTTGCCGCTTGGTGGCCACGCGCATCGGATCGGTACCAAAGATCAGTAGCCCGGCATGGTGCGGGTCGGGCTTGCGCAGATAGCCCGCGGCGGCGTCGCCGGACAGCTTCATTCCGGCAGGTCCGGGGCCAGCAACAGCAATCGACTGACGATCATATCGGCGAGCGCGACAGACAGGCGTGCGGTGGCATCTGTTTCAGCGGCTTGCGTGGCGGTGGTCGATCCGGTGGCGGAATAGCTGGTGAAGGTTTCATGGCGACCTTCCGCGACCACAGTGCCCGTCGTTGCATGGGTCAGGACCCATGCAACGCTGCCCACCACATTGAACCGTGTGTTATCGCCCGAGGTGGTGATCGCCAGACTGCGGCGCCGGTCGGTGATTTCGGCACGCAGCACATAGGCGGGCGCATCCGCCACGCCCAGCCGCTGTTCCAGCCTTTCACGTAGCCGGAACCCGGCTACGGTCTCGCGCGTGTCGAAACCGATCCTGCCACGCAAGTTGTTGTTGTCACCATAAACCGGCACAAAGCCGCAGCCCCCCAGCGCCAACAGGCCCAGCAAGAATAGTCGCCGTGTGGGAGTGTCAGATGACAATGTTCACAATCCGTCCGGGCACCACGATCAGTTTCTTGACACTAGCGCCATCCAGCGCCTTTTGCACGACATCCAGCGCCAGCACGGCGGTTTCCACCGCTTCCTTGCTGGCATCAGCCGCGACGACAATTTCCGTCCGACGCTTGCCGTTGATCTGCACCGGCAGGGTGACGTGATCATCAACCAGCATATCGGGGTCTGCCACAGGCCAAGGCGCGGTGGCGATCAGGCCATCACCGCCGAGGCTCGCCCAGATTTCCTCTGCCAGATGCGGGGTCATCGGCGACATCAGCTGCGCCAATGCTAAGGCCGCCTGCCGTTTGGTGGCGGCAGAGGCGTTGGACTTCGCCAACGTATTGGTGAAGGCATAAAGTTTCGCAATCGCCGCGTTGAACCCGAAGGTTTCCAGCCCCATCGTCACATTATGGATGCAACGATGCATCGCGCGCAGCAGATCATCGTCGCCGGTGCCGGGGGCGTCATCGGCGGCGGCGATATCGGCGGCGATGCGATAGACACGGGCGAGGTGTTTATAGGTCGCATCAGCACCCGAGGCGGTCCATTCCACGTCACGTTCCGGCGGGCTGTCGGACAGGACGAACCAACGCGCAGTGTCAGCGCCATATTGCGCAAGGATATCGTCGGGATCGACAACGTTTTTCTTGGATTTCGACATTTTGGCAGAGGGGATGATTTCGACCTCCGTTCCATCGGCCAGTTTGCCGTTCTTCACATCCTGCGGGAAATGATAGACGGGGCGACCGGCGTCATCCCGCGTCATGTAAATCTCATGCGTGACCATGCCTTGGGTAAACAAGGCATTGAACGGCTCGACCGCAGTTTCCGGCAGATGCCCGGTGATCTGCATTGCGCGGGCGAAGAACCGGCTATAGAGCAGATGCAAAATCGCATGCTCGATCCCGCCGATATATTGATCGACGTTCATCCAATAGGCCGCGTCGTCCATATTCGTGGGCGTCGGCGCATGGGGGGCGGTGAAACGGGCGAAATACCATGATGAATCCACGAAAGTATCCATCGTATCGGTTTCGCGCAGGGCAGGCTTGCCGCAGGCAGGGCAGCTGCAATTGCGCCATGTCGGGTGCCGGTCGAGCGGATTGCCGGGGACGTCGAATGTGACGTCATAGGGCAATTCGATGGGCAGGTTCTCTTTCTTTTCTGGCACTGCGCCGCAATCGTCACAATGCACAATTGGGATCGGACAACCCCAATAGCGTTGCCGCGACAGGCCCCAGTCGCGCAGGCGGAATTTGGTGACACCTGCGCCGATGCTATTGGCCTCGCAATAGGCGATAGCAGCATCCACAGCCTGTTCGCCGGTTTGGATTTGGTCGCCGGCGAAGCCTTTGGTGTAAAATACCTTTTCGGTCTTGGCGGGGACATAGGCTGTGGTCAGGTCAGCCGAAGCATCCGCATCCGGCAGGAAGGTCGCGATGATCGGTAGGCCGTATTTGGTGGCGAAATCCAGATCCCGCTGGTCATGCGCCGGGCAGCCAAAGATCGCGCCGGTGCCGTAATCCATCAGGATGAAATTCGCGATATAGACGGGCAGGTCTGGCTGCCCCGCCATCAGGTGTTTTACCGTCAGGCCGGTATCCAGCCCCAGCTTTTCAGCCTTCTCAATCGCCTCTGCCGTGGTGCCGCCCTTGCGGCATTCGGCGCAGAAGGCGGCGACCTTTGCATCCTTGGCTTCCAATTCCTTGGCCAGCGGGTGATCGGGTGAAATGCCGACGAAGGACGCGCCCAGCAAAGTGTCGGGCCGGGTCGTGTAAACCTCGATCTGGCCGCCGTCAGTGCGCTCAAAGGCGAATTGCAGCCCGCGCGATTTGCCGATCCAATTGGCCTGCATCAGTTTGACCTTGGCGGGCCAGTTGTCCAATCCGTCAATCGCGCTCAGCAATTCCTCGGAATAATCGCTGATCTTGAAGAACCATTGCACCAGTTCGCGGCGTTCGACCTCGGCACCGGAGCGCCAGCCTTTGCCGTCGATGACCTGTTCATTGGCCAGCACGGTCATATCGATGGGGTCCCAGTTCACCACGGCTTTCTTGCGGTAAATCAAGCCCTTGGACAGGAAATCAATGAACAGGGCCTGTTGTTGGCCATAATATTCCGGATCGCAGGTGGCGAATTCGCGGGTCCAGTCGATGCTCAGCCCCAGCGGTTTCATCTGCGCGCGCATGTCCGCGATGTTGGCGTAGGTCCAGTCCTTTGGGTGCCCGCCCGATGCCATGGCGGCATTTTCCGCAGGCATCCCGAACGCGTCCCAGCCCATTGGGTGCAGCACGTTATGGCCGGTCGCCAGTTTGTAGCGCGCGATCACATCGCCCATCGTGTAATTGCGCACATGGCCGATGTGGATGCGCCCCGATGGATAGGGAAACATTTCCAGCACGTAATATTTTGGCTTATCCGCGCTGCGGGCAGCTTTGAAGATTTGGCCGTCGGACCAGACGTCCTGCCATTTGGGTTCAATCGCAGCGGGGGAATAAGTGGTCATCAGATTGGTCTTTCACACTGGCGCGGGCTTTGCCCTGTCATAATCCGGCGTAGCGGCGATGGCTATACCCACCGGACCCCCAAACGCAAAGAGCGGCCCCAAAGGGCCGCTCTCGCTTAGGAATGTCGAGGGTTCTGAATTAGAACTTGAAGGACACTTCAACAGTTGTACCGACTTGGTACTCAGGTGCACCAACTTCGTCGTCTCCACGGAAGCCAGCGTCGTTGGCTTCAGCATAGGACACCAGCAGAGCTGCGCCCCCGCCGAGGTCATATTCGCCTGCAACGTAATATGCGTCGCCGGTCCAGTTTTCGCGGTCCAGGTAACCAGCACGAGCAACCAGGCCATTGCCCAGGTCATAAGCACCTTCGACGTTGTAACGCTCGACTGCGATACCCGCACCATTCACACGCTGCTCGTAGTTGGCTGTCAGGCTGACTGGGCCGTCTGCATAGACTGCGCGCAGACCGAAACCATCTTCGTCCAGGCTTTCAATCACGTAGTAAGCGGACAGAGTCACAGGACCAACTGGGTAAGAAGCAGAGAAACCGATCGAGTCGCGCACGCTGTTGTCAGCATATGCCAAGCGAATGGTTGCACCAGCAACAGTTGTCGACGCCGAGATACCGTAGATTTCAGCGTTTGCGAAGTCGCCGTTATCTGCGCCGCCCAAACCGTTATAGAAGTTTGCAGCTTCGTTCGAATCCGCCTGATAGGCAGCAGCGATGGAGAAGTTGCCCAGATCTGCAGTCAGACCCAAAGACAGTTGGTCCAGATCGTTGACCTGAGTCAGGACGCCGTCGTTGTTGGCGAGAACGTAGGAGATCGAAGCATCGACAGCACCGTACACGATGTCGCCACGCAGTGCGGTTTCGCCATCAGCTTCGGAGAAGCCATCAGCGAACATGGAACCAGCAGCAACCCAATGCTTTTCAGCAGCGAAACCAACGTCGCCGAAGAACAGGCCGGCGTTTTCAGTGGTCAGCGACAGGATGTAGCCAGCAGACTCCAGGTTGTCGCCCAGGTTGGTGTCGGAGAAATCAACAGTGAATTCAACGCCAGCGGTCACGCCGTTGTCCAGTTCCTGTGTCAGGGCAGCAGCCAGTTCGCCATCCCAATAGAAGCCATCGGTGTTACCCTGACGGTTGTCATCGTTGTAGCCCAGCGATGCTTCGCCGGAGAAAGTCACTTCAGCAACTGCGGCGCCAGCGAAGGCGACCAGTGCAGTCGTTGTAAGAAGGATGCTTTTCATTGGATTATTCCCTCGTGTTTTGCATTCCCAAGAATGCCAGATGTTCTAGCATTGGTGACTAATTGCGCCCAACTTCCCTTACACTCAAGTCAAATGGGGCAGCCATGGGCGTCTTGCTGGAATCTGATGCATCAAGGTCACACCCTGTTTTCGGTCATGACAGCCTGGGAAAACCCAGTTAATTCAGTGATACGACACCAGCCCCCTAGTTTTGAAGGACCTTCCATGTCTCTGGACGATATCCAAACCCGTATCGCAGCCGCTTGTACAAAGGCGGGGCGCAATGTGTCGGATGTCACTCTGATCGCCGTCTCAAAGGTACAACCGGATGCCCGGGTCGCCGCTGTGCTGGATCATGGGCACCGAGTCTTTGGCGAAAACAAGGTGCAGGAAGCGGCAGGCAAATGGCCGCGCTTTCGCGAATCCTATGACGGGATCGCCCTGCACCTGATCGGCCCATTGCAGACCAACAAGGCGCGCCAAGCGATGGAACTGGCGCAGGCGATCCATACGCTGGACCGGTCAAAGCTGGCCAATACAATCGCGCGGCTGGCGCAGGAAATGGGGCAATGCCCCGATATCTTCATTCAGGTGAACACCGGCGAGGAGCCGCAAAAGGCCGGTGTGCTGCCGGCCGAGGTTGATGATTTCGTAACGCAGGCGCGTGCTCTGGACCTGCCGGTGGTGGGCCTGATGTGCATCCCGCCGGTGTATGAGGAACCGTCACTCCATTTTGCGCTACTGGCCAAGATGGCAGCGCGCAACGGTCTGGCCGGCCTCTCCATGGGGATGAGCGCCGATTTCGAAAGCGCGATTGCGTTGGGGGCAACGCATATCCGTGTAGGATCGGCGATTTTCGGGGATCGGGTGGCGCCGTGACTGCGGGTTACAATCCGCCGCAAGCGCCGCTGGACATCCTGCACCACGATCATCAGGTCCTGCTGGTGGATAAACCCAGCGGGTTGCTGTCCGTGCCAGGCAAGGGGCCTGACCTGACAGATTGCCTGATCGCCCGCGTGCAGGCGGTCTTTCCCGATGCCTTGCTGGTGCACCGCCTGGACCGCGATACGTCAGGGGTGATGATCTTTGCCATGACGCCCCATGCGCAGCGCCATCTGGGTCTGCAATTTGAAAACCGACAAACCAAGAAAACATATGTCGCCCGTGTCTGGGGCGAGATGGCGGACAAGACCGGCACCGTCGATCTGCCGCTGATCGTGGATTGGCCGAACCGGCCTTTGCAGATGGTCGATCATGAAAATGGCCGTGCTGCTGTCACCGATTGGCGCGTGGTGCGCAAAGGCGGCGGCGAAACCCGCGTCCGGCTGATGCCCAAGACCGGGCGGTCACATCAATTGCGGGTGCATATGCTGGCGCTTGGGCATCCGATTCTGGGTGACCCTTTCTATGCAAAGGGTCAGGCGCGGGATCATCCGCGCCTGATGTTGCATTCTGAAACGCTGCAATTCCGCCACCCTGACGGTGGGCAGGGGATACGCATCACAGCGAAATGTCCGTTCTAGGACAGGAACTGCACTGCCTAGGACAGGAACTGCTGCACCGCGGTGACTTCGCTTTGCGCAATGCCGTGGCCGCCGTTGTGCCAATGCACCTGTACCTCGGCACCCTGTACCGTCAGATAGTCCACCAGCGCGCGGGTCAGGTCGGGTGGGCAGATTGGGTCGTTTTCACCGGCGGTGATCAGTACGCGCTTGCCCTGCAGTCCCGGTTGCGGGGCGGGTGTAAAGGGAATCAGCGGATGCATCAGGATCAGATCATCAACCAGATCGCCCCGTGCCATCGCGACTGAGGCAAGAATATTCGCCCCGTTGGAGTAGCCCAGACCGATGGTGTGGCTGGCCCCGGTCCGCGCGATCTCATCGGCGATGAAATGGGTCATCGTGTCGGTCCGATGGGCCAGATCGTCCATGTCATAGACGCCTTCTGCCGCGCGTTTGAAATAGCGAGCAGCGCCATGTTCAGAGACATCGCCGCGGGGCGAGGTGACATGCGCACCGGGGATCAACTGTTCGGCGAAACCATGAAACTGATCCTCTGACCCGCCGGTGCCGTGAAAGGTCAGGAACAGCGGTGAGCCCGCTGCCCCTTCAGTGCGTTTTGTAATATAGGTCATCTTACCCTTCCAGCGGTTCCAGCAGGTTTTCCAGCTGCACCCGCAGATGTTCATGCTGGCTGGGCAGTTTCAGCGCCTGCCCCAGATGGGCGGTATCTTCATCACGGGCAAAGCCGGGTTCATTCGTCGCCACCTCGAACAGCACGCCGCCTGGCGTCCGGAAATAGATCGCGTAAAAGTAATCGCGGTCAATCACCGGGGTCACCTGATAGCCGGTGTCCAGCAAAGCTTCGCGGACTTCCAGCTGCCGCGCGCGGTTGTCCACGGCAAAGGCGATGTGATGTACGGACCCTGCCCCTTGGGCGGCACGGGGGGCGGATGGCGTGACTTCGATATCAATCGTATTGGCATCATTGCCGCCGGGCACGACGAAACGTGTCACGTTGTTTTCGCTGTCCAGCTTTTCGTAACCCATGAACCCGAGCAGTTCCGCGCTGGCATCGCCATTCTGCAGCCGCATATCGGCAGAATGGAAACCCCTGATTGCAATGCTTTCGGTGACGCCATTGCCGGTCCATGGGGCGCGGTTGTCGTCGCGTTCTACCAAAGCGAACTGATCGCCATCAGGGCCGTTGAACAGCACGCGCTTTTCACCAAAACGGGTGTCCTGCGCCACGGCATCAGTGTCGAATGTCGTCAGCCGGTCCAGCCAGGCCTGCGACGTGCCGGTGGGAATGGCAAAGGATGTGCGCCCGACTTCACCCGCGCCAGCGCGTCCGCGCCCGGCATTGGGGAAAGGGAAATAGGTCATGACAGTCCCTGCCGACCCTGTCTCATCCCCATAATACAGGTGATAGACGTCGGGCGCGTCAAAGTTGACAGTCTGTTTCACCCGGCGCAAGCCAAGTACATTTGTGAAGAATGCGTTGTTTTCGCGGGCAGAGCTGGCCAGTGATGTGACGTGGTGCAGCCCTTTGATTTGTTTGATCATGGTGTTTCTCCTAAACCGTTATCGTCTAGATAGAGGAAAAACCCGCGCACTAAATAGCAGTGGGCGCACCTGATTGGTGCGCCCTTGCACATGACTTAATCGACAGACCAGCCAGAGATCGCTTTGACCTCCAGAAATTCCTCGATGCCCCAGATACCGCCTTCACGCGCGCGGCCGGACATCTTGACCCCGCCAAAGGGTGCGCCAGCACCGCGGGATTTGCCGTTCATCTCGATCATGCCCGCGCGCAGGGCCAGCGCCATGCGGTTGCGTTTGGCACCATCCTGCGACTGCACATAATTGGTCAGGCCGTAGGGGGTGTCATTAGCGATCTGCACCGCCTCGTCCTCGGTATCGAAAGGAATGATAGACAGAACCGGGCCAAAGATTTCCTCGCGTGCGATCCGCATCTGGTTGTTCACATCGGCAAAGACGGTCGGGCGCACATAGAAACCACGGTTCATGCCGTCGGGGAGGCCGGGACCACCGGCGACAAGGCGCGCGCCTTCATCGATGCCGACCTGAATCATCGTCTGGATCTGGTCCCATTGCTTGCGGTTCACCACCGGGCCGATATGGCGACCTTCCTCTGACGCGGGACCAACGGCGATGCTTTTCGCGACCTCGGCTGCGGTTTCCACCGCGCTGTCATAGATCGACCGTTCCACCAGCATCCGTGTCGGCGCGTTACAAGACTGGCCGGAATTGTTCATGCAGCTTAGCACACCGCGTTTGACGGCCTTTTCATCGGCATCGGCAAAGATCACATTGGCGCCTTTGCCACCCAGTTCCAGCGTGACGCGTTTCAACGTTTCCGCCGCAGCAAGAGAGATCGCTTTGCCCGCACGAGTAGAGCCGGTAAAGCTGATCATCTGCACGTCTTCATGGCGGGATAGCTGACTGCCGACCCCCATGCCGTCGCCATTCACCAGGTTGAACACACCCGCAGGCACGCCTGCATCATGCACGAATTCGGCAAACAGCAAGGATGACAATGGCGCCTCTTCCGACGGTTTCAGCACCACGGTGCAACCGGCCAGCAAGGCTGGGATCACCTTGAGCGTGACCTGATTCATCGGCCAGTTCCACGGTGTGATCAGACCAACCACGCCGATCGGTTCCATCGCGATCATCGTGTCAGGCGCATGCGGCCCAAGCGGACGGATCCATTCGACCTGATCAAAGGCGGCCAGAAAATCCTCCAGATGTTCGGGCAGGCAGGGGGCTTGTGAATTGCGCGCCAGATCAATCGGTGCGCCCATTTCCAGGCTGATCGCCTGCGCCATTTCTTCGGCACGGGCTTCGTATTGCGCCAGAATGCCTTTGACATAATCCGCGCGTTTCGCCGGGTCTGTCGCGGCCCAGGCAGGAAAGGCCGCTGTTGCCGCAGCGACTGCAGCATTGGTATCGGCATGATCGCCGAGAGAGATAACGGCGCAGACATCTTCGGTGGATGGGTTGATCACATCGTGGTCATGGGGTCTGGCGGGGGCGACCCAGGCGCCGTCGATATAGAAATTGCGGTGTTCGATCATGATATTTCTCCTGCACTTTGGCAAAGGTGTGGCATCTGCCCCATCGCAACGCAAGCCACGGTGGCACAAGCGCCTGACCATTCCTATGTAGGTTTGATAACCCCGAAATGAAGGAGCAAACTCATGGGTCTGCGTATCAACGATACTATCCCCGATCTGACGGTCGAGACCGATCAAGGCACAATCGCGTTGCATGACTGGATCGGCGACAGCTGGGCGATCCTGTTTTCCCATCCCAAGGATTTTACCCCGGTCTGCACCACTGAATTCGGCGCGGTCGCACAGCTGGCCGATGAATGGGAAAACCGTGGCACCAAGGTGATCGGTATCAGCATTGATGGCGTCACAGACCACAAGAAATGGAAAACCGATATCGAAAGCTTTGCTAAAGCCAAGGCCGGTTTCCCGATCATCGCTGATACTGATCTGGTAGTGGCGAAGGCATTCGACATGCTGCCTGCCGATGCCTATCTGCCCGACGGGCGCACCCCTAATGACAGCGCGACTGTGCGCGCGGTTTTCATCATCGGTCCGGATAAAAAGCTGAAGCTGTCGATGACATACCCCATGAACGTGGGCCGTAATTTTGCCGAGGTGCTGCGCGCGCTGGACGGGCTGCAGACCGCTGCAGGCAATGGTGTGGCAACGCCCGCCAACTGGAACGTCGGCGATGATGTGATCATCCCCGCCACCGTCAGCAACGAGGACGCCAAGGCCAAATTCGGCGATTTCACCACAGTGTTGCCCTATCTGCGCACGACTAAGCTTTGAATGTCACCGGGCCGCCCATGCGGGCAGCCCGATCAACCATGCAAACGTATTCATTAGAACCGATACGAGACACCCAGTGACAGGTATGGGTAAGCGAAAATATCGCTTGCGTCGCTGATGGCAGATTGCACGTCAGGATCATTGTTGATCTCGTCCTGTGCCGTTGGATCGGTCGCTGTAATCTTCAAGTCGATACCCCCGGTGAAGACCAGGCCGATTTCGGAGTTGAACGACCAACCGTTGCCAAAGCCATATTCATACCCGGCTGTGATCATTGGCGATACTTCGTTAGAGAATTCCGCATCGAGGGTGACACTTTCGGTGCTGCCAGATTCCAGATCAACTTCACCTGACGCAGTCAGTTCGCTGTTCGAAAAGAAAAGGCCACCGGACAAGCGCCACGCACCCTGTGTCGGATAGTAATCGACAAGCAATGCAAGACCGCCCAAATCAAGGTCACCGCTGGCTGTCAGGCCATCGTCGTCAGTTTCGTCAAAATCCAAAGCGATGCCACCCATAAGAGCACCGCGAACGCGATACTGAGGGGCAATGTGGTAAGCTGCTTCAAGATTAGCGCCGAAAGTCGAAACACCCAAGCCAACGGACAGATCGCCAGAATCCTGTGCCGCGGCACCGGCACCGGCACCGATGGCAGTGGCGACAAGCGCCGCAAAAAAAATCTTCATCGTTCATCCTCTCTCAGAATATACTGACCTAACGTCAAGTACTGTTTCCAAACTAGGGATAATTCGGTGATGATGGGGAGTCGTTTGGCTGCCGCATGTCGTCTTTGCCCCAAACTGTCGGATTTAGGCCACAGCGATAAACGTAATCACCCGGCCACAAGGACCGGGTGATTGGTAAATTTGCCCGAAGACTGACTTACTCTTCGGCAGCTTCTTCTTTGGCCACTTCCTGACCGGTGGCCTGATCGACCATCTTCATCGCCAGACGGACCTTGCCGCGGTCATCGAAGCCCAGCAGTTTGACCCAGACTTCCTGACCTTCTTTCAACACGTCCGAAGGATGGTTCAGGCGTTTGTTTTCGATCTGGGACACATGGACCAGACCGTCACGCTTGCCAAAGAAGTTCACGAAAGCGCCGAAATCAACCAGTTTGACCACGGTGCCTTTGTAGATCTTGCCTTCTTCCGGCTCTGCCACGATCGAATAGATCATGTCATAGGCGCGTTTGATCGCATCGGCATCATTCGATGCCAGCTTGATCACGCCATCATCGTTGATATCGACCTTGGCACCGGATGTTTCCACGATCTCGCGGATGACCTTGCCGCCGGACCCGATGACTTCACGGATCTTGTCGACAGGGATCTGCATGGTTTCGATCTTGGGCGCGTGCACGCTGAATTCCTGTGCGCCAGTCAGCGCCTTGGACATTTCATTCAGGATATGCAGACGGCCAGCCTTGGCCTGATCCAGTGCTTTGGACATGATCTCTGGCGTGATGCCGGCGATCTTGATGTCCATCTGCAGGGATGTGATGCCATTTTCGGTACCTGCAACCTTGAAATCCATATCGCCAAGGTGGTCTTCATCACCCAGAATATCGGACAGCACGGCATAGGACCCGTCGTCTTCCATCACAAGACCCATGGCCACACCGGCGACAGGCGCTTTCAGCGGCACACCGGCATCCATCATGGACAGCGAACCGCCGCAGACAGACGCCATGGAGGACGAGCCGTTGGATTCCGTGATCTCTGAGACGATGCGGATCGTGTATGGGAAATCTGTCGGCGCAGGCAGAACTGCCTGCAATGCACGCCATGCCAGCTTACCATGGCCAATCTCGCGACGGCCGGGGCCAGAGACGCGGCCAACCTCGCCCACCGAATAGGGGGGGAAGTTATAATGCAGCATGAAGTTGGTCTTATACATACCATTGAGCGAGTCGATCATCTGCTCGTCATCGCCGGTGCCCAGCGTGGTCACGACCAGCCCCTGAGTTTCCCCGCGGGTAAACAAGGCCGATCCGTGGGTCCGTGGCAGGATACCGGTTTCCGACACGATCGGGCGGATCTGATCCAGAGCGCGGCCGTCAATACGACGCCCGTTCTTGACCACATCGCCGCGCAGCACGGCGGATTCCAGTTTCTTCAGGGCGGGACCAAGGTTGGCATCGGCTTGCTGGTCTTCGGTCAGCGCGGCGATGATATCGGCTTTGGCGGCGGATACCGCTGTCGTGCGTTCCTGCTTGTCGGTGATCGCATAGGCGGCGCGCATCTTGGCTTCGCCTGTGGTTTTCACGGCCTCGTAGAGATCGGAATAATCTTCCGGCTGGAAATCGAACGGTTCTTTGGCACATTCTTCGGCCAACGAGATGATCAGGTCGATCACCGGCTGGATCTGTTCATGCGCAAAGGTCACGGCACCCAGCATTTCAGCTTCTGACAGCTCGTATGCTTCGGACTCGACCATCATCACCGCGTCTTTGGTGCCTGCAACAACCAGATCAAGGCGCTGTTCCGGCTTGGTGCGCAGGTTGTGCATATCGTCGATTTCAGGGTTCAGGATATATTCACCATCCACAAAACCCACACGACAGGCACCAATCGGCCCCATGAACGGCGCCCCGGAAATTGTCAGCGCAGCGGATGCGGCGATCATCGCAACCATGTCAGGGTCATTGACCATGTCATAGGACAGCACCGTACACATCACCAGCACTTCGTTCTTGAAGCCGGGGACGAACAATGGGCGGATCGGGCGGTCGATCAGGCGGGATGTCAGCGTCTCTTTTTCAGTGGGACGCGCTTCGCGCTTGAAAAAGCCACCTGGCACTTTGCCGGCGGCATAATATTTCTCTTGGTAATGCACGGTCAGCGGGAAGAAGTCCTGCCCCGGCTTTTGCGCCTTTGCAAAGGTCACATTGGCCATCACGCTGGTTTCGCCCAGCGTGGCAATGACCGACCCGTCAGCCTGACGGGCAACCTTGCCGGTTTCGAGTGTAAGCGTCTCTTCGCCCCACTGCATAGATTTTTTCACTTCGTTAAACATCATCATGTCCTAGTCGGGCCGCAGCCCATTTTGCGTAGGGGGCGTATTCCCCCTCATCCCTGTATCTTCTTTGTATCGGCGCTGGGATGCGGGCGCCGGGCTTGTCAAAGATGGTCGGGACTTAACGGATATTGGCCTGTTTGGGAAGAGGGGCTAGGTTTCACCGCATTGCAGCGCAGATTGGGGCGGATATGTGGAAAAAACTCATCAGGGGCACGGCGGGTCTGATCCTGGTGCTGGTCACCATCGTCGGCTGCCAGCAGGTGCGCAATTCCGGCAGCGATCCAGTGCCGGAGGCTGCGCCGAAAACATTGCGACTGGCCAGCTATAATGTGCACTACATTATTCTTGGGCGCGCTACCGGGCCATGGTCTGTGGCGGATTGGGATCGGCGCAAAGGCCCACTGGATCTGGCGTTCAAGGCGGTGGACGCTGATCTGATGGCGTTGCAGGAAATGGAAAGCTTTGGTGGCAGATCGGAAGGGGCCGTCAATCTGACGCTGGACTGGCTACTGGCCAATAATCCAAGCTATGCCGCTGCTGCTGTGGGGCCGGTGGACCGGTTTCCATCAACCCAGCCAATCCTGTATCGCACCGACCGGCTGGAGGTATTGGATCAAGGCTGGTTCTTCTTTTCCGACACACCTGATGTAATCTATTCCCGCACATTCAACGGATCCTATCCAGCTTTTGCATCCTGGGCTCAATTCCGCGACCGCGACACCGGCGCGATGTTTCGCGTGGTGAACCTGCATACCGATTACGCCAGCCTGTCGAACCGCCAGCAATCCATCGCGCTGGTTGCCGATCGGATCGCACCCTGGATCGCGGCGGACGAAGCCTTGTTCGTTGTGGGGGATTTCAATGCCCGGCTCGGATCACCGATCCTGCAAACCCTCGGCGATCTGGGGGTGGATTATGCGCCGGTGCGCGGATCAACCTTTCATTTCAATCGCGGGCTGAACCTGTTCGGCGCGATCGATCATCTAGGCTATGTCGGGGGTCCCTGGCTGGCTGCAGGGCCTTTCGTGTTGCGCGAAAAGTTTGCCGGTGAATGGCCCACCGATCATTATCCTGTCGCCGCCGACTTCATCCTGCCAGCCCGATAAAGCAAAAACGCCCGCCCCAAGGGGACGAGCGTTTCCGGGTTCGTACAACGGGTCGCGCGTTACCGGCGCAGGCCGAGGCGCTGGATCAGGTTCTGATAGCGGGCTTCGTCCTTGGATTTGGTGTAATCCAGAAGCTTGCGGCGCAGGGCGACCATTTTCAGCAGACCACGGCGACCGTGGTTGTCTTTCTTGTGGGTCTTGAAATGCTCTGTCAGGGTCGCGATGCGGCTGGACAGGATCGCAACTTGCACTTCGGGCGAACCGGTGTCGCCTTCTTTGGTTGCGAATTCTTTCATGATCCGTGTTTTTTCTTCGGCAGTAATCGACATCGGGGTCTCCTTGTCTAAAGGGTGAATGGCGCAAGCCGGGATGTCGTCCAGCAAGGCCCGTGGAGGTGCCGCCCGGAATATCTCCGCGCGGATGGCTGCGCATAAGGGAATTCGACGCAAAAGAAAAGCGTTTTATACCTGCAGATAAATCACCGCTGCCAGATCGGGTTCGGCAAAATTGGTTAGTTTGGCGATCACATCGCCATTGGCCAGCAGCAATGTGCCGTCCTCTGCCAGCCCGGTGGTCAACACGGGGCGTTCACCGCTGTATTCGATCTCGATCCGATCCTCTGCCGGGTCATAATCATGCAAAGTGACTGCCATGCCGGGGCGCATGTTGAAGATGTCGACACCGGGGCCGCCATGCAGATGATCGCCCGGTCCGCCGGACAGATAATCATCGCCAGCGCCACCATTCAGATAATCGATGTCAAGATCATCGCGGTCGATCAGGATATCATTGCCCGGCCCGCCCAGCAGCGTATCAGCGCCGGGGCCGCCGATCAGGATGTTATTGCCGTAGCTGCCCATCAGCACGTCATCACCCGCCCCACCGATCAGGATGTCGTCACCATCGCCACCCACCAGCAGGTCATTGCCATCGCCGCCGAACAGGATGTCATTGCCGACATGACCATATAGTTCATCATCGCCTGCCCCGCCGAACAGGATATCATCGCCGCGTCCGCCATGCAGGATGTCCTTGCCTGCACCGGCAACGATCACATCATCGCCATCACGTCCGTGGATATAGTCATTTCCGGCCCCGGTGACGATCAGGTTATCGCTGTCATCGGCAAACAGGACCGTATCATCATCGCTGACCTCTATCAGATCGGCCAGGGCGATCATTCGGGGCTCAAGCGTGGCAAAGCGGTCTGCAACCGTGCTGATCACCTCATCATCGCTGGCGGCCAGCAGGTCATCCAGTGAGGTCAGTTCCACCTCGGGGGTGTCGGTGTCGTCTTCGGCTGCGCTGTTGTCATCATCTTTTTCAGTGCTGTCATCGCCAAACAGCAACGCGCCCAGCACGAATCCCATCATCCCCAAAATCGCCAACATCAGCGCACCCAACCAGCAGAATCGTTACAAAATTTACCTCTGGTGATGGTATCACGTTCTGTTCCTGATCCGTTCCGAAAACGAATCGAATAGTTAACGCATGTTAAAGGACGGCATAAAGCTGTCGGTCACCGCCTTTGGGTTTTCTTCCATAGCGAAATGCCCGGAAACACAGGATGCGTCGGTCATGTGATTGACCCACGGCTGCCAGAGCGCTGCGGGATCGCCAGTCTGTGCCGGAAACCCGCTTTGCGCCCACAGGAAATGCAACGGGGCGGCGATCCTGCGCCCGGCAGCCTTGTCCGCATCATCCAGCGCCCGGTCAAACGTTGCACCTGCCCGGTAATCCGCACACATTGCGGCCAAATGCGCAGGATCCGCCGCCTGTGTGCGATAGCTGGCAAGGGCCGCGTCACTGAACACCGCCAGTGATTTACCCAGGGTCCAGGATTGCAGCGTCCAGTCGATATAACCAGCAGGATCAGCGCCGATCATCCGTTCGGGCAGCGGTGCGGGTTGTGCCAGAAAGGTCCAGTGATAGGCTTTCAACGCCAGATCAGCCGACCAATTAGCCCAGAAATCGCCTGTCGGCACGATCTCGATAATTCCGAGCCGGATGATCCGGTCGGGGTGGTCCAGCGCAAAGCGGTAAGCGACGCGACCGCCCCGGTCATGGCCAAGGATATGCGCCCGGTCCAGCCCCAGCGCATCCATCAGCGCCGCAATATCCGCCGCCATCTGCCGTTTGGAGTAGGTGCTGTGATCCGCATCATCGGCTGGTGCGTCGCTGTCGCCATAGCCGCGCAGATCAGGAATGATCACGTCGAAATGCGCGGCAAAGGCAGGTGCGACCTTTTCCCAGCAATGATGGTTCTGCGGATAGCCATGCAGCAGGATCAGCGGCGTACCTTGACCTGTGCGGTGCATTGACAGGGTGACATCGTCACAGGTGACATAGGATTGGGTGAAACCTTGGATCATGTGACGCTCCATCGCTCGGGTTGCTGCGCATAGCTGACGTAGAGAGGGTGACGCGGATGCCCGTCCTTGGTCAAGCCGAGTGTCAGCAGTGGCGTGCCGGTCCGGTGCAGCAATTCTGCCACCTGCGGCCCGCGCCCCAGATGCGCGCCATGCGTGCCCCAGGCGGCAATGATCTGGTCGGCCCAATCTGCGGCTGCGATCAGCATGGCATCATTTTCAGGGCCGATTGGATCAACGGCACGCCGCATCGCACGCGGGTCCGTGTCGCGCCATGCAAAGATATTGGTGACCCGAAACGCCCCGTAGCCCAAGGCGCGCGCACGGCGCTCGCAGCGTTCTACGGTGGGATCGTTGTGGATTTCGTCGGCTTTGGACGGGTTCAGCATGACGAATGTCAGACGCTGGCCTTGCGCATCCCAGATCCGGGTCAGATCGTAACGGTAGTTTTCGCAATCTGAATAGGTCGCGGTAGATCTGGTGTGATCGCTAATATGATGGCGGATGATCATGCGCGTAGCAGGTAAGGTGGATAAAAATCCACCTTACGCGACAAAAACCCGCGTCGGGTGCAGTTCGCCACCTCGATAGCTGCCGATGGCAATCGCCTGGCCGTCATGGCTGGCCCAGACTTCCTCGCCATATTCGACGCCATTGGCGATCACCGTTGCCGGATTGCCATTGCGCAGTTTCGCGATGCTTTCGGCGGGGCAGCGGACCTCGGTCAGATCGGCCAGTCCCACTTCCAACGGCAACAGATGCGCATCCAGTTCAGGCGTCCGCGCAATCGCATCCATCTGATCCAGCGTGATCCCATCTGTTGCCCGAAACGGCCCCGACCAGATCCGGCGCAGCGAGAGGACATGTGCCTTGCAGCCCAGCACATCCCCCAGATCTCGCGCAATGGACCGGACATAGCCGCCCTTGCCGCAGGTCATTTCCAGAACGACATGATCAGCATCGGGCCTGTCCGCCAGCAGCAATTCCTCGACCCATAAAGGGCGCGCAGCCAGTTCCATTTCTTCGCCCGCCCGCGCCTTGGCATAGGCGCGCTGGCCGTCGACCTTGACGGCGGAAAACTGCGGCGGCACCTGCATGATATCGCCGACAAACCCGGCCAAGGCGGCCTTGATCGCGTCATCATCGGGGCGCAGGTCGCTGGTCGCGATCACTTCGCCTTCGGCATCATCGGTATTGGTTGCCTGCCCCAGCCGCACGGTGAAGACGTAAGCCTTCAGCGCATCGGTGATATA
Organism: Loktanella sp.; assembly: GCA_017390475.1. Taxonomy (GTDB): domain Bacteria; phylum Pseudomonadota; class Alphaproteobacteria; order Rhodobacterales; family Rhodobacteraceae; genus Yoonia. Next base: position 155,163 of record JAFPBO010000022.1, read on the forward strand.
GGGCACGGTCTTCGTCGCTTCGCCCAATGCCACGGCCAACACGCCTGTCGCCTCAGGGTCGAGCGTGCCGGCATGACCGGCCTTATTCGCCTCGAACGCCCACCGCACGCGGTTGACCACCGTGGTCGAGGTGATCCCCGCCGGTTTATCCACCACCAGCCAGCCTGAAATATCGCGTCCCTTGCGTCTGCGCGCCATGATCTTACCCTTAATCTGTTGGCGGCTGGTTATGCGGCTGTGCAGCACTGGTCAAGCGGATGCGGATCGCGCAATGTGGCTGAACCGAAACGCTGCAGGATGGCCCGATGAAATCGTCCAAGACGGAGACCCCATTGCTGATCATCGGCTGGCTGGAATGTATCAGCCTGCCCGACCTCGGCTTGCAGGATTTCGCGGTCAAGGTAGATACTGGTGCGAAGACTACGGCGCTGCATGCGGATGAGATCGAAACCTTCCAGCGCGACGGGATCAAATGGGTGCGCTTCCGCAGCCCCGATATCCCCGGCACGCCCCCGCGCATCTGTGAATTTCCCGTCTTCACAAGACGTGATATCACCAATACCAGCGGCACGCCGGAAACCCGGATCGTGATCCGCACCCCGATGATTCTTGCCGGACGCAAGTGGAAGATCGACATATCTCTGACCGACAGAGGCACGATGCGGTTTCCACTGATCCTGGGGCGTCGGGCGCTGCGTCATAAAAACATCGCCGTTCATGCCAGACAATCCTTTCTGGTCAGTGAAAAGCCGCAATTTGAAAGCCCCGCTTCATGAAAATCGCCATGCTCGCCCGCAACGCCGAACTCTACACCCACCGGCGGTTGAAAGAGGCCGCCGAAGCGCGTGGCCATACGCTCGATATCATCAACACTCTGCGGTGTTACATGAACATCGCTTCGCGCAGGCCGGAAGTGTATTACAACGGCGAAAAACTGGTGGGCTATGATGCCGTCATTCCCCGGATCGGCGCATCAGTCACCTTCTACGGCATGGCTGTGCTGCGCCAGTTCGAGATGCAGGGCGTGTTCCCGCTGAATGAAAGCGTCGGCATCGGCCGGTCGCGGGACAAGCTGCGGTCGATGCAGCTCCTCGCGCGCGATGGTATCGGCCTGCCGGTCACGACCTTCGCCCATGACCCGCGCCAGACCGAGGAAGTCCTGAAACTCGCCGGTGGCGCGCCTGTCGTGATCAAACTGCTCGAAGGCACCCAAGGCATCGGCGTTGTTCTGGCAGATACCGACCGCTCCGCCAAATCCGTGGTCGAGGCGTTTCGCGGTGCGGGTGTGAACATCCTGCTGCAGGAATTCATCAAAGAGGCGGGCGGCACCGATATCCGCGCCATCGTGATCGGTGGCAAGGTTGTTGCAGCGATGAAACGCACCGGGGCAGAGGGGGAATTCCGCTCTAACCTGCATCGCGGCGGATCGGCGCAGTTGATCAAACTCTCGCCCGAGGAACGCTCGACCGCAATCCGCTCGGCCAAGGCGATGGGGCTGAATGTCTGCGGTGTGGACATGCTGCGCGCCAATCACGGTCCGGTGGTGATGGAGGTGAATTCATCCCCGGGGCTCGAAGGTGTGGAAAAGGCGACAGGGCTGGATATCGCCGGTAAGATCATCGAATATATAGAAAAGAACGCCAAACCCAACGCCACCAAGACCAAAGGCAAAGGATGAAGTCACGCGCCCCGTTTACGATTGCCGGCGTCGAGGTTGCTGCCGGAACCCGCAAGACTGTCAATATCCCCGTCAGCACCTTGTCGGATCACACGCCTGTCACCTTGTCGGCCCATGTGATCCATGGGCGCAAGGACGGGCCAGTGGTCTTTGTCAGCGCTGGGATTCACGGGGATGAGGTGATCGGGGTCGAGATCGTGCGCCGTATGCTGCGCACCGGGACGCTGAAGAACGTGGCAGGCACGCTGATCGTGGTGCCGATTGTGAACACGTTCGGCTTTCTGAACCATTCGCGCTATCTGCCCGACCGGCGCGACCTGAACCGCTGTTTTCCCGGCTCGCCGCATGGATCGCTCGCGTCGCGGCTGGCGTATATTTTCATGTCAGAGGTTGTCGAACGTTGCAGTCTGGGTATCGACCTGCATTCCGCCGCGATCCATCGCACGAACCTGCCGCAGGTCCGGGTGTCAGGCAAAAACCCCGAAACCATGCGCCTTGCCGGTATCTTTGGCGCGCCGGTGATCCTGACCAGCGCTTTGCGCGACGGGTCCTTGCGGTTAGAGGCCAAGAAGAAAGGCGTCGATGTCCTGCTTTATGAAGCAGGCGAGGGGATGCGTTTTGACGAAATGTCTGTCCGCGCCGGACTGGCGGGCATCCTGCGTGTGCTGAAAGACGTCGGACTTCTGCCCAAGGCGGGTATCGCTGCCGCTAAGGCGCGGCCTATGGTTTGTTCCGACAGCCATTGGGTGCGCGCGCCTGCGGGTGGTCTGCTGCGTATGTTCAAGGCCGAAGGCGATGTGGTGGCGCTGGATGATCTGGTCGCCGCGATTTCCGACCCGTTCGGTGGCGGTGAGGTCGAGGTGCGCACCGGCCATGCAGGCATCATCGTGGGCCGCGCCGTCATGCCCATCGTGCATGAAGGCGATGCCCTGTTCCACGTCGCCGCCGTCAAATCCGCAGGTGCGGCAGAGGCCGCCGTGGGCGATTTGGCGGCGCAACTGGAAGAAGCGCCGCTGTTCGATGAGGATGAGATTATTTGAATACCCGGCCCGTATTTGGGGTAGGGCAGAGAGGTCAGTCGCGGGTCATCAGCAGGCCAACGGCTTCGAACGGGGTGCCCGGCACAACAGGGCCGACAGTTATCTCTTCGGGTTGCACAGCGATGAACCCTTCGCCACCGGCACCTGTGAAGTACCCTTCCGTCAGTTGGTTTACAGCAACCTGCTGCCCGTTACGCGGCGACAACGTCCCAGTGATTGAACCAGAATAATTGTTTTGCCCCTGCGCAGTTTGATCAAACTGGTAGGTCAGCGCTCCCTCGATCCTTTCACCTGTCACGGCTTGAAGGCTGGCCAGCGTGTCATCTTGAAATGCGGTATCAGGATTGTTCAACTCAAAAAAGTTATCCGCGCCGCCGGTGATGCGCTGGCTGCCAAAATTCACGTTCATCGTTGACGACCCGATTGCTGCAAACTCTGTGCGAGAGAAATCATCGCTAGTGTCCACACCGGTCACAACAACAGCAACACCCGTGTAGTTGAACGACCCCGCAGCAGGAAGCTGGCTGAAGGCGCTGGGAGTTACTTCATCAAACCCGTCGTTATTTTCAAAAGAAAAGGTGTTTCGCGCCACGACAACGCGGTCCTTCAGCGTGTCCAGCGACACCCGAGCATCGACATTCTCACTTGAACTTGACCCACCACACGCAGACAAAACGACGATCGCGCCAAAAGCGCCAAAAAGCTGAAATTTCATACCATAAGTCCTGATGTTGATTGTTCTAGAACTTTCAACAATCATGGTCGGACACGCAAGGCGAGAAACTATTTTTCGCACAACCGTCTAAAGTGTGTCTTTCGGGGCGCAAATGTTTCTCAGGTGTCATTGCCCTCCAACACCTCCAGAAACGCATCGCCAAACCGCTCTGCATGTCGATCACCGATCAGCCTTGTCAGGCTGGTGATATCGGCATTGCGCAATTGCGCGACCTTGGCCAGCATCGAGGCCGAACAGGTCATCGGTTTATCCGCGCCATGCGGGCCGCGCAGCAGGGCGTTTTGCGCGGCAAGCAGGCGGTCGTAGACCAACCCCTCATCCCGGCCTGCCAGTTTACGGCGGCTGGGATGCAGGTTTTGTGCCTCGCCCGCGATCACCTCCAGGAAAGCACGTCCATAGCTTTCCAGTTTCTTGGCGCCGACCCCGCCAATATGCGCCATATCATCGAGCGTCGCAGGACGTTTCTCGGCCATTTCAATCAGCGTCTTGTCATTGAAGATGATATAAGCAGGCGCGCCTGCCTGTTCGGCCAGAAACCGGCGTTTGGCTTTCAGCGCGGATAGCAGCGGTGCATCGTCTTCGCTGACCAAAGTGTGGACCTTCGGCCCTGACCCCTTAGCCGCTGTAATCGTATCGTGGCGCAGCATGATCTGTGTCTCGCCGCGCAGGATCGGGCGGGCGTGGTCGGTCATGCGCAGCGCACCATGCCGGTCGCGGTCGGGGCGCAAAAGGTCATGCCCCATCATCTGCCGGAAAATAGCCTGCCACTGGCGGCGGTCATACTCCTTGCCCACGCCATAGGTCGGCAGGCTGTCATGGCCGCGGGCCTTGATCTTGTCCGTGGGCTGGCCCAGCAGGATATCGATCAGATGGCCCGCGCCGAAATATTCCTCGGTCCGCAGCGCGGCGGACAACGCCATGCGAACCGGCGTGGTGGCGTCGAAAACCTCTGCCGGTTTGTCGCACAGATCGCAATTGCCGCAGGCCTCGCTGGTTTCGCCAAAGTAAGTCAACAGCGTTTGGCGGCGGCAATGCAATGCCTCGGCCAGCCCCAGCAGCGCGTTCAGTCGGCCATGATCGGCGGCACGGCGGTCAGCGGGGGCAAGCCCTTCGTCAATCTGCTGGCGGCGATAGCGGATATCGTCAGGGCCAAACAGCGTCAGGGTTTCGGCGGGCGCGCCATCGCGGCCAGCACGGCCAATTTCCTGATAATAGCTTTCGATTGACTTGGGCAGATCGGCATGGGCGACCCAGCGGATATCGGGTTTGTCGATCCCCATGCCAAAGGCGACCGTGGCGCAGACGATCAAGCCGTCCTCCTGCTGGAAACGTCGTTCGACGATGCGCCTGTCCTCCGCCTCCATCCCGCCGTGATAGTGGCAGGCGGTATGCCCTGCCTCGCGCAACGCCTGCGCCAGTGTTTCGGTCTTGGCGCGGGTGCCGGTATAGACGATGCCCGACTGCCCCTTGCGCGCGGCGGCAAAGGCCAGGATCTGCTGGCGCGGACTGTTCTTGGCGGCAAAGGCCAGATGGATATTGGGACGGTCAAAGCCATGCAGAAAGGTTGCTGGCTGCTGGCCTGCGAACAGTTTCTGCACGATTTCCGCCTGCGTTTCGGCATCCGCCGTGGCGGTAAAGGCGGCCAAGGGCACATCCAAAGCCTCGCGCAATTCGCCGATGCGCAGGTAATCCGGGCGGAAATCATGGCCCCATTGACTGACGCAATGCGCCTCGTCCACGGCGATCAGGCTGACGCCGGCGCGGTGCAGCATCTGCGTCGTGCCACCGGCAGACAGCCGTTCAGGTGCCATGTAAAGCAGTTTGAGCGTCCCGGCCTCCAGTTCAGCCCAGACGGCCTCTGTCTCTTCTTCGGTGTTGCCGGAGGTCAGGGCACCGGCGCTGACGCCCGCCTCGCGTAACCCGCGGACCTGATCGCGCATCAGGGCGATCAGCGGAGAAATCACCACGGTCACGCCGTGGCGCATCAGTGCTGGCAGTTGAAAGCACAGGGATTTTCCGCCACCGGTAGGCATGATTGCGAGGGTGTTCCTGCCGGACGCCACTGCCTCGACAATCTCTTGTTGGCCGGGCCGGAAGGCGTCAAAGCCAAAGACGTCGCGCAAAAGCTTGGCAGCGGGCATGAAGGGGGACCTGTATGTTGGTTTTCTTGGTTACCGCAGACAATCCCATAACCGGAATCGGTGAACAACCCGTTGCAGGTGGCAGAATGAAAAAGGCCGCCCCTGCAAAGCAGAGGCGGCCGATCCGACAGGGAGATGTCAGATACCGGATTTAGCGTTTGACGCGGTATGTTTCCGAAGCGACGACTTCGCCATCGACGGTCAATACAGCAATCACGTCACGGCGCAGTGGGGCACCGGTGTTGACGCGGACGCCGTCATTGGCACCGGCACGCACGGTTTGGGTGCCCAGAAGAGCGCCTTGTTCGCCGGTGTGATAGTCATAGATTTCGACGATGCCGTCGCCGGCAGACCGCACGACGCCCAGTTCGATGGTGCCGTTTGTGTTCTGGGCACGGGGCAGTTCAAAATAGCTGTTTGCCGATGCGACGGAGGCTGTGGAGGCCAGTGCAACTGCGGCGATGGCGAATGCTTTAATGGACATGATACTCTTTCCTTTGAGTGAATGACGGCGGGAATGCCGTGATTTGGTTTTGTTTGGCAGCGTGTTGTTTCGCTGTCGGTGAGGCAGAGATCGGTCTTTTCTTCGCATTCGGAAAGGGCCACGGGGATCACGAAACCGGTGACAAATGTGATCATATTTCGTGCTTGAAAATAGAAAAATGTGTACATGTCAGATATACTGTGCATCTGCGCACTGATTATTGGTTACATCGGTGCGGCTCGGCAAAGACGGGGCAAGGCCTTTCGCAACATCTGATCACGGGTTCTTGGGCGCTACATTGCTGATATCTGTGAATATTTCTGTAGCTTCACGCTGGCGTGAACATTCGTTTGCTTCAATGGCCCACAGCAGCGCAGAAAATCACCCGATCTGACGCACTCAGCGCCGTTGTCATCACATCGCACAGCCCTTAACCCTGTCACCAAAAGGAGAGTGCGATGGGTGAAATCATTCTGGTCCGGCACGGTCAGGCCAATTCGGCCGCGAGGGATGAAGACAGCTATGACAAGCTGTCTGATCTAGGTCATCAGCAGGCGCGCTGGTTAGGCGATTACCTGCGCGACCGCGAAGGGCCGTTCGACAAAGTAATCAGCGGCAGTCTGCGGCGGCATCGTGAAACGGCGGCAGGCATCGGCTATGACGCGCCGCTGATTGATCCGCGCCTGAACGAGATGGATTATTTCAACCTTGGCCGTGCCTTGCAGGATGTGCATGGTGTGCCGATCCCCGGCCCGGATGAATTCGCCGCTCACGTGCCCCAAGTCATGCAGGCCTGGCACCGGGCCGAGATTATGGGTGTGGAGACCTTTGCATCTTTCGAGCAGCGCGTGACCGGCGTATTGGCAGAAGCGGCACAGCCCGGTGTCCGCGTGCTTTGCGTGACCTCCGGTGGGGTGATCGGGATGATCATCCGGCATCTGCTGAACCTTGATCCCACGCGGATGGCGCATATCCTGTTGCCGATCAAGAATTCCTCGCTGCACCGGGTGCAGGTCATCCCGCAAGGGCCGATCCTGGCCAGTTTCAACGCCGTGCCGCATTTAGATGTGCCAGATCGCAGCCATGCCGTGACGCATTATTGAAAAGCCCAGCCGATGTTCACCCTGCATTATAGCCCGAACAGTATTTCCGTCGCCGTCGCCATAGCGTTGGAAGAATGTGCTATTCCCTATACCGCTGTCCTCGTGGATTTTTCTCAAGGGGCCCAGACGACGCCTGCGTTTCTCAAGGTGAACCCCAAAGGCCGGGTGCCGGTGCTGGAAACCCCCGATGGTATCCTGACCGAAACGGGTGCGATCCTCGAATATATCGCGCCCGATCTGGTCCCCGCCGATCCCTTCGCTGCGGCGCGGATGCGCGAAATCATGTATTATGTCTGCGGCACGATGCATGTGAACCACGCCCATAACAGGCGCGGCGCGCGCTGGGCGGATGATGCCGCCAGCCATGCCGACATGAAACGCAAAGTACCTGAAACCATGGCAGCCAGCTGTGCTCACCTGGAGCAGCTCTGGCATCTGCGGCCTGATGGTCTGACCATCGCAGACTTTTATCTTTATGTTGTCTTGTGCTGGCTGGAAGGCGACGGCGTGGACATCAACGCTTATCCCCAGCTTGCCGATTTTGCGCAAAACATGCGGGCGCGTCCTTCAGTGCAGGCGGTTTACGACAAGGGAATGCTGTGATGCAGCGTGATCGCAACATCGTCCTGCGCTAGACCCGACGGTAAAGTTCATCCTCGACTGCGCTGCTGTCGATGCCCAATGCCTCTAGTCCGCTTTCCAGATGGTCCGCCAGATGTGGTGAGCGTTTGAGGTATTGCGCAGTCGGCGTCGTCGCCTGTTGTTGCGCCGTATGGATCGCCTCTGCCAGATCGTCGGCTTCAAAGGTGCCGCGTCCGACCCAGAAGACGGCGACCAACCCGGCCTGTTCATCTTCGTTCAGCTGATCGACAAAGCCATCAAACTCATTTTCGGCGCGATCAAGTTCGCGGGCGAGGATGATGACCTCGGCCACCTTGTCGGATGAAATTGGCAGCATAATGGGTCTCCTTTGCGCCAGCATTCCGTTATCTTAACACGAACGGCCTTGATCTGGCGCAAAGGTTTGGGGCTATTTTGCGCCGAACAGCCGATAATACATCCAGTCCGGCATGAATTGTGACAGCCGGAACACCCAGGAAAACATCATTGGAAAGCTTTTCTTGAAGCCTTCTGTCGTCATATGTTCGAAAACCTCTTTTGCGGCGTCCTGCGGTGACATGATGAAAGGCATGTGGAAATCGTTCTTTTCGGTCAGCCGTGTCTTGATGAAGCCGGGGTTTATCAATTGGACCTGAACGCCGGTGTTGCGCAGATCAGCCTGCATCGATTCCGCCAGCGCCATCATCCCTGCCTTGGACGAACAATAGCCGATAGCACCGGGCAGGCCTCGGAAACCGGACAAGGACCCGACCAGCACGATATGTCCGGCATCGCGGGCAACCATGTCTTTGATCACTGACCCCACGACACGGGATGCACCAAGGAAATTCACCTCACCCATCATGTCAGCTTTTTCATTGTCCCAGTCCTGCGACTTCATCGGCCAATAGACGCCGGCCAGATACACGACCCCATCAATCTGCCCGACCTCAAGTGCTGCTTTTTCAACTGCAGCGCGGTCGGTCACATCCACGGTCACGTAGGATGATTTGCCCGGCAGATCCTCGACCATATCTTTCAGTCGGTCTTCGGACCGCGCGGAAACGACCAGCTCTGCCCCTGCACGGCTGAGGCAGAATGCGACTTCGCGCCCCAACCCCTCGCTTGCGCCGACAACCCAGTAGCGTTTTCCTTGCCAATCCTTCACGTCATTCTCCCGCATAGGCCTTATCGCGCGGCCGCATTGTGGCGACCAGTTCAGCAACCTTGATCCCGAATTTACGGAACTGGCTGCGGTTCATGATCGACCCGTTTGATGTCAGATACATCCAGTCTGTAACATCAAGCGCGTGACCACCAGCCTCTTTGGCCAGTTTTATGCGGTAATTCAGCACAACGGCAGAACCTTGCTGTTGGCCGGTGCCAGCGCCGATGACATCCGGTGCCTCGGCCTTGATGCTGCCATCGTTCGACAGGGTCAGGGTCCAGCACCTGTCCTGTTGCAGGCCGCTGTCATAGCGGAATTTTTCTACCATCGTGCCGGTGTTGCCGTCCCAAGATGCCTCAAAATCCGCAACAAATCGCGAAATCACCCGGCCAGTGGGGCCATACATCACGCCTTCACAGATGATTGGGCCGTTGAATTTGTCACGGATGTCGAACAGCGGGCCATCTGCATAATCGGCGGGTGTCTGCGCCATAAAGGATGCGTAGCGCGTCTTGGCGATCATGGCGACAACCGCCAGGGTCGCACCGATCACGACGGCGGTGATAAACGACATCCTCTATTCCTTTAGCTTGGTGCCGATCAGCAAGCCAATCGCCACCAGTTTCAAAAGCGACGGTACCAGCGCATAAAGCACCGTCAGCGTCATCAATGCCTGTTCAGGCAAATCCATTGCCCCGGCGGCAAAACCTGACCGCTCCAGCAGCGGCAGCAACACCACGGCGGCGAAAGCCAATGTGAATTTATTCACCAGCGACCACAGCCCGAAACCTTGCCCCCCGGTTGGCGAGATTACCGACATCCGTTTGGCGAACATCGCTGGCATCAAAGTCAGGTCTGCCCCTATCGTAGCTCCGCTTAATACGCAGATGATGGCAAAGGGGATCACATCGCCGGTCGATAATGTCAGCGTATAACCAAAGGATGCGACCGCCAGCACCATGGCTGAGAGCAGCACAGGTTTTTCTCCGAACCGCCCCGCCGACGCCGACCACAGTGGCGACGATATCGCGGCTGCTAGGAAAAACAGCACCAACAGCGCGCCTTCCCAGCCCGGGGCGCCTAGCCTGCTTTCGACGTAGAACAGGAACAATGTCGATGACACGGCCAGCGGCGTTGCATTGACCAGCGCAAGGATCAGCAGACGCCGTGCGATGGGGTCGGCAATGATATCGCGGATTTGGGATGGTTCCTGCGTGACCCGGCCTTTCCATTCGGGCCACATGAAAAAAGCGGCAATAATCGTCACGACAGCAAACCCATAGGCAAAGACCGCAAAAGGATCGCGGGCGACATCCATCAACAGCGTCGGGATCACGGCTGCGATACAGACGCCCAGCAAGGCCCCGCTTTCGCGCCATGCCGCCAGCCGGACATGCCCGCCCTCGGCATTGCCCGCCTTACTGATACCTTGCGCATAGAAATTGATCGTTAGGAAACTGAAGGCGGTGAACAGCCCGGTGATGGTGAGCCCGAACCAGACAATCGGCGCGATGGGTGGTGGCACCGCAAACAAGCCGATCATCGCCAATGCAAGCGCAAAAGAGGTCAACAGGATCGCGATTTTCTTGAACCGCTGCAGCCTCTCACTGATCCAGCCCAGCACCGGGTCCTGCACCACATCGAACAGGCGCAACGCGAAAAGCAGCGCGCCAAGCGCGGTCAGACTGACACCATAGGTATCGGCATAATATTTCGGCGCATAGATATAGATCGGCAAACCTGCCCCCGACAGCACCGCAGCGAACAGGCTATAGGCGGGCAGGCGTTCGGTCAGCGCCTTCACCGGCTGACCTCATCCCTTGGCGGGGCTGGTTGTGACCGGAAGGTCGCGCCTTTCCACCACAGTTTGACCGCCTGCCAATGGATCAGCGCCAGCACCCGGCGCGACCCAAACGGGCGGCGCAAGGCCGCGCAAAGGATCGATACATTGCTGATCGGGCGGCGTTTGCCGGTCAGCGTGGCGATCAACCCGCCATTACCACGGGTGTAATCGATCCAGACCCCAATGCTGTCTGACTGAATATCAAAACGAAAGACATAGCCGCCGTCGATCGGCTGAAAGGGCGAAACATGCATCACCTTTGTCGCCGCCAGCGTTTCTGCTTTGGTGATCGCATGCCCGTCTTCATGGCGGCACAGATAGGAATGGCGGTCGCCAAAGGTATTGGATACCTCGGCGATGATCGTCGTCAGCCCGCCCGCATCATAGCAAAGCCAGAATGACACCGGATTGAACACATGGCCCAGCACACGCGGCTGCGCCAGCAGCATGATCCGCGACGGGGCAGGGATATCATGCGCTTGCAGCACATCGCGCACCCAGACCGCGCCGCGCCCCTGTTTGGGCGCACCGCCATGGTCGCTGTCATGCAGCGACGTCAGGTTAGCGGCGTTGCGCGCAAACAGCCATGGTGTGGTCAGCTCTGCTTCTGCATCCAGCAGCACGTAGTCGATGGAATAGCGAAACGCGTTTTTCGTTGCGCCGCGCCGCCCGTGATAGGTCTCGCCTGCAATATGATGGACCGCTGTGCTCACTCTGCCGCCATCGCCATCCGGTCGGGGGCGTTCAGCTTGCCCACGACATCCAAGGCGCTGGAAAGACCATCCTCGTGGAACCCGTTCTTCATCCAGGCCCCGCAGAACCATGTCCGGTTGCTGCCATTCATCGCCGCCGCTGTTTTCTGCGCGGCAAGCGCGGCAAGATCATAGACCGGATGATGCAAGGTCACCTCATCCCAGATCAACTCCTCGCGGATCTGGCGGCGGGTGTTGAGCGTGACCATCAATTCCTCGCCCTTCAGCCAGGGCTGAAGCGAATTCATCCAATAGGTCAGATCAATCTCGCCACCCTGATGGCCCACAGCCTCGGAATAGACCCAGGATGACCAAACCTGACGGCGTTTCGGCATGATGGATGTGTCGGAATGCAGAACAACGCGGTTCGGCTGATAACGCACAGCGCCCAGCATCTGGCGCTCTGCCTCTGACGGATCAATCAGCATCGCAAGGGTCTGGTCGGAATGGCTGGCAAAGATCACCTCGTCGAAATGTTCCCAATCGCCGCCTTTGGCCTTCACTTCGACCCCGGCGGGGTTGCGGCGCACGGCATCGACGGCAGCGCCAAGGCGCAATTCCACGCCGCGCTTTGCCATATCCGCGCCAAGCCGGGATACATAAGCCTGCGATCCGCCCTCCACAGTATACCATTGATGCTGGCCAGTCGCACCCAACAGCGCGTGATTGTCGAAAAACGTCATCATCGCATGGGCGGGGAAATCGAGGATCTTTTCCTTCGGCGTCGACCAGATCGCGCCCGAAAACGGCAGCAGATAGTGGTCGCGGAAATAATCTGACAGGCGCAGCTTTTTCAAAAGCCCGCCGATGGTCAGGTCCCGATCCTGACTGGCGGCCAGCCCATGTTTGTTGAAATGCAGGATGTCGCGGACCATCCGCAGAAACCGTGGGTTGCCCGCATTGCGCCGCTGGGCAAAAAGCGCGTCCAGACTGGCCAGGCCATATTCCATCCGACCCCCACCGAAAGACGCACCAAAGCTCATGTTGCTTTTGACGACAGGCACAGCAAGCTGATCAAACAGCGCCGTCAGATGCGGGTAATTGGCATAGTTGAACACAATAAACCCGGTATCGACCTGCTGGTCGCCATTCTTGCCCGCCATCCGGGTGCGCGCATGACCGCCAAGACGGTTCTCTGCCTCAAACAACACAACCTGATGATCGGTGGCCAGTGCATGGGCCGCGCCCATGCCCGAAATGCCTGCGCCGATGACGGCAATCTTTTGCGGCACACATGGCCCGGGTCGTAAAAATGTCACTGGCTACTCCTGCTGCCTCGCTTGGGTTCTTCTTAGACACGTTACGTAGCGCGAAAAATGTCGGATCACGCAAAAACTTTTTCTGCGCCTGATCCAGCGTCAGACTAGTGGCGTAATAACCATATGTTGAACGAAACACTGACCTTTGCGAAAGCTGATGCAGTTCCGGTGATGCCTGTCTATGGTAAGGCAAGCATCGCGCGGATGCGCAGCATGGGAGCAAGGCAAGTGACGGCAGAGGCAACGACAAAGCGGATGGCATGGGTGACACAGGTTGCCGCCGTGCGCGACCGTCAGGACAAAGCGGCTTTTGCCGAATTGTTCGCCTACTTTGCCCCACGGGTGAAATCGTTCCTCATGAAATCGGGGGCTAGCCCCGATATGGCCGAAGAATGCGCGCAAGAAGTTATGGTCACCCTTTGGAACAAGGCTCATCTGTTCGATCCGTCCAAGGCGAGTGTATCTACCTGGATATTTACCATTGCCCGGAACCGCCGAATCGACATTTTGCGCAAACAAAAGCGTCCCGAGCCAGAGGACTTACCTTGGGGACCTGAGGCAGAGCCTGATCAGGCCGATGCTATGGGGTTGCAACAGGAAACGGAACAACTAGGTGAAGCGCTTGCCGCTTTACCCGCAGAGCAAAGAAAACTGATCGAACGCGCCTATTTTGGTGAGTTGAGCCATAGCGAAATTGCCGCTGAAACCGGCCTGCCGCTGGGGACGATCAAATCAAGGATACGGCTGGCGCTGGAACGCCTGCGCCATACAATGAAGTGACATGACGATGAACAAGATCAAACACCACCTGACCGATGCCCTGCTGATGGGCTATGCCGCTGGCACACTGCCAGAGGCGTTCAACCTTGTCGTCGCCACGCATATTTCCATGTGCGACACCTGCCGCGCTGCCTTGGCCGGATATGATGCCGTTGGTGGCGAAGTGATGCTTGACAGCGATCCTGTTTCCATGGCCGAGGATGCGTTGGCCACGGCGATGTCGCGGATCAGTGCGACCCGATTTACCGCACCGGCCAAGCCAAAACGGGCGGCTGGTATCTTCCCCGCACCATTGCGCGAATATACTGGCGGGGATCTGGACAGCGTGAAATGGCGCCGTGTCGGTGGCGGCGTCAGCCAGATGGTCCTGCCGACAGCCAGTGGCGCCAGCGTACGCTTGCTGCGCATTCCCGCAGGCACGGCGGTGCCAGACCACGGGCATCGCGGGCTGGAACTGACACTTGTGCTGCAAGGTGCCTTTGTCGATGAAACGGACCGTTTCGCTGCTGGTGACATCGAGATCGCGAATGAAGATCTGAACCATACGCCGGTGGCAGAGGCCGGGATGGATTGCATCTGCCTCGCCGCGACGGATGCGCCGTTACGGTTCAATGGGTTCATGCCGCGTCTGGCGCAAAGGTTTATCGGGATTTGACGGGGGGCGGGGTGAACCCCGCCCTACGCTCGTGATCTGTAGGGCGGGGTTTACCCCGCCTCACGCGGCGCAATCGGCAAAGGCGCATCATCCGGCGCAATTTCGGCAAAATCGAAATTATCCAACCGATGCGCGCGTTTGCCTGCCTTTTCTGCGGATATCTTGATATCTTCCAAATCTTTTGCCGCCTGCCCAAAATGCCGGTCCAGATTGCCGACCCGAGTCACAAGCCGATCAACATCCCCACCCAACAGCGACAATTCCTTGCGGATCGCCCCCGCCTGTTCGCGCATCCGCGCATCTTTCAAAATCGCGCGCATCGTGTTCAGCGTGGCCATGCAGGTCGTGGGCGACACGATCCAGACACGGGCATCAAACCCGGCGCGCACCACCTCGGGCAGTCGGGCGTGCAGTTCGGCGTAAACTGCCTCTGACGGCAGGAACATGATCGCGCCATCGGCGGTTTCGCCTTCGATGATATAGCGGTCGGAAATATCCTTGATATGCTTGCGTACTGCATTGCCCAAATCGCGCAGGGCGATCTTTTGCAGCTCCTGCGTTTCAGCGCGCGCCAAAGCCTCATAGGATTCAAACGGGAATTTGGCGTCAATCACGATTGGCCCCGGCGGGTTCGGCAAATGCACCAGACAATCCGCGCGCTTGCCGTTCGACAGGGTCGCCTGCAGGGTGAAACTATCCGTCGGCAGCGCCTTGGACACGATATCGGTCAGCTGGATTTCCCCGAACAACCCGCGCCTTTGCTTGTTCGACAGGATATCCTGCAAGGACAAAACATCGCCGGACAGCTTTTCAATATTGGTCTGTGCCCGGTCAATCGTGGCCAGACGTTCCTGCAATTCGGTCAGGCTCTTTGTTGTCTTCTCGGAACTCCCGGTCAGGGTTTCCTTCAACCGTTCATTCATTTCGGCCAGCGAGTGCGCCGATTTCAGCGCGTTATCGGCCAGCCGTTCGGCGACCTGCGCCTGTACCTCGGCCAGCCGCGCCTCCATTGTCTGGATTACGCGGACCTGCGCATTTGCCTGCGCATCGCTGACCGTCTGGATATTGCCCGCAAGCTGGTTCTGCCCCTGCGCCAGCCCGATCATATCCTGCGACATGCGCCCGACCTGATGCGCGACATAGGTCACCGCCTCGGCAGATGTGCCTGCGCGCCGCAGGGCCGTGATCAGCAGGATCACGATCAGCAGTAACGCCGCCAGCCCGCCGATCACCGCAAGCACCAAAGGGTCGCTGAAAGCGTAGGTTTCGTCACCAATCTGGATCATGTGCGGCCAAACAATCTTTCAATATCGGATAGTTTCAGTTCCACATAGGTCGGTCGTCCGTGGTTGCATTGGCCGGAACGCGGCGTCGCTTCCATCTCGCGCAGCAGCGCATTCATTTCTGCCGCTTGCATCCGACGACCGGACCGGATTGAGCCATGGCAGGCGACCCGGCTCAGGATCGCCTCGATCCGCGCCTGAACGCTGGCGCTGTCGCCTTGGTCGGCCAATTCGTCCAGAATATCACGCAGCATCGCGGCGGCGTTGATTTCACCCAGGATCGCAGGGGTTTCACGCACGGCGATGGCGTTGCCGCCGAAGGGTTCGATGGTCAGACCCAGCCGCGCCAGATCATCCGCGATATCCATCAGCGCGGCGGTTTCATGATCCAATAATTCCACGATTTCGGGGATCAGCAGCGCCTGCGCCGCCACGCCGTTTGCGGCCATCTGGGATTTCAGTTTTTCATAAACCAGCCGTTCATGTGCCGCATGGCCGTCCACGATCACGATGCCCGTGGCGGTTTGGGCGATGATGTAATTCTCATGCACCTGCGCGCGGGCCGCCCCAAGCGGCAGATCGGCACTGCTGTCATCCACTGGCGGTTCAACCCGCCCCGATGGCATTTCCGCAAAGCCCGGTGCCTGCGCCTGAAAGGTCATCGACCGCGCGCTGAAACTGGGGCGATCCATCTGATAGACCCGCGGCGCACTGGGTTGCGGTTGCATCGCGCCCAAAGTTACAGTGCCTACCGTGGATGATGCGCGATGCCCGGCCCCGGCCAAAGTATGGCGCAAGCCGGACACGATCAGCCCGCGCACGACACCCGGATCGCGAAACCGCACTTCGGATTTCGCCGGATGCACGTTCACATCGACCAGTGTCGGATCGCAGTCCACAAACAAAGCCGCAACTGGATGCCTGTCACGCGAAAGCACATCCATATAGGCGGCGCGCAGGGCCCCGAGCAGCATCTTGTCGCGCACCGGGCGGCCATTGACGAACAGGAATTGCGCCACCGCGGCCCCGCGCGAATAGGTGGGCAAAGCGGCATAGCCGGTCAGATGAAACCCATCCCGTTCGGCGTCAATCCGCAGGGCATTCTCGGCAAAATCCCGGCCCAGCACTGTCTGCAACCGCCCGTGCAAGGCGTCGAACAGATCGCCGCTCTGCGCATCGGCGCGAAACACCACGCGGTTGTCGCCGCCCGATGCATCACGCAGGATGAAGGTGACGAAAGGTTCCGCCATCGCCAGCCGTTTGACGACATCCGCCACCGCCTGCGCCTCTGCCCGGTCGGTGCGCAGGAATTTCAGCCGCGCAGGGGTGGCATAGAACATATCGCGCAATTCAACCACGGTGCCAGCGGTCAAGGCGGCGGGGCGTACTTCACTGACCCGCCCACCCGATACTGCGATGCTGTGCGCGGCGTCGCCTGCTACCCGGCTGGTAATCAGCAAACGGCCGACAGCCCCGAGGGAGGCAAGCGCCTCCCCCCGGAACCCGAAGGAGGTGATGTTCAGCAGATCGGATCCGTCGATCTTAGACGTCGCATGCCGCGACAAGGCCAGCGGCAGATCATCCGCCGCCATGCCAAACCCATCGTCAGACACACGGATCAGCGTCTTGCCGCCATCGGCGATCGCCACCTCAACCCGTGTTGCCCCGGCATCAACGCTGTTTTCCACCAATTCCTTGACGGCAGAGGCGGGGCGTTCCAACACCTCGCCCGCCGCGATCCGGTTGATCGCGGCTTCGTCCAACTGCCGGATCGCCGGACGGGGCTGTATCTGGGGGGCGGATGTATTCATCCCACAAGTTATAGCAGGTCGCCGCGATTCTGCGAGAGGGGTTTAGCGGGTGCTTTCCAACCCTTCCGGCCGGCCCACCACAACGAAATGCAGGTCATCCGGCCGCAACAGTTCAGACGCGACGCGGTTTACCTCGTCCAGCGTCACCGCATTGATATAATCATTGCGGTTGATCACGTAATCCGGCGGCAGATCGATCATCTGCATGCCGACCATGATCGTTGCAATCGCGGCATTGCCGTCAAAACGCAGCGGATATTCGCCGGTCAGAAAGG
The DNA here is from genome assembly GCA_017390475.1 of Loktanella sp. Lineage (GTDB taxonomy): Bacteria > Pseudomonadota > Alphaproteobacteria > Rhodobacterales > Rhodobacteraceae > Yoonia. Next base: position 172,771 of record JAFPBO010000022.1, read on the forward strand.
TCTTGGCGGCGTCCAGCTCTGCTTCGGTCAGCCCTTCCTCTGCCATGCGCGCCCATTCATCGCGGGTGACGTTGATCGCCTCGGCAACGGTCGCGTTGGAGGATGCGACACTGCCCAACACCATTTCCGCATGGAACATCGTCGCCAGATAGCTGCCAATCCCATAGGTCAGGCCACGCTTTTCGCGCACCTCGGTCATCAGACGGGACTGAAAGCCGCCCGCACCCAGCACATGGTTGACGATGAAGGCGGCAAAGAAATCATCATCATCGCGTTTCATGCCTTCATGACCGAACAGGGCAAAGGATTGTGGATTGTCGAAATCAATCACCGTAACCCCGCCGGGCAGGTCGAAATTGATATCCTCGGGCAGGGGCGGGCCTTCTGCGGGTAGATCTCCCAACAGCGCATCCAGCATCGGTCCAACCTCTTCCAATGTCACATCGCCCACGACCGAGACATAAAGCCGATCACGCGTCAGCGTATTGCGATGCGCGTCAATCATATCATCCTGCGTCAGCGTGGTGACACTTTCCGCGGTGCCATCCAGCGGCGTGCCATAAGGGTGATCGCCAAAGGCCGCCGCATTCAGCGCCGTACTGGCGATGCTGCGCGGGTTCAGCGCATCGCTGGCGATACCAGCCAGCACTTGAGCCCGAACGCGGTCTAGGGCCGATTGATCAAAGCGTGGATTGACCAGCGCCTGTTCCAGCAGGGCAAGAGCTTCATCCTGATTTTCGGTCAGGAATTGCGCTGAAATGCTGATCGTATCGTCGCTGGCGCGGAAACTGTATCTGGCTGCCAAAGCCTCGCGCGCGGTCTGAAAGGCCTGCGCATCCATATCACCGGCACCTTCTTCCAGCAAAGCGGCCATCAGATTGACCGCGCCGCGCTTGCCGGGCGCATCCAGCGAGGCGCCACCACGAAAACGGATTTCAAGCGCGACAAAGGGAATGCTGGGTTCTTCAACCACCCAAGCGTTGATCCCGCCAGAAGAGGTGATTTCCTGGATATCAATCTCTGCCTGTGCGGTGCCTGCCAACAGGGCAAACCAAAGGGCTGTCAGAATACGCAGCATCAGCGTGCCTCCTCTTGGCTGGCGACGACCCAGCCGGTCACCGCCTGATTGCGGTTCAATAGTTGCGCTGCCGCGTCCTTGACCTGTTCCGGGGTCACCGATTGCAGGATGTCGGGCCATTGCTGCACGTCCTCGACCGTGAGGCCAGAGGCGAGCGCCGCACCATAGCGCCGCGCCAGCCCCTGAGTGCTGTCCAGCGCATAGATTTCAGAGGCGCGCAATTGCGTGCGGATCGCATCCATCCGGGCAGGGTCGATATCGCTTTCCAGAAAGGCGGTGATGACATCATCCATCGCTGCCTCGGCCTCTGACAGCGTCACACCATCTGTTGGCACCACAGCCAGCGAAAAGGTGGTCCGGTCCAGCGACATGCCGGAATAGGACGCGCTGGTCTGGATCGCAATCTGGTTGTCAAATTGCAATGCGCGACCCAGATCAGAAGTAAAGGGCGAGCCACCCAGAAGTTCGGCCAGATAGACCAAGGCCGCCGACTGTTCCTGCGCGCCGTTGTCGCGCTGGGGGGCCAGATAGCTGCGCACCAGATAGGGCTGACTGACGCGTGGGTCGGCATAAGTTATGCGCCGTTCTGCCCGCTGCGGCGGTTCCGTCGGACGGATACGGTCGGGCAGATCAGCCTTGGCAGGAACCGCGCCGTAATATTGTTCGGCTAGCGTCAGCACTTCAGCAGGATCCACATCACCCGCGACGACCAGCACTGCGTTGTTGGGCGCGTAATGCTGTCCGTAAAAATCCAGCAATTCCGGCATATCCAGCTGTTCAATCTCATGCTGCCAGCCGATGATCGGGATACCATAGCGGTGGTTTTGATATTGCGCCGCCATGAATTGTTCACGCGCCACCGCACCGGGGTTGCTTTCGGTGACCTGATTGCGTTCTTCCAGAACGACGCGGCGTTCAAAAGTGATGTCATCTTCGGTCAGCGCCAGATTGTTCATCCGGTTCGATTCCATCTGCATCATCAGGTCCAGCCGGTCTGACGCGATGCGCTGAAAATAGGCAGTATAGTCAAAACTGGTGAATGCATTGTCGCTGCCACCATTGGCCGCCACCACCTGCGAAAATTCGCCGGGGGCCAGCACGTCGGTGCCCTTGAACATGAGATGTTCCAGAAAATGCGCAATGCCGGACTGGCCTTCGGGTTCGTCGGCGGACCCGACCTTGTACCAGACCATATGCACCACGACCGGTGCGCGGCGGTCCTCGATCACGACGACATCCATGCCATTGTCGAGCGTGAATGTCGTGACCTGTTCGGCCTTGGCGGCCAGCGCCAGCACGATCAGAAATATTGCAGCGAAAAAGCGTGTCACGAAGCCCCCAGTGGTTTGGTTCATTGCGTGACAAGCTACGCCGCCGGTGCGGATGTTCAACCCGCTATACGCGGTTGTGAGACTGGCCGGTCACCGCCTGTCGGCGCGATTGCCCTGACCGGGCGTCGGGGGCGGCAAATCCAGCGTCGGCGGTCTTTGCAGCGGGTTTGCTGGTGTCACGGCCTGCTCTGCCGGGCTGATCGTTGCAGCCCCGAATGGTGCCATATCGTCAGTGTTGGTGCCGCAGGCAGCCAGCAATCCAAGGGCGAAAACAGAAAATGTAAAGGCACGCATAGAATGTCCTAACCGCTTTATGCCCTATGGTTACCGTATGCGACCACAGAGGTCACGCGCGTTTCTTGCCATCATCGGCCAGAAAGGCCAAGCCGATGGCACCGGCAAAAATTGCCACATCGGCAACATTGAATGCATAGGGGTTGTTGATACCACAGCAAGACATGTTCAGAAAATCCGCCACTGCGCCATAGATCAGCCGGTCAATAACATTACCCAAGGCCCCGCCGATCAGGAAACCCCCTGCGATATAAGTCCATTTGGAACCCGCTGTGCGGTTCAGCCACCAGATCACACCGGCGCTGATCACCAAAGCGACAGCGACCAGAACCCAGCGCATATCATAATCCGCAAAAAGGCCGAAATTCACCCCACGATTCCACGCCATGCGGAATTCGATGAAGGGGGGCCAGACCTCGATAATCCCGTTCGGAGCATTGATCAGGCCAAGCCAGTGGACAACGAGATACTTGCTGATCTGATCGATCAGAAAAACCCAGAATCCAGTCCAGAACATCAGACGCATCCTCGCCCTCCTAGTGCCGGAAGTGGCGCATGCCGGTAAAGACCATGGCAATGCCAGCCTCATCCGCCGCGGCGATCACTTCATCATCACGCATCGATCCGCCTGGCTGGATCACACAGGTGGCACCTGCGGCGGCAGCCTCCATCAATCCATCGGCAAAAGGGAAAAACGCGTCTGAAGCCACGGCCGACCCTATGGTCAGCGGCTTGGGCAAGCCCATTGCCTCGGCCATGCGTTCGGCCTTTTTTGCGGCAATCAGGGCGCTGTCCACACGCGACATCTGGCCTGCACCAACACCAACGGTCGCGCCATCCTTGACGTAAACGATGGCATTGGACTTGACGTGTTTGGCGACTTTCCACGCGAACAGCAGATCAGCCATCTGCGCATCGGTTGGCGCTACCTTCGTTACGACCTTCAGATCATCCAGTCCGACAAAGCCGGTATCCTTGTCCTGCACCAACATGCCACCCGCAACCTGACGATAGGTGGTGATCGGGGCTTTCACATCAGGCAGACCATCAGTGGTCAGCAGGCGCACGTTCTTTTTGCTGGCGAATACGGCTTTGGCGGCATCCGACGCACCGGGGGCGATCACGACCTCGGTGAAAATCTCGACAATCGCCTTGGCTGTCGCTTCGTCCAGCGACTGGTTCAGCGCCACGATCCCGCCAAAGGCAGAGGTTCGGTCGCAGTCAAAGGCGTTGGTATAAGCCTCTAGCAAGGTCGTGCCGCGTGCCACGCCGCAGGGGTTGGCATGTTTGATGATGGCGACGGCAGGACCATCCGCAGGGTCAAATTCCGCCACAAGCTCGAACGCGGCATCGGTGTCGTTAATGTTGTTGTAGGACAATTCCTTGCCCTGATGCTGCACCGCTGTCGCCACACCAGAACGACCTGTGCCATCGGTGTAGAAGGCCGCGCGCTGATGGCTGTTTTCGCCATAGCGCATAGTTTGCTTGAATGTGCCGCTGAACGACCGACGACGCGGGCTTTCGGTGCCAATCGCCCCGGCCATCCATGTGCTGACCGCCGTGTCATAGGCCGCCGTGCGGGCATAGGCGGTTTGCGCCAGCTGCTGACGCAAGGCCAGTGTGGTCTGGCCGTCATTGGCGTCCATCTCGGCCAGCAGTGCAGCATAATCCTGCACATCCGTGACCACAGCGACAAAGGCATGATTCTTGGCGGCAGAGCGGATCATCGCAGGGCCGCCGATATCGATATTCTCGATACAGGTGTCGAAATCCGCGCCCTTGGCGACGGTTTCCTCGAACGGGTAAAGGTTCACCACCAGCAGATCGATTGGCCCGATATTATGTTCCACCATCGCATCGCGGTGGCTTTCCAGATCGCGGCGCGCCAGCAAGCCACCATGCACTACCGGATGCAATGTCTTGACACGGCCATCCATCATCTCTGGGAAGCCTGTGAAATCAGAGACATCGCGCACTTCCAACCCGGCATCACGCAGGGCCTTGGCGGTGCCACCGGTGGACAGCAATTCAACCCCGCGTGCCGCCAGAGCCTCGCCCAGTTCGGTCAGCCCGGTCTTGTCAGAAACAGAAAGCAGCGCGCGGCGCAGGGGTGCATGGTCGGTCATCGGAATCCTCTAGATCTGGTCAGCTTCGTCCAGCGGAAAGGCCTGGGCCAGATCACGCACCGCAAGCGGGGTATTCTCTGCCTTGGCCAGCGACCACCTGACGCGTGTCGCATAGGCCAAAGCGTTGCCGGATAAAACCACCTGTTGCGTGCTGCGCGGCTTTAATTGGCCTTTCTCAAGATAAACTGATGGGATGACCGACAGCTGTGCCGCGCCGTCATGCTGGAAAATCCAGATTTCGCCGGACTTGAGCCAGAGAGTCACTGCCGTATTGTCGCGGGTCGCCGTGCTGGTCACATCAGGATGCAGATGGAACCGGATCGCAAAGCCAATGCCCACGCCCAGGGTCTGTTTGAAAACACGGTCAAACCGGGCCTCATCCTCGGGGCCAAGCGTGGTCAGCAGATCCTCGCCGGTCAGGCTGCGCCCGTCACCGGACAGATGCAGCATACGCGCATGGGTCAGACCATGACTGCGCTGATAACCGTTGTGCGATAGTTCAAGGCCGGGGCCAGCCTGATCTGTCGTGATTTCGGCGCGTACGACGCCGGGCACATCCGACAGCCATTCATCCGCTGATTTAGCCAGATGCGATGATGACAGCCCGTCCAGCCCCAATGTGGAATGGCTTGGCGTCGCCCGGCTGGCGCGACGCCAATCATCCCCGAATTGCGCGCCTGATCCACAATTGACGATCAAGGGGCGGCGACCCGATGTCAGCTCCAGCCCCAGGGTGCTGGCATGGGCATCGCGCGACGCGGGGCCAACAGGCGGCGCCGCTGCATCGACAATCAAGCTGCTGCGCCCGGCGATGAGGCGGGCATATCCCATCACGGTCGGCTGCGTGGCCGGTGTCCTGACCCCGGACCCGGCCAATGCGGCGTCCACCTGACCTTCCGCGCCGCGCCCGCCGCCGTGAAACCGCGCCAGCCCGCCATCGGCATGCTGCAATCCGCGCAGCACCGGCACGATCCGGGTGATGATCTGTGACAATTCGGTTGGCACCGGTCGGTCGGTATCCGTCAGCAATTGCGCGCTGGCCACCAGATGCGTCAGGATCTCCAGCAAAGCGGTGGGGTTACGGCTCGGGATGGTGCCATCGGCATTCACCTGCTGCTGGCTGGCTGCGGTCAGCGCCTTCACCGCGGCATCCACCGGCGCGGCAATCCCCTGCAACAGCAACCCGGCATGGATCACCCCGGCCAAAGTCGCGATATCGCTGACATCGCGGTGCCAGCGCCGCGCCAGAAACCGGCCCTGCTGCGCCAGACTTTGCATGAAAACAGCGGTCGCGTCCTTGCTCTGCCCGCGCAGCAGAAAATCGCTGTGCCCGATCCACAGGCTCAACCGTCTTGCGGTACTGCCCGCCTGCCAGCCGGGGCCGTCGCCGGTGCCATAGCGGGTGATCCAGTCAAACACCCAGCCTTGCGCACGGGCGCGCGCCGCTTCCGTCCCCAGCGCCGCCAGATCATCCAGCCAACCGCAGCCCTGCAGCTCTGCCATCACCGCCGGATCCTGCGGCGCGATATCCCAGATTGACAGGACAGGATCATTGACCCGCTGCCCGGCGATCAGAAACTCACCGGCAAGCAGTTGTTTACCCCGCGCGGCCAGACCCACGGCGCGCGGTTCCGGCGGCATGGTGAATGACGTGGTCACCCTGGCCCGCCCGGCGCGGCGCGCATGGAAGCGGTCGAAAAAAGCGGTCAGACGGTCCCGCCGTGTCATGGAATGTGCCATTGGCTTCGGCCTTGGGGTTGGGGCGGCGCTGCCCGGATTCCCGCGGACCATAGAAAAGCCAGCAGGCGCTGTCACGCAGCCTTTGTCAGCACGGCAATATAGAACCCATCCATGCCGCCCAGATCGGGCCAGTAATCGGGGCGCAGGCGCAGCCCGCCTTCTTCGGTGGTCCACGCCGGATCAAGGCCGGGCAGGGCGGTTGGGGTGACCGTCAGGCCGGTGTGGCGGGCCAGCGCCTCTTCCATCTGTACTTCGCCTTCATCGGGCAGCAGCGAACAGGTACAATAGACCAGCCGCCCGCCGGGGCGCAGCAAGGTCAGCGCATGATCAATCAGGGCCTCCTGCTGTTCGATCAGGGCGCCGAATTCCGACCCGTCCTTGGCATAGGGCAGGTCCGGGTGCCGCCGGATCGTGCCGGTGGCCGAACAGGGCGCATCCAGCAGCACGGCGTCAAAACCGCCCTCGCTATACGCAAACGCATCGCTGACGATCGTTTTTGCGGTTAGCCCGGTGCGCGCCAGATTCTCGCCCAGCTTGACCATCCGCTTTTCGGACAGATCAACCGCAGTGACATCGGCACCGCCAGCGGCCAGTTGCAGGGTCTTTCCGCCCGGTGCCGCGCAAAGGTCCAGCACCCGCAGGCCCGCCACATCGCCCAACATCTTCACCGGAATGGCAGCGGCGGCATCCTGCACCCACCAGGCCCCGGCATCATAGCCGGACAGGCCGGACACTTGCCCCGCCTGCGCCAGCCGGATTGACCCGGTGGGCAGCACGATACCACCCAAAGCATCGGCCAGCGCCTGCGGATCACCTTTGGCCGTCAGGTCGAGCGGCGCACCGGCGAAATGCGCCGCCTCCATCCCGGCCACGGCATCCCGCCCCCAGGCTGCAACCAGCGGCTGACGCAACCATCCGGGCGTCAACGGTACCGCGCGTTTCGTCCAGCCATCCGGCCCTTCATCGGCAATGCGGCGCAGCACCGCATTGGTCAGACCCTTCATGGTCTGGCTGCGCTTGTGCCGCGCGACAAGTTCGACATAGGCATTCACAACGCCATGCGCTGCCTCGCCCTGCACCAATTCGATGACACCCAGCCGCAGCGCGTTCATCACATGATCAGTGGGCGGCTTTTTCAGATAGGGTTTCAGCATCCGGTCGGCGCGGTCCAGCCCGCGCAGCGCATCCGTCGCCAGTCGCTGGGCGCGGGCACGGTCGTCGGGCGCAAGCTGCGCCAACGCACCGCCTGCGATCAATTCGGGCATCAGGCGGCCCTCGGTCGTGATCTGCATCAGCAGATGATGGGCGCTGCGGCGCGGCAGCAAGCCGGATTGGTCCATGGGGTCACTCTTGAAGCTGGGTGCCAGCGGCGTATATGAATCCATGACCGCCGACAAGGAGAGCGCCATGTCCGATGATCACAAAGCCGACCTGCCCCCCGCCGCAAAACGCGCCCTGGCCGAAGCAGAGGCACGGCGCAAAATAGCCAAACCTGATATGCCCCGCGAATTGGGCGGGCGCGATGGCCCAGAACCTGTGCGATTCGGCGATTGGGAGAAGAAAGGCATCGCCATCGACTTCTGATGGCCGCAGCCACCGGCCTGCGAAACTTTATGTTGCGCCGATATCACGTTGCTTATCTTATGTTTTCGCCGCTGTTGCTGTGACCCGAATCTTCGGCTCTAGTCCAAGAAAAGTAGTTGTCAGGTAGTTAAATGTTACAACGTGTGTTGGCCCTAGTGGCTTGCATCTCTCTTATGGGATGTGGCTTGCCGCGCGGCGCGGGTTTCCAGTCAGAGGTATTGGCAGCGGCCAATACCAATATCGCCGCCAGAGGTGAAACGCCCGCCTTTGATTTCGCCGTCTATCCCGTCAACAGTGGCAGCCTGCCGATGCTGCGCAGCTGGCCCAGCCGCAACCTTCCCGTCCAACGCTGGCTGAATGCGGCGGAACAGCCCGCCTCTTTGCTGATCGCGCCCGGCGATGTGGTGCAACTGACGATCTGGGATGCCGAGGAAAACTCTCTGCTGGCACCTCCCGGGCAACGGTCCACACCGTTGCAACAGGTGCAGGTCAGCGCCGATGGGCGCATCTTTGTGCCCTATATCGGCGAATTGCAGGTTGCCGGGATGTCACCTGATGCCGCCCGCGCCCGGATCGAAGAAGAATTGTTGCCCACCATTCCCTCTGCCCAGGTGCAGTTGGTGGTCGAGGCCGGGCGCAGCAATTCTGCAAATCTGACCGGCGGCGTGGGTGCTGTCGGGATCTATGCGATCCCGGACCGGAACTTCCGCATTCTGGACCTGTTGTCGCTGGCGGGTGGTGCCAACCCGAGCTTTGTCAATCCACAGGTCCGGCTGACAAGGGGCGGGCAGGTCTATGGCGTGCCGCTGCGGCGCCTGCTGGATGAACCGCAACTGGATATCCCGGTGCGCGGCGGCGACCGGCTGCAGGTTGTCGCCGATGACCGCAGCTTTCTGGCGCTGGGCGCGACCGGGTCGCAATCGGTGATCGATTTTTCGGCGGACGAAGTTTCCGCATTGCAGGCGATGGCCCTGATCGGTGGCGTCTCTGCCGCCTCGGCCAATCCCAAAGGTGTGCTGATTCTGCGTGAATATGAATGGGCCGAGGTGCGCGATGGAATTTCCGGTCCGCCGCAGCAACGAATCGTGTTCACGATGGATCTGACCACGGCGGACGGGTTGTTTTCAGCAGGCAAGTTCCTCGTCCAGGATGGCGATCTGGTCTATGGTACCGAAAGCCCGCTGGGCGTTGCGCTGACAGCTTTCCGGGTGGCGACAACGGTGCAATCAATCGCGAACTAAGGTCAGAACAGCGATATCTCATCGGCGAAACTGGCATAATCGGTAACGCCATCGACCCACAGGACATTGCCATCACCAAAATCAAAGGTCGCGCGGAACCCGTCCCAACTGCCGTAGACGAATAACAGATCAGCGACAGAGGTCAGACCGGTCCAGGCTTCGGGTCCCATGACCAGCCGGTCAATGCCCTGTTCATAGTCGATGATCCAGTCATGCCCTTTGCTATAGACAAAGGTATCCGCCCCTGCCCCGCCGAACAGCATATCATCGCCGCGACCGCCATGCAGCCAGTCATCGCCATCGCTGCCGATCAGCATATCATCACCGCTGCCCCCGTCCAACCGGTTATTGCCACCGCCTGCGATCAGCAGATCGTCACCATGGCCGCCGTCCAGCCGGTCATCGCCGGGGCCGCCGATCAGCAGATCATGTCCATCACCGCCGCGCAGGTCATTGTTGCCGCTGCCTGCGATCAGGATATCAGCACCTGCGCCGCCGATCAGCGTGTCATCGCCCGCCCGCCCCAAAAGCAGGTCATTGCCGCCATAGCTGATCAGCACGTCATTACCGCCGGTGCCGATCAGCGCGCGGTCGTCGCCCATGACCGGGACCGGTCTGCCGTGGAACAGACTGCGCAGATCGGCGATATTTTCAGCAGCCAGCGCCCGTGTCGCGTTCTGCATCGACACTAGACCGCCCTGATCCGCCGCAGGCTCTGGCTCCGGCGGCAGCAGCGATGGCGGCGGCACAGCCGGGCCGGGAAAACCCGGTGCCAGAATGCCGGGCAGGCGCATGCCGCCCAGCACATCGGCATTGGTCAGCTGCCGGTAATCAACCGGTTCGCCAGAGGCGCTGTGGATGATCAGTTCTTCATCGCCATAGACAATCCGGAACCCGGTTGGCGTGATATTCATCGTCAGCTGGCTGATATCGCGCAGCATCGGCCAGAGCGACAGATCCAGCCGGTCCTCGCCAAGGGTGAAATCGGTGATGACGTCGGGCACGCCGTCATGCGTCATGATAAAGATATCAGCACCCGGTCCGCCCGTCAGCACATCTGATCCGGTACCGTCGCGCAGGATATCGTCGCCGGGCCCGCCGTTGATCCAGTCATTGCCGCTGCCGCCCTGCAGAATGTCATTGCCGTCGGTCCCTGTCAGCACACCCCCGGACGGTGATGCTGAAAGGATGCGGCCGCCCGGCCCGGGATCAAAACGCAATTGTGTCACCCCTGGCTCGCTGCTGCTGGCGACAAAGATATCCAGCCCGCCGTCGCGCCCGCGCGCGGCAATGGCGCTGATATTGTCCAGCCCGATATCTGTGGTATCCGCAAGATGCGCCAGGGCCAGCAATTGCCCGCCCGGCAGCAGAATAAACACCGATATCCCATCATCCGCGCCGCCCGCGATCACATAGCTGCGCCCGTCCAGCGTCACGATATCCAGCGCGGTGACGCCTTGAAACCGGGTCTCGCGGGTGTCGAGCAGGTGATCGCGGATCATCATCTCGCCCGGCGGGCCAAGCGCGATCACGCTCAGGCTGCTGCTGCCCGCAGCGGCGAGCACCAGATAGGTGACGCCGTCCACGCTGGCGCTGCGCAATGCGCTGGGCGCTGCGATCCATAACCCGTCATCGGCGCTTATCTGCGCCACTGGCTTCAGTGCGCCAGCGGGGTCAAGCTGCCAGCTGGTCAGGCTGTTGCTGCCTTCATCAGCCGCAAAGACAAAGCCATCGGCGGCGATCAGTGCGGTGACCGGCCCATCGGTGGCGGTGGACGGACCTTGCCGGACGAATTGCCCGCCACTGTCAAAATGCAGCGCGGCAATCCCGCCCGCCGCCGCCATGCCGCCCAGCACGATCTGGGTGCCTGCCACGTGATCGAGGGTGATGCCATGCTGGAACCCGGCCAGCGCCGGGATATCGGCGATTACCTGTGCCTGTCCGTTGATCAGGCCGACCTGCTGAAACCCGCCATCGGCCCCGCCGCCGATCAGCAGCAGCGGATCACCCGCTGTGCCAAGAGTGGTAATGGAACCGGTGCCGCCCGGCAGATCACCGCCCGCAAGTGCCAGCATGGCACCGCTGCGGATCACCGGCCCGTCGATTGCCCAGCTTTGCAGCGCCCCGTCGAAACGGGTGATGCTGACCAGTGTTTCCACCCCGGCGATGCGGATCACCTCCAGATCGGTGATCCGTGACCGGCCGGAATCGGATGTTGTGGTCAGATATCTGACCGGAAAAAGTGCTGTCATCGTCAATCCCCCCCAGGACCGATGATGCCAGGGTTAGGGGCGGCCGTGCCGGTCAGACGGCGAAATTGCGGCAATCCCGTGGCTCTTGCTGACAAATTGGGTCAAATGCACCGTATCAGGGGCGCTGCCCCTCCCCCGGATTTCATCCGGGGTTCACCCCGGAGTATTGCTGGAAATAAGAAAACCGGGCGCGTTAACCCGCGTCATAGCCGTGTGGATTGGCCGATTGCCAGGCCCAGGTGCTGGCTGTCATCGCATCCAGATCATGCTGCGCCCGCCAGCCTAGTTCAGCCTGCGCGCGGGCCGGATCGGCCTGCATCGCGGCGATGTCACCGGCGCGGCGCGGTGCCTGTCTGGTCGGGATCGTCTGACCACAGGCGCGTTCAAAGGCGCGGACCATGTCGATCACGCTATAGCTTTGTCCGGTGCCGATGTTGAAAGGCCGCACGCCGGGGGTTCTGCCGGCATAATCCAGCGCCGCGACATGCGCGCGCGCCAGATCGACGACATGGATATAGTCGCGCTGCCCGGTGCCGTCGGGCGTGTCGTAATCATCGCCAAAGATCGTCAGCGCCGGGCGCCGACCCACCGCGACCTGCGCGATATAGGGCATCAGATTGTTGGGGATGTCCTGCGGGTCTTCGCCGATCCGGGCCGATCCATGCGCGCCGACCGGGTTGAAATAGCGCAGGATCACCGCGCTGCGGCCGGGATCGGCACCGGCCCAATCGGTCAGTACCTGTTCGGCCATCAACTTGGTCCGGCCATAAACCGATGCAGGGCGGGTTGGATGCGCCTCGTCATAGGGCAGGTAATCGGGTTCGCCGTAAACCGTGGCCGACGAGGAAAAGATGATCCTGCCGCATCCCGCCCGGTCCATCGCATGCAACAGCGCGAGCGTGCCGCCGACATTCACATCGTAATAGGTCAGCGGTTTTTGCTGGCTTTCACTCACGGCTTTCAGCCCAGCGAAATGCACCACCGCATCGGGGGCGAAATCCTGCATGATCTGGTCCAGTATCGCCGCGTCGCGTACATCGCCGCGGTAATCGGCGATCTGGCCATTCGACAGGGTCCGCACTCGGGTCAGCACCTCTGGCGTGGCATTGGCGTAATTGTCCAGCACGCAGACATCATGTCCCTCGGCCATCAGTTCGATCAGGGTATGGCTGCCGATATAGCCAGCCCCGCCAGTGACAAGCACATGCATTGATCAATCACCTTCACGTCGCGCCGATTGCGGTCGGTCAGCACCATCGGCGATTTGTCGGGATGGTCAAGCCACAGCGGCGATGTCGCGGCAAGATTAGCATTTCATTTACCGTCGTACGGTCGCGCAAGCATATTTTAACCGCGCAAAGGTAGATTGTGCCATTCCCGACCAAAAAAGGATCTTTCCCATGTCAGACCAATCCCCCAACCTGTCCTTGCCGTTCATCATGCCGGCGCAGGCGCAAAAACATGTCACCCATAACGAAGCGATCGAATTGCTCGACCTGATCGTGCAATTGACGCTGGTTTCCATTTCAGAGGCTGCACCGCCACCGGCCCCTGCCGAAGGCGAGGCCTGGGCGGTGCCCGCGACGGCGGGCGGTGCCTGGGCCGGGCAGGCAGGTCAGATTGCGACATGGCGCGGCGGTGGGTGGCTTTTTGTCGCACCTGTTCCGGGCTGGCGGGCCTGGGTGGTGGATGTGGCGGCATTGCATGTCTGGGCCGCAGATGGCTGGGTGCCGCAAGCCCGGCTGCCCGATCTGCAGCACCTGCCCGGACTGGGCATCAACGCCCGCGCCGATACCGTGAACCGGCTGACCCTGCGGGCCGTGGCGACGCTGCTGGATCATGACGGTGGCGGGCATCAGGTCAAGATCAACAAGGCTGCGCCACATCACACCGGATCGCTGCTGTTCCAGACCGATTATGGGGGCCGGGCCGAAATGGGGCTGGCGGGGGATGATGATTTCAGCGTCAAAACCTCTGCAGATGGGGCCGATTGGGTGCCTGCGATCAAGATCTCTGCCAGCTCTGGGCGGGTGCAACTGATGCAGGCGCTGCAGCTGGCTCCCGGTCCGGAACCGGCGGCGGCGCAGGCGGGTGAACTGTACTTTGATTCTGCAACTGCAAAGCTGCGTTGTTTCGATGGCGCCGACTGGCGCGACCTGTTCTGACCCGGCGGCCGCCAGGGCAGGGGCAGCATGGCCCCGGGCATCCGCGTATTTAACAGATAAATGACAGTTTTTTCTGCAAACCGCGGCGCGGATGCGTCAGGCTGGCCATATCGACGCAGGATGCGTGGATTCTTGTTGCATGGTGCTTGCGACACCATAGCACCTCTGCTATCTCGCGCAGGATTTTGTCGCTTTCGTGTAAACGAAGGCCTAATGAGCTGCCCCTTTGCTGCCCTGTCTTTGGGCGTCGTAAAGCCGGGCCCAAGACATCGGAAGGGTGGACGTGTCCGAAACTGCTGGTATCTCCACAGGCATTGCTGCGCGCTATGCGACAGCCGTGTTTGACCTTGCCAAAGAAGGCAAGGCCATCGACGCATTGCAAGACGACGTCGCGGCACTGCAAGCCGCGATTGAAACAAGCGCTGATCTGCGCACTTTGCTGACATCGCCGCTGTATAACCGCGACGAACAAGGCACGGCGATCACTGCCATTGCGAAACAGATGAACCTGTCAGCGACAACCAGCAATGTGCTGGCGCTGCTGGCCGCCAAACGTCGCCTGTTCGTGCTGCCGCAGATGCTGGCCGTGCTGCAGGACCGTCTGGCCGCTGAACGCGGTGAAATCACCGCCGAAGTCACGACCGCAAAGTCGCTGACCAAGACCCAGACCGACAAACTGGCCGCGACGCTGAAAGCGCAGGCCGGCAAGACCGTAATTATCAAGCAAACCGTCGATGGAAGCATCATCGGCGGTCTTATCGTAAAAATGGGCTCCCGGATGATCGACACCTCGATCGCTTCCAAGCTCAATGCACTCCAGAACACTATGAAAGAGGTCGGATAATGGCGATCCAAGCGTCGGAAATCTCTGCGATCCTGAAGGACCAGATCAAGAACTTCGGTCAAGAAGCTGAAGTGGCCGAAGTGGGCCGTGTGCTCAGCGTCGGCGACGGGATTGCCCGCGTTTACGGGCTGGACAATGTGCAGGCCGGTGAAATGGTCGAATTCCCCGGTGGTATCCGCGGGATGGCATTGAACCTCGAAACCGACAATGTCGGCGTCGTGATCTTCGGCACCGACCGCGCGATCAAGGAAGGCGACCTTGTCAAGCGGACCAAATCCATCGTGGACGTACCCGTCGGTGACGAATTGCTGGGCCGCGTTGTAGATGGCCTTGGCAACCCGCTCGATGGCAAAGGCCCGGTCAACACCACCGCCCGCGCTGTCGCCGACAGCAAGGCCCCCGGCATCATCCCGCGCAAATCGGTGCATGAGCCGATGGCGACTGGTCTGAAATCCGTCGATGCGATGATCCCGATTGGCCGTGGCCAGCGCGAATTGATCATCGGTGACCGTCAGACCGGCAAAACCGCCGTGGCGCTGGATACGATCCTGAACCAGAAATCGTACAACGACGCCGCCACCAACGAATATGACAAGCTTTACTGCATCTATGTCGCGATCGGCCAAAAACGGTCCACCGTCGCACAGCTGGTGAAAAAGCTCGAAGAATCCGGCGCGATTGAATATACCATCGTCGTCGCTGCCACCGCCTCCGACCCGGCACCAATGCAGTTCCTGGCACCTTACGCCGCAACTGCAATGGCCGAACATTTCCGCGACAATGGCCGCCATGCGCTGATCATCTATGACGATCTGTCCAAACAGGCCGTGGCCTATCGCCAGATGTCGCTGCTGCTGCGCCGCCCACCAGGACGTGAAGCCTATCCAGGCGACGTGTTCTACCTGCACTCACGCCTGCTGGAACGCTCGGCCAAGCTGAACGAAGATAACGGCGCAGGGTCGCTGACCGCGCTGCCGATCATCGAAACCCAAGGCGGTGACGTGTCGGCCTTTATCCCGACCAACGTGATTTCGATCACCGATGGCCAGATCTTCCTTGAAACCGACCTGTTCTATCAGGGCATCCGCCCTGCGGTGAACACCGGTCTGTCGGTGTCGCGGGTTGGCTCCTCTGCCCAGACCAATGCGATGAAATCCGTCGCTGGTCCGGTCAAACTGGAACTGGCGCAATACCGCGAAATGGCGGCCTTTGCGCAGTTCGGGTCCGATCTGGACGCCGCAACCCAGCAATTGCTGAACCGTGGCGCGCGCCTGACCGAATTGATGAAGCAGCCGCAATATTCGCCGCTGACCAATGCGGAAATCGTCTGCGTGATCTATGCTGGCACCAAAGGCTATCTCGACAAGATCGCCGTCAAGGATGTTGGCCGGTTCGAGGCTGGTCTGCTGAAATATCTGCGCAGCACCGGCAAGGACGTGCTGGACATGATCACCCGCGAAGATCCCAAGATCAAAGGTGACGCAGAAGCCAAGATCAAAGCCGCTTTGGACGCCTACGCCGCCGATTTCGCGTGAACCTAAGATAAGGAGACGAGAACGTGCCTAATCTTAAGGACCTGAAAAACCGGATCGCGTCGGTCAAATCGACCCGCAAGATCACCAAGGCCATGCAAATGGTCGCGGCTGCAAAATTGCGCCGCGCCCAGGACGCAGCCGAGGCTTCGCGCCCCTATACCGAACGCTTCAACGCCGTGATGGCGCAATTGGCGGCATCGGTGGGCGGGGCAGAAGGTGCGCCGAAATTGCTGTCCGGCACGGGCAGCAATCAGGTGCATCTGCTGGTTGTGATGACAGCCGAACGCGGGCTCTGCGGTGGTTTCAACAGCAACATTTCCCGGCTTGCGAAAATCCGTGCGCAGAAACTGCAATCCGAAGGCAAGACCGTCAAGATCCTGACAGTCGGCAAAAAAGGCCGCGATTCGCTGAAACGCGATTTCGGCAGCCTGTTCATCGGCCACATCGATCTGTCTGGCGTGAAACGGCTGGGCTATATCAACGCGCAGGAAATCGCGCGCGATGTGCTGGCACGCTTTGACGCGGGTGAATTCGATGTCGCGACGATTTTCTTCGCGCGCTTTGAAAACGTCGTGTCGCAGCATCCGACCGCCCAGCAGATCATCCCTGCCAAATTCGATCAGGCCGCTGATGCGGATGTGACGCTTTACGACTACGAACCCGGAGAGGAAGAAATCCTTGCCGATCTGTTGCCGCGCGGCGTGGCGACGGCGATTTTCAGCGCCTTGCTGGAAAATGCCGCGTCTGAGCAGGGCGCGCGGATGTCCGCCATGGACAACGCCACCCGCAACGCAGGCGAGATGATCGACAAGCTGACCATCCAATACAACCGTTCGCGTCAGGCCGTCATCACGAATGAGCTGATTGAAATTATTTCGGGCGCGGAAGCGCTCTAGACCCCGGAGAAAACAACTATGGCAAATGCAAAAGGCAAGATCACGCAGGTCATCGGCGCGGTCGTTGACGTGCAGTTCACCGATCACCTGCCGGAAATTCTGAACGCGCTGATCACTGACAACAACGGCAAACCGCTGGTGCTGGAAGTGGCGCAACACCTTGGCGAAAACACCGTCCGCGCCATCGCGATGGACAGCACCGAAGGTCTGGTGCGCGGTCAGGAAGTCATCGACCAGGACGGCACGATCACCGTGCCCGTGGGCGATGCGACCCTTGGCCGGATCATGAACGTGGTCGGCGAACCGATCGACGAAAAGGGCCCGATTGGCGAGACAGAGCGCCGCTCGATCCACGCCGATGCGCCACCTTTTGAAGCCCAGTCCACCGCTTCCGAAGTGCTGGTCACAGGCATCAAGGTCATCGACCTGCTGGCGCCTTATGCCAAAGGCGGCAAGATCGGCCTGTTCGGCGGTGCCGGTGTCGGCAAGACCGTTCTTATTCAGGAACTGATCAACAACATCGCCAAGGTCCACTCCGGCTATTCCGTGTTCGCGGGCGTCGGTGAACGGACCCGTGAAGGTAACGACCTTTACTACGAATTCATCGAATCCGGCGTCATCAACGCCGACGACCTGACCAAATCCAAAGTGGCGCTGGTCTATGGCCAGATGAACGAACCACCAGGTGCGCGTATGCGTGTGGCCCTGTCCGGCCTGACCATGGCAGAATCGTTCCGTGACCAGTCGGGTTCTGACGTGTTGTTCTTTGTCGACAACATCTTCCGCTTTACGCAGGCTGGTTCGGAAGTCTCCGCGCTGTTGGGCCGTATCCCATCCGCCGTGGGCTATCAGCCGACATTGGCGACCGATATGGGCCAGATGCAGGAACGGATCACCTCGACCAAGACCGGTTCGATCACATCGGTGCAGGCGATCTATGTGCCTGCCGATGACTTGACCGACCCTGCGCCTGCCACATCCTTTGCGCACCTTGACGCGACAACCAACCTCAACCGTGCGATTTCCGAAAAAGGGATTTACCCGGCTGTTGACCCGCTCGATTCCACATCGCGTCTGTTGGACCCGAAAATTGTGGGTGACGAGCATTACAAGGTCGCCACCGACGTGCAGCAGATCCTGCAGCGCTACAAATCCTTGCAGGATATCATCGCGATCCTTGGCATGGACGAATTGTCCGAAGAGGATAAACTGACTGTGGCCCGCGCGCGTAAAATCGAACGCTTCCTGTCGCAGCCTTTCGACGTGGCCGAAGTCTTCACTGGTTCGCCCGGCGTGCAGGTGCCGTTGGAAGACACGATTGCATCGTTCAAGGCCGTTGTGGCCGGCGAATATGATCACCTGCCCGAAGGCGCGTTCCTGATGGTCGGTGGCATCGAAGATGTGAAGGCCAAGGCCGCGAAAATGGCTGCGGCCGCCGCTTAAGGAGAGCTGCCGATATGGCAAATCTACAATTCGATCTCGTCTCGCCCGAGCGCCGCCTGGCCTCGGTCGTGGCGACCGAGGTGCGCATTCCCGCCGTCGAAGGCGATATGACCGCCATGGCGAACCATGTGCCCACGATCACGACGCTGCGCCCCGGCCTGTTGGCCGTGGTGCATGCCGGCGGGACCGATGAATATGTCGTCTCTGGCGGCTTTGCCGAAATCAACGCGGAATCGGTCTCGGTTCTGGCCGAACAGGCCCTTCCCCGCGGGGAAGTTTCTCAGGACATCTTTGACCAGATGGTCGCTGATGCACAGCTTGCCCTGACCGCAGCACAGGCCGACACCGATGGTGACGGCAGCCGCGCGGTGGATGCTGCGAAAGTGTTGACCGATACACTCGCGATTGGCACGGCCATCGGGTTGACCGCAAAGGTCTGACACCACGAACAAAACAAAAAGGCCCCGGTTGTGACACCGGGGCCTTTTGCGTTTCAGCCGCCCTTATTCGGCGGCATAAAGCCCTTCGTAGATCGGACCCAGCGTCTTGTGGTCGAACAGCGACGACACGGATGTGCCATTGGCGGTATTCAGGATCGCCTGCGCGAACATCGGTGCGGTCGGCACGATGCGGATATTGGCACAGGCCCGCACGGCGGCGTTGGGCGCAATCGTGTCAGTGATCACAAGGCTTTTCATCACCGATTTGGAAATCCGGTCCACGGCAGGGCCGGACAACACGCCGTGGGTGATGTAAGAATGCACCTCTTTCGCGCCGTTTTCCATCAGGACTTCGGCTGCTTTGCAGAGCGTCCCGGCAGTATCGACGATATCATCGACAATCACGCAGACCTTGTCTTTGACCTCACCGATCACGGTCATTTCGGCCACTTCGCCGGGTTTGCCACGCCGCTTATCCACGATGGACAAGGGCGCATCGATCCGCTGCGCTAGATCGCGGGCGCGCGCCACGCCGCCGACATCGGGGGACACGATCATCAGGTCATCCATCCGGTCGCGGAAATGGTGTTTCGCATCCAAGGCGTAGATCGGCGAGGCATAGAGGTTATCGACCGGGATATCGAAAAAACCCTGAATTTGCGTGGCGTGCAAATCCAGGGTCAGGATACGTTCGATACCGGCTTCGACCAGCATATTGGCCACCAGCTTGGCGGTGATCGGCGTGCGCGCCTTGGACCGGCGATCCTGCCGCGCATAGCCGAAATAGGGGATCACGGCGGTGATGCGCGCGGCGGATGAGCGGCGCAAGGCATCGGCGATGATCAGCAATTCCATCAGATTGTCATTGGCGGGGTTCGATGTGGGTTGGATGATGAACATATCCTCGCCCCGGACGTTCTCAAACACTTCGACGAAAATCTCGCCGTCGTTGAAACGTTCGACCCTTGCGTCGACAAGGCTGACCTCGCGGCCCCGGTGCATCGACATGCGGCGGGCGATGGCCGTGGCCAGGGGCAGGTTCGCATTCCCTGATATCAGCTTGGGTTCCATAATGATTGGCATTTGGGGGTGGTCCTTTGGCAGCTGGGGACATGACGCCTGTGTGACAGATTCGCGGCGTTGACACCGCCTAGCACAGGCTTACCGTCGCGCCTAGATTTCGCTGACCCAAGGATCACCAAAATGCCGCATATTGATTACTACTTCGCAACGATGTCGCCCTATACCTACCTTTGCGGCCTGCGACCCAGAGAGATTGCCCAAAAAAATAATGCAACGTTAACCTACCGTCCGTTGGATATCATGGCGCTGTTTGCCCGCACCGGGGGCCTGCCGCCCAAGGACCGGCACCCCAACCGGCAGGCATACCGTCTGCAGGATCTGCAGCGTCGCGCGGCTGTGGCGGGTTTCCCTTTGAACGTGAAGCCTGCCTTCTGGCCAACCAATCCGGCACCATCGTCCTTTGCGATCATCGCAGCACAGAATAGCGGTGCCGATGTGGGCGACCTGGTTCATGCGATCACCCGCGCCTGCTGGGCCGAGGAGCGTGACATCAGTCAGGATGATGTGATCCGCGATTGTTTGCAATCGGTCGGCCTCGACCCTGCGCTGGTGGATCGCGATATGATGACCAATGCCGATACCTATGCGCAGAATCTGGAACATGCGGTGCTGGCAGGGGCCTTTGGCGCGCCGTTCTTCATCACGGATACCGACGCAAGGTTCTGGGGCGAGGATCGTTTGACCGATCTGGACCTGCATCTGTCCGGCAAGATCAGATGCATCAGGTGAGCGTGGGCCACGGCGCGCCTGTCGTCATGGTTCATTGCATGTTGGCCCGGCATGAAAGCCTGCTGCCTTTGGCCGGTGCCATTGGCGGACGTGCGACTTTGTTCGATCTGCCCGGCCATGGCCGTAGCCCGGATTGGGACGACGCACCCTATCAGGCGCAGGCCGTAGCGATGGCGGCGGATTGTTGCGACGGGCCGACCCATGTGATCGGGCATTCCTTTGGCGCAACGGTTGCCCTGCGGCTGGCGGTGGAACGTCCTGATCTGGTGAACCGGCTGACGCTGATCGAGCCGGTCTATTTCGCCGCCGCACGTGGGACCATGGAACATGACGCGCATGTGGCGGGGTTCCGGCCCTTTGTTGCGGCGATGGAAAGCGGGGACCATGCGGCGGCAGCGGCGCGTTTCAATGCTTTATGGGGCGCGCAGCCGTGGGGTAAAATCCCGCCGCGCACGCAGGTCTATCTGGTGGACCGCATTCCTTTGGTCGCGGCCAGTGGACCTGAGATTGAGGATGATCCGGCGGGCATCACCGCTGCCCCGCTGGACATTCCGGTGAGTCTCATCCGGGGTGCGGACAGCCCGCCGGTGATCGGAGCGATTCATGCGGGGCTGATGCGGCATATGACGCAAGCCACGGATCATGTGGTGCCGGGGGCAGGGCATATGTTGCCCTTGACCCATACCGCGCAGGTGGCGGCGATTATCCGTGCAGCAGGGTCAGGAATTGGCTGACGCCATCCGCCGTCATCGACCAGTCGGTGACAAGGCGGGCGGTCAGCATTTCATCGGGGTCTCCTGCGTCAGGATCGCCGGACATGACGTAATAGACCGCGCCTGATGCCAGCATCCGCTGGTGTTCGCGACGCGGTATGTCGAAAAAGATGATGTTGGCCTGCGGGTCGAACAGCATTTGCGCCGTATTATGGACGCGCAGGCCCTCGGCCAATTGCGCGGTGCGGGCATTGGCCTTGCGTGCCAGATCGAGCCAGAGGTCATCCGCCAGATAGGCCTGCATCTGCGCCGACAGATAGCGGTGTTTCGACAACAGATGCCCGCCGCGTTTACGGCGATACTCAAACTCGGCGGCGAGTTTGGGGTCAAAGATCACGCAAGCCTCGACCCCGACAGCGCCGTTCTTGGTGCCGCCGAAGCTAACCGCGTCGATGCCGGATTTCCACGTCATCTCGGCGGGGGTGCAATCCAGCGCGACCAGCGCATTGGCGAAACGTGCGCCGTCCAGATGGGTGGCGAGGTTGAATTCACGCGCGACATCGGTCAGCGATTTGATCTCATCCAGCGTATAGACGGTGCCTTTTTCCGTCACCTGTGTCAGTGACACAGGCCCCCTTTGCGGGCCGTGCACGCCGCGGGTTTCCTCACCGCTGATCTTGCGACGCAGGGCGGCGGCGGTCATTTTGCCTGCCTCGGCAGGGACCAAGGTCAGCTTGGCTTGGGTGTAGAATTCGGGCGCGTTGCATTCGTCTTCGTGGATATGCGCGACATCGGTGCAGAAAATCGTCTGCCACGGCTGGCACATCGTCGCCAGTAACAAGGAATTGGCGGATGTGCCGTTGATCACCAGATAGACCGCCGCATCCGGTGCCTCGAACACATCGCGGATTTGCTGGCGCACCTCTGCCATGATCGGATCAGCGCCATAGCCCATGGCATAGCCTGCATTGGCTTCCACCAAAGCGTCCATGATCGCGGGATGGGCGGGGCCGGCGTTGTCAGAGGCGAAATACATTAAAGTGGTTCCTCGATTATGTAATCTTCCCAATCGTCTTCGTCGATCTCGAACTCCGGGACGGTCATGCCCTGCACGGACACGCCCGCGCGGTGGACGGATTGCGGATCGCCGGACACCAGCGGGTGCCAGTGAAACAGATCGCGCCCTTCGGCGACGAGGCGATAGGCGCAGGTTTGCGGCAGCCAATACATATTCTCGGCCAAGGTCTTGGGTGTCAGCACGATACATTCAGGTACGAATTGATGCCTTATGGCGTAATTGGCGCAAAGGCAGCTTTCGTTGTCCAGCAGGCGGCAGGCGACGCGGGTCATTGCGACCTCTCCGGTGTCTTCATCCTCCAGCTTGTTCAGGCAGCATTTGCCGCAGCCGTCACACAATGCTTCCCATTCGCGCTTGTTCAGCTTCTCCATGGGTTTGTTGGCCCAGAACCGGGGGGCGAGGCCGTCGCGGGCGATTGGATCAGACATGGGTCAGGATATCCCGTGCCGTGGCGCAATCGGCGTCCATCTGGGTGATCAGCGCGTCGAGGCTGTCGAATTTCAATTCGGGCCGCAGGTAATCGACCAAGGCGACCGACAGATGCGCGCCGTAAAGGTCGCCTTTGAAATCAAAGATGAAGGTTTCGCAATTCGGGACGTTTTCGCCGAACATCGGGCGTACACCGATGGAGGCGGCACCGGAGTAAGCGCCCTTGAATGGCCCGTCGAGCACGTTGACCTTGACCGCATAGACGCCGAATTTCGGCGGATGCAGCCCGGTGATCGACATATTGGCTGTGGGATAGCCCAGTTCACGCCCGCGCTGGTCACCACGGATGACGGCACCTTCGATCCGGTGCCAATGGCCAAGCATCGCGGCGGCGTCGCGGGGGCGGCCATCGGTCAAGGCGGCGCGGATCGCGGTGGAGGAAATATTGTCGCCCGCGATGGCCATCAATGGGGCGATTGTGACGCCGAAACCCATTTCCGCGCCGAAGGCTTGCAGATCGGCGACGGTGCCTTTGCGGTCCTTGCCGAAACAGAAATCGGCACCGACGACGACATGGACCAGACCGAGTTGGTCATGGATCACCTTTTGCGCAAAGTCCCGTGGGGTCAGATTGGCAAGCGCGGCGTTGAAGGGGACCTCATAGAGTTTATCCACGCCCAGCTTCGCCAGACGGTTGGCGCGCGCTTCGGCATTCATCAGGCGGAAAGGTCCGGTGTCGCGGCCAAAATAGCTGCGCGGATGGGGTTCAAAGGTCATGATCCCCAAGGGGGCATCGGCGGCCTCTGCCGCCACGCGCGCGAGGTCGATCACCGCGCGGTGGCCCAGATGCACACCGTCGAAATTGCCGATGGCGGCGGCGGCGCCACGGTCGGCTGGGTCAATGAAAACGCTGTCGCGGATGATCTGCATGGGCTTGCGTAACCTGCCCGCCGGAAGGGTGCAAGATCAGTCGAACTTGCGCGACGGGGCCAGCACCACGGCATCGCCGGTCAGCACCTTTTTGTCATTCACGATGCAGCGGGTGTTCATCGTCACGCGGCGGCGGGAATGGTCGATCTCGGTCACCTCCACCTCTGCCAGCACCAGATCGCCGGGGCGGACGGGGGCGAGGAATTTCAGGCTTTGCCCCAGATAGACCGTGCCATGACCGGGCAATTGTTCACCGATCACGGCAGAAACGAGCCCCGCCGTCAGCATCCCATGCGCGATGCGGCCGCCAAAGATGGTTTCCTGCGCATAATCTTCGTCCAGATGGACGGGATTGCGGTCGGTCGATACCTCGGCGAACATCTCGATATCGCGGTCGGTGATCACCTTGGACAGGGACCGGACCATGCCGATTTCGATATCTTCGATGCAGATCGTGCCGCGCGGTGCATTGCCCAACATTTCCAGCCCTTCAAGTAACAAAAAATCAGGTATCGGAGTGATATTGAAATTTAATTACTTTTCGGGCGCAGAAAGATCAAGGGGTTTAGCGTAAAAACCCGATGGCGTAGGTCGCGGTGGTTTGGGCATTGGTCAGGAATTGTGCCAAAGCGGCGGGATCGGGTTGGTCTGTGGTCTGTGTTTCCGCCGCGGCCAGACCGCCGGTGATGAAGAGCACGTCGATTTCTTCCTGCACGCCGCCCAGCACATCGGTGTTCACGCCGTCACCGACGGCGATGATGCGGGGATTTTCGGGTAGATCATCCAGTTTTTCCAGCCTGCGGCGTGCCAGATCATAGATCGGCGGATGCGGTTTGCCGAAATAGAGGCTCTCGCCGCCCATTTCGGTATAAAGGGCGGCCAAGGCCCCGGCGCACCATTCCCGCACCTCGCCCCGGTCCACGACGATGTCGGGATTGGCGCAGAGCAGTTTGAGACCCTTTTGCTTGGCATAAAGGAAATCCGGGCGGTTCACGGCGATATCGGCCAAGGGGTCGAAAGGGCCGCAGCAGACGATGCCTTCGGCCTGATCCAATGGCACGGTCTGGATGTTCACCGGGTTGTCGATGACCCGCAGTGGCGTGAAGAATTCATCATCCCGTGGGCTTTCGCCCATGAAATAGACCTTTTCACCCACGATGCCGCGAAACATCGCGGCGCGCGCGCTGTCGCCTGATGTGGCGATGGCGTCCCAGCAATCCTCGGACACGCCCATGTCGAAGATTTGCCGCGCGACGGATTCCCAGGGGCGGGGGGAGTTGGTGACAAGCACCACCTTGCCCCCCTGCGCGCGGAAGGATTGCATGGCGGCGACGGCATCCGGGAAAGCCTCTATCCCGTTGTGCATACAGCCCCAGAGATCGACAAAGGCCACGTCATATTGATCCGCGATTGCGGCGAAATTGTCGATGATCTGGGTCATGTTGGGCCTTTACAGGGTCAGGGCAGGGATGATCTGCAATTTGCGGCTCATCACGCCGGGCAGGACGACGCTGTCGCCGGTGACGGTCGCGTTGAAGGATTTTTCCGCCAGCGTTTTGGTCAGGTCGTTGGGGATCAGCATTGTGGCTTCTTCGTTGAGGATATCCACGACGAACAACAGGACCTGATCAACGCCATCTTCTGTGGCGACGGCGGGCATGGCGGCCATCAGCGCCTCTTTCCGGTCAAGAATGGCCTTGGGCGACGTGGTTTCCAGAACGGAGACGCGGAATTTGGTGTCGCCGACGGCATATTCCTTGCTGTCCATGCGCAAGAGTTCCGCGTCAGAGAAGGCGGAGACATCGGATTTCGCGGCGAACATTTCATCCGCATAGGCGGTCAGGTCCAGACCGAGGTCCTTGGCCAACGTTTCGGCCAGTTCCTGATCCACCGGCGTTGTGGTGGGCGAGCGGAAGGCGAGCGTGTCGGACAGGATGCAGGACAGCATCAGACCCTTGATCGCTTCGGGCATGTGGCTGGCGTGTTCGCCCATCATCTGATGCATGATCGTGGCGGTGCAGGCCAGCGGGCGGATCGTGACGTTGATCGGGGTTTTCGTGACCAGACCGCCGGTCAGTTTGTGGTGGTCAATGATCGCGACGATATCCGCGTTGTTGATTCCGGCGGGCAATTCGGCGGGGTTGTTGGTATCAACGATCACGCATTTCTGGTCGGCTTCAACGTCGCTGATGATGTCGGGCAGGTCAAAACCCCAGCGTTTGGCGACGAAGGCAGCCTCTGTATTGGGCTGTCCGAGCAAGGCTGCTTTGGCCGCGATCCCGGTATGGTTCAGGAACCATTCCCAGATCAGCGGTGACCCGGTGCTGTCAGTGTCGGGGGATTTGTGGCCAAAAACGAGCGTTGTCATGATAAAGCTTTCATTGGGTGCGGATTTGGCCCGTATATAGAAGCCATGGCAGCCACTGTCACCCCATCCTATCTTTGTTATATTCGCGTTTCATGACACCAGCGCAGGTTTCCGCCATGCCCCCGACCCCCAAGCCACGCCTGCGCGAAGCGGATATGTATCCGCCGGTGAAAGCCTATCTGCAACGGCTGGGCTATGACGTGAAGGGCGAGGTGGGGGCGGCGGATATCGTTGCGCGCCGGGGCGATGATTTGTTGGTGGTTGAGCTGAAACTGGGGTTTTCGCTGACCCTGTTGCAACAGGCGGTGGACAGGCTGGCGCTGACCGATCTGGTCTATGTCGCCGTGCCTGCGGGTGGCCGGGCCAAGGCGATGGCGGCGAATGTGAAACTGGCGCGCCGGATCGGGTTTGGCGTGATCACTGTCCGGCTGCGTGACGGGTTTGTCGAGGTGCTGGCCGACCCCGGCCCCTATGCGGCGAAACAATCCAAGCCCAAACGCGCGCGGCTGTTGCGGGCGTTTGAGCGGTTGCAGGGTGATCCCAATGCAGGGGGTGCCACGCGCCACGGCATTGTCACCGGCTATCGGCAGGATGCCTTGCGCTGTGCGCGGTTTCTGGCGGTGCATGGCCCATCGCGAGGGGCGAAGGTCAAGACTTGGGCCGAGGTGCCACAGGCGACCCGGATCATGGCGGATGATCACTACGGCTGGTTCTGCCGGGTGGCGCGCGGCGTGTATGATTTGACCCCGGCGGGTCGGAAAGGGTTGGCGGATTTCGGGGATGAGGGGGCGGGATAGAAGAGATTCTATGCCTCCGGCGGGGATATTTAAGCTCGGAAGATGAGGTTTAGTAGCGTTTTTGCAGTTCCCAGCCGTCGTTTTCCAGCAGTTGCAGCACACCGTCTTTGCCGATCAGATGCGCCGCGCCAAAGGCGGCGACAATGGTGTCATGTTCATCCATGGCCTTGGCGATGACGGGCATCCAGTCGCGGTTGCGCTGATACAGCAAGCCTTGTTCCATTTCGTTGAACAGGGCGATGCCGGTTTCAGGGTCAATGCCGGGCAGGTCGCTGACCGTCAGCCGCGACATTTCCCACAGTCGCCCGACCTGTCCGCTGAAATAGCTGTCGAGCATGGCGACAAACATCTGCTGCTGCAGCTCGGGGCTGAGCAGGCTGAGCCGCAGCATGTCGATCTGTTCCTCCATCGATCCGCGCTGGAAAAAGTCAAACAGCGTCGTGATCGGTTCCAGCGAGCGCATCGGCACATCATTGTCGCCGGCAAGCTGGCTGATCAGCCCGTCCAGCCCGGCGATTCCCGTTGCCAGATCCGGCAGCGCGCAGGGCGGGATCGCCAGCATCAATGACAGATACCAGGGCTGCATCTGGGCTGCCATGAACCCCGGCAGGCCGCGATCAAGTGATGCCTCTGACAGCAGCGCCCAGGTCTCTTCGTCGAGCAGATCGGGGAGGGTAGGCCCATCGGTGATCAGGAACATGTCGGGTTGTTCGGCCAGCATCGCCTCTAGCGCGCGTTGATCGTCTGGCGTGGCCTCCAGCAAGACCAGGTCAGCGGCGGTGACATCCCTGACGATCAGATCATAGATCGGCACCAGCCGTGGGTCAAAGATGTGCATCGTGCCGACCACGGTGATCACCTGCCCGTCGCGGGTTGCATCCCAGATCAGTCCTTCGGCATAGGGCAGTGCGGCGGTGGCCTGATCCAGCTCTGCGCGCTGATCGTCGCTGATCAGATCCATATAGCTGGTGCCCACGCATTGGGCGGCGGCATGGCCCGCGGTCAGCATCAAAGCGGCGGTGGCAAGAGCGCGGAGCAACATCGATAAATCCTCAAGGGTCGGGCCGATGCACTGTAGCCCCTGTCGGGGTGAGGTCAATCGTGGCGCTGGCGTGCGGCATTGGTGACGTTCTGGCGCGGCGGATGGCTGATTCAGCGGCTGATCATTTTGCGATTCGTACCGATTGATCCGGCGGTTTCGGCATGGTTCAGGACCGTGCCGGGAGAGGCTGCGCCCGCTGTGCCATCGCTTCAAGAAAACTGGACCAAATAAAATTGATACAATCAACAAACGAGAACACTATTCCGTGGTCTCTTTCATCCTTTGCACGTTTTGATGCAGAGGTTATTCAGTTATCTTACTGTTTTCATTCATTCATGTTCAGAAAAAATTCATGGCGCATTAATCCTTGATTGCAGCCTCCAATTCGCGGATCAGGCGGTTTTCTTCTTCGGCTTTGGGTTGCGAAAATCCTGCCAGCAGCAAATAGGCCACCGGTGTCAGGTAGAGGGTTGAGAGCGTTGCAAGCCCAAGCCCGCCGACGATAACCCAACCCAATGCCTCGCGCGCTTCGGCCCCGGCGCCGAAGGACAGGATCAGTGGGACACCACCCAGAACGGTCGAAATCATCGTCATCATGACCGGGCGCAGCCGCACGGTGCTGGCGTTCTGGATCGCGTCACGAATTGATTCACCCTTGTCGCGTAGCTGATTGGCGAATTCGACGATGAGGATGCCGTTCTTGGCCATGATCCCGATCAGCATCACCAGCCCGATCTGGCTATAAAGGTTCAGGCTGAGATCGGTGAACACCAGCGCCACCATCGCGCAGGCAATGCCCAAGGGCACGGTGGCCATGACGACGATGGCCGAGACAAAGCTTTCAAACTGTGCCGACAGCACCAGAAACACCACCAGCAGGGCAAAGCCAAAGGTCAGCAGCAGCCCCGATGACGTTTCATCCAGCGTTGCGGCTTCTGCGAGGGGGACGATATTGTTCTGCGGTTCCAGCACATCATCGGCCAGGCGCAGCACCTCTGCCAAGGCAGAGCCAAGGGCGATATTCGGGGTCAGCCCGGCGGAAATCTCGACCGATCTGTTCTGACCTTCACGGCTGAGTTCCGGGGCGACGGCGCGCTCTTCCAGGGAAACAAAGGTGGACAGCGGCACCATCTGCCCGTCCTGTGCCTGCACAAAGACATTTTCCAGATCGCCCGGATCATTCACCGGCGTGGTCGTGGCCAGCATCTGGATGTCATAGCTGGTATCGTCGATGAATACGGTGCCGACACTGCGCCCGTCCAGCACGGCGCGCAACGCATCGCCCAGCCCGGTGATGTCGATCCCCAGGTCAGAAGCGCGGGTGCGGTCGATCTCGATGAACAATTGCGGCTGGGTGGTTTCATATTCCAGCCTGACCTGACCAAAGTCGGGGTTCTGCTGCATTTGTTCAACCAATTGTTCTGCAACGGTTTCCAGCTGGTCATAATCATTGCCGGTCACCGCAAAGGTCAGACCACGTCCGGCACCGCGGATGCCCAGCGAATTGGGCTGGATCGCAAAGGCACGCACGCCTATCACATTGCGCAAGGCGTCGTTGATCTGTCCCACGATGTCCTGTTGGCTACGGTCGCGGTCATTCCAATGTGCCAATGTCATTACCATAAAGCCGCGGGCATTGGACCCGGTACCGGTGATCGAGAACAGATACTCGATCTCGCCGCTGTCGCGCAGGGGCTGCATCAGCTCTTCGATCTCGCGCATCTTGGCCGCGGTATAATCAAGCGAGACACCTTGCGGCGCAGAGACGCTGAGCAGGGCGACGGCGCGATCTTCGGGGGGGGTCAGTTCCTGGCGGATACCGGTGGCCATCATTGCCGCAGTGATGGCGAACAATACGGCAACGACCACGACAACCAGCGGATAAGTCAGCGCGCCGCGCAGGGTTTTGGCATAGAACCCGGCCAGCGTGTCACCGAGCCAGCCGAAAAAACCGCCCGACCCGACGGGTTCGCTTGCATCTTCGCGCAACAGACGGCTGGCCAGCACCGGACACAGGCTGAGGGCGACAATCGACGACAGACCGACTGCAAATGCCAGTGTGAAGCCGAATTCCCGGAACAGCCCGCCCGCTTGACCTGGCAGGAATGACAGCGGGATGAATACGGCGGCCAAGGTCGCGGTGGTGGTGACGACGGCGAAAAACACCTGCTGCGTGCCCAGCACGGCGGCTGCGCGTGGCCCCATCCCTTCGCCACGGCGGCGGACGATGTTTTCCAGCACGACAATGGCATCATCCACCACCATGCCGGTGGCCAGCACCAGCGCCAGCAGCGTCAGGATATTCACCGAAAAGCCGACCAGATAGATCGCGGCAATCGTGCCGATCAGGGCGACCGGAATCGTCAGAACCGGGATCAGTGTAGCGCGGAAATCGCGCAGGAAGATGAAGATCACCACCACCACGATGGCAATCGCCAGCAGGAGGGTTTTCAAAACTTCTTCGATAGAGCCACTGATAAAGACCGCATCGTCAGAAGTGACAAAGATATTCACATCATCGGGCAGGGTGTCACGCAGGTTTGCAATTGCTTCCTGCACCCCGGCGGAAATTGCCAGCGTATTGCTGGTGGCCTGCCGTACAACACCAAGGCCAAGCCCGGTCTCACCATTTGCCCGCAGAATTGTTTCATTCGGCGCGGGGCCCAGCGTGACCCGTGCCACATCACCGACGCGGACATCATCGCTGATCACCAGATCCTCGAATGCGGCGGGGGTCGCGATGGCGGCGGTGGTGCGTACATTGATCGACTGTCGGTCGCCGGACAGATCGCCGGCCGGCGCATCATAGGCGACATTGGCCAGCGTGTTGCGCAGATCGGCCAGGGTCAGGCCCCGGCTGGCCAGTTCCATCAGGTTGATGTCGATCCGAAAGATCGGCGTGCGGGCACCGTAAACCTGTACATCGGCAACGCCGTCGATCGAGATCAGGCGGTCTTCGACCTCTTCGCTGACCAGCCGTGTCAGGTCCTGCGCGCTGCGGGTAGAAGAGGTGACGGCGATGCGCACGACGGGCTGCGCATCGGCATCGGCCTTGACGATGCGCGGCGCTTCGGCCCCGTCGGGCAGGCTGTTGGTGATCCGTGCCACGGCATCGCGGGCATCGGTGGCGGCGACGTCAATGTCGGCATCACCGGCAAATTCCAGCGTGACCCGGCTGCTGCCAAAGCGCGAGGTGGACGAGATTGACCGGACCCCGGCGACACGCCCGACGGCGCCTTCGATCCGGCTGGTCACCTCTTGATCGACGGTTTCGGGCGCGGCACCGGGAAAGCTGGTTGATACCGAAATCACGGGCCGGTCTACGTTGGGCAATTCGCGGACTTCGACCCCGAAGAGGCTGGCCAGACCGGCGATGATGATCAAGGCGCTGAGCACAAAGGCCAGAATCGGACGGCGAACGAACAGCGCCGTGCCTGAATATCCGGCTTTCTCGGCAGTTTGCTGTTTCATCGGAACCTTCCTTTCAGGTGATCAGAGCCCTTGGATCGCGCCGCTTTGAGCTGTGGATTCGAGGTCTGAGGTGCCATTGCCGACTATTTCCACAGGCGCACCGGGGCGCAGGCTCTGCAAGCCTTCGGTGATTACCAGATCGCCGGGGGACAGATCGCCTTCGACAATCACGCTGCTGCTGTTGCGTTGACGGATGGTGACCGGCACACGCCTCGCGGTATCGCCGTCGGCAATCCAGACAAAGGACCCGTCGCCCGCCCATTGGATCGCCAGCGGATCGACGGCGGGCAGTTCCTCACCCGGAAAGGACAGGCTGACCGAAAACGCCTGTCCGGCGCGCAAGCGGTCGTCTTCGTTGTCCAGCCTGCCTTGCACCCGAAGCGTGCGGCTGGCGCGGTCGACGACGTTATCAAGGGCTGCAATCTCGCCCTGCAGTTTCTGATCGGGGCGCGACAGCGGCGTGACATCCATTGCCATCCCGATGGATAATTCGTTGATATAGCGTTCCGGCACCCGGAAATCGATCTGCAGGCTGGACCGGTCAGTAATGATGGCGATCGGTTCCTGTGCGCCGATCCTGTCGCCCTGACCGGCGTCCAGCAGTCCGACCCAGCCGCTGATCGGTGCGGTGATCCGGCGCTGCTGCAGGTCAAATTCGGCTTGTTCCAGTTCCAGTTCGGCGGTGCGCAGGGCCAGTTCTGCAGCGCGAATACTGGCATTGGCGACGGTGCCGGATGACCCAAGCTGCCGGATGCGGTCGAATTCATCGGTGACATCGGCCATCACCAGGCGGGCCCGTTCGACCGCGATCCGTTCGGCGGCATCATCCATTTGTGCAACCAGTGCGCCTGCTTCGAGATAGCTTCCAGGTGCTACGGGCAGGTCGCTGATCACACCGGTGGTTACCGACCGGATCGTAACCGTCTGCGCCGCGCGCCCGTCACCTATGGCAGAAACCCGGGCATTGACCTGCCCGGCCGTGACTTCGGCCACGATGACTTGCGTCGTGCCACCGCCAAAGCCGCGGCCCTGATCCTGTCCGGTTTCGGGCGCGTCCATCCCGATCAGATCATATACTCCGATCCGGTCCAGAAAAGGTGCTGCCGACGGGACATAGACCACCCAGATGGCAAAAGTCGCTACCACGGCGATTGCGCCCAGAAAAAGCTGCTTCACCAAATTCATATCGAGTCCCGTCGGGTCAAAAGAAATAAAATTGCGCGTCAACCCAGCGATATAGCGCCCGATCACCAGAACCCAAGCAAAAAACTGTGAAGGCGGCTTGTTGCCGCCGCAGCGGGACTGGCTGGCCAGTCAATGGGCATTTTTCCGCTGTGCGCCTATCCCTGCATCAGTTTCGGCAAATCACCATGCAGCCCCGCGGCCTGCCGCATGAAGCCGCGCCGCAGCCCCGGCGCGCTGTTGATCAGCCCCATGCCGATGTCGCGGGCGGCGCGGATCAGCGGGTTGTCGTTGGAAAACAGACGGTTGAACGTGTCGGTGGCCAGCGCCAGTGTCGCCGTATCGAACCGGCGCCATTCCTGATAACGCGCAAGGGTCTGGGCGCTACCGATATCTTCGCCGCGGCTGCGCGCGGTTACCAGCACATCGGCCAAAGCTGCGACATCGCGCAGGCCTGCGTTCAAACCTTGGCCCGCAATCGGGTGAATGCCATGCGCGGCATCGCCGATCAGCGCGACACGGTCCGCGATCAGGCTGTTGGCCAGCGTCAGGTTCAGTGGATAGCTGAACCGTGCGCCAGTCAGGCTGATATCGCCGAGGAAGCTGCCAAAGGCCGGTTTCAACGCCGCAAGGAAATCTGCATCATCCAGTGCCATCAGCGCCGTGGCGCGGGGGGTCTTTTCGCTCCAGACAATCGAACTGCGGTTGCCGGTCAGTGGCAGGATCGCCAAAGGCCCGGCAGGCATGAAGAATTGATGCGCGATGCCACCATGTGGCTTGTCATGCGCCACGGCGCACACAACGGCGGTTTGCCCGTAATCCCAGCCGGTGCGTTTGATCCCGGCACGTTCGGCGGTGCCGGATTTGCGTCCGTCCGATCCGATCAGCAATGTGGCGTCCAATGTTTGACCCGAGGCCAGTGTGACAGTCACCCCGCCAGGGGTCTCCGTTTGCCCGACCACGGTTTTGCCCGCCAGATGGGTGATCCTGTCGTCTGCCGCCATCGCGTCAAGAAAAGCACGGCGCAGGTGCCGGTCTTCGACGAGATAGCCCATCGGGCCTTCCTCGATCTCGGCATGGTCGAAATGCATCATCCAGGGGCTGGGGCCTTCGCCTGCGCGGCCGTCGGTGACCTTGATTTCCAGCATCGGCTGGGCATTTCCGGCGATCTGCGGCCAGATCCCGATGCCACGCAGCAACCGCATCGAGGTCAGCGCCAGCGCATAGCTGCGTCCGTCGAAAGCGGGGTCTTTCTGAACAGGCACGGTCAAGCTGTCGATGATCGTGACCGTGAAACCGGCCTGTGCTGCTGCCAATGCCAAAGCGGGGCCGTTCAAACCCCCACCGACGATGATGATATCATTCTTCATGCGCTTCAATATGCGGCCTCAGGCGGGATTGTCCATGCGCCTTTGCGCCGCTAGGGTCCCGCCAAACAGGAGAATGATTATGCAAGACTGGCGCTGGCAAACTGCCGCCGATCTGGGGCGGGGCATTGCCGCCGGGGCGATTGATCCCGTCGCATTGACCGAGGTTTATCTGGACGCCATCGACGCCCATGAATACCGCGACCGAATTTATGCCCGCGTCACCCATGATCGCGCCAGGGCCGAGGCGAAAGCGGCATCATTGCGCGCCGCCTCCGGGTTCCGCCGGGGGCCTTTGGATGGCGTGCCGGTGTCGTGGAAAGATTTGTTCGACAGCGCCGGGATCGGGACTGAGGCGGGCACTGCGCTGATGGCGGGACGTGTGCCGGAACGTGATGCCGTCGTGCTGGAAAACGCGACGGCGGCGGGGTTGGTCTGTCTGGGCAAGACGCATATGTCCGAGATCGCCTTTTCCGGGCTAGGCCTGAACCCGATCACCGCGACACCGCCTTGTGTCAATGATGTGAATGCTGTGGCGGGGGGGTCGTCGTCAGGGGCGGCAGCTTCGGTCGCTTTTGGCTTGGCGGCGGCGGGGATCGGCACGGATACCGGTGGATCAGTGCGGATACCGGCGGCGTGGAATGATCTGGTCGGGCTGAAAACCAGCCATGGGCGGCTGTCGCTGGAAGGCGTCGTGCCTTTGTGTCTGACATTCGACACTGTTGGGCCATTGTGCCGGTCGGTCGAGGATGCGGGGTTGTTGCTGGCTGCATTGGAAGGGTCGCGGCCTGTCGATCTGGACGGTGCTGATCTGACCGGTGTGCGGCTGATGGTGCTGGATACGATCGTGCCGGATGATATGCGCGATGCACCGCGCCTGGCGTTCGAGGCGGCGGTCGCGCGGTTGCAGGCCGCGGGTGCACAGGTCGAACATCGCTATTTTTCGCAATTGTTTGATGCGTTCAACGTGGCGGGCAATCTTTATGCCGCCGAAAGCTATGGCTGGTGGCGCGATCTGGTCGAGGCGCATCCTGAAAAGATGTTTCCGCAGATATTGGAACGGGTGCGCGGTGGCAAAACCGTCTCTGGCCCGGATTTCGTGGCGGGCTGGAATGTGCTGCGCGGTATCCGCAAGGAATATGCCGCAGAGACTGCGCAATTCGATGCGGTGATCATGGCGACCGCGCCCCTCTTGCCGCCGGATGCGGAGCGGTTGCTGACCGATGACGCCTATTACAAATCCGAGAACCTGCTGGCCTTGCGTAATACCCGCGTCGCCAACCTGCTGGATGTCTGTTCGGTCACCTTGCCTGCAGGTGCGCC
Organism: Loktanella sp.; assembly: GCA_017390475.1. GTDB lineage: Bacteria > Pseudomonadota > Alphaproteobacteria > Rhodobacterales > Rhodobacteraceae > Yoonia. Next base: position 208,252 of record JAFPBO010000022.1, read on the forward strand.
GTCCTGCGGGATCATGTTCAACGGGCAGACCGGGTCAGAGGCGCGGTTGCTGCGGCTGGCGGCCGCGGCGGCGCGGGTTTTGGCCTAGGCGCTGAAAAAGTTTCTATGCCTCCGGCGGGGATATTTAAGCTCTGAAGATGATCAGGAGAAGCGGTTGTCGCGCGGAAACCCACGGGGGGCCATCCGGCCTGCGGTGGCGCGTTTGCTGATCCATTCATCCAGATCGGTCTGGGTGCGGGTGCGCCCTGCGGGGTCCAGCCACGCCAGCCCGTCGGCCAGTGTGAAGGTTGTCGCATCCGACAGCCCGCCGTCTTTGTATTTTTGCAGGCGGACGCCTTTGCCGCGGGTCATTTCTGGCAGTTCATCCAGCGGGAAGACCAACACTTTGCGGTTTTCGCCGACCACGGCGACGTGGTCGCCGGTGATGCGTTTGCAGACCGCAGCCTTGCTGTCGCCAAGGTTCAGCACCTGTTTGCCGGCGCGGGTCTGGGCCACGACCTCATCCTCTGGCACCACGAAGCCGTTGCCGTCTGATGAGGCAAGCAGGATTTTTGCACCCGGTTTATGGATCAGGATATCGACGATCTCGGCCTCGTTGGGCAGGTCGATCATCAGGCGCAGAGGTTCACCCATACCGCGTCCACCGGGCAGATTGACGGCGGAGACCGTGTAGAACCGCCCGTTTGCACCGAAAACCAGCAACCTGTCGGTGGTTTCGGCGTGGAAGGTAAAGCGCGGGCCATCGCCATCCTTGAATTTCAGATCGCGGGTCAGGTCAATATGCCCGGTCATCGCGCGCACCCAGCCCATCTGTGAACAGACCACGGTGATCGGTTCGCGGTCGATCATCGCCTCTAGCGGGACATCGGGGACTTCGGTCGCTTGCGCGAAAGCAGTGCGGCGCGCGCCGCCGGGGCTGGTTTTGCCGAAAATCTTGCGGGTTTCGCGCAATTCCTCGGCGATCCGCGCCCATTGCAGGGATTCCTCGGCCAGCAAAGCCTCGATCCCGGCCCGTTCATCGGCCAGCGCGTCGCGTTCGGCGATCAGTTCGAGTTCTTCCAGACGCCGCAAGGACCGCAGGCGCATGTTCAGGATCGCCTCGGCCTGCACTTCGGTCAGGGCGATTTCGGGGTCGGTGGTTTTAGGGCCGACGTAATCCTTTTCCGATGTTGCGCGGGCATGCGGATGCGCCCAATCCTCGGTCATCAGGGCAGATTTCGGCTCGTCGTCATAGCGGATGATGTCGATCACCCGGTCCAGATGCAGGAAGGCGATGATGAAACCTTCAAGAACCTCAAGCCGATGGTCGATCTTGCCCAGACGATAGCGGCTGCGGCGCAACAACACCTCGCGCCGGTGGTCGAGGAAGGCGCGCAGAACCTCTTTCAGCGAACAGACCTTTGGCGTCAGCCCGTCGATCAGCACGTTCATGTTCATGCTGAACCGGATTTCCAGATCGGAATTGCGGAACAACATGCCCATCAGCATGTCGGGGTCGACGGTTTTCGCGCGCGGTTCCAGCACGACGCGGACGTCTTCGGCGGATTCGTCGCGCACATCGGCGAGCAGGGGGACCTTTTTGGTCTGGATCACCTCAGCCAGTTTTTCAATCAGTTTCGATTTCTGCACCTGATAGGGAATCTCGGTCACGACGATCTGCCATTGGCCACGGCCCAGATCCTCGATTTCCCATTTGGCGCGCAGACGGAAGGAACCGCGACCGGTGCGGTAGGCTTCGGCCATGTTTTCGGGTGGTTCGACGATCACGCCGCCGGTTGGGAAATCGGGGCCAAGGATATGGTTCAGCAGGCTGTCATCCGCCGCGCCGGGCGATTTGATCAGATGCAGGCAGGCGTCGATCAATTCATGCAGATTGTGCGGCGGGATATTCGTGGCCATGCCGACCGCGATGCCGCTGGACCCGTTGGCCAGCAGGTTCGGGAAACTGGCAGGCAAAACCGATGGTTCGGTCAGGCGGCCATCGTAATTGTCGCGGAAATCGACGGAATCTTCGGACAAACCTTCCAGCAAAGCTTCGGCGGCGGCGGTCATCCGCGCCTCGGTGTAGCGGCTGGCAGCCGGGTTATCACCGTCGATATTGCCGAAATTGCCCTGACCGTCGACCAGCGGGTAGCGGACGTTGAAATCCTGCGCCAGACGCGCCATCGCGTCGTAGATCGCGGCATCGCCGTGGGGGTGGAAATCACCCATCGTGTCGCCGCTGATCTTGGCGGATTTCAGGAAACCGCCGGTGGGCGACAGCCGCAGCCGCGACATCGCGTAAAGGATGCGCCGGTGGACCGGTTTCAGCCCGTCACGCGCATCGGGCAGCGCGCGGTGCATGATCGTCGACAAAGCATAGGTCAGATAGCGGTCGCCGATCGCGCTGCGCAGCGATTCTGTGACGTCATTGGGGCCAAGCGTGTTGTCGTTGTCATCATCCATAGGCTGCGGTGTAGCGATCCGCATTTCGCCCGTAAAGCGTGGAAATGAACCGATGGCGCTGCTTGCCCTTTGCGCGGGGTTTCGGCAAAGCTGCGCCATGACACAGAAAACCATCCTGATTACGGGCGCGTCCTCCGGCATCGGCTACGATGCGGCGCATGGCATGCGCGCGGCAGGCTGGCGGGTGTTCGCATCCTGCCGCAAGGCAGAGGATTGCGCGCGGTTACAGGCGGAAGGGTTCGACAGTCCCCGGATAGACTACACGGATGCCGACAGCATCGCGGACGGTCTGGCCGAAGTGCTGGCGGCCACCGGCGGCACCTTGGACGCCCTTTACAACAATGGCGCCTTTGCCTTGCCGGGCGCGATCGAGGATTTGCCAGTCGATGCGCTGCGCGCGATCTTCGAGACGAATTTTTTCGGCTATCACGCCCTGACACGCGCGGTGATTCCCGTGATGCGGGCGCAGGGGCGCGGGCGGATCGTGAATTGTTCGTCGGTTCTGGGGTTGGTCGGCATCAAATGGCGCGGGGCCTATACGGCCAGTAAGTTTGCGCTGGAGGGGCTCACCGATGTCCTGCGGCTGGAAATGTCCGGGACGGGGATCAAGGTGATCCTGATCGAACCGGGACCGATCACATCGGATATCCGCAAAAACGCGATCCCGCATTTTGAACGCTGGATTGACTGGAAGGCGTCAGCCCGCGCCGATGAATATGCCAAATTGCTGTCGCGGCTTTACACCGAAAGCGGGCCGGACCGGTTTGAGCTGCCACCCTCTGCGGTGACGGCAAAACTGCTGCACGCACTGACCGTACCCAACCCCAAGCCGCGCTATTACGTCACCCGGCCCACCTATCTGGCGGGATTCATGCGCCGGGTCCTGCCGACGCGGCTGCTTGATGCGGTGCTGTTGCGCGGATAGGAGTTTGCTATCAAGGCGCGCGGCGCTAGTTCGCGATGACATGAGCAAAGGAAGATAGATATGGCCAACGATCCATTATTCTGGCTGGTGGCCGTCGCGGTGCTGCTGGTGCTGGGTATTCTGATGCTGGGCATTGGGTCTTTCGGCAAAGGCGGCGAATTCTACCGCAAGAACGCCAACAAGATCATGCGCTGGCGGATCGGTGCGCAATTCGTCGCGGTGATCCTGATTGTGCTGTTTGTTTATCTACGCGGACAAGGGAGCTGAACCGATGGTGGTGCTGAACAAGATCTACACGAAGACCGGCGATGCGGGTGAAACCGCTTTGGGCAATGGCGACCGGGTCGCGAAATATGCGCTGCGGGTGAATGCCTATGGCACGGTGGATGAAACCAACGCCACAGTTGGCATGGCGCGGCTGCATGCGACGGGCGAGATGGATGCCGATCTGGCGATGATCCAGAATGATCTGTTCGATCTGGGGGCTGATCTGTGCCGCCCCGATATGGAGCGCGACGGCGAGGCTGGCTATAAAGTCTTGCGGATGTCGGACACGCAGGTCGCGCGGCTGGAGTCCCAGATCGACGCAATGACCGGCAAGGTCGAACCTTTGCGCAGTTTCGTGCTGCCGGGCGGGTCTGCGCTGGCGGCACATCTGCATTTGTGCCGGACTGTATCGCGGCGGGCTGAACGGCTGACGGTGGAGTTAGCGGGGGTCGAAGCGGTCAATCCGGCAGCGGCGAAATACCTAAACCGGCTGTCAGACTGGTTCTTTCAGGCCTCGCGCATTGCCAACGACGACGGCAAGGCGGATGTGCTGTGGGTTCCGGGGGCGAACCGCTGACTTAGGGTGTGTTCAAACCCACCTTACTTGACGTGCGCGTCACGAACGTGGCGTCCCGGACACATACCGCGTCGATTTTGCACTGTTGTCGTCAGCATCTACCAGTTAACAACATCACCAGACCAAATGATCAATTTCTATGGGAGAAACGCAGATGAAGGTGCTCGTACCTGTCAAGCGCGTGATCGACTATAACGTGAAGGTCCGCGTCAAGGCGGATGGTTCCGGTGTCGATCTTGCCAATGTCAAAATGTCCATGAACCCTTTCGACGAAATCGCCGTCGAAGAGGCGATCCGCCTGCGCGAAGCGGGCAAGGTCGAAGAGGTCGTGGCGGTTTCCATCGGCGTCAAACAGGCGCAGGAAACTCTGCGCACCGCTTTGGCCATGGGCGCTGACCGCGCCATTCTGGTCGTCGCCACGGATGACGTGCATCAGGATATCGAACCTTTGGCCGTCGCGAAAATCCTCGCTGCTGTCGTCAAGGAAGAAAACCCCGGTCTGGTGATCTGCGGCAAGCAAGCCATCGACAATGACATGAATGCCACCGGGCAGATGCTGTCGGCGCTGCTGGGGTGGTCGCAGGCGACCTTTGCGTCCGAAGTCAACATTGACGGCGACCATGCGACAGTCACGCGTGAGGTTGATGGCGGTTTGCAGACCATCAAGGTCAAGATGCCGACCATCATCAGCGTCGATCTACGGCTGAATGAACCGCGCTATGCGTCCTTGCCCAATATCATGAAGGCCAAGAAAAAGCCTTTGGATGAGAAGACACCTGCCGATTACGGCGTCGACATCACCCCACGCCTGAGCGTTGTGAAAACCGTCGAACCCGGCACCCGCAAAGCGGGCATCATCGTGAAATCGGTGGATGAACTGGTCGCGAAACTCAAAGAAGCGGGGGCTGTGTAATGGCTGTTCTGTTGATTGGTGAAGTCACCGGCGGCGTGCTGTCGGTGGATGCGACGGCCAAGGCCGTGATGGCCGTGAAATCGCTTGGCGATGTGACCGTGCTTTGCGCGGGTGCCTCTGCCAAGGCGGCTGCCGACGAGGCAGCCAAGATCGACGGCGTCGCGCGCGTGCTTTGTGCCGAAGACGCGGCGCTGGGTCACCGGCTGGCCGAACCGACTGCCGACCTGATCGTCTCGCTGGCGGGTGATTACAGCCATATTGCCGCCCCCGGCACGACTGATGCGAAAAACGTGATGCCGCGTGTTGCAGCCCTGCTCGACGTGATGGTGATTTCCGAAGTGACCGGGATCGTCGATGCCGACACATTTGAACGCCCGATCTACGCAGGCAACGCGATCCAGACGGTCAAATCTTCTGACGCGACCAAGGTGATGACGATCCGCACGGCAGGCTTTGATGCAGCCGCGATGGGCGGGTCAGCTGCGGTGGAAAACATCGATGCCGCCGGCAACCCCGGCCTGTCCGAATGGGTCGAAGACAAGGTAGCGGCCTCTGACCGGCCAGAGCTGACATCCGCGGGTGTCGTCGTGTCCGGCGGGCGCGGTGTGGGCTCGGAAGAAAACTTTGCCATGATCGAAAAGCTGGCGGACAAGCTGGGTGCCGCGGTCGGCGCCTCGCGCGCCGCAGTCGACAGCGGCTATGCCCCGAACGACTGGCAGGTCGGCCAGACCGGCAAGGTCGTCGCCCCCGATCTTTACGTCGCGGTGGGGATTTCCGGTGCGATCCAGCATTTGGCCGGGATGAAAGACAGCAAGATCATTGTCGCGATCAACAAGGATGAGGAAGCGCCGATCTTTCAGGTCGCCGATTACGGTCTGGTCGCCGATCTGTTCGAGGCGCTGCCGGAATTGACCGACAAGCTGTGATCCGCATGAGATAGTGCAAGGGGGCTGGTAATTGCTGGCCCCTTTTGTTTTCGGCCGCGTCCATCTGCGGCTTGCAAATCGGCCGACGCGCGCATAAATCCACCCTTGCCGAAAAGATTTCAGGCCGGTTGGTTATTCCGGTCCTCTGTCTGTCAGAGATCGCATTGCGCCAAATGCGCAGACCCACGGCATCGACCTTAACCCGGGTTGGTGCTGGTGTGTCCGACAAGGCCCCAGCCCGTCCCCTATCGGACTGACAACAATGCCTAAGAAAACACTGATTACCGCCCAGATCATCATCACCTTCCTGATGGCCACTTTGATGTCGGGGACCATGTCCCTGATCCATATGGGGTTTAGCATGGCATGGCTGGCCGCCTGGCCGCTCCAGATGTTGACCGCCTGGCCCATCGCCTTTGTCTTTGGGATGGGGGTCACGCCTTTTGCCTTTGCCATGGCAACGCGGCTGACGCAGAACCGCCAGCCAGCGCTGTAGCGCCATATCAGCAGCCGCTCACAGGTCCTGCAGATTGCGGATCAGGGCAGCGGCTGCTTCTTCGTGGCACCGGACACCTAACATACCCGCAGCGACACCCTGTTGCGATGGCGGCACCCGCATGCCTGCACTGGCCTGCGCCAAAGCCGCAGGCGAAGGGGTGACCACGACCAAAGATCTGACCAGCGGGTGCAGCCTGTCGATCATGGCGGCGGTAATGAACAAAGGATCGGTTTGCAGATGGTTTGGTCGCGCCGACCAATCTGCGTCGCTCAATGGATCTGCCGAAAACCACAACAACAGACTCTGCCGCCCGATCCGGGTCAGCATCCGCTGCATCTTGTTCACCCAAGCCTCGCGCAGAGTCTGCGCGATAATTTCGAACCGAACGGGTGAGATCGCGTGCAACGCCCCAAGCAGGTGGCGGGTAAAGGCGAATTCGGTAAAATCAACCTCGGAGTACAGCGCCTGCAACATCGGCATTGGCCGCAGGAACCGATCATTTCGGCGAGGATGCACGGTATAAAGCCGGTTCGACAGATGATTTGCCCCCATGATCTGCACGATTGTCAGCTCTGCCGCCTGACACAGGTCCATGATCACGGGATCATAGATGAAAGCATCAATCCCCCCATTCACGCAGCCCAGGTTGACGCACGGCCGGTGCAAGGCAGCCTCGACCAGCATGGGAAACGGTGTCTCGATATATTTGCCATAGGTTTCCGTCCCGCCGATAAAGACAATATAAGGCCGGTCCAATGCCCGGCCCGGGCCGCGAAAGAACATCCGCGACGCACCATAGCGACAGGGCGCGTCATCCAAGTTCCCCGGATCAATCAATTCCTGTCGCATACACGCCCCCGCGTTTTCACCCATCGCCGGGCAGATTCGTGGAATAGTTTTGCCAAATCGCTAATGTTCGCCTTTCATTCAAATTTGCGGTAGCTGTCTTGCTTGAAGATGGTCCGGCCTAGGGCCTATGGTGCATCAGAATTGTTGAGGGAAAAGCGATGGCAATCGAACGTGTGGGCATTGTGGGTGCGGGACAGATGGGCAACGGGATTGCCCATGTCTTCGCCGTGGCGGGATATGATGTGCTGATGACCGACATCAGCGCCGATGCTTTGGCCGCCGCCCTGGCCCAGATCGACCGCAATCTGGAACGGCAGGTCACGCGCGAGATTATCACTGCCGAGACCAAATCCGAAGCGATGCGCCGGATCAGCTCGACCCAGACGCTGACCGATCTGGGCCGCACCGATCTGATCATCGAAGCCGCCACCGAACGCGAGACGATCAAGGCGGCGATTTTCGAAGACCTTGTGCCGCATCTGAAGCCCGACACGATCCTGACATCGAACACCTCTTCCATATCGATCACCCGGCTGGCGTCGCGCACCGACCGGCCGGAAAAGTTTATGGGATTCCATTTCATGAATCCGGTGCCGATCATGCAATTGGTCGAACTGATCCGCGGCATTGCCACTGATGAACCCACCTTCCGAGCCTGCGAAGAGGTCGTGGGTAAGCTGGGCAAGACCAGCACCGCGTCAGAGGATTTCCCCGGCTTTATCGTCAACCGCATTCTGATGCCGATGATCAACGAAGCGATCTACACGCTGTATGAAGGTGTCGGATCAGTGCAATCCATTGACACATCGCTGAAACTGGGTGCCAATCACCCGATGGGGCCGCTGGAACTGGCCGATTTCATCGGGCTGGATACCTGCCTTGCGATCATGAACGTGTTGCATGACGGGCTGGCGGATACCAAATACCGGCCCTGCCCGCTGCTCACGAAATATGTCGAGGCGGGCTGGCTGGGTCGCAAGACCAAGCGTGGGTTCTATGATTACCGTGGCGATGAGCCGGTGCCGACGCGCTAAAAGATTCAATGCGCGCCGCGCGGGGATATTTAAGCTCTGACGATGCGGTTATGGCCGGTTTTTGAGGGCGAGCGTCTCGGCCCGCAGCCAGGCCATGAAGGCGCGGGGTTCCGACAGGCGCGCCTTGATCTCGCTTTGTGCAAAGGCGGGGCCAATGACGGGTTTATGCGGTTTGCCGCAGGCGCGCACGATTTCATAGATCAGCAGGCTTTGCCGCAGGGTCGCCGACAGGCGGTTGGCGATATGATACCAGCGCGAATTTGATCCCGGAAAGAACAGCGGCACCACCTGCGCACCCGAGGTGCGGATCATCTTGGAGGTAAAGACATTCCATTCCGCCTCTTCTGCCGGGCTGAACAGGCTGGGTGAGGACGCGACAACGCCCGAGGGAAACAGCGCGATCAAGCCGCCCTGTTTGAGATGATCCATCGCGGCGCGCCGCATTTCCACCATGCGGCCCTGCGCATCCGCCTGATGCGGAAACGGCACGGGAATCAGATATTGCGAGGCTTCTTCGTCGATGCCCGTCAGGAAGGCACGGGTCAGGATGCGGTAATCGGGGCGCACCCGGCCAATGAGTTCTGCCAGAATGATCCCGTCGACCAGCCCATGCGGATGATTTGCCACCAGCACGACAGGGCCTTGGCGCGGAATATGATCAAGCTGGCCCTGCGGCGTCAGCAGGTCAATCCCCATCACATCAAGTGCGCCGCGCCAGAATTGCTGGCCGGATTGTTTGCCTTTGGCCTCGAATTTGCGGATCATGCGGATGATCGTGACCTTGCCGGTCATCCATTCCACCGCCTTAATCAAGGCACGGCGGCCGCGACTGTCGAATGTGTTGGAATAGGTCAGGCTCCGCCTGTCGTAAAGGCGCGGTGCAGGCCCGGTCGGGCTGCTGGCAACGGGGGTGATGATCGGGCTTTCCTTGGTCAAAAGATCGTCCCTGTCAGATCCATGCGGAAGGTCAGTCACCTTCACCAAATTTATCCGCCACAAGCGCCGTAATTGCGGCTAGCAGTTTTTCCGCGTCCGGGCCGCGGGTTTCCACCTCGATAAAGGTCCCGATGGAAGCTGCCAACATCAAAAGCCCCATGATGCTGTCGCCACTGGCGCTTTCGCCGTCTTTGCGTACCGTGGCTTCGGCGTCGAAGCTTTCCACCACCTCGACCAATTTGGCAGAGGCGCGGGCGTGCAGCCCCTTTATATTCTCGATCTTGAGCTGGGCTGTGGTCATTGGGCAGGGCCGCCATTGTGGCTATTGATGTATTTATGCGCCGCAGCAATCGCGGCCTCTGCCGCATCTGGGACAGAACGCCGGCGGGATTTGGCCAGTTTGATCAGCATCGGGAGATTGGCACCATACAGGATTTTGCGGTTTGCCGGGCTGCAGGCGCGCAGGGACAGATTGGACGGTGACCCACCAAACATATCGGTCACGATGATCACCCCCGCGCCAGTATCAACCGCATCGGCGGCATCACAGATTTCGGCCTGTTTCATGGCGCGGTCATCCTCTGGCCCGATGGCAACGCTAACCATGCCGGGTTGATGGCCGACAACATGTTCCACGGCAGACAGATATTCCTGCGCCAGACCACCATGGGCTACGATGACGATTCCGATCAAGCCTGTCGTTCCTTGCTGGCCAAAGTGTCGCGGCGTTCCATCTCTCGGTGACGTTTAGACACATGCCAGCCGTCCTTCGCAAGGGCTTCTGCCATGCGTTCGGCCATTGTGACGGAACGGTGTTGCCCCCCGGTACAGCCAAAACCGATGGACAGGTGACTTTTGCCTTCATCTTTATGCGCGGGCAGGACCAGATCGACCAAGGCCTTTACCCGCTCGAAAAAGGCCGCGAATCGAGGGTCAGCGGCAACATAGGCAGCAACATCGGCGTCGCGCCCGTCACGCGTGCGCAGCTTTTCATCCCAATGCGGGTTGCGCAGAAAACGGCAGTCGATCACGATATCCATGCCACGGGGCAGCCCGCGTTTGTACGAAAACGAATGCAGCGTCACCCCCAGATTGCGCCCGTCCGACGTGGCGAACCAGCGGTCCACCTCGGCGCGCAGGTCATGTGGGGACAGGCCGGTGGTATTGATCAGTACATCGGCACGGCTACGCACCGGCACCAGCAGATCGCGTTCGCGCGAGATGCCGGCCAGTGGCGGGCCAGCCGGGGCCAAGGGATGCCGCCTGCGGGTTTCGGAATAGCGTTTGACCAGCTCTTCTTCATCGGCGTCCAGATATAATACCTGCATTTCCAGATCACTGCGCGCGGCGAGCTGGTCGATAATCCTGATCAGCGCGTCAGTGCCGAAATCGCGGTTGCGTACGTCCAGTCCAAGCGCCAGCGGGCGACCGGGCGCTGGCCCGTCCAGCAACCGTGGCAACAAGGACAGGGGCAGGTTGTCGATCACCTCATATCCCAGGTCTTCCAATGCATTGATCGCCGTCGACCGTCCAGCGCCGGAAGGGCCGGTCACCAGCACTGTCATCGGAGTTGGACGGGGGGCATCTATCATCTGTCGCTCCAGCCAGATTTGAGGATTTGCAGAATCGTTGCGGCAAAATGTGGCCCCTCTATGCGGTTTATCAAGGGAATTGCACAGCCGTTGATCGCGGTCAGTTGCCGGTCAGGCAGGCGGGTGGTGGTTTCAGCGTTCAGATCGACCACCAGCGCGACATGCGCCTGCGTCCGGAACTCGGCGCGCAAGATGCCCGCGCCCCGGGCCTCGATCAACCCGGCGATGGTGGGCGGGCAGCGCGCCAGCAGACGCGCGCCATCGACCTGCACGGTCACCCGGTCATCGGCGACCAGCAGACACCCCAGCGCCATCAGCTGGAGGGCCAGCGACGATTTGCCTTGTCCTGATGCGCCGGTGATCAGCGCCGCATCATTGCCCCATGCCACGCAAGTGGCATGCAGAGTGGTCACATCAGGCATGGTCATCCTTCAAATCGGCAGACCCACCACGAACCGGGCACCAGACGGTTCCGATGTGGGGTCTGCTTCTGTCGGGCGGATGTTTTCCGCCCAGATCACGCCGCCATGCGCTTCGACGATCTGTTTGGAAATCGCAAGGCCGAGACCCGAGTTATTGCCGAACTGTCTTTTGGGGCGTTCCGAATAAAAGCGCTGGAAAATCTTTTTCAATGCGCCGTCCGGGATGCCAGGCCCGGTATCCTCGACAACGACCAGCACCCGGTTTTCGCGGGTCCGGCTCCAGACCCGGATCGCGTCGCCGTCGTCGCAGAACGACACAGCATTGGTGATCAGATTGACGAAAACCTGGGCCAGCCGCCCTTCCAGCCCCTGAATCATTAGGGGCAGATCGGGCACGTCGGTGATAAATTCGATGCCGCGTCTTTCGGCATCTTTACCCAGATGATCCAATATGTTGCGTAGCGTAGTGTTGAGATCAAAGGTTTCCTCGACCTCTTTGACCAGTTCGCTGTCCAGCCGGGAGGCATTGGAAATATCCGTGACCAGACGGTCCAGACGGCGGACATCATGTTCGATGATCGCCAGCAGTTGGTCGCGCTGATCATCCCGCCTGGCCCCGCGCAGCGACCCGACGGCAGAGCGTAAAGAGGCCAGCGGGTTCTTGATTTCATGCGCAACATCAGCGGCGAATTGTTCATTGCTTTCAATCCTTTCTGACAAAGCCGCCACCATCCCGCGTAGCGCGCCGGACAGCCTGCCGATTTCATCAGGACGCCCGGTCAGGTCCGGAATCCGTACCTTGACGGGTGACATTTTGCGCGCGTTTTTTTGGTGGCTGGCCTCGGCCGCCTGCGCCAGATCGGCCAGCGGATTGGCCACGGTGGAGGCCAGCACCAGACTAAGCCCGATACTGACCGCCAGGCCCACGACGAAAAGCTGCATCACATCCTCGCGGGCGCGCCGGACCAGCGCATCGACCTCGCCTGATGCGGTGGCGACTGTCACGACGCCAACGGGCGTGTCGTTCTGCATGATCGGTGTCGTCACTGTAAAGATCGTACTGCCGCCGATATCATAGACGTCCAGTTGTGCGCCGTCGCGCATGGCGCGTTCCACTACGTCGACAGACAGTTCTGCAAACAATTGTTCATGCGATTGATCCGGTTCTTTTTGAAACAAACCTGTCACGCCGCCACCGATTGCCCCCAGAAAATCGATGATGACGGTGCGCCCTATCTGTGCCTGCAGATCGGCGATTTCACTTTCCGTCAGTGCGTCGTTGACGCGCGCGACAAGGCTGGCGTCAGGCGCGAAAACCGACACTTGGACCCCACCGCTGAGGGTCAGTCCGGCCAGGGCTGCTGCCGGGTCGATCCCGTCGGCGGTGGCCAGATTAACCGGCGCGCGGTCAGGCAACTGCACCTCCAACACATTGGCGATCAATTCCGCTTCGCTGATCAGGGCCGTCGCCCGCTGATAGGTCAGACTGTTGCGCGACGAACTCAGATACAGCAAACCTGCGATCATCAGGGTCATCGCGATCAGGTTAAACGTGATGATCTTGCGCGCGATCGGCGATTTGCGCAGCGACAAAATGCCGCGCCGTTTGATGGGCTTGTCAGGCAGATGATCGGTGACACCGTCAAGCCCGATCCAGTCTTCGCCCAGCACAACGTCAGGCGATTGCGCCGCCCGGCGCACCGATTTCAGGTCACGCACATCAACCTTTGGGCCCGAGGTCATGCCCTAATCTTCGTTGTAGCGGTACCCGATGCCATAAAGTGTCTCAATCGCTGAAAACTCGTTATCCGCCTGCCGCATTTTCTTGCGCAACCGCTTGATATGACTGTCGATAGTCCGGTCGTCGACATAGACCTGATCATCGTAGGCCACATCCATTAACTGATCGCGGCTTTTCACAAAACCCGGACGCTGGGCCAGCGCTTGCAACAGCAGAAATTCCGTAACGGTCAGCGAAACATCATGACCTTTCCATTTCACTGCATGCCGGAGCGGGTCCATCGTCAGGTCGCCGCGTACCATGATCTTGGTCTCTTCGGTCTCTTCGATCGCTTCGCCGTTGATTGCATTCTGCCGGCGCAGCAAAGCGCGGATCCGTTCAACCAGCAAACGCTGCGAGAATGATTTTTTCACATAATCATCCGCGCCCATGCGCAGGCCCAGAACCTCGTCAATCTCATCATCCTTGGAGGTCAGGAAAATGATCGGCATCGAAGTTTTCTGCCGCAGCCGTTGCAACAGGTCCATGCCATCCATGCGCGGCATCTTGATATCCAGCACCGCAAGGTCAGGCATCCGCTTGTTGAACGCATCCAGCGCGCTTTGACCGTCGCTGTAGGTTTCAACTTCGAATCCTTCGGCCTCCAGCGTCATTGCAACAGAGGTCAGGATATTCCGATCGTCATCAACAAGAGCAATTCGTGACATGAACGACGTATCCTCACTAGGTATTGTAACAAGTTCAGCGTGAGCACCCAATGTTCACGCCCTGCGGATGCGAATCAATTCCCAAACGCCCGAGTGTTCTATTATGGCTTCGCAATGATGCGATTGCTATCAGGTTGAGATCAGGGATGAAATGGACCGCATTGGTTGCGCTAACATGCATTTGGTTGCGCTAACGTCGGCAAAGCACACTATCGGGCCCGGAAAGCTTGATGTTAAGGAAGGGCATCGCCGGTCATCCAGGCCGTATCATAGAGGAGCGAACCCATGGACCACGGAACGGTCAACCCGCAGATGAAACTTGAAGATCAAGGCATCACAGGGCTGGGTTATGTGTATTACAACAGCTCTGAATCTGAACTGCACGAGGCGGCCCTGGCCGCAGGCGAAGGCGTCACCGGCAAAGGCGGCAGCCTGTTAGTGACCACCGGCAAACACACGGGCCGGTCACCCAAGGACAAATTCGTCGTCCGCACCCCGTCTGTCGAAGACACGATCTGGTGGGACAACAATGCCCCGATGGAACCGGCGAAATTCGATGTGCTTTACGCCGATATGCTGGCCCATATGCAGGGCGGGACCTATCACGTGCAGGACCTGTTCGGCGGTGCCGATCCGGCTCATCGTCTGGATGTGCGGGTTGTCACGGAATTGGCCTGGCATGGGCTGTTCATCCGCCACTTGCTGCGCCGCCCCGATGCGGCAGAGCTTGCAGCCTTTACCCCAGAATTCACCATTATCAACTGCCCGACCTTCAAGGCAGATCCGGCCAGACATGGTTGCCGTACCGAAACCGTGATCGCGCTGAACTTTGACAAAAAGCTGATCCTGATCGGCGGCACTGAATACGCAGGCGAGAACAAGAAATCCGTGTTCACCCTGCTGAACTACCTGCTGCCCGAGAAAGGCATCATGCCGATGCATTGCAGCGCGAATCATGCGCCGGGCAATCCGGTCGATACCGCCGTGTTCTTTGGCCTGTCCGGCACCGGCAAGACGACCCTGTCTGCCGACCCAAGCCGTGTTCTGATCGGCGATGACGAACATGGCTGGTCGGATCGCGGCACCTTCAACTTTGAGGGTGGCTGCTATGCCAAAACCATCAACCTGAGCGCCGAAGCTGAACCCGATATCTATGCCACCTGTTTCATGCCGCATACGGTGATTGAAAACATGGTCTTTGATCCCGACACGTTCGAGTTGAATTTCGAAGATGACAGCCTGACCGCGAATATGCGCTGTGCTTATCCGCTGAACTATATCGCCAATGCGTCTGATACCGCATTGGGCGGGCATCCGAAGAATATCATCATGCTGACCTGCGATGCATTCGGCGTGCTGCCACCCATCGCGCGGCTGACACCGGCGCAGGCGATGTATCACTTTCTGTCGGGCTTCACCTCCAAGGTCGCAGGGACCGAACGGGGCGTGACCGAGCCGGAACCGACCTTTAGTACCTGTTTTGGCGCGCCGTTCATGCCGCGCCGGCCAGAGGTGTACGGCAATCTGCTGCGATCAAAAATCGCGAGCCATGGCGCGACGTGCTGGCTGGTGAATACCGGATGGACCGGCGGTGCCTATGGTACAGGCTCGCGGATGCCGATCAAGGCGACACGTGCGCTGCTGGCCGCCGCCTTGGACGGGACACTGATCGAAAGCACATTCCGTAAAGACCCTCATTTCGGCTTTGAGGTGCCGGTTGCCGTCGACGGGCTGGACCCGAAACTGCTGGATCCGCGCACGACTTGGGCCGATTCTGCAGCCTATGACGCGCAGGCAGCCAAGTTGGTCGGCATGTTCAGCGACAATTTCGCGAAATACGTGCCTTTCATTGATGATGATGTGAAAGCAGCGGCAATCGGCTGATCCGGTAAGGTGGAACATGTTCCACCTTACTGCCACCTCGACATCGCCTCGGGACAGCTTATGTTGGCCCTATGCGCATGATGCTGTATCTCTCACTCGCCCTGCTGCTGCCGGTTTCAGGCACGGCGCAGACGGGTGCTGATACAGTAAGCCCGTCAATCGCCACACTTTCCGCCGGGGTGGTTTGTGGACCGCCCGTTGTCGGGACCAGCCCCGCGCCGGATACGATTGCTGGCAGCACCCATATCGTTGCAGAGGACCCGCCATTCATCGCCGAGATCAGGCAAGTGCCCGCCGTGCTCGGCATCGGGTTCGGGGTAAAGGCGCAGGCCAGTGATCCGGGCGGTCTATCCGGTGTCACAATGACCGTCACCCACCCACCAATGGGCGACACCGGCGTTACGCAGCAAAGCTATGTGACTTGGATCAGCGGCGATGGGCCTTCCATGACATTCTACCAGTTTGATGAAGAGTTTGAGCGGGTCACAGGCACCTGGACCTTCACCGCACAGTACCTGGGCGAAGACTTGTATACTGTCAGTTTCGATGTGGTGCCGCCCGGTGCCTTGCCTCAACTGGCTGCGGCTTGCGGCTATCTCGACCTGCTGTCTTGACGCTGATCGTGGGGCCGGAGCCTCTGGCAGGAATACGTTTTGCTCGGAAGACGAACAGGATCAGCCCATCAAGCCGCGTCTCACCAGATTGATTCCGGCAATCACCAGCACCCAAAGCGTTACTTTGCGGAACCTGTCGGCATCGAACCGATCCCCCAGCTTGAACCCCAGCCACATGCCCAGCAGGCCGGGCACCACCAGTGCTGCCGAGAACGGCCAGGTCTGCGTGTTCAGCACACCCGATTGCAGATGACCCATAAACAGCATGACTGACCCAAGCCCATAGATCACGCCCTGCACAGACATCTGCCGGTCACGCGGCGTGCCCACTGCCAGCAGATAGAGCACTGTGGGCGGACCCCAGGTTCCGGTCAGACCACCCAGAACGCCTGAGGCGACGCCCGCTACCCATTCCACCAGCCGCCGCAGATGGGGTGGGATCACGGGACGCCAGCCCGCGATCTGGATCAGGCACAGCACCACCACCGGCACCCCCAGCACGACGAACAGCATATCGGTCGGGATCCGCCGCAAAAACTGGGCTGAGACAAGAATCATCACGCAGACAACCGCAATATAGCGCCAATGTTCGATCACTGCCTCGCGCGCCTGGCCCATGCCAGCACGGCCGACCTGCCAGATATTGCTGACTACAATGGGCAGGACAATACCCGCGATGATCAGTTCGGGCGCGATGGCGATTCCCATGCCCGACACCATGATCAGCGGCATGGCAAAGCCGACCGCGCCTTTCACGAAGCCACCCAGCAAGGTGACCAGACAGGCGAATGCAAATAATTCAGGCGAGATGACAGAAAATATATGTGACATGCCGTGTCTTAGGATGTTTCCTGACCCGCCGCATCACGAATTTGCGTGCGACATTTTAATTCACTGTAGTCACTAGTTGTGAATTAATATTGCGCTGCGACTGCAAAGTGATTATCTCTGCAGCTGCATATCAACAGGAGATGACAATGGCGCATGACGGACAGGACCTGCATCTGACACAGACCCCGATCCTTCCGGATCTGCTGGCGCTGACCAGCGCGGCCTTGCCTGCCGTGGACAAGGTCCTGACCCTGGCGAAAGATATCCTGCGCGAACAGGTCACTGACAATGGCCGCGTCAGCGCCCGGTTGATCGACAGACATCAGACCGCCGCGCATGGCCTCGCCTGGCTGGCCACCTATGCCCAGTCGCTGACCCAGATGCAGGGTTGGGCGGAACGACTGCAGGCAGATGGCAAATTCGGCGAAGTCGAACAGCTGATTCATCAGATCGCCTTTGGTGAATACCTCTGGCAGATCTATGGCGGCATCCCGATGAGTCAGAATGAAATCGCCCGCCCGCAGGATATCGGCCTGTCGCAGGATGATATGCGCGCCATGATGATCCCCGCTGTGATGACGCTGACCGAACGGGGCAACACGCAGGGTGCGCGGATGCGGCTGGTTGAATTGATGCAGGATCAATCCGCAAATCTGACTGTCGGCGCTTCCGGTCTGGATGAGGAACTGGAAATGATCCGCGAACAATTCCGCCGCTTTTCACTGGAAAAGGTAGAGCCCTATGCGCATGACTGGCACCTGAAGGATGAATTGATCCCGCTGTCGATTATCGATGAGATGGCTGAAATGGGTGTTTTCGGCTTGACGATACCCGAAGAATACGGCGGCTTTGGGCTGTCCAAAGCCTCTATGTGTGTGGTGTCAGAAGAATTGTCGCGCGGCTATATCGGTGTCGGCTCTCTGGCCACGCGCACAGAGATTGCCGCCGAATTGATCCTCTGTGGCGGCACCGAGGAACAGAAACAGCATTGGCTGCCCGGTCTCGCCTCTGCCGAAATTCTACCGACAGCGGTGTTTACCGAGCCCAATACAGGGTCCGACCTTGGGTCACTGCGCACCCGTGCGGTCAAAAAAGGCGATGATTGGGAAATCATCGGCAACAAGACATGGATCACCCATGCCACACGCACCCATGTCATGACCCTGCTGGCGCGCACAGACCCCGCCACCACCGATTACAGCGGCCTGTCGATGTTTCTGGCCGAAAAGACGCCGGGGACCGAAGAGGACCCTTTCCCTACGCCCGGCATGACCGGCGGCGAGATCGAGGTTCTCGGCTATCGCGGTATGAAGGAATATGAACTCGCCTTCGACGGATTCATGGTCAAGGGCGACAATCTGCTAGGCGGCGAAACCGGCAAGGGTTTCAAACAGCTGATGCAGACCTTCGAATCCGCCCGGATTCAGACCGCCGCTCGCGCTGTGGGCGTGGCGCAATCGGCGCTGGATGTCGGCATGCAATACGCACAGGACCGCAAGCAATTCGGCGCTGCGCTGATTAATTTCCCACGTGTGTCAGGGAAACTCGCAATGATGGCGGTGGAAATTACCGTGGCCCGCCAGCTGACCTATTTCAGCGCGCATGAAAAAGACAACGGTCGGCGGTGTGATTTGGAGGCGGGAATGGCCAAATTGCTTGGCGCGCGTGTCGCATGGGCCTGCGCCGACAATGCGCTGCAAATCCACGGCGGCAATGGTTTCGCGCTGGAATACAAGATCAGCCGTATCCTGTGCGACGCGCGGATCCTGAACATCTTTGAAGGTGCAGCCGAAATTCAGGCACAGGTGATTGCGCGGCGTCTGCTGGGGTAGCTTGTCTGCGGGTTGCTGCCTTGGTAGTGACCCCCAACCACAAAGGAACCCGCCATGCCAAAGATTGTCCTGCTGACGGGTGCCTCCGGCTATATCGCCAAACATATCGCGCTGCAGTTGTTGCAGGCAGGCTATCACGTGCGTGGCACAATCAGGGATATGACGCGTGCCGATGATATCTGCGCCGCACTCGCCCCGCATCTCGATACTAGGCTGGATTTTGTGCAGGTCGATCTGACCCGCGATGATGGCTGGGCGGCGGCGCTGACGGGCGTTGATGTTCTGGTCCACACGGCATCGCCCTTTCCGATTACCCAGCCCGACAATGCCGATGATCTGATCCGCCCCGCCGTTGATGGCACGTTGCGCGCCTTGCGTGCGGCGCAGGCGGCGGGTGTTGCGCGGGTGATCCTCACCTCATCTACAGCGGCAATCAACGGATCGGCTTTGCCGCCCGGAGATGTGGCCTTTGACGAAACCAACTGGACAGATCCCGACGACCCGGCGATCAGCGCTTATACAAGGTCCAAAACACTTGCCGAAAAAGCCGCTTGGGATTTCGTGACCAAAGAAGCACCCGATATGCAGTTGACCGTGATCAACCCCGGCTTTGTCGTCGGCGCGCCGCTGGATGCGCGTTATGGCAGTTCTGTCGGGGTGATAGCCCGCATCCTGCAGCGCAAAGACCCGATGCTGCCCAATGTCGGCTTTGCTGCGGTGGATGTAGTGGATGTTGCGGAATTGCATGTGGCAGTGATCGACCAGCCCGCCACCCATGGCCAGCGGATCATGGCGGTAGACCGGTTCATCTGGTTCACCGAAATCGCCCAGGCGATCAAAGCTGCCTATCCCAGCAGCCGCATCGTGACCCGCGTAGCACCCGATTTCGTTGTGCGTTTGCTGGCGCGTTTTGACCCCGCGATCCGTAGCATTGTACCATCGCTGGGGCGGCAGGACCGGATCGACAACAGCCGTGCTATGGCAACGCTCGGGCGTGGGATGCGTCAGATCAATAAATCGGTAGTGGCGACAGCGGCTTATCTGATCGACCATAAACTGGTCTAAGCGTCCAGCCGCAGGATCGCATCAATCAGCCGCGCCCGCGCTGCCGGCATCGGCCTGTCACCCAGCCCGCGGATCAGACGGTTTTCAATGAAAAAACCCGTTGTCCCCAAGGCCTTGGCAATCTCCACACCCGAGGCATCGCCCTTGCCCGCCAGCACCGGTGGCAGGGGTAGCAAACGATCAGCCCAGACCCCCGCCGCATCACGGCTGACCGCGCGGCCCGATTTGGGTGACACGAATGCAAGATCCTCATTCACCCCACTTGCTGCACAGGCCGACAGGTCCATCCCGAACCCCATTTCCTCCAACAAGGCCTGTTCCCAGCGCAGATAGGCCAAGGGCCAGACATCCGGCTGCCCCAGCAAATCCAACAAGGCGACGGTGCGCTGATACAACGGCAGATGCGCCTCGCGTTCCGGCAGGACCATCACCAACAGCGCGCAGACCGCATTCAGCCCCGCCAGTGACAGCCGGTCCCCCATTGCGGCGGCAGAGCGCGACCGCAGCGGTTCAATTGTGAATGATCCCAGATGATCATCCAGCCGCGCTGACCAGCTGACCGTGACCTGTGCGCCGGGCTGCAATACAGGCGCGATCTTGCGGCTGGTCCCGCCGCGCACGACGCCCGCGTGGCGGCCGTGCATGGGGCTGAAAACTTCGATAATCGCCGAGGTTTCACCAAAGGCGCGCACCGACAGCAAAGCCGCCTCATCGCGCCAGGTGATCATCTTGCCCCCCGGCTTCTTATTTCCAAAAATACTCCCGCCGGAGGCATCAAAGTCATTTCAACCCGTCTTCATCCAAAAGATGTCGCCCCTGCCGGTCCTCGACCTCGATCACCCAGAGATCAGGATCAAAGCCGCTTTGGCGCCGGATCGACTGATCAACCTCTGGTTCATCGCCTTCGGCCAGTACGACCCATTGGCGTTCCCCGGTCGTCAGATCAAAACTGCGCTGATAACAGCAGGCCCGACCGTCCAGCGTGTTGAGTTTGACCATCACAGCGCCAGCTGTTGCATCCCCGCGGCTTACGACAAACGCCGGTATCGCCGCCAGACGCAGCCGGGTCAGATAGGCCGACACCCAGATGTCGGCGGTCAATCTCATGTGTTGCCGTCTTTGAAGTCCAGCCCCATTTCGGAATAGCGCTCTTTTTCTTCCAGCCAGTTGGGTCGTACCTTAACCTGCAGGAACAGATGTACCGGACGGCCCAAAAACTCGGTGATCTCTGCCCGCGCTGCCTGACTGACAGCTTTGATCGTCTCGCCACCCTTGCCCAGAACGATGCCCTTGTGACCATCACGCGCGACATAGATCAACTGATCAATCCGGGCCGATCCATCAGGCCGCTCTTCCCAGTTTTCGGTCTCGACCGTCAGTTCATAGGGCAATTCCTGATGCAACCGCAAAGTCAGCTTTTCACGGGTCATCTCGGCCGCGATCATCCGCATCGGCAGATCGGCGATCTGGTCTTCGGGATAAAGCCAAGGCCCTTCCGGCACCTGTTCCACCAGCCACGCACGTAAAGCATCGCAGCCGTGGCCACGTTCAGCAGAGATCATAAACGTCTCTGCAAAAGGAAACGCCTCATTCATATCGCGGGTCAGGGCGAGCAGACCTTCGGATTTCACCTTGTCGATCTTGTTGATCGCCAGTGCCACTTTGGTCTTGCCGGTGCGGTCGGCCAGATTGGCGAGGATCGCCTTGACCCCTTCGCTCATCCCGCGATGCGCCTCGATCATCAGCACGACGACATCGGCGTCGGCAGCGCCGCCCCAGGCGGCGGCGACCATTGCGCGGTCCAGCCTGCGGCGGGGTTTGAACAGGCCGGGTGTGTCGATAAAGATCAGCTGCGCCTGCCCGTCCATCGCGACACCGCGAATACGCGCGCGGGTAGTCTGCACCTTATGGGTGACGATGGACACCTTGGCACCCACCATCCGGTTCAGCAGGGTCGACTTGCCAGCATTCGGTTCCCCGATCAGGGCGACAAAGCCTGCTTTGGTCGGTGCGTCACTCATGGGTCAACTTTCTTCAAAAGGGCGGCGGCGGCGGTTTGTTCCGCCTGGCGTTTTGACCCTGCGGTCGCTGTCTCTGTCTGGCCGGATGCAAGTGTCACCGCAATGGTAAACGCAGGCTGGTGGTCCGGTCCAGTGCGCGCGACTTCGATATAGCTTGGCGGTTCTTCACCACGGGCCTGCGCCCATTCCTGCAAGGCGGTCTTGGCGTCGCGGGCATCATCGGCCACGTCAGTGATCCGCGCGCCCCAAAGCGTCAACACCACCTCGCGGGCGGCGCCAAAACCACCATCCTGATAGACAGCGGCAATCACTGCCTCCATCGCATCGGCGAGCAAGGCTTCTTTGCGACGACCACCGGATTTCATTTCTGACCGGCCCAGTTTGATCACTGACCCCAGATCGATCTGGCGCGCCACGTCGGCGCAGGTTTCACGGCGCACCAGCGCGTTGTAGCGCGGGGCTAGCAGGCCTTCGGGCGCGGATGGATCAGCTTTCAACAACGCCTCGGCCATGACCAGACCCAGCACGCGGTCGCCGAGAAATTCCAGGCGCTGGTTGTCATCGCGATGTGGGCTGACCATCGATGAATGGGTCACCGACCGCACGAGCAGTTCGGGCTTTGCAAAATCATAGCCCAGACGCGTTGAAAACGCCGCAAGATCCGCGGACAGCTTCACTCCAGTGCCTTGAAGAAACGGTCGCTGCGCCATGTCCAGAACGCCAACATCGACCGGCCTGCAGATGAGAACAGGACGCGGTCCGCACGACCGACGATATGTTTTCGCTCTACAAAGCCCACGCCGCCCAAGGATTGCGGCACCCGGCTGTCGATGGAATTATCGCGGTTGTCGCCCATGAAGAAAAACTGTCCTTCTGGCACGGAATACACGCCAGTATTGTCACTGGCCCGTGGGCCGACATCAAGAATGGAGTGGCTGGTTCCACCAGGCAGCGTTTCGATCTGACGGACTTTTTCGCAGTCCGCGCCCATTCCGACCGGCGCATTGGCACACATCGGGCGGCCACCCAGCGGGCCTTGCGGTTCCATGACCTCGGTAAAGATGCCGCCATCTTCCAGCCCGACGGCTGTGCCGTTGATATGCAATACGCCGTCAATCATCTGCACCCGGTCACCCGGTTCACCGATCAGGCGTTTGATGTAATCCTGCCCGGTCACCGGATGGCGGAACACGACGATATCTCCCCGCGCCGGATCGGACCCGAACAAGCGGTCATCGCGGTCTTCGGCAAAGCCGCAGAAATCATCCGCGCCGATATCCAGCCCCACTGCAGGCACCCTGATCGACGGGCAAGAGGCGTAGGAATAGCCGTAGGCCATCTTGTTTACGAACAGGAAATCCCCGATCAGCAACGTGTCTTTCATTGACCCGGACGGGATCCAGAACGGCTGAAAGAACAGGGTGCGAAACACGCCCGCAATAAGCAGCGCCCAAAAGATCGTCTTGATCGTTTCCTTCACGCTGCCGATAAAGCCTGTTTTTTCGGCCATTTTCCGTTCCTTTATGGGTTTGACGCTACATGATCGCGTGCGCCTGTGGTGTCAAGCGATGGGCCGCGCCTCGATCACCACAAAGGCTTGTGCCCAAGGGTGATCATCGGTCAGCGTGACGTGGATGATGGCCTCATGCCCCGGCGGGGTCATCTGGTCGAGCCGGTCCTTGGCCCAGCCGGTTACCGCCATCACCGGCTGACCGGTGGGCAGGTTGAACACGGCCATGTCTTTCCATGCGATCCCCATGCGCAACCCGGTGCCCAGCGCCTTGGAGCAGGCCTCTTTCGCGGCCCAGCGTTTGGCATAGGTGCCGGGTGTGTCATGGCGTGCCTCGGCCTTGGCCTGTTCGATGTCGGTGAACACACGGTTGCGGAAACGATCGCCGAACCGATCAAGCGTCCCGGCGATCCTTTCGATATTGGCAAGATCGGTCCCGATGCCAAGGATCATCCCGCTACCCCTGGCGCATAGATATGGGCAACGCGATCTTCATCCAGCCCGCCGTGCCAGTCAAAGGCACCGTCGCAGGCGGCATGAAAATCGGGCAAGGTCAGCGCCGGAAACCGAAAAAAGGCGGAATCGGTATTGGCCTGCTGCGCGGCAAAGATCACCCGGTCGATCCCGGCCCAGCGCATCGCGGACAAGCACATCTCGCACGGCTGACAAGAGGCGATCAGCGTCGCGCCGGCCAGATTACGCTGGCCGATACTGGTGGCGGCTTTCGCCATGGCCACAACTTCAGCATGGCGACTGACATCATTGATATCACCGACCTCGTTACGTGCCTCTGCCACCACCTGTCCTTGCCAGACAATGGCGGCGGTAAAGACAATATCCTTGCCCTGCATATGCAAATTGCAGGCGTGATCAGTCACCTTGCGCATGGCGGTAACTTCGGCGCTGGTCGGGATCACCTTGCCTTGGGTCATGCGCGCGCGGCATCCATCAGGCGGCGCATTTCGGTGATCGCGGGGCCAAGGCCCAGGAATACCGATTCCCCGATCAGGAAATGACCGATGTTCAGCTCTGCGACCTGGGGCAGGGCAGCAATCGGAGTAACACATTCATAGGTCAACCCGTGGCCCACATGCACTTCCAGCCCCAGATCAGTGGCAAAGGCGGTCATTTCGGTGATCTTGCGCAATTCCTCGTCGCGGGTGGCCCAGTCGCCATCGGCCCAGGCATCGGCATAGGCACCGGAATGCAATTCGATCACCGGTGCGCCGATGCGGTGGGCGGCCCTGATCTGCGCCTCATCCGCAGCGATAAACAGCGATACGCGCGATCCGGTGTCGCGCAGGGGCGCGATATAAGCGGCCAGCGCATTGTCATTGCCTGCGACATCAAGCCCGCCTTCGGTCGTGCGTTCTTCACGCTTTTCCGGGACCAGACAGACCGCATGCGGTTTATGGCGCAGTGCGAGTGACTGCATTTCCGTCGTCGCCGCCATTTCGAAATTCAGCGGCACGGTCAGCGCGTCCATCAACCTGTCGATATCGGCATCAATAATATGCCTGCGATCTTCGCGCAGATGGGCAGTGATGCCATCAGCCCCGGCATCCTGCGCCAGCAGAGCGGCACGCACCGGGTCCGGCACAGCCCCGCCGCGCGCGTTGCGGATTGTCGCGACATGGTCGATATTCACGCCCAGACGCAGCTTGGTCTTGGTCATCATTGTTCCCTTTTTGACACCATTCATTTGTCCGGTTTCACCTTCAACTGGTCCAGCTTGGCCTGCAACAGTTTGCGCCGCCGTTTCTGGTAAGCAGCGATAATCGGCATGAAGAGGTAATAACACACCGCAGCGCTAACGACCCCCGGGGCCAAACCGCCGATCAGATAGGGCAGAAACACCTCGTGATAGAATGCGGTCAGACCGGTCCAATCGGCGGTTTCAGGCGTGAAGGTCGCCCAGAAATTATGCCCGATATCGTAAAAGGCATTCTGAAACTGGCAGCCAAGGGTGCAGTAATCTTCGCTGACATTGCGGCCGAAACCAAACAGGGCTGCGTTGAACGGTCGCCCCAAAATCCAGTAGCCGCTGCCCAAAGCGGCCACACCGATTGGCACATAGGTCAGCGGATTGCCAAAAAAGGTACCCAGGATCGCAGCCAGCATATTGCCACGCATCAGCCGTGCCAGCAGTATGGCGATAACGAAATGAAGCCCGTAAAAGGGTGTGAACGACGTAAATACACCCGCAGCTATGCCCCGGGATATCTTTTCCGGTGTATCCGGCAACCGCCGCAAGCGGTGTTTGACATAGCCGAATGCCCGCCCCCAGCCACCACGCGGGTATAGAAAATCCAGCACGATCTTCCAGATCGGCCGCCTATCCCTGCGTTTGAAAACCACGATACTTTACCCTTCTGGCCTTTCAGCCGCGCATTGTCCCCGCAAGACCCGGATCACGATGCCGCGCAATCGACGATACGTTGCTTTCAGCCTCCAGTGCCGTCATCACGCGGTGCAGATGTTCGGCATCGCGCAGATCAACGTCAATCAGCAGGCGGAAGTAATCCGGTTTGCGGTCAATGAATCTCAGGTCAGAGATATTGGCGTTCTGCTCGCCGATCAATGTGCAAATACGTCCCAACACGCCCGTGTCATTCGCAATCGTCGCGTCAAAGGTGACAGTGTTGACAGCGGCATGGGTGCCTTCCTGCCATTGCAGGTCGATCCAGCGTTCCGGCTGGTCTTCGTAATCTGCCAAAGCCGCGCAATCGATGGCGTGGATCGTCACGCCCTGACCGCGGAATGCGATCCCCAGAATACGTTCGCCTGGCACCGGCTGACAACATGCGCCGCGCTTATAGACCTGATCTGGGCTCAGCCCCACGACTGCGCGGTTCTGATCGACCTCTTCACCTTTGTTCTGGGCCAGTTCGGGATAGATCGCGCGGACGACTTCGCTGCCGGTCAGTTCAGCACTGCCCAGCCGAGCCAGCAATTCGTCGACACTGTCGATGGCAAGCGCCTTGGCGGCCGTCCGAAGCGCCTTTTCGGTCGATCTTTTGCGGACGTTTTCGAAGGCCACACGCGCCAGTTCCCGACCCAGCCGGACATAGCGTTCGCGGTCTTCTTCACGCAAGGACCGGCGGATCGCGGTTTTGGCACGGCCTGTCACGGCGATATCGATCCAGGTGGCCTGTGGTGTCTGGCCTTCGGCAGTGATGATCTCGACCGACTGGCCGTTCTTCAACCGGGTCCATAGCGGCACACGCAACCCGTCCACCTTGGCCCCGACACAGGCCGACCCGATCCGGGTATGGATCGCATAGGCGAAATCAATTGGCGTCGCCCCGCGGGGTAGCTTGATGACCTCGCCCTTGGGGGTGAAACAGAACACCTGATCCTGATACATCTCCAGCTTGACGGCTTCGAGGAATTCCTCGTGGTTCTGGTCATCATCCAACCGGTCGGTCAGCGATGCGATCCAGCGCACCGGATCCACGGCAAAACGGTTTTCGACGCGTTCACCGTTCTTGTACGACCAATGCGCCGCAACGCCGGTTTCAGCAACCTCATGCATTTCGCGGGTGCGGATCTGCATCTCGACCCGTTTGCCGTCGCGGCCCGACACGGTGGTATGGATCGACCGATAACCATTGGATTTCGGCTGGCTGATATAATCCTTGAACCGGCCCGGCACCGCGCGCCAGCGCTGATGGATCGTACCCAGCACGCGGTAACAATCGCCTTCGGTCGCCACGATCACCCGGAAACCATAGATATCGGACAGGCGGCTGAACCCCTGATCCTTCTCCTGCATCTTGCGCCAGATCGAATAGGGTTTCTTGGCGCGGCCGACGACATCGGCCAGGATGCTGGCTTTTTCCAGTTCTACCCGCATATCGGCGGTAATCTTTTGCACCACATCGCCGGTTTCCCGCTGCAACGTGATGAAGCGGCGGATGATAGAATTGCGCGCCTCGGGGTTCAGAACGCGAAAGGACAGGTCTTCCAGTTCTTCGCGCATCCATTGCATCCCCATACGACCGGCAAGGGGGGCGAAAATCTCCATCGTTTCGCGGGCTTTTTGCGCCTGTTTTTCAGGGCGCATGGATTTGATCGTGCGCATGTTATGCAGACGGTCCGCCAGCTTGACCAACGTCACGCGTAGATCACGGCTGGTTGCCATGAACAATTTGCGGAAATTCTCGGCCTGTTTGGTCTGGGTCGACGTCAGCTGCAGATTGGTCAGCTTGGTCACGCCATCGACCAGTTCAGCAATCTCGCGCCCGAATCGTTTTTCCACCACCGCAAAGGAGGCTTTGGTGTCTTCGATCGTGTCGTGCAGCAGGGCGGTGACGAGCGTCGCATCATCCATCTGCTGCAAGGCCAGAATATGGGCCACGGCAACAGGATGGGTGAAATAGGGTTCGCCCGAATGGCGGAACTGGCCTTCATGCATCTCTGCGCCAAATGCAAAAGCATCGCGCAGCAAAGCCTGGTTGGTTTTGGGATTATAAGCGCGGACCAGAGAGATCAAGCTGTCAGAGTTCGTCATCTGGTTCCGCGCCCATATGTATCAGGCCGGTCAGGCAGCCATTAACGCTGACCTTGCGCTTCCATCAGCGCACGCAGCAATTTTTCTTCAGACATATCATCTTCGACAGGGCGATCAGCCTCGCCACCCATCAACAAGGACATGCTGTCCTCTTCGGGTTCGTCGACTTCGATCTGGGTCTGGTTCGCTTCGATCATGCGTTCGCGCAGATCATCGGCAAGCTGGGTTTCCTCGGCGATTTCGCGCAGGGATACGACAGGGTTCTTGTCGTTGTCACGCGCCACAGTGATCGGGGAACCGGCTGCGATTTCGCGAGCGCGGTGCGCAGCGAGCATCACCAGTTCAAACCGGTTGGGGACTTTATCGACGCAATCTTCGACGGTAACGCGGGCCATGACAGATCTCCGGACAGGACAGAAAGACTTCGGAAGCTGCACCCCTAGTCCGTCCAACAGGGATTGACAAGGGCCAGCAGCCAGCACAGGCCTTGTATCTTAGCGCGGTACAGCCTGGTGATCCAGTGGCACAACGCTGGCCCGGTCCGCTGCGGGCAGCATGTCCCGCATCTGCACCACGCTGAGATCCAGCAACGGATGCCGCCAGTCTGGTGCCACCTCTGCCAATGGCACCAGCACAAAGCTGCGGTCCTGCAGCCGCGGATGCGGCAGGATCAGTTGTTCTGGTGTTGCATGCAGCTGCGCGTCCAGCGGCAGGTCGCGCCACTGCCGCTGGACCGCCGCATCGGGCAGGATCTGATCCCCCAGCCCGATCAGATCCAGATCCAGCGTGCGCTGCCCCCAGCGCAGATCGCGGCTGCGGCCAGCCGCTGCCTCGATCAGATGCAGGGCGTTCAGGATCTCGTCTGCGGTCAGATCCGTCTCGAACGCCACCGCCGCATTCACAAAATCCGGGCCGGTGCCGGACGGGAAGGCGGGTGTTGCAAAAAGGGAACTGATTCGCATCTCACCACGGGCGAGAGGCAACAATCGACGCAGACCGTAAACGATTGTTATTGAAGGGGGTCCTACTGGAGACTTTTTGTTGCTTCCGGCAGAAATAAGCGCAATCTGGCTTAACATACTGCGCCGAACCCCTTGTTTCATACGGATAACGCTTTAATGGTCGCGTCAGTTAAACAGCCCTCTATACATATCGCAACGGCGATCCAGGGTATATCGTCGAAAGGTCACACATGTTTTACAGGGACGAGCGCCTCGCGCTCTTTATCGATGGTTCAAATCTTTATGCAGCGGCACGGTCGCTAGGGTTTGACATCGACTACAAGCTTCTACGGCAGGAATTCATGCGGCGTGGCAAGCTGGTGCGGGCGTTTTATTACACCGCGTTGCTGGAAAATGACGAATATTCGCCGATCCGCCCTCTGGTCGATTGGCTGCACTACAACGGCTATTCCATGGTGACCAAGCCGGCGAAGGAATTCACCGACAGCATGGGTCGCCGCAAGGTCAAGGGCAATATGGATATCGAACTCGCGGTCGATGCCATGGAGCTGGCACCCTTTCTGGACCATGCCGTGATCTTTTCCGGTGACGGTGATTTCCGTCCGCTGATCGAAGCCTTGCAGCGCAAGGGCGTGCGCGTCTCTGTCGTATCAACCATTCGCAGTCAGCCACCGATGATTGCTGATGAATTGCGCCGTCAGGCCGATAATTTCATCGAACTTGAGGAATTGCGCGATGTGATCGGCCGGCCAACCCGCGACCCGCGTCCCGAGGCGGGCGACCAGAACCCGACAGAGGTTTAGATCTCACTGCCGGGCTGGGGCACCATGTTCCAGCCCGTCCATCAGCACATCCGCCGCCGCGAGCGCGCGTTCCAATGCCGCGCTCTGATCCGCCGCCGCCGCGATCCAAAGCGCGGCATCGACCAGTGCGCCGTTGATCATCTGCGCCATCGCCTCTGGATCGACCTGCCGGATCCTGCCTGCCTGCATCAGCGCTGTCAGCGAATCGCGGATTTCCACGATGGATGTCTGCTGATCCAGCTCGCGCATCCGCTGGCCCAACACCGATGATGCGTCGCGCAGGAAGACGCGTTGAATTTCCGGGTCGCGTGCCTGTTCCAGCCACAGCAGATTACAGGCGCGGAACGCCTCCCATGGGTCGTCGTGACGCTTGTACTCTGCCTCCAGACGCGCGGCGATTTCGGCGTCGATCTCGTGGACAACAGCCTCCAGCAAACCTTCTTTGCCGCCAAAGTGATGATAGAGCGCGCCGCGCGTCACCCCCGCATCGGCACAGATCGCATCCATCGCAGACCCGGCATAGCCTTCGGCCGCAAAGGCACGACGCGCGGCGTTGACCAGCCGGGCCTTTGTATCGGCACGCATCTGCTCGCGGCTGCGTCGCGGGATTGAATCGGCCATTGACATACACTCCGTATGTTACTAGATCACTCACATACAATTCGTATGTTTCTTTAGCCCCGAGTGCAACATGTTCATGACAGCCCATCCCGCCCCACCGGCCAGCCCGACGATCCGCGCCGAAATCGCGCCTTTGCTGAAACTCGCCTTTCCAATTGTGGCGGGGCTGGGGGCATCGACGCTGATCGGGGTGGTCGATACGGTGATGATCGCGCCTTTGGGCACGTTGCCGCTGGCAGCGGCGTCGCTGACGACGGCGACGCTGATCATCTTTTATTCCGCGATCTATGGTTTCGTCTCTGCGACCGGCGTCGAAGCCGCCCGGCGTCAGGGTGCAGGCGATGTCCAGGGCGTGGCAGAGACGTTATGGGCCGGGCTGCGGCTGGCTGTGATCGCCGGTCTGGTCTGTGCGGGCCTTATGCTGCTGGGACTGTTCACTCTGCCATTGCTGAACCAACCGGCCAATGTGCTGGCGATCCTGACGCCCTATTGGCTAGCGATGGCTGGGCTGTTGGTACCGCTGGCGGTGCTTCTGGTGATTTCACAAGTGCTCAACGCGATGGACCGGCCCTGGATAGCTGCCGGATTCGCCTTTGTTGGTGTCGTAGTCAATGTGCCAATGAACTATGTTTTCATCTGGGGGATTGCCGATTGGTCCGGCTTTGGCCTGCTTGGGGCTGGTCTGGCCAGCATTGCGTCCGAAACGCTGGCGCTGCTGGTCGCTTTTGTCTGGCTGTGGCGTAAAGGGCTGTTGCGGCGTGCTGACAACAAAGCGCTGCGGCATCGGTTGACATGGGGCGGGGTTCCCTTGGCCATCGGCTATACCGGCGAAGGGGCCGCCTATGCGCTGGTCGGCATCATGCTGGGCATCTTTGGCGCAACTGCGCTGGCCGCCAACCAGATCGTGCAAGCCGTGGGCGGTGTGCTGTATATGCTGCCGCTCGGCCTTGCCGCAGCCGTGGCGATCCGCATTGGGCAGGCCAGCGGTGCGTCAAACCCTGCACGCCTGCGGCCCATTGCCGTGGCCGCTATCGGGGTCGTGACGCTCTGGATGCTGGCCGTCACCATCGCACTGATCCTGTCGGGTGGCCTGCTGGCTGATGCGCTGTCGGACGACCCAGAGGTAATCGCACTGGCCACCGCGATGTTCATCATCGTCGCGTTGATTCAGGTAATCGACGGGGCGCAATCCACTGGCCTTGGCGCATTGCGGGGGATCATGGATTTCGTCTGGCCGACGCGGTTCACGCTGGCCTGCTACTGGCTGTTCGCCTTGCCGCTTGCCGCAGCGCTGGGGTTTTGGGCGGGGTTCGGGCCTTTGGGGGTCTGGGCCGGTTACGGCATCGGTACCGCCGTTGTCGCCGTCGCTTTGCCGATCAGGTTCTGGCGTCTGACCGCGCCAAAACCGTGACGCAGCATCGCAAGGGCTGGACCCGCGCGCTGTCACGCATTACCTCTGCCCTATGCAGGAGAACGCGATGACCAAGCCGCCCCTTACCCTTTATCTTGCCGCGCCGCGCGGCTTTTGCGCCGGTGTGGACCGCGCGATCAAGATCGTGGAAATGGCGATCCAGAAATGGGGTGCGCCGGTCTATGTGCGTCACGAAATCGTGCATAACAAATTCGTGGTTGATGCCCTGCGCGATCAGGGTGCTGTCTTTGTCGAGGAGTTGGACGAATGCCCCGACGACCGTCCCGTCATCTTTTCCGCGCATGGCGTGCCCAAAGCCGTGCCTGCAGCAGCGGCAAAGCGTGAAATGATCTATGTCGATGCCACCTGCCCCCTGGTCAGCAAGGTCCATATCGAAGCGCAGCGCCATGCCGATAACGGTTTGCAGATGATCATGATCGGCCATGCCGGTCATCCCGAAACCATCGGCACCATGGGGCAATTGCCCGAAGGTGACGTGCTGCTGGTCGAAACCGTCGACGATGTCGCCCATGTCACCGTGCGCGACCCCGCGCGTCTGGCCTTTGTCACCCAGACGACTTTGTCCGTCGATGACACCGCCGATATCGTCGCCGCTCTGCATGCCCGTTTCCCCGCGATCATCGGCCCGCATAAAGAAGACATCTGCTACGCCACCACCAACCGGCAAGAGGCGGTCAAGGCCATGGCCCCGAAATGCGATGCGATGCTGGTGGTCGGCGCGCCGAATTCATCAAACTCCAGACGGCTGGTCGAAGTCGGCGCGCGTGCAGGCTGCGCCTATTCCCAACTGGTGCAACGGGCGGCAGATATCGACTGGCGCGCCTTGGACGGGATTACATCGATGGGAATCACCGCAGGGGCATCGGCCCCCGAAGTGCTGATCAACGAGGTGATCGACGCCTTCCGCGACCGTTATGACGTGACGGTCGAAATGGTGGAAACCGCAATAGAAAATGTTGAATTCAAAGTGCCGCGCGTGCTGCGCGAGGCGGTCTGACCCGATGCAAACAATCCCACGTTCCGCATTATTGCTGGGCCTCGCCGGGCTGATCCCGTTTTTCTGGGGGGCTTTGACCGTGCTGCGCCCTGATCTGGGGCAATGGGGTGCGGCGAACATGGGGCCACGCTTTATCGGTCCCTATGTGCAGCTTTTCTATGGCGCAGTAATCCTGTCCTTCATGTCGGGCGTGCTTTGGGGCTTTGCGACCAAGGCAACCGGGCGCGCCGCGACGTCAGGCTATATCCTGTCGGTGATCCCCGCTCTCTGGGCGTTTTTCATGACGGGAGGCGGGCCCACCGGGGCGGCGATCAATCTGATCGTGGGCTTTCTTGGGCTGTTGCTGCTGGATTGGCATTTCTGGCAGATCGGGCTGGCACCGAAATGGTGGATGCATCTGCGCGGCCTGCTGACAGCGCTGGTCGTGCTGTCCTTCCTGCCGCTGGTGCTGTGATGGCTGACCTATACGCCTATACCGATGGGGCCTGTTCGGGCAATCCCGGCCCCGGCGGCTGGGGCGCATTGCTGATCGCGCGGGATGGTGATGCAATCGTCAAGGAACGCAGCCTGTCGGGTGGCGAGGCGCAGACGACGAATAACCGGATGGAGCTGCTGGCCGCGATATCAGCCTTGGAAACTCTGGACCGCGCGACCGAGATCACCATCGTGACCGACAGCGCCTATGTCAAAGACGGGATCACCAAGTGGATTCACGGCTGGAAACGCAATGGCTGGACCAAAAAGGGCGGCTTGAAAAACGTCGATCTCTGGCAGCGCCTTGATGCGGCCGCCGCGCGCCATAAAGTCCGCTGGGAATGGGTCAAAGGGCATGCCGGTCATGTCGAAAACGAACGCGCCGATGAACTCGCCCGCGCGGGCATGGCCCCGTTCAAGCGATGACTCTGCTGATGGTCCTTGATTACGCGGCGGTCTTTGTTTTTGCCCTGACTGGAGCCTTGGTAGCTAGCCGCGCGCAGCTGGATATCGTCGGCTTTGTCTTTATCGCCAGCCTGACGGCGGTCGGCGGCGGCACGATCCGCGATGTGATCCTGAACCGCGACAGCGTTTTCTGGGTGGCTGATCCCACCTATATCCTTGTCGCGGCAAGTGCAGCGTTTCTGGTTTTCTGGACCGCGCATCTGCTGGAAAGCCGGTATCGCACCATCCTGTGGCTGGATGCTTTCGCCTTGTCGATCGCTGTGCCCGCCGGTGTCGCTGTTGCCCTGTCATTGGGGCAACCTTTCGGTGTTGTGGTGATCATGGGCATCATCACCGGCTGCATGGGCGGGCTGATGCGCGATGTCGTCTGCAACGAAGTGCCCTTGGTTCTGAAGCAAGGCGAGCTTTATGTCACCTGCGCACTGGCAGGTGGATCATCGGCACTGCTGGCATTGGCACTGGGTCTGGCGACTCCGATGGCGCTGTTGATCTGCGGTGGTGTGACTTTTGCCTTGCGCGCAGGCAGCCTGTTGTTCGGCTGGAAGCTGAGCGTCTACAAAGCCTATCCGCCACGGCAATAACTACACTTTCAGAACAATCTTCCCGATATGCGCCGAGCTTTCCATCCGTGCATGTGCTTTCGCGGCATCGCCCAGCGCAAATTCCTGATCCATCACCGGCGCGACCTTGCCTGCCGCGATCAAGGGCCAGACCTTTGCCCGCAAATCTTTTGCAATCCGCGCCTTTGCCAGATCAGACTGCGGACGCAGGGTCGACCCGGTCAGCGTCAACCGTCGCGTCATCATCTGCACCATGTTCAATTCGACCTTCGGCCCTTGCAGAAACGCGATCTGCACCAGCCTGCCATCATCGGCCAAAGCATTGATGTTACGCTGGATATAGGATCCACCGACCATGTCGAGGATCAGATCGGCACCGCCGTGCTCTTTCATCTCGGCAACAAAATCCGTGTCCCGATAGTTGAACGCCGCTTCTGCGCCCAGCGCCACACAAGCCGCGCATTTCTCATCCGACCCGGCAGTCGCAAACACCCGCGCACCAAAAGCATGGGCAAGCTGGATGGCGGTCGTCCCGATCCCAGATGATCCGCCATGAACGAGGAACCGTTCACCCGCCTGCAACCCACCGCGCATGAAGACATTGGACCAGACCGTGAAAAACGTCTCTGGCAGACAGGCCGCCTGCGCCAGTGTCAGACCACGCGGCACCGGCAGGCAATGGGCAGCCGGGGTCGCAACATATTCCGCATAGCCGCCACCCGGCAGTAAGGCGCAGACCTGATCACCAACCGTCCAGTCGGTGACACCCGCGCCAAGCGCCACAACCTCACCCGCGCATTCCAATCCCGGCAGATCGCTCGCACCCGCAGGCGGGTTATAGAGCCCCGCGCGCTGCAAGGCATCGGGCCGGTTGACCCCGGCATAGGCGACCTTGATCACCACCTGATCATGCGACGGTTCCGGCATCGGGCGTTCCGTCAGCCCCAAAACCTCTGGCCCGCCCGGCTGCGTAATCTCGACCGCCTGCATCATGTCGGCTCACGCCAGACGCCTGGCAGGTCAGGATCAATCTCGCGCCGGGGTGCCTTGATCCCCGACATCAGCCGATCCACAACGCCCGTCAGCGGCTTCAGCAAGGCATTGTCGCGGACCTTCGCCTTCACCTTCTCGACCTGCATCACATCATCGATCCGCCGGTCGATGAACGCATCCGTCGCCTGCCCGCCCAGCGAATCGTCACCCAGCCAATACAGCACGACTGAGGCATAAACCCCCGACAGCGTCAGCCGTTTGGTATACCAGTTCACGTCATCCGATGTATCACCCAGCGCTGTCCAGATCGCATCCGCCGTGCCCCAGATCAGCCGCGTGCCATCCGCCGCCATATGCGGCAGCGCGAACAGGGCCGTGCCACGGCGTACCGCCTCTTTATCCGGCACCGCGCCAATGCGCAGGCGGATCGCATGGGCGACCTTGTCGCGAAACCGCATGCCGGTCAGGTCAGAAGCGTCCAACGCCGCTACCATCGCCGCATCACCTTGTTCGTGAAAGGCAATCGCCAGATCAATCGCGCCGCGCGGACAGATCGTGCGCGCCAGCGCCGGGTCCACCCCTGCATCTGCAATCGCCGCGTCGAAGGCGACAGGCGCCCAGCCGTCGAAGGCCACATGCGGCACGATGGCATCCAGCAATTGCTGTTTGACGGGGTCGATGGGGGTTCGTGACATGATCGGGGCTCCTGTCCTGTCGATACTGGACAAACTAGCCCATCTTTGCTATCTGGCCAACTCCTGCAATTTTGCAAATCCAACTTAGAGAGGTGGTGAAAACCACATGCAGGTAAGTGTTCGTGATAACAACGTCGATCAGGCGTTGCGTGCTCTGAAGAAAAAACTTCAGCGTGAAGGCGTTTTTCGTGAAATGAAGCTCAAGCAACATTTCGAAAAGCCGTCGATCCGCAAAGCCCGTGAAAAGGCCGAAGCGATCCGCCGTCAGCGCAAGCTGGCCCGGAAAAAGCTGCAACGCGAAGGCATGCTGTAAAGCATCCCCGATTGTTGAAACGATTGACCCCCGGTTGCGCAAGCAGCGGGGGTTTTTTGTTTGGGCACCTGATTGAAATTCACCCACAAATAAGTTACATGTAACGAGATAAAGAGGTGCATCATGCCGACCCCTATTTCCGAACGTGTGCAGAAACACCGCGAAGCCCTGCGCGCCGCTGGCCTGCGCCCCGTACAAATCTGGGTGCCGGACACCCGCCGCCCCGGTTTCGCCGCCGAATGCCGCCGTCAGGCCGCGCTGGTTGCAGCCGCCGATCATGCTGATGCTGATCTGGCAAATCTCATGGACGCTGTCCTGACCGATCTGGATGAATGGCGCTGAAACGCGGTGACCTTGTCACCGTTGCCATGCAGGGTGATTATGGCAAACCCCGCCCCGCGCTGATCATTCAAGCCGATCAGTTTGCCGTTCTCGGGACTGTTGTCATCCTGCCCCTGACATCCACCATCATCGACGCCCCGCTTTTACGCCCGACGGTGACGCCAACGCCAGAAAACGGACTGCGCGCACCGTCGCAGATCATGCTGGACAAGCCGATGACGGTGAAGACCGACAAGCTCGGCCCCGCCTTTGGTCGGCTTGATGATGTCGCGATGCTCAGCGTCAGTCGGTCGCTGGCGTTGATCTTGGGGCTGGCGGGGTGACCACCCTCAATGCTGCTCCGGCACCAGAATCTCGCGCTTGCCGACATGGTTCGCAGAACTCACCACGCCTTCATCTTCCATCTGCTCTACCAGACGCGCGGCTTTGTTATAGCCGATCGCCAGTTTCCGCTGGATATAGCTGGTCGAACATTTGCGATCCTTGATCACAATCGCCACCGCCGTGTCATACAGCGCGTTTTCCATGTCCGACCCGTCGCCCAGACCTAGCACCAGATCGATACTGCTTTCCTGATCGTCAGACGGCCCTTCGACCACGCCGGACATATATTCCGGCGGACCGAAACCTTTGAGGTGGTTCACGATCTCTTCGACCTCTTCATCGCTGACAAAGGGGCCGTGGACACGCATGATCTTCGATCCGCCCGCCATGTAAAGCATGTCACCCATGCCCAGCAGTTGTTCCGCCCCCATTTCACCCAGGATCGTCCGGCTGTCGATTTTCGACGTCACCTGAAACGAAATCCTTGTGGGAAAGTTCGCCTTGATCGTGCCGGTGATGACATCGACAGAAGGCCGCTGCGTCGCCATGATCAGGTGGATGCCCGAGGCACGCGCCATCTGCGCAAGGCGCTGGATGCAGGCCTCGATCTCTTTGCCCGCGACCATCATCAGATCGGCCATTTCGTCCACGATGACGACGATATAGGGCAGGACTTCGGGCTGGAATTCCTCGGTCTCGAAAATCGGATCGCCGGTTTCATCATCAAACCCGGTCTGCACCGTGCGGCTGAACATCTCACCCTTGGCCAGCGCGTCTTTCACGCGACCGTTAAAGCCGTCGATATTGCGCACGCCCATCTTGGACATCTTGCGATAGCGTTCTTCCATCTCGCCCACGACCCATTTCAGGGCGACGACCGCTTTTTTCGGGTCGGTGACAACAGGCGACAACAGATGCGGGATGCCGTCATAAACGGACAATTCCAGCATCTTGGGGTCGATCATGATCATCCGGCATTCCTGTGGCGTCAACTTGTACAGCAGCGACAGGATCATCGTGTTGATGGCGACCGATTTACCTGACCCCGTGGTCCCGGCGATCAACAGGTGCGGCATCTTCGCCAG
This sequence comes from Loktanella sp., assembly GCA_017390475.1. Taxonomy (GTDB): domain Bacteria; phylum Pseudomonadota; class Alphaproteobacteria; order Rhodobacterales; family Rhodobacteraceae; genus Yoonia. Next base: position 246,421 of record JAFPBO010000022.1, read on the forward strand.
ATTGGCGATAATCGGTTCACCGCCGATATCCTTGCCCAAAGCCAGCGGCAGCTTCTGATTGCTGTCACCAAAATCACGATGCGACAGGATTTCTCGCAATACGACCTTTTCACGGGTCTCGTTCGGCAGTTCGATCCCGATCACCGACCGGCCCGGTACGGTGGACACACGCGCAGACAGCGCCGACATCGACCGCGCGATATCATCGGCAAGGCCGATGACGCGGCTGGCCTTCAGGCCCGGCGCGGGTTCAAGCTCATACATCGTCACGACCGGGCCGGGGCGGACGGCGACAATCTCGCCCTTCACGCCGTAATCATCCAGCACGCTTTCCAGCATCCGGGCGTTTTCGCTCAAGGACTCGTCGCTCAGATGCAGGCGGGTGATTTCGGCGGGGTTGGTCAGTAGCGACAAAGGCGGGCGTTCATAATCGGCGTAGGGGTCTTCGAATTTCAACGCAGGCTGCGCCTCGGCCACCGCCTGGCGCGATGGCTGGACGGGGCGTTTGGGTGGATGCTGGACTACATTGCGCGGTTCGGGAATCGGCGGGGCAGGGGGGATATTGACCTGCGGGATCGGCGCATGCGGGGTGGCCATGCGCGGTGCCTCATCATCGTCATAGCCGGTGTCATCATCGACCAGCATGTCGTCATCCTGCGGCTCTGGGGTCACCAGCGGCGGATAAGGCGCATAGACCAACGGTTTTGGCCCGCGTCCGGCAGTCAGGGCCGGTTCGATCCGCACACCTGTGGGCGATGGTGGCACTGCGCGGCTGCGGATCGCATCGGCAATCCGGGCGCTGACGCGGGCGGTGTCGGGAGCCGGTTCAGCGGTGGTCAGACGCGGTTCGCGTGTGACTAGCTCTGGTTCTGGCATCGGCTCATTGCGGCGCAACAGGCCTGACAGAAAGCCACCGCTGCTGGGTGCAGGCTCTGCCGGTGCATTGCGTGCGGGTGCAGTCAGAGGCGGCGGTGCTGCCGGAATTGGCGCAGCAGAAGCGACCGGTTCCTGCCCATAAAGTGTGGGTTGCGCCCGGACCACAGCCGCTGCCCGCAGACGGCTTTCAAAATCGGGCGCGGTCACGGGTTTCGGACGTTCGACCGGCGCATCGTTCTGATAGGGGTCGTGAAATACCTTGGCCTGACTGCGCCGGGCCTGCACGGCAGCCGTCGCCGCCTGCGCCCCTTGCGCCGACAGCACAGCGCCCTTGCCCAGCAGCCGCAGCGCGAAATCATAGATCAGCACGGTGCCCAACATGGCAAAACGTGCCGCCTTGCGCAGTTCAGGCCGGGTAAAGCCCAGCAAAAAGATCATCATCACAACCAGCAGAACCGCGGCAAAAAATGACAGCAGCTTGACCCCCAGTACCGTGCCAAAAGGCAGCACGGTCAGCAGGACACCCAGCACGGTATCGCCGAACAACCCGCCCATGCCGAAATTCGCAGGCCATCCGGCCCAGGGTGTCACTGTCGCAGCATAGACCGAGGCGACGACCACACCGACCGGCGCGAACATCGCGCGGCCGATCACGCGCTCTTGCCCGTAGTGAAACAAGAACCGCCCGCCCGCCATCATCAGCGTTGCGGCCAGAACCCAGGCACCCAATCCGATCACCATCATCAGCGGCGCGGCGACCGATGCGCCGAAATGGCCCATCCAGTTCTGCACCGGCGCATCGGTTGCGGAAATCCAGCTGGGGTCATCGGGCGAATAGGTTCCGATCACCACGGCAAACAGCGCGCCTGCAATGATCAGCGCAAGACCAACCAATTCGCGGCTGCGTTTTTCCAGCGCTGCCTGTGTTGTGCTGTCAAAAAGCGGATCGCGCTGCCGTGACTGATATGACGCCATGTCGTGTCCCCTCTTAATACAAGCAATCGCGGATCAAAGTCAGACCGCGCTGCATTTCCTGTGTCGGTGCCACCAAGGCGACCCGGATATAGCCTGCGCCGGGGTTTTCACCCGCCACGTCACGGCTCAGATAAGCCCCCGGCAGAACCCGCACGCCGGTTTCTTGCCACAGCTTGACCGCCGCCGCCTCGCCATCATCCACCGCTAGCCACAGGAAGAAGCCCGCCTGCGGCGATTGATAGCCCGGCACATGGCCAAGGATCTCATCGGCGATCTCGTATTTGTGATGATAAAGTGCGCGGTTTTCCACCACATGGCCTTCATCCGCCCAGACAGCAGCGGCGACCGATTGCAACGGCCCCGGCAAAGGCGCGCCCGCAAAGGCACGTAGCTGGCGCAGGCGCGCGACCGACTTCAGCCCGCCAGCAGCGAAACCGCACCGCAGGCCCGGCAGGTTTGACCGTTTCGACAAGGATTGGAAGATCAGCACCCGGTCCGGGTCTGCGCCCGTCTTCATCGCCACTTCCAGCGCACCGGGCGGCGGGGCATCACGGTAAATCTCGGAATAGCATTCATCAGCGAAGATCATGAAATCATGCTCTTCAGCCAAGGTGATCAGATCGCGCCAGTAATCTTCGGACGCGACGGCACCCTGCGGATTGGCGGGTGAACAGATATAGGCAATCGCCGTGCGGCGTAGGGTGGCCACCGGCAGGCTTGCGAAATCAGGCAGATGCCCCGTCTCGGCGGTGGCGGCGACATAGACCGGCTCTGCCCCGACAGACAAAGCGGCGACGCCGTAAACCGGGTAAAACGGATTGGGCGTCAATACGACCGGGCGCTGGCCGTCCTTTGTCTCGGGACACAAAGCCATCGCAGCATTATAAAGCCCTTCACGAGTGCCATTCAGCGCGATGATTTGATCAGTTGATACCTCAAGCCCATAGCGGCGCTGCAAGAACCCCGCCATCGCGGCCAGCAGATCGGCCTGCCCTTCATTGCTGGGATAGGAGTTGAAGCCCGCCAGATGCGCTTCCAACAGCGGGCCGACAAAGGCGGGAAAGGCATGGCGCGGTTCGCCGATCGTCATGTTGATGACGTCGGGGGCTGTGGTCGGCACGTCCAAAAGCGCACGCAGGCGTGGCCAAGTCGCAACCGGAAGGTCCGAAAACCGCGCGGGAAAATCCATAACTGCCTCAATTCGCGGGATCATTTCGCCCCGCTTTGATCGCAAACTAACGCAGCCGGGGCGCATGTGTCCAGCACCCGCCGTGACTTGCAGGAAATTTGTGGCTTTTCTGACGGGTCTGGACCATTGACCGACCCCGGACATCCCGCTGCGGGTCTTATCTCATGACCATGCCGCGCATGACCAAAGCCTTACCCGCTGGGAAGGTTAACTCGCATTGTCCGAAATGCGCCGGCCAGAGGCTGAAAAGGCAAAACCTGTGGCTCGGCCAGCATGGCCCTTGATTTCCTGCCTGTTTCCAAATACATCGCCCGCGATGTTGGAACGGGTCCGCGCGGCCCCTCAAAAATTAAGGTCCAGAAGAATGGCAAAGGCAAAGTTTGAACGTAACAAGCCGCACGTGAACATTGGCACGATTGGCCACGTTGACCACGGCAAGACGACGCTGACCGCAGCGATCACCAAGTATTTCGGCGATTTCCGCGCCTATGACCAGATCGACGGC
>JAFPBO010000023.1 GCA_017390475.1 Loktanella sp.
CGCGACTGGCGGGTGGCAGGGACTTTTGCGCAGCAAAAGTGCCCGAGAACCCGCTCAGTTCTGTCTGGCACAGGTAAGGTGCGTCTTGACGCACCCTACGCCAAACGAAAGGCCGCTCCCAAAGGGGCGGCCTTTTGCGTTGAGAGATTTTTCAGCGCCGCTGTCCTGAGCTTAGCTTGTCGCAACTAAGGGGAGCACCAATGGATCACCCGTTGTTCTGAAACTGACATCGTTCCAGCACACAGGTATCCTATGCCCTTTCCAGACCCCAAGACCCGCAATCCCGTTCGCCTGCCCGATGGCTCTGCCTATGCGGGCACCGTGTTCCTGTCCGCCGTCATCGACTATCCGCATCGGTGACTATACCTATGCCAGCGCCCATATCCCGCTCGAGGAATGGGTGGCGCGTCGCGCCTGAAGCCATCGCGGTGCTGAACAGGATCGCCTGGTGGGATGGGGGCATCGACCGGATCGCCGCGAATGACGCTGCCATTGTCGGCGCGGATCTGGCCGCGCTGGAAAAGGTCGCTACCGGCTGATCAGCGCATCGGCGCGAGCGGTTGTGGCGTCCATGAACAGGCGGATGTCCTCGCGCAAGGCCGCGCGGGTTTTGTCATCGGGTTTGCGCGGGATCTCAGCGCCGAAGTGGTCAAAGACCACCGCACCGCGCCCGAACATCCGCGGCACCAGCATCCGGTCCCAGCTGTTCAACCGCCGCCCGCGCGTCGTGGCAAAGGCATAGCAGAAGACCGGCACGCCACTGACGCGTGCCCATTCCAGTGGTGCATCCTTGACCGCAAGCGCAGGCCCGAGCGGGCCATCGCCGGTCATCCCGATACTGACCCCCTCTCGCACCCGTTTCAGCACGATGCGGGACGCGGCCAAATTGCTGGTCTTTCGTGACATCTGCATGGATTGCAGCCCGACGCGACGTTGCAACGCACCCGATACCCGCCCGATGGGGGATGCATCATAAAGGCTCGACAAAGGCCCGTCTGCCACCGGCCAGTGCAGCGCGCCCATGATTGACCTTTCATGCCACATTACCAGCAACACCGGACCTTGCGCCAAAGCGTCGCGCAGATCATCCAGACCTTCATATTGCCAGCTTGTGGTCCGGTTGCACAGCGCCAGATAGCCGCCCGCAAGCCAGGCGAACAAAGCGGCCAACCGTTCTGAATGTTCAATCCGTCTGCGCAGGGACAATGGCTTGGCCTTCTGATCGGGGCATTGGGCGCCTGTTTCAACATTTCTGCGGTTGAACACAAGTCTGCGCCACGTTCGCTCTTGATCCGGGGCGGTTTTGCGACTAATCTGACACTCGGCCTTAGGGGTATAGCTCAGTTGGTAGAGCGACGGTCTCCAAAACCGTAGGTCTGGAGTTCGAGTCTCCATGCCCCTGCCATTTCCGATCATCGCGGTCCACGCCCGAAGGATCAGACATTCCCATGACTCAGCGCGATTTTTCTGTCGCCTTCCATATCGGGGCGCATAAGACCGCAACATCGCATTTGCAGCGGTCCTTTCAGGCGCATGCTGCGGCGTTGGATGCGCTCGGCATCTGCTATCTGGGGCCGGATCACTTGCGTCAGCCGGGGCGGTCTGTGGCGGCACTGTTCGGTCTCAAGCCCGGCAGCGCCGGTCTGTCTGGTGAGGTCGCTGCCTTGCGCCAGACCCGCCAGCGGCTGATCCTCAGCGAGGAAAACTATATTGGCGCATTGATTGGCCCGCGCGGCAAGCCGATGATCCAGCGCTATCCCGATGCCGGGCCGCGGGTCCATGCTGTGGCACAGGCGCTGGGACAAAAGATTGATGTGTTTCTGACTATCCGGCGGCCGACGGCATTTCTCAACTCCGCATATTGCCAGCAATTGATGGGCGGGCGCGTGGTGCGGATGGCGAAATTCCGACAGGATAATCCGACCGGCGCGGTGGATTGGGGCGATCTGGTGGCGCGGCTGCGGGCGATGCCGGGGATCGGCGAACTGGTGGTCTGGTGCTATGAAGACTATGCCGCACATTTTGCCAAAATCTGCGCTCGGCTGCTGGGCCCCGAAGCCGCCGCGCTCGTCGCACCGCTGGACGAGCGTATTCACAGCAGCCTGTCCGCCGCTGCGGTGGCCGAAGTGTTGCACCGTCATGCCCTGCGCGAAATCGGCGATCTGGGGCTGGCCGCGCGCCGGTTGCTGCCGGTCGAGGCGGGGTTTCCGCCGTTTGATGGTTTCCGCCCCGCTGAACATGCCGCAAGCGATGCTGTCTATCTTGACCAGATCGCCGCGATTGCCGCAATGCCGGGCGTAACCTTGCTCCAGCCAGTTTGGGCGGCAGCGGCCATGCGGGCTTGAAATCAGCGGGGCAAAGCCGTATGTCCGCCGAAGTTTCGTAAAAGGACCGTGCCGATGGCCATCGCCAATCCCGTCAAGTTCATTCAAGAAGTCCGCGCCGAAGTTGCCAAGGTCGTCTGGCCGACCCGCCGCGAGGTGGTGCTGACCACGATCATGGTATTCATTCTCGCGGCATTGACGGCCGTGTTCTTTTCGCTGGTCGATTTCCTGATCCGTATGGGTCTGTCCGGCGTTCTGGCATATTTCGGCGGCTAAGCGTCGCCCCTTATTCTGCCCTGCCCCTCTTGAAAACGCGCGGTGGTGGCGGTAAAGGCAACCAACTCTGGGAATATGGCGTGCGGCGAATCAAGTTGCGCGCCGCTTTTATTTCCGACACCGGCGATGACGTCGGCTCAATTTGAACCAGGGACCGTAACGGTCTCGTGACGACAAGGTGCTCTGACAGATGGCTAAACGCTGGTATTCGGTAAGCGTTCTTTCGAACTTCGAAAAGAAGATCGCAGAGGCAATCCGCGCGAAAGCGGAAGAAAAAGGCCTGTCCGACCAGATTGATGAAGTTTTGGTACCAACCGAGGAAGTGATCGAGGTACGTCGCAACAAAAAGGTGACGACCGAACGCCGTTTCATGCCCGGCTATGTGCTGGTGCATATGGAAATGTCGGATGAAGGCTATCACCTGATCAACTCGATCAACCGCGTCACCGGGTTTCTGGGGCCGCAGGGCCGCCCGATGCCGATGCGCGATGCCGAAGTGCAGGCCATCCTTGGCCGTGTTCAGGAAGGCGAGGACAGCCCACGCACACTGATCCATTTCGAGATCGGCGAGAAAGTCAAAGTCAACGACGGCCCGTTCGAGGATTTCGATGGTTTGGTCGAATATGTCGACGAAGAGCATCAGCGCCTCAAGGTGACGGTATCAATCTTTGGCCGGGCTACCCCGGTCGAACTGGAATTCACGCAGGTTTCCAAACAATAAGTCTGCGTGGTCAGACGTGGGAGCCGCGAGGCGAACCACGGCATAACCGCCCCGAACGGGGCAATGTAGGGTGGGTAACAGCCCACCGCTGAAAAGGAGAGGCCAATGGCCAAGAAAGTAGTCGGCATGCTCAAGCTGCAAGTTGCAGCAGGCGACGCCAAACCAAGCCCGCCCGTCGGCCCCGCATTGGGTCAGCGCGGCATCAACATCATGGAATTCTGTAAGGCCTTTAACGCCAAAACTGCAGATATGGAAAAAGGTGCGCCTTGCCCGACCGTGATCACCTATTACGCGGACAAGTCCTTTACCTTCGAGATAAAGACGCCACCTGCGTCTTACTACATCAAGAAGGCTGCGAAACTGCAATCCGGGTCCAAACTGCCCGGCCGCACCAATGCCGGTTCGATCACCGCCAAGCAGGTGCGTGAAATCGCAGAAGCAAAGATGAAAGACCTCAATGCGACAAGCATCGAAGGTGCAATGCAGATCATCATGGGTTCCGCCCGTTCGATGGGCGTGGAGGTCAAGTAATGGCAAAATATGGTAAGCGTACAACCGCAGCCCGCGCCGCATTCGAAGGCAAGGCCAATGTGACCGTCGCCGAAGCTGTGGCTTTGGTCAAAGGCAATGCAAAGGCGAAATTCGACGAAACCGTCGAAATCTCCATGCAGTTGGGTGTAGACCCGCGCCACGCTGACCAGATGGTCCGCGGCACGGTAACCCTGCCCAACGGCACCGGCAAAACGGTCCGCGTCGCTGTTTTCGCCCGCGGCGAAAAAGCTGACGAAGCCAAGGCAGCCGGTGCAGATATCGTCGGTGCAGAAGACCTGATGGAAACCATTCAGGGCGGCACGATCGATTTCGACCGTTGCATCGCGACACCTGACATGATGGCCATCGTCGGTCGTCTGGGTAAGGTTCTGGGTCCACGTAACCTGATGCCAAACCCACGCGTCGGCACCGTTACCATGGACGTCAAAGAAGCTGTCGAAGCTGCCAAAGGCGGCCAAGTGCAGTTCAAGGCTGAAAAAGCCGGTGTTGTGCATGCCGGAATCGGCAAGGCTTCGTTCAGTGCAGAGCAGCTGCAGGAAAACATGCTGGCTTTCGTTGATGCCGTCGGCAAGGCCCGTCCATCGGGTGCCAAAGGCACCTATATGAAAAAGATCGCTGTCAGCTCGACCATGGGCCCAGGGGTGACGGTTGACGTGGCCTCTGCCACCGGCAACTGATCACCTCACAGATCATTGATCACGCGGCAGGCTGTCATGGCCTGCCGTTTGCGTTTCTGCCCTTGGCAAACGGGGTCATAGGCGATAACGACAATCACAGGCCCGAAAGATTGATTCGTTCGGGCCTTTATTCGTCCGAGACGGTGGGTTGATCGCAAGATCGTTAATTCCTGCCTGAGACGGGATAGACCAGAATTTTTCGAGGCTCTCCTCGGTTCAACTTGGCTCGCCCCGTTTACGTGGACACCGACTGTCGGGTGGTCCGCCGCCCGGCAAAAACGAGAGCCGGTGTCAGACTATCTGGCACCTAAATTGGAGTGAAACTGTGGATAGAGCACAAAAAGAACAATTGGTCGATGAACTCGGCCAGATCTTTGAAAGCTCTGGCGTTGTAGTGGTCGCCCACTACGAAGGCATGACAGTTGCTGAAATGCAGGACCTGCGGGCGCGTATGCGCGATGCCGGTGGGGCCGTGCGCGTTGCCAAGAACAAGCTCGCTAAAATCGCCCTGGAAGGCAAGCCATGCGCAAGCATCGGTGATTACCTGATGGGGATGACTGTTCTCGCTTATTCCGAAGATCCTGTCGCTGCCGCGAAAGTGATCGACGCTTATGCCAAGACGAACGAAAAACTGATCGTTCTTGGCGGGGCTATGGGTGAGACAGCTTTGGATCCAGCCGGTGTGAAAGCCGTTGCCGGGATGCCAAGCCGCGAGGAGCTTATTGCTTCCATCGTGGGTTGCATCGCAGCACCTGCCGCAAACATCGCCGGGGCCATTGGCGCGCCTGCTTCGAACATCGCGAGCATTCTTTCGACCATCGAAGAGAAAGCTGCGTAAAGCATCTGAATTGACTTGGGGCTGTCGCCTCACGTTGGAACACACTTAAAACGGACGGAAAGCATAAAATGGCTGATCTGAAAAAACTGGCTGAAGAGATTGTTGGTCTGACCCTTCTCGAAGCGCAAGAACTGAAAACCATCCTGAAGGATGAATACGGCATCGAGCCCGCTGCTGGCGGCGCTGTGATGATGGCTGGTCCTGCTGCCGCTGCTGAAGCTGCAGAAGAAAAGACCGAATTCGACGTCGTTCTGAAAGACGCCGGCGCACAGAAGATCAACGTGATCAAAGAAGTGCGCGGCATCACCGGTCTGGGCCTGAAAGAAGCCAAAGATCTGGTCGAAGCTGGCGGCAAGGTCAAAGAAGGCGCTTCCAAAGCCGAAGCCGACGAAATCAAAGCCAAGCTGGAAGCAGCTGGCGCGACCGTCGAACTGGCGTAAGGCGGGGTTATCCCCGCCCTACGGTGGCAATGATCATCGTGGGCGTTCAAAAACGGCTGGATGCGCAAATCGCGCGTCCAGCCAAACCTGTCTTAGCGGTGGGCCATGCGTGGCCTGCGTCTTGGGCTGGTTGAAAAGTCGGGAGGCGGCCGGTGGGACGGCAGCCACGAATAGACTTGAAACCCCTCGTCAAATGGACGCGGCAGCGCAGCCCGGGCGCTGTTCGTTCGAGAGACAAACAAAAGGTGATATCGCACATGGCTTCCTCCTTCCTTGGTCAGAAACGCCTGCGCAAGTATTACGGCAAAATCCGTGAAGTGCTTGAAATGCCGAACCTCATCGAGGTTCAGAAATCTTCCTATGATCTGTTCCTGCGTTCCGGCGACAGTGAAACACCGCTTGACGGCGAAGGCATCAAGGGTGTGTTCCAGTCGGTTTTCCCGATCAAGGATTTCAACGAAACCGCTGTGCTGGAATTCGTGAAATACGAGCTGGAAAAGCCAAAATACGACGTCGAAGAATGTATGCAGCGCGACATGACCTATGCCGCCCCGCTGAAAGTCACCCTGCGTCTGATCGTGTTTGAAGTAGACGAAGACACAGGCTCGAAATCTGTTAAGGATATCAAGGAACAAGACGTGTTCATGGGCGATATGCCCTTGATGACGCCGAACGGCACATTTGTCGTGAACGGCACCGAGCGCGTGATCGTCTCCCAGATGCACCGTTCGCCCGGCGTGTTCTTTGACCATGACAAAGGCAAAACCCATTCTTCGGGTAAATTGCTTTTCGCGTGCCGGATCATTCCATATCGCGGCAGCTGGCTCGATTTTGAATTCGACGCCAAGGACCTCGTGTTCTGCCGGATCGACCGTCGCCGCAAACTGCCTGTGACCACCCTGCTTTATGCGCTGGGTCTGGACCAGGAAGGCATCATGAATGCCTATTACAACACCGTCGATTTCAGCCTTGATAAAGAGGCGAATGCCTGGACCACGAAGTTCTTCCCGGAACGCGTCCGTGGCACACGCCCGACCTATGATCTGGTTGATGCCGCGACTGGTGAAGTCATCGCCAAAGCGGGCGAGAAGGTCACACCACGGTCTGTCAAGAAACTGATCGACGACGGCAAGGTCAAAAACCTGCTGGTGCCTTACGAACATATTGTCGGCAAATATGTCGCCCGTGACATCATCAACGAAGAAACCGGCGCGATTTATGTCGAAGCCGGGGATGAGTTGACGCTGGAAATGGATAAGGCTGGCGACGTTGTCGGCGGCACGTTGAAAGAATTGATCGACGCCGGGATCACCTCGATCCCCGTACTGGATATCGATAACATCTCTGTCGGCGGCTATATCCGCAGCACGATGGCGGCGGATAAGAACATGAACCGCGAAACCGCGCTCATGGATATCTACCGCGTCATGCGTCCGGGTGAGCCACCGACTGTGGATTCTGCCAGCGCGCTGTTCGACACGTTGTTCTTTGACAGCGAACGTTACGATCTGTCCGCTGTGGGCCGGGTCAAGATGAACATGCGTCTGAACCTTGATGCCGAAGACACGATCCGCACGCTGCGGCGCGAAGACATCGTCGCCTGTATCAAGGCGCTGACGGAACTGCGCGACGGTCGCGGTGATATTGACGACATCGACCATTTGGGTAACCGCCGCGTGCGGTCTGTCGGTGAATTGATGGAAAACCAGTACCGCGTCGGGCTGCTGCGCATGGAACGCGCGATCAAGGAACGCATGTCATCCGTCGAAATCGACACGGTGATGCCGCAGGATCTGATCAACGCGAAACCTGCCGCTGCCGCTGTGCGCGAATTCTTCGGCTCCAGCCAGCTGTCGCAGTTCATGGACCAAACCAACCCACTGTCCGAAGTGACGCATAAGCGTCGCCTTTCGGCGCTTGGGCCCGGCGGTCTGACCCGCGAACGTGCTGGTTTTGAAGTCCGCGACGTACACCCGACCCATTACGGCCGGATGTGCCCGATTGAAACGCCGGAAGGTCCGAACATCGGTCTGATCAACTCGCTGGCCACTTTCGCCCGCGTGAACAAATATGGCTTCATCGAAACACCATATCGCAAGGTCGTAGACGGCAAGGTGACGGATGATGTGCAATACATGTCCGCGACTGAGGAAATGCGTCACACTGTGGCGCAGGCCAACGCATCGATGAACGATGACGGATCGTTTGCGAATGATCTGGTCTCGACCCGTGTGAACGGTGACTACACGCTGGCCCCACGCGAAAACGTCGATCTGATCGACGTATCGCCAAAACAGCTGGTCTCGGTCGCGGCATCGCTGATTCCATTCCTGGAAAACGATGACGCCAACCGCGCGCTGATGGGGTCGAACATGCAACGTCAGGCCGTGCCTTTGCTGCAGGCTGAGGCGCCATTGGTCGGTACCGGTATCGAAGAAGTTGTGGCGCGTGACAGCGGCGCTGCGATCATGGCGAAACGCGCCGGGATCATTGACCAGGTTGATGCGCAGCGGATCGTGATCCGCGCGACATCCGATCTGGAATTGGGTGACGCGGGCGTCGATATCTACCGCATGCGCAAATTCCAGCGGTCCAACCAGAATACCTGCATCAACCAGCGTCCGCTGGTGAAGGTGGGCGAGACCGTGCAGAAAGGTCAGGTCATTGCCGATGGTCCATCGACCGATCTGGGTGAACTGGCCCTTGGTAAAAACGTGGTCGTCGCGTTCATGCCATGGAACGGCTACAACTACGAAGACTCGATCCTGATTTCCGAACGTATCGTGCGCGACGACGTCTTCACCTCGATCCATATCGAGGAATTTGAAGTCGCCGCCCGTGACACGAAACTCGGGCCAGAGGAGATCACCCGCGATATCCCCAACGTCGGCGAGGAAGCTTTGCGCAACCTTGACGAAGCGGGCATCGTTTACATCGGGGCCGAGGTTGGGCCTGCGGATATTCTGGTCGGCAAGATCACCCCAAAAGGCGAAAGCCCGATGACGCCGGAAGAAAAACTGCTGCGCGCCATCTTTGGTGAAAAAGCCTCTGACGTGCGTGACACATCATTGCGCCTGCCGCCCGGTGACTTTGGCACCGTGGTCGAGGTGCGTGTGTTCAACCGTCACGGCGTCGAAAAAGACGAACGCGCGCTGCAGATCGAGCGCGAAGAAGTCGAACGCCTATCGCGTGACCGCGATGACGAACGTGCGATCCTGGACCGCAACATCTATGCCCGTCTGTGGGATATCATTGGTGGCAAGAAAGCCGCCAAAGGCCCCAAAGGTTTCAAGGCTGGCGCTGTTGTCACCGAGGAAAGCGTGTCAGAACTGAGCCGTGGCCAGTGGTGGCAATTGGCGATGGAAGATGAAGACGATGCCAAGATCGTCGAAGCGCTGAACCAGCAATACGAAATCCAGAAACGGGCCATGGATGCACGGTTCGAAGATAAGGTCGAAAAAGTCCGTCGCGGCGATGATCTGCCACCCGGTGTGATGAAGATGGTCAAAGTCTTCGTCGCGGTGAAGCGCAAGCTGCAACCGGGCGACAAGATGGCTGGTCGTCACGGCAACAAAGGTGTGATTTCCAAGGTCGTGCCGATGGAAGACATGCCGTTCCTGGCTGACGGTACACCGGTTGACTTCTGTCTGAACCCCCTGGGTGTGCCGTCGCGGATGAACGTCGGTCAGATCCTTGAAACCCATATGGGTTGGGCCGCGCGCGGTCTGGGTATCCAGATTGACGAGGCTTTGTCAGAATACCGCCGGTCCGGCGATCTGACACCGGTGCGTGAAGCGATGAAAATCGCCTATGGCGACGATGTCTATGACGAAGGCATCGCCGGTATGGACGAGGCTGATCTGATCGAATCCGCAGGTCACGTGACCCGTGGTGTGCCAATCGCGACACCCGTCTTTGACGGCGCGAAAGAGGCTGACGTGAACGATGCGCTGACGCGTGCCGGTTTCGACACCTCGGGTCAGTCGATCCTGTTTGACGGGCGCACCGGCGAACAGTTCAGCCGCAAGGTGACGGTGGGGATCAAATACCTGCTGAAACTGCACCACTTGGTTGACGACAAGATCCACGCACGTTCCACCGGGCCATACAGCCTTGTCACGCAGCAGCCATTGGGTGGTAAAGCCCAGTTCGGTGGCCAGCGTTTCGGGGAAATGGAAGTCTGGGCACTGGAAGCTTACGGCGCTGCTTACACCCTGCAGGAAATGCTGACTGTGAAGTCGGATGACGTGGCAGGGCGGACGAAAGTCTATGAAAGCATCGTCAAAGGCGAGGATAATTTCGAGGCTGGCGTGCCTGAATCCTTCAACGTGCTGGTGAAAGAAGTCCGGGGCCTCGGCCTCAATATGGAACTCCTGGATGCGGAGGACGAGGAATAAGGCGGACGATGTCGGGGTAAACCCCGACCTACGCTGCCGGTAGGGCGGGGTTCTCCCCGCTTTCCTCACTCCACCGCACCCCAATTCAAGGAATTGACGATGAACCAGGAACTGACAAACAACCCGTTCAACCCGGTTGCCCCGGCAAAGACGTTTGACGAAATCAAGGTGTCTCTGGCATCGCCCGAACGGATCCTGTCGTGGTCCTTTGGCGAGATCAAGAAGCCCGAAACCATCAACTACCGTACCTTCAAGCCTGAGCGGGACGGTCTGTTCTGCGCGCGTATCTTTGGCCCGATCAAGGATTACGAATGCCTTTGCGGCAAATACAAGCGCATGAAGTATCGCGGCGTCGTCTGCGAAAAATGCGGCGTGGAAGTGACCCTGCAAAAGGTCCGCCGCGAACGCATGGGCCATATCGAACTAGCTGCCCCCGTCGCGCACATCTGGTTCCTGAAATCGCTGCCATCCCGCATCGGTCTGATGCTGGACATGACCCTGCGCGATCTGGAACGGATTCTGTACTTCGAAAACTACGTCGTGATCGAACCCGGCCTGACCGACCTGACCTATGGCCAGTTGATGACCGAGGAAGAATTCAACGACGCACAGGACCTTTACGGCATGGACGCGTTCCAGGCCAATATCGGCGCTGAAGCGATCCGCGAAATGCTGGCCCAGATTGATCTGGAATCAGAGGCTGAGCAGCTGCGCGCCGATCTGAAAGTGGCGACAGGTGAATTGAAGCCCAAAAAGATCATCAAGCGTCTGAAGATCGTCGAGAACTTCCTTGAATCCGGCAACCGCCCGGAATGGATGGTCCTGACCGTGATCCCCGTGATCCCGCCAGAACTGCGCCCGCTGGTCCCGCTGGATGGTGGCCGGTTTGCGACATCTGACCTGAACGATCTCTATCGTCGTGTGATCAACCGGAACAACCGTCTGAAGCGCCTGATCGAATTGCGTGCGCCTGACATCATCGTGCGCAACGAAAAGCGCATGTTGCAGGAATCCGTCGATGCCTTGTTCGACAACGGCCGTCGTGGTCGGGTGATCACCGGTGCCAACAAGCGTCCGCTGAAATCGCTGTCCGACATGCTGAAGGGTAAACAGGGTCGTTTCCGGCAAAACCTTTTGGGCAAGCGCGTCGACTTTTCCGGCCGTTCGGTCATCGTGACCGGTCCGGAACTGAAACTGCACCAGTGCGGTTTGCCCAAGAAAATGGCGCTCGAACTGTTCAAGCCGTTCATCTATTCGCGGCTGGAGGCCAAGGGGCTTTCCAGCACCGTGAAACAGGCCAAGAAGCTGGTCGAAAAAGAACGGCCAGAGGTCTGGGATATCCTCGATGAGGTGATCCGCGAACACCCTGTCATGCTTAACCGTGCGCCAACCTTGCACCGTTTGGGCATTCAGGCGTTCGAACCTGTCCTGATCGAAGGTAAAGCCATCCAGCTGCACCCGCTGGTTTGTTCCGCCTTCAACGCCGACTTTGACGGTGACCAGATGGCCGTTCACGTCCCGCTGAGCCTTGAGGCCCAGTTGGAAGCGCGCGTTCTGATGATGTCCACGAACAACGTGCTGTCGCCCGCCAACGGCGCGCCGATTATCGTGCCGTCGCAGGATATGATCTTGGGTCTCTATTACACCACGATCATGCGGGAAGGCATGAAGGGCGAAGGCATGTCCTTCAGCAACATCGACGAAGTCGAACATGCGCTGACCGCGGGCGAGGTGCATCTGCACGCCAAGATCACCGCGCGGATGATCCAGATCGACGACGAAGGCAACGAAGTGCTGACGCGCTTTGAAACCACGCCGGGCCGTCTGCGTCTGGGTGTCTTGCTGCCGTTGAATGCGAAAGCACCGTTCAGCCTGGTCAACCGCTTGCTGCGCAAGAAAGAAGTCCAGCAGATCATTGATACCGTCTACCGCTATTGCGGCCAGAAGGAATCGGTCATCTTCTGTGACCAGATCATGACAATGGGCTTCCGTGAGGCATTCAAGGCGGGTATTTCGTTCGGCAAGGACGACATGGTCGTGCCCGACACCAAATGGGCGCTGGTTGGTGAAACCCGCGAACAGGTCAAAGACTTTGAACAGCAATATATGGACGGCCTGATTACGCAGGGCGAGAAGTATAACAAAGTCGTCGACGCCTGGTCCAAGGCCAACGACAAGGTCACTGATGCGATGATGACCACGATTTCGACCGCTGGCCGCGAGGCTGACGGATCGGAATCAGAGCCGAACTCGGTCTATATGATGGCCCATTCCGGTGCGCGTGGCTCGGTCACACAGATGAAACAGCTGGGCGGGATGCGCGGCCTGATGGCCAAGCCGAACGGTGAGATCATCGAGACGCCGATCATCTCGAACTTCAAGGAAGGTCTGACCGTTCTTGAATACTTCAACTCGACCCACGGTGCCCGTAAGGGTCTGTCGGATACCGCGTTGAAGACAGCGAACTCGGGTTATCTGACCCGGCGTCTGGTGGACGTAGCACAGGATTGCATCGTCCGTCAGGTCGATTGTGGCACTGATCGTGCGATTACTGCGGAAGCAGCGGTCAATGATGGTGAGGTTGTGTCGTCCTTGGCTGAACGCGTCCTTGGTCGCGTGTCCGCCGATGACGTCCTGCGTCCCGGCACCGATGAGGTGATCGTGGAAGCAGGCGAGCTGATCGACGAACGCAAAGCCGATATGATCGACGCCGCAGCCATTGGCAAAATGCGCATCCGCAGCCCGCTGACCTGCGAAGCTGAAGATGGCGTTTGCGCGATGTGTTACGGTCGTGACCTGGCGCGCGGTACCCGCGTGAACCTGGGTGAAGCTGTCGGCATCATCGCCGCGCAGTCCATCGGGGAACCCGGCACACAGCTGACGATGCGGACATTCCACATCGGCGGTGTGGCCCAAGGTGGCCAGCAATCGTTCCTGGAGGCATCGCAGCCCGGTAAGGTCACGTTCCGCAACGCTATGTTGCTGGAAAATGCCGCTGGCGAAAACGTCGTCATGGGCCGGAACATGGTGATCGCCATTGTCGGTCCAGAAGGCGAAGACCGGGCCACCCACAAGGTCGGCTATGGTTCTAAGGTTCTTGTCAAAGAAGGGCAGGAGGTTCTGCGCGGCGATAAATTGTTCGAATGGGATCCTTACACCCTGCCGATCATCGCCGAAAAGTCCGGTACTGCCAAATACGTCGATCTGGTCAACGGGATTGCCGTGCGGGAAGATACCGATGATGCAACGGGCATGACCCAGCGCATCGTGTCCGACTGGCGTGCAGCGCCCAAGGGCAATGAGCTGGCACCAAAGATCATCGTGGTCGGTGCCGATGGTGAAGTCGTCCTCAAAGACGATGGCAACCCTGTGTCCTACGGCATGTCGGTTGACGCGGTTCTCTCCGCCGAAGACGGGCAAGAGGTCAAGGCCGGCGACGTCATCGCGCGTATTCCGCGCGAAGGTGCCAAGACCAAGGACATCACCGGTGGTCTGCCGCGTGTGGCCGAATTGTTCGAAGCCCGTCGTCCAAAGGATCACGCGATCATCGCCGAAATCGACGGCTATGTGCGCTTTGGCAAGGACTACAAGAACAAGCGCCGCATCGCGATCGAAAGTGCTGATGATCCGGACGTCAAGGTCGAATACATGGTGCCTAAGGGCAAGCACATTCCCGTCGTGGAAGGTGACTTTGTCCAGAAGGGTGACTACATCATGGACGGTAACCCAGCCCCGCACGATATTCTTGCGGTCATGGGGGTCGAGGCTTTGGCGGATTACATGATCGACGAAGTGCAGGACGTGTATCGTCTGCAGGGCGTGAAGATCAACGACAAGCATATCGAAGTCATCGTGCGTCAGATGCTCCAGAAATGGGAAATCCAGGACAGCGGTGACACGGTTCTGCTGAAAGGCGAAACCGTCGATAAGGCTGAGTTTGATGAAGCCAACGAAAAGGCAATCAAACGCGGTGATCGTCCGGCGACAGGTGAGCCGATCCTTCTGGGGATCACCAAGGCATCGCTGCAGACCCGGTCGTTCATCTCTGCCGCGTCGTTCCAGGAAACCACACGGGTGCTGACCGAAGCATCGGTGCAGGGCAAGCGGGACAAGCTGATCGGCCTGAAGGAAAATGTCATCGTCGGTCGTCTGATCCCGGCTGGTACCGGTGGTGCCACCCAGCAGATGCGCAAAATCGCAACGGATCGCGACAATGTCGTGATCGAAGCCCGCCGTGAAGAGGCCGAACAGGCCGCAGCCCTGGTTGCACCTGTGCGCAGTGAGGAAACCGATGTCTTCGGTGCCCGCACCGAGACACCGGAAGACGACGCGTAAGCATCACGTCATACGACTTGCAAGGGCCCTCGTGAAAACGGGGGCCTTTTGCTTTTGGTGAAAGCCTCTGGCACTGGTCTGGCCGCGCTGATAGGTCACTGACATGGCAGTGATTTCCGACAATATCCGGGGTGCGTTACTGATGGTGGGGGCGATGACTGCCTATACCGTCAATGACGCCTTCATGAAGGCGGCATCAGATGATATCCCGCTGTTTCAGGCGGTTCTGTTCCGTGGCATCGGCGCGATCATTTGTCTGACGATCATGTGCCGCTATCTAGGTCAATTGCATTTCAACCTGCCACGACGCGACTGGGGTCTGATCCTTTTGCGCACGGCGGGCGAGCTTGGCGGCACCTATTTTTTTCTGACCGCGCTGTTCAACATGCCCATCGCCAATGTGGCGGCCATCCTGCAAGCTTTGCCATTGGTCGTCGCTTTGGCAGCAACCTTGTTTCTGGGTGAGGCTTTGGGGTGGCGCCGGTTTGCTGCGATTGCCGTGGGGTTCATCGGTGTCGTGTTCATCATCCAGCCAGGGGGTGAGGATTTCAGCGCCTATAGCTTCTATGCATTGGCCGCCGTCGGCTGCGTCACTCTACGCGATCTGGCGGTGCGGCGAATGTCAGTGCAAGTGCCTGCGGTATTCATTGCGCTGATCGCGGCCATTGGTGTCACGACATTGGGTGCCATCGGGTCGCTGTTCATCTCCTGGGGCAGCTTCAGCACCACGTCGGTGATGCAGCTTGGCGGGGCCACGGTGTTCCTGATCTTCGGCTATGTGTTTTCGGTCAGCGCCATGCGGTCGGGCGAGATCAGTTTTGTCGCGCCTTTCCGCTATACCGGCCTGCTGGTGGCGCTGATCCTTGGTATGGCGGTGTTTGATGAATGGCCCAACGCGCTGACACTGATCGGCGCGACCATCGTTGTGGCGACCGGCCTGTTCACCCTGTGGCGCGAACGGCAGCTGCGGATCCGGCACAATCTGGCACCGGACCGGATCCGCTGATCGCCTACCTGTTCCCGAAGAACACGCCGTCAATGCCCAGATTGACATTGCCGACAGCCGCCCCATTCACAGTGCCGAACACCGCATCGCCGCGCCCGCGATCATCGCGTACGCTGCCTTGCATGTTCAGGATCACATCCGAGCTAAAGGCAGACCCCCCGGATTCAACCCCGGTAATCGTGCCCGTGGCACCAGCTCCAATAGCGCCCTGATTTTCAGAGCCGCCAATGGTCAGATTGCCACCCAGCGCCTGGTCAGGCCGTCCGTTCTGATCGATGAGGTTGAGGTTGGAAATCGACCCGCCGACCCGGTTGGTGTTGAACCCGACGACCATCGACATATCGCCCAGCATGCTGCCTTGCAGGTCGCCACTGATATCGGCACCGACCTGACCATTATAGGTCGCGGAGCCAAAGGGCAGGTCACCGACCAGGGTTTCCGGCAGGCGGCTGATGCGCGACGCATCGGCGAAGGCGCGGTTGATATCGCGGTTGCTGATCGTCGGCGGCGCAGGAGAGGCGCATCCGGCAACAATGAGGCAGGCCGCCAAAGCGGGGATTAGACGTGTCATCTTTGGTATCTCCAGCTTGCCCTTTAAGCGATTCTCGCGTCACGGCACCGTGGGCATCGCGGCGCATAGGTCCATATCGTGCTGCCGGGCCTTGCTATGCAATAACCACCTGTTAATGCAGGCGGGACACCGCACGGTGGGGCAGGCGGGCCCTGTTGACAGCTTGCGCGCAAGGCCCTATACGCCGCACATCCGGGCGGGGATTATTCCCTTTTTACCCGATATCACATCTGTCGTGGCCAAGAACCGGGCGATTATAGCCTTGTTCCTCTGGATACAGACCGCACCGAACCTCCGGTAAGGGTTCGACGCGGAATTTTTGTGCTTTTCATACCTGAAAAGCATGTTTGAAACCCGCGTTTGCCGGACGCATAAATGTGAATAGATGGGAACATCACACGATGCCAACGATTCAGCAGCTGATCCGCAAGCCGCGCCAGCCGAAAGTTATCAAATCCAAGTCGCAGCACTTGGAATCCTGCCCTCAGAAACGCGGCGTCTGCACGCGCGTTTATACCACCACACCCAAAAAGCCGAACTCAGCTATGCGGAAAGTCGCAAAGGTGCGTCTGACCAATGGTTTTGAGGTCATCTCTTACATCCCCGGTGAAAGCCACAACCTTCAGGAACACTCTGTGGTTCTGATCCGCGGCGGCCGTGTAAAAGACCTTCCCGGTGTGCGTTACCACATTCTGCGCGGTGTGCTTGATACCCAAGGCGTCAAGAACCGTAAACAGCGCCGGTCCAAATATGGCGCGAAGCGTCCGAAGTAAGGGAAAGATCACATGTCACGTCGTCACGCCGCTGAGAAGCGCCAAGTCCTGCCAGACGCCAAGTTTGGTGATATCGTTCTGACAAAGTTCATGAACAACCTGATGGTTGACGGCAAAAAAGCTGTCGCCGAACGGATCGTCTATAACGCATTCGACCGCGTTGAAGGCAAATTGAAAAAGTCGCCCGTGGAAGTGTTCCACGAGTGTCTGGACAACATCAAACCATCCGTCGAAGTGCGTTCGCGCCGCGTCGGTGGTGCGACCTACCAGGTGCCCGTCGAAGTCCGCCCCGAGCGTCGTGAAGCACTTGCCATTCGCTGGCTGATTGCTGCCGCGAAAAAGCGTAACGAAAACACCATGGAAGAGCGCCTTGCAGGCGAGCTGATGGATGCAATCCAAGGCCGCGGCACTGCCGTGAAAAAGCGCGAAGACACCCACAAGATGGCCGACGCGAACAAAGCGTTCAGCCATTACCGCTGGTAAGAGGGACGAACCGATATGGCACGCGACTATCCACTCGAACGGTACCGTAACTTTGGTATCATGGCGCACATCGATGCAGGTAAAACCACCTGCACCGAGCGGATCCTTTTCTACACCGGCAAATCCCACAACATCGGCGAGGTGCATGATGGCGCCGCAACGATGGACTGGATGGAGCAGGAACAGGAACGCGGGATCACGATCACCTCTGCTGCGACCACGACGTTCTGGCAGCGGCAGGATGATCCGTCGGCTGACGGCATCTCCGACACCAAATTCCGCATGAACATCATCGACACCCCCGGCCACGTTGACTTCACCATCGAAGTTGAACGGTCTTTGGCTGTGCTCGACGGCGCGATCTGTCTGCTCGACGCCAACGCCGGTGTTGAACCCCAGACCGAAACGGTCTGGCGTCAGGCTGACCGGTACAAAGTGCCGCGGATTGTGTTCGTCAACAAGATGGACAAGATCGGCGCTGACTTCTTCAACTGCGTCAAGATGATCGCGGACCGGACCGGTGCAGTGCCTGCGCCGATCCAGCTGCCGATCGGTGCTGAAACCGAACTCGAAGGCATCATCGACCTCGTGACGATGGAAGAATGGGTCTATCAGGGTGAGGATCTGGGTGCGTCCTGGGTCCGTCAGCCAATCCGTGACAGCCTGAACGACATGGCGCTGGAATGGCGCAGCAAGCTGATCGAGCTGGCTGTCGACATGGATGACGACGCGATGGAAGCCTATCTCGACGGGCAAGAGCCTGATGTGGACACGCTCCGTTCGCTGATCCGCAAAGGTACGCTGGCGATGAAATTCGTCCCGA
This sequence comes from Loktanella sp., assembly GCA_017390475.1. Taxonomy (GTDB): domain Bacteria; phylum Pseudomonadota; class Alphaproteobacteria; order Rhodobacterales; family Rhodobacteraceae; genus Yoonia. The sequence goes on from JAFPBO010000023.1 coordinate 18,217, forward strand.
TCCTGGCAGGTTCTGCGTTCAAAAACAAAGGTGTGCAGCCGCTGCTGAACGCCGTGATCGACTATCTGCCAAGCCCGATGGACGTTGTCGATTACATGGGTTTCCGCCCAGGTGACGAGACTGAAACACGCAGCATTCCACGCCGTGCGGATGACACCATGCCATTCTCTGGTCTGGCGTTCAAAATCATGAACGACCCATTCGTCGGTTCGCTGACATTTACCCGGATCTATTCGGGTAAACTGAACAAGGGCGATGCGATGCTGAACTCGACCAAAGGCGGTAAGGAACGCGTTGGCCGGATGATGATGATGCACGCCATCAACCGCGAAGAAATCGACGAAGCCTGGGCCGGTGACATCATCGCGCTGGGTGGTCTGAAGAACACGACAACCGGCGACACGTTGTGTGATCCGCAGGACCCTGTCGTTCTTGAAACGATGACCTTCCCAGAGCCTGTGATCGAAATCGCGGTCGAGCCAAAGACAAAGGCCGACCAAGAGAAAATGGGTATCGCGCTGGCACGTCTGGCTGCCGAGGATCCATCCTTCCGCGTGGAAACTGACTTTGAATCCGGTCAGACCATCATGAAGGGCATGGGCGAATTGCATCTCGACATCCTCGTCGACCGCATGAAGCGCGAATTCAAGGTTGAGGCCAATATCGGTGCGCCACAAGTGGCCTATCGTGAAACAATCGGTCATGAAGTCGAACATACCTATACTCACAAGAAACAATCTGGTGGGTCCGGTCAGTTCGGTGAGGTCAAATTGTTGATCCAGCCCACACTTCCTGGCGAAGGTTATTCGTTTGAATCCCGCGTTGTCGGTGGTTCGGTGCCAAAGGAATATATCCCCGGCGTCGAAAAAGGGATCAAATCGGTCATGGATTCCGGTCCATTGGCAGGTTTCCCAGTGATCGACTTCAAAGTGGCCTTGCTGGAAGGCAAGTATCACGATGTGGACTCCTCGGTCCTCGCCTTCGAGATCGCAGCACGGATGTGTATGCGTGAAGGGATGCGCAAGGCCGGTGCGAAACTGCTCGAACCAATCATGAAAGTCGAAGTTGTGACGCCGGAAGAATATACCGGTGGCATCATCGGCGATCTGACATCGCGTCGTGGTATGGTGCAGGGTCAGGACAGCCGCGGCAACGCGATTGTCATCGATGCATTCGTGCCGCTGGCGAATATGTTCGGCTATATCAACACGTTGCGGTCGATGTCGTCCGGTCGCGCCAACTTTACGATGATCTTTGATCATTACGAGCCGGTGCCGCAGAACATCAGCGACGAGATCCAGAAGAAATACGCATAACGGTGCGGCGGGGATAACCCCGCCCTACCACCACCCGTAGGGCGGGGTTATCCCCGCCGCCCCAACATCAAGTTAAGGAGCCACACCATGGCAAAGGCAAAGTTTGAACGTAACAAGCCGCACGTGAACATTGGCACGATTGGCCACGTTGACCACGGCAAGACGACGCTGACCGCAGCGATCACCAAGTATTTCGGCGATTTCCGCGCCTATGACCAGATCGACGGC
>JAFPBO010000005.1 GCA_017390475.1 Loktanella sp.
CACAAAATCGAGAACAGCTTCGCCCGGCTCAAGGACTGGCGGCGCGTCGCAACGCGCTACGACAGGTGCCCCAAGGTCTTCCTGTCAGCATGCGCATTGGCCGCCGTCATCATGTTTTGGTTATGAATCCTGACCCTAAGTCAAATCCCGTCCGCGGCAACCCCGTCATCAGCTGATCGCGATCCTGTGCATCGATCACGGTTCCCATCATCGGTGTTCTGCGATAGGTGTTGCAGCCACGCAAACACATGCAGCATGGCTTATCTGTGCTGCCAAGCCTGGAGTATCGCCCAATGACCCCCTTTGCCATCGCTGGTGTGCAGATGTACGTGAACGCATTGCAGCCCAATGTCGAAGGCATGTTGCAGCGGCTTGATATCCTTATGCAGCGCTTTCCGTGGACGCAGATGGTCCTGTTTTCGGAACTTGCCCCGCTTGGTCCTTTGCCACGCTTTGCGCTGCCTTTCGACAATGCTCATCTCAAGCGTTTTCAGGAAGCAGCCTACAAGCACAATGTCTGGTTGATTCCCGGTTCAATGTTTGAGCAGACCGAGGACGGGCTGATCTACAACACCAGCGCCGTTATTAATCCGCAGGGTGAAGTCGTGCGGAAATATCGCAAGATGTTTCCATTCCGCCCCTACGAAGCCGGGATCGAGGCAGGCACTGAATTTTGCATTTTCGATGTCCCTGAGGTTGGCCGCTTTGGTTTGTCAATCTGCTATGACATGTGGTTCCCCGAAACGACCCGCCAGCTGACCAGCGCCGGGGTAGAGGTGCTGTTGCACCCCGTCCTGACCGGAACCACCGACCGTGAGGCGGAATTGTCCATCGCGCGTGCCACGGCGGCGCAATTCCAGTGCTATGTCATTGATGTTAATGGACTTGGCGCAGGTGGCAATGGCCGGTCTTGCGTGATCGATCCGGCATCGACCGTGCTGCACCAATCTGCCGGGCAAGAGGATATGTTCCCCATCGAGATCGACCTGGATCATGTCCGCCGCCAGCGCGAAACCGGGATGAAAGGGTTGGGTCAGATGCTGAAAAGCTTCCGTGATCGGTCCGTCGATTTCCCCGTCTACGACCGCAGCAGCGGGTCGGACGCCTATCTGCATACTTTGGGGACGCTTGCGGTCCCGCAGCAGGGCACACGTGCAGGTCTTTCAACATGGGACTTGCGCGACACGACGCTATCGGATGAAGTTGCAGGTGGAACACCCGCGCTTGGGTTCAAAGGCCCGGATCAAACGGGCCCCGGCGCGGCGCCCCATCAACCCTCGAACCCGCTATCGGGCAAGACGGTGACTGGCTGATCTTTCCGGGTGGCGGGTTTTGAACCCCCTGCCACCCGGGGCCCATAGTTTTGGGTCAGCCTTCACCCTTGAAAAAGGACCAGGCGATGCAGACAATGAGCGATTATTATTCAGCCGTGCAACTGCGCAGCGATCACTGGAGCACGCTGAAACAATCGCTTGATCAACTCGCCAATGACCCGGATGGCGCACAGGCGAAAGCCTGTCACGCCAAGGTCGAAGAGATGTTCGAGGCCCTGCATCTCATCGAAAGCTATTGGGCGTTTCCCGGTATCCAGATCTTTGACCAGATGCGCCGCCAGTATGAAAACGGCAATATCCGTGACGTGGCCTTTACCGTGCGCCGTGCCGCGCGCGCATTGCGGACGGGTGCCTATCGCCGCCGCCATATCCCGCTGGAGCGGGACATGGATGACAAGGATGAGAATGAGGATGAGGCGATCCTGTCGCCGGATGCTCGTGCGCTGGCCAAGCCCTATTTCGAGGTGATGATTGTTGACGATGTGAACGAGCATCAGGAACGTTGGTTGCGCCAGAACATGGCGTCCATGCGCCGCCCTGAAGATGCGTTCACCTATGCGCCGGTCGTCGTGCCCAGCTTGCAAGATGCGCTGATCGGCGTCTTGTTCAACCACAATATTCAGGCCATCGTGGTGCGCCCCGGCCTGCGGATGGAATCCAAGGTCGAACTTGGCCTGCTCAAGCGGTATCTGAACCGCGCAGGCGGGATCGAAGGCATCACAGCCCTGAACCCCAGCGATTATGGGCCCGCGCTTTGCCGCCTGATCGCAAAGGTGCGTCCCGAGCTTGACGCCTATCTGATCACCGACCGGTCGGTCGAGGACATCGCGGGGCTTGATCTGGGTATCTGCCGGCGCGTTTTTTACAACCAAGAAGACTTTATGGAATTGCACCTGAATATCCTGCGCGGGGTGCAGGCGCGCTACAAGACACCGTTCTTTACCGCGCTCAAGGAATATTCCAAGCAGCCGACCGGTGTGTTTCACGCAATGCCGATCAGCCGCGGCAAATCGATCACCCGTAGTCACTGGATTCAGGATATGGGCGCGTTCTACGGTCCCAATATCTTTATGGCGGAAACCTCGGCAACGTCGGGGGGGCTGGACAGCCTGCTGGAACCTGTCGGCACGATCAAGGAAGCGCAGGAACTGGCGGCGCGCGCATTTGGCGCGAAGCACACCTATTTTTCAACCAACGGCACATCCACCTGTAACAAGATCGTGGTGCAGGCGCTGGTCCGTCCGGGTGATATCGTGCTGGTGGACCGCGATTGCCACAAGTCGCACCATTACGGCATGGTGCTGGCGGGCGCGCAGGTCAGCTATCTGGATAGCTATCCGCTGAACGAATACTCGATGTATGGTGCCGTGCCCCTGCGCGAGATCAAGCATCGTTTGCTGGAATTGAAAGCCGCGGGCAAACTGGACCGGGTGCGGATGTTGCTGCTGACCAACTGCACCTTTGACGGCATCGTCTACAACGTCGAACGCGTGATGGAGGAATGTCTGGCGATTAAGCCTGATCTGGTGTTCCTGTGGGATGAGGCATGGTTCGCCTTTGCCCGGTTCGGCCCAACCTATCGCCAGCGCACCGGGATGAATGCCGCCAATAATTTCCGCGAAAAATTCCGCACGCCCGCCCATGCCAAGGCCTATGCCGCTCAGGCGGCAGAACTCGAAGGCGCGGATATGGAAACCTTGCTGAACACGCGCCTGATCCCGCCGCCCAATGCGCGGGTGCGGGTCTATACCACGCAATCGACACACAAGACGCTGACCAGCCTGCGGCAGGGGTCGATGATCCATGTGAACGATCAGGATTTCAAAGGCGAAGTCGAACAGGCCTTTCACGAAGCCTATATGACCCATACCTCGACCAGCCCGAATTACCAGATCATCGCCAGCCTTGATGTCGGGCGGCGGCAGGTGGAGCTGGAAGGGTTCGAATTCGTCCAGCGTCAGGTTGAAGCTGCGATGTCGATGCGCCGCGCGATTTCCACCCATCCGCTGCTGCAGAAATACTTCAAGGTACTGACTGCCGGGGACATGATCCCCGCTGAATACCGCGAAACCGGTGTGACCAGCTATTACGATCCTGAACAGGGCTGGACCGATATATGGGATTGCTGGGAAAAGGACGAATTCGTGCTGGACGCCACCCGTGTCACCTTGTTGGTGGGCGGGACAGGATGGGATGGCGATACGTTCAAGACCAAAATCCTGATGGATAAATACGGCATCCAGATCAACAAGACGTCGCGCAACACCGTGCTGTTCATGACCAACATCGGCACCACGCGGTCATCGGTTGCCTATCTGATCGAAGTTTTGGTTGAGATTGCCAAGGATCTGGACGAATTGCTGGATGACGCATCCAAGATGGAACGGCTGGCCTTTGAGCGCCGCATCAAGAACCTGATGCAGGACCTGCCGCCACTGCCCGATTTTTCGCGGTTCCACGAAGCTTTTCTCAGTGAGGGGACCACCGGCGAAGGCGATATTCGCAGCGCCTTCTTCCTCAGCTATGATGAAAATAAATGTGATTATCTGGAACTGAACGGATCGATCAAGGAAGCGATGAACGCCGGCTACGATGTCGTGTCCGCGTCCTTCATCATCCCCTATCCACCGGGCTTTCCGATCCTTGTGCCGGGGCAGGTTGTCAGCAATGAAATCCTTGCCTTCATGCGCGCGCTCGACGTCAATGAAATCCACGGCTACCGGCCGGAGCTGGGCCTGCGGGTCTTTACGACCGAAGCGCTCAATGAACTGCAACAGGAACGACATAGCAAGAAAGGGTAATCAGCCCTCATTCACGATCAATATCCAGGGAAGGACAACACCGCATGGCCGCATCACAGCTGAACAATATCTCTGAAATACGCAGGTTCTTTCACCGCAACGAAGACCCGATCTATTTTATCTCGGCGACCAATTTCAACCTGCTGGGCATCGACGAATGGTGCAAGAATTTCAAATATATCTGTTATCTTGATTGCTATGATGGACGTCACCCCAACGTTTTTTGTCCATCCGAACAGCCGCATGCGGAATTCCAGTCCATCGAAGATATCAACAATTACCTGCTGCAGCACAAAGAGGTCATCGACCTTGTCAAACGGCGTGGTGGCAAGCCGAAATTCGTGTTTCTGATGTTCAACGAAGAAACCGAACGGCTGGCCAAGGAACTGGGCGCTGATGTCTGGTTCCCCAAGGCAAGCCTGCGCACCAGCATGGACAACAAGATCGAAACCGTCCGTATCGGCAACAAGGCGGGCGTGCCATCGGTCCCCAATGTGCTGGCTGAAATCAAAAGCTATGAAGAATTGCGCAAAGTGTCCGAAAAGGCCGGGATCGGCCATGATCTGGTGCTGCAATCGGCCTTTGGCGACAGCGGGCACACGACGTTTTTTATCAAATCCGAGGCTGATTTCCGCCGCCACGAACATGAAATCGTCGATGAGGGCGAGATCAAGGTGATGAAGCGGATCGATTGCCGTGGTTCCGCGATCGAGGCATGTGTAACCAAACAAGGCACGATCGTCGGCCCGCTGATGACCGAACTTGTCGGTTTCAAGGAACTGACGCCCTATCGCGGCGGCTGGTGCGGCAATGAAATCTTGTCCACCGCGTTTCCGCCGAAGGTGCGCCAGCACGCCCGTGACCTGACGTTCAAATTCGGGGAACAATTGCGCAAGGAAGGCTATCGTGGCTATTTCGAGCTTGATTTCCTGATCGACAAAAAGACCGGCGATCTGTGGCTAGGCGAATTGAACCCGCGCATTACCGGCGCATCCTCGATGACAAACCATGCCGCTTTTGCCCATGCGGATGCGCCACTGTTCCTGTTCCACCTGCTCGAATTCTCGAAAAAGAAATTCGAACTGAATGTGGCAGAACTAAACGCGCGCTGGGCCAACCCCGATATGATCGACAGCTGGTCGCAGATGGTGATCAAGCATACTGATGACAGCGTGGATATCATTACCGAAGCGCCGCAGACCGGCATCTACAAGATGGACGAGGCAGGCCGCGTCGTGTTCGACCGTTTCGATTATCACCGCCGTGCTGTTGAATCCGAAAATGAAGCGTTCTTCCTGCGCATCCAGAAAGCTGGTGATTATCGCTATGAAGGCGCTGATCTGGGTATTCTGGTGACCCGTGGCCGGTCGATGACACCAAATTTCCAGATGAACGAACGCGCCAAGAAATGGGTGCACGGGATCAAGAACGCCTTCAAAGCAAAACCGCTGCCGGTGGCAGAGGCAGGACCGGCGTTCGCCGATCCTGCTTTCAAGATCATGTAAAGGCACCCGTTGGAATTTCTGTGGCGCGCTATATCAGAACATGACCCTGGCCCGAAATGGGCCGGGCTTTTTGCGCAATACTGGCCTGATTATCAGCGCTGGTGGCTGCGCGAAGGTCTGGATGCCCGCGCGACATATTGGGAAAGCCGGCAGGCAATGATCACCCATATGCCCGAAATTGTGCCGATCTATGACCAGCTTTGCGCGCTTGCTGGTGGCGGCGATCTGGCGGCGCGGTTCCTGTCGCTTTACAATCCGCCACCCTATCTGTCGGGCTGTTCGCAAGCGATTTGGCAGGGCGCCGACCCAATGCTGGTGCGTAATTATGACTACAACCCGCATGCCTTTGACCATCTGGTGATGCACACCGGCTGGCAGGGCCGCAAGGTGATGGGTACGTCAGACGGGTTGTGGGGGCTGGTGGATGGGATCAATGACGCGGGGCTTGCCGTATCGCTGACATTCGGCGGCCGACGCGTGGTCGGCAGCGGATTTGGTGTGCCGTTGATCCTGCGCTATGTGCTGCAAACCTGCGATACGGCAGAACAAGCGGGGGCGGCGCTTGCCCGGTTGCCAACACATATGAGCTATAACGTCACCGTGCTGGATGCGAAACGCAAGTTCCTGACCGTGCTGATGGGGCCGGACCGACATGCTCAGATCACCCACGCCGCGGTCGCGACAAACCATCAGGAACGGGTGGAATGGGATGCCCATGCGCGGATGACGGCCACGATAGAACGCGAACGGTTCCTGCTGCAACGGCTGACGCTGCATGTCGAAAAACAGGAAAAATTCATCCGCGCCTTCCTGAAACCGCCGCTTTATTCCACCGCATTCGACCGCGGTTTCGGAACGCTTTACACGGCGGTTTACCGGCCGCGCCGATTAACGATGGAACTGCACTGGCCCGCCGCATCCTGGCCCTTCTCACTGACCGACTTTGCCGAGGGGCAGCGCGTCATCCACACGCCCGAAGGATTGGCCGAAGCGCCAGTGGTGGGCCTCTTGCCGTAGGGGCGCCTTTTGGCGGTCATCGGCGAAGCAACTATTCGATTATCGGTAAATTCTCCGAGCATTGAACGTTGCCACGGCCTTTCCCAGCTTAACTGAAGCCCCTAATCCATAAAACGGCAGCGGGCGGCGGGTGAGGTGACACCTGCTGAACCGTTTGTAACCTCGCCTTCGGGGTGGATTACTGCCCAACTCATCAAAAAGATGAAACTCAGGCACAGAGTTTCGGTCGCATTGGATGAAAGGCGGCGACAATGTCACGGCGTCAGATCAGCATCTTGCGCGGATCCCCGATCAGTCCGGCGTAATACGCCAAGAACCGTGCTGCATCCGCACCGTTGATAACGCGGTGGTCATAGGACAGGTCCAGCGGCACCATCGGCACCGGGCGCGGCGTGTCGTCGTCCCAGACGGTCACCGTTTCAGTGCGGGTGATGCCGAGGATCGCGACCTCTGGCGGGTTAACGATGGGGGTGAACGCAGTTCCGCCGATGCCGCCCAGATTGGTGATCGTCATCGACGCGCCGCCCATCTGGGCGGGGGCGATTTTGCGCGCCTGCGCGCGGGCGGCAAGGTCAGCAATCTCGGCTGCGATCTCCCACAATCCTTTGTGGTCGGCATCTCGGATCACCGGCACCATCAAGCCATGTGGCGTATCCACCGCGATGCCGATATGAACGTAATCTTTCAATGTCAGCACCTGCCCGTCTGATGACAGGGAGGCGTTGAAGCGCGGGAAGTTACGCAAGGCCCGTGCAAGGGCCGCAACATGAAACGCCAGTGCGGTTAGCTTTACACCGCGCGCTTGCGCCTGAGTTTTCAGACTTGCCCGCAGGCCTTCGATTGCGCGGATATCGGCGCGGTCGTGGTGGGTGACGGCAGGAATCATGGCTTGCGCTGCTGCCATGTTGCGTGCTGCAACTTGGGCAAAGCGCGACATCGGCTCTGTCGTGACCGGCCCATATTTGCTGTGATCCACCTCCCAATTGCTTGTGTCACCAGCGGTCGTCATGCTGGGTCGTGCGCCGATATCCTCTGGCCCGATCGTGGTGCGCCCCAGCTTTTTGGCCAGCGCGTCGATGTCGACATTTTGGTCGCGCGCCATGCGGCGGGTGGAAGGGCTGGCGATAATCTCTGTCATGTCCGTCCCCTTACCAACTGGCCGAAATATATTGCGTTTCCATGAATTCCAGCATGCCTTCATGACCGCCTTCACGGCCCAGACCAGATTGCTTGGTCCCGCCAAAGGGGGCTGCCGGGTCGCTGACCAGACCCCGGTTCAGCCCGACCATGCCGTAATCGAGCCTTTCGCAGACCTGCAGGGCGCGTTTGAAATCGCCCGAGAACACATAAGCGACAAGGCCGTATTCGGTGGCATTGGCGCGCCGGATCACGTCATCGGGATCGGTGAAGGTCTGGATTGCAGCGACGGGCCCAAAGATTTCGTCATGCACGCAATCGGCGGTTTCCGGGACATTGGACAGGACGGTGGGCGGGTAGAAATAGCCTTTGCCTTTGGGTGTCACGCCGCCGCATTCCACCTTGGCCCCTTTGGCGACGGCGTCGGCGACGAAAGCCGCCACCTTGTCGCGGGTATCGGCATTGACCAAGGGGCCGACATCGACCGATGGGTCGGTGCCATCGCCGAGTGTGAGTGCCGCCATCCGCGCGGTCAGGCGTTTTGTGAATTCCGCGGCGATGTTTTCATGCACATAAATCCGGTTGGCGGCTGTGCAAGCTTCGCCCAGATTGCGCATCTTGGCCTGCATCGTGCCGTCGATGGCGATGTCCATATCGGCATCGTCAAAGACGATCACAGGCGCATTGCCGCCCAGTTCCATCGCTGGTTTCAGCACCTGATCGGCGGCGGATTTCAGCAGCTTGCGACCGACACCGGTGGAGCCGGTGAAGCTGACGACCCGCACGCGCGGATCATGCAGCATATGATCGACCAAAGCGCCGGTCTTGCGCGACGGCAGGACATTGACCAGACCGGGCGGCACGCCGGCCTGTTCCAGCAAAGGCATCAGCGCCAGCATGGTCAGCGGCGTTTCCGAGGCGGGTTTGATGATCACGGCACAGCCTGCCGCCAATGCGGGCGCAATCTTGCGGGTGCCCATGGCGGCGGGGTAGTTCCACGGCGTGATCAGCACGGCGAGGCCTGCGGGCTTATGCTGCACCATGATCCGCGCGCCGGAGGCGGGGGCATGGGTGATCATGCCATCCGCGCGCACCGCCTCTTCCGCGAACCAGCGGAAGAATTCAGCGGCATAGGCGGCCTCGCCCTTGGCATCCGCGCTGGCCTTGCCGTTTTCCAGCGTGATCAGATGGGCGAAGTCGTCCAGCCGCGCTGTCATCAATTCCCACGCCTTGCGCAGCACTTCGGACCGCGCACGCGGCGTGCGGGCGGCCCAATCGGCCATGGCAGCCTCTGCCGCGTCCAGTGCCTTGTCCGCATCGGCGATATCGGCACTGGCGACGGAGGCGATGACCTGTTCGGTGGCCGGATTGATGACGTCGAAACGGTCGGCGGTCTTGTGCCAAGTGCCGTTGATGTAAAGATCGGTATATTCCATGTATCCCCCCAAGGGTCAGAGCAGGTGGTGAAGCGGATGTTCCATCCGACCTGCGAAAGTGGTCAGAAGCTGGATCGCGGCGGGCGCGTCGAGTTGCGAAGGCGCGCATTCCAGCGCGATGGTCAGGCCCTGTGCGCCCGCCATCAGCGTCAGGACCGGCGTCTCCGTCGCGCCCAGTGTCACGCTGCGCAAGGCCGTGCCGCGCAGATCGCGCAGGATCAGGTCGGGCGCATCATCGGTTCTGGTCACAGCCAACAATGCGCGGCCTGCGGGTACGGCGAAGCTCTGCTGCTGGCCGAAGCGGTCGATCGCGACAACGCAGGGTACGGTCAGGCTGGCACCGGCAAGACCGGCAAGCAGGGCATCGGCATCGGTCAGACCTTGGGCAGCGGCCCATGCTGCGAAGTCGGTGAAACCGTCACTGGCAATCTCGGCGGTCAGAGACATGGTCGCGGCGGCGGCTGTCGCAAGCGGCGTTTCAGCAGGCATCGGGCGCAGCGTATCCAGATCGGTGACATGGTACGGTTGCGGATGGCCCGCCTTGACCAGCAGCGCCAGATCAAGCCCCTGTTCGCGCGCCAGCCTGCGCGCCTTGGGTGAGGCGAGGATGCGTCCGCCAGCGGCGGCGGCGGGTGGTGGCGCGGGTTTCTTTTCTTGCCGCTTCGGGGCCGGTTTTTCTGCGACGGGTTCCGGCGCAGGTGCAGGTGCGGCCGTGGCTTTCACCGATCTGGCGACCGGATTGGAGGGCTTGTCAGCACTGATGATCGCGACCGGCGCACCAACTGGCACTTCCTGACCCGCTTCGACCAAGGTGGCGGCAAGGTAGCCATCGAAACCGACGGAAACTTCCATCGTGGATTTGTCGGTTTCGACCTCGAACAGCAGATCATCGGCGGTCACCGCATCGCCGGGGGATTTCAGCCAGTTCACCAGAAGACCGGTGTCCTGCGCCATGCCCAGTTGCGGCATGGTGACGGAGTTGCCAATTGGCAATTCGTCTTTTTCATCTTTAATTACAGTGAGTTGTTTTATTTTCGTATCATCATCGGCGCTATCGGAGATCTGCGCGATCACGGCACCGACGGGAACATCCTCGCCTTCGCCCGCTGTCACGCCAGTCAGATAGCCGCTGGCCTGCGCCTCGACCTCCATTGTGGCCTTGTCGGTTTCCACCTCGAACAAAGCATCACCCTTGGTCACCGGATCGCCGGGGGCCTTGAGCCAGGCGACGATCTTGCCCGCATCCTGCGCCATGCCGAGTTGGGGCATTGTCACATCACGCGGCATCTATCATCTCCCCGGCGCAGAGTTTGCGGGCATTGGCGGCGACTGTTTCGGGGGTGGGGACGGTCACGTCTTCCAGCGCGGGCGAGAAGGGGACCGGCACATCCATCGCGCCCATGCGCAAGACGGGCGCGTCCAAGTGATAGAACGCCTTTTCGTTCAGGCGGCTGGCGATTTCGGCGGTCACGCCATAGCTTTGATGGCCTTCGTCGATGACGATGGCGCGGCTGGTCTTGCGCACGCTTTCAATCAGCGTCGCCTCGTCCAATGGCACGATGGTGCGGGGGTCGATGACCTCGGCGCTGATGCCTTCCTTGGCAAGGATATCCGCCGCTTTTTCTGCCACCTGCACCATCGATGATGTGGCGATAAAGGTGATGTCTGTCCCTTCGCGTTTGATATTCGCCACGCCGAAGGGGATCAGGTATTCTTCTTCCGGCACGGGGGCTTTGTCCTGGTACATCAACTTGTCTTCGAAGATCACCACCGGATTATTGTCGCGGATCGCGGTTTTCATCAGGCCCTTGGCCTCGTAGGCTGATGATGGCATCGCCACCTTGAGGCCCGGAATATGCGCGACCAAAGCCTGCAAAGACTGGCTGTGCTGCGCGGCGGACCGGCGGGTGGCACCCATGTTGGTGCGCAGGACCATCGGGACCTTCAATTTGCCGCCCGACATATAATGCTGTTTGGCTGCCTGATTGCACAGCTGGTCCATGACCAGATAGATGAAATCGCCGAACATCAGATCGACAATCGGGCGCGCGCCGGTCATCGCGGCACCAACGGCGAGGCCGACAAAGCCGGGTTCGGAAATCGGCGTGTCGATGACGCGAGTGGTGCCGAATTCCTCGACCAGACCGGACAGGACCTTGAAGGGGGTGCCGGCCTCGGCCACGTCTTCGCCCATGATGAACACGGTCGGGTCGCGGCGCATTTCTTCGGCGATGGCCTCGTTGACGGCTTGGGATAGGGTGATCTCTCTCATGATTGGCTCTCCTCAATCCGCGTAAACATGCATGTTCACTTCGGACACATCGGGGTATTTGGCGGCCTCGGCATAGGCGACGGCTTTGGTCGCATCTGCCTCGATCTCGGCGTTCATCGCCTCGATCTCATCCTCGGTGGCGATGCCTTGGTCGACCAGCCACGCGCGGAACCGCACGATAGGGTCGCGGTTTTCTTTCCAGTCTTTTTCCTCGTCCTTGGACCGGTAATATTCGCGGTTGATGTCGCCGACATGGTGGCCGTGATAGCGGTAGGTTTCGAGTTCGATGAAGAACGGCCCTTCACCCTTGCGACAACGGGCGACCAGCGTCTGGGTAAGCTCGTTGACCGCCAGCACGTCCTGCCCATCGACCTTGAACGCCTCGATTCCGAAGGCTTCGGCGCGGGCGGTGATGGAGCCTGCGGCGATTTCCTCGGTCTTGGTATATTCGGAATAGCCGTTGTTTTCGCAGGCATAGATGACCGGCAGATGCCAGAGGGCGGCCATGTTCATGACCTCGTAGAGCAGCCCCTGTGCGGTGGCCCCGTCGCCGAAGAAACAGACGGTGACATCGGTCTGCCCAAGTAGTTTCGCGCGCAAGGCCGAACCGGTGGCGATCCCCATCGACCCGCCGACGATGGCATTGGCGCCCAGATTGCCGTGGCTTTGATCGGCGATATGCATCGACCCGCCCTTGCCGCGGCAGTATCCTTCTTCCTTGCCCAGCAATTCGCAGAACATTTCCTTGAAATTTGCCCCCTTGGCGACGCAATGCCCGTGGCCACGGTGGGTGGATGTGATGCGGTCGTCATCGGTCAATGCTTCGCAGATCCCCACCGCCACAGCCTCTTCGCCGGAATACATATGCGTGAGGCCGGGCATCTTGGCAGAGAGGTAAAGCTGGTTGGCGTTATCCTCGAAGGTGCGGATGCGGACCATCTGGCGATACATGCGCAGGTAATCTTCGGTATTGGTTTTTGTCTTGGCCATGGGCATGTCCTTTCGGGGGTGGCGGGGCGAACCCCACCCTACGGCGACGTTCTTAGTAGCGGTTGGCGATGGGCAATTCTTCGGCCGGGAACAGGCTGATCACCTCGCAGCCGGTTTCGGTGACGACCACCTCTTCCTCGATCCTGGCAGCGGAATAGCCGTCGGAGGCGGGGCAATAGGTTTCCAGCGCAAAGACCATGCCGGTCTTGATTTCCATCGGGTGATCCAGACTGATCGCGCGGCTGATGATCGGGCGTTCATGCAGCGCCAGCCCCAGACCATGGCCGAATTGCAGACCGAAGGCCTGATCTTCATTCGCAAAGCCAAGGCTTTCGGCGGTGGGCCAGACCTCGGCCACTTTGTCGGTGGTCACACCCGGTTTGATCATCGCGATGGATGCGTCGATCCATTCGCGCGCTTTGACATAGGCGTCGTTTTGCGACGGTGTCGCGCGGCCCACGTTGAAGGTGCGGTAATAGCAGGTGCGATAGCCCTGATAGCTTTGCAGGATATCGAAAAAAGCCTGATCGCCGGGACGGATCAGCCTGTCGGTGAAATTATGCGGATGCGGGTTGCAGCGTTCGCCGGAAATCGCGTTGATCGCTTCAACATCATCCGATCCCATTTCATAAAGCATCTTGTTGGACAAAGCGACGATGTCATTTTCGCGCACGCCGGGTTTCAGCTCTTCATAGATCATGTGATAGACGCCATCGACCATGGCGGCGGCTTGGGTCAGAAGCTGGATTTCATCCCAATTCTTGATCTCGCGCGCCGCCAGCATGATCTGCTGACCATCGACCACGTTGATGCCTGCTTCTTTCAGCGCGTGGAACATGGCGGTTTCGGCGTAATCCACGCCAACCGGCATCCCGGCCATCCCGGCATCCTTGATCATCTGTGCGATCATTTTGGCGTATTTCTGCATCAGGCCGAAATCGGGCGGGATCGTGCCGCGCATACCGACGACACCGGCAAGGCAATGGTCGGGTTCGAGCCAGTCTGAATGGCGTTTATGATGCACGGCGGCAGAGCCGAAATCCCAAACATAGGGCGAATCGTCGCCGGTCAGCAGGCAGAAGCGACACATCTTGTCGCGTTCCCATTCACCGATCTTGGTGGCGGTCACATAGCGGATGTTGTTGATATCGAACAACAGCAGCGATCCCGCCTGCGAGTTCTGCAGTGACTGGCGGGTGCGGGCCAGACGGTAGCGGCGCAGGCGGTCATGGTCGATCCGGCGTTCGAAATCGACCGACATGTGACCCCAGGCGGGAATCCGTTCGCGCCATTCCCAATTGGGTTCAAGATCTTTTGGCGTCAGCAGGTTGGGCATCAATGCGCGGGACATGGCTTACTCCTTTTCGGTGCGGGCTGCGCACCAAATCATGTGAAAAATTCTCAGGAAAATCAGGCTATTGGATGCACCAACCGCCATCGACATGGATCATCTGGCCAGTCATGTAATCGCTGTCGTCACTGACCAGGAAAGACGCGGTGCCGGTGATGTCCTTGGGGTAGGAGACGCGTTTGATCTGCAGCGCATCGCGGACGATATCGTCATAGGCCTGACCTTCTTTTTCCTTGAAGCCGATTGCGACCAGATCCTTATCAAGCTGTTCCCAAAGCGGCGTCACGACGACACCCGGCGCATAGCCGTTGACAGTGATGTTGTGCTCCGAAAGGCCAATCGCGCCGCAATGCGTCAGCGCCAGACAGCCGTATTTCGACGTGCAATAGACGGTCACATCCACCAGTGGTTTGCGTGACGCGATGGAGCCAACGTTGATCAGCTTGTAGGGATGATCCGGCATCGGGCCTTGGGCGATCATCTGGCGGGCGGTCTCCTGCATGCCGAGCCACATCGCCTTGGTATTAACGTTCATGATCAGGTCCCAGTTATCCTCATCGATATCCATGAAGAACCGGGGTTTGTTCAGACCTGCGTTGAAGACACCCACATTAATCGATCCGAAGGCTTCCACGGTCGCGGCGACGGCCGCGGCATTGTCTTCGCGCTTGGTGACATCCATCCGCACGGCAATCGCCTTGCCATTGCCTGCAGCGTTGATTTTGGCCGTGACCTCTTGTGCCGCCGCCAGATCCAGATCGCCAAGGCAGACATTCGCGCCTTGCGCTGCGAAATTTTCGGCATTGGCGGCCCCCATGCCGCGTCCGGCACCGGTGATCAGGATGTTTTTGCCGTTCAGGCGATTGGTGTCCATGGTTTCCTCCCTTGAGTATTTCTAATGTCGCAAGATGTCTTCGGCGCGGGCCTGCACCCGGTCGAGTGCTGCGCGCGGGGTTACGATCCCGCGCAGCATGTCGTGTAATTCATGGCCGCAGATATCGATGATCTCGGAAATCTGCGGGATCGGCGGGCGCGGCCAGAACTGCAATTCATCCCGCCATGACATCTCGTCCAGCAGGCCAAAGATCGGCGAAAGGCGCCGTACCTCTGGATCGGCCCCGACGGAATAGCGCGGTTCGGTCCGGCTGCCGTTCTGGGCGTAAAGTTTCTGCGCGCCGGGTGATGTGAAAGTGACCAGAGCCTCGACCGTATCGGCAAGTCGTTCCTCGGCCAGATTGGACGGGATACACAGCACATAGCCACCAACTGGCGCAATCGGCGTGCCTTGCGGGCCATGCGGATGTGTCAGATAGCCTGTATTGCCATGCGCCGGGCTGGCGGCATCCAGTTCGAAATAGGGGGCCAGCAGCGTATAGCCATAGGCCATCGCCACCTGACCGGCACCATAAGGGCGGACCCGTTCATACCAGGACATCGACAGGATATCGGGGGGTGAATAATCCATCAGCTGCATCAGATAATCGGCGGCCTCCAGCGCGCGGTCGGTGTTCAGCGTTGGCTTAAAACCGCCCTGCGCCAGCTTGTCGGTGTCGAAACCACCTGCGATGCGCGGCATATCGATGATCGGCTGGCCGAAGGCGGCGCAGGTCATCATGAATGTATGCCCCAGCGCCGTGCCGCGTGCCGCATTCCACGCCACCCCGTAGCGCCCGCGTTGGGGATTGTGGAAATGGCGGGCGGCGTCGATTACGGCAGCGGTCGTGGTGGGTGGGTCGCGATCGTCGCTGGCGAACCAATCCTTGCGATAGAACAGCAATTCCGGTGTTGTCTGGCTGGGCACACCGTAGGGGCGGCCGCCCCAATGTGCCGCGCGCCAGCCTGCGGTGTGGAAATCCGCAGGGTCAAGGCGGGTGATATCCATCACGTCATCCAGTGGGCGGATCGCACCTTTCGCGACGAATTCGCCAACCCAAGGCAGGTCGACGGCAATCAGGTCATATCGGCTTTTGGGGCGGTCGGCGTTGCGCAAGGCTTCTTCACGCAGTCGGTCGATGGAAAAGGCGCGCTGGTGGATATTGGTACCGACGATCTGTTCGAACTGACGTTTCAGCCCCTCCATCACCATGAACGTTGGATCGCCATGTACCAGAATCCGCAGACCGCCGGACAGTTTCAGTGGCTGCGGCAAGGCGCTGAGTGGCGAAATGGAGGCGCGACCTTGCCGGTATGAGCCGCCGAAGTAATAATCGGTTGTGTCGGAGGATTGATCGGCAACCTCGAAGGATGTCCGCACCAGCCGGTCGATCCTGTCGGCGAGGCGGCTGAACCCTTCAAGCAATTCTGCACTGGGATGCAGGGAATGACTTTTGCCAGTTTTCGTGCGCGCCCGGCGTTCGATTAGCCCGGCATCCTGAATTTCTGCCAGCTTTCTGGTCGCCGTTGCATAAGGCACCCCTGCGGCAGAGACCATGGAAGAGGGTGAGACGATCCGCCCCTCTGCATGGCTTTGCAGTAGATGCAGGATCATGTTGAGATGCGGGTTCGGTGTGCTGGGCTCCAATGCATTGTCAATTTCCATTGTCAGGCTGGTCAGAAACTGTGCCATCCTGTCCAGATCAGGGCTGGCCATCATCGCGGACAATTGTGCCAACCCGCGGGGGCCGGTCTGTCCAGAATGAATGTGTTGTGCGCTGCTCTGTTGCATCTGATCCGGTTGTCTGGGTGCGGCGGGATGCCGTCGGGGTTTTTTCATGATCTTCCCTTTCAATTTAGCCAAAATGATATCCGGCAAATATTGCCATAAAATCCGATATGGATAAAAATAAATTCAATTTGGATAAAATTGTTGCGTCTTTTCTGATGGAAGTCGCGCTTATTGACGATGTCGATTACGTCGGGCCCCGGTCCGCGACAGGGAGGCTGCCGGTAATCGCAACAGATTGTTCCACGGGAGGAAAAATTATGAAAAATACAATGAAAGCAGCGCTGGCCTGCACCACCGCGATGTTCGGCTCGGCTGCGGCCGCACAGACGATGACCATAGGGATTACGCAAAACAACGTCGGTGTTGATAGCTATCAGACCACATATGAACGCGCATTCATCGCTGCGGCAGAGGCCAATCCTGATGTGAACGCGATTGTGCTGGACGCAGGTGGTGACGTGGCGCGCCAGTTGGCTCAGATAGAGGACCTGATACAGCAGCAGGTTGATGCCATCATCATCTGGCCCACCAACGGCGAGGCCGTGATCCCGGCAGTCCGCCGCGCGCATAATGCGGGCATCCCTGTTGTCGTGACCAACTCCAACATTGCCGAACAGGGGTTTGATTTCATCTCGTCTTTCTCTGGCCCGGATAACGTTACGCAGGGGTCGCGCGCCGCAGAAATCATGTGTGAACGGTTCACCGAACTGGGCATCGAGGACGAAGCCCGCGTTGTGCAGATTTCCGGCCAGCCCGGTTACACCACCGCTATTGAACGCCAGCAGGGCTTTGATGAGCGCCTGCCAGAGGTTTGCCCGAATGTGACTCTGGTCGCTACGCAGCCGGGTGACTGGAACCGCGAAAGATCGCAGCAGGTCATGGAAGCCTTCCTGATCCAATATGATGACATCGACGGGGTTTATGCCGGCGATGACAACATGGGGATTGGTGCGTTGAATGCCGCCCGTGCCGCCGGACGTGAAGGGATCACCTTTGTCGGGGCCACGAACTTTGCGGTTGGATATGACGCAATGGAAGCGGGTGATTACTGGGGTTCGATCTATCAATCCCCCGTTGATGATGCCGAAGCTGCCTTGCAGACCGCCATCGACATCCTGAACGGTGAAGAGGTGCCGTTCCTGAACTATTTCGATACGCCGAAGATCACGCAAGACAACATGGGTGACTTTACCAAGCCGGTGTTCTGATCCTTTCCTCCAGAATGCGCGGGGCAGGTTCGCTTGTCCCGTGCATCAATACATGAAGATGTAATTACCAGCGAACGGGTCGCCGGCATGTGACCGGACCCTGTCGCAGGACAAGCTCAGATCCGGCTTACCGCGCGAGGGGAAACATCATGACAGGACTAACGCGACAGAACCTCGGCACTATCGTGGCTAAGCAAGGCATCCTGATTGCCTTTGCGCTGTTCATGATTGGCTTTGCCATGGTGAATCAACGGTTCATCGCGCTCGATAACATTTCGGGTGTGATCCGGTCTTCGGCGATTTTGGGGGTGATGGCGATTGGTGTCACTTTTGTGGTGATCGGTGGCAATCTGGACCTGTCGGTCGGGTCGATGATGTCATTTTCGACGATTGTTGTGCTGGATCTGCATGACAAGATCGGGCCGGGGCTGGCGATCCCGGCGATGTTTGCGCTGACCTTGTTGTTGGGTGCATTCATCGGTTTTCTTGTTGGCTATCTGAAATTGAACTCACTGATTGTGACGTTGGGAATGCTGTCCGCCATTCACGGTCTGACTCTGACATGGTCAGGTGGCAAAAACATGGATATCGCTGACAAATCCGGCACATGGTTTTCCTTCTTCGGTCAGGACAGGATCATGGGCATCCCCGTGCCGATCCTGATATTTGCCTTTCTGGCCGCAGTGTTGGCCATGGTATTGTCGCGCACCGCCTTTGGCCGCAAGGTATATGCTGTTGGTGGCAACGGGCAGGCGGCGACCTTTTCAGGCATCCCACGTGCCAGGATCGTGTTCATGACCTATCTTGTATCGGCATTCTGCGTTGCGGTGGCAGGGCTGTTACAGGCGAGCCGTAGCCTTGGCAGTCAGAACACCGTGGGGCAGGGGATGGAACTGGAGGTTCTCGCCGCCGTGATCCTTGGTGGCGCGTCGCTGATGGGCGGGTCCGGTACGGTTTTCAAAACGGTTATCGGGGTACTGATCCTAGGCTTTATTCAGAACGGGTTGCTGCTCGCGGGTCTCGATTTCTACGTTCAATACATGGTGACATGGGCGATCATCATTCTGGCCGTCTGGCTCGATATCGCCGCCAAACGTGGCCACCTGTGGTCCCCCATCGCCTGAGGAGTGGTCAAAATGGCAATTGAAAACCGCAAGGACATGATCAAGCAAGGCGGCATCTGGGTATTCATCCTGGCTGAACTGATCTTTTTTTCCATGGCGGGACATTATTGGTCCGTGTCAAACCAAGCCTTCATGGATCCCGGCAACATGCTGTTGCTGCTTAAACAATCCGCACCGATCGGGATTATTGCACTGGGCATGACGATCATCATGATCAACGGCAATATTGACCTGAGCGTTGGTGCGATCTTTGCCTTGTCCGCAGTTGTCTTGCTGGACAGTCTGAGTTGGCCGTTCATGATGGCGATGGGCGACTGGGCGCTGCCGCTGGCATGGGGGTTTGCCTTGCTGACCGGGGTCACGTTGGGGGCCGTGAATGGGCTGATCGTGTGGAAGACCGGCATCGACGCATTTATCGTGACCCTGGGGTCGATGCTTGGTTTCCGGGGGCTGGTGTTCATGTACAACGGCGAACAACCCACCAGCAACCTGAACTGGACGCTGGTCGATTTTGCAGAGGCGCAGGTGCTGGGCTTGCACACCGCGACATGGTTCCTGTTTGGGACCGCGTTGGTGCTGTGGTTCGTCACGACCCGCACAAACCATGGCCGTAACGCCTATGCTATCGGGAACAACAGGGATGCCGCTGTCAATGCCGGGATCCGCGTGGGGCCGCATTTCATGTGGAATTTCATACTGATTGGCTTTCTGGCGGCTTTGTCCGCGGTGGTTTTCTATTCTGAAAGCGGGTCGGTAAATCCCAATGACGGCATGCTCTACGAACTTTGGGCGATCACTGCGGTGGTCCTTGGGGGCACAAAGTTGGCAGGTGGTTATGGATCGATTGCTGGTACTCTTGGCGGGGTGATCGCAATTCAACTTTTGCGTAAAGGGTTGGGCCATATCGGTGCCGATACGCAGACGGTCAACCTGGTCATTGGCCTGATCCTGATCGCGGTGTTGTTTCTGGACCGGCAGCTAACCCGCAAAGGCAAAGAGGAGCTGAAGATATGACCAGCCCATCCCCGGTGTTGCGCCTTGAAGGCATCGTCAAAACCTTTCCCGGAGTGCGCGCGCTGGATGGTGTGTCCTTTGACGTGCGTCCCGGCGAGGTTCATGCCCTCATGGGCGAGAACGGCGCCGGCAAATCCACTTTGATGAAAGTGCTGGGTGGCGTTCTTGCGCCAAATGACGGCCAGATCTACGTCGGCGATGCGCCGGTTGTCATGACCTCTCCTCAAGAGGCAAAGGCGAAGGGCGTTGTGTTCATCCATCAGGAACTGAGCCTTGCGGGCGAGCTGAGCGTCGCAGAAAACATTTTCCTTGGTGAATTGCCGCTGAAATCTTTTGGCCGCGTGGATTGGCAGAAACTTTATGCCGATACCGACAGGATCCTGAAAACCCTCAACGTCAGTTTCACCGCCCGCACCCGTGTTGGCAGCCTGTCGATTGCCAACCAGCAGATGGTCGAAATCGGGCGCGCGTTAACAGTGGACCCGCGTGCTGTGATCTTTGATGAACCGACCGCGTCCCTGACCGATGCAGAAAAGGTCGTGCTGTTCGATGTGATCGCCGATCTGCAGGCAAGCGGGGTCGGGGTGATCTATATCTCTCACCGGATGGAAGAGATTTTCAAGATCACTGACCGGATCAGCGTGCTGCGTGACGGGCAATATCGCGGCACGCTGGTCACCGCCGAGACCGATGAAGACAAGGTGACGCAATTGATGATCGGGCGCAGTCTTGACCTGTCGCGCAACGCCAGCCAGCACCAGATGGGCGACACCGCGCTGGAGGTGCGCGGGCTAAGCTGCGGGATATTGTTCGAAGATGTCAGTTTCGCCGTCCGAAAAGGCGAAGTGCTGGGGTTTTACGGCCTTGTCGGTGCTGGCCGGACAGAGATTGCCGAAACTATTTTTGGGCTGCGTGAACCCTCTGCCGGGCAGATATTGTTGAACGGGCTAGAGGTGCAGATCACATCCCCGATAGACGCAATCCGCCATGGCATTTCACTGGTGCCCGAGGATCGCAAGGATCAGGGGCTGGTCTTAGGGATGAGTTGCAGGGACAATATGACCCTGCCGCAGATCGGGCGGTTAACCAAAGGACCGTTTATCAGCGACCGGGCCGAGATCGCGATTTTTGACAAATACCGGGACAAGCTGGATATTCGCACCCCTGGCTGGCGTCAGACCGTCGGCAATCTGTCTGGCGGCAACCAGCAAAAGATTGTGATCGGCAAATGGCTGTCCATGCATCCAGAGGTGTTGATCGTCGATGAACCGACCCGGGGGATCGACGTGGGGTCCAAATCCGAAATTCACAATCTGATCCGCGATCTGGCCGCTCAAGGCTTTGCCGTTATCGTGATCAGTTCAGAGATGCCGGAGGTGCTTCACGTATCGGACCGAATTGTAGCGATGTTTGGTGGTCGCGTGATGCGCGAATTTACGTCAGAGGAAGTGACCGAGGATAATCTGATCCAGGCGATTTCCGGCATTGCCGCAAACGCCTGACACAAGGCATGACGTCAATAGGGTCGGCATCTAGCCGTGGCTCAAGCATGCGTCACCATTTTGACCACAAAGCAGCGCAAGATAGCAACGCCAGCTGATGACGATAACCCCAGACGCCAGCACCGCACCACCGCATGCCGGTACCAGTTGATTGCGACATCAGGCTGCAGAAACTGAACAACGCAACTGTCTGGGAAAACAGCGGCATGTCAGATTTATCGTGACAGCGCGCGGCGTTCGGTGTCGCCTGTCAAGGCTGGACCTGCCCCGATCTCGTCGAGAAGCTGGTCAGTCAACCCGACGCCGATGTCCGAAGCCGGAACGAAACCGTCAGTCTCGGCCCCCTGAACCGTGAGCGCTAGCTTCCAGTCGCCTGCCGGAACGTCGCGGCATGTGACATGGCGCAAGCCGTCATGCGCAATGATCCGACACAGGCCCAGTTCGGTGTCGTAACTGGCCAGAACGCGGGCGATGGTTCCATCTGACAACTGTACTTCGCCCCCAGTTGGCAGGCTGGCCGTTATGGCACCGATCTCGCCAACCGCCGTCATCACTGGCACGGTGCTGCGCCCGGCCCAGAAACCGCCAACTGCCAAAACCAAAGATGCCGCCAGCGCCATGCCCCAGACTGGCGCGCGGGGCGATCTTTTGCGAAATGGTTCAACACTCCCCTTGGTCGCGCCGGTTTGCAGCACGGCGTCGATCAGCCGGTCGGGCACAGGTTCTGGTGGAAAGGCGGCTTGCATCAGTGCGCGGGTTTCCACGAAATCTGCATAACGCGCGGCCAGATCAGGATCGGCATTGATACGCCGGTAAAGGCGCTGCGCGACCATGTCGTTCAGTTCGCCATCTGCAAGGGCCATCAGCATATCGTCATTCACTTCCTCTGCTTCGGTCACTGGCTAGTCCCCTGTTGCTGTGCCCCGAGGGGCTTGTCCTTCAACTTCTTGGCCAGGGCCAAGCGCGCCCGCGACAGGCGGCTCATCACCGTACCTTCGGGGATGTTGAGCACCTCGGCCACTTCGCGGTAGCGCATCCCCTCGACGCAGACGAGCATAAGCACCGCACGCTGGTCTTCGGGCAGGCTGGCCATTGCGCGGCGGACCTCGGCCAGATGCAGGCGCGCCTCGGTTGTGGCGCGCCCATCGCTGCCAATGACCGTATCGGCGGCTTCAGCATCAAATTCCACCGTGTCGCGGCGCGCGCGGATCGTATCGATCCACGTGTTGCGAATGATCCGGAACATCCAGGCATCCATCCGCGTGCCGCAGGTAAAGCCATCGAGGTTGCGCAATGCCTTTTCTACGCTGGCCTGGACCAGATCATCGGCCTGATCCGACGCCCCCGTCAGACTGCGCGCAAAGCGGCGCAGCCGAGGCAAAAGCACGATCAGATCACGGCGCAGATCTTGTGGCACAGTGCGGGGTTTCCTTCTTCATCGCATGGGTAACGCGGCAGCCGCGATTTTTATTCCCGCGAAATCGCAATTTTGGGAATAAAATGAAACCGAGGACGTTCAGTCTATATAAAAGCCTTGTACGTTTTGTCGGAGATTTGCCAATGCACAACAGGCCTTCTGCCGAAATCAACACAACTCGCCGCAAATTGCTGCGCAAGATCGGGTTGGGTGCAGGGCTTGCCTATGTCGCCCCCGCATTGACAGGGCTCAGCGTTGCGCAAGCATCGACTGGCAGCGGCCGGTCGCGCCCGTCGATCAGCAGGCCCAGCAGGCCCAGCAGACCGCGCTCACGGTTGCAGCAGCAACCGGCCCGCGCGCCGCAGGCTCCACAACCCCAACCCGTCCCCTTGCCGCCAGAAATTGTGACTTTCATCCCCGCAGGGCAAACGCTGGAACCGGCCTTGGCGGCAGGTTTCACACCCCTGGCTCAAAGCGACATCGCGGCTTTGCAGGGGGTGCTGGTCCGCTTTGCCCTGCCGCAAGGCCGCACATTGGCACAGGCTATGGCGGAACTGGCGGTGCTGTTCCCCACCGGACTTACAGACGAAAACCATTTTTACGCCACCGATGATCTGACCTGCGACGGCGGCGATTGCGCGGCCCATGCGATGATCGGCTGGGCCGGTTGGCCTAGTGCGCTGCGCCCCAAGATCGGGATGATCGATACTGGCGTGAACATCGACCACCCGGCTTTGCAGGGGCGCCGGTTGCAGGTGCAACAGGTTGATCTGGGCAATCGCGATGCCGCTGGTCGCGTTCATGGCACTGCGATTGCTGCGATGCTGATTGGCAGCGTCGAAGGGCGCGTGCCGGGCCTGTTGCCCGATGCCGAATTGATCGCTGTCGAGGCATTTCACGCCCGTGGCGCGGCCGAACAGGCCGATGCCTTTTCCGTCGCCAATGCTCTTGACCTGCTGATCGGTGAAGGCGTCGATGTGATCAACCTGTCCTTTTCAGGCCCGGAAAACGCAGTGCTGAAACGTGTCGTGCAAGAGGCTGCAGCCCGTGGGGTCGGCCTTGTTGCAGCGGCAGGTAACGGAGGGCCGGGGTCCGCCCCCGCCTATCCCGCCGCCTGGCCAGAGGTGATCGCCGTCACGGCAGTGGATTCGCGCGAGCGTGTCTATCGCCAGGCCAATCAAGGTCCCTATGTTGCGCTGGCGGCACCAGGGGTGAACATCTGGACTGCGGCCTCGGTCTCGGGCGGGCGGTTGCGGTCGGGGACATCCTATGCCGCGCCTTTCGTGACTGCCGCGTTGGCGGTGGAACGGATGCGACTGCCCGAAAAGAATGTGGAAGAGGTCACAGCCGTGCTTTTTGCCTGCGCCAAAGACCTTGGCGAGGCTGGCTATGACCCTGTTTTTGGCCATGGTCTGATTACCTCGCCGGAAGAATGTGACGACGAAACGCAATTTTTCTCTGTCAGTGGGGAATAAAACTGCCGTCGGTCCCGTTTCCCTGATGTGTAAGCAACTAACGCATCACAACAGTAAAGGAGCCCACGATGGCACAGAATGACAAAACCATGATCACGCGTCGTAACCTGCTGGTGAAACTCGGTTTGGCAACTGGTGCCGCCTATGTCGCGCCGACCCTGATGGGCATGGATACCGCTAGCGCCAGCACCGGCAGTGGCACGAGTCGCCCCTCGCGCCCAAGCCGTCCATCGCGCCCAAGCCGCCCCTCGCGCCCGAGCCGCCCGTCCCGACCCCGTAGCAGCCAATCGTGGGCCAGCCGTCCTTCGCGTCCCCGCAATATCTCGGGTCAGCGCGCTTTTGAATGGCGCTGGGATACCGCGACCATGCGCTGGGTCCGCGACAGTGCCACACGTTAACCCATGGCTGTGATGCAGGACAAATCTGACAAATCGGCGGCCGCGATAAGCGGCCCCGATACCGTTTTGCGCTTTCCCGATGTCAATGTGCAGGTCGCGCTGCATAACGCATCACCCGTCGCCGAAGCGCTTGGTACGATCCTGAGCGACTGGGTGCCGGAACAGGACATAAGCCTTGACCCCGAGACGCGCCATGCCTCGGTCATCGGCATGACAGGTCTTTATGCCGCAAGGTCGAGCTATCTGGATGAAACCATACATGGGCTTGGCGTCGCGGGCGCCGCCTGCGCCGTGATCGCAGATCTGGCCGAGGACTACTTCTCTATCCGCCCCGGATGGCTGGCACTGCATTGTGCGGCCTTCCGTTTCAACGACCGCCTGATTGCGATGACCGGCCCGTCGCGGGCAGGTAAAAGCACACTGGCTGCAAGGATGACGCTAGAAGATGATGTCCTTGTGTTTTGTGATGATGTCTTGCCGTTGTCGACAGATGGCAATGCGGTCGGTCTGGGCATTGCGCCACGGCTGCGACTGCCGTTGCCGAAAACTTGCACACAGGCATTTCGCGAACATGTCGCGCGCCATAGTGGGCCGCATGATGATCGCTACGTTTATCTTTGTGCGCCGACTGTTGCCCCTCATGGTACCAGCGCGCCCCTATCGGTTCTGCTGATCCTTGACCGCCGTGATGCTGCACCTGCCCATCTGCATGCCGTGGCAGAGGACGAGGCGCTGCATTTCCTGCTGACGCAGAACATGTCTGACCTGCAAACACCTGAAGCCGCCTTTGCAAGACTGACAGACCTGCTCGCCGGGATGACATGCCTGCGGCTGGTTTATTCCGATCTGGAAGAGGCGGTGGCGCTGATCCTTAACGCCTTTGGCAGTGCAGCACCTGTCGCTGCCGATGTCGAAATCGGCCCTGTGTCCCAGCCGATGACCGCTGATCTACTGCCTGCAGCAAACATGTCCGCAGACCTGTGTTGGTCACGCAACCCTGATGTGGTGATCCAGACCAAGGGCGACAGCGCGTTTCTTTGGTTGCCGGGCAAAACGATGATCTGGCACATGAATACTCTCGCGCGTGCTGTCTGGGGTTTGTTGGAAATCCCCGGAACCGCGCGTGACATTGGACAGCTTCTTGCAGAGCAGTTCCCGCATACCGGCGAAGCCGTGCTGATCCGTGACGTGACCTCGCTCTTGCAGGCTCTGTCCGCCGACGGTCTGGTTGAGCAACAAATTTCCGAATGATGTCGCTTACCTTGTGTCGCTGTGGCGTGATCATTGGTTTGTTGTGCCGCAGGCCACTTTTTGCAGTCGGTAGGGCTGCGGGACCCATCCTGTCTGAACTATGACGCCTTGGCTCTGTCGGCGGGGAGCATGTTCCAGCATTGTTTTAATGCCGGAATATTTTGCTCGCCAGCGAGGAAATCATGATACTTCGTGTACGCAAAGAAAGCCACCGCTGGAATGATCGGCGGGGGCGTCCGCTGAAAAACATGCGGGATATGGTCGCCGCTTCTGCGCGGCGACCAGTTTTGATGTGCTGTTATTTTCCTGCGGGCAAACTTAATTCGCAGCGATTTGTTGCAGCAGCGGTGTGATCCGGCGCGCTGTCGCGCGGCGGTTGCGTTGTTCGGCGGCCTGCGTCGGCACTTTCAGAAACGCTTCACCGTAGCCTTGGATGATCAGGTTTTCCGGCGGGATCCGGAAATTCTCGGTCAGGGCAAGGGCGACAGATTCGGCACGTCGGTCTGACAGGGCGAGGTTGTCGCTCTCGCTGCCCACGGCGTCGGTATGACCTTCGATCAGGAATACTTCGCGCGGGTTTTCAAGCAGCATTTCCTCGATCAGGATGCCGACCCGCACAAGGCTGCGCGCCTGTTCAGCCGTGATCGCGGCAGATCCGGTCGCAAAGGTCACTGTGTCCAGGTCAATCGCCGGAACAAGGCTGCGCACCTGTTCGATCTCTCGGATCTGGCGCAGGCTGAAGCTTCGTCCTGTATCAACTGCTGTATCTTCGCGCAACGTGGTGCGCAATTCGGACAAATCGCTTTCGGCGAAAGACAGGCTGCGCGCGACCGGGCGCGTTTCCTGCAACTGCCGCACATCGACGGCTGGTGCCGGTTGCAGATTGTCGAACAGTTCATACTGCGTGCCATCGGGGTAGACAGCAGCACGGCGCAGTACCCGCCCTCGCCCGTCACGGATTGTCACGACCTGTGAACCGTCCGCCCGGTCAAGCGTCGTGCGCGATGAACCGTCGTCAAAGGTTTCCGTGCGCATGGTGGCACCCGGCTGACGCAAAAGCGCATCGTCATCCTTATACACGGTCAGCCCGCGTGACCCTTCGACGACCACCCGGTCGCCGGTATTGGCAACGACACGGTCGCCATTGCGCAGCACCGAACCGACGACGACGGCACCAAGACCCAGCAGGATTGCCGTTTCGAAATTACCCCGGCTGCTGCGGTCACTCTGCTCGGTGGTCGTTTCCGTAGCAGTACCAATGGCGGTCAGAAAATCCTGTGCGCTTGTCCGGACGGAATCAGCGTCGAGCGTTTCTTCCACCACATCCTCCGGCGCGGCCTCCTGGTTTGATGTTGCCGCCGCCGGGGCCGCGTCCTCCTCTTCCAAGGTCGGGTCAACCAGAGCCACTTCGGCGACGTCTGCTTCAGCCTCTGCGGCCTCCGCCTCTGCCGCTGCCTGTGCCTCAGCCTCTGCGGCCTCCGCTTCCGCTGCTGCTTGTGCCTCAGCCTCTGCGGCCTCCGCTTCCGCTGCTGCCTGTGCCTCAGCCTCGGCGGCCTCCGCTTCCGCTGCTGCCTGTGCTTCAGCCTCTGCGGCCTCCGCTTCTGCTGCTGCCTGTGCTTCCGCCTCTGCAGCTTCCGCTTCTGCCGCTGCTTGTGCCTCCGCCTCTGCAGCTTCCGCTTCTGCCGCTGCCTGTGCCTCCGCCTCTGCAGCTTCCGCTTCTGCCGCTGCTTGTGCCTCAGCCTCTGCAACTTCCGCTTCTGCCGCTGCTTGTGCCTCAGCCTCTGC
>JAFPBO010000024.1 GCA_017390475.1 Loktanella sp.
AATGACGATTTCAAAGCAAGGCCAATGCATGCCATCGTCTACTAAATTGCTCGCAACACGGCTCATCCGCGCGACCGCACCAAAAAGCCGGCTCGATGCCGCTATAAAGTTTGTGCTGTTCAGCATCGCCATCCACATTGTGTCGCTGATCGTTGAACTTACACTGACTGGTCAATTTCACATGTCTCACGGCACGCGGTTCCTGACGACTTTCTTCTCTGGAGCGCCGTTCCTGTGGCTGACGCTATATTCCGTCAGGCGGTCCTATCTGCTGCACAAGGAACTGGTCGAACTGGCCTCGACTGACATGCTGACGGGTCTTATGAATCGTCGCGCCTTCGTTACGAAGGCTGCTGACCGCATGGCCGACGGTGCCCGTGGAGTGGTGATGATTATCGATGCCGACCATTTCAAGCAGGTGAACGACACCTATGGCCATGCGGTGGGAGACATGTGCCTTCAGGCGGTAGCAGACCGGTTGCGTGATGTGACGATGAAAGACGACATCCTTGCCCGCATTGGCGGCGAAGAATTCGGGATTTATTCCTGCTGCGATCCTTCGACGCTGGCGACGCTAGGCGACCGCATCTGCGCGACTATCGTGGTGCGCTACGATGCAGTGGCACCCCCACTGCACCTTACGTTGTCGGTGGGGGCTGCCAGCAGTATTGATGGCGAAACGCTTAATCAAGTTATGCGCCGTGCAGACGAGGCACTATACCGCGCCAAAAAGGCCGGTCGCGCTCGGTTCGAAACATGGGAAATCGGGCGCGCTGCTCGAAGTTGCTGATTGTCACTTCTGAAACAGGAACTTCCGCGTCAAGGTGGCCAAAGGCCACTTTACTGCTCGTAGGTTTCTGAGAGTTACCCAATGATAGGCCGTGTTGGTAGCCTCCTGCTACATGACAGATTCGTCTTGTCGCCAGAATTTCTGGCGCCTATGTTTTGCCCACGGCAACAGCACATCAGCCAATTGCCTCCAAGCCAATATTTGCGAGGCAAGAGATATGGCAATTACAGCCCGATCCGGGACCTATCTTTCCGTGCTGGTTGTCCTTGGTGTGACGCATCTCCTGAACGATCTTATGCAGTCACTCATTCCAGCAGCCTATCCCATCCTGAAGGAAGCCTACGAACTGGATTTCGTTCAAATTGGCCTGATCACCCTGACCTTTCAAATTGCAGGCGCCTTGTTGCAACCCGTGGCCGGCATGATCACCGACAGATATCCTGCGCCTTACTCGCCGGTCGTGGGCATGATGTTCACACTTTCGGGGCTCGTTTTGCTAGCGTTCGCTCCCAACTATTCGATGATCCTAGGGTCGGTAGCCTGTATCGGCATCGGATCATCTATCTTTCATCCCGAAGCGACCCGGATGGCGCGCTATGCGGCCGGTGGGCGTCAGGGACTGGCACAGGGTATCTTTCAGGTCGGGGGTCAGGCCGGTGGTGCACTTGGCCCCGTGTTGGCTGCGCTGATTATCGTGCCGTTGGGCCAAGCCAGCCTCGCTTGGTTTGCGGTTATAGCCTTGCTCGCCATGGCGATGTTGACGTGGATCGGCAGTCAACAGCGCCTGATCAGCGCCGCCTTCGAAACGCTACGGTCCCGCGGCAGAAAAGGGACGCAGGTGCCTAGTCACGCACCGCTGACAATCGGCATCGGCCTCATTGTCCTGACGTTTCTGATGTTCACTAAGAATGCCTACGGCGAGAGCTTTCGCTCGTTCTATACTTTCTATCTGATCGAGCGGTTCGGCCTGACCATCCCGGCGTCTCAGATGATGCTGTTCATTTTTCTGATAGCGGCGGCCGTTGGCGTTTTGATTGGCGGTATTCTCGGCGACCGGTTCGGACGCTACCGCATCATCTGGTTCTCGATGCTTGGACCGCTTCCCCTGACGTTGATCCTGCCATATGCGGATCTTTTCTGGACTGGGGTGCTGACGATCATGATCAACCTGATCATGGCTAGCGCCTTTGCCTCAATGCTCATCTATGCGATGGATCTTCTGCCCAACCGGATCGGCTTGATTGGGGGGTTGTTCTACGGCCTAAACTTCGGCCTTGGTGGTATTGCCGCTGCGTTTTTAGGGGTAATGGCGGACCGCTACGGCATTGAAACCGTTTTCCAGTTCTGTGCGTTTCTGCCGATTGCGGGCTTGCTGGCGTGGTTCTTGCCACCTCTGGATGAAGACGTTGGGAGACAAACCTGAACTTTATCGAAAGCCGAGATTTATGTAAGCGCCGCCACGCACCATTCAGCAATGGGTCACGGCAACATGGATGGGGATCAGACAGCTGGCATGGGCAGCAGAATGATGGGGATGGGCGGTGTCGATCTGGACACCATGCCTAAGCATGTGCAGGAAAGTATGCGGCGCATGATGATCAGCGCGCCCGCTATGCATGATGGGATGATGAATGAAGATGCAGACGTGGCCTTTGCTTGTGGTATGATTGCCCACCATCAGGGTGCCATCGACATGGCGCAGGTCCTGATCAAACATGGTCAAGACCCACGCATGCTTGCGCCTACTGAAGAGATTATTGCCGCGCAGGTCGCAGAGATGGAACAAATGAGCACCTGCTGGCTAAAAACGCCAATTGAGCCTCTTGAGACGCGCGTTCAGGCGCTGCGCGTCACTCCCTCAGGCCCGATAGAGACACTGTTTTGTCGTATTGGTAACTCTCGTCTACAATGAAGGTCTGCTCAAGAAGTAGGCGGATTGGGTTTTGCAGTTGCGACAAATGCTCGCTTGCCGCCCTGTCTGCCGGAACGGGGCGAACGGCCCTGAGCGGCTACTCGTCTGTCTTGCGGATGCTGCGGTGCGGCTTTCGCATTGCTGCCATTCGTTCATACCGCAGCATTTTTGATGGGCCGGATGGCGGCGGAGCGGACTATTGATGTGGAGTTCAACGGATAGACATCAGCCATTTCTTGAAAATTCTGATCTCCCTGCGGTCCTGATCACCGTCGCGGCAGACAAAATACAGGCCGCTGTCGAGCGGGATCAGGACTTCGTCAAGACGGACTAGCCTGCCCGCCTCAATATCTCTGGCGACCAACAACTGGCGCGCTAGGGCGACGCCCTGCCGGTCAACCGCGGCTTCAAGTAAGGCCGCACTTTCCGAAAACTTGATCTTGTTCCGGTGCGGAATCTCCTCGGGCGGCAGACCTGTTATCTTTGCCCATTTGTCCCACCCCTGATGATAGTCGTGATGAAGCAAGGGCAACTTGGCGATATCGTCCGCGGCCATGGGCAGGGAGACATCACCGATAAGCGCGGGGGATGCGACGGTGATCAGCGCCTCATCGGCGATTTTTTCGACATAAAGCCCGTCCCATTTGGGCACGCCAAAACGCAACGCGACATCAACCTCGGACGTGTCGAAATCTGTCAGGGTATCGGCCGTATCCAGATACAAAGCGATACTTGGATGTTGTTCATGAAACGACGGCAGACGGGGCACGAGCCATTTCAGTGCCACCGCGTTGGGCAGAGAGACCTTCAACGATTGACGCATATGCTGGCGTTTCATCTCTGAGACGCCTTTTTGCAGCGTCGCAAATGCAGGGCGCGTTGATTGGAGCAATTGCGCGCCTTTGGCTGTCAATTCCACTCCGCCAGCGCGGCGATGGAATAACGTGACCCCCAGATAGGCCTCCAGCAGCTTGATCTGACGGCTGACCGCGCCATGGGTGACGTTCAGACGATCCGCTGCCTTGCTGAAGCTGGCATGTGTCGCTGCCTCATCAAACGCCTGAAGCGCGCGCAAGTGGTGAAGATTGTCGATCATGTGAGTTTTCCTGACATCCGTCACAGGAAAGCTCGTTAGCGAGGCATTTTACAAGTGAGTATGACCTGAGTGTCGGAATTAATTTCGAGTAAAAGTCACTTCCTGAGGGAATTCTTTGCACATGTCATCACACCATGCCACCTTCTCAGCCCTTTCAAAGCCCTATCTTATTCTCGCCCTTTTGTGGCTGGTCGGCTGGACGTTGCGCGTTCCTATCCTGGCGGCCCCACCTCTTGCGACGCATATGGCAGAAAGCCTTGACCTGGGTACCGCAGGCGTAGGTGCGGTGACAATGTTGCCTGTCATTGCCGTGGCGCTTGGTGCTGTTCCCGCCGCATGGCTCATCGCGCGCATCGGTCTGCGGACTGCTGTTGTCACTGGCATCTGCGTCATGGTTGTGGCCTCCACGGTGCGTGGTCAGGTTCCGTCTGCTGCGCTGCTGTTTGCGGCGTCACTGATCATGGGGCTGGGGGTCGCGCTGTTCCAGACAGCCCTGCCTGCGGCGACGCGGGTCTGGACGCCAACACATGTAGCACTTGGCAGTGCGGTCTACCTCAATGGTATGATGGTCGGCGAATTGTCAGCGGCGGGACTGACCTTGCCTGTCGTGCTGCCTCTGGCCGGGGGTGATTGGCAGCTGGCTCTTGTGCTGTGGGCTGTCCCGGTCACGCTGATTGCGGTTATGGTGATGGTTGCGCGCTTGCCGCAGGACGGGGCGAGTTCGGCAACGGACAAGCTGCCGGGGCTTTCCCAAAAAGGCGCGCTGCCGCGCTGGAACGATGCGCGCGTCTGGCAATATGGGGTCTTGCTGGGCAGTTCCGTCGTCTCGTTCTACGTAGTGAACGCTTACGCTGGGTCGGTCCTTCAGGCGCGCGGTGAAACCGATGCCCTCAGCGGCTTTTACTTTGCCTATAACGCGATGCCCCTGCTGGGATCGGTTGCTATTCTTATCGCACCGCAGTGGATCGGATCACGCAGACCAATTGCCATTGCCGCGCTGATCACAGCAGCAGGGCTGGCAGGGTTTGTCTTCTTCGAAGGCTGGACTTCCTGGGTATCCGCTTTGATCGTCGGTTTTGCGGCGACAGTGCAACTGGTCCTTTTAACCTCGTTGCCGCCATCCATTGCCACCGGCATTGCAGTGACGCGATTGAGCGCAGGCATGACTTTGATCGGGTTCGCCTTGGCGTTTCTGCTTCCTTTGATCGGTGGCTCGCTGGCAGAGGCAACCGGCAGGATCGAGGCGGCACTGATACCAGCGCTTATATTCATGATCGCGGCCCTCGCGGCACTTGGTCTCAATGCCAGATATCCACGTTATGAATAGCCGATGCGCCTTTGTTGACGGCTCAGATTTGTCCCGAAGTATTGAGTGCCATGATAGGGTCAGGACCCATTGAATTTAGCCCCTGAGCGTGATTCACCGCCCGAAAACGGAGCGGTGATGTGTCTGATCTTTTCTGGCTGACTGATGCGCAGATGGCGCATCTGGCGCCTTAATTCCCGAAATCTCACGGCAAACCACGGGTGGTTGCCCGGCGTGTGTTGAGCGGGATTATCTTCATAAATCGCAATGGCTTGCGGTTGCGCGATGCCCCTCGGGAGTACGGGGCGCACAAGACGCTCTACAACCGATGGAAGCGATGGAGTGATAGAGGCGTCTTTGCCAGGATCATGACCGGTCTGGCCGCCGAGCATGGCGAGAGAAAGACTGTGATGATTGACGCAACCTATCTTAAGGCTCACAGGACAGCGACCAGTATGGGCGTGAAAAAGGGGGGCGCGGACGTCTGATTGGGCGCACTAAAGGTGGCATGAACACCAAGCTGCACGCCATCTGCGACAGCAAAGGCCGCCCGCTTGACCTCTTCGTCACTGCCGGTCAGGTAAGCGACTACATCGGCGCAAGGGCATTGCTCAAAGGCCTGCCAAAGGTCGAGTGGTCGCTTGGAGATCGCGGTTACGATGCAGACTGGTTCAGAGAAGGGCTGGAAGACAAAGGCATACGCGCCTGCATCCCCGGTCGAAAACAGCGCAAGGTGAGCGTGAAATACGACAAGCGTCGCTATAAAAGCCGCAACCGCATCAAGATCGTGTTCGGCAGACTGAAAGACTGGCGACGGGTCGCAACACGGTATGATCGCTGCCCAACGGTCTTTCTCTCCGCCATCGCGCTCGCGGCAATCGTCATTTATTAGCTGTGAGTCCTGACTATAGGTGCCGACCGATGGACTTGCCCTTGTATCCAATCCGAAGCCTGCGCTACGCGGGTGCCGTGATCCGGGCCAGGCGAAGTGCGCATAAGCTTAGCCAGAAGGAGTTTGGAAAGACGAGCGACACCGCACAGTCCACCGTTTCAGACGTCAAGAATGGTGTCGTGTCCGTGAGCCTTGATGTCTATCTTGCGCCTTCTTGCGGTTCTTGGCGACGAGCTGCCAACAAAGGACAGTCTGGTTGACAGGGCGCAGCCCTGATTGCGTAGATCGCCTTGGTTTACTGCTATACTCAAAAAAGTCACACTACATACACGGAGGCTAACCTTTGACCATGTTGTGAGTAATCAGCTAGTACTTATGACTGATCCATCTCATACTCATGTCTGATCCTTAGGCGCAGACTGGTGAAACACAGGTCACATTTGGCCCGGAGCATTTAACTGATGGTTTTCGACAATTTTCCAAGTGATCCTTTTCATGGTGAAATCGGAGAGATGTTATTGCTCACACCCGATCTGTTTGCCCTTTTTGGTGCGGATGGCCGTTTGCACGCAGCGAACCCTGCATTTTGTAAAGCCTATCATTGTGACCCCACAGAACGCCAATTTTGGCGTGATATCATGCGAGCGAATTTCGAACAGTCCCGCGGTCCTGTCATCAAGACCGACGATATAGAGGCTTGGCTGACAGACGCCGATGGACGGCGGGGGACCCTGCCCTACCGCTCGTTCGAGGCCGAATTTCATGATGGCCGGTGGATATTGATTACCGAAACGGTCTGTCCCCAAGGACGTCTACTGTTTCAAGGCACGGACATCGCATCTATGCGGACTGAGAGCCGGACATTGCGCCTGGAACGTGACATAGCCCGCCGCAATTCATGGACAGATCAACTGACCGGTGTGCCCAATCGCCGCTATATGATGGAGCAGCTTGAAATATGGTTCCACGAACAGGCCAATCGGCAGCATTTTGGCAATCATGCCCTTGCGGTCATCGATCTTGACCACTTCAAAGCGATCAATGATCAGTATGGTCATGCCATCGGAGACGATGTTCTTGTGTCCTTCAGCCGCAAAGCCGTGCGCTCAATTCGCGTGCAGGATCTGTTCGGCCGTATCGGTGGCGAAGAGTTCCTGTTGTTCATGCCAAATTGCGACCTGATCTCCGCAGACCGTAGACTTAACATACTGCTAAGTGATGTGGCGGACATGATCGTCAGTTCCACGCATCCTGAACTACGATGTTCTTTCTCCGCAGGGCTGGTTCAAATCAGGTCAGACAAAGACATTCATCACGCGATGCGGCGGGCGGACCGACTGCTTTACGATGCAAAATTTGCTGGTCGCGCGCGCGTGCAAAACGAAGATGTTGCCCTGCATGTTGTAAACCCCCGTTTGCAGCAGCCAGAGCCGAATTTTCGGGATGGTACGTTCGTGAAGACTTAAAGCGGTAAACATGAAGATTGGATCGCTGGTTTCCCTTTCGGTTTGATCTGGGATTCGTCCTTTGCAAGAGGATCATTCATGTCAGCGGCATGTCCGTATGCGCTCAGAGCGCAGTTTTCAGGAAATATTGAAGGTGGCGAGTGGTCATTCGGCGTTGTTGATGGCACGGGTTCCCCCTCCTGACGGTATGGTCAAAAGCTGAAATGTAACCCGATAAAACTGGACACCACCCGGCGCCCTGCAGTGTTTCCATTGTTGTCACTGTGCATCATTCCGACGGTCAGATTTGCGTTGCGCAACACCGGGGTGCTGTATTCAAAGCCGACATCAAATTGACGTTCTACTGGTGCAAGACTGACGTTCTGACTTGCAAAGCTGGTGACGCCATTTGCGAACTGCACGGGCAGGTCCATAGTTGCGGATCCACGTATGATCCCCACAGGTCGACGCGCAAACATCGCCAGAACATCGCCGGTTCGCCCAACATCCGCCCGTTCGAGGGTAACACTGACGCGATTATAGGACATTGAACTGAAGTCATTGACCATGCCCGCTCCGTCACCACTCGCGACGCCCATCTCTGCGTTGAAGCGCAGCGCTGTATCGGTGGCTATTCGGGATGCGAAATCGACGTGAACTGCATTGGTGCTCGAACTCACCTCGCCGGTTGAACTTGCAACACTGACGCCCATGATCGAACCGTCTGTGCGCATACTCGCAAATCCAAGCCGCAAGTTACCATTAACAACGTCGAAGGTCTGATGTACTGACACGCCGGTTGTGCCTTCGCCCGTCAACACCGAAAAGCCAAAGTCGTTGTCCGGCGAAGTTAGCGGAATAGCGTTGCTACCCAGCAGTTCTGCACCGGTCGGATCTGACCAGACGCCCCGGTGGCCTGCAAGATTTTTCCCACTACGGATCGCTGCATTCTGACTACGGCGGGCTGCAGCCACTGTCGGATGGATAGCAGCCAGTAGCGCAGTTGCTGCGTGATCAGCCGGGCTGTCAGCACCGGCCAGAACCTCCGCCGACAAGGTGAAGCCTGCATTTAGCTGGTCCTGCGACACGACAGACAAAGCAGCGAGCGACTGTGTCAACCCGTCACCTGTGGCGGCACCCGAGGTGATCGCCGCAGTGCCCAAATCAATTGTCTGGCCATTTGCCATCATCACAACAGGTTGCCCTATGGGCAGCAATGCAGACCGGAGGTCCAGAAACCCATGTCCGAATTCTTGGTTGTAGCCATGGGTGATGCCGGGCGCGAAGGTTACGACCCCAGCATAATTATCAAAAAAACGGTTGTCAGCGGTCGCGAGAAGCCGGTCACGTAATTGCGCAGCAGACAGGTCAGGAAAAGCCTCAGCCAGCAGCGCAATCGATCCTGCGACCTGAGGTGCAGCGAAAGAAGCGCCGATACCAACTTCATAGTCAGAGTTACCCGTTTCAGATGCCACCATGATCTGACCATTTGCTGCCATACAAAAACGCGCCGTTTCGAGGCATGCCGTCGATATCCGTTCTGCGCTAAGGATCCGTTCATCATCGAATACAGGAATGGCATTAACGACGCTGATCCAGTTCGCTTCGAGTTCAGGGATTCCTAGCGGCAATGCGGCGATCAGGCTCGCGCTTTCGGCGCGATAGTCGTTTTGCAGAGCAAAAACGATGACGCCTCCCGTCGCAAAATTTCGCAAACCATCAATATATGGTTTGGTTTGTCGACTATTGAAGTAAGTGGCGACATCAGCATTCTTCACGGTCATCCCGGCTAGGCCCCAGGAGTTGTTGGATGCAATGGCACCAAGTCCGGCTGCGTCAGACATGTAAGCGCCGAGTTTGCTCCAGCTTACGGACGCATCATAGTCAAGATACCCTTGGTGAATGTCGGCAGCCGCGGCAAAGCCAAGTGTGCCGCCATTAGTGCCCGAGCCTGCAATCACAGAGGCGACGGCTGTTCCGTGAAAATCGCCGGGTGGTGGCACATTTCCGGAGGTGTAGATGGTCTTGCCATCAAACTGTTCGTGCGAAAGCCGAATACCGCTGTCAATCATCGACACGATTTGCCCCGCACCTGTCAGACCGGTGGAAAGCGCATAATCAAGCCGCGCAGCAGTCAAGGGGTGTGACTCGACATGTTTCCCATTTTCACCGTAAGTGGGGTGACCATTGATGAGGAGCCGGAATCTAAAGTCGTTCGCCAGATAGCCCGCAAGGGCGCGAACACTTTGAACCTTTGCCCGGTCAAACTCAGTGACAAAAAACCTGTTCCACGGAAATGGGTTCTCATCCGTCGTTTCGCTGACAGTGATCGGATCAGTTTGGAAACTGTCACCTGGTGCACGCATGACTTCAATTATGGATACGGCATCCACTTCATTGTTCGACTTACAGGCGGCCAGAAGTAAAATAAGAATAAAACCAGCCGCCTTTTTCATCACTCATATCCTTTACGACGAGAACTGACGATCAAACGGCCTTGAACTGGTAACAAGTCTCTGCGGATGTGCAGGACCGTGAGGTGAACCTTCAAATACAAGAAACGTTTCTACTGTGGATGTCTTGCAACATTAGGGTCCCGATAAAACCGGTTAGTCACCGCGACAACCGGATGGCTGGGCGATTTGATAAAGGAGCGCACAAAAACGCCCTCGCCTGCGTCAACCGGCATAAAATTGGACATGTGTGACACCTCAGCATGCAGTATTACATCATCAGGTGAATCCAGCCTATTCACAAAGCTGAAATCCTTGTTTTGATCGTCCCATTTTTCGCGGGCGGGTTCATCAGGAAGAAAAGCAAGTTCAACACGCGTCAGCCCCGAAAGCTGTGTCAGCTGTTGTGGGTCCTTTTTGTGATCGATCAGGATGTGATAAACAGTCTGAACTTGCCGACGGCAATCAACCTTGATCGGACTAACATCAACGTGGTCATGGTCGGTAATTGTCTTGCAACCAAATCGCATGAAGGTTTGGCAATGCAGCAGAACATCTTCTCCCCCACCCTGCAGCACGACAAAGCCATAACCTTTCGCCAGGTCAAGCCACTTGACGATACAGGTCATTTCGCTTTCGTTCGCCTGTTCTTTCATTTTGCCTCAAAGATACAACGAGCTCACACATACCAATTTTTCGTGCGCGGTCAGGAGCTATGGTCCATTGGCATCTCATTTCGAAGGGTTCCAATGCGGGCCGGCTTCAGCCAGCCCGCTGATTGCTACTGGAGGCCCAGCAAGCGCAGCAATTCGCTTTCAGCTTCCGACAATAGCTGCACACCTCCCGTCAAGCCGATATAAGATTCGTTATAGGTCGCGTTCGATGCGATCAAATCAGCTTCGGCGTCGCGTACAGCTTCTTCCAGCACAGACGGTTCGCATCGTATAAAACTAGCGCCTGACCATATTCGACTGTACCTTCCTCGAACGTTGCCTCAAATGGCGGATAGGCTTCCAGCGCATCGGTCGCGTCACGGAATGCAATCGTGGCATCCAGAACATCGACATATTCATCCCTGAAAGCCGCTAGTTTGCCCGGCATGCTGTTTGGGGCGGCATTGGCCAGTGCCTGCGGGCTGGCATTGGCCGCATTCAGCTCTTTCAACTCTGAAGCAAGCGCGCTACGGCCAACACCGTTTGACGCACCACGGTTTGCAGCGGATGCACCATTGCCCCGGCCCTGCCCGTTTGATTGTACCTCGCCCGACCGGCCATGCGCTTCTGCGCTGCGGCTTGCACCGCGGTTGCCGGCAGCGCTCCGAACGCCGGAATTGCCCTGCGCATAAGCCGCGCTAAACTCGAATGGCGCGATACCGCTGCCACCACCACTGGTAATCAGGGCTGCCAGCATAGCTGTGAAGACGATTTTCGCAAGATTGGTTGGCATGGTCTTCTCCATATTCTGATGATCATGAGATTTCATAGATCAACCCGGCAGCGCCTTTCTGGCAATCAATTCAGAGGTGCAAACCCGCCCAATCAAACGTCAGGTTGAATGAGCGGATCACGCGCTCGATCACTTTGTTCAGAAGGGCCTTTGCTACCTTTGCATCGCACCAAGCAGTCAACCGAAAGTCGATCATCTGATCGTTTGCTTCAACTGCACACCGCAGATAGCGCCACTTGTCACCGACGCGGATATGGGTCTCGACTACGTGCCAGTCGACGCTGGCCTGGCGCAGATGCTTTTCCGTTCGATTGATGATCTCCAGACCAAACTCAATCACCCATCGATATACTGTCGACCGATCAACGGCGATCCCGCCCTCTACGAGCGGATCGACCACGTCTTGATAGGACAATGGAAATCGCTGGTACTAGCGAACGGCACATATAATGATGTCTCGCTGAAAGCGATGCTGTTTGAACGGCGGTTTGCTTGGCACAAGGCATTCCAAGTTTCACCAATAGCGCCTTCCACGCATTGTCAGCACGCTATTGATATATTACGCGGAGCATTCCGATCTCCATCTGTCACCTCAGCAGCGTTGTTCAGACGCGTTTTAGCCAAACATCTCCGGATTGGTTTGCAGAAGCGTTTGCATGAACGCCAGCGAACCAGAGACATGGGCACGGATAAGTTCCTCTGCTCCGAGGGTAGAGCGGCGGCTGATCGCCTCAAGTATCGCTTCATGCTGCCGGGTAAGGCTTTCCAGCTCTTTGCGCTCTGCCGCTTTGAGAAATCGGATCCGGTCCAGATGTGCTTTCTTGGCGTGGATCACCTGCCAGATTTCACCCATCCCGGCCAGATCGAACAAGGATTGGTGAAAGCGGTCATCCAGTGGCATGTAATCCGCATAGGACCCTGTTTGTCCAACAAGCCTTTGTTCCTCAATCAGGCTATGCGGCACCGATAGATCGGGCACATCACTTTCGCAGAGGAGGCGGACAACTGGAATTTCCAAGTTCACCCGCAGGAAATGCGCCTGTCGTACTGCCACCGGGTCGATGGCCGCGACAAAAGTCCCGTGCTGTGGGGCGATATGGACCAGCCCATGCTCCGCGAGCCGCAACAGCGCCTCGCGCACCGGGGTGCGGCTGGTTTCGAATCTCGCGCAAAGATCTTTCTCCTGCAAAGCACCTTGCGGCTGCAACTCCAGTGTCACGATCAGCTTTCGCAGTGACTTATATATTTCATCGGCGCGCGAATTTTTGCGTTTTACAATAGTCATATGGGGCCCAAGTGCTTGTCTCCATTCATGATATGACATGTTTCACATGCTAAAAAGGGCAAACTGGCTTTGTCTCAAGCTTGGACCAAAACAGTTGCCAACCCACCATTGATATATTAATGAAGATTTGCGGCTGGAGGGCCGTGACAATTCAGTGGAGGAGAAACCATGCTTATCAGACATTCCGCATTGCTGGCGGCCAGCATCGTCACCATGGCGTCAGGCGCGGCATTTGCCGAAACCGACTGGCCCACACGCACCATCAATGTGATTATTGGCGCAGGCCCTGGCGGTGACACTGATTTCAACGCCCGCACCATGGCGCGCTACTTTGAAGAAGTGACTGGCGGCACGATGGTTATTACCAACATGCCCGGCGGTGGTGCGACTATTGCCACTTCTGCGGTAAAGGATGCTGATCCTGACGGTTACACCATGCTGTTCGGTCACACCGGCCATCTGGTCGTCACCGAAGTATCTGGCCTTGCCGATTACGGGATAGATGATTTTGAAATCTGCTGCATTCCGGCGATTGATCAGGGTGCGGTTTTTGTGACCAGCACCCAATCGGGGATCACCAACATCGATGATCTGGTTGCCCGCACTGATG
Source organism: Loktanella sp. (assembly GCA_017390475.1). Lineage (GTDB taxonomy): Bacteria > Pseudomonadota > Alphaproteobacteria > Rhodobacterales > Rhodobacteraceae > Yoonia. Next base: position 13,236 of record JAFPBO010000024.1, read on the forward strand.
CGGAACCCGAAAGCGTTGTGTTCGGCACCGAGTTCGGCGGCTATTCACATCTGCAGGGCACCATTTTTCAGGCTGAAACCGGGGCAAACATGCGTGTGGTGGACACCGGTTCAGCATCAGACAAGATTGCAGCCCTTTTGGGTGGCCGGATTGACGTGGCCGGCATCGCCTACGGCGCAATCCAGGATTACCACACTGCCGGTCAGATGGTGGTGCTGGGCCAACCCAATGACGTGCGCAACGAACTGCTCGGTGACATTCCCACTTTCGTCGAGCAGGACGTGGATTTTGTGATGAACAACCCCTACATCATTGCCTTCCCACAAGGCACCGACCCAGAGATCGTGGCCAAAATGGAAGACGTGATGCGCGAAATCACTGAAATCCCGGCCTATGCGGAAGATCTCGAAGCAGGGTTCAAACAGCCCGTCGCCTTTCTGGGCAAGGACGAAGCGATGGAACGTCTGAATGCCATCCGCGACGCCTACATGCCATTCCGCGAAGTTCTGCAATCTGCCCGCTAAACGCAGATACAAGAACGGGTCGACAGGCGCTTTGTCTGTCGACCCCACCAGCAAACCGGCGGGAGGGTGCGATGACGCGGAATTCAGAACTATTGGTTGGCCTTGCCATGCTTGGGGTCGGCATGGGTTATCTTTATATGACGATGCAACTGCCGCGACGAGGCACAGTTGATGCGACCTTTTTCCCCTATGTCCTCGCTTGGGCGATGATCGGATTGGGTGCATTGCAATGCATTGTGACCCTGCAGCGGGGCGATTTCGGCGCCAGATTGGGCGAAAAGATGCAGAATGTGCAAAAGCTGACGGTCTTGGCGACCCTCGGCCTTGTAGCGCTGTACATTCTAGCCCTGCGGCCACTGGGTTTCCCGATTGCAACAATCCTCTTCCTCTTCGCGCAATTCATTGTCCTGACGCCCACCGGACAAAAGCCGAACCTGCCGCTTTATGCGCTCCTTTCAGTGATTAGCGCCGCGGTGATCTTTATGATCTTTCGCTATGGTTTCAACCTTCTGCTGCCCGCTGGGCCGCTGACAAACCTGCTGCCTTAAGGATAAGCACCGATGTTTGATCTTTTCCTGCAAGGGTTTGCGGCTGTCCTGTCGCCGCAGATATTCCTACTGATTACACTTGGCGTCGGCGTCGGGATCGTTTTTGGCGCGGTGCCCGGCCTGACGGCGGTGATGGCTATCGCGCTGACCCTGCCGATGACCTATTCGCTGGGGCCTGCTGCAGGCATTTCTTTGCTGATCGCGCTGTTTGTTGGGGCAACATCTGGGGCATTGATCTCTGCCATCCTGCTCAAGATCCCCGGCACGCCATCATCCATCGCCACGACATTCGACGGCGGACCGATGATGGAAAAAGGCGAAGGCGCAAAGGCGCTCGGCGTCGGGATCGTGTTCTCATTTCTGGGCACGATCATGTCGATTGCCGCCCTGATGTTCATCGCACCGTCGCTCGCGCAGGTCGCGCTGTCCTTTGGCCCGCATGAATATTTCGCCATTGCAGTCTTTTCCCTGACGCTGATCGCCACCCTTTCATCAGGGTCGATGATCAAGGGGATCTTTGCTGGTGTCGCAGGCTTTGCGATTTCCACAGTGGGGATCGCGCCAGTGGATGCCATTGCCCGTTTCACCTTTGGCCGAGTTGAGATCAACGCAGGCTTTTCCATCCTGACCGTGCTGGTCGGCATGTTCGCCATCGCCGAGGTGATCCGCGTCGCCGAAGAGGCGCGCAAACGGCGCGATGCGCCGGAACCGGGACCTATCATGGTCAAGATCAAAGGTTTCGGCTTCTCCATGGCCGAATTCATTGGCCAGATCCCCAATGCCATACGGTCCGGGCTGGTCGGCATTGGTATCGGCATTTTGCCCGGTATCGGCGCGGGGACGTCGAATATTATTTCCTATATCATCGCCAAGAAACGGTCCAAAACCCCGGAAAAATTCGGCAAAGGCACGATCGAAGGCGTCGTTGCAAGTGAAACTGCCAACAATGCCGGGATCGGTGGCGCGATGATCCCCCTGCTGACGCTGGGTATTCCCGGTGACGCGGTGACGGCCATTCTGCTGGGCGGGCTGATGATCCATGGCATCCAGCCGGGGCCGATGCTGTTCATCACCCAAGGGCCGCTGGTCTATACGATCTTTGCGGCGCTGATCGTGGCGGCCTTCATGATGCTGATCCTCGAATTCGTGGGCCTGCGCATCTTCATCCGGTTGCTGGCGATCCCTAAACATATCTTGCTGCCGATAATTCTGGTGCTTTGCGCTGTCGGGGCCTTTGGCCTGTCCAGCAGAATTTTCGATGTCTGGACCATTCTGGCCTTTGGCGTCCTTGGCTATGGCTTTGTCAAAGCGGGCATTCCGGCGGCTCCCTTTATCATCGGCTTTATCCTTGGGCCGATGGCCGAAACCAACTTTCGCCGCGGGCTACAGCTTTCGGCGGGGGATTTCACCGGCTTTATCACTAATCCGATTGCCGGGACTTTCCTCGCCCTCGCCGCATTGTCGATCATTTGGCAGATCTATGCCGCGCTGCGCCCCAAAAAACCTTCGATCCTGTCGGACATTGCCGAATGAGCCGGCAGCAACAAGAAATGGAGCCTTTCATGACTACCCGTAAAACGCAGGACACGTTACGCAGCGCGCGCTGGTTCGCGCCTGATGATCTGCGCAGTTTCGGCCACCGGTCGCGACTGATGCAGCTAGGCTATTCAGAGGCCGATTTCATGGGCAAACCCCTGATTGGCATTCTGAACACCTGGTCGGAACTGAACAGCTGTCATTCTCACTTTCGCGAACGCGCAAAGGACGTAAAACGCGGCGTGTTTCAGGCGGGTGGATTCCCCGTCGAACTACCGTCCCTATCGGTGGATGAAAGTTTTACCAAGCCGACATCCATGCTCTACCGCAACATGCTCGCCATGGAGACTGAGGAGATGATCCGCTCTCATCCGCTGGATGGTGTGGTGCTGATGGGTGGCTGTGACAAGACAACACCGGGGCTGGTCATGGGCGCGATCACGGCGGGTGTGCCGATGATCTATCTGCCCGCAGGGCCGATGCTGCGCGGCAATTTCGCAGGGCGCGCGCTTGGGTCCGGGTCGGATGCATGGAAATACTGGGACGAACGGCGCGCGGGAAATATCGGCGACGATGAATGGCAGGGCCTTCAAGGGGGCATCGCGCGCTCTGCCGGAGTCTGCATGACGATGGGCACGGCCAGCACGATGACAGCGATTGCCGATGCAATGGGGCTGACCTTGCCGGGGGCGTCCTCAGTGCCTGCCGTGGATTCGGGGCATCAACGCATGGCAGCGGATTGCGGGCGGCGCATCGTTGATATGGTCTGGGAAGACCTGACACCTGATAAGATTATCACCGATGCCGCCGTGCAGAATGCCGCCATTGTCGCGATGGCGACGGGCTGTTCCACCAATGCCGTGGTGCATCTGATCGCCATGGCACGCCGGGCGGGGGTTAACCTGACACTGGATGATCTCGATGCGCTTGGCCGCATCACGCCGCTGATCGCAAACGTAAGGCCAGCGGGCAAAGATTACCTGATGGAGGATTTCTTTTACGCAGGCGGCCTGCGCGCGCTGATGAAACAGATCGAGGAAATGCTCGACACCACCTGCATGACGGTGACCGGCAAAACCATGGGTGAAAATCTTGAAGGTGCGCAGGTCTTCAACGACGACGTCATCCGCCCACTTAGCAATCCGGTCTATAAAGAAGGATCATTGGCCGTGCTGCGCGGCAATCTCTGTCCCGATGGTGCCGTGATCAAACCTGCGGCCTGTGATTCAAAATACCACATTCACGAAGGTCCGGCGCTGGTCTTTGACAGCTACCCCGAGATGAAGAAAGCCATCGACGACGACGATCTGGACGTCACCCCTGACCATGTTCTGGTGTTGCGCAATGCTGGCCCCTTGGGTGGCCCCGGTTTCCCAGAATGGGGCATGCTGCCGATCCCCAAAGCGCTGATCAAGCAAGGGCACCGCGATATGCTGCGGATTTCGGATGCACGGATGTCGGGCACTTCTTACGGGGCCTGTGTGCTGCATGTCGCGCCTGAATCCTTTGTCGGCGGCCCGCTGGCCCTGCTGAAAACCGGCGATATAGTCCGGCTCGATCTGCCCGCCCGCCGGTTGGACATGCTTGTCAGCGACGCAGAACTGGCCGACCGCCGCGCCGCCTTGCAACCGCCTGAACCACGCTACGAACGCGGCTGGGGCTGGATGTTTTCCAAACATGTCACTCAGGCTGATACAGGCTGTGACTTTGATTTTCTGGAGCGTGATTTCGGTCGCGCCGCCGACGAACCGGAGATTTTCTGATGACCAACCCAACGCAACTTGAAAACGCCCTGTGCGGCATTTCCGGCATTCTAGTCACGCCCTTTGATGACAAGGGCGAAATCGCACCAGACAAACTGGTGCCGATCCTTGACCGTGCCATCGGTGCGGGGATGCATCTGCCTGTCGTCAACGGCAATACCGGCGAATTCTATGCCCTGACCACCGATGAAGCCTGCGCCATGGCGCGCGCGGTTGTTGATCTGGTCGATGGGCGCGCGCCGGTTCTGGCTGGGGTCGGCCGCGGTCTGCGCGATGCGCAGGTGCTGGCAAAAGTGTCCGCCGATGCAGGCGCCGCCGCGCTTATGGTGCATCAGCCGCCTGATCCTTTCGTGTCGCCGCGCGGTCTGGTCGATTACCTCAACGCGATAAATGACGCATCGGGCGGTCTGCCAATGATGCTTTACCTGCGCAATGACGCGATCGGCACAGCCGCGATTGCCAAGCTTTGCGCCGTGCCGGGCGTCAAGGGTGTGAAGTGGGCCACGCCAAACCCGCTGAAACTGGCCGATGCGATTGCCGCCTGCGATCCCGGCATCACCTGGGTCGGCGGTCTGGCCGAGGTCTGGGCACCCACCTTCTATGCCGTCGGCGCTAGGGGGTTCACCTCTGGCCTGATCAATGTCTGGCCCGAACGGTCGCTGGCAATCCATGCCGCGTTGGAGGCAGGCGATTACAGCAAGGCCAACAGATTGATCACCGGGATGCGCGCCTTTGAAGACATCCGCGCCGAGGAAATGAACGGCACCAATGTCACCGGAGTCAAAGCCGCTTTGCAGGCATTGGGGCAGGATTGCGGGCCAACACGCCCACCCGCAGCATGGCCATTGACCGATGCACAGCAGCAGCACCTGACCACCTTTCTGACCGACAACAAACTGACGACCGGAGTCCCCGCATGACCGATTACATTTTGTCCGACGATACACGCGCAAAGCTAAAAAAGGTCTCGACCGCCTCTGTCGCGACGGCCCTGTTCAAGCGCGGCATTCGCAATCAATATATTCAGGGCGTCCTGCCGGTGGCGGTGAAATCTGAAACCATGGTCGGTCAGGCCTTTACCCTGCGCTATCTGCCTGCGCGCGAAGACCGCAACCCGATCACGGTGTTCCGCGATGCCAACCACCCGCAACGTGTGGCGATGGAAACCTGCCCCGCGGGTCATGTGCTGGTGATGGATGCGCGCGGCGATGCCCGTGCCGCCACTGCCGGGTCGATCCTGATCACAAGGCTGGCCTTGCGCGGTGCCGCAGGCGTCGTATCTGATGGCGGTTTCCGCGACATGGCCGGCATCGGCGCGCTGGACATGCCCGCCTATTGCGCCGGACCATCGGCCCCCACCAATCTAACCCTGCACGAAGCACTGGATATCAACATCCCCGTCGCCTGCGGCGGCGTTGCCGTGTTTCCGGGCGATGTGATGCTGGGGGACGGCGATGGCGTGATGGTCATTCCCGCCCATCTGGCCGAAGAAATAGCGGCTGAATGCGCCGAAATGGAAGTGTTCGAGGATTTCGTTTTGGAACAGGTCAAGAATGGCGCAGGCATCATCGGCCTCTACCCCCCGACACAGGAAAGCAATCAGGTGGCATTCGCAGCCTGGCGCAAGACAACCGGACGCTGAAAGGCCAGAACATGACACATATCCCCCACGGCGCGCATTGGATCGCCGGTCAACAGGTCACATCGGATGATCGCTTTTCCTCTCAACCTGCGGACGGACCTGCGCATCTTTTCAGTACCGGGACCCCTGCCTTGGTCGCTCAGGCCTGCGCCGCAGCAGAAGAGGCGTTCTGGTCCTTCGGCTATTCAACCAGAAGCGAACGCGCCGCCCTTCTCAACGCCATCGCAGATGAAGTCGACGCACGTGCTGATGCGATTACGCTGATCGGCAGTCAGGAAACCGGCCTGCCACAGGCCCGGCTGATCGGTGAACGCGGTCGCACGACCGGGCAATTGCGTCTGTTCGCAAATCATATCCTGAAAGGCGATTACCTTGATCGTCGCCATGACGCAGCCCTGCCGGATCGCCAACCGGCACCTCGACCCGACCTGCGGATGATCCAGCGGCCCATCGGCCCGGTGGCGGTCTTTGGCGCGTCAAACTTTCCGTTGGCCTTTTCCGTGGCGGGCGGTGACACCGCCGCAGCACTGGCCGCCGGTTGCCCGGTGGTGGTCAAAGGGCATTCCGCCCACCCTGGCACGGGCGAACTGGTCGGTGATGCCATCGTCGCCGCTATCAGTAAACTGGGTCTGCATCCGGGTATCTTCAGCCTAGTCCAGGGCGGCAATCGCGACGTCGGCCAGGCATTGGTCACAGACCCCCATATCAAAGCCGTAGGCTTCACCGGTTCACTCTGGGGTGGTCGCGCTTTGTTCGATATCTGCGCCGCCCGACCTGAACCGATCCCGTTTTTCGGCGAACTCGGCAGTGTGAACCCGATGTTTCTGCTGCCCGCCGCGATGGCAGCCCGGGCCCCTGATCTGGGCAAAGGCTGGGCAGGCAGCCTGACAATGGGTGCCGGACAATTCTGCACCAACCCCGGCGTAGCCGTCATCGTCGACGGCCCGGATGCTGACGCCTTTGTCGCGGCGACGAAACTGGCGCTGGAACATGTGGGCGCACAGACAATGCTGACCGACGGCATGGCCGAAGCCTATCGCACAGGACGCGACCGTATCGCCGGGTCGTCCGCTGTGCAGGATGTGCTGACCACGATGTGCGACAACCGCACCGCCACGCCTTATCTGTTCGAAACCACCGCTGACGCATGGCTTGCCAATCACGACCTCGGGGAAGAGGTTTTTGGTCCGCTTGGCTTGGTCGTGCGTGCTCGCGATACAGACCAGTTGGTCGCAGTCGCACAAAGCCTCAAGGGGCAATTGACCTGCACATTGCATCTGGATGACGGTGATACAGGATTAGGCCAGCAACTGCTGCCCATTCTGGAACGCAAGGCGGGGCGGGTTCTGGCCAATGGTTTCCCGACCGGCGTAGAGGTGGCAGACAGCATGGTCCACGGCGGACCTTATCCCGCCAGCACCAATTTCGGCGCCACCTCTGTAGGGACCTTGTCGATCCGACGCTTTCTGCGTCCGGTCTGCTATCAGAACCTGCCGGATGCCTTGCTCCCAGACGATGCTCGATAAGCTGTGATGGACGCCCTTGCCAATCTATCGGTGAAGGGTGGCCATGGAAGCAGGTGGCGCGCTGCCCCATCACCTTCCACGTGTCTTGCGGATTGCGGCCCCGGGTGCCTTGGAGCTCACTCTGATCCCTGCACTTGCGGCACTCCTGCGTGCGGAAGCGCCGACATGGCAGCTCGAAGTACTGCCCTTCGAGCGACGGAGCTACAGCGCCGATCTGGCCTCAAGCGCGGTCGATCTCGTGCTGTCGGTCGGCGGGCATACACCTCAAAGTCCCACTCTCGCTTTCGACAATGTCTGGCAGGACCTGGTCGTCTGCGTGGTCGGCCCAGACCACCGGTTTGCCGGTCATGAGGAAATCAACATAGAGGAGTACTTGGCCTGCGACTTCGTTTACCATGTGCCTTGGCCGGTCCGGGACAATTATCTCGATGTCTGGCTTGCGCGGCGCAACCAGCACCGTAGGCGAGTTATCGATGTTCCGGGCTATGCCGGCGTCGGAGCCATACTTTCCAATACCGATCTTGTGGCATCGATGCCGGACCGGACGGCAGTTGCCCTGAGAGCGATGCACCCGGAGCTTTGGATCTGTCGCGTGAAACCGGCATGGACCTCGCCACTTCGGCTCGAGGCCTTGGCGGAGGCGAAACGTGAGGCTCACGTGGACTGGGCGATCAGTCGCCTAAAAGACAAGGCAGCAAAAATTCCAAGTCTTTAGTGGCATCGCTTTGAAAATTCCGCATAATCGCCGGTCAGTCAGGACAAAAACCCCCGGTCATAGTATAATGGTGAAAAACGGTGGACCAATCTGCCGGATTGCGCACAGCTTCGCCAGCGTTTCTTTCACCGATGGCGGCTTGCAGATCGGCGTCCCAGCGAACCAGAGTGTCTTGCGGAAGGTGCAGAACGACGGCTTTGGTCACGCCACCTTTCATCCTGTCAGGATGTGGCCGTCGTTCTACGATTCGCCTCAAGATGTGCATTTCAACCCCTTGGGGCAAGCTGTGCAGACAACAACCTATATCGACGATAACGACAAGTAAATGAATATTATTCATATTTATCAAGACTTTAATGGCCACTTCTGCACTTCTGGATGAACCTGCCGCAAAGCCGGCCCGCCAAAAAACTGTTGCCTGACGGCAAGTTGCGTGCAAAAGATTTCATTGACGCAGAAACGCAATATTCGCGTGATCTTGCGACGAAACAAAATTGACCCAGCAAGAGGTCGTAAGGGCAGTATGATGACAGACAAGCAAACCCCGCAGGCAGAGTCCATCGCGGCGACGATTGCGGCCCATGCGACCCGCCTGTCAGAGGCTTTGAATGTGCATATGCGCAACAGTTTCCAGCCCGACAGCCGCAAGGTTCTGCGCAAATTTCAGCCTGCCGAAGTGTCCGAATTGACAGGCATCAGCCTGTCCAACCTGCGCACCCGCCATCTCGAAGGTGACTTCCCGGAGGTTGAAACCGACCCACGCGGTCGCAGGCTTTATTCCGCCGAAGAAATTGACCAGATCCGCCATGTCATGGCCCGCACCGGGCGCAATGGTGCGGCCTACCTGCCCGGCAGGCGGGATGGTGACGCCTTGCAGGTGATCTCCATCGTCAACTTCAAAGGTGGCTCCAGCAAGACCACCACCGCGATCCATCTGGCGCAGCGCTATGCCCTGCGCGGCTACCGCGTGCTGGCCGTGGATATGGACCCGCAGGCCAGCCTGACCACGATGTTCGGCTACCGCCCGGAAATCGAATTCTCTGAGACCGGCACGATCTATGATGCACTGAAATATCAGGACCCGGTCCCGCTCAGCGACGTCGTGCGCAAAACCTATTTCCACAATCTCGACCTCGCGCCCGCTGGCCTGCTGCTCTCGGAGTATGAAACCGAAACGGCCTATGCGCTGCAACATAAGCTCGACCCGCCGTTTACCCAGCGGCTGGCCATCGCGCTGGATGAGATCGAGGCCGATTATGACATCGTCATCATCGATTGCCCCCCGCAATTGGGCTTTACCACGATGACAGCCCTGCTCGCCTCGACCGGGTTGCTGATCACCGTCGTCCCCAGCATGCTTGACGTGGCTTCAATGGCGCAATTCCTTGAAATGGCGGGAGAAACTGTGCAGACACTGGAAGAGGCGACAGGCCCGATCGACTGGTCGTTCCTGAAATTCCTGATCGCGCGCTACGAACCAACCGATGTGCCACAATCCCAGATGGCGGGGTTTCTGCGCTCAATCCTACTTGATCAGGTGCTGACGATCCCGATGCTGAAATCCACCGCCATTTCCGACGCGGGCATGACGCAGCAGACAATCTATGAACTCGACCCCGGACAGGTGGTCAAGAAAACCCGCGACCGGATTTTGGAAAGCGTCAATGGTGTTGCCGATGAGTTTGAAAAAACTATTCAGGCCGCTTGGGGCAGAAAGGCTGAATGATGGCACGCCGTAACCTGTTCCAGCCCCCTGCCCCGCCAGATGCCACCGCCCAGCCGGAACCGCGCAACCGGTTCCCCAATACGGGTGCGATGTCTGGTATGAAATCCACGCTCAAGGATCTGTCCAGCAACGCCGTGCGCGACATCCCCGTCGATCAGATCATTGAGGGCGGACCGCAGGACAGGCTCGCCTTTACCGACGCCGATGTTGCAAGCCTCGCTCAAAGCATCCGCCAGCACGGCCAGCAAGTGCCGATCATGGTGCGCCCTGCCCCCGATCAGCCCGGCCTGTTCCAGATCATCTATGGCCGCCGCCGCTTGCGCGCCCTGCGCATCCTCGACCTACCCGCCAAAGCCCTCGTCCGGTCCTTGTCCGATTCAGAGGCTGTTCTGGCGCAAGGTCAGGAGAACGCCGAACGACTCGACCCCAGTTTCATTGAAAAGGCGCTCTTTGCCGCCGAACTCGCCAATACCGGCTACGACCAGCCTGTGATCCTCGACGCTCTGGCCATCGACAAACCGATGCTGTCGCGCATGACCAAGGTCGCCCGCGCGATCCCTGAACCTGTTATCCAGTCCATCGGCTCCGCCCATGGCATTGGCCGCCGCCGCTGGGAAGACCTCGCCGATCTGGTCCGCGATGACGGGATCGACCTGACCGCCCTGGCCGACGCACTCAACCTGGACGAGATCGCGCAATCTGACGACCGTTTCGCCCGCCTCAGCGCTGCCGCCACGCAGCGACGGAAGGCCGCGCCAACGCAGCGGCCCCCTGCCCTGTCAGTGCTGGCTGATGACGGCACACCCTTGGCCGAGGTCACCGATACCGCCCGCGCGCTGACGCTGAAACTGTCCAAGACCCAGACACCCGAATTTGCCCGGTGGATGCATGAAAATGCGGAAACTACGCTCAAGCGCCTCTATGCGGCGTGGCAAACAGGCGACAAGACCTGATTGAGCAATCGACGCAGTAACAACAACAAAACAGGAGCACGCAAACAACCCGAAAAAGAAAGAGCCCCCCAAGGTCACCCAAGGAAGGCCCGATCTGTTCTTTGCACCTACAGATTTACCAGCTTTTCACCATCAGTCAACAACAACCAATTCGGTTGATGATGTTCTGCGGCCTTTTTCACAGAGAATTGTGAATATCGGGGGTTTTCCCGCCCGGTTGTCGTGAGAAAAACATGGCTTTTATCCCCGCCGCCGCCTCGTTCAGAGAGCGGACCGATCCAGTATTGTCCGCGGACAATACGATTCCCGACCGTCACATCGTCATCGATTTGCTGCGCCGTGCCGCGCCACTCATCGGCCTGACCCCACCGGTGATCGCGACGCTTGACGCAATGATCTCCTGCCTGCCGCCCAAGCGCAAACACCACACGGTCTTTGCCTCGAACGCGACACTAACCTTCCGGCGCAACGGCATCACCGACCGTACGATCCGGCGACATGTGGTGATCCTGCAGGATGCTGGCCTGCTCACCCGCCACGACAGCCCCAACCGCAAACGGTTCACCAAATCCAACAACCACGCTGGCACAATACTGCGTTTTGGCTTTGATCTGTCCCCGCTTTATGACGCCCTGCCCCGGATCGCCGCGCTGGCCGCCGAAGCCACCGCCACACAGGACCAGATCGCCTATCTGCGCACCAAGATCCGCGCCGCTGCCAATGACCTGCTCAACAGCAACCCACACCATACGGATGCAACCGAGGCGGTCCGCCTGCTGCGCCGCAAACTGACGCTGGACGCTTGCGAAACGCTCCTCACAAGCCTCATAACCACCCCCTTGGCCGCCGAACAAACAGATGTCGAAACACCACAAATGTCCGCCGCAGACAGCCAGAATGTCCGCCACCATCAGAACTCAAATAAAGAACTTATTGATAAAGAACCGCAGCCCCAAAAAAAAAAACTTGCCCTGTCAGTGACCGAACTGCTGGCTGCGTGCCCAGAGGCAAGCCAATATGCTTTGAATAAGGTGGAGTCTTTCGCAGACGTCATCACCCATGCTCGCACCTTGGCCCCAATGATCGGCATCGATAACCAGACCTATCAGGCCGCACAAGATCATATCGGGCCTTTGGGCGCAGCCACAACAATCTGGGCCATGATGCAATTCCATGAAAGGATCAAACAGGCCGGTGCCTATTTCCGTTCCATCACCATCGGCAGCAAAAGCAGCGGCTTTGATCCAGTGCAACTGATCCGACAGCTCGCCGCCCGACAGCATTGTCCGCGAACAATTTGACCAGCCAGATTATTGTCCGCGGACAATCCGCTCAGGCAACGCACGATACCATAACCATTTTGAAAGCTATCTACAGGTAAAATGCGAAAAACCACTTTCACAAAAGGCTCCTTCCATGTCCGCTTTGATCCGCCTCACCGGCCTCGTTGCCGCCACGCCAAAAGCCACCCAAACACCCCGCCGCGCCATCCACATGATCCCACTGGAATCCATCACCATGCAGGCGCTAATCCCAGACCAGAACACTGGTCCTGATGATGACCTTTCCGAACTGTTCAAATCGATCCGCGACATCGGCCTGTCAAACCCGATCCAGGTCGTCGAACGCATCGATGGCCGCCATGAGCACGTGTAGGGCTACCGCTGCCTGTCAGCCTACCGCACGCTTCTTGCCGAAGAAGGCGAAGCTTGGGCAACTATCCCCGCCGGATTCCTTCCCCGCGGGGAAAGTCGTGCCAAAATCTACCGCCGCATGGTCGATGTAAACGTCATCCGCGAGGACCTGTCTTTCGCGGAAATGGCCAAGACCGCGCAGTTCTATGCCGCCGATCTCACAACCACCACGACAGACGTCGATTCTGCTGTCGCGGTCCTGTTCTAATCCGCTGGCTATCAGCGCCGCAGTTACATCCGAGAATTCGCCCGGCTGATGGATCTTATCGGCGACACCCTGTCATTTCCGCACGAGGTACCCTGCAGCCTTGGCCTCGCCCTCTACAAGGAAATCCAACAGGATGAGACTTTGGTCCGCTGCCTGCGCGCCCATTTGAAAGATTACGACAATCGTAGCGTGATCGAGGAACTGACGATCCTGCGATCCTTCGCCGACGGCACAGGCCCAGACCCCGATGGCCTGAAACCTACGATTAGAAAACATCCCAAGCACAGCCAGCGCACGACCTGCAGCATGGACCGGATACGCTGCATCGCAGGGCAGGGCGGTCTGACACTCAAAATGGACCTTGATTTCACCAACATCGACCGCACCAAACGGACGCGGGCGAACAGCCACCTGCTCAGCGGGCTAGAGTAAAAACTTCCCGGCGGAGAAGATTCCGCGAATAAAAATTCGTCCGACGCTAAGTTGTTTTCAGCCACCAGAATTGCGCCCGAGACCTCGATATGGTTGCAAATTGGCAATCTTTGTCATAACCTGATCGCTGACAGGAGAATGACGATGGGCACAATGAACATTTCACTACCGGACCCGATGAAGTCCTGGGTCGAATCCCAGTCCAAATCGGGCCGGTTTGCAAATTCCAGTGACTACGTGCGCGACCTGATCCGTCGTGACCGGATGCGCAGCGAAGCAATAGCAGAACTGCAATCCGCAATTGATGATGGATTGGCAAGCGGTCCTGCGACGCCCCTTGATCGTGACACGTTCAAAGGCCAGATGCGCGCGCAGAATGGTGGATAGCAGCAGCTATGCGCTGCGCCCTACGGCGCGCACAGATCTTTCCGACATCTGGACCCATGGCGCAGCAACCTGGGGCATTGACTGGGCCGACCGCTATACAGACGCCTTGTTCATGCTTTTCGAACTGCTTGCCACATTTCCAGAAATGGCCCGCGAACGCATGGAGTTTCACCCTCCGGTCCGGATACACCCCAGCGAAGCCCATCTTGTGATCTACCGCATTGAAGGGCAGGGGATAGAGATTATCCGCATCCTGCATGCGCGCCAGAACCTGATGGCGTTCTTGCTGGAAGGCTGACCCCTACAGCCCTGCCGCCTTTGTCAGATTAACACGGAACCTGTCGCGTCTGCGCTGGTAACGGCGGGTCATTTCGGCGCTGGCGTGGCCCAGTTGTTTCTGGACAAAACGTTCATCGACATCGGCGCTGCTGGCCAGACCTGCGCGCAAACTGTGGCCGGAATAGAGCTTGACCCGTTCTGCATCGGGCAGGTCGGGACGCAGGCCCGCAGCCAGCACGCAAGCCTTTATCAGGCGGGCGATATGTTTATCATTCAGCCGCGTTTCCTGCGCGCGTTTGCCGTCGCGGGTAACACCGGTAAAGATCGGGCCAAAATTGATCTTTGCAAAATGCAGCCATTGTTCCAGCGCATAGACCGGGCAGGTCTGGTCGGATGATCCGCGCCCGATTTCCACCTCGCGCCAGCCAGTCTTGCCGCGCAGCGTGATCAGCGCGCCATCGTCCAGCAAATCGATCCAGCCGCCGGAATCCAGCGTGTCATCCTTGTGCCGGTCAAGGCTGACGATCTCGCTGCGCCGCAAACCACCGGAAAACCCGATCAGCAGGATCGCCCGGTCGCGCAAACCACGCAGATCAAGGGGCAGGGTGGTGATCATAGCGCGGATATCATCGGCCATGATCGCCTCTTTCTGCACCGGGGGGCGGGCGTGTTTGCGCCTGATCCCCGCCAGCACCGTTGCGATGTGGCGATCCTTGCGGTCCAGCGCAAAGCCGCGCTGCTGATAGCCCCAGCCAAGCCCCGACAGGTGCCGCGCGATCGAGGCTGCGGACAGGGTCGCGGCCAGATCAGCGATGTACAACCCGACGAGCTCTGGCGAGGGTGGCAGCGGGTCTGCGCCGCGCATCCGGCACCAGCGGGTAAAATGCGCCCAGTCTTTGGTGTAGGCCTTTAGGGTGTTGTCAGAGGTGGCCGACCGGGCATAGTCGCGTGCAGTATCGACCAGCCGGTCAAGGCTGCCGGACCCCGCGACATGGGCGGGCAGGGCAATAGCGTCGGATGCGTCTTGGTCTGACGCAGGCTTTGACGTATGTTTATTGTTCACAGGCATCATCCACGATGTTTGATATGAGACGCGTCACCAGCAATCTGTCGATGGAGGGCATCGATGACGTTGTTGCGGCTTGATCGTTTGAAGTTTCTTGGTGTGTGACGACATTTCTGGCTGAAAACCCCTGCGATTTGCGGTGTCGTTCTTGTTCCATTGGTGGTCTCTAACGTGTTGATATCATGATCTTCACGGTCTTGTTTCATTGCTGGATTTACTGTGCTTCGGTGGATTCTATGACTCCGTTGGTGGAGTGGGCCTTGCCGATTGTTTCGAGTTGATTTTGCATGCACGCATGCGGGATGCCTTGTTTTTTTGACATTTTCTCTCGGTGCCTCGGAGTTCAGAGATAGGGCATAAGCCCAATCCACCGGTTAAATGAAAATTTTGCGGGTGAGAGGAGCGATTTTGGCCGAATCCACCCATGAAACTGAAACAACAACCC
This sequence comes from Loktanella sp., assembly GCA_017390475.1. Lineage (GTDB taxonomy): Bacteria > Pseudomonadota > Alphaproteobacteria > Rhodobacterales > Rhodobacteraceae > Yoonia. The sequence continues at coordinate 28,680 of JAFPBO010000024.1, forward strand.
ATGTTTTTGAGCATATCGCTTTTACGTCCGATAATGCAAGATTATTGGACATAAATGAAGTTTGCAAGATGGGGCGGTTTACGCGGTATATTCTGGCAGAAAGCGCCGCTATGGATTAGCGTTCGCGCATGACATATACCCTCGAAACGCCTGTCCGCGATTATGAGACCATAGCAGAGATGCCGTCCTGGGTCATCTCGGCACGGGCGGAAACCATTGAAGATGGTGCATTTTTATCGGGGGCGGCGCTCGCTCATCTGCATATGGTGTTGGCGCTTGATGTGGTGCCCTTGCCCTTGTTGCGCGACAGGCTGCCGCTGCGGGCGGCAGAGGTCTGTGTGGCCTTCTCGGGCCGTTCGGAACGTGCGGGGGAGTTGCGCGATGTCATGCATCTGCTACGGCCCGGTGATTTGCCCATTCCCGCCGGGGGCAGCTATCTGTCGTGGAGGCCCGCGGTGGAACGACCGGTGTCGATGCGCGCGCCTGATCGCGCCTTGCCGAATAACGCGGCAGAGCAGATCAGGGGTTGGCTTGATGCGGGGCAGGGCGCGCCGATGGCCCGTACCGATGCGGTGTTAGAGCAGTCCTGACCGACGCGCCGCGGGCAGAGCTTGCTGTGTTGATCATGGCCGATGCCACAAGTGATGGGATTGGATCACGTGGTGCCGTTGTAGGTGTCTGAATTGAGGCGGGTTGATCTGTGCAAGCGGGGTGATAATCTGCGGCTTGCGTGCCATCGCCCGGTCCCAGCCACTGCCGTGCAGGCGGTGCAGACGTGGCTGATCTGGCGCGGCGGTTGTGTGACCGGCTGGTCACCCTGGGTGCTGTACGTAAACTGACTGGGCGCGACAAGTTGCGGTTTTAAGGATTGTAGCGATGGCAGAGCTGGACCGCGAATTGGCCGATTTGCCGCCCGCCTTGCGCTGGCGCGAATGGACGCGCCGGATCGAGGCGATGCTGCTTGGCAAGAATCGACACCGCGGTGCTGGCGGCGATTGCTTATCACCAGCCCATCACGCGCGAGGGGTTGAAGGAGATTTTCGGCAAAGAGATCAGCCGCGATCTGATCGGACGCCTGCATGGGCAAGGGCTGATCGGCATCGGGCCAAGGTCACCACGGCGCGGGGCGCCCTATACTTTCGTGACGACGCAGAGGTTTTTGGTGGCATTCGGGTTGCAGGATCTGCCGGACCCCGAGTAGTTGGCGGATGCGGGGATTGTCTAGCGTCGGCCATTGCGATGGCGGTCGGCTGTCATCTCCCAAAAGACCATCATCCAGCTCGCGTGAGCGTCAACCAGCGATAGAGAACTGAGGCGCTTTCCATCACATGCTCAGCCGCTGACGAAAAACCGGAGGCAAGCGGACAATTTCGGCCGGTGCGGTCTTGTCGGCCATCCGGCAGGTCAGAAGCCTGAGTGCCTCTTGAACGGTTTCTGCTACAGGATTTGCAACAGTTGTCAGGCTGAAAGGTTCCCAAGAGGCAGCGGGAATATCATCGAATCCGCAGATGCCGACATCCTCGGGGACGCGCAGGCCTAGGCGGCGGGCCGCGGAAATTGCGCCGATGGCCATCGCATCATTGCCGCAGACAATCGCATCGGGCGGGTTCGGGCCCGTCAACAGTGCCAATGCCTGCATCATGCCACTGTCGACGGTATAATCACCGTTTCGGGTTCCCATTAGTGTCAGGCCCCGAGCAGACAGTGCGTTGGTCAAACCGTTATACCGTTCAACATTTGAGAAAGCTTCGAGTCGCCCGCCGATCCAGGCGATGTGGCTGCGACCCGTCGCCGCCAGCCGCGCGACGAGCATTTCCATGCCGGCCCGGTTATCACAGCAGACGGAATCGACACCGCCCCCTTCCAGCACGCGGCCAATGACGACGACCGGCGAGCCATGTGCGGAACAGCGTTCCACCAGCGCGCGGCTGACCGATCCTGCCGCGATCACGGCCCCATCCACCTGATACGCCAGCGCATGGTCCAATGCGGGTTCAATTTCTTGTCCCGGTGCTACGGCGACAAGTAATGGCCACATGCCTAGGCTGCGGATGTCCTGCGACAGCACTTCTAGAAACCAGCTTTCATAGGGGCTGGAGATCGTGCCAACAACGACAGCGATTAAGCCGGTCGCTCCGCCGGTCAGGCTGCGCGCCATCATGTTCGGGCGATAACCAAGATCATTAGCCACGGCTAGAATGTGGTCCCGCTTGTCAGGCTGGATGCTGGCGCCTTTGGTAAAAGCTCGCGAAACGGCAGATCGGGACACCCCCGCCTTGGCTGCTACATCATCTGCCGTTACCCGCATGTTGAAGCCCTGTTCTCTACACAAATGAACGCGTGTTCATCAATTACACTTCATTGTTACATATCAAGAATAATCAACCAACATAAATGGAAATATTTGCAAGAATCACGAGTGCACGCGATTGCAAATAAGCACCACAGGAGGGCGGTATGGGAATCGAGGCGTTGGCATTACAAGGGCTTTGTATCCGTCTGGGCGGTGCGCAGATCCTGCATGATGTAACACTGGACGTGGCTGCAGGCAGCTTCACCTGCCTGCTTGGGCCATCCGGTTGTGGGAAAACGACATTGTTGCGGGCCATCGCCGGATTTGCCCCGCTTTCGTCGGGGGACATACGTCTGGGGGCGCGATCTGTCGCGGCGTTGCCACCGGAAAAGCGCGGAACGGCGATGGTTTTCCAGTCCTACGCGCTGTGGCCGCATATGACGGTCGTGGGCAATCTGACCTATCCGCTGAAATTGCGCGGCGTGGCAAAGGCAGAGCGGGCGGCGCGGGCAGAGCACATCCTCGATCTTCTGGATCTGTCGGGCTTTGGCGAGCGTAAGGTTACCAGTCTGTCGGGCGGGCAGCGCCAGCGCGTAGCGCTTGGCCGGGCGCTGATCATTGATCCACCAGTTCTTCTACTGGACGAGCCGTTGTCTAACCTTGATGCCGCGATCCGCCGCAATCTGCGCGGCGAATTGCGGCGGCTTCAGCAGAAACTTGGCATCACCACGATCATGGTCACCCACGATCAGGAAGAAGCCCTGTCGATGGCCGATACAATCGTGCTGATGCGCGACGGCAGGGTGGTGCAAGTCGCAGCGCCGCAAAGCCTTTATACCCGCCCGGCCGATCTGGATGCAGGCCGATTTCTTGGGGTGGACAATATCGTCGCTGGCCGCGCCGAAGATCCGGTGCAGGCAACGACCCTTGGTTTTCGCAGTGTGGAGGCACGGATTGCCGAAGCGTCCGCTGCAAATGCGCTGACGCGGCACGGTACGGTTCTGGACTGTGCCTATACCGGCGGTGGGTATCACTTGCAGCTCGATACCGGGGCCGAGGTGATTGCAGCAGTTTCCGGCGCGCCAATTGCGCCGGGATCAGAGGTTTGCGTCGCAGTGCCGGCGGCCTCTCTCATGGCGTTCGGTCCCGACCAAATGTTGTTACCGAACTGATCCCAGACCCAAATGTGGAGAAATTTTAAATGAAACGGACGATTGTACTTGGTGCGGCGCTCAGCGCTGTCTTCAGCCTTCCTCTTGCCGCGCAGACATTGAATGTCGTGACAGCGGGCGACACCAATATGGTGGATTACATCAACGATTACCTTGGTCCCCTGTTCGAAGAACAGAACCCTGGCGTGACCGTGCGGGCGCTGGGGACAGGGCCGGGTGATGGTGGTAGTCAGGCGATGTATGAAAAGCTAACCGCTCAGAAAGACAACGACGTCTGGGATGTCGATGTCGGCGTGGTCCATCAGCGCATGGCCGGACAAATGGTGTCGGAAGGATTGCTGCAGTCCTATCGTGACCGCACAGCGACAGACGAGCTCGTCAATGCCGCCAATGCAGAAAACGCGCTTGGCGTGGATGTGTCGGGCTATGTGATGCCTATGTTCCAAAGCCAGATTGCGATCGCCTATAATCCCGCTCTGGTCGATAACCCGCCACAAAGCTACAGCGACTTGGTCGAGTGGGCCGAGGCGAACCCCGGACAATTCGGGTACAATGGGATCACCGGTGGCATGGCGGGTGTCGGATTTGTCTTTGGCTGGATGTATGCCTTTTCGGATATGGCAGAGACGCTGATTAATGGGCCTTTTGACGAAGCTACTCCCGCGTCCTGGTCACCGGCGCTGGAAGGACTGAAGGCGTTCAACCAATCCGCTACCATCACCCCCGGCAATGCCGGGACGTTGGATGCGCTGAACCGGGGCGAAATCGCGATGGGCCCGGTCTGGATGGATATGTTTTATACTTGGGTGGCCGATGGCCGTCTGAACCCCGAGCTGCAACTGCTGATCCCCACCCCGGGTATGCCGGGCCAGCCGATGTACTACGTTGTCCCTGACAAGGCAGCGCAGGCTGAACTGGCGGTCAAATTCATCGAACTTGCCACCTCACCGGAGGTGCAAGCCGAAGGCATCGTACGCCGCTTCAACTGGCTGCCGGGGATTGACGCGAATGCAGTCAAGGAACAACTGACCGCCGACGAATGGGCCGTGCTTTTTACGGATGTGACGCCAGAGGTTTTAGCCGAACGGGGCATGTCGATGCCGCAGGCCGAATATTTCAGCGCCATTCTGGAAGCCTATGAGCGGCAGGTTTCCAACTGATCGCGCAGCCATGGCGCGGATGGGATAGCCCCGCCGCGCCATGGCATCGTTCCCTGCATACCCGAGTGTTTCATGTCTGACCCCCTTGCTATGCCAAAACCATCTGCGCAGTTGCGCGCGATGTTGCCCGGCCTTTTGCTGATCGCTCCGGCGATATTGGCGATCGCGCTGCTTTATGTCGTGCCTTTGGTGCGGTCGGTGGTTTTTGCCTTTGTCGATGCAGATGGCGGGTTTACGACGGCCCATCTTGCCACTGCGCTCGAACTATATCGCCGCGATGTGATCTTTACGGTGCTGGTTGCCCTGGCGTCGCTGTGTCTGATCGCAGTGATTTCCATCGCAATTGCGGGTTATCTGACACTGGGTGCCACGCCATGGGCGGTGACGGTCCTGCGGTGGCTGTATCGCTGGCCCTTGTTCATTCCGTTCATCGTGGCGGGTCAGACCGCGCGCAGTTTTCTGGCACGCAACGGGTTGCTGAACAGTCTTTTGATCGACAGCGGGTTGATGGACCCGGCAACCGCGCAAAGCCTGCTGGACTGGCGCGGTCTGGTCCTGACATTCGCTTGGAAACAGGTGCCTTTTGTAACGTTGCTTTTGGCCGGGGCGATGGCCTCGGTTGACCGGTCGACGGTCGAGGCTGCACGGAACATGGGCGCAGGAAAGCTGCGCTGCCTGATCGAGATCCTGCTGCCTCAGGTGCGCGGCACGTTATCCGTGGGGCTGATCCTGTCGCTTGTCACCATCATGTCTGTTCTGTCCGTGCCGATGATGCTGATCGCCGGGAACCCGACGATGATGACCTCGATGATGGCGCATCGGGTCACCTACTACGGCGATTATGCCGTCGCCAATGCACTGGGTCTGTTTTCATATCTGATCACGGTGGTCGCCGCTTTTGTCTATCTGCGCATGACATTGGCGCAGCAGCCGGAGAATGGCCGATGAAAACGACCTTTGTTGAAACCGCCATGTCAGGCGCGCGTCATCTGGCGGCGCAGGTGCTGCCTGCGATCATGATCGGTCTATGCGCCTTTGTCGTCTTTGGCCCGCTGGTCAATCTGTTTATGTGGGCCTTCGCTGAAACATGGTTTTTTCCGGCCCGCTATCCCACCGAATATGGCTTTGATTTTTGGAAACGGGTGTTCCGGCCGCGTGCCGGAGCATGGACGTCACTCTTCGCCTCGGTCTGGATCGCGTTGGCAACTGTCGGGCTGTCGATGGCGCTGGCGGTTCCTGCAGGCTATGCGCTGGCCCGTCTGACCCTGCCCGCCCGCACGCTGATCATGCTGATTTTTCTGTTGCCTCAAGCCTTTCCCAGTCTGCCGATCTTCGTCAACATTGCCCGGATGTTCTATGGCCTTGGCCTGAACGGCACTTACATCGGTGTGGTTCTTGTGCATTCGCTGCCGGGGCTGGTCTATGCCGTCTGGATCGCCACTGCCGCCTTTGCCGCCGTTGACCGCACGATGGAGGAAGCCGCGCGCAATCTCGGTGCCGGACCAATGCGCACATTCCAGGACATTACCCTGCCGCAGGCCTTTCCAGGTCTGATCGCCGCTTCGATCTTTGTGTTTCTTGACAGTATCGACGAATTTACCGGCACGTTTTTCGTCGGCACACCCGATATATCGACACTACCAATCCTGATGTTCAACGCCTCGATGGGGGGAAATTATCAGATTGCCGCGATCACCGCGCTGATCTTGCTGGTACCGTCGATTGGGTTCATGCTGGTGATCGAGCGCTTTCTGAAAGCTGATGTGCTGTCAAGGATCGGACGGTAACCCGCATGCTGATCGCTCATCTGTCGGACCTTCATATTTCTGCGGGCTTGCCTGAAACCGCCCCGGTTCGCCGTGATGCCCCGGAGATGGCGCGCCGCATCGTGGCGGATATGATGGCATTGCCGCAGAAGCCGGACGCCCTGCTGATCACCGGGGATGTGGCTGATGGCGGATCAATAGCTGATTATGATCTGATCCGCACGATCCTTGCGCCGCTGACGATGCCTTTGTTCATGGTGCCGGGGAACCATGACCAACGCGCGCCGATGCGCACGACCTTCGGGGGGGATGTTCCTTTTGCAGATGCGCCTTTCCTATGTTTCGATGCAATGGTCGGGTCCGTCCGTATCATCGGGCTCGACAGTCTCATCCCCGGTAGGGTGGAGGGGGCACTTTGTCCTGACCAGCTTAACTGGCTTGCCGGACGGCTAGCTGTGGGTGATGCGCCGGTGTTCCTGATGCTCCACCATCCGCCTTTCGCCAGCGGCAATGCCCATTGGAATGCCACCGCGCTTTGTGAAGGTGTCCCACGGTTGGCGGAGATCCTGCGGGCGAGCCCTGCGCCCGTACGCTTGCTTTGTGGGCATGTGCATCAGGCGTTTCATACTGAATGGGCAGGTTGCTATGCTGCTGTGGCTGGCAGCCCGGCCTTTCAATATGGCTTTGGTTTTGATGCGCAAGAAGAACCACCAATCATTGACGGGCCTTACGCGTGGTGGATGCATCATCAGCGGGCAGACAGAAGTTTTGCTGTGCATCCGCGCCTTATCGCCTTGCCGCAGCGCAAGGATTTGTAGTGTGAACAGGCGCTGAACCCCGTCCCCATTCAGCGTCGAAGCTTGACCGCATCATTCATGTAAGTTTGTTAGGTAGTACAAAAGGGACTGCTGCATTAACCAAGGGGCAGAATGGCAGGCAGTCGGTCCGCTCATGGATCACGGCTTGGATTACGCACTAAGTGATGTTATGATTACAGGTGATTACAATGGAGCACACTATGCCGCAACGCGCCGCATCCGAACCCATCACCATCCGCACTGCGAAGGTGGCCGAGATCGACGCTTTGGCGGGTGCAATGGACCGTTCCCGTAACTACATCGTCAATCAGGCGATTGAGCAGTATCTTGAAGCCAATACCTGGCAGATGGATCGGATCAGAGACGGCATCGCCGCCGCCCGTGACGGCAAAGTCGCACCAGCGGGTGAGGTCTTTACAGGGATAGCTGCGAAGCACGGCTGGTCACGTTGAAGCAACTGGTCATTGCAGAACCTGCCGCCCGCGATCTCGAAGGGATCGTGGATTACATCGCTTTGGATAATCCTGTTGCAGCTGAAAAAGTGTATTGGGGCATCGTGAGTGCGGCAGAGAAGCTGCCTGACTTTCCAGCCTTGGGTCGCCCCGGACGTCATCCCGAAACGCGGGAACTCAGTATCGCAGATTTGCCGTACCTGATCGTGTACGAGGTCGGCTCGGAGGCGGTAACAATTTTAGCGACATTTCACACCTCCCGCGATCTTGTAAAGGCGCTGCATAACAGGATGCAGGCAACCTGACGGCAGTCACGTGGGCACAACAACCGCAGGTACTGTGTGTCATGGTATTGTTGCATGCGGGCAATAGCGCACCTGAGGAAATTATACTTGCTGCATGAGAATGGTATGACCAGCACCAAACAATCGGTCGAAATTGAACGCAAGTTCCTGATCAGGGAACTTCCGCCACTCGCAGGCTTGACATCAACGACAATTCAGCAGGGCTATTTTACCAAAGCAAGTGACTCGTTGGAGGTTCGATTGCGTCGCCGCGATACTGAGCACTTTCTGACGGTGAAGTCTCCGGGCACTGTGCAACGTTCTGAAATCGAGGTGGCAATCAGCGGTGATCAGTTTGAGGAACTTTGGCCTGCCACTGAAGGACGTCGCATCGAAAAGATCCGTTACGTCGGCAAGCTGACGCAGGACCTTACATTTGAGTTGGATATTTTCAGTGGCCGTCTGGCACCTCTTGTTGTGGTCGAGGTAGAGTTTCCCACGCTTCAGGCGGCACAAGCGTTTGCTCCACCATCCTGGTTTGGGCGTGATGTGTCTGCTGATATTGCTTTCAAGGGAAAAACTCTGGCGATGTGTCCGTCGCATACTGTTGCGTTGGTATGATCATGAGCATGCTATGACAAAATGCATTATGCTTGATGTTGACGGAGTGCTGATTTCGGGGCGGCCAGTTGACGGTGCGCATTGGACGAGCGGCCTTGAGAAGGATCTTGGAATATCTCCAGAAAGCCTGACCCAACACTTCTTCCTGAAGTATTGGGACGACATCCAAATTGGCCGTAGCAATTTGCGCAGCTGCCTTGCAAAGGCATTGGCAGATATGAAAACCCAAGTCGAAGCTGATAACCTGATCCGCTACTGGTTTTATAACGATAGTCGGGTTGATCATCAGCTTTTCGCATCCTGCTCTACACTAAGAAAGCATGGCCATCGCGTTTATCTCGTTTCTAATCAGGACCATGAAAGGGCTGCATACATAATGAATGAGTTGGGTCTGTCGCAGCATGTCGATGGCCTGATCTATTCCGCTGCTATCGGCGTGGGCAAGCCCAGCCCAGCCTTCTTTGAGGCGGCTGAGGAAGCCTCAGGGGCGCTATTGAGTGAGATTCTCTTTATAGATGACACCGCAGAGAATGTAGCTGCTGCAAATGCCTGTGGGTGGACCGCCCACCTCTGGACCGGCGGTGAACGATTGGAGCGCCTGATCCAGCTGCAGGCTGAGGCTGGCCCACCCCAGAGGCGGCGACTTGATAAGAAGTAATAGCGAAGCACGCCCAGACCAGCTCCTACGCGATCCTTGCGGCCCTTTCAGCTATATTCCATGCGCGCTTTTGGTTGAAAGCTTTTGTGGTTGCCGCCCGTAGTGCAAGAAGTTTTTGACCTTATTGGCGTGTGATCGAGTGCGAACTTTTGTCAGGCCTTTCGATGCGGCACTACCAAAAGCCGCTGGCCGGGATGGTGATCAGCGGATCGGGTCCAAATCTCGCATGCGTGCTTGCAGCACTAAGCTTTCACCTGGTTTTCCCAATCCTGATCTGTTCGATCGTTTTGCCCATTCAGGTCATCGTCTTCTCACACTCCCCTTGGCACCGTCGCTAGCAGTTCGACATGATAATCATGCACCGCCTGCCAGCGCCGGATCCCTGTAATCTTCGTTCTTAGTCAGCATCGCCCAAATCTGGCGGGCCATCTTATTCGCCAGAGCAATCGCAACCAACATCTTGGGCTTGCGCGCCAACATGCGTGACAGCCAGCTGCCCTCCGTAATTGTGCGCCGTCCAAGCCAGCCCAGCCGCGACATTGCCCCGATGATCAGAAGGCGTCGGATATCGGCTTGGCCAGCCTTGGTCATCCGCCCCAAACGTTCCTTGCCT
>JAFPBO010000025.1 GCA_017390475.1 Loktanella sp.
ACGCAGATCGAAACCTCTTTCAGAGACACATCGAGTCCGGCATAATTCTTCATGGTCGTTCTCCTCACGGCTTATATCCATGAGGCCAATATACCGGACCTCGTTCGCCTCTGGAGAGCGACCGCCGCAATCACACCATGTGGATATCGGTGAAAAAGCCTGCACGGGGCCGGAGACCGTTTCCTTCGCCTGCCAGATATCCCTGATCTCGTCTGGGCTTGCCCGTCTGTCGCGATTGGCATCAGCATGGACGGTGCTGCCATCGACCAAGGCGCCTGAACCGCCGATGAGACCGGCCTTGGCGCAGGCTGCCACGACCATTTCGAAAACGCGCCGCAGGACATCGCCCTCCGCGAACCGACCATGGCGGTTCTTGGAGAAGGTCGACCGGTCCGGAACAGCGCCCTCAAGCCCCAGGCGGCAGAACCAACGATAGGCGAGGTTGAGATGCACCTCTTCGCAAAGCCTCGTCTCGGAGCGAATGCCGAACAATTATCCGATCAGCAGCATCCGGATCATCAATTCCGGATCGACTGAAGGGCGTCCAGTGTGGCTGTAGAGCGGCGCGAGCTCTGCGCGGAGCGAGGAGAAATCAAGAAACCCATCGACTTGACGCAGCAAATGGCCAGCGGGCACATGATCCTCAATCCGGAACCGGTAAAACAGCTGACCTTTCTCCTTGATTTGCCCCATCATCGCTGTGCCCTCCAATTCAATAATCATATTGAATCAGTGACTTAATCCAAAATCAAGGAAAGATAGCTACCCAAACCACAACATCTGGTGGCCCGAGTTTTTCACCGATATCGGTGGTTTTTGCCGCTCCGCACTGCTTCTTGATAGATCAATCACTTAGGCCAGACAAAAACCCGTGCCAAAACCGTTTGGGTTTTGGCACGTTATTGCAGGCGTTCAGCGATCCACATCTTGATCAGTGCCTGGCGGGTAATTCCGAGCTTCTGGGCCTGCCGGTCCAGACCGGCGACCACCCAGGTCGGAAAATCCACATTCACCCGCTTGGCCTCGACATTGAGGCGGCGCGCCTTTGTCCAATCGACATGGGCGGACATGTCTTCGCCCGCCTCAAACCGTTCGTCGAATTCAGTCGCCTTCATAGTGGTCAATCTCCTGCTTGCGTGCGCGGCGCACGGAGATGATCCGCACCCGGTCGCTCCGGTATGTGTAGACAGCCGTCCAGTGTCTGGCCCCAATCATGCCGACCGCCAGAAAGCGTGGCTCATCCGTGACGTTGGCGGGGGCCTCGATCAGATAAGGATCATCCCAGAGGGCCTGGGCCTCATCAAAGTCGATCCCGTGCTTTTCACGGTTCGCGGCGCTTTTGTCGGGGTCATACTCGAACTTCATAAGAGGCAATATATGTTGAGAATGGTATAATTACTATACTTTTCAGGCACCCTACAATGACGAGATTTACTCGGCTTAAAAGCAGCAACGCCGCCCAGTCGAGAGGCTTGTGCGAGGCCGTCACGCTGTCATCTGAACATCGCCAGTTGCTGCGGCTCGATCCAGTAACCTCGCTGACGCTTGGACGCTTCCAGCCTGATCAGCGCGGCGACGGCCTTGCTCTCGTCCGCGAACCAATCCATCCGCACCTGACCGCCCTGCCCGATGCGGCCCCATTCGCGGTACAGCGTCCATTCGCCAAACAAGTTGGGCATGACAGCCATCCGGTAAAACCGGGCCATTTTATGCGCAGGCTGACGTTTCTCAAGATAGGTCTGCATGGCCATCACAGGTGATACTTGCAGGCAATTTCGAGGGCTTCGGCTTGTTCGGTGACGATGTATTCTTTCGTGCTTTCAATGCTGGCATGGCCGAGCAGCAGCTGGGCCGCGCGCAGGTTGCCGGTCTGCTGGTAGATATGTGTTGGGAAGGTCCGGCGCAGCGAATGCAGGCCATAAAGACTGGGATCGAGGCGCGCCTTTTCCAACCAGGACCCGAACAACCGCCAGAGCTGGCTTTCGCTAAGGTGGGTATTGGACCACCGTGCCCCCTGCCCTGTGAATAACCAGCCGTGCAGCGGCTTTTCAGAGGCGGTGAGATAGGCGCGCAGGCTGTCGCGCGTGTTTGAAGACAATCGCGCCTGGACCGGGCGCGCATTGCGGGCCTCGGTTTTCTTCTGCCGGATTTCGACGACCTCGCGCACCCCGGCAGGCGTGGCGACATCGGCCACCCGCAGCCGCACCAGATCGGAACCCCGGAAACTGGTATCAAGGGCGGTGTTGAATAGCGCCAGATCACGCAGCGCTTTTTCCTGGCGCAGGATCATCCGGATCAGGGAGACCTGGTCGGGGGTCAACGGAGGCTTTTTGCCCACGACGCGGCCTTTGTTCCATGTGGTCTGGGCGGCAGCTTTCACGGGCAAATCCTTGCAAGGTTATATGGATAAAATAGCCATAAACCTTGCATGATGGAAGTAGGATGTTGCGCGATGCTGTGAACTTGATCGCTACGTGGCGGTGTTTTTTGAGCGTTAATTGGCGTTTCCGATGACGAGGGTCTGAGCGGCGGCCTCTACGACGTCTTCGGTGATTGCGGCCATTTCATTGATGCGAGCGATGCGTTCGATCTGCATGAACAGGCGTTGCAAAAGACGGAAGTTGCCAGCTGTCAGTCGGATGATGGCGGCAGCAACACGGTCGTCGGTAAAATCTGCATCATCCTGGCCAAAGCCCCATTTCCTCCATTGCCGCTGCAAAACGAATTGCATCTCATCCTTCGAAAGCGGTGGGTATTCATGCACAAAACCTATTCGGCTGTAGAGTTGCGGGTATTGCGACATCCGTTTTTCAATGCCGGGCATACCGATCAGGATCAGCCCAGCGTCACTGCGATCGAACTGGTCGCGCAGGAACTCCAGGCCGGTCATGGTAAGGCGTTCGGCTTCGTCAATGATTACCAACTCTATCAGGCCAAGCGGTGTTAGAGGTCGCTCCGCCCACTTGGGGTTCCCGTAGCTGTCAATGCAAACGCATAGTCGCATGATAAATGGTTGAATGTCCTTGCGCAGCGCCGCGATACTGCCGCCCACTGGCGGTGTGTAGAACAAGGTGCGGGCGCGGGCCGATGCTGCATACACTTTCTTGTCCGAGTCTTCACGCCTACCCCATGTCGTTATCAGCGGTTCGATCAGGTCCCAATTGGCATAGCGGCGGGCTGACAAGGTTTTGCCAACGCCCGCCCGACCATGACACAAGCCGATGGTTGCATTGCGGCGCACTGCGTTCGCGAACTCGACAAACCGCTTATGTTCGCGGGTGACGAGGAAAGTACCGGTCCGGCGAGTCTGGCGGCTCATGGCGTCTTGTCCGTTTTATACAGGACCAGCTTTTGGCGCGGGGCGTCAGGCGATACGGGATTTTGCTTTTCACGACTTGGAGGTGGCACAGGTTTGGGAAAAAACTCGGTGATCTGTCTGGATTTTACCGTGATCTCGTTGCGCAAAGCCTTCCGCCTGGCGGTGCGGGCCTGTTGGATATCCTTGAGTGATATTGTGTGATGCGCATGATGGGCGCTGACAGCGCGGCACAAAAACCGGTCGCGGTGGAACACGCGCAGTTCGGTGATGTCGCGCGGGTCATAGCGGATGCTGACCGTTTTGCCGACATAGGCTGCAAGTGTGGGATCGGTGTAGAGCAAGCCCTGAAACCGGATGCCGTCACGGCGGACCTGCCGGGTTTTTTAAGGCCATTACCAGCAGCAGATCGAGCTGTTCCAGACTGTTCGGCATACGAGGTAGCCAGCCGTCACGGCGGACCTGCCGGGTCTTTAAGGCCATCACCAGCAACAGATCGAGCTGTTCCAGACTGTTAGGCATACGAGGTAGCCAGCCGTCACCCCGCCAAGCCTCATTGGGTGGCACATCGATTTCGCTATGCGTGCGCGCGTTGTACACTGCGGTGATGAAGGTCTTCACGGCAACCTCCAACTCGCCAAGCGACAGGCGTGGCGGTGAGGCTGGTTTTCCGTTCGACAAAGCCCCCGGTAACTCAGGCAACAGCTCAGTGTTGATGGTTCCGAAAAACCGCTCGATCTTGCCGCGCCCCTGTGGCCGGCCAACCGTAGAAAACACAAGCTCAATGCGCAGGTCGGCTGCGACCTGCTCAAGGTGCTTGCTGGTGAAGTCGCTGCCGTGATCGGTGTATAAAACATCCGGCAGGCCACAAATCGGCCAGGAAGGCGTATCCTTGCGCCAGATAGCTTGCCGCAGGGCAAGAGCGGTCTGGATAGCAGAAGGTGCACCGACAAAGACGGCGTACCCAGCCACTGCACGGGAATGATCATCAAGCACGATGGTAAGCCACGGCCGCACCGGCGCACTATTCGTATCCAGGATGATTAGATCGAGCTGCGTGTGGTCTGTCTGCCAGACAGCATTCGGTTTTTCGGCCCGATGACGATGAATCATTTCGAACCGGTCACGATAGGCGGCTGCGCCGTCATGAGCGAGCGTGACAAGCGCGGGATCAAGGCTATTCACGATTGACTGTATCATGGCATAAGAAGGGACAGGCCAGTCACGCGATTTTACAATCGGGATGATGCGCCGGTGGATTGCGGCGTTAGAGAGACGGGGTTTGTGTAAGGCCAGCCCTTCAATCAGCTCGACCAGTTCAGACGATAGCCTCCGTTGCCCGGCATCAGATCTCGGTGTTCTTGCAAGTCCGGCAAGCCCAAAGCGCTGATATCGGGACGTCCACCTTTGCAGCGTGCGCAGTGAGATACCACTGACACGGGCCACTTCCGTCAGGGGGACTTCGTCGATCAGGTGCTGGCGCAGTATGTTGAACCGGCGCAACGCCTCGGTGCGTCGGTCTTCGGGCAGCGCAGTCAGACTGTCCGTAAGGGGATCGATGAACGGACGCCGGATTATCAACGAACTGCTCTCAGTGTTCGCGACGGAAAACGATTCTCATTTGACTGGTCCGGTTATAGTATCATTGAAGGGGCCTTTTGCGTTACATACGATCACGGCCAAAACGAAGCTCGGCCAATTCCGGCCCAAGGATGCATCCATGACGAAAACTCGTGTTGGCTATGCCTGGTGCTCAACCGACAAGCAGGACCTTTCCGCACAACGGACTGGGCTCCTCGACCTCGATGTGGCGGAAGACCGGATCTACACCGATCATGGATTGACCGGCACGAACCGGGAGCGGCCAGGTCTGGCTCAGGCACTGGCAGCAGTCCGCGAAGGGGACACGCTTGTCGTGCCGAAGCTGGACCGACTGGCGCGGTCGGTCCCGGACGCCCGAGCCATCGCGGATGAACTGGAGAAGCGCGGGGTGAAACTGGCATTGGGCACATCGGTCCATGACCCGACCGATCCGATGGGAAAGATGTTCTTCAACATCCTCGCCACCTTTGCTGAGTTCGAGGCTGACCTTGTCAGAATGCGCACCAACGAAGGTATGGCCATCGCCCGCACCAAGGGGCGGCTGAAGGGCAAAAAACCAAAGCTATCGGATCGCCGTCAGACAGAATTGCGCCGCATGTACGACACGGGTGATTACTCGATCAGCGATCTGGCAGAGTTGTTCGACGTATCGAGGCCGACCGTTTATCGGGTTTTGCACCGGACACCGAGCGCTGATGCGTCTTCGGCTGCAGTATAGCTGCCGTTCGCCGCTCGGCACATGAACTCTCACAATGCGGGACCTTCCTGCCGTTCGCTGCGGCCATCAGATCTTCGCCGCACTCGCGAAGTCTCTCGACTGGGAGGGCGGGAGGACTAAGCCGCTCCGCGGCATTGGCACCTGACCGCGAGGTCGGCACTGATTTCACGGTTTTTCTTTGCGGCAGGCCCTTCTGGGCTGACGATTGAGGTCTTCTCAATCATCAGACAGGAGGTTCCCATGACAG
>JAFPBO010000026.1 GCA_017390475.1 Loktanella sp.
CCTCAGAATTTCTTCTTACCGCCCTCCAAAACTTCCCGTCGTTCCCAACCGTCCGTCCCGTCCTGCGCCCCGTCGTCTGCATCTCTGCGCCGCCGGTGAGGGGGGTTCTACGGTTAGTAGCACACACCCGCAACCCCCTTTTTGAAGAAAGATGCATTTTTTATGACATCCCCTGATTTTTTCATGTTTTGAGGGGGTTAGAGTAATTTACGTTCGCCGACCCTAGGAAGATTTGCAATTTTGTTAGGCGGAGTGAAAACAGAACACAGGCGATATCAACTTACCCCCAGCCTTATACACAACACGGACCGGGTTTGGCATCAACATCACGCCCTGGAATCTGTGAATCACCACGAATGGGCCCGGAAATCACCGGTGAATCATCGAAAATGCAAAACCCGGCCTCGATCATGGCCGGGTTTGCGAGTCGATCTGACGATATCTGCCTCAGGCCGGTTGTTTGCGACCCGGTAGACTCACATAGCGAGTCGCCACCAACCCGATGATCACCGCCAGATAGATGATCGGTTCCCACTGGAACCCGCGCACCAGCCAGATGTAATGCACCGCCCCCAGAACAGCCGCCACATAAGACAGCTTATGCAATTGCCGCCACGCAGCCGCCCCCATCTTGCGGATCGCCAGATT
The DNA here is from genome assembly GCA_017390475.1 of Loktanella sp. Lineage (GTDB taxonomy): Bacteria > Pseudomonadota > Alphaproteobacteria > Rhodobacterales > Rhodobacteraceae > Yoonia. The sequence continues at coordinate 649 of JAFPBO010000026.1, forward strand.
GTTGGAGGTGACCGCCAGCGGCACCAACAACAAAAACCCGGCCATCCCGATCGTCACATAGGGACGTTTGACAATCTCGGTCCAGACATTGGCCAGATTGCGCACATCCAGAACCGCGAAGACCAGAAAATGCGCCAGCACGAAAAAGAATGCCGACAGACCAATCGCGCGGCGGAACTTGATCAGGTTCACCCCCGTCCATTTGCGCAGCGGCGTCACCACCAGCCCCGCGACCAGCAGGATCAGGGCGATTTCGCCGTAGCTGCGTTCCAGCACATTGATCGGTTCAACCAGATAGGGACCCATCTGGTTGAGCGCGCGCCAGAACTCCCATCCCGCATAGGCGGCGGCGACGATATAAAGTGGCCAGGCAGGGACCTTGCGCAACGCGCCGTTGATCGTGGCTGAAATACTCATGACATATCTACCCGGACCGGATCAGTAGAATACTGACAGGTCCATCCCTTCATAAAGGCTGGCCACTTCATCATAACCGTTGAACATCAGCGTGTCCTGCCGCGCAGCAAACAGACCGCCGCCAATACGCCGCTCTGACCCTTGGCTCCAGCGCGGATGATCCACATTGGGGTTCACGTTACTATAGAAACCATATTCGCGCGCGTTGATCCCGGCCCAGGTATTCGGCGGCTCCTGATCGGTCAGGGTGATGCGGACAATCGACTTGATCGATTTGAACCCATATTTCCACGGCACGACAAGACGGATCGGCGCGCCGTTCTGATTGGCCAGCGGTTCGCCATAGATCCCTGTCGCCATGATCGCCAGCGGATGCATCGCCTCATCAATCCGTAGACCTTCGACATAGGGGAAATCCAGCACGCCGCGCTGCACGCCAATCATATTCTCGGGCTGAACCACGGTTTCAAAGGCGACATAACGCGCACCGAACTGGACACCGACCTGACCCAGAATATCGGCCAGTTCAATGCCGTTCCAGGGGATCACCATCGACCAGGCCTCGACACAGCGGAAACGGTAGATGCGTTCTTCGACCGTCAACCCCGCCAGCAGATCACCCAAAGCATAGGTGCCGGGGCGATCCACCAGACCGTCCACAGTGATCGACCAAGGTGATGTGACAAGTTGATGGGCATTGGCGGCGGGGTCCGATTTGCCCGTGCCGAATTCAAAGAAATTGTTGTAGCTGGTGATTTCTTCCAGCGTGTTGGGTTCCATATTGGATTGCGCCTGCGCGTTGCCGACAAGGCCAATCGCCCCAAGCCCGGCGGTGCCCGCCAGAATCTGGCGACGGTTCAGATATTGCGCTTTGGGCGTCACATCCGCATGCGTCAGGTCGTTCTTCCAGCGATAGGCCATTGCTCTCTCCTTTGGTCAGTTGTCTTTATATACGACAAAAACAGTGCAATGGTTTCTCACGTTGCTGCCAGCCTCTGAAATGTTGCAGTTTCCCACATTATTTTCACGTGATTTCACGGCAGGGTGATTTGAAATCCTGACTGTCACGGGCTTAGTGCGCGCGCTTTTTCGGTCAAGCGCGCTCGGCGGGAATCCCCTCTGATCCACACGCAAACCGACACGTAGAAAGCCCGATGCCAACGCAAAGGCATTTCAAATGAAAGAGGAAATTACCATGCTACGCAGAACTTTCATCGCACTTGCCACGACAACCGCAATGTCTTCGGTTGCTTTCGCCGATAACCACCAGATGGATATCGTCGACACCGCCGTCGCAGCAGGCACATTCACCACACTGGTCGCCGCTGTTGAGGCCGCCGGTCTGGTCGACACGCTGAAAAGCGAAGGTCCGTTCACCGTCTTCGCCCCTACTGACGAAGCTTTCGCAGCCCTGCCAGAAGGCACCGTTGAAAGCCTGCTGGCCGATCCGGAAGCACTGGCCGCAGTCCTGACGTACCACGTTGTGGCTGGTTCCGTCATGTCCACCGACCTGACTGACGGCATGACAGCGACAACCGTGAACGGCGCTGACGTCACCATCGGCACCGAAGGTGGCGTGACCGTAAACGACGCCAATGTCGTGACCGCAGACATCGAAGCATCGAATGGCGTGATCCACGTCATCGACGCAGTGATCCTGCCCCCAATGTAAGATCTGTCCCCTTGGACAAGGCAAAGCCCCGGTTACTGACCGGGGCTTTTTCGTTTAATGGAGCGGCAGGTTGGGTGGCGCGACCCGGCTGCTGGTGGCGACCCTGTCACCGACGACCAGCCCTTCCGGCCCTGCCGTCACCTTGACCGCAGCCCCTTCCGTGACGTCGCCGCCAAGGATCATCTCGGCCAGCTGGTCTTGCAATGCGCGCTGGATCACCCGTTTCAGCGGACGCGCCCCGAACACCGGATCATAACCTTCATCCGCCAGCCATTGCAGCGCGGCCTGATCCAGATCGAGGTGGATATTCCGCCCGGCCAGCCGTTTTTCCAGCAGACCCAACTGAATCGTCACGATCCCCGTCATATCCTCGCGCGCCAGGCGGTCAAAGATGATCGTCTCATCCAGACGGTTCAGGAATTCCGGGCGGAAATGCCCGCGCACTGCCTCCATCACATCGCGTTTCGCGGCGCTGGAATCCACCCCATCGGGCAATTGGCTCAGCGCCTGCGCGCCAAGGTTCGAGGTCAGAATGATCAGCGTCTGTTTGAAATCGACGTGTCGGCCCTGCCCATCGGTCAGCACACCGTCGTCCAGCACTTGCAACAGCACGTTGAACACATCGGGATGCGCCTTCTCAACCTCATCAAACAGGATCACCTGATAGGGGCGCCGCCGCACCGCCTCGGTCAGCACGCCACCTTCATCATAACCGACATAGCCCGGAGGCGCGCCGATCAGCCGTGACACCGCATGTTTTTCCATGAATTCGGACATATCGATCCGCACCATGGCGCTGTCATCATCGAACAGATATTCGGCCACCGCCTTGGTCAATTCGGTTTTCCCGACGCCGGTCGGCCCGAGGAAGAGAAACGACCCAAGCGGGCGGTTTTCGTCATTCAAACCCGCCCGCGCGCGGCGCACGGCATTGGCGACGGCGCGCACGGCGGATTTCTGGCCGATCACGCGCTTGCCCAATTCCTCTTCCATGCGCAGCAGCTTGTCGCGTTCGCCTTCCAGCATCTTCGACATCGGAATCCCAGTCCAGCGTTCGACGACTTCGGCGATCTGTTCGGGGCGCACCGCCTCTTCGACCATCAGGTCGTCGTTGGCCTCAACTTCTGCCAGTTTGCGCTCAAGCTGCGGGATCACGCCATAGGACAGCTCCCCCGCCTTCGCCAGATTGCCTTCGCGCTTGGCGATATCCAGATCGGCGCGCGCGCGGTCCAGCCGCTCCTTGACGCCACGGGTATCTTCCAGCTTGTCACGCTCGGCCTGCCATTTCACCGTCATCTCTGACGCGCGGTCCTGCACATCGGCCAGTTCCTTTTCCAGCTTTTCGAGCCGGTCCTTGGACGCCTTGTCGTCTTCTTTCTTCAACGCCTCCGCCTCGATCTGCAATTGCAGGATCTGTCGGTCGAGCGCGTCGAGTTCTTCGGGCTTGCTGTCCACTTCCATCCGCAGACGGCTGGCGGCCTCGTCCATCAGGTCGATGGCTTTGTCCGGCAGGAAACGGTCAGTGATATAACGATGCGACAGCGTCGCCGCCGCAACCAGCGCCGAATCCGAAATCCGCACGCCGTGGTGCAACTCGTATTTCTCCTTGATCCCGCGCAGGATGCTGATCGTGTCCACGACAGTCGGTTCTTCCACCAGCAGCGGCTGGAACCGCCGCGCAAGCGCTGCGTCCTTTTCCACATATTTGCGGTATTCGGCCAAGGTTGTCGCACCGATACAATGCAATTCCCCCCGCGCCAGTGCGGGTTTGATCAGATTGGCCGCATCCATCGCGCCATCAGCCTTGCCCGCGCCAACCAGCGTGTGCATCTCATCGATGAACAGGATGATTTCACCAGCGGCGGCTTCGATTTCTTTTAGAACAGCCTTCAGCCGTTCCTCGAACTCACCGCGATATTTCGCCCCGGCGATCAGCGCCCCCATATCCAGCGCCATCAGTTTCTTGTTGCGCAGGGATTCCGGTACATCGCCGTTGACGATACGCAGCGCCAAGCCTTCGGCAATCGCCGTTTTCCCGACACCGGGTTCCCCGATCAGCACCGGGTTGTTCTTGGTCCGGCGTGACAGCACCTGCATCGCACGGCGGATTTCCTCGTCCCGGCCAATGATCGGGTCGATCTTGCCTTGCTCGGCAGCTTCGGTCAGATCGCGGGCATATTTCTTCAGCGCGTCAAAGCCATCTTCGGCGCTCGCACTATCAGCGGTGCGGCCTTTGCGCATATCGTTGATCGCGGCATTCAAGGCTTGGGCTGTGACACCACCGGCATCCAGCGCATCCTTGGCCTTGGATTTCACCAGCGCCAGCGCAGTCAGCAGCCGTTCCACCGGCACGAAACTATCGCCCGCCTTTTTGGCGATCTTCTCAGCCTCATCCACCACCTTGGCGGTGACATTGTCCAGATAGACCTGCGCGGCATCGCCCGTGACCTGCGGCAGCTTGGCAAGGCTTGCGTTGACCGCAGCCAGCACATCGGCAGGACGGCCACCGGCACGGGTGATCAGATTGGCGGCAAGGCCTTCTTCATCGTCCATCAAGGCTTTCAGCAGATGCTCCGGCGCCAACCGTTGGTGGCTTTCACGGATCGCAATCGTCTGGGCGGATTGGATAAAACCGCGCGACCGCTCTGTGAACTTATCTAAGTTCATGTCTTTTCTCCTTTGTTAAGCGCCCGGTGACGGTCATGCCCGACTTTGCGGCACATGCCCAATTGGGCCTCATACGATAAATGGGTGGAGCTGATTGATTGCGCAAGACCAAGCCACAGGCTAGACCGCAACAAACACATAAGGATTGCCAAGATGCCAGATGACCGCCTGATCGTTGCGATGGATCTGCCCAATGTCGTGGCCGGGCTGGAACTGGCAGCCGCCCTTGGCGACAGCGTCAGTTTCTACAAGATCGGGCTGGGCATGCTGACAGGTGGCGGGCTGGCGCTGGCCAATGAACTGAAGCAGGATCAAGGCAAACGTATCTTCCTCGATATGAAACTCTTCGACATCGGTGCCACGGTCGAGGCTGCGGTGCGCGGCATCGCCCAGTTCGATCTGGATTTCCTGACGGTCCATGGCGACCCGCATGTGGTGCGCGCAGCGCGCGAAGGGGCGGCAGGGTCGGATATGAAAATCCTCGCCGTGACGATCCTGACCTCGCTGGACCGCGGTGATCTGGATGCGTCCTGCATGAAAGCGGGCGATCTGACCGATCTGGTGCAGGAACGCGCCGGGATCGCCTTGATGAACGGCGCCGATGGGGTGATTGCCTCACCGCAAGAGGCCGCCTTGATCCGAGCCCTGCCAGAATCCGCAGGCAAGCTGATCGTCACCCCCGGTGTGCGCCCTGTCGGCGCTGACCTCGGTGATCAGAAACGTGTCATGACCCCGGCACAGGCCATCGCGAATGGCGCAGATCACGTCGTCGTCGGACGCCCGATCTGGCAAATGGCCGATCCGAAAGCCGCCGCCGACAGCATCCTGCGCGAATTGTTATCCCCGCAGGCCACAGCCCCTAATCGTTGATATCGGTTTCCCAGACCTTGACCTGCCCTTTGCGCAGCGCAAAAAACCGGCGCATCGCCAGATAGGACAAAAGCGACAGCACCGCAAAGATCACCAGCGTCAGCGCCAGCCCGATGCCAGACACGCCGATCAGGATCAACAATCCCATCAGCCCCGCGCCGATGGCGAAGCCCAGAAAGATATAGCCGGGGATCAACACCTCTGCCGTTGCCAGCACGAGGGCGGCTGACATCCAGACCCACCATTCTGCCCACAATGTCATATCAGCGCCCCTTCAACATCTTGAACGCATCGGCAAAAGCATCCAGCGCATTGGCGGGCAAGACCACGGTCTGGTTCCCCTGCCCCGCGCCCATCTTGGATATCGCCTCGACCTGTTTCAGCGCGACCTGATATTGCGCCGCTTCCAATCCGTTCTCAGCAATCGCGACAGCAACAACCTGCGTCGCATAGGCCTCCGCATCTGCCAGCACGCGGCGTGCCTTGGCCTCCTGCTCTGCCGCGTAAAGATCAGCATCCGCCTGCAATTCGACCGACCGTTTCTTGCCCTCGGCCTCGGTCACCTGCGCCCGGCGCGCGCGTTCGGCGTTCAACTGCTGCAACATCGCCGCACGGGTTGCCTGATCAAGGTTCACGTCCAGAATCTCGGCCCGCGTCACCTCGATCCCCCAATCATCGACCTGCTGGGCGACCTGTTCGCGCACCGCCTCGATCAACCGGCTGCGGTTGGCCTGCACCTGATCCAGCTCCATCCGGCCAATCTCGGATCGGACGATCCCCGCAACAGTCGTCGCAATCGCCGCATCCACATCGCGAATCCTATAAACCGTCTTTTCCGGTTCGATAATCCGGTAGAAGACCGAGGTTTCGACCTGCACCAACACGTTATCCGAGGTGATCGCATCCTGCGTCATCGGCGGCAATTGGCGTTCCAGCACCGACACTTTATGCCGGACGCGATCCAGAAACGGCACGATGAAATTGATGCCGGGGCCCAGCACCGATTGCAGACGGCCCAGACGTTCAACCACATATTTCTCGGATTGCGGGACGATCCGCACACCGGCCATGATGCAGATGATGATGAAAACGGCCAGCACGAAATACACGATATTGGCCCCGATCATCTCGGCGATAAAGGGATCGGGGTTCATGAGTGTATCCTGTCTGTTGCTGCGACTTTACTTAAGCACAGGGGCCGCCGTTTGCAATTGCGCCGCCGCAGAGGCATTGCTGCGAAACCGGGCCATGACAGCCGCACCAATCGAATCCGCCGTGGCCGGGCTCAAGGTCCAGCCCAGATGGCCGTGGCCGGTGTTATAGAACACGCGGTCATTCTTGCCCGGCCCCACACGCGGCATCATATTGGGCATCATCGGGCGCAGCCCCGCCCACGGCACGCAGTTTTCGGTGGAAACATCGGGAAAATGCGTCTCGCACCATGCGATCAGCGGGCGCACCCGGCGTTCCAGAATATCACGGTTCTCACCGTTGAATTCCGCCGTGCCAGCAATGCGCAGCCGGTCCTGACCCAGACGGGATGTGACGATCTTCGCCTTGTCATCCAACAGCGATGTCGTCGGTGCCGCCGCCTGACTGGCCGCATCATTCAGATTGACGGTGATGGAATAGCCTTTGACCGGATAGATATTGACCCGATCCCCCAGCTTGGCCGCGAATTTGCGGCTGGCGACACCGGCGGAAATGACGATCCCGTCAAACCGGGCCTCATCGCCACATTCGACATAAACCCCGTCATCCTTGACATGCAGATCAGTGACAGGCGCACCCAGACGGAACTGCACGCCCTGAGTCTTCAGCCATTCCGCCAGCCCCATGGTGAATTTATGGATATCCCCGGTGCTGTCGCTTTCGGTCCAGAACCCGCCGATGATATCGCCGCGCAGGGTGGGTTCACGCGCCAGCACCTCATCCACCGTCAATTCACGGCGGTCCAGCCCGCCTTCGCGCAACAGACCATTCACCATACGGGCATGGCGCAGATCCTTGTCGGTCTTGTAGAAATGCAAAATCCCCGCCGGGCTGAAATCGAAATCCACACCGGACTTTTCCGCCATCTCGGCCAGCCCCGCACGGGCCGCAACCGCCAGACGGGCAGTCTTGACCGTATTGGATTTGTAATTCGGGATATTGCCCAGAAATTCCATCATCCAGCTGACCTTGTGCCAACCGGGGCGCGGGTTCACGAACAAAGGCGCATCGCCCTGCAACATCCATTTGATGCCTTTCAGCACCGTGGACCATTGATTCCAGACTTCTGCGTTGGAGGCACTCAACTGCCCGCCATTGGCAAAGCTCGTTTCCATCCCGGCATAACGCTGACGGTCATAGACCGTCACGTCGAACCCACGAATCATCAGGGAATAGGCAGTGGTGACGCCGGTAATCCCGGCACCGATAACAGCAATCGAAGGCATGGCTTTTCTCCGCCAATCAGGCGCTTGCGCGCATTCGCCCCCGCCGTCGCTGTGCCTGAGAGATTCACCCAATCGTGGGCTTGCTCCTTCGGCGGACCATTCAAGGTCTCTCTTCGGCGTGTTGCACCCCAACCGGTCCTTTGTGCCTGAGAGTGACCGGGGCGGTTGCTCCTTCGGCGACGGACATCCGTTCTCTCCCGGATGGCGTGTATTGCGGCAGCGATAGGTGAAACATCGCAGCCGCGCAAACAAATTCCCGCATCTTCCGAGCCTAAATATCCCCGCCGGAGGCATAAAGTCTCTTTTTTGTGCACCCATACCGCCTATGATGCGCCATGCCCGCATTATGCCGTGATTGCCTGACGACTTTCGACAGTGAAACCCGCTGTCCGGCCTGCCGCTCTCCCCGGGTGACGCGGCACCCGGAATTGTTCGACCTGTCCATCGCGCATATGGATTGCGACGCGTTTTATGCCTCGGTCGAAAAACGCGATAATCCCGATCTGGTCGACAAACCCGTCATCATTGGCGGCGGCAAACGCGGCGTGGTCTCAACCGCTTGCTATCTGGCGCGGATCAAAGGCGTACGCTCGGCGATGCCGATGTTTCAGGCCCTGAAACTCTGCCCAGAGGCTGTGGTGATCAAACCCCGCTTTGACGCCTATACCAAAGCCTCGCGCGCGATCCGGGCGATGATGGATGAACTCACGCCGCTGGTCGAACCCTTGTCGCTGGACGAGGCGTTCATGGACCTGCGCGGCACCGCCAAACTGCATCACGCGCCACCTGCGGTCATGCTGGCGCGGCTGATCAAGCGGATGAAGGATGAATTGGGCCTGACCGGCTCCATCGGCCTGTCGCATAACAAATTTCTGGCAAAGGTCGCCTCTGACCTCGAAAAACCGCGCGGATTTTCGATCATTGGCAAGGCGGAAACCACTGCCTTTCTGCGGCCCCGGTCCGTGCGTCTGATCTGGGGAATTGGCCCCGCCGCCCAAGCCAGCCTCGAATCCGCAGGCATCCGCACCTTTGACGATCTGCTGCGCTGGGACCGGCGCGATCTGCATGCACGGTTCGGCAGCACGGGTGAAAGGCTTTACGCGCTGGCCCGGGGCGAGGACGCGCGCCGGATCACGGCCAATGCGCCGGTCAAGACATTGTCCAATGAAACCACCTTTCACGAGGATACGCGCGACCCTGATCTGTTGGACGGGCATCTGTGGCGCATGGCCGAAAAGGTCAGCGCAAGGGCGAAAGCGACCGATAAGGCCGGACGGGTAGTGCAGTTGAAACTGAAAACATCGGATTTCAAACTGATCTCGAAACGGCAAAGCCTGCATCACCCCACCCAACTGGCCGATGTGATCTATCGCATTGCACGCGGGCTGTTCGATCAGGTGCCTGGCAGCGGCCCTTTCCGACTGCTGGGCGTTGGCCTGTCAGATATCAGCAGCGCCGCAGGGGCCGATAGATCGGGTGACCTGTTGGACCCTGATGCCGGAAAAAGGGCCAAGGCCGAACAGGCAACCGATGCGATCCGCCAAAAATTCGGCAAGGATGCGATTGTCAAAGGCCGCGCACTGCGCTGACAGGTAGGGTGGATCCTGATCCACCCTACTCGGCCGCGACCTGCAGATCCTGCCTGCGCCCGATATCCGCCAGACGCGCGATCACACCCGTCAACAACTCGCAGAACGCCGCAAATTGCGCGCTGGGTTCCAGCGTCCGTTCGTTCATATACAGCGCGCGGTCTATCTCGACCTGCACCGCATGTTGCCCGCGCGACGGGCGGCCATAATGCTGCACAATATGGGCCCCGGCAAAGGGCATATTGCGCGCCACTTTCAGCCCGGCATCGGCAAAGGCGGCCTCGACCTGATCCATTACCAGCCCCGATACGGTTGCGCCGAACCGGTCGCCCAGCACGATATCAGGCCGCCCCGCCCCTGCTGGCCCCATATTTTCCAGCGCCTCATGCGGCATGGAATGGCAATCAATCAGGATCGCCTCGCCAAAGGCGTTGATGCTCTGATCCAGCAGCATCTGCAGCTGATCATGATAGGGCCGCCAATATTGCTTCACCCGCTGATGCGCTTCGACCAAAGTCAGCTTGCCACGGTAAATCTGCCGCCCATTCGCCACGACACGGGGAATCACGCCCAGCCCACTGGCGATGCGCGGATTATGCGCGTTGCGCCGCGCCCCTTCGACCAAAGCGGGGTCCAATTCATCTGGACCACGGTTCAGGTCCAGAAAGGCACGCGGGGCCGTCGCTGTCAGCAAGGGCGCACCATGCGCTGGCACCGGGGCGAACAACAGATCGACAAAAGCATCCTCGGAGGAGCGGATTTCATGCGCATCCAGCACCGACCGGCGCAGAAACGCCGCAGGGTAATCACGCCCGCTGTGCGGCGAGGCGAAAACCACGCTTGTGGTGCGCGCCAAAGGCAGGGCAAGATGATACGGGGATGTCAGCACATAAATGCTCCTTTGACCTCTAAGGTAACGCATTTATCGAAATGAGCAAAAGCCCTTGATCCCGGTTCCGACTCCTTTTATAGACCGCACGACTGACGCGGTTCATGCCGCGTCCTATTTCTTTGTAGGACGCAACAGACCCGCCGACGACATGGATGATTAGCTCAGCGGTAGAGCACTTCGTTGACATCGAAGGGGTCACTGGTTCGATCCCAGTATCGTCCACCATGATTTCACGGGCCATTCCGGCCTTAATGCAACCCAAGGCGCAATCCGCGCGCCGCGACATGAAGGACACGCACCATGAAGGTCCGTAACTCCCTCCGCTCGCTCAAGCAGCGCCATCGCGATTGCCGCGTCGTGCGCCGCAAGGGCCGCGTCTATGTGATCAACAAGACGCAACGCCGGTTCAAAGCCCGTCAGGGCTAAGACCTGCAAAAGCAGCAGATTAAAAAGGTCGCACCTTCGGGCGCGACCTTTTTTTGTTACACATAACAGCCCAAGCAAAATGGTCAGGAATTTCCCGTCTCGCCTCTAAGATGACTGGTCAGGGGTGCGACATTTGGTCTAACGTCGCGGCAGATAAATTGGCCCTGGCGAAGGATATTGTGATGACCAGAACAACGATCTTGAAGACAACCGCGATCTGCGGCGCTATGCTTGGCTTTGCCTCGCCCGCGCTGGCGCAGGTGACATGCGGGGGCGCTGGCACAGGCGGCCAATGGATCGGCGGGGATGAGGCGGCATCGGATATTTCCACCGCAGACACCTATCGCGAACAGATGGCACTGGTGCTGGGTGGCAATGATTACGTTGCCCTTTTCACCCTCAGCGAACCGACAGATGTCCGGCTCGAAGCGGCCGGTCGCGGGTCGGGCGATCCGATGATCGATCTGCTGGATGCCGATGGCAGCCTGATTCTGTCGGATGATGATTCGGGCGGCAATGCAGCATCCCGCGCCGAAACCTTTCTGGCCCCCGGCAGCTATTGTCTGGCCATGCGCAGCTATGATGGCGGCCCGATGACCGCATTCGTGCGGATCGGGCGGCAGGAACAGGATGCACTGACCGCCGGGATCGACACCTTTGTAGAGCCGGAACTGGTGGGCGGCTGTTCCGATGCGGTTCCCATGGGCCCGCTTGGTACGAGCGTCACGGCATCGGCTGCTGAAACACCATATTGGAGCTTCACACTTGATGAAGCGACACCGATCACCATCACCGCAGTGAATGAAGCCGCTGATCCACTGATCACGCTTTATGACGAGGCTGAAGGCTATCTAGGCGAAAACGACGATTATAACGGCCTGAATTCCCGGCTCGACATGGTCACACCGCTGGCGGCGGGCAATTATTGCCTGAACGTCCGCGCGCTGTCGGATGATAGCCTGCCGATTACCCTGAACGTCAGCGCCTATGACGCGCAGGCTGCGATGCTAGAGGTTTACGCCCGTGGCGAAGCAGCGCCGCCGCTGGACGGTACGGTCCCGGTCACCGACCTTGGTCTGATTGGTACCCGGCTGCGTCAGGATGTGACAGCCAGCCGTGATATGTCCTGGTTCACAGTTGATGTCGATGCCAGCAGCCTGCTGCTGATCGAAGCGATCGGCAATGGCAACGTCGACCCTTGGCTGATCGTCTATGATGATCTGGGCCGTGAGGTTGGCCAGAACGATGATTACGGCGGATCGCTTGACAGCCTGCTGGCCGCACGGGTGCAGCCCGGCACCTATATGATCGGCGTGCGCCAATATGGCGACGGTCTCGGCCTGATCCGGCTGGTTGTCGAACGTTTCGTGCCCGCGCAGTAAATCCATTGGGTGCCACCAGCGCCGGTCGCGGTCGACTGGGTCCGTTCCGCCACCCCGCACAAAGAACCAGACGTTCATTGTGCGGGGAGAATGCAATTGAACGTCAGGTTTTTAGGGTATCCAAATTTGAAGTAGCGGATTGATATCAGAACAATATCCCAGCATCGGCACTTTTGCCACCCGAAAGCCCTAGCGGCCGAAAGCATCCGCCAGCAGGCGGGCCAGCGTAGGCTGATCCAGATAGCCGGTCGCATTCATGCTGCGATCAGCCTGATACTGCCCGATAGCGCGGCGGGTATCGGCATCAAACTGACCATCGACAGGCCCTGGATCAAATCCCATCTGTGACAGCCTGCTTTCGATCAGTCGCCCCATCACCGGGTTGATATTCAGCGCCTGTTCCTGCGCACGCGCGCGGTCATCTTCGACAGGGACGGCTGGTGTCAGCGCGCGGGTTGCTTCGTCTGCAAAGACGCCTTCAGGATAGCGGTTCAGATAGGCGCGATATCCGGCCTGCGTGCCACGCGCGCCGGTTTCTTCCCAATAGGCGCGGTCAAGCCGTTCCGCCTCGGCCTGTATTGCGGCATTCGCTACGTCAATCTCGGCCTGACGGCGGCTGGCCTGCGCATCGATCCGGTTGATCTGTTCCGCCGTCAGATAGGATGTCTGTTCAAAGCCATTGATCTGTTGCCAGTTCCGGATCGCGCGGCGGGTGCCTTGCCCGAAAATCCCGTCCACGCCACGGGTGTCATAATCCAGCAGTGTCAGATTGCCTTGGATCGCACGGCGTTGCGCGGTGGTCAGGCCCAGCATCGCCTCGGCCTGTTCCGCCAGACGGACCGGATCATTCTCGATCTGGTCCAGACGGCGGCCCGCCTCGGCGGCATAGGGGCTGCCCGGATGACCCAGCAAGAACACACGATACGCATCGGCGGTATTGGCTGCCTGCGCATCCTGCCAGAATGACAGCGACGGATCATTCGCCTGCGTCGGCTCCACCACGACAGAGCGGTCGGTCTGCATCACCAGATTGCGCGGCTGATAGCCCGCAATCTGCACCGCGCGGGTGTTGCGCGCAAATTCCATCACATCGCCGCCCTGCACGGCAATCGCATCGGTCATGATGTTGTCAGCCACATTGGGCGGGCCGGAAAAGACAGTCACGCCTTGCGGAATGTCCAGATCGCCCAAGCCCTGCCGCAGATAGGGATCGATCTGACTGGTATCGCTGGCATCCAGCCCCAGCACCAGCACCGCCTGCCCCGGCGCTTGCGCCAGCACCGCCAGTACAGAATCAAGCGACACCGCATCCTCAAGCATGAACAGGCCGGGGCGAGCAGGCGCATCTGCAGCCAGCAGCCATGTCCGCCGCCCATCGGTGACAAAGCGGCCAGACAGCCCGACCACCAGCCTTTCGGCTCCGGCAGCATCTACGGCAAGCCGGTCCAGCAACCGGCGCATATCCTGTCCCGCCCCGTTTTCCAGCGAACTGACCCGATACCCCGCATCCCGCAGGGCACTGATCCCCACAACGACATCGGTGCCTCCGGCGACACGGCGGAATTCCTGATAGCGGTCCACCCCCATCAGCAAGGCCAGATCATCCGCGAAAAGCGGTGACGCCAGAATGGTAAAGACAGCAGAAAAGGTCAGTCGGCGCATGATGGGATATCCTTCAGTCAGGTTTCATAGGTCCGGCGATCCTCGATCACCAGCCCGTCGCGCGGCAGGGTGCCGGGGGCGACACAGGTTACTTCGCCTTTCAGTTTCAGCACATCCACGACGATGACGGCGATGGCAGCGGGATCAAGCCCTTCGCCTTCGACATGGACCTGCATCACATCGGCATCGCCTTGCCGGTCTGCAATCACCCGCGCACGCAAAGCGCCCGGCACTTTCGCGACCAAAGCGGCGACCTGTTCGGGGCGCACGAACATGCCTTTGATCTTGGTGGTCTGATCGGCCCGGCCCATCCAGCCTTTGATGCGGATATTGGTCCGGCCACAGGGGCTGGTCCCCGGCAGCACAGCGCTCAAATCGCCGGTGGCAAAGCGGATCAACGGGTAATCCGGGTTCAGCGATGTCACCACAACCTCACCCACCTCACCATCGGCAACAGGATTGCCGGTGCCGGGAGTGACGATTTCGACGATCACGCCTTCATCGACGATCATCCCCTCGCCCGGCGCGGTTTCATAGGCGATATGCCCCAGATCGGCGGTGGCATAGCATTGCAGACAGGTGATCCCGCGATCCGCGTAATACTGGCGCAATTGCGGGAAAAGCGCGCCACCCGACACAGCCGCCTTGGTGATCGCCAAGGTCACCCCCATCTCATCCGCCTTTTCCAGCAGCACCTTCAGATAATCCGGCGTCCCGGCATAGGCCGTCGTGCCAATATCCACCGCGGCACGGACCTGCAATTCCGTCTGCCCGGTGCCCGCAGGCAGGACCGCCGCACCGACAGCCCGCGCGCCGTTTTCAAACATCGTACCCGCAGGCGTCAGGTGATAGCCAAAGCAATTCTGCACGATATCGCCCGCGCCGATCCCGCAGGCATGCAGGAACCGGCCAAAGCGCCACCAATCATGCGATGACCCGCCCGGTTCATAGATCGGGCCGGGCGATTGGAACACATGGGTCAGATTTGACACATGCAACCCGCCAAAGGGTGGCTTGGCCTTTTGCCAGCCCCCCAGATCGGATTTGCGCAAGACCGGAAACTGCGCCAGATCGGCCAGCGAGGTGATGACCACATCCGGCAGGCAGGCATCCGGCATCGCGCGGACCAAAGCGATCTGCGCGCGCAACGCATCCAGTTGGGCGGCTTGCCGTGCCACCGGACTGCGGGTTTCCAGATCATCGAAAAACGGGCTCATCATCTTCTCCTGTTCACATCCATGCAGCGACGTGAACAGGAACAGAACTGACCCTGCACGCGCTGCTATTCAATAACGGTCTATCAAGCGGCGCGCATATCTGTGTGACAGATCACGCCAGCCAGCGTTTGCGCCGCCGGTAACTGCGCACATCGCGGAATGATTTGCGGCCGTCATCAGACATGCCCAGATAGAATTCCTTCACATCCGGGTTCTCGCGCAATTCAGCCGCAGGCCCTTCCATCACGACACGGCCACTTTCGAGGATATAACCCTGATGCGCGAACCGCAGCGCGACATTGGTATTCTGTTCGGCCAGAAGAAAGGCGACACCTTCCTTTTCATTGAGGTTCTTCACAATGGTGAAAATCTCTTCCACCAACTGAGGCGCCAGACCCATCGATGGCTCATCCAGCAGGATCGTCTCTGGCCGCGACATCAGCGCGCGCCCGATTGCGCACATCTGCTGTTCGCCGCCCGAAGTATAGCCCGCCTGACTTTTGCGCCGTTCTTTCAGACGCGGGAAATAGGTATAGACCATCTCCAGATCCGCCGCGACCGCCGCACCGCCATCGCGCCGCGTATAGGCACCCGTCAGCAGATTTTCCTCAATCGTCAGATGTTCGAAACAATGGCGACCCTCCATCACCTGCACGACACCTTTCTTGACGAGCGCTTCGGGCGACAGATGCTGCACCCTTTCGCCGCGATAGATGATCGATCCTTTCGTCACCTCGCCGCGTTCGGAATGCAGCAGATTGGAAATCGCCTTCAGCGTCGTCGTCTTGCCCGCGCCATTGCCGCCCAAAAGCGCGGTGATGCCACCTTTCGGCACTTTCAGTGACACGCCTTTGAGCACAAGAATGACGTGATTATAGATCACTTCGATATTATTGACCTCGAGCAAGGTCTCTGGCTGGGCTGTGTCTTGCATCGGAACCTCCGGGAAATCGGACGGCCCGAAGGCCGCCCGCGTTGGGTTGGTTACAGGCAACCGGGGGTGATCCCGCTTTCCGCGGCAAAGGCAGCGGAATCTTCAGCCACCAAAGGTGCGATGACCGAGGCATCGGGCGAAATAAACCCTGTCAGCGGTTCCCAAACACCTGTCGATGCATTCCACTGCTGCACCAGACCCTGGCCTGCGCCGCCATGGTTCTGGCAGGTCACGGCAAATTCCGGCCCGATCCCTTCCATGCCCAGTTCGGCCATCCGCGCCTCGGTGATTTCCAGCGCCTCCATGCCGTCACGGACCATCGCCGCAGTCACATCAGCCACACCATGGATTTCCTGCGCCTTGGCAATTGCCTCGGCTGCCAGCATCGCCGCATACATGCCACGTACATAGAGCACCGACCCCAGATGCGACCCGTCACCGGCGGCATCACCTGCCTCATGGATCAGCGTCCTGATTTCATCCAGCACGGGATAATCCGCCACCGGATTCATGTTCAGCGATTTATAGCCATTGGCGGCCATTCCGGCTGGGGTCACATCATGTTCGGCACCAGCCCACCAATTTCCGATGAAATTCTCCATCGGGAAACCGATATTCGCGGCTTCCTGCACCGCGACCTGGTTCATCACGCCCCAGCCCCACATCACGACATAATCAGGGCGTTCGCGACGGATCTGCAACCATTGCGATTTCTGTTCCTGTCCGGGGTGATCCACGGCCAGTTGGGTCAATTCGAATCCATGCATCGCAGACAGGTCTTCCAGCGTGCGGATCGGTTCCTTGCCATAGGCCGAATTGTGATAGACCAGCGCGATCTTCTTGCCTTCCAGCGATCCGCCGTTTTCATCCAGCAGATAATTGATCGCGACCGATGCAGCATCCCAGTAATTCGCAGGATAGTTGAACACCCAGTTGAACACCTCGCCATTGGCGGCAGAGGTGCGGCCATACCCCATCGTGTGCAGCGGAATGCCATCTGCCGTGGCCTTTGGGATCAGCTGATACGTGATGCCGGTGGACAAGGGCTGATAGATCAGCGCGCCTTGACCCTTCGTCGCCTCATAACATTCAACACCGCGTTCGGTGTTATAGGCGGTTTCACATTCGATCACGCGCACCGGCTCTCCACCGATGCCGCCATCGCGGGCATTCAGCAGTTTGAAATAATCCTGATAGCCATCCGAAAACGGCGCACCACCCGCCGCATAGGGGCCGGTGCGATAGCTCAGATCAGGGATCACCAGATCGGCCAGCGCCGGTGCTGCGGCCATCGTCCCCGCCAAGGTCAGTGCGGCCAGTGTCTTCATCTTCATCGGTTTCTCCTCCCAATGGTTAAGATATCTATGTGCCGGGGTGTGCCCCGATCCGTGTTTTTAATAAGGGAAAGGCCACAGGCGCAGTTTCTCTTTCGCCAGCCGCCATAATTGCGCCAGCCCATGCGGTTCCTTGATCAGAAAGAACATGATCAGCCCGCCCACGATCACCAGTTGCAGATGCGCGACCAGATCGGTGGGCCAGCCCAGCACATCGACGCCGACCACCTTCAGCGCGACCGGCAGCAACACCAGAAACGCCGCCCCGGCGAAACTGCCGAACAGCGACCCCAGCCCGCCGATGATGATCATGAACAGCACCAGAAAGGACTTCTGGATGCCGAATGCCTCACCCACCTCAACCGCCCCCAGATAGACGGCAAAGAACAAAGCCCCCGAAATGCCGATAAAGAACGACGATACCGCAAAGGCGGTCAGCTTGGCCTTGAGCGGATTGACCCCGATAATCTCGGCCGCGATATCCATATCCCGGATCGCCATCCATGACCGGCCAATCGTGCCGCGCGTCAGATTGCGGGCGATCAGCGCACAGATGGTCAGGAATACCAGACAGATCATATATTGCGCCCAGGGTGCCGTATTTGGCCCGGTCACCGCGACCCCCGCGACAAAGCGTTCGGGCGCGTTGATCTGGCCCGATGCGGAATAATTGTAAAACCAGCTGACCTTGTTGAACATCCAGACAAGGAAAAACTGCGCCGCCAAGGTGGCGACCGCCAGATAGAACCCCTTGATCCGCAGGCTCGGCAGACCAAAAGCCGCGCCCACCGCCGCCGTGATCCCGCCTGCCAGAATGATATGGATGACTATCGACACGTCCGGAAAAGACGTCATCAGCTTATAGCAGGCATAGGCGCCCACAGCCATGAACCCGCCGGTGCCAAGACTGACCTGCCCGCAATAGCCGGTCAGAATATTCAACCCGATGGCCGCAATCGCATAGATCAGAAACGGCACCAGGATCGCATTGGCCCAATAGGCATTGACGAAAAACGGCACGACGCAAAAGGCGACAACCAAAACCACCCAGAACCGCCAGCGATCAAAGGCAATCGGAAAGGTCTGACTATCCGCCTGATAGGACGTCTTGAAATCGCCCGCCTCACGATAGAGCATGACAGCCCCCTTTCGCATCTTCCGAGCCCGTCAATTCGCGCGCAAGCGCGATTTGACGTACATATCCCCGCCGGAGGCATAGAATCTTTTCTGAAACAGCGATCAAATCACACACGTTCGATGATCCTTTCGCCAAACAGCCCCTGCGGGCGGAACACCAGAAAGATCAGCGCCAGCATATAGGCGAACCAATTCTCGGTCGCGCCGCCCAGAAACGGCGCGCCGATGGTGTATTCAAACAGCTTTTCACCGACCCCGATGATCATCCCGCCAACAATCGCGCCGGGGATCGAGGTGAAACCACCCAGCATCAGCACTGGCAGCGCCTTGAGCGCGATCAGCGACAGCGAAAACTGCACACCCGATTTCGCGCCCCACATAACCCCCGCGACCAGCGCGACGATCCCGGCCAGCGACCAGACCAGCACCCAGATATAGCTTAGCGAAATGCCCACGCTCAGCGCCGCCTGATGATCATCCGCCACCGCCCGCATCGCGCGGCCCTGTTTGGTATATTGCGCAAAGGCGACCAGCCCCGCGACCAGCACCAGCGCCACCAGGCTCGCGACCATATCCAGCTTGTCGATGAAGAACCCGTAGAAATCATCGCCGCCCAGACCGCTGCTCAGTTCCTCAACCCAGAGCGATCCACCCTGCGGCAGGCCCAGCGCGATGGTGCGGATGCCCGACCCCCACATCAGATCGCCGACCCCTTCCAGAAAATAGGCCAGCCCGATGGTCGCCATGAACAGGATGATCGGTTCCTGCCCGACCAGATGCCGGAACACGAAATATTGCACCGCCCAGGCAAAGCCGATCATCACCAGCACGGTCAGAAAAATCGCCAGCACCGCCGGCACCTGCCAGCCGAAACTGTGTATCGAGGTGCCGAAAATCGCATTGATCAGATGCGAAAACGGCACCTGCCCTTCCATGATCCCGACCAGCGTCAGCGCCGCAAACAGCGCCATCACCCCTTGGGCAAAGTTGAAAATGCCCGAGGCTTTGAAGATCAGCACAAAGCCAAGCGCCACCAGCGCGTAAAGCACCCCGGCCATCAGCCCGTTGATGACGACTTCGATGCCATACAGAAATTCAGCCGACATAAGTGCCTCCGCAACCCCGGACTTGCGCCGGGGCCTCGTGCCAATGGGTGGGGTGGAGGTCCCGGAGCAAGTCCGGGACTGCGTTGTGGTTACTCATGCGCCACCCCCAGATAGGCATCGATGACCTCTTGGTTATTGCGCACCTCATCGGGCGTGCCGTCGCCGATCTTGCGCCCGTAATCCATCACGACCACACGGTCCGACAGATCCATCACCACGCCCATGTCATGTTCGATCAGCGCAATCGTGGTGCCGAATTCGTCATTCACATCCAGGATAAAGCGGCTCATATCCTCTTTTTCCTCGACATTCATGCCCGCCATCGGCTCGTCCAACAGCAACAGCTTGGGCTCCGCCGCCAAGGCACGCGCCAGCTCCACCCGCTTTTTCAGCCCATAAGGCAGACGGCCCACCGGCGTCTTGCGGATCGCCTGGATTTCCAGAAAATCGATGACCTTCTCGACAATCTCGCGGTTGGCAACCTCTTCGCGCTCGGCCCGGCCTTTCCAGACCGCCTGCGCCAGCAGCCCGGTCTTCATATGGGTCAGCCTGCCGGTCATGATATTGTCCAGCACGCTCATCCCCTCGAACAAGGCGATGTTCTGAAAGGTCCGCGCGATGCCCAGACGGGCGACCTGATAGGGCTTCATCGGCTTGCGCTTTTCACCGCGAAACCAGACCTCGCCATCCTGGGGATGATAAAACCCCGAAATGACGTTCAGCATCGATGATTTTCCCGCGCCATTGGGGCCAATGATCGCGCGGATTTCGCCCTCGCGGATATCAAACGAGATATTCTTGATCGCCTCCACCCCACCAAACCGCAGGGTGATGCCGCGCATATCCATCAAGACGCCACCGATCTGGCGACCATCTGCGGTGATATAGGGTTCTGTCTGCGCCATCATTCCGCCGCCACCTTATGTTCGGCCGCAACGACGGCATCACACAGCGCCAGTGTCGCGGTGATCTTGCCCTTGCGCCCGTCTTCATAGGTCACTTCGGTTTCGGTATAGACCTCTGCCGCGCCGCCATAGAGCGCGGTGATCAGATCATGAAACTTCTCTTCCACGATCCGGCGGCGGACCTTGCGGGTCCGCGTCATCTCGCCATCATCAGCGTCCAGTTCCTTGTGCAGCACCAGAAACCGATGGACCTGACATCCCGCCAGCATCGGATCGGCGGCGACGGATTCATTG
Source organism: Loktanella sp. (assembly GCA_017390475.1). Taxonomy (GTDB): domain Bacteria; phylum Pseudomonadota; class Alphaproteobacteria; order Rhodobacterales; family Rhodobacteraceae; genus Yoonia. Next base: position 21,591 of record JAFPBO010000026.1, read on the forward strand.
ACCGCCGTCACATGGCCCAGGATCATGTCCAGCACGCGCGGATGCTGCGACAATTCCTGATAGCTGGAATAGGCGATATTGTTCCGCTCGGCCCAATTGCCCACTGCCGTCAGGTCGATATTGATAAAGGCCGTGCAATAATCGCGCCCCGCGCCGAACACCACGGCTTCCAGAATATTGGGGTAAAACTTCAGCTTGTTCTCGACATATTTGGGCGCGAACAGCCGCCCATCCGCCATCTTGCCGACATCCTTGGCGCGGTCGATGATCCGCAGATGGCCGCTGCCTTCCTCGATGAAACCGGCATCGCCCGTCGCGACCCAACCTTCGGCATCCTTGGTCGAGGCGGTGCTTTCCGGGTTCTTGTAATATTCCACGAATACCCCGGGCGAGCGATAAAACACCTCGCCATTCTCCGCGATCCGCAATTCAACACCGGGGCTGGGGACACCCACCGTGTCTGACCGCACTTCCCCATCGGGTTGCTGGGTGATGAACACGGTCGCTTCGGTCTGGCCATAGAGCTGTTTGAGGTTGATGCCCAGCGCCCGGTAGAAATCGAAAATCTCCGGCCCAATCGCCTCACCCGCCGTATATCCGACACGGACGCGGCTAAGCCCCAGCGTATTTTTCAGCGGCCCGATCACCAGCAGTTTCGCCAGATGATAATTCAGCCGGTCCAACAGCCCGACGTTCTTGCCATCCAGCAACAAAGGCCCGACACGCCGCCCGACCGCCATATAGTGATGAAACAGCCATTTCTTGAACCGCCCGGCATCTTCCATCCGGATCATCACATTGGTCAGCTGCTGTTCGAACACGCGCGGCGGGGCAAAGAAATAGGTCGGCCCGATCTCGCGCAGGTCCAGCTGCATCGTATCGGCACTTTCCGGGCAATTGACGCAAAACCCCGTCCACATTGCCTGCCCGATGGAAAAGATGAAATCCCCGACCCAGGCCATCGGCAGATAGGCCAGAACCTCATCCTCCGGGCGCAGATGGTCGAATTCGGCAGAATTTTTTGACGTCTCAATCACATTGCGATTGGACAGCACCACGCCTTTGGGTCGCCCGGTGGTGCCGGATGTATAAAGCATCACACAGGTGTCGTCATAACCGCGCGCCGCCGAACGGGCGTTCACCACGTCGATCAACCCCGATGCGCGGCCCGCCTTTTGCACATCGGCATAGCTGGTCATCGCCGCATGATCATATTTGCGCAGCCCGCGCCCATCCAGATAGATCACATGCTCCAGCGCTGTCAGCCCGTCGCGCACATCGGCGATCTTGTCGACCTGTTCCTGATCACCCACCACGGCAAAACGCGCGCCACAATGATCCAAAGCATAGGCAATCTCTTCCGCCGCAGCCTCCGCATAAAGCGGCACAGGTATACAGCCGATCCGTTGCGCCGCAACCATCGCCCAATAAAGCGCGGGACGGTTGCGCCCCGATACCGCGATATGATCACCCACCGCCGCACCCAGCGTCAAAAGCCCCATCGCCAGCGCATCAATCTGCTCTGCTGCCTCGACCCAGGTCCAGCTTTGCCAGATCCCGAATTCCTTCTCACGATAAGCCGCTTTCGCCCCATGCCGAGCCACGTTCCGGGCCAGCAGTTGGGGTAAATTAACAGGGCCGCCGTCAGCGGGTGCAAGCATCTTGATGATCCTCCCAAAGCGGCTGAACGCCGCCGCGCCGGTGCGAGTCGCCTCCCCGCAACCCTCACCGGTAGGACGATACTGGGGATCAAACTTTAATCCGTCAAATCATTTTTGAACACTCGTTCAGTTAATTGCAGAGGATGTCTGCGTCATAACATCGCGAGGCCGTTTTTCCACCCGCACGGCGGCGAATTTGAACTCCGGGATCTTACCATAGGGGTCCACCGCCGGGTTGGTCAGCACATTCGCCGCCGCCTCGACATAGGCGAAGGGGACAAAGACCATATCCAGCGCCACCGCCCGGTCCGCGCGGGCCATGATATCAATCGACCCGCGCCGTGTTGTCAGCCGGACCATGCCGCCCGGCTCCACCCCCAATCTGCGCAGGGTCGCGGGATGCAGCGAACAATTCGCCTCCGGCTCGACCGCATCCAGCACGCGCGACCGCCGTGTCATCGACCCGGTGTGCCAATGTTCCAACTGCCGCCCGGTCGTCATGATCATCGGATAATCCGCGTCGGGTGCCTCGTCCGGGGCGATCACATTGGCCGGGGTGAATTTCGCGCGCCCGTTTTCGCGGGGAAAACCATCGGTAAACACAATCGCCTGCCCCGGATCATCGGGCGTGAGCGACGGATAGGTCACGGCATTTTCTTCCTCCAACCTGTCCCATGTGATGTTGGTGAGCGAGCGCATGACCTGCCCCATCTCGGCGAACACCTCGCTTGGGTGGCTATACGTCCACGGCAGCCCGAGCCTTTTGCCCAATTCCACCGTGATCCACCAATCCGCCCGCGCCTGCCCCGGTGGCGGCACCGCCATGCGGCCCATCTGCACCTGCCGGTTGGTATTGGTCACCGTTCCGGTTTTTTCTGCAAAGGCACTGGCGGGCAGGATCACATCCGCGAAATTCCCCGTCTCGGTGATGAAAATATCCTGCACGACCAGATGGTCCAACTTCGCCAACGCCGCGCGGGCATGATCCACATCCGGGTCCGACATGGCGGGGTTCTCACCCAGAATATACATGCCCCTGATGCCACCATCATGCACCGCGTCCAGAATCTCGGTCACGGTCAGGCCCTTGGCCGGGTCAATTTCGCCGTGCTGCCACAGATTCTCAAACGTGCTGCGGATACCCCTATCACCCACCGGCTGATAATCCGGCAGGAACATCGGGATCATGCCCGCATCGGACGCGCCCTGCACATTGTTCTGCCCGCGCAACGGATGCAGCCCGGTGCCCGGACGCCCGACCTGCCCGGTCATCAAGGCCAAGGATATCAGACAGCGCGCATTATCCGTCCCGTGGATATGCTGGCTGACACCCATACCCCAAAAGATCATTGCCGCCTTCGCCCCGGCAAAGGTCCGCGCCACATCGCGCAGTGTTTCGGCGTCGATCCCGCAGATATCCGCCATCTTTTCCGGGCTGAAATCGGCCAGATGTGCCTTTTCCGCCGCCCAATTCTCGGTATAGGCGGCGATATATTGGCGGTCGTAAAGCTCTTCTTCCACGATCACATGGCAGATCGCATTGAGCAGCGACACATCCGCACCGGGGCGGAATTGCAGCATATGACTGGCGTGCCGCTTCAACGCCTGCCCGCGCGGGTCCATCACGATCAGCTTGCCACCGCGCTTGGCGAATTGCTTGAAATAGGTCGCAGCGACCGGATGGTTCTCCACCGGATTCGCCCCGATCACGATGGCGACATCGGCATTCTCGATCTCGTTAAACGTCGCCGTCACAGCGCCCGACCCGACATTCTCCATCAAGGCCGCCACGGATGACGCATGGCACAGCCGCGTGCAGTGATCGACATTGTTATGGCCAAAGCCTTGCCGGATCAGCTTCTGAAACAAATACGCCTCTTCATTGGTGCATTTGGCCGAACCGAAACCAGCGACGCCCCTGCCGCCAATCGCCTGCAATCCGTTCGCGGCGATATCCAAAGCCTCATCCCAACTCGCCTCACGAAAATGGGTCTGCCAATTGCCGGGATCGACGTTCAGCCCCTTGGTGGGCGCATCGGCGCGGCGGATCAATGGATTGGTCAGACGGTGCGGATGATGAATATAGTCAAACCCGAACCGGCCCTTGACGCACAACCGCCCCTCATTCGCCGGACCATTCAGACCCTCAACGAACTTCACCCTTTCATCCTTGATTTTCAGACTGACCTGACACCCTACCCCACAGAACGGGCAGATGCTGGCAACCTCGCGGTCAAAATCAGCCGTATCGCCCTGCTGCTGCGCATCCGTCACCGTCGCAGGCAACAACGCGCCAGTGGGGCAGGCCTGCACACATTCGCCGCAGGCGACGCAGGACGACGCCCCCATCGGATCATCCATGTCAAACACCGGATAGGCCGCGCCACCGCGCCCCCCCATGCCGATCACATCATTCACCTGCACTTCACGACAAGCGCGCACGCAAAGCCCGCATTGGATACAGGCATCAAGGTTCACCGACATCGCGACATGGCTGTCATCCAGCAGCGGCACGTGATCTTTCACCGGAAAGCGGCTCTCCGCCACCCCCTGCGCGCCCGCCATAGCCCACAGATGGCTGGACCGGTCATGCGCCACATCCTGCGGCGGTTGATCGGCGACCAGCAATTCCATCACCATCCGCCGCGCCTGCACCTCGCGCGGCTGATCGGTGGTCACGACCATGCCGTCACGGGGTTCGCGGATACAGGACGCGGCCAAGGTCCGTTCACCTTCAATCGCCACCATACAGGCCCGACAATTGCCGTCAGCGCGATAGCCGGGGGCCGGTTTGTGGCACAGATGCGGGATCACCAGACCGCGACCATGGGCCACCTCCCAGATCGTCTGGCCCGCATCGGCGATGACGGTTTCACCATCAAGGGTAAAGGTGACCTGTCCGGACATGCATAAACCTCCCGCTGCTGGCCCCGACTAGAGCATGCAGCGGAGCCTAGCGAAAGGTCAGCCGCGACGGCCAGCCACGTTTTCGCGACGGGTCAGGTCAGACGAAGGACATCATATTGTTGATCAGGAAGATGCGCAGGATTTCCAGACCCACCAGCACCAGCACCGGCGACAGATCGATCCCGCCCATATTGGGCAGCATATTGCGGATCGGGCCATAGATCGGCTCCAACACCCGTTCCAGCGTATACCAGACCTGCCCGACGAATTGCTGGCGCACATTCAGCACCTCGAACCGGATCAGCCAGCTCATGATGAAATGGGCGATGACGAAAAAGCGCAGGACGCCAATGATCACAAGCAAGGCTTGAAAGATGGTCAGCATGATGGACGGGCCTCTTTTTACGGTGTCGCACTGACCTAATCCGTCCGTTCCAATCCGGCAAGCCCCGGACTTGCCTCGCAACTGACTGATGCCATTGGAGAGCGATTTAAACCCGTGGGTTTTCTGAAGCGAGATTGAAATTCCCCGCGCCTTAGTGTATATGTCCCTGCATATACATGCGCGCAGGAGGGGTGATCATGCCGCAACCGCAATCATATTCAGAGCGTCGTGAAGCCAAGCTCTTTCGCAACAACAAGAGTCAGGCCGTCCGTATTCCCGCAGACTTCGAGTTGCCGGGGAACCTGGTGAACATCTATCGCGACGGGAACCGGCTGATCATCGAGCCGGTGCGCCGCAAGAACCTGCTTGAAGTGCTGGCAGAACTGGAACCACTCGGACCAGAGGATCAATTTCCTGACGTGGATAAGACGCTTCTTCCGGCCAAGGGCATCGACCTTTGAGCATGTATATGCTGGACACCAACATCATCTCCGATCTGCTACGAAATCCTGACGGCAGCGCGGCAAAGCGCATTGCCGAAGTTGGCCCGGATACGATCTGCGTGAGCGTCATCACGGCGGCAGAGCTGCGATATGGCTGTGCAAAGAAAGGGTCTGCGAAACTGTTGGCCTATGTCGAAGCGATACTGGAAAGTGTGCAGGTTCTGTCATTCGATGTGCCTGCTGACGCAGAATATGGCGGTATCCGGGCCGCGCTTGAGGCCGCTGGCAAGACCATTGGTCCGAATGATCTATTGATCGCAGCGCATGCCTGCGCCGCTGGCGCAATCCTCGTGACTGACAACACGAGCGAATTTTCCCGCGTTCGCGGCCTGCGGGTTGAAAACTGGATCAGGTAAGGGAGCATGATATGCTTTGCCTATCCGAGGCAGCAGACGGCAGGTATCGTGTGACCTCACAAAAGCGAGAATGAGGGGCCTGAAATCTCACCCCACCCTTTCCCCAAGGTAAAAGTTGACGCAAGCGTCATGCCCCGCCATGCCGGGCGCAACCACAAGAGGCATGCCATGTATCCCATCATCCGCACCTTCAAGGAAGTCTTCGTCAACAAACGCAGGCCCAAGCTGCCTCCGCTGGGCACGCATGTGTCGTATCACCGCTGCTGGCCGCAGGATATCGACGTCTATCTGGAAATGAACAATGGCCGCATCCTGACGATCATGGATCTGGGGCGCACGGGTCTGGGCATACGCACCGGGCTGGTCGCGACCTTGCGGCGCAATGGCTGGGGGCTGACGATGGCGGGGGCCTCGGTCCGGTATCGCAAAAGGATCAGGCCGTTTACCCGGTTCCGCATGGTCAGCAAATTGATCGGCTGGGACGATAAATTCATGTATCTGGATCAGTCGATCTGGATCGGCAGCGATTGCGCGGTGCAGATCCTCTATCGCTCTGCCGCGACCAGTAAGACCGGGATTGTGAAACCGGAACGGCTGCTTTCCGAAATGGGCCTGTCCGACCCCACCCCCCGGCTGCCCGACTGGGCGCAAGGCTGGATCGACGCCGACCGTGCCCGCCCCTGGCCGCCGGTGGATCATGGTGCAGAAACCTAAACCTCTTCTTGCCAGACCCCCGATTTGCAGTGTCTAGTCCGCAAAGGACAAGTGCAGGGACAGGTTATGGCAGTCAGCAAGAAACGTATCTGGGGGTGGATGTCCTATGACTGGGCCGCCCAGCCATTTTATACGCTGGGTCTGACCTTCATCTTTGGCCCCTATTTCGCGGTCGCTGCAGCGCAACATTACCTTGGCATGGGGCTGGACGAATTCGCAGCCAATGCCCGCGCGCAATGGATCTGGTCAGCAGGGCAGACGGTGGCCGGATTGCTGATCGCCTTCAGCGCGCCGTTTCTGGGGGCTTTCGCCGATAATTCCGGGCGCAAAATCCCCTGGATCGTGTTCTTTTCCGTCATCTATGTAGTCGCCACATGGATGCTTTGGGGGCTGACGCCGGATGGGGCAAACCTGATCCTGATCCTTGTCGTGTTCTACGTGGGCTTCATTGCCGCCGAAAGTGGCCTCAATTTCACCAATGCGATCCTGCCATCCTTGGGCAATGATCAGGAGGTCGGGCGGATTTCCGGCTCTGGCGCGGCCTTTGGCTATTGGGGCGGGGTGGTGGCGCTGTTCGTGATGCTGCTGCTTCTGGCCGAGAATGATCAGGGTGTCACATTGCTGGGCAATGCCCCGCTGTTCGGGCTGGACCCCGAGATGCGCGAAGGCACAAGGTCGGTCGGGCCGTTCATCGCGATCTGGTATGTGATCTTTATCATTCCGTTCTTCCTTTATGTCCGCGACGATCCTTTTGCCCTGCGCCGGTCAACCAAGCTCAGCGCTGTCGCGGGTGAGCTGATGACGACACTGCGCTCCGTGGTGCAGCGCAAAAGCCTGCTGAATTTCCTTGTCGGGTCAATGTTCTACCGCGATGCGCTGAATGCGCTTTATGCCTTTGGCGGGGTCTATGCCGCATTGGTGCTGCAATGGCAGACCGTCCAGATCGGCGTGTTCGGAATCATCGCGGCGATTGCTGCGGCCATCGTGACATGGCTGGGCGGATTAAGCGATGCGCGCTTTGGCCCCAAGCCAGTGATCAGGATATGCGTCTGGGTATTGATCGGCGTGTCGATCATCATCGTCGGCATGTCGCGGCAGGCAATCTTTGGCATCCCCCTGCCCGCAGGGTCGATGATCCCTGACCTGATCTTTTACACCTGCGGTATCTGTATCGGTGGCGCGGGTGGTGCGCTTTATTCAGCGTCGCGGTCGATGATGGTGCGCCATACCCACCCCGACCGCCCGGCAGAGGCATTCGGCCTGTTCGCCCTGACCGGCAAGGCCACTGCTTTCCTTGCCCCCGCATTGATCACGCTGTTCACAATTATGACGGGCAGCAACCAATTGGGCTTTTTGCCGATTATCTTTCTTTTCATGATCGGTCTTTACCTGCTACGCTTCGTCAACAAGAACGGAGATCGTGACACATGGTCCGCATCGCAGCAGCCCTTATCCTAAGCCTCGCCCTTGCCGCCTGCCAGTCCGAGGATGCGCCAGCGTCACGGGCCGAAGTGATGCAGAATGCCGGTGACAACCGGATCGCGAAAACTTTGTTCGGCGCGGCACCGCGCCCCTCGGCGCAAGCGCCCGCTGCTTTGGGTGGCTATTCGCAAGGCTGTCAAGCAGGGGCAGTCGCGCTGCCCGAAACCGGCCCGACATGGCAGGCCATGCGCCTGTCGCGCAACCGCAACTGGGCGCAGCCGGTGACGGTGGATTATGTGCAGGACCTCAGCCGCTTTGCCGCGACCTTGCCGGGGTGGAACGGGCTTTATGTCGGTGACCTCAGCCAACCACGCGGCGGGCCGATGCTGACAGGGCATGCCAGCCACCAGACAGGGCTGGATGCAGATATCTGGATGCTGCCGGCGACACGGCTGGACCTGAACCGGGCGGAACGTGAATCCCTCTCGTCAATCTCCATGCAGCGGGCAAGCGGTGCTTATGTGAACAACAGCTGGACCCCGCAGCACGAGGCGCTGATCCGCGCCGCCGCATCCGACCCGCGCACAGCACGGATTTTCGTCTTTGCCGGGGCCAAGGTGGAAATGTGCAACAATGCGGCGGGTGACCGCAGCTGGCTGAACAAGGTCCGGCCTTGGTATGGGCATCATTACCATTTCCATGTGCGGCTGAATTGTCCGCCCGGTGACGCATCCTGCGTTGATCAGGCCCCGCCGCCACCCGGTGACGGTTGCGCCGAAGCGCAGGAATGGGTCAATAATATCATCAGCCCGCCACCACCCACGCCACGCGATCCATCCGCTGCACCGGTCACGCCACGCGGTGAACTGACGATGGCGCGCCTGCCGGGGCAATGTTTGGCCGTATTGAACGCAAACTGATCCAAACGAACCTTTTCTTTACCGTTGCAGGCCTAGGCTGGTAGCAACTAGCCCCAGCAATGAAATGAACCTTGCCTTGCAACTGATCAGTTTTCTTCCAGCCTTGCTGATGGCCCTGCCTGCCGTGTCCGATGCGGAATTTATCGGCGCCTACACATTGACTGACGACGATCCACGCTTTGGCGGGTTTTCTGCAATCGAAGTGACCGATGACGGCGCGGGCTTTGTCGCGATCAGCGACCGGGCGCTGTTCGTCACGGGCACATTTGAACGGACCGGCGACCAAATCACCGGGGTCACCACCGACCCGCTGATCCAGATGACCGGGCCCGGCGGCCGCGACCTGACCCGCCCTGAAAGCGACAGCGAAGGGCTGGCCATAGCCCCGGACGGCACGATCTTTGTGTCGTTCGAATGGATGCATGGCATCCGCCGATTTGACTCTGTCGATGCGCCCGGGTCGGAATTGATGACCACACCCGCCTTTGACGGGATGCAACCGAATGCATCGCTGGAAGCCTTGGCCATCAGTGATGACGGCGCGCTTTACACGATCCCCGAACGGTCGGGTGCGGTGAACCAGCCATTTCCGGTTTACCGGCTGAAGGATGGTGTCTGGGACCAGCCCTTTACCCTGCCCCGGCGCGGTAGTTTTCTGGTGGTGGGCGCTGATATCGGGCCGGACGGGCGGCTTTACGTGCTGGAGCGTGATTTTGTTGGCATCGGCTTTCGCAGCCGCGTGCGGCGGTTTGACATGGCAGGCGGCAGTGAACAGGTGCTACTGCAAACCCGCACCCGCCATCATGACAATCTGGAAGGGATCAGCGTCTGGCAAGACGATGACGGTTTGCGGATCACGATGATTTCCGACGACAACCTCACCAACTTTCAACGGACCGAGGTTGTGGAATACAGGTTGACGGACTGACCGGCTGGCGTTAGGTCGCGCTGTCCCCATGCAGGGGGCCAAGTGCCGCACCCTTGTCAAAACGGAAATATTCAAATGACACGCATCCTTCCCGGCGTTATCGCCATGGCCATTATCGTCGTGGCCTCCAATATCCTTGTGCAATTCCTGATCCTTGATGGTCTGCTGACCTGGGGGGCGTTCACCTATCCGCTGGCGTTTCTGGTCACGGATGTGATGAACCGGGTTTACGGCACGCAAGCCGCGCGCAAGGTCGTCTTTGTCGGCCTGATCGTCGGGATCATCTGCAGCCTGATCGGCACGCAAGTGATGCTGCAGGGTGACGGGTTCACCTATCCGGCTGTCGCGCTGCGGATCGCCATCGGATCGGCCACGGCATTCGGCGTCGCGCAACTCCTTGATATCGCGATCTTTGACCGGCTGCGCGCCGGTTCCTGGTGGAAAGCGCCGCTGACCAGCACCTTGATCGGGTCAACCGTGGATACGGTGATTTTCTTTTCCATCGGTTTTGCCTCTGTGTTCAACGGGTTGAGCGCATCGGCAGCCGAGGAAATCATCTGGGCCCAAGATGCCGTGCCGTTCCTGAACATGGGGCCGCTGGTGCCGTTGTGGGTGTCGCTGGCCGTGGCGGATTGGGGGGTCAAACTGACCGTTGCGCTGCTGGCGCTGGTCCCGTTCCGCCTGATTGTTGGGCGTTTACAGCAGGCGAAAATATAATCGCGACAGGTGGTATATTTTTACTTGAAATATACCAAATCTGTGCGAATCTAGCTGTAACGCAACAATTGAAAGGAGGTGATCCAGTGCATCATGAAGTATTGGAAACGTGTGGCGGGACAACTTGGGGGGCGATCAGCTAAGGCAGCCCTTGGCTGAATGAACCCTAAGGTGGTAATCCTAACCGACCCACCTCCGACATTCAGGAAAGGACTATCCCAGACCGGGGTGGTCCTTTTTACGTTGAAAGCATAGCTTTCAACACCTGCGGGTCAGCGTTTGGCGCAGCCAAATGCGGCCGCACTGCCCCCGTGTAAAGAGACCCCGCCATGACTCTACGCATCACCGATCATATCAGCATTGCCGATTGGGAGCTGACGGAAAGCTTTGCCCGCGCCTCGGGCCCCGGCGGGCAGAATGTGAACAAGGTTTCGACTGCGGTTGAGCTGCGGTTCGAGGCGGAGCGATCCCCCAACCTGCCCGATCCGGTGAAACGGCGGCTGCGGCGGCTGGCCGGGCGGCGCTGGACGCTGGACGGGGCCATCGTGATTTTTGTCCAAGACACCCGCAGCCAGGCCCGCAACCGCGAGATCGCGCGCCAGCGGCTGGCGGAACTGATCCATGCCGCGACTTTGGTGCCGAAACGGCGCGTCGCGACAAAGCCGACCTATGGGTCGGTCAAGCGGCGGCTGAAAGAGAAAAAGGTGCGCGGCGAGGTCAAGGCGATGCGGGGGAAGGTGGAGGAGTGAGGAGAAACCTTCCCCGCGGGGAAGGTTTCTGACCGCTGTGGGATCGGGCCGTCTTTGGGATGATGGGTCATCGACCAAGCGGCATCCGGTTCTGGCGCGACCTTCCCCGCGGGGAAGGTATGCGGTTCGCCTGCGCCGTGGAGGTGGTCTGTGGGCAGGTGCATTTGGGGCTAGACGTTGATCAGGAGCGTCAACTCTTTCACGACCTGAACAAACTCGGTAAACGCGTTTCGAGCAGCATGGCTCTGGAGTTTGACAGTTCAAACCCCATTACCCAGTTCATTAAGTCGTCAATCGTTGCTGACGGACTGGTGCAAGTAAATGACAAAGAAAATAAAGATTGGTCGCATGACAACGGCGAACTGCCTATGAAGGATGTCGTCGCCATAAGCGCCTTGGCATTCTTGAACAAGTCAAACGCTTCAGGCGCAACGCCAGCAGTGATCGAACCTAGGCACACCATTGTTCACCGGATGTGGTCGCAGATTACAGAGATTGACGGTTTTGGGCAGGAAAAAGCTAAAGAAAGTACAGTAGCGGCACAACCCGTCGTGCTTAAAGCACTTGCCAAATTAACTTATGATCTGAACTTCAGCAACAGACGGCCTGAAAATAGTGATGATCTATTTGAACAGTTTTTGAGTGCAATTCCCAATATCAACTTCTCACACGATAATCCGATATGGCAGTACTTTGACCTGTCAGCTGAACAAATTCAGCAACATGGATTGGAAAACTTAAAAGCGTGGCTGCCAGACCTGGAGACTTCCGCAAATCGCGATATTGGGTCAAAGCAAGGTGGCTTCATGCGCTTTGGTGCAAAACATAACGACATCTACCCAATTCTTGGTGATATGGTACGCTTTATGGCTGATCTACCGTCAAGGCATGCGAAATAACAAAAAGGGTGGCAGAGCGACCGAACTTTGCCACCTAAACCACAACCTCCACCCTCTCCTGATCGCCCACCCCGAACACCCGCTTGTACCGCGCGATCTCGTCCACCGGCCCCATCGCCTTGTTGGGGTTATCGCTCAGCTTCACCGTCGGGCGTCCATTCGCGCCGACGGCTTTGCAGACCAGGGAGAAGGGGGCCAGCGCGTCGCCCTCCACCAAGCCTTTGAAATCATTGGTCAGCATCGTGCCCCAGCCAAAGCTGACCCGGACGCGGCCGTCGAATTGGGCGTGCAGTTCGATGATCTTGGCGACGTCCAGACCGTCGGAGAAGATCACCAGTTTCTGGCGCGGGTCCTCGCCGCGCGATTGCCACCAGTTGATCGCGGTTTCGGCCCCGGCGGCGGGGTCGCCGCTGTCGACGCGGATGCCGGTCCAACCCGCCAGCCAGTCGGGCGCGCGGTCGAGAAAGCCTTTGGACCCGAATGTATCGGGCAGGATGATGCGCAGATTGCCGTCATGTTCCTCCTGCCAGTCGGCCAGCACGGTATAGGGGGCTTGGCGGAGCGCCTCGTCACTTTCGGCGAGGGCGGCGTAGACCATGGGCAATTCGTGGGCGTTGGTGCCGATCGCCTCGATCTCGCGCATCATGGCGATGCGGCAGTTGGAGGTGCCGCGGAAATTGGTGCCCAGGCCTTCGCTCATCGCCTGCACGCACCAATCCTGCCAGAGGTAGGAATGCCGCCGCCGCGTGCCGAAATCGGCGAGTTGCAGGTTGGGGATCAGTTGCAGTTGTTCGACTTTTTCCCAGAGCTTCGTCATGGCGCGGGCGTAGAGGACCTGGAGTTCGAACCGCCCCATCTCTTTCAACACAGCCCGGCTGCGCAGTTCCATGATCACGGCGAGGGCGGGGATTTCCCAGAGCATGACCTCGGGCCATGAGCCTTCAAACGTCAGTTCATATTGGCCGTCGATCTTTTCCAAATGATAGGGCGGCAGTTGCAGGTTTTCGAACCATTCCATGAAGGCGGGCGTGAACATCTGCCGCTTGCCATAGAAGGTATTGCCGCGCAGCCATGTGCTTTCGCCCCGCGTCAGGCGGAGGGAGCGGATATGGTCAAGCTGTTCGCGCAATTCACCTTCATCCACCAGATCGGCGAGGCGGATGGATTTGGTGCGGTTGATCAGGCTGAAGGTGACTTGTGTGTCGGGATGGTTGCGGAACACCGACTGGCACATCAGCAGTTTGTAGAAATCCGTATCGATGAGCGACCGCACGATGGGGTCGATCTTCCATTTGTGGTTCCAGACGCGGGTGGCGATATCGACCATGGTATTCCCCTTTAGCTTTGGGGTGTTAGAGCAAGCGTGTAAGGCAAGGGCAAGCCTTAGCTGCGCGCCAGATGTGTGGTGCTGCGGGGGTGCCGGGTCTGCGCCCGGCGTTTCGCGATCTGCCAGAGGACCCAGGCCCTGATCCGCCAATCCAGCGGCGAGAGGTCGCGGAGCAGCTTTTGCGCGGGCGCGTCGGCCCGGTGCAAGGCGGCGTGATGCAGGCAGCGCTGGATCAAGGCCCAGCGGTCGGGGGATCGCGGGGCGAACAGGGATTGGTTGCGCTGAAAGGTGCGCAGATAGGCTTGGGCGCGGGTGATGGGGTCTGGCTGTTCCGTGGGCGCGGCATCTTTTTGCGCGGTGCAGCCGGGTGTTTGGTCGTGCCATGCTTTGTGGCCATGGCCGTAAAGCCGGACGGCGAAATCGACGTCCTGATCGATGGTCTGATCGGTCAGGATCGGGCCGAGTTTCTGGAACAGCGGCCGCTTGACCCAGAAACCGGCGTTGAAGGTCGGCAGCCGGTCCAGCAGCGGCACATCATCGGGGATCATGACTGTGACCTGCGGGGTTGTTTCGACGTCAGGTCGCGCGGAAAAGCCCCAGTCTGCGCTTTCGCCTGCGGCCAGCAGCACGCGTTTGGGATAGTCGCTGCCGATTTCGTCTGTATCATCCAGAAACATCACGATCTCGCCCAGTGCTTGTGCCACGCCGTGGTTGCGCGCGCCTGCTGTCCCTTTATCGCCGGTATTGGTGATGATCCGCAGGCGGGGGTGGTCATCGACGCTGCGCAAGGCTTTGACGGCGGTGTCGGAGCGGTCGTCGACAACGATCACTTCACCATCGCCAGGACAGGCGACGAGCGCCGAGGCGACCGCGCGTTGGAGTAACGCGGGTCGGTTATCGGTCGGGATGATGATTGACACCATCATGCCAAGGTGACCCCTGCGGCCTGCATATCGGCCTTGGCCAGTGCCAGCGATCCGTTCAGGTCAATCGCGCGGCACAGGTCCAGTTGCACGGTCACATCGAACCCCAGCTTGGCCGCATCCAGCGCCGAATAGGCGACGCAGAAATCCAGCGCCAGACCGACAAGCGTAATCTGACTGATCCCGCGTGTGCGCAGATAGCCTTCCAGCCCGGTGGGCGTGGTGTGGTCGTTCTCAAAGAACGCGGAATAGCTGTCAATCGCGGGGTTATGCCCTTTGCGGAGGATCAGATCGGCGCGGTCCACCGTCAGATCGGGGTGGAATTGCGCGCCGAGCGAGCCTTGGATGCAATGATCGGGCCAGAGCACTTGGGGGCCATAGGGCATGTCGATCATGCTCATCTCTGTCGCGCCATGGGTGGAGGCGAAGGAGGAATGCCCCGCCGGGTGCCAATCCTGCGTCAGGATCACCACGCCGAAATCATTCATCGCGGCATTGATCCCCAGAACGATCTGATCACCCTCTGCCACGGCCAGCGCGCCGCCGGGGCAGAAGTCTTTTTGCACGTCGATCACGATCAGGGCATGGGTCATAGCGGTTTTCCCGTTAAAGTGGTTTGCCCGCAATCTGCCATTGATTTGCCCTGAACGAAACCCAAGGGCTTGCGCGCGCCGTGCAATTTTTCTATCGCCTGCGTTTTTGCGGGGGACCCTATGGCAAAGCTCGGGATCGATTTTGGCACATCCAATACAGCTGCCGGGGTGATGGTTGCGGGTCGTCCGCATCTGATCGCGGTGGAACCGCGGCGCACCACGCTGCCGACATCGGTGTTTTTTGACGCGGATCGCAAGGTCACCAGCTATGGCTCTGCCGCCAATGCCGCGCTGATCGACGGGCGCGAAGGCCGGTTCATGCGGGCGCTGAAATCGGTGCTGGGCACGCCGTTGCTGCGCGAACGCCGCCAGATCGCGCATGAAAGGCTGACCTTGCTGGATGTTGTTGCGCGCTTTCTGGCGATGATCCGGGAAAGGGCCGAGGCGGAGACGGGCCAGGGTTACACCCATGCCCTGTCCGGTCGTCCGGTGCGGTTTCATTCCAGTGATGCTGCCCGCGATGCGCAGGCCGAGGTTGATCTGCGCGAGGCGTATTTGCTGGCCGGGTTCACTGACGTGACTTTCATGTATGAACCAGAGGCGGCGGCGCTGGCGGCAGGGCCGCTGGACAAAGGTGCCTTGGGGCTGGTCGTGGATATCGGCGGCGGCACGTCGGATTTTTCGATCTTTGAACGCGACGGCGCTGCGACGCGGATCATTGCCAGCCACGGGGTGCGTGTGGGTGGCACGGATTTTGACCGCGCGATCAATCTGGCGCAGGTGATGCCACTGTTGGGTCGCGGGGCTGAAATTGGCAATGCGATGGGCAGCGGGACGCATACCGCGCCGAATACGATCTATAATGATCTGGCAACATGGCAGAAGATTGCTTTTGTCTATACGCCGGAAAACCGGCGGATGGCGGCGAGTTTTGCGAAACTTGGCGTTGATCCGGTGCTGTTTGGCCGGTTGCAAACGGTGCTGGATATGGAATTGGGCCATGACATCGCCTTTGCGGTTGAGGCGGGCAAGATCCGGTTGAATGCGGTTGATGTGGATCAGACGGGGATTGATCTTCGGGTGATTTCGCCTGACCTTTGGGCGCAGGTGCGTCAGGCGGAGATGGATGCGGCGCTTGCCGATCATACCGCTGCGATCCGCGCCTGTGCGGTGGAAACGCTGGAGATTGCGGGCATCGCGCCTGATAAAATCGCCAAGATCGTCTTTGTCGGTGGCTCCAGCCTGTTGCAGAATATCGAAGCTGCGATGGTCGATCTGTTCCCGCATGCGGCACTGGAACGGGGTGAGGCGTTTACAGCGGTGGCTGACGGATTGGCCTTGGCGGCTGGCCCCTCTTGAACCCCGCGCCGGGCAGGCGTAATCCATCGCCTATGCATATTGTCGCAGCCCTGTATCATTTCACCCGCTTCCCCGACCCCGCCGCCCTGCGCGGGCCGTTGCAGGATTTGTGCCGCGCGCGCGGTGTGAGCGGGACGCTGCTTTTGGCGCAAGAGGGGATCAACGGCACCATCGCGGGTGATCGCGCGGGGATCGACGCGGTGCTGGCGCATATCCGCGCGCTGCCCGGTTGTGCCGGGCTGGAATGGAAGGAAAGCACGGCGGAAACCGCGCCTTTCCATCGGATGAAAGTCCGGCTGAAGCATGAGATTGTCACGATGGGCCAGCCCGATATCGACCCGGTGTCACGGGTGGGACATTATGTTGATCCTGCCGATTGGAATGAGCTGATCTCTGCGCCTGATGTCGCGGTGATCGACACCCGCAATGATTACGAGGTCGCGATTGGCACGTTTGACGGTGCAATTGATCCACAGACCAAGACATTCGGCGAATTCCCAGCATGGTGGGAAGCCAACAAGCATCGGTTCCACAACAAGAAGATCGCGATGTTCTGCACCGGCGGCATCCGCTGCGAAAAATCCACCAATTACCTGATGGGGCAAGGGGTGGATGAGGTTTATCACCTCAAAGGCGGCATTCTGAAATACCTTGAAGAGGTCCCGCAAGAGCAGAGCAAATGGGACGGCGAATGTTTCGTCTTTGACGGGCGCGTCAGCGTGGGTCATGGCTTGACCGAGGGGCCGCATTTCCTGTGTCATGCCTGCCGCTTGCCGCTGGTCCCCGAGGACCGCAATCATCCGCAATATGAGGAAGGCGTCGCCTGCCACAATTGCGCCGACAGCACGAGCGAGGCGGATAAGGAGCGTTTCCGCGAAAGGCAAAAGCAGATCGCCTTGGCCAAGGATCGCGGGACCCGGCATATTGGCGGGCTTTAATCGCAAAACCCTGCTGGCGCTGGCCATCGGGCTGGCGGGTGGCGTTATCGCCTTTTTCATTGGCCTGCCCCTGCCTTGGATGTTGGGGCCAATGATCGCCAATATTGTCGCGGCGATGCTGCACGCGCCGGTGGAGGGACCAGCGCCATTGCGCAACGTCGTGGTGCCGGTGATCGGCGTCTTGCTCGGCTCTGGTGTGACAGCGGAATTGCTTGGGATGCTGTCGACCTGGGTGCTGACGCTGGTGCTGCTGCCACCGTTCCTGTTCCTCGCGGCGGGCGCATCCTTTGTGATCTACCGCCGGGTTGGTGGCTATGATCCGGTCACTGCCTATTATGCCTCCATGCCCGGCGGGCTGAACGAAATGGTGATCCTCGGCGCAGAGGCAGGCGGCATGGAGCGTCAGATCGCGCTGGCCCATGCCGCGCGTGTGATGATCGTGATCATCTTTGTGGCGCTTTTCTTTGGGTTGGTGCTGGGTGTGTCTGCGGGCGGCAGCGATGATGCCAACTGGACAGCGCTTGATGCGCTGACCCTGCGGGATTACGCGATCCTTGGCGCTTGTGCGGCTGTCGGCGCATGGCTCGGCAAGGTCGCCCGGCTGCCAGCTGCGCCTGTGTTTGGCCCGATGATCCTGAGCGGGATTGCCCATTTCACCGGCTGGGTCACTGTGCCGCCGCCCAGCCTGTTCGTCATCATCGCTCAGATCACTGTCGGCACAATCATCGGCACCCGGTTTGTCGGTGCCACGCTTGCCGATATCCGCCGCGATATCGGGCTGGCCGCATTGTCCTGCGCCGTGATGCTGGTGATCGCCGTGGGCTTTGCCAGCGTGATCGCTTTCGCCGCCGGGATGCCGCTGGCGCAAGCGTTTCTGGCCTATGCGCCCGGCGGGCTGACGGAAATGTCGCTCTTGACCCTCGCGATGCAGCAGGATGCGACCTATGTGTCCGTGATACATGTGATCCGGATCACGCTTGTGATCGGTGCTGCCCCCGTCGTTTTCGCGATGATCCGCAAACGCCCGACCTGATTGGAAACTGTGATGTTCTCTCATTTGCCAGACGCCCCCTTCGCCGACAAACGCCCGACGACTGCGACAGTGCATGGCGTCACCCTGCACGATGATTTTGCGTGGCTGCGGGCGGATAACTGGCAAGAGGCGATGCGCGATCCGGCAAAACTACCCGAGGATATCGCGGATTATCTGAAGGCAGAGAATGCCTATTATGACAAAGCCATGGCCGATACCGCCGATCTGCAAGCCACGCTGATCGCGGAAATGCGGGGGCGGATCAAGGAAGACGACGCCTCTGTCCCGCGCAAGAATGGCGTTTATGCCTATGTCATGCGCTATGCGGAAGGCGATGAACATCCGGTGTTCATCCGCACCGCGCGGGATGGCGGGGATGAGCTTGCCTTGCTGGATGTGAATGCCGAGGCGGCGGCGCATGAGTATTTCGATCTGGGGTCAATCGCTGTGTCCCCCGGTCACGGCATGCTGGCGTGGAGTGCGGATACCGCCGGGTCGGAATTCTTTACCCTGCGCCTGCGTGACACGACGACGGGTCAGGACAGTGAAACGCTGATCCCCGATGTCGGCTCTGTTGCTTGGGTTGATGATCAGACGTTGCTTTATGTCCGCGTCGATGACCGGCATCATCCGAACAAGGTGTTCCGTCACCGCATCGGCAGCGACCCCACCGATGATGTGCTGGTTTACGAGGAAAAAGACCACCGCTATTTCGTCGGCGTCAGCCGGATGCGGTCGGGTGCCTATGTCCAGATCAGCACCGGCATGAATGACGAGAATGAGGTTTGGGTGATCCCCACGGCCACGCCAGATGCAGCGCCTGTGCTGATCGAAGCCCGGACCGAAGGGCTGGAATATGAGATCGACCATCAGGGTGATGATTTCGTCATCCTGACCAATGCCGATGGCGCAGTTGATTTCAAGATCGTCACGGCCCCTGTCGCCACCCCGCAACGCGCGCATTGGGCCGATCTGATCGCCTATCGCGCAGGGCGGATGATCATCGGGCTGGCCGCATATCGAGATTGGCTGATCTGGGTTGAACGTGAAAATGCCCTGCCGCGCATCTGTTACCAGCGCAGCGGGCAGGATGATGTGCAGAGCATCAGCTTTGATGAAGAAGCCTATGCATTGGGTGCAGACCCGAGTGCAGAATATGACACAGATATATTCCGCTTTACCTATTCATCGCCCACAACCCCGCCACAAGTGTTCGATTTTGATTTGAGCACAGGCGACCGCGTGCTGATGAAACAAGTCGAACTGCCATCGGGTCACGACCCGGCAGATTACGTCACCCGCAGGATCATGGCGCCGTCGCATGATGGTGCTTTGGTGCCCGTCACGATCCTGCACCATGTGACGACCACGATCGACGGCACAGCGCCCTGCCTGCTTTACGGCTATGGGTCCTATGGCGCATCGATGCCTGCCAGCTTTTCTGCCAACCGTTTGTCGCTGGTGGATCGCGGGTTCATCTATGCCATCGCCCATGTGCGCGGTGGCGAGGAAAAAGGTCGCGCCTGGTATGAGGATGCGAAATTCGGACGCAAGGTGAACACCTTTCACGATTTTATCGGTGCGGCGCAAAGCCTGATTGCCGAAAACTACACCAGACAAGGCCAGATCGTCATCCAAGGCGGATCGGCGGGCGGGCTGCTGGTTGGGGCTGTCGTCAATATGCGCCCCGACCTTTGGGCCGGTGTGATCGCCGATGTGCCTTTCGTCGATGTGTTGACCACGATCCTTGATGATACGCTGCCCCTGACGCCCGGCGAATGGTCGCAATGGGGCAATCCGATTGACAGCAAGACCGCCTTTGACGATATCCGCGCCTATTCGCCCTATGACAATGTCACGGCGCAGGAATATCCGGCGATGCTGGTCACGGCAGGCGTGTCCGACCCGCGGGTGACCTATTGGGAACCGGCCAAATGGGTCGCCAAACTGCGGATCACCAAGAAGGACGACAACGTCCTGCTGTTGAAGACAAACATGACATCGGGCCATTTCGGCAAGACGGGACGTTTTGCCGCACTGGAAGATGCGGCGAGGTCCTTTGCTTTCGCGCTCAAGGCGGTTGGAAGAGCCTGATCGCGGCAGGCGTTCTGAAAACTGTCACATAGCTGTGATTTTTGCACGATAGGCGTCCCCGGAACCCAATCCGAGGAGACGCTTTCGATGAATAAACTGAACAGCACCACCCTGACCGCTGCCGCCTTTGCTGCCTTGCTGGCTGCACCTGTCGCCGCGCAATCCGTGGCTGACACCTGCCCGGCCCCTTTGCGCATGGCCGATACCGGCATCGAAGGCATGGGCGATCTGTCCGAGGCTTTCGGCCCCTTCGCCGAAGCCTTTGAAGAAATCACCGGCGTGGAACTGGCGCTTTATTCGCTGTCGAACCGCACCGCCGCTGGCACAGCATTGCAGTTTGACGAAGTCGAATTCGTCTTCGCAGGCCCATCCGAATTCGTGCTGTTCCAGCAACTGGCCGAAATGGACGTGCTGTTTTCTGTCGTGCGCCCCAGCTATGGTTCGAGCTTTGTGGTCAAGGCTGACAGCGACATCATGACGATGGCCGATCTGGCCGGTCGTCGCGTCGCGCTGAAGGATGTGGGCTCCACCTCTGGCCATATCTTCCCGATGATGATGATGGCCGAAGCCGGTCTTGACCCGATGAGCGATGCGGAAATCATCATGGCGGGCGATGCCCGCATTCAGGTGCTGATCAATGGCGATGTTGACGCCATGGGCGGCGGCAACAAAGATTACGACGCCGTGCGCGAACAGGACCCCGATACGGAGTATCGCCTGATCGGCCAGACCGAAACGCTGCCCGGTGATCCGGTTGTCATGCGCGCCACACTGCCACAGGATTGCCGCGATGCCCTGCGCGCCACTTTGCAGGAAAATCAGGATGAATTGTGGGAAGCTCTGACCGCGACTGAACGCAACGCAGACAAGTTTATCGAAGACGATTCCTATATGTCCTTCGACACCGATCCTGCGATCTATGACGTGGTCCGCCGCGCCTATGAAGTTGCCGGCATCGCGCTGGACGAGTAATCACCGCCACATCTGACAGGAGGCGGCCATCCGAATGGGTTGGCCGCCTTTTGGCTATTTATACCGAGGAAAGGACAGGTTTATGACCCCCGCTATCGAGGCCGACAAGCTGGTCGTCAGCTATGGCAAGTTGCAGGTTCTGCGCGGCATTTCATTCACCATCCCCGCTGGTCAGGGGGTTGTTCTGCTGGGAGCGAATGGCTGCGGCAAATCCACCCTGATGCGCAGCCTGAACGGGTTGGAAAAGCTGCAATCCGGCACGATCCGTATCCACGGGCAGGCGCTGTCGGGGGCCAGCCGCAGCGAATTGCGGAAAATCCGGCAGGGCATGGGGTATGTCTTTCAGCATTTCAATCTGGTGCCGCAGTTGAATGCGTTTCAGAATGTGCTGTTCGGCTCACTTGGGCGGCAACGCTTTGGGCTACTGTCTTGCTTGAGCATCACCGCCTCTGCCACGGATCGGGAAAAGGCAATGCATTGTCTGGACCGCGTCGGCATGGCAGACCGCGCCTTGCACCGCCCGTCGGAATTGTCCGGTGGCCAGCAACAGCGCGTCGCGATTGCGCGGATGCTGATGCAGAACCCCAAGGTCGTGATCGCCGATGAACCTATCGCGAGCCTTGACCCCAAAGCGGGGCGCGAGGTGTTGGACCTGTTGTGGCGCATTGTGACCGAAGAAAAACTGTCGATGCTGTGCACATTGCATCAATTGGAACTGGCGCAGGAATATGGCGACCGGATTCTGGGGATGAAGGCGGGCCATGTCGAAATCGACGCGCCGATTGCGCAGACTGATACCGCGCAGTTGAACGCGCTTTATTCCGGGATGACCCGGGTAGATGCCAAACCGCAAGAGGAAGCCGCATGAGCGATCACAGCCAACTCCCCCCCCGTTTTCGCGCGCCATCGGCCCTGACTTGGGTTGTCGCTGTCGGTTTCGCGGCGTTTTTCATTCAGGGGATGATCGCCTCTGACATCTCGATTGACCGGCTGGTGCGCGGCGCGAATAACCTTGTGCGTTTCGTTGGTCAGGCCGTGCCGCCCGATTTCACCCGCATGCCCAATATCGCTGATGCGATGTTGGAAACGATGAATATCGCTATCGTTGGCGTCACCTTTGGTTGCCTGTTTTCGATCCCTCTGGCCATTCTCGCTGCGCGCAACACCGCGCCGAATATGGTGGTCCGCACCATCGCCCGGTTTGTCATCTCGGTTGCGCGGACGATCCCTGATCTGATCTGGGCGCTGATTTTCGTGGTGACGGTTGGGTTGGGGCCGCTTGCGGGCATTCTGGCGATCATCATGGATACGATCGGTTTCGCCGCGCGGTTCTATTCCGAACGGTTCGAGGAGGTGCAGAAAGGCCCGTCAGAGGCGCTGACCGCCACGGGTGCGGGCCGGTTGTCAGTGATCTTTGGCGCGATCCTGCCGGAAAGTTTCGCCTCGATGACGGCGACGTCGCTGTTCAGCGTGGAAAAGGCAATCCGGTCGGCGGTGACGCTGGGGTTGGTCGGTGCTGGTGGGATCGGGGTGGAATTGTCCACGGCGATGCGGTTGTTCCGCTATGATCAGGCGGCGGCGATCATTCTGGTGATCCTGGTCGTGGTGATCGGGTTCGAGCAATTGTCGAGCATGATCCGGAAGCGGATTATTTGACAGGGTGGCGGGGTGAACCCCGCCCTACGGCATATTGGTAGGGCGGGGTTTTACCCCGCCGCACCATACGCCACGTTTGTAGGGCGCGGTTCACCGCGCCACATCAAAAGTCCAGATTTTCCACGTTCAGCGCGTTGGTCTGAATAAACTCGCGCCGTGGTTCCACGACATCGCCCATCAGCTTGGTGAACAGATCGTCGGCTTCCGCCACATCCTCGACCTTGACCTGCAACAAAGTCCGCGCATCCGGGTCCAGCGTGGTTTCCCACAGCTGATCAGGGTTCATCTCGCCCAGCCCCTTGTAGCGTTGCAGCGACAGGCCCTTTTCGCCCTCTTCCAGAATGGCGCGGAGCAGGTCCAGCGGGCCGTGGATCAGCTGGCTGCGGTCCTTGCGCACCAAGGTGGCCGGCAGGTTATAGACGTCCTGCAGGCTTTGCGTGAAGGTGCCCGTCCGCCGCGCCTCGCCCGAGCGCAGCATGGTGCCATCCAGCGTGCGCACCTCTTCCACACCGCGCAGGATACGGGCCAGACGCATGCCTTTGTCCTGCGTGATCCGGCCTTGCCAGCCGCGTTCCCATTCCAGCGCGATCAGGTCGAGCCGGGCTGCCACGCGGTCTGCGGTGCCTTGCAGGTCGCTTTCCACGACGCCCGGCACGAAGGCCCCGGCAATCGCGGCCTGTTCCAGAATGTGGCGCGGGTAGTGGGTGGGGAAGGCTTCCAATACGCGTTTCAGCTGGCGCGCCTCTTCCACGATGCGGCGCAGGTCGGCACCGGCGATTTCTTCACCATTGCCTTGGCGCAGCATCGTTGAATCGATGCCCTGTTCGATCAGATATTCATCCATTGCCGCCTGATCCTTGAGGTAAACCTCGGACCGGCCCCGCGATACTTTGTAAAGCGGCGGCTGCGCGATATACAAATGCCCGCCTTCGATCAGTTCCGGCATCTGGCGGAAGAAGAAGGTCAGCAGCAAGGTGCGGATATGCGCGCCATCGACGTCCGCATCGGTCATGATGATGACCTTGTGATAGCGCAGCTTGTCGATGTTGAATTCGCCCCGGCCAATGCCGGTGCCAAGCGCCATGACCAGCGTGCCAATCTCCTGAGAACCCAGCATCCGGTCAAAGCGAGCACGTTCGACGTTCAGGATCTTGCCCTTCAACGGCAGGATCGCCTGCGTGCCACGGTCACGGCCTGTCTGGGCAGAGCCCCCGGCGCTGTCACCCTCGACAAGGAAGACTTCGGTTTTGGACGGGTCTTTTTCCGAACAATCTTTCAGCTTGGAGGCGTTGAAATTCACATCCATCGCCGATTTGCGGCGGATTTCGCGGGCTTTGCGCGCCGCTTCACGGGCGGCGGCAGCCTCGACGATTTTGGAAATGATCGATTTGGCGATGGCGGGGTTCTCCTCGAACCATTCATTCAGTTTTTCGCCCATCAGGTTTTCGACGGCGGGCCGCACCTCGGAACTGACCAGTTTATCCTTGGTCTGGCTGGAAAATTTCGGATCAGGCACTTTTACCGACAAAACGCAGGTCAAACCTTCGCGCGCATCGTCGCCGGTGATTGCGATCTTTTCCTTTTTGGTGATACCAGTTTCCGTCGCATATTTGGTGATCGCACGGGTCAGCGCGCCACGAAAACCGGCCATATGGGTGCCGCCGTCGCGCTGCGGGATATTGTTGGTAAAGGGCAGCACCATTTCGTTATAGCTGTCGTTCCACCACATCGCGACCTCGACCCCGATATC
The DNA here is from genome assembly GCA_017390475.1 of Loktanella sp. Taxonomy (GTDB): domain Bacteria; phylum Pseudomonadota; class Alphaproteobacteria; order Rhodobacterales; family Rhodobacteraceae; genus Yoonia. The sequence goes on from JAFPBO010000026.1 coordinate 46,397, forward strand.
GTCGCGTTCACCCACGACATAGATCGGGGTTTCCATCAGCGGGGTTTTCGACCGGTCCAGATATTTGACGAATTCGCGCACACCGCCTTCGTAGAAGAGTTCCGTGCGGAGCGGTTCGGCAGGGCGCAGATCCTCTAGAATGATCCGCACGCCGGAATTGAGGAACGCCAGTTCGCGCAGACGTTTTTCCAGAATGTGGAAATCAAACTCGCGGTTGCTGAAAGTGGTCAGCGCGGCGAGGAAGGTGATCTCTGTCCCTTTGCGCCCATCGGCATCGCCCACGACACGCAGGGATTCAACGGTAAAGCCACCTTCAAAGCGGGCGTAATGTTCCTTGCCTTCACGCCAGATGCGCAGTTCGAGAAAATCCGACAGGGCGTTGACGACAGAGACGCCGACGCCGTGCAAACCGCCCGATACCTTGTAGGAATTGCTGTCGAATTTACCGCCAGCATGTAGTTGGGTCATGATGACCTCTGCCGCAGAAACGCCTTCGCCTTCGTGGATGCCGACAGGGATGCCGCGCCCGTTATCGCCGACGGTGACAGAGCTGTCAGCGTTGATGCGCACATAAACATGGTCGGCATGACCGGCCAAAGCCTCATCAATGCCGTTGTCCACGACTTCGTAGACCATATGGTGCAGGCCGGACCCGTCGTCAGTGTCGCCGATATACATGCCGGGACGCTTGCGGACAGCCTCTAACCCCTTGAGAACCTTGATAGAATCGGCACCATATTCTTCTTGTTTTTTGTCGTCATCGGCCATTGGGTCAGTCCTGTTCCTTGATCCGCAAAATATATGCGTTCCGGGCAGGGATGTCACGCAAATGACACTATATTTTGTGGGTTTTCAGGCCTGTCAGGTGACGGCGATCACACAGCCTACCGCGACCAGCAGCCAGCCCGCGACAATGTTGATCCGGCGCAGGGTTTCGGGCGATTTCAGCACGCCACGCATCCGGCCGATGAACCCCGCGAGCACCAGATTACCAATCAACGGAACAGCCACGCTGAGCGTACAGATCAGCACCACATCCAGCCAAGTCACCTGTGTCAGATCGAAGAACCCCGGCAGAACGCCGATGTAGAACAGCACCGCCTTGGGATTGCCAAGGATCACGGCGACGCCCGCGACAAACCCGGCCCAGTGCCCCGGTCGTGTCAGGCGACTGTCCGCGCGCAAGCTGTGCCCGCCGCTGCGGATCAACCCGATGCCCATGACGATAAAGACCGCGACCGCAATCCATTTCATCACCAGCATGATGCCCGCAAAGGCCGACACCAACCATGCGACGCCAAGGATGGCGGCCAGTGGCCACAGGATATCACCCAAAGCCACGCCCACTGCGAGGGGCCATGCGGCGGCAAACCCGCCCGACAGCGACCGCGCCAGAAGCGCGACCCAAACCGGGCCGGGGGTGATGAACAGGATGAATAGCGCGCCGGTATACAACAACAGGCCCGAAGCAGTGACGGTCATATTATGTCTTTGCGTTCGACGTTGGACAGGCCGTGCGATTCAGTGACTTCTGCGTATTGCGCACGGCTGCCCAGTTCGGTGAATAATTCCGGCCCGGTGCCGGTCATGAAGGCCTGCGCCCCCAAGGCGCAGATTTCATCATAAAGCGCCGCACGGCGGGTGGCGTCAAGATGTGCTGCGACCTCGTCCAGCAACAATATCGGCGGTGCGCCGAAATCCTGTGCAAGTGCGCGGGCATTGGCCAGAATAAGGCTGATCAGCAGCGCCTTTTGTTCACCGGTGGAACAATCGCGGGCGTTGATGTCCTTATCGGCAAAGACAGCCTCCAGATCGGCGCGATGCGGGCCAAGCAGCGTGCGCCCCGCCGCCATGTCGCGGTGGCGATGATCGGCCAGCGCGGATTGCAAATCATCTGGCAAGGAGTCGGCATAGGTCAGCGTCAGCGTGGCGGTGGGAAAGGCGGTCACCGCCGCGGCCTGCGCTGCGGCCAGTTCATCAATCGCGCGGTTGCGGTTGGCCGTGATGATTGTCGCGGCCTCGGCCATTTGCGCCTCAATCGCCCCATACCAATGCGGATCACGGACCATGTCCTTCAGCAACCGGTTGCGTTCGCGCATCGCCTTTTCATAGGTCAGTGTGGCATCGGCATGGGTCGGCTCGAAACTGAGCGTCGCGCGGTCGAGAAAGCGGCGGCGACCCTCGGCCCCTTCGATCCAGAGCCGGTCCATGGAGGGGACCAGCCACAGCACCCGCGCGATGCGGCCAAGGGCGGTTTGCGGTGCAGCCTTGCCGTCGATCCGCAACTGGCGCGGACTGCCCGCCTCTGCCCAGGTTTCCAGCTCATGCACCTGATGCATGGATTGCAGGATGGCGGTGATTTTCCAGCCCAAAGCCTCTGGCCTGCGTGGCAGATCCTCGGCCCCGGCGCGGCGCAGCCCCCGACCGGGCGACAAGAGCGAGATCGCCTCAATGATATTGGTCTTACCCGCGCCATTCGGCCCGAAAATCGCCATTGGACGGCTGTCCAATTCGAGCACCGCGCGCTTGTGCGAGCGGAAATGCGACAGCGTTAATTGCGAGAGGGCGAGTTTTGTCACAGATGTTGCCAAGGATTTTCGCGAAAATCCTTCCCCCGACAAAATTTTTCGCGAAAAATTTTGTCCCCGCTCACACGCGCATCGGCATGACGACATAGATCGCCGACATATCATTGCCTTCACGCATCAGGGTCGGATCGCCGGAAGAATTGAACATGAACACAGCGTTTTCGCGGTCCACTTGGCTCGCGATTTCCAGCAAGTATTTCGCATTGAACCCGATCTCCAAGCGTTCATCGGAATAGGCGACGGCCAATTCTTCCTCTGCTGCGCCAGAATCAGGCGAATTGACCGACAGGATCAGCCGGTCTTCATCCAGCGACAATTTCACTGCGCGCGACCGTTCAGAGGACACGGTCGCCACCCGGTCAACGGCGCGGGCAAATTCGCTGGCGTCGACTTCCAACCGCCGGGTGTTACCCTGCGGAATAACCCGTGTATAATCGGGAAACGTGCCATCAATGACCTTGGATGTCAGGGTGATGTCCGGCGTAGCAAAGCGGATCTTGGTCTCGGACACCGACACCGCGATCTGCATATCATCATCATCCAGCAATTTGCGCAATTCGCCCACGGTTTTGCGTGGCACGATCACGCCTGCCATCGTTTCCGCACCGATTGGCAACTCCGCATCGATCCGTGCCAGACGGTGCCCGTCAGTGGCGACGCAACGCAAAACCTGACCATTTTCACCATCAGCGACATGCATGTACACGCCGTTAAGGTAATACCGCGTTTCTTCGGTCGAAATGGCGAATTTGGATTTGTCGAACAACCGGCGCAACACAGGCGCCTTGATAGAGAAATTCGCAGCATATTCCGATGTTGCCATCACCGGAAAATCTTCTTTCGGTAAGGTGGCGAGCGAGAAATTAGAGCGCCCCGCCTCGATCGTCAGGCGGCCCGTCGCGCTTTCTTCGGTCAGCGATACCAGGGACCCATCGGGCAATTTGCGGACGATTTCGTTCAACGTCACCGCCGAGACAGTCGTCGCGCCGGCGCGTTCGACCTTGGCAGGGGCCTTGTCGACGATTTCGATGTCCAAGTCGGTGGCGCGGAAATGCACCTCATCGCCCTGCGCCTCAATCAGCACATTGGCGAGGATCGGGATCGTGTTGCGCCGTTCGACCACCGATTGGGCCTGCGCAACTGCCTTGAGCAATACCGCGCGTTCGATGCTGAATTTCATGTCCCAATCTCCGCCTATCTTGTTGCCGGACAATGCCGGGACGCAAAACCTACTGCATTCCGCGCCCATCTCAAGTGTTTTGTTTCTGATGCAGATGCAAGCGTCAAGCGCGCCTATGCCTCCAGCGCACGGCGCAGCAGTTCCAGATCGTCGGCTATCTGGCTGTCCAGCACCTTCAGTTCTTCGATTTTGCGGACCCCGTGCATGACAGTCGTATGATCGCGCCCGCCAAACCGGCGGCCAATTTCAGGCAGGGACCGGTTGGTCATCTGCTTGGCGAGATACATCGCCATCTGCCGTGGGCGGGCGTAATTGCGCACGCGTTTCGGGCCGATCATGTCGGACAGGCGGATGTTGTAATGTTCGGAAACCTTACGCTGGATTTCTTCCACAGTGACCTTGCGATCAGAGGCTTTCAGGATATCGGACAGGCAATCCTGCGTCAGTTCCAGATTGATTTCGCGCCCGACGAGCGAGGCGAAGGCGAAAAGCCGTGTCAGCGCGCCTTCGAGCACGCGCACGTTGGTCGAAATGCGGTGGGCAAGAAATTCCAGTACGCCGGGGGCGATTTGCAGGCCCGGATACTGGGCCGAAAATGCCTCGACCTTGGATTGCAGGATACCAAGACGCAATTCATAATCGGTCGGGTGCAGATCGACCACGAGACCGCATTGCAGGCGCGACCTGATCCGGTCTTCCAGATCCTTGATTTCGCCCGGCGCACGGTCCGCAGAGATGATGATCTGCTTTTGCCCATCCACCAGCGCGTTGAAGGTATGAAAAAATTCTTCCTGGGTGCTGTCCTTGCCGGCGATAAATTGCACGTCATCGACCATCAGCACATCGACAGAGCGGAACAATTGCTTGAAATCCATCATTTTGCGTTCGCGCAGGGCAGTAACGAAACGATACATGAATTGTTCGGCCGACAGATAGAGCACGTTCAGTTCGGGCGACCGGCGCTGCAGTTCATGGGCGATGGCATGCATCAGGTGGGTTTTGCCCAGACCGACGCCGCCATACAGAAACAACGGGTTAAACGTCACCGGCCCGCCATCGGCCACACGGCGCGCAGCGGCATGGGCCAGTTCATTGGGCTTGCCGACGACGAAGGTGTCAAAGGTGAACCGTGCATCTAGCGGCGCGCCGGTGATCTCGTCCAGTCCTGTTGGTTTGCTGGCAGGTTTTGGTGCAGCTTTCGGCGCGGCCTGCATCTGCGATGGCACCCTGAACTGCAGGCGTTGCACATTTTCGCCCTGCTGGTTCAGATGATAGATGATCTGGTCACCGAAATTCTGGGAGACGTAATTGCCGATAAAGTTGGTCGGCACATGAAAAACCGCGACACCTCCGGTCAGCTGGGAAAATTCCAGCGGCTCAATCCAGTTTGAAAAATTATTCGCCCCAAGTGCCCCTTTGAGTGTGTCCAGCACGTTTGCCCAAATGTCGTTCGTCATTCTTATCTTACCTTCAGCCCCCGCACGACCCCACAGCAGAGCCGCACCATCCTCATGCAATCACACAGCACATCCCGCATAGGACATTCTGCATCAGAGTGTCCCTCTCTGATCAGACAGCCCATGAAGGCGCACCACCTAATCGCGGCCCGAGAAAATCCCTGGACCGCAAAGGCAGCCGAATAGAGGCATGACAGCACGCGATGCCAGGACGCAGAGCCCGGCATCAATGCAGACACAAAAAGACGGGCACCTCAGCCTAGGCTGTTAAATCCCCAATCACATTTGCATGAAGCCCGGCCCATTTGATGACCTGAAAAAAGACACCAAACATGGCGAACTTTGTCACAAGTCGGACCGATCCCCCCATGCCCCCCCCGGAACGATGTGAATCGCATCGTCAAAGTAGCAAGGGGTTTGGGGCCGCTTCAACACAACATCGCGCTTGACTCTGGCTTTGTTGGAAAAGAATCCTCGCAGCGTATATTTTGCGCTCAAAACCCGGCACCGCTGCAACACCTGCACAAAAAAACGTGCCCTGGATCAGGACACGTCTTTGTGGCTCTGGCCGTTTCGGGCCGGGCGGGTTTAGCCGATGGCTTTGACCCGCGCGGACAGGCGCGACATTTTCCGTGCGGCGGTGTTCTTGTGCACAACGCCTTTGGTGACGCCGCGCATCAATTCGGGCTGAGCAGCGCGCAGGGCGGCGGCGGCGACGGTCTGATCACCGGAAGCAATCGCCTCTTCGACTTTGCGCAGATAAGTGCGGATGCGCGAACGGCGCATTTTGTTTACTTGAAAACGCGCGTCGTTCTGACGGGCCCGTTTTTTGGACTGTGGTGAGTTTGCCATGGGTCTTTCCCTTCGTCGGGTCAAATTGATACTGTTAAGCGCAAAAAGCCCCGACCGGGTTCAGTACCGGTGATTCTGGCCAAAGCGGGCCTCTCGCGCATGTGTCGCTGGCATTAGAACAGTTCCGACAGAAAGGAAACCCGCAATCTTACCGGTCGCGGAACTGCGCCTCGCGTTTTTCCAGAAAGGCGGCCATGCCTTCGGTCTGGTCTTCGGTGGCGAACAGCGACTGGAACAAGCGGCGTTCGTAGCGCAGGCCTTCGGCCAATGTCGTCTCATAGGCGCTGTCCACGGCATCCTTGGCCGCGATTGTGGCAATCAGGGATTTCTCGGTAATCTTGATTGCTGCATTGCGCGCCTCTGTTGCAAGATTTTTCAAAGGCACAACGCGGCTGACCAGCCCACTACGCTCTGCCTCTTCGGCATCCATGAAACGCCCGGTCAGATGCATATCCATCGATTTGGATTTCCCGACAAAGCGGGTCAGGCGCTGCGTGCCGCCCAATCCGGCGATAACGCCAAGGTTGATTTCGGGCTGGCCAAACTTCGCATTATCCGCCGCAATGATGAAATCGCACATCATCGCCAATTCGCAGCCGCCGCCCAAAGCATAGCCTGCAACGGCGGCGATAATCGGCTTGCGGGTCCGGTTGAAACGGTCAGTTTCATTTTCAAAGAACCGCGTCGTATACATCTCGACAAAGCTTTTGTCGGCCATCTCGGCGATATCGGCACCCGCGGCAAAGGCTTTGTCCGACCCGGTGATGATAATGCAGCGCGTCTTTTCGCTGGCATCCGCCTCTTCCAGCGCGCTGCACAATTCGCGCAACAGCTTGCCGTTCAGCGCATTCATCGCATTCGGCCGGTTCAGCGTGATCGTCGCCACATAGTCGCGGACGTCCAGAATGATGCTTTCATATGCCATAAAGCTGTCCCTTTGCTGATGGTCAGACCCTGTGCTTAACAAAGGGCGCAGACGGATCAAGTTATCTTTGGCATTGCGGACAAAAGAAAGATGATCTGCCCGATTGCACGATTCGCTGGATCACGCGGTCGCAACCGGGCGTGACGCAGGCTCCACCCTCGCGGTCATAGACCTGAAACCCATGCTGGAAATAGCCCAGTGTGCCATCGCTTTGCCGGTAATCGCGCAGGCTGGACCCGCCCGCGGAAATCGCCTCCAGCAGAACCTCGCGGACCAATGGGACCAGCGAAGCCACCCGCCGCGCGCTGATCTGTCCGGCCTTGCGCCGCGGATCGATACCTGCACGGAACAAAACCTCACAGACATAGATATTGCCCAGTCCCGCCACGATCCGCTGATCCAGCAAGGCCGATTTGACCGGCGTATTGCGCCCCTTTAGCCGCGCAATCAGGTAATCCTCATGAAACGCATTGCCCAACGGTTCCGGCCCCAAATCGCGGATCAGCCAGTGATCCTCTTGCGCGGCGGTCTGCATCAGGTCCATCGCACCGAACCGGCGGGCATCGTTAAAGGTGATCCGCGCGCCGGATTCCATATGCAGCACGACATGATCATGTTTCGCCGGGGCCGGATGAGCGTGATAGAACACACCCTGCGCCGCACCCGACACCAGCATTCGCCCCGACATACCCAAATGGATCAGCAGTGTTTCAGCACTGTCCAGATCGACAAGGATGTATTTCGACCGCCGTCGCAGGCCAAGCACCCGCTTTCCCGTCAACCTGTCCGCCATATTTTCAGGGAAGGGCAAGCGCAGATCGGGGCGGTTTACCTCTGCCTGCGTGATCATGTATCCCGTCATCGCAGGCGCTATACCGGCTTTGACAGTTTCGACCTCGGGCAATTCGGGCATGGCGCACTTTCTATCGGCGGGACGGCGTTGTAAGCCTTTGTCTGCGCCCTATAGTTGGGACCAGCGCAAAGGACCACAAGCCCCGATGACCAACGACACAGACAAGACAACCCATTTCGGTTTTGAAACCGTCCGCGAAGATGAAAAAGCTGGCCGCGTGCAGGGGGTGTTTTCCTCTGTCGCCAGCAAATACGACATCATGAATGATGTGATGTCCGGCGGCGTTCACCGGATCTGGAAAGATGCGATGATGGATTGGCTGGCCCCGCGGCCGGGCCAGCGCCTGCTGGATGTGGCCGGGGGGACGGGCGATGTATCGTTCCGCTTTCTCAAACGCGCGGGACGCGGGCATGCCACCGTCTTGGACCTGACCGAATCCATGCTGGTCGAAGGGCGCAAGCGGGCCGAAGCGGCGCAGATGTCCGATAGCCTCGACTGGGTGGTTGGTGACGCGATGGCGCTGCCATTCGATGCCAACACATTCGATGTCTATACGATTTCCTTTGGTATCCGGAACGTTACCCGCCCGCAGGATGCATTGGCAGAGGCATATCGCGTTCTGAAACCCGGCGGGCGGTTGATGGTGCTGGAATTCAGCCAGATTCCCAATCCGATGATGCAGGCGGCCTATGACGCCTATTCTTTCAATGTCATTCCGCGCATGGGGCAGCTTATTGCGGGTGATCGCGACAGCTACCAATATCTGGTCGAATCGATCCGGCAATTCCCTGATCAGGACACATTCCTTGGCACGGTCCGCGACGCAGGCTTCGGCAATGCCAAATACCGCAACCTGACGATGGGTGTGGCGGCACTGCATTCAGGCTGGAAACTTTAAGTGCGTGGCCCGCACAACATCATCCGCCTGATCCGCACCGGGGCGACGCTGGAACGCACCGGCGCGATGAAGGTAATCCTGGACGCTTTCGACGTCGGGCCAGTACTGGGGCTGACCCTGCGCGCCTTCGTCTGGCCTTTTCAATGGCTGGGCTACAAGGGCGATGTCACAATGCCGCCCGCCCCACGCGCATTGACCGCGCTTGGCCCGGCTTACATCAAGTTCGGGCAGGTTTTGTCCACCCGCCCCGATGTTGTCGGTGATGACATGGCCGTGCAATTGCGCGTTCTGCAAGACAAGCTGCCGCCGTTTTCGATGGCCGAGGCCAAGGCCGAAATCCAGCGCGAACTGGGCATGCCTGTCGAAAAACTCTTCTCCACCTTCTCGCCCCCTGTTGCTGCCGCCTCGCTGGCGCAGGTCCACAAGGCGCATCTGGCCGACACAGGCGAGGCGGTAGCGGTCAAGATCCTGCGCCCCGGTATCGAAAAAGCCTTTCGCAAGGATATCGACGCCTTCTATTTCGCGGCCCGCACGATCGAGGTGCTGTCGCCTGCGTCGCGCCGGCTGCGCCCGATGGATGTGATTGTTCATTTCGAAGGCGTGGTGATGGGCGAGCTTGACCTGCGGCTGGAAAGCTCTGCTGCCGCCGAATTCGCCGCCAGCACCAAGGATGACGCAGGCTTTACCGTGCCACAGGTGCGCTGGCATCTGTCCGGGCGGCGGGTGATGACGCTCGACTGGGCCGAAGGTGCCGGGATTGGCGACAATGCCGCGCTGGATGCGGCGGGTCATGACCGGCGCGAACTGGCGACGCGGGTGCTGGGTTTGTTTCTGAACCACGCCCTGCGCGACGGCTATTTCCATGGGGATATGCATCAAGGCAATCTGAAGGTCAGCGCGGGTGGCGATATCATCGCCTATGATTTCGGCATCATGGGGCGGATCGATGAATATACCCGCCGGGTTTATGCCGAAATTCTGTTCGGCTTCATCCGCAAGGATTACCAGCGCGTCGCCGAGGTGCATTTCGAGGCGGGCTATGTCCCTGCCAACCGCGATGTCGATGAATTCGCCCGCGCCCTGCGCGCTGTGGGCGAACCGATCTTCGGGATGGATGCCAGCCGCATTTCCATGGCACGGCTTTTGTCCTATCTGTTTGAAGTGACAGAACGTTTCGGCATGGAAACAAGGACCGAACTGATCCATCTGCAACGCACCATGGTGGTTGTCGAAGGGGTGGCGCGGTCGCTGGACCCACGGATGAACATCTGGGAAGTCGCCAAACCAGTGGTCGAGGATTACATCAAGCAAAGCATCGGCCCCAAGGCCCTGCTGCGCGATCTGGGACGCACCGCGATGATCCTGACGCGCTTTGGCCCGCAATTGCCAAGGCTGGCCGAACAGGCGCTGATCCGGCTGAACAACCCGCCGCCGGAGCCAAAACCGCAACGCCGTATCGCGCGGTTGTCATGGATGGCCTTGGGTGGCGTGCTGGTCGGCGTGTCGATGTGGATCGGCCAGATGATGTAAGCAATGCAGGACACGACGGGATCGCAGCGTCAGCAATGGGGTGACTGATCGCGCGCGGCACTTTCCGAGCGGTCGTAAAGCCAGTTTTGCCAGAAACCGCGCGGCTTCCGCGACGACAAGAAAAGCGTCGGACAGCCCCGGACAGATAGCACATTGCAACCAACGATGTGCTATCTGTCCGATGGCTGTGAATGCGATCTGCATCGCCGTCTCAGCGCAGCGGGTCACGCAGGGCGGTGACATCGCTGGCCGGGACCGACACCCCGCCCTTCACGACCACCTGCATCTTCCCGGCATCGGACCGAATTTCTGTCACTGGCGCGTAAACGTCGACCTTGGTTTCGCCGGTTGCACCGATCCTTTCCCCATTGGCGATGCTGATGTAGGTGAAATCATATACGCCTTCCGGCAGCAAAGTGCCCCCAGCCACTGCGCCGGTCCAATCGAGAGCCGCCCCCGTCGTGGGGGCGGCAAAGCGTTGGACGATGAACCCGTCAACATCGCGCACGACGATCTCACCTGATTGCGCCCCGTTCATTGGGCGCGGGTACAAGGTGATCGGGCTGCCGTCGAAATATGCCGGGGCCGCAGCGCGCGCCTCTTTGCCGACCCAAGCGGCCATATCGGCCATCCCGGTCACGCCGATCTGCGCTGTCAGGTCGCGTAGCAGATCATTGGTCACGACCGCCTGCTCGACCCCAGAAAAGGTCGCCAGCTGCGTGGCAAAATCCGCCGATTCAATCGGGTTGAGCGGATCTTGATTCTTCATCTGTGCGGTCAGCATCTTCAGGAACGTATCAAAATCGGAGCTGATCCGTGGTTTCGCAGAGGTTTGCTTCTGGTCACTCGCCGCAGGTCGCGTGGTTTGTCCTATTTCCATGTTCAATCCTTATAGCCGCAAATCAAGTGCGCCATTCATCTGCCTGCGCAAGGCAGGCTCCGGCTGTATCGGCCTGCCCTCGTCCGGCGTGTGGCCGGGTTTGGCTATGGGCTGGCCCGCGTCACGATCAGGTCGGTGCCGGTCCGAAAACGAAAATGCGACATCGTGAAACCCAAGGCTGCGAAACTCTTGCGCAAGCATCTCGATATGTCGGCGCATCAGATCGCTGGTTTCGGGCCTTTCCGCCGCAATGTGCAGCATCAACGACCCATCTGCCGCAGTGATCTGCATGCGGACACGCCCCAGTTCTTCGGGGTTCAGCGCGATTTCCGTAGCCTCGCCGGGATGTTGGGAAATCACAACCGCCATCTGCCGGGCGACAAAGCGGGGGATGTCAGGCGGCGTTCCGGACCCCGCGACAGCCAGTGCAACGGGCCCCGGTTTTTCCGGTATCATTTCGAGCGAGAGTTTTTCACCATCGGGCGGCAGGTCAAAAACCGGCAGGCGGTCAACGTTCTGCTGGCCTGCCACGTCGCTTTTGCCGCCTGCCTCATTCTGCGGCGGCAGATAGGCGATTGGAGGTTTTTCCATCGGGCTTGACCGGGGCAGCGATACCAGCGGCACGTCATCCAGCGCGACGGGGTCAGCCTCTTGGTCGATGAAAGCTGCGACGTGCGGCGCATCATCCTGCATGATGAGGACGACGTCATCGCGGGCAACAGCTGGGACATCGGGCCGTGCTGCCGGTGGCGCCGCGCCGCGCGGTGGTGCCACAAGATCGCCCGCCTCAACAACCCGAATTATCGGGCGCTCCCGATGCGACGGAACATCACCGCCAGGCAGGTCCTGCGCAGACACCACCACGTCAACCTTGATGACAGCCGCGTCCGGCGTGGTGGCCTGCGGCGCAAACTGATGTTGCACTGCGACAAGGGGCAGACCTGGCGCAGACGCAGCCTCCGGCATGATGACCGCAGAGAGGGCAGGAACGACATCCATCGGTAGCACCTGGTCGGCAACCGGCTGATCTGCGATCAGCTGACCGACCAGAAGCTGCATCAGACTGGGCCTGTCACCCCGATCACGGGCAACCTCGGTCAATGATGGGTCTGCGGTGGCCGGTGGGGCATCAGTCAGCAACAATGGTGCCGCAAGCACAGGCACAGGCACAGGCATACACCCATCCTCATCAGCCAAAGCCCGATCCGGCAGCGCATCATCTGCTGAGTCGCCCCCCACCTCGGTAAATCCGGCTTCATTGTCCCTCCCCGGTTCGGCAACAAGCAGATCCGGATTAGCCACCACGACAACGGGCGGGGGTTCAGCGCCAATCAGCGCATCCATGACACGATGGAACAACGCGCCATCGTCATCAAATAATATCGAATGTCCGGGAACAGCGGCGGTGAGGGTCGGGGCAAGAAGAATCGGCGGCAGCATGGCGTTTCCTGACACAGAAGATAATGCCGTTCTGCCTGAGAAAACTTACTGAATGTTTACGGCTGTCAGCCAAACTGGAAAAAATCACGCCGGAGCTTGCCATGACGATCATTCCCGTTTTGCCGCCCCCCCGCGGCCCTGTCACGATACCCGACACGATTAGCACAGATGCGAGGCTGCGCGATGCCGCCCAAGAGCTGGAGGCAACATTTCTTGCCGAAATGCTGAAATCCGCCGGGTTTGGCACCAGCAGAACAGCGTTTGGCGGCGGTGTCGGCGAAGATCAGTTTTCATCCTTTCTGCGCGAGGCACAATCCACTGAAATGGCAAAAGCAGGGGGAATCGGTCTCGCCGAAACCCTGTTTCACGCGATGAAGATCCGCAATGCCGCGTGATCCGTGCCTGACCGAATTGCTGACGCTACTGAATGCCGAAACCTTTGCGATCACCCAGGGTGATTATGCCGTGCTGGACGATCTTGTCGCACGGAAACTGGCACTGTTTGAGTTGTTGCAGCAAGCCAGGGCCACGCCACAGGATTTGCGGCTGGTTTCTGACCATCTTGCACAGAACCAATTACTTCTCGAAGCCGCGCGCAAAGGGATCGGCGCCGCAAGCGACCGCCTGTCAGCTTTGCGCAAGGTGCGCGATGGTCTGCAGGTCTATGATCAATCTGGGCAGTTCGCGCAACCTCCGATCGCCCGCCCCGAACTGGTGAAAAAGGCGTGATTTAGGTCAAATGCGCGCTATTCCCGCATGCTGTGTTAATCGGTTCTTCAGGGTTTGATTGCTATGATCATACCACTGCCAAAACGGCACTGACCGGGACAAAACCATGTCCCCCGCCGTCAGAATGACGATCTGATCTGCAAATATGCAGTTTTTGAACTCATCCGGCGCAAAGCGCCCTCAAAAGGACCGACATTATGGCCACTTTCCATGCACCGCCATGATGCCCGCCCCCGGCGATCACCTTCTTGCGTTTGATAATCGTCGGCGAATTCGATCCCTTTGCCATCTTACACCTCTGCCACCCCGCCACGGGCATAGCGGGGAAAGCGTAAAGGCGCGCTTAAAGGCACAATTCACATCAAAATCGATGTATCAGGCATCGAACCGCTGGATCGGGCCGAGGCTGGAAGGTGCAACATGGTCGTTGATCGCCGCTTTCGCCGCGTCCAGCGCCGCCATCGCGGCCAGCAGCGATTGCGACAATGCCACAAAGGCGGTGCCGTAATCGTTGCGCGCATCGCAGGCGCGCAGATCCTGGGTCAGATTGAACAGATCACTGCGCGCAGTGACCAAGTGCTCTGTCAGCTGCGCCAGTTCTTCATCCGGGGGCATGATCCGCGCGGCGAGACGGGACAGCACCTCGCGCCGCCGCAACAGGTCGGACGGCTGACGCGGGCCCGCTGCAGCGATTCGTAATTGCAGGTCGATGATCTGGTCGATCAGCTCGGCCGGGTTGGTCGGGACTAGAATATCATTCATCAGCAAGTTCCACTTTGCGCCATAACTGAACAGAACCGGTGCGCACACCATAGTGAAAACATGACCGCAAAATGTTCATCTTGTCAAAAGACCCCACCGTACGGTGGTCTAATCAAACCTCTTGATCCCGGGACTGATTTGTGTATGACACCACTGCCGCATCCAGCACGCGTTGCAACGCGGCCCCACGGGCAAAGTCCGGCGCGACCTGCTGCCGCTGCCTGATCGCGGCGATGAACCGGGCGTAATTGGTCTGCACAGCGGGCGTATCGACATCAGCCCAATGCCCGGTCAGCAGGTCATCAGCCAGCGAGGCTGTCAGATGACTGGTCGCTTTTTCAAAACTGACCTTCAGGCCGCCCTTGGTACCGAAAATCCGCAAGCACAGGTCATTGTGATGGCCCGCGGCAAAGCGACTGGCGTGAATCACCCCGGTCGCCCCGTTCTGCAGCGCCAGATGCATGGACATGCTGTCATTGGCGTCCAAGTGATAGCGCCCGATCTGATCGCCCGGCGCCTTGGGGAAGGTTTTCAACCGGCAGGACACGCGCGCCACATCGGAACCGGCGGCAAAGGTGGCATAATCCAGAATATGCACACCGACATCGCCCAGCACCCCCATCGACCCATGCGCCGATGACAGCCGCCAAAGCCATTGATCTTCGGTCTGCCAATCGCCCCAGGCGGGCTGGACCAGCCAGCTTTGCAGATAGGATGCCTCAAAATGCCGGACCGCGCCGATGGCACCCTGACTGATCAGATCGGCGGCATGCATCAGGGCGGGGACGTTGCGATAGGTGAGGTTGACCATGTTCACCACTTCTGCCGCCTGTGCCGCACGTGTCATGGCGGCAGCGTCGGCATAATGTGTCGCCAACGGCTTTTCGCACAGCACATGTTTGCGCGCCTCCAGAAGTGGCATGGTCGTGCGGTGATGCACGGCGTCAGGTGTCACATTGGATGCGGCATCGAATTCGCCCCATGCCAACGCCTGTTCCACCGAGGCAAAGCCGCGCGGAATATCCAACTGCCCGCAGAAAGCGGCCAGATTGTCAGCATTAGTATCGACACCCCCAACGATCTGCACGTCCGGGATGGTGCGATAAGCCTCGACATGAGCGCGTGCCATGCCGCCCGTGCCGACGATCAGGACACGTGTCATCGGAAACCGTCCTCGCCATCCTTGTGCAGGCGGGGACCGCGTTCAGTGATCGGCTCTAATGCGGATTCCACCGGGACATTGGGCGCATCATTCACGTCCGTGACGCGCGGTGCAGCGTTATAGGCCCAGCGCACGGCATTGCGCAGGACTTTCTGCACATTGGCGTCGTGATAGGTCGGATAGGTTTCATGGCCGGGGCGGAAGTAGAAGACATTGCCCGCACCGCGTTTGTAGGTCAGGCCAGAGCGAAACACCTCGCCGCCCTGAAACCAGCTGATGAACACGGTTTCCAGCGGTTCGGGCACGCCGAAGGGTTCGCCATACATCTCTTCATTTTCCAGCGTGAAATGATCGGGCAGACCGGCAGCAATCGGATGGTTACGCGATGTGACCCAGATACGTTCGCGTTCGCCCGCCTCGCGCCATGTCAGGTTGCAGGGAGTTCCCATCAAGCGTTTGAAAATCTTGGCGAAATGCGCGGAATGCAGCAGGATCAGGCCCATCCCGGCGTGGACATGGCTTGCCACGCGTTCAACGACATCATCCGCGACATCGCCATGGGCGGCATGGCCCCACCACAACAGAACGTCGGTCTGCGCCAGCCGTTCTTCGGTCAGCCCATGTTCAGGGTCTTGCAGGGTTGCGGTTTCAGCCGTGATTCCATCTATGCGCAGGGCGGCAGCAATCGCCTCATGCATGCCGTCGGGGTAAATATCAGCGACGGTTTTATTGGTCTCTTCGTGAACATTCTCACCCCAGACGAGGGCACGTATCTGCATCTTGTTTCTCCTCTCAAAGCGCTTTGGCGGGCATGCTTAGAGACAATTGCCGCAGTGGCAAGTCCCCCGTAAAAGATTGCCGCCAACCGCGCGACCGATTGGCGCACTGTAAGGCTGAGTTTACACTTGCCCCAAGGCATGATGTCATCCTAAGCTGACACAATGAGCATGATGTCTGATATCGCCACCAACACGCCCCGCCGCTGGCCCGAGCCAAGGGCCATGCTACGGCTGATCAAACCTGTCACATGGTTCCCGCCGATGTGGGCCTTCCTTTGCGGAATTGTGGCATCGGGGATCAGCCCATCAGGGAATTGGTTCCTGATCATGCTGGGCGTGCTGCTCGCCGGTCCGGTGGTCTGCGGCATGTCACAGGCCGCGAATGATTGGTGCGACCGGCATGTCGATGCGATCAATGAACCGGACCGCCCGATCCCGTCAGGCCGGATACCGGGGCGCTGGGGGCTGTGGATCGCACTGACGATGACCGGGCTGGGGCTGGGCGTCGGCTATCAACTGGGGCCATGGGGATTTGGCGCGACGATCCTCGCCATCATGGCCGCCTGGGCCTATTCGGCGGAACCGTTCCGCGCCAAGAAATCAGGGATCTGGGGGCCTGCTCTGTGCGGGCTGGCCTATGAAACCCTGCCTTGGATCACCGGGGCGGCGATCCTCGCTGCTGGTGCGCCATCAATCCCCGTCATCACCATCGCCGTGCTTTACGGGTTGGGCGCACATGGCATCATGACGCTGAACGATTTCAAGGCGGTCGAGGGCGACCGGGCCATGGGCCTGCGGTCTTTGCCCGTCACACTCGGCCCTGACGGTGCCGCGCGCGTTGCTTGCTGGGTGATGGCACTGCCACAGGTCGCCGTGATCGGCCTGCTGTTTTACTGGAATCATCCGTTCCACGCGCTTGGCATCACCGCGATGCTGGCCGTGCAAATCGCCGCGATGCGGGTGCTGCTGCGCGACCCCTTGGGCAAGGCGCAATGGTATCAGGGCATGGGCATTCTGTTTTATATCAGCGGCATGATGATCGCGGCCTTTGCATTGCGGGGGATCGCATGACGCTGACTTGGGTGCAGATTGTCCGGCTCGGCCTGGTGCAGATGGCGCTGGGCGCGATTGTGGTGCTGATGACATCCACCCTGAACCGGCTGATGGTGGTGGAACTGGCGCTGCCCGCCGTGATCCCCGGGCTTCTGGTAGCGCTGCATTACGGGATCCAGATGTCGCGGCCCAAATGGGGCCATGCCTCTGATGCCGGTGGGCAGCGCACGCGCTGGATCATCGGCGGGATGGTCGCCCTTGGTGCTGGTGCGCTGATCGCCACCTTCGGGCTGATCGTGCTGGAGGCGTCGTTTCTTTGGGGCATGGTCATTTCTGCCTTGGCCTATGCGCTGATCGGGCTGGGCGTGGGGGCATCCGGCACATCGCTGCTGGCGCTGCTTGCGACGACCACGGCACCGCACAGGCGCGCGGCGGCGGCGACGATCACATGGCTGATGATGATTTTCGGCATCGCGATGACCGCTGGCATCGTGGGGTCGCTGATCGACCCATACACGCCGCTGAGACTGCTAGAAATCGTCGCCGGAGTCGTCGTGATCGCCATCACCGTCACCACCCTAGCTGTCTGGGGCGTCGAACGCGGGCTGAAAGTTACCCGCGAACCTGACCCGACCCCGTTTCGCCAAGGGCTGGCCGAGGTCTGGGCCGAACCCAAGGCGCGCAATTTCACGCTTTTCGTGTTCCTCGCCATGACCGCCTATTTCATGCAGGAGCTGATCCTGGAACCTTATGCCGGATTGGTCTTTGGCCTGACACCGGGCCAGACCACATCTTTGTCCGGCGCGCAGAATGGCGGCGTGTTTCTGGGCATGCTGACCGTCGGCATCATGGCGACGGGGTTGAAAATCGGCGCTTTGCGCAATTGGGTGATGGCAGGTTGCCTAGGCTCTGCCGCCGCCCTTTCCGTGATCACGCTCTTGGGGCCGCTGGGGCCGGGCGCGCCGATCCTGCCAGCAGTCATGACCTTGGGCTTTTTCAACGGCATGTTTGCCGTCGCCGCCATCGGGTCGATGATGGCCTTGGCCGGTGAAGGCCGTGAGCGGCGCGAAGGCACGCGGATGGGGCTTTGGGGCGCGGCGCAAGCGATTGCCGCCGGGTTTGGCGGCTTGCTAGGCGCGGCGATGGCCGACGTGCTGCGCCTGACGCTGACCGACACGCAGGCCTTTGGCGCTGTATTCCTTTTCGAAGCCTCTCTTTTCATCGCGGCGGCCCTTGTCGCTGCGAAAATCATGGACCGCAGAATGCCGTCCGCAACCCTCGTTCCGGGAGAATAGCCAATGCAATATGATGTCGTCGTCGTAGGTGCGGGGCCTTCCGGGGCCACTGCCGCCGAAGATCTTGCGCGTTCGGGCCATAAGGTCGCGTTTATCGACCGGGAAGGCCGGATCAAACCCTGCGGTGGTGCGATCCCGCCCCGGCTGATCGCGGATTTTTTTATTCCTGATGACCAGATCGTGGCGAAAGTGAATACCGCGCGGATGATTTCCCCCACAGGCCGTCAGGTCGATATTCCGATTGAAAACGGCTATGTCGGCATGGTGGACCGCGAACATTTTGATGCTTTCCTGCGTGAGCGTGCGGAAAGTGCCGGTGCACATCGCTATGCCGGGACATTCACCAAAATCACCCGCGACGCAGATGGCACCCATGTCAATTATCGCGACAAGGTGACGGGCGAGGATATGACACTGACCACGAAACTGGTGATCGGCGCCGATGGCGCGCGCTCCAACGTCGCGCGGGCCGAGGTCAAGGATGGCGACAAGATCCCCTATGTGATCGCCTATCATGAGATTATCGAGGCACCAAAGGGCAACGGCGCCTATGACCCGTTGCGCTGTGATGTGATCTATGACGGGCGTATCTCGCCCGATTTCTATGGCTGGGTCTTCCCGCATGGCGCGCAGGCCAGCGTCGGCATGGGGTCGATGATCAAATCGGTCGATGTCAAACAAGCCACTGCCGATCTGCGCGCCAGCGCGGGTTTGACCGACTGCAAAACCATCCGCCGCGAAGGCGCGCCGATCCCGCTGAAACCGCTGGATTGCTGGGACAATGGCAAAGATGTCGTGCTGGCGGGCGATGCGGCGGGTGTCGTGGCACCGTCATCGGGCGAGGGTATCTATTACGCCATGGTCGGCGGCCGCGTTGCGGCGACGGCTGCGGCGGCTTGCCTGGCATCCGGTCGGGTCAAGGACCTGCAACTGGCGCGAAAACTGTTCATGCGGGAACATAAGCAGGTTTTCCGGGTTTTGGCCGCGATGCAGAACGCCTATTACCGCAGCGACGAACGGCGTGAGCGGTTTGTCTCCCTGTGTCACGATGTCGACGTGCAAAAGCTGACGTTTGAGGCTTATATGAACAAGAAACTAGTGAAAGCCCGCCCCATGGCCCATCTGAAAATCGGCATCAAGAACCTCGCGCATCTGACGCGGCTGGTCTCGCCCTTGCGCACATGACGATCATGATCCCGGCCTGGGTCGACGGCACGTTGCAGCCAGTGGAAAAGCTCGCCGCGCATCAGCGCGGGCTGAAACACAAGGCGGTCAGTGTGTTCGTGATGAACCGGGGGCGCGTGCTGATCCAGCAACGCGCCTTGGGCAAATATCACACGCCGGGGCTCTGGGCGAATACCTGTTGCACCCATCCCGAATGGGATGAAGATCCCAGCACCTGCGCGCTGCGCAGGCTGGATGAGGAACTGGGGATCACCGGGATTTACCCCGCGCATCGCGATCAGATCGAATATCGCGCCGATGTCGGCAACGGGTTGATCGAACATGAACTGGTCGAGGTCTATGTGGCCGATGCGCCCGCCGACCTGAAGATCAGCCCGAACCCGGCAGAGGTGATGGCCACAAGCTGGGTCGATTTCTACGACCTGTCCGCCGATGTGATCCGCCATCCCGCGCAATATACGCCCTGGCTGCGAATTTACATGCAGGATCATCAGGATGCGATCTTTGGCGATATGATGCGCGCGGTCTGACCCTTTCCGTCGGCCCCCAAAAGGTGTTTACCGGGGGCAACAGGAAAGGACGGCAGATCATGGCGCTTTGGGTTTTCGGATATGGGTCGCTGTTGTGGAACCCCGGCTTTACGCCGATCCGTCAGGTCACCGCCAGACTTCCCGATTATCACCGCAGTTTCTGCATGCTCTCCATCCATCATCGCGGCACGCCGGATGATCCCGGCCTTGTGCTGGCGCTGGACCATCAGCCCGGCGCGCAATGCACCGGCGTCGCGTTGGAGGTTGATCCGAACGAGGAAACCGAAGTTCTTGCCATGTTACGCGAACGCGAATTGATCAGCTCTGCCTATTACGAGGCCAATGTCGACCTGATCTGCAATGATGGCAAAACGATCACTGCGCTGACCTATATCGTCGATCCGGACCATGCCCAGTATTGTCAGTTCGATCTGGAAAAACAGGCACAGATGATCGCCCAAGCGGTGGGCGGGCGCGGGCCGAATACGGAATATCTGTTCAATACCGCCACATTGCTGACCGAAATGGGGATCAAGGACGATGATATGCGCTGGCTGGCGGACCGGGTTCGTGCCTTGACGGCAACATAAGTCACATGTGATGAAAATTCGGTTTGTTTGTCACGTAGCATATGCTGCTATGCAGGCGGTGAACCACACCAGATCAGGATAAACCTTCGTGTCAGAAAAACGGGCAGCCAAAATATCGGCACAGTTTTCCCAACCCATCCGGCAATTGCTGTTCATGCTTACGGTGATCGTTCTGGTCGCGGCAGGGCTTTACCTGGGGCTGGACCAGATCAGGGCGATTTTCCTGTCAAACCCCTATCTGAACGGGGTGATCCTGGCGGTTTTCATCCTTGGCGTCTTGTCATGTTTCAATCAGGTCTTTCTGCTGATGACCTCGGTCCGTTGGATCGAGGATTTCGCGCGCGAGATCAGCGGGCATAAATTTGTCGCCGCACCATCATTGCTGGCACCCTTGGCGACCTTGCTCCGGTCGCGCGGCGCGCGGACCCAGATTTCATCCAGCTCCGGCCGGTCAATCCTTGATTCGGTTGCCCAACGGATCGACGAAGACCGCGAAATCACGCGCTATATCGGCAATGTGCTGATCTTTCTTGGGCTGTTGGGCACATTCTATGGGCTGGCCACGACGGTCCCGGCACTGGTGGAAACGATCCGGTCACTCAATCCCGGCGACACCGAATCCGGTGCCGATATTTTCGGGCGGCTTCAGGCCGGGCTTGAAGATCAGCTTGGCGGTATGGGCACGGCGTTTTCCAGCTCTTTGCTGGGGCTGGCAGGATCGCTTGTCGTGGGTTTGCTGGAACTTTTCGCCGGGCATGGGCAGAACCGGTTCTACCGCGAACTGGAAGAATGGATGTCCACCATCACCCGTGTCGGCATTGATGGCGACGAAGGCACCGGCGCAGGCGGCACCGCTGCGGCCGTTGTCGTTGAACAGATGGGCGAACTGACAGACGCCATCCAGTTGATGCTCAGCCAGGCGGCGGCTGATCGTGAAACCACAGACCGGCGCTTCAAAGCGCTTGCCGAAGCGATCGAGATTCTGGCACAGGCCACCACCACTAGCGATACACCAGCGCAGCTGGAACGGGTCGCGAACGGGCAGGACCTGCTGATCAAGAAACTCGATGACAGCGGCATGGGCGGGATAGATGCCGAAAGCCGGATGCGGCTGCGGTCCATCGATGTACAATTGCTGCGGCTTCTCGAAGAAATTGCAGCCGGACGGCAGGAAAGCACCAGCGCGTTGCGGGATGATCTGGCCGCGCTGACCAATCTGATCCGCGAGCGGAGCTGATCCATGGCGCTGAGCCGCAGATCATCCAACCGTTTCCAAAACGCAATCTGGCCGGGCTTCGTAGATGCGATGACCGGGATTCTGCTGGTGCTCATGTTCGTGCTCAGCATTTTCATGGTGCTGCAATTCGCCTTGCGCGAGACAATTACCGGACAGGAAACCGAACTCGATACGCTGTCCGGCGAAATTGCCGCGCTTGCCGCGACGCTGGGGCTGGAACGGGACCGGACCGCCACGCTGATCGCCGAACGCGATGCTCAGGATCAGGCACTGGCCGAAGCGCAGAACCAGATCACCGGGTTCGAAGCACAGGTCGCAGGCTTGCTGGCCGATCAGCGCGCCGCACAGCAAACCATCGCCGGGTTGGAAGACACCCGGGAAAGGCTGATGTCGCAGCAAGAGGCACTGAACCTCGCGCTGGCACAGGCCCGCGATGAAATCGACGAAAGCGCCGAAGCCGCGCGACTGGCCGCCGCCCGCCGCGAAGCGTTGGAAGCGATGATCGCCGATCTGGAAATGGAACGCGATGAAAGTGCCGTGCAGATTTCAGAACTGGAAGCGGAACGTCTGGCCGATGCCGCCGCCGCCGCTGCCTTGCGTGAACGGCTGGAAAATGCGGATGCTGAACTGACTGCGATGACGCTGAACCTTGAACGGCAACGTCGCGAAGCCGAAGAAACGCTGACCCTGCTCGCCGCCGCCCGCGCGGCACAGGCTGACCTTGACGCAGAACGCGCCGAAGCCATAACCGAGGCGGAGCGGCAGGCCGGACTGCTGGCCATCGCCAACACCACATTGGCCGAGCAGGAGGAACAAACTGCCGAGGCCCAGCGTCAGGCCGCGGTCCTCAACGAACAGATCCTGGCCCTGCGCAATCAGGTCGGCACCTTGCAGACCTTGCTGAACCTCGCCGAAGATACCGACCGCGAGGCACAAGTACAGATCGAGACACTGGGCACGCAACTCAACACCGCGCTGGCCCGCGTCGCTTCTGAAGAGCGCCAGCGCCGCGCACTGGAAGAAGCGGAACGGATCAGGCTGGAAGAAGAAACCGCCCGCCTGCTGGCCGAGGCCGAAGACCTCAACCGTTTCCGGTCTGATTTCTTTGGTCAGTTGCGGCAGGTGCTGGAAGGACAGGACCGGATCAGGATCGAAGGCGACCGGTTCGTCTTTTCATCCGAGGTTTTGTTCGAGGTCGGGCAAGCCGATCTGTCCGCCCAAGGCCGCGCCGAAATCGCCAATATCGCAGGCATCCTGCGCGACTTCGCCGATGACATTCCCCCCGGCATCGACTGGATCATCCGGGTCGACGGGCATACCGACGACATCCCGATCACAGCCAGCGGCCGTTTCGCCGATAACTGGGAGTTGAGCCAGGCGCGCGCGCTATCAGTGGTCCGTTTCATGGCAGACGATCTGGGCATCGACCCCCGCCGCCTGGCCGCCAATGGGTTCGGCGAATATCAACCGCTGAACCCGGCGAACACGCCAGAGGCACGGGCAATGAACCGGCGGATCGAGTTGAAGCTGACGGAGCGGTAGGGCAGGGTTTACCCCGCCGCAGAACAGGTCGGGGAGAACCCCGACCTACGAAGTCGGTGATCCGGAGCCAATCAAAGTTACCTAGGCGCCAGCCTCAAACTGGCGCCCGTTCTTGCTATTCAGATCACTCCAGCGCCTGATCCGTGATCAGATGGGTCCAAGCACCTTCTGGCTCGGCCGAAATCACCGGATCTGACCCGCCGCCCAGCAAGGTCGCCACGGTGCGCTCATAATCCGCAGGGTCCAGCGCGCCGTTCGATCCGGCGGTCAGTTTCGCGATTTCCTGCATCATGCGGATCTGTGCTTCTTCTGACTGGGCACCGGTTTCATCGTATTCCACGATGATCGCACCGGCAGCCTCGGGGTTTTCCTCGGCCCATTTCCAGCCCTTCATCGAGGCGCGCACGAAACGAACCATCTTATCGACGAATTCCGGATCTTCCAGATTTTCTTCCAGCACATAGATCCCGTCTTCCAGCGTCGCGACACCCTGATCCTCATACATGAACGTGATCAGTTCATCCGGATCGACGCCGGCATCCAGCACCTGCCCGTATTCGTTATAGGTCATGGTCGAGATGCAATCCGCTTGCCGCTGCAACAAGGGATCAACGTTGAAACCCTGACGCAGAACCGTCACGCCATCCTCGCCGCCTTCGGTCGGGATACCGGCCTGTGCCATCCAGCTCAGGAACGGGTATTCATTGCCAAAGAACCACACGCCGATGGTGCGGCCGCGGAAATCCTCGACCGTTTCGATCCCGGTGTCTTTCCAGCAGGTCAGCATCAGCCCCGATGTCTTGAACGGCTGCGCGATATTGACCACCGGCAAACCACGTTCGCGCGCGGCCAGCGCGGATGGCATCCAGTTCAGCATCGCATCGGCACCGCCACCGGCCAACACCTGCGGCGGCGCGATGTCAGGACCGCCGGGCAGGATCGTGACGTTCAGCCCTTCTTCGTCGTAATACCCCTGATCCAGCGCCACATAGTAACCCGCAAATTGCGATTGCGTGACCCACTGTAATTGCAGTGACACGTCATTGTCTTGGGCATGTACGGTGCCGCCCAGACCGGCAGCACAGGCCGCCGCGATAAGTGTTTTCTTCATTTTGACCTCCAAGTCAGTGTGATACCCTCTTGCCGGGGCTTGTTATTTTCGTTGCGACGGGTGCCAGAATGTCACCCGCCCCTCGATCCATGCAACAGCACCGTAGATCGTGCTGCCCGCGATTGCTGCGACCACAATCTCGGCCCAGACCATATCCAGCGCAAGCCGTCCGACCGATGTGGATATCCGAAAGCCCATGCCAACGGTGGGAGAGCCAAAAAATTCAGCAACAATCGCCCCGATCAGCGCCAGAGTCGTCGCAATTTTCAGCCCGTTGAAGATGAACGGCATCGCGGCAGGCAGGCGCAGTTTGAACAGGGTCTGCCAATAGCCCGCGCCATAGGTCCGCATCAGATCGCGCTGCATCGCGGATGTATCGCGTAGCCCCGCGACAATGTTCACAAGGATCGGAAAGAACACCATCACCGCGACCACAGCCGCCTTGGATTGCCAGTCGCTGCCCAGCCATTTGACAAAAATCGGCGCGATCCCGACAATCGGCAGCGCTGCCATGAACCCGCCCACTGGCAGGATGCCACGGGTCAGGAAATCCGATCTGTCAGCCAAAATCGCCACGCCAAATGCGCAGACCGCCCCGATGATATAGCCGGTCATCGCGCCCTTGATAATCGTCTGCTCGAAATCCGCCCAAAGCATGGGCAGTGAATTGCCGAACCTGTCCGCAATCGCGGAAGGCGCGGGCAGGATGATCGGGCTGATCCCCAGCATCCGCACCAGCATTTCCCACATGATCAACAAAGTCAGCCCAAAAATCGCGGGCACCAGCAGACGAACCGCTGGGTTTTGCGCGGCATGGCTTGCGGCCAGCCGTGCATTGACGAACCAACCCAGACCCCAAATCGCCAAAGCACTGATGATCGCCATATTCATGCCTGCGCCATCCCCATCCGGCGCAGGGTCAACCGTTCCATCGCGGCAAACAGCCCCACCAGCACCGCCGCCGTGATTGCCGCGGCAAATAATGCCGCCCATGTCACCAGCGGCTGCCCGTATTGATCACCAACCAGCATCCGCGCGCCAAAGCCCGCGCGGGCACCTGTCGGCAATTCTGCAACGATGGCCCCGACCAGCGCCGCCGATATCCCGATCTTGAACGAGGCGAACAGATAAGGCAGCGAAGCCGGCAACCGCAATTTCCAGAACGCCTGCGCAGAGCTGGCATAATAAGTGCGCAGCAAATCCATCTGCATCGCATCGGGGCTGCGCAACCCCTTCACCATACCGACGACAACGGGAAAGAATGACAGATAGGCGCTGATCACCGCCTTGGGTAGCAGCCCTTGGATGCCAATCGACCCCATCATCACGATGATCATCGGTGCAAGCGCCAGAATCGGAATGGTCTGGCTGGCAATCGCCCAGGGCATCACGCTCATATCCATCGCGCGGTTATGCACGATCCCGACTGCCAGCAATATGCCCAGCGTTGTGCCAATGGCAAAACCCAGCAAAGTCGCGGACAATGTCACCCAGCCATGATAGACCAGCGATTGGCGCGATGTGATGTTGCGCAAGGCTATCGTCTCCCACATCTCACCCGCGACCTGATGCGGCGACGGCAGGCGGGGCCGGTCGAGCGTATAGGTCAAACCAACCAAGGCGGGATTGGCAATGCTCAACCCCAGACCGGAATAACCCTGCCGTTCCGCCGGGGTTTCCGGCGACACTGCCAGACCGTCGCGCTGCGCCTGATCGGCGGTCAGATGCATGTTCATCGGCACCACTGCCAGCACCCAGATCAGCAGGATCGCCCCCACGATGGTCAGGATCGGCACCAACGATTTCATCGCAAGGCCCCATCATCTTCAGAGCCCAAATATCCCCGCCGGAGGCAGCGCCTAGTCATCCACATGCCCTGCCCTCAGACCTTCACGCACACGGTGCGCGATCTCGATAAACTCCTTGCTCTCACGGATATCCAGTGGGCGCTCCTTCGGCAGAGGGCTGTCAATAACGTCAGTAATCCGGCCCGGGCGGGGCGACATGACAACGATCCGTGTGGACAGATAGACCGCCTCGGGGATCGAATGGGTGACAAAACCGATGGTCTTTTCCGTCCGCGCCCAAAGTTGCAGCAATTGTTCATTCAGATGGTCGCGCACGATTTCATCCAGCGCGCCGAACGGTTCGTCCATCAGCAGGATATCGGCATCAAACGCCAGCGCGCGGGCGATAGAGGCGCGCTGCTGCATGCCGCCCGAGAGTTGCCAAGGGAATTTTTTCTCAAAGCCCGCCAGATCAACCAACGACAAAACACGCGCCACGCGCTCCGCCTGTTCGGCTTTGGAAAATCCCATGATCTCCAACGGCAGTTTCACATTGCCGCCAATCGTGCGCCACGGATAAAGCCCCGCCGCCTGAAACACATAGCCATAGGCGCGCGCGCGCCGGGCCTCATCCGGTGTCATGCCGTTGACGGACAGTGTGCCACCCGTAGGCGTTTCCAGCCCCGCGATACAGCGCAGGAACGTCGTCTTGCCACAGCCCGACGGGCCGATGAAGCTGACGAAATCACCCTTGCGAATATCCAGGTCCACATCTTTCAGCGCATGCACCGACCCGTCATTCGTCTGAAAGGTCAGGTTCAGCCCCTGCGCGCTGATCACGTTTTCAGCGGACATCAGACACCCGTCGCGGGAATGCCCGTCCGTTGTACGGGGCGGGGGGCGGTCAGGTCTTTCCATTTGGCCAGCGCGGTATTGGTCGGCGTATTCGGCGCACGCTTGACGAATTGGCCATGCCCTTCCTGCGTGCGCATCTCGCCATCATACACGGCGACATGGCCGCGGGTCAGGGTAAAGCGTGGCAGGCCAGTGACCTCTTTCCCCTCGAACACGTTGTAATCAATCGCGGATTGCTGATTGGACGCGGTGATCGTCTTGGACTTTTCCGGGTCCCAGACCACCAGATCAGCATCCGCCCCGACCAGCACAGCGCCTTTGCGCGGATAACAATTCAGGATCTTGGCGATATTAGTCGAGGTCACAGCGACAAATTCATTCATGGTCAGCCGCCCGGTACGCACACCATGGGTCCAGAGCATCGGCATCCGGTCCTCCAGCCCCCCCGTCCCATTCGGGATCTTGGTGAAATCGCCAACGCCATAACGTTTCTGATCCGTGGTAAAGGCGCAATGATCCGTCGCCACCACCGACAGGCTGCCTGATTGCAGCCCGGCCCAGAGCCCATCCTGATGCATTTTACTACGGAACGGCGGCGACATGACGCGCCGCGCGGCATGATCCCAGTCCTGATTGAAATATTCGCTTTCGTCCAGGGTCAGATGCTGGATCAGGGGTTCCCCCCAGACGCGTTTGCCCTGCATCTTTGCGCGCCGGATCGCCTCATGCGCCTCTTCACAGGACACATGCACGATATACAGCGGCACGCCGGTCATGTCGGCGATCATGATCGCACGGTTTGCTGCCTCACCCTCGACCTGCGGCGGGCGGGAATAGGCATGGGCTTCGGGGCCGGTATTGCCTTCCGCCAGCAGTTTGGCGGAGAGTTCCGCAACCACATCGCCATTCTCAGCATGGACCATCGCGATGGCACCCAGCGAGGCGAGGCGTGAGAATGACGCATACATTTCATCATCATTCACCATCAACGCGCCTTTATAGGCCATGAAATGCTTGAACGTGTTGATGCCCCGGTCACGGACGACGCTTTCCATCTCGTCAAAGACCTGTTCGCCCCACCATGTCACCGCCATGTGGAAGGAATAATCACAATTCGCGCGGCCGGATTTGTTGTCCCACATCTTCAGCGCATCATGTAGACCCTGACCGGGGGAAGGCAGCGCGAAATCCACGACCATCGTGGTGCCGCCCGCCAGAGCCGCGCGAGTGCCGGATTCAAAGTCATCCGCCGAATAGGTGCCCATGAACGGCATTTCGAGATGGGTATGCGGATCAATCCCGCCCGGCATGACATAGCAGCCTGTGGCGTCCAACTGGTCGTCGCCCTGCAGATCGGGCCCGATCTCGATGATCTTGCCACCATCAATTAGGACATCCGCCTGATAGGTCAGGTCCGCCGTGACGATGGTGCCGTTTTTGATCACTGTTGTCATCTCTGTCTCCTCTCGCGATCCGCAGTCCCGGACCCGATCCGAGACATCAGAGAAATGAAGCCTCCATGATCAGATCGGACCAGTTTGGATTGTTTTCCTTGATCAGCGCGTTCTTCCAGTCGCGCCGCCATCGTTTCAGCTTGCGCTCCCGC
This sequence comes from Loktanella sp., assembly GCA_017390475.1. Classification (GTDB taxonomy): domain Bacteria; phylum Pseudomonadota; class Alphaproteobacteria; order Rhodobacterales; family Rhodobacteraceae; genus Yoonia. Next base: position 75,223 of record JAFPBO010000026.1, read on the forward strand.
GCGATGGCGTCTGGCAAGGTTGCATAAGTCTCGAAATACACCAGCTTGCGGATGCGGTATCTGGCGGTGTGGACGCTGCCTTGGCTGGAATGGTGTTCGGACATGCGTTTGAACAGATCGCCGCTGACGCCGATATAGATCGCCGTGTTGGAATTGCAGGACGCGATATAGGTGTAAAATGCCATGCTGAATGCATAGTCGCAAAAGGTTAAAAAACTCCCAACGCAGTCCCGAACTTGCTCCGGGACCTCTACGGTGGCGTGGTAAGAGGTCCCGGAATAAATCCGGGACTGCGGCTGTGTTCACGGCCGTCCTCATGCAACAATCTCCGCCGTTTCGACCACCGCATGAAACAGCACATCCGCCCCCGCTGCCGCCCATTCGGGCGTGATCTCTTCCGCCTCATTATGGCTTAACCCGTCCACACAGGGGCACATGATCATCGCGGTCGGATAGATATCATTGATCCAGCAGGCATCATGGCCCGCGCCGGAAATGATATCCATATGGGAATAGCCCAGCCGTTCCGCCGCATTGCGCACGGCAGCCACACATTGTTCATCAAAGGCGGGCGGGTCGAACTGGCCGACAATCTCGGCCTCGAATGTCACGCCGATATCCTCACAAAGTTTCGGCGCCCGATCCATCAACTCCGCGACCATCGCGTTCAGTTTGTCCAGCAGGTGAGTCCGCATGTCGATCGTGAACACCACCTTGCCGGGAATGATATTGCGACTGTTTGGGTAAACGTCGATATGGCCAATGGCACCCACCGCATTGGGCTGGTTCTTCATCGCGATTTCATGGACCAGCTCAGTGACCAGCGCCAGCCCGCGCCCGGCATTCCTGCGCATATGCATCGGCGTCGATCCGGTATGGCTTTCCTTGCCGGTCACCGTGCATTGCACCCAGCGTAGACCCTGGCCATGGGTGACGACGCCGATCTGCTTGCCTTCCGCCTCTAGTATCGGGCCCTGTTCGATGTGCAGCTCAAAGAAAGCATGCATCTTGCGATCACCGACCTTCTCGGGGCCTTTCCAGCCGATACGTTCCAGCTCATCGCCAAACCTTTTGCCCTGCGCGTCGACACGGTCCAACGCCCAATCCAGCGTGTGCTTGCCTGCAAACACGCCAGAGGCCAGCATCGCAGGCGCGTAACGCGTGCCTTCCTCATTGGTCCAGTTGGTCACAACGATCGGATGCTTGGTCTTGATATCAAGATCATTCAGCGTGCGGATCACCTCCAGCCCACCAAGCACCCCCAGCACGCCGTCATATTTGCCACCCGTTGGCTGGGTATCCAGATGCGACCCGACATAGACCGGCAGGGCATCGGGATCGGTACCTTCGCGCCGGGCGAACATATTGCCGATCTCATCCACGCCCATAGTACAACCCGCCGCGTCACACCATTTCTGGAACAGGTGGCGGCCCTCGCTGTCTTCGTCGGTCAGGGTCTGTCGATTGTTGCCACCAGCGACGCCGGGGCCAATCTTGGCCATCTCCATCAGGCTGTCCCAGAGACGTTCGCCATTGATCTTGAGGTTCTCACCGGGGGATGGCATCGGGCTCTCCTGTTTCTTGGTTTGACCAGATGGTCAAAAGGACGCTAACAGAGGTTCAGAACCAGTCAAGTTTTCCGCGTGAAGTTTCGGCATCTGCCGGTTATGCGGGCGGGTCATGCGGCCCTGTGGCGAAAAATGAGGCATTGCACGATCATGACCAAACCAGCCACCCGCATACAAAAGCGCAATCAGGCGGCGATCCTTTCGGCGGGGCTGGATATCTTTTCGCAATATGGCTTTCGCGGCAGCACTCTGGATCAGATCGCCGATGCGGCGGGGCTGTCGAAACCCAACCTGCTGTATTATTTTTCGTCGAAAGAAGCGATCCATGCCGCATTGCTCGATCGCTTGCTGGCTGATTGGCTGGACCCGCTGCAAGCCTTGGATGCACAGGGCGATCCGGTGCGGGAAATTCTGGCCTATGCCAAGCGCAAGCTGGCGCTGAGCAAGGATTACCCGCGCGAAAGCCGCCTTTTCGCCAATGAAATCCTTCAGGGCGCGCCCCGGATCGAGAGCATTCTGCGTCATGATCTGAAAGCGCTGGTCGATGAAAAGGCCGCTGTCATTCAGGGCTGGGCCGACGCAGGCAAAATCGCGCCGGTTGATCCTTATCACCTGATCTTTTCGATCTGGGCTCTGACGCAACATTATGCCGATTTCGACGTGCAGGTGCGGGCGGTACTCGGGGACCGGGCCCCCTATGACGGAGCAGCAGTGTTTCTGGACATGCTCTACCGCAAGTTGCTGACGCCTTAACGCTTTTTTTATAACGGCCCGGTAGAATAATGGCATGCAGATCGTCTATGCCGCCACTGTCCGCCACCCGAAAGCCAACCCGAGCTGGTGCGCCCGTATCTTTGACGCGAAATCAGCGCGCAAAGGCGGGATCGTGCGCCGCGCCGTTCGCGATGTGGACCGCGAAATCGGGCGCGCGGCCTTTGTCGCGGAGGTCAGCCGCCGTGGCTTTCACCTGATCGAATGCGGGGGGCAATACATCGTGATCTGCAATGCCGGGCAATTAACCGTCCACACCTGAAGGCAAAAATCTTCGTACGAAGATTTTTGTCCCCGGCCAAGAATTTTTGACAAAAATTCTTGCCTGCTACTCCGCCGCCACGGCCCCCGGATTATTCGGATGCGTCGTCCAATTGGCGTAGTCCTTTTGCACGACCTTGCCGGTACGCGGGTCAACCTGCCCCGGTTCCATCACCTCCATCGTGATACAATTCTCAACCGGACAAACATCGACGCACAAATTACAGGCGACACATTCCTCGTCGATCACGCTGAAAGTCCGGTCCGCGGACATCGCAATCGCCTGATGGCTGGTGTCTTCGCACGCGGCATAGCACCGCCCACATTTGATGCAATCATCCTGATTGATCTTGGCCTTCGCGACATAGTTCAGGTTCAAATACTGCCAGTCCGTGACATTCGGCACGGCACGCCCAACGACTTGTTCGACCGAGGTATAGCCTTTTTCATCCATCCAATCCGACAACCCGCTGATCATCTCCTGCACGATCTTGAAACCATAGGTCATCGCCGCCGTGCAGACCTGCACATTGCCACAGCCGAGGCTGATATATTCCGCCGCATCGCGCCATGTGGTGATCCCGCCGATGCCGCTGATCGGTAAGCCGCGGGTGTCGGGATGGCGGGCGATTTCAGACACCATCGACAGGGCGATGGGTTTCACGGCAGGACCGCAATAGCCGCCATGCGATCCTTTGCCGTCAATGGATGGCTCGGGTGACATCGTGTCCAGATTGACCGAAGTGATCGAATTGATCGTATTGATCAGGCTGACCGCATCGGCACCACCCCGCAGCGCCGCTGCCGCTGGTTTGCGGATATCGGTGATATTCGGCGTCAGTTTCACGATCACCGGTTTGTCGTAATATTGCTTGCACCAGCGCGCGACCATTTCGATATATTCGGGCACCTGCCCCACGGCTGCGCCCATGCCGCGTTCGGACATGCCATGCGGACAGCCAAAGTTCAGCTCGATCCCGTCGGCACCGGTTTCCTGGACGCGCGGCAGGATGTCCTTCCACGCCTGTTCTTCGCAAGGTACCATGATCGAGACGATAATCGCGCGGTCAGGGTAGTCGGCCTTGACCCGTGTGATTTCGTCGAGGTTCGTCTGCAAAGGCCGGTCTGTGATCAGTTCGATATTGTTCAGCCCGAGCAACCGCCGGTCCGCCCCATAGATCGCGCCGTATCGCGGGCCGTTGACGTTGACGACGGGCGGCCCTTCGGAGCCCAGCGTTTTCCATACAACGCCGCCCCAGCCCGCTTCGAAGGCGCGGCGAACGTTGTATTCCTTGTCCGTGGGCGGGGCAGAGGCCAGCCAGAAGGGGTTGGGGGATGTGATGCCCAGAAAATTTGTTGTCAGATCAGCCATTTTAATTGCCCCCCATCAAGGTTGCATGAATATCCATCGCCGCGTCGCGCCCTTCGGCCACGGCGGTCACCGTCAGATCGTCGCCACCGCTGGCGCAATCACCACCTGCCCAGACACCTTTGCGATTGGTGCGGCCTGCGCCGGTCACCGCGATTTTGGGCCCATCCAGCGTCAGCCCCGCATCGGTTTCCAGCGTCTGGCCGATGGCCTTGAACAATTGATCGACCGGCAGGCGGAGCGTTTCACCGGTACCTTTCAGCCCAGCGCCCGCATCGGCGGTATATTCAAGTTCCACTTCACGCACGGCACCATTGCCGTGGATCGCGATAGGTTGCACGTTGAACATCAACCGCACCCCCTGCGAGGCAGCAAGATCCTGTTCATAGCGGCTGGCGCTCATCGCGTCACGACTGCGGCGATAGGCGATTGTCACGTTCTGCGCGCCAAGCAATTTCGATTGCACCGCCGCATCCACCGCCGTCATACCACCGCCGATCACGACAACATCGCGACCTACCGGCAGCGTCGTCAGATCGCTGGCCTGCCGCAACTCGGCGATGAAGTCGACAGCGTCGCGAACGCCGTCCTTGTCCTCACCCGCAGTTTGCAACGCGTTCACACCGCCAAGGCCGACACCCAAAAACACCGCGTCGAAATCACCGGCCAGCGCCTCCAGCGTCAGATCCGCGCCCAGTTTTTTGCCAGTCTGCAAGGCAATGCCGCCAATACCCATCAGCCAATCCACCTCGCGAGCCGCGAAATCATCGGTGGATTTATAGGCGGCGATGCCGAATTCATTCAGTCCGCCGGGTTTGGGTCTGGCGTCGAAAATCGTAACGTCATGGCCCAACATCGCCAAACGGTGCGCGCAGGCCAGACCGGCAGGGCCAGCACCGACCACCGCCACAGTTTTGCCAGTGGCAGGCGCGCGATCATAGGGATGGCTTTGTTTCACCATCAGCGTATCGGTCGCATAGCGTTGCAGGCGGCCAATTTCGACCGGTCTCCCTTCGGCGGCTTCGCGGACACAGGCCTGTTCGCACAGGTCCTCTGTCGGGCAGACGCGGGCGCACATGCCGCCGAGGATGTTCTGATCAAAGATCGTCTTTGCCGCCGCCTCCGGCGTGCCGGTGCTGATCTGGCGGATGAACAGCGGGATATCGATGGATGTCGGGCAGGCCGTCACACAGGGCGCGTCGTAACAGAAATAGCACCGATCCGCAGCAACACGCGCTTCGTGCCGGTCGAGCGGGGCGTGCAGGTCTGCGAAGTTCTGGGTGAGCGTTTCAACGGGCAATCGCGCCGCGGCTATTCCGGGGGTCATCGGGCTGGACATGGCTGCATCCTCACGTGGCTTGTCACGGATCAGCCTGCCACAGTTTTATTTTTTATCAAATGGTAAATTTTTGGCAGTTTGTGAACGCCAGATGCCCCTGCCGGGGCAGCCTCCGGCGGGGATATTTTTACTCTGAAGATGCAAGGGTTTGGTTAAAAGTCGAAGGCATCCACGATATGCCGTTTCCCCAAGGTTAACGCATCGGCGACATGGACCATCGGCGTGATATCCACCTCTGATGCACTTGTTTTCACCAATTCGGCCATCCGGTCATAAAGCGCGGGATATTCGCGGTCTGCGCCTGCGGTGACTTCACCGCCATCGATCACCATACGCGCACCGCCATCATGCAGGGCGAGCGTGCCAGCAGTGGTTTCCACCGTGATATCCCAGCTTTGCGGGCCTTCCTGCCGCCAGTCGAACTGGCCAGTGACATTGCCGGTCCATGTCAGATCAGCCGCAATCGGCGTGTCGCGATTGGCTGGGAAATAGAGATCAGCATGGCGCAGATGCACCGGCTGTGGCAGAATCTCGGTCATGATCGACAGCGCATTGCTGCCCGGATCAAACACGCCCATGCCGCCCAGGGCAAAGACCCAGTCCTGACCGGGATGCCAGCGGCGCACGTCCTCTTTCCAGGTGATGTGCGCGGCGGTGATCACCTTATCCGCCAGCCATGCCTTGGCGGGTGCGACACCTTTCGCCATCCGGCTGTGCCATGTGGTGTAAAGCGTGACCCCTGCCTTTTGTGCCATCGCGGCCAGCGCCTGTACCTCTGCCAAGGTGGCACCTGGCGGTTTTTCCAGCATCACATGCCGCCCCGCCGCAATCGCAGCCGCTGCATAATCATAGCGCGGCACCGGCGGCAGGCAGAGCGAGATCACACTAATATCAGGTCGCTCTGCCAGCATCTGCGCGAAATCACTATAGGCAGGCACGCCATCCACCGACCCGGCACGGCTGACTGTGGCGACAAGCCGCCAGTCCGAGCTGGCGGCGATGGCGGGCACATGCTGATCGACAGCGATTTTGCCGATCCCGACAAGGCAGATATTTTTCATCAATGTGCTTCCTTGCCGACAGCGTTGCCGCGATGACCGACGAGGAAGTCGAAATCAGCGCCGGTGTCCGCCCCCATGACCTTGTCATGATACAACATCGCATAGCCGCTTTCCGGGCGCGGATTGGCACCGGACCCAGCCGCCGACCATGCCGCCAGACGCGCCTGCAATTCATCGTCAGAGATATCGAGGTGCAACCGCCGCCCTTCGACATCCAGCTCGATCATATCGCCGTTCCGCACCACGGCGAGCGGGCCACCGACCGCCGCCTCGGGTGCGGTATGCAGCACCACTGTGCCAAAGGCGGTGCCGGACATCCGGGCATCGGAAATACGGACCATATCGGTGATCCCTTTCTTGAGGATCTTCGGCGGCAGGCCCATATTGCCGACCTCGGCCATGCCGGGATAGCCGCGCGGACCGCAGTTTTTCAGCACCATGATGCAGGTTTCATCGATATCGAGATCGTCGTCGTTGATCCGGGCTTTGTAATCGTCGATATCCTCGAACACGACCGCACGGCCACGATGCTGCATCAAGGCAGGCGTCGCGGCGGATGGTTTCAGCACCGCACCACCGGGGGCCAGATTGCCGCGCAGCACGGCAATGCCACCGGATTTGGTCAGCGCCTTTTCAACGGGCAGGATCACATCCTCGTTCCAGTTGCGGACATTCTTGACCTCGTCCCAGATGCTGGTGCCAGACACGGTCATGGCATCCTTGTGCAGCAACCCAGCCTCGCCCAGCCGTTTGATCACGACAGGCAGGCCACCCGCGTAAAAGAATTCTTCCATCAGGTATTTACCCGATGGCATCAGGTTCAGGATCGTCGGCACATCGCGGCCCAGACGGTCCCAGTCATCCAGCGTCAGGGTTACATCCTTGGTCCGGCCCGCCATGGCCAGCAGGTGGATCACCGCATTGGTGGACCCGCCGATAGCCGCATTGGTGCGGATCGCATTTTCAAACGCGTCTTTCGTCATCACGTCGGATGGTTTCAGATCATCTTTGACCATCTGCACGATGCGGCGGCCAGTCAGATGCGCCATCACCCGGCGGCGGCTGTCCACGGCAGGGATCGCGGCATTGCCGGACAGCGCCATGCCCAAAGCCTCGGCCATGGATGCCATCGTGCTGGCGGTGCCCATCGTGTTGCAGGACCCGGGCGAGCGGGACATGGATGCTTCTGCCTCGACAAATTCCTCTTCGGTCATTTCACCGGCACGCACAGCCTCGGAAAATTTCCACAGATGGGTGCCGGACCCGACGCGTTCACCACGGAAATGACCGTTCAGCATGGGACCACCCGACACCATAATCGCGGGCAGATCGACCGAAGCCGCACCCATCAACAGCGCTGGCGTAGTCTTGTCACAGCCTGCCAGCAGGACGACGCCATCCATGCTTTTGCCACGGATCGCCTCTTCGACGTCCATGGCGCAAAGGTTGCGATACATCATTGCCGTCGGGCGCAGGCTCGATTCCGCAGGCGAAAAGACCGGGAATTCGACGGGGAAACCGCCAGCCTCATAGACGCCGAATTTCACCCGTTCGGCCAGATCGCGCAGATGAGCGTTGCAGGGGGTCAGTTCCGACCATGTGTTGCAGATCCCGATCACCGGGCGGCCATCCAGCAGATCGGCAGGCAGGCCTTGGTTCTTCATCCAGGACCGGTGATAAATCGCATCCTTTGACGACCCTCCGAACCATTCCTGCGACCGCAGTTTGCGTGGCCATGTGGCGGGCTTGAATGTCATGATGCTTTCCTTTTGCTATTGTCAGCGCAACCTTTACGCTGCGCTAACCGAAAATCCAAGGAGCCGCCATGAACCAGCACACACAAAACATGACCCATTGGGCTGAACGCGTTGATATGGCGGCGGCCTTTCGCTGGACCGCGCGGCTGAACCTGCATGAAGGTGTCGCCAATCATTTCAGCCTTGCGATCAATGATGATGGCACGCGGTTCCTGATGAACCCCAATCAGATGCATTTCAGCCGGATCAAGGCCAGCGATCTGATGGAGGTGGACGCCAACGACCCCAGCACGCTGGAAGGGCCGAACGCGCCGGACCCGACGGCATGGGGCCTGCATGGTGGCCTTCACCGGCTGGTGCCGCATGCCCGCTGCGCGATGCATGTGCATTCGATCTTTGCCACGGTGCTCGCGTCGCTCAAGGACAGCCGCCTGCCGCCGATTGACCAGAATTGCTGCACCTTTTTCAACCGCTATGTGATCGACGACGGCTATGGCGGGCTGGCGTTCGAGGATGAAGGCGCGCGTTGTGCATCCCTGTTCATCGATCCCAAGCAAAAGGTCATGATCATGGGCAACCATGGCGTGCTGATCATCGGCGCCACGGTCGCGGAAACATTCAACCGCTTGTATTATTTTGAACGCGCGGCAGAGACTTATATCCGCGCCTTGCAAACCGGCCTACCGTTGCGCGTACTGCCTGACGATATCGCCGAAAAGACCGCGCAGGAGCTGGAAGCCTATCCCGAACAAGACACGCGGCACCTGACAGAACTGAAAGCGATCCTTGATGAAGAGGGGGCCAACTATGCCGCCTGAGCAAGCCATTGGGCTGCCTATAACTTTTCTGTGAGAGGCCGGTTATTTACAGATTTTCTAGATTTTTTGTAAATTTATTTACATCATAATCGAACAAAATCTGTATCTTATTTGAAACTTCCAACAATATGCTACTTTGTCGGTCGAGGAGATGGCGCAGTGATCACGCAAGTGATCCGCGCCAGCGGCTGTCAAAGCCGGGGATAGAATTGGAGGATTCATGACAAATACAACGACCACTGACGCCCGTTTTGCGCCTTCTGCAGACTTTGTTGCAAAGGCCCATGTCACGGCAGAGCAGTATCAGGCGATGTATGACGCATCCATCGCGGACCCGGAAAAATTCTGGGGCGAACATGGCAAAATAATCGACTGGATCAAGCCCTTCACCAAGGTCAAAAGCACCAGCTTTGCACCCGGCAATATCGACATCAAATGGTTTGAAGACGGCACCCTGAACGTCAGCGCCAATTGCATTGACCGGCATCTGGAAACCCGCGGCGATCAGACCGCGATCATCTGGGAACCTGACGATCCCAAGGATGCCGCCCAGCATATCACCTATAAGGAATTGCACCGCCGCACCTGCCGGATGGCCAATATCCTCGAAACGCTCGGCGTGCGCCGGGGCGACCGTGTGGTGATCTATCTGCCGATGATCCCCGAAGCCGCCTATGCGATGCTCGCCTGCGCGCGGATCGGTGCGGTGCATTCCATCGTCTTCGCCGGTTTTTCGCCCGATGCTTTGGGTGCGCGGATCAATGGCTGTGACGCCAAGGTTGTGATCACCGCCGATCATGCGCCGCGCGGTGGCCGGTCAACGCCGCTGAAATCCAACACCGATGCCGCCTTGCTGCATTGCAAGGACAGCGTGAAATGTCTGGTCGTGCGCCGCACCGGCGGGCAGACGACATGGACCGAAGGCCGCGATTACGATTACAACGAAATGGCGATGGAGGCGGATGATTACGCCACCCCGGTCGAGGTGAATGCCGAAGACCCGCTGTTCATCCTTTACACATCGGGGTCCACCGGCCAGCCCAAGGGCGTCGTACATACATCGGGCGGCTACCTCGCCTATGCTGCGATGACGCATCAATATACGTTTGACTACCATGATGGTGATATCTTCTGGTGTACCGCCGATGTCGGCTGGGTCACTGGCCACAGCTATATCGTCTATGGCCCGCTGGCCAATGGTGCCACGACGATCATGTTTGAAGGTGTGCCGACCTACCCCGATGCGGGTCGGTTCTGGGCAGTGTGTGAAAAGCACAAGGTCAACCAGTTCTATACCGCCCCCACCGCCCTGCGCGCGCTGATGGCGCATGGTAACGATCCGGTGGCGAAATACGACCTGTCCAGCATCAAAGTGCTGGGCACAGTGGGCGAACCGATCAATCCAGAGGCGTGGAACTGGTACAATGATGTCGTCGGCAAGGGCAAATGCCCCATCGTCGATACCTGGTGGCAGACCGAAACCGGTGGTCACCTGCTGACACCTTTGCCGGGTGCGATCCCGACCAAACCCGGATCGGCGACATTGCCGTTCTTTGGCGTGCAGCCGGTGATCCTTGACCCGCAAACGGGCGAGGAAATCACCACCACCGCTGCAGAAGGGGTGCTGTGCATCAAGGACAGCTGGCCAGGCCAGATGCGGACGGTTTATGGCGACCATGAACGGTTCGAGAAGACCTATTTCGCCGACTACAAAAACTACTATTTCACCGGCGACGGCTGCCGCCGCGATGCGGATGGCTATTACTGGATCACCGGCCGTGTCGATGACGTGATCAACGTCTCTGGTCACCGGATGGGCACTGCAGAGGTCGAAAGCGCCCTTGTCGCCCATGCCGATGTGGCAGAGGCTGCGGTGGTCGGTTACCCGCATAACATCAAGGGTCAGGGCATCTATGCCTATGTCACGCTGATGAACGGGGTCGAACCATCCGAGGATCTGCGCAAGGATCTCGTGAAATGGGTCCGGTCCGAAATCGGCCCGATCGCCAGCCCCGATCTGATCCAATGGGCGCCCGGTCTTCCGAAAACACGCTCGGGCAAGATCATGCGCCGCATTCTACGCAAGATCGCTGAGAATGATCACAGCAGTCTGGGTGATACGTCAACGCTTGCCGATCCCTCCGTCGTCGACAACCTGATCGACAACCGGATGAACAAACCATGAGCGGGGCAGAGACGATGACCCGCCCCGCCGTATTGATCCTGCTGGGCCCTCCGGGCGCGGGCAAAGGCACGCAGGCGCGGATGCTGCAGGACCGTTTCGGTCTGGTGCAACTATCCACCGGTGATCTGCTGCGTGCGGCTGTTGCTGCGGGGACAGAGGCCGGCAAAACCGCCAAGGCGGTAATGACAGCGGGCGGGCTGGTCAGCGATGACATCGTGCTGGCGATCCTGAAAGACCGGCTGGAAGAACCCGATGTGGCCCAAGGCGTGATCCTCGACGGTTTTCCGCGCACCAATGTGCAAGCCGAAGCGTTGGACAAGCTGCTGGCGCAGAACGGGCAACGGGTGAATGCGGCAATCTCGCTTGAAGTGGATGACACAGAAATGGTCACCCGCATCGCCGGTCGTTACACCTGCGGCAACTGCGGTGAAGGTTATCACGATACGTTCAAAACACCTGCAATTATAGGCACCTGTGACAAATGTGGCAGCACCAACATGGTGCGACGTGCCGATGACAAGGCCGAAACCGTGGGCCAGCGGCTGGCGGCCTATCATGCACAGACCGCACCATTAATCACTTATTATGAGAGACAAGGTAATCTGCAACGGATCGACGCCATGGGTGAGATCGGGCAGGTCGCCACAGAGCTGAGCGCAATTGTAGAGGAAGCAGTCGCGTAACAGGGAGGGGAAAAGCCGCGGGGCTGACCTCCGCGGCTTTCAATCGTCAACAAGGGAGGAAGCCTGAAAATGGCAGAGGAACCACAAGACAATAACGCTTATTGGGCCGCGAATGTGCGGATCATTCTCATCAGCCTCGTGATCTGGGCAACCGTATCTTTCGGCTTTGGTATCATCCTGCGGCCTGCACTTAGCGGGATCTACGTGGGCGGTGCCGATCTGGGATTCTGGTTCGCGCAGCAAGGCTCGATCCTGGTGTTCCTGGTGCTGATCTTTTTCTACGCCTGGCGCATGAACAAACTCGATGCTGAACACGGCGTCGAGGAATAAGAGCAAGGGACAGGGATACAAATGGATCAGTATACACTCAACCTGCTGGTGGTTGGCGCGTCCTTTGCGCTTTACATCGGCATCGCGGTCTGGGCCCGTGCGGGCTCTACTGCGGAATTCTATGCAGCCGGTCAGGGCGTTCCGCCCGTGATGAACGGCATGGCGACGGCGGCAGACTGGATGTCGGCGGCGTCGTTCATTTCGATGGCAGGGATCATCGCGCTGGCCCCTGCGGGCGGCTACACGCAATCGTCGTTCCTGATGGGTTGGACCGGTGGTTATGTGCTTCTGGCATTGCTGCTGGCACCTTACCTGCGCAAATTCGGCAAATTTACCGTGCCGGAATTCGTCGGTGACCGGTTCTATTCCAAAGGCGCGCGGCTTGTTGCCGTGATCTGTCTGATCGTCATCTCGGTGACTTACGTGATCGGGCAGATGCGCGGTGTGGGCGTGACTTTCGCGCGCTTCCTCGAAGTCTCGACCGACACGGGCCTGTATATCGGTGCCTCTATCGTGTTCATCTATGCCGTTTTCGGCGGGATGAAGGGGATCACCTACACCCAGGTCGCGCAATATTGCGTGCTGATTGTGGCCTATACAATTCCCGCGATCTTCATCTCTTTGCAGATCACCGGTAATTTCTTGCCACAGCTCGGTCTGTTGGGCGGTTATGCACCCACGGGCGGCGATGTGTCTTTCCTGAGCAAACTTGATCAGGTTGTGGTGGAACTGGGCTTTACCCAATATACCGCTGACACGACATCCATGCTCAACATGGTCTTCTTCACCATGTCGCTGATGATCGGTACTGCCGGTCTGCCGCATGTGATCATCCGCTTCTTCACCGTGCCACGGGTGGCTGACGCACGTTGGTCGGCTGGCTGGGCGTTGGTTTTCATTGCACTGCTGTACACCGTGGCACCTGCCGTTGGGTCAATGGCGCGTCTGAACCTGACAACGACATTCTGGCCAAACGCTGTCACCGGTCAGGCACTGGACGGCGACGCATTGTCGCTGGAAGAAATCAACACCAACCCCGAACTGGCCTGGATCAACACCTGGCAGAACACCGGCCTGCTGGCCTTTGAAGACAAGAACGGCGATGGCCTGATCCAGTATTACAACGACGCTGATCCTGCGATGCAGGCGATTGCGGCCGAACGTGGCTGGACCGGGAACGAGCTGACACGCGTCGACAATGACATGATGGTTCTGGCCAACCCCGAAATCGCGGCCCTGCCGGGCTGGGTGATCGCATTGGTTGCGGCAGGTGGCTTGGCGGCGGCTTTGTCCACTGCAGCAGGTCTGTTGCTAGCGATTTCATCGGCGGTGTCGCATGACCTGATCAAAGGCTCGATCAACCCCAAAATCAGCGAGAAAGGCGAATTGCTGGCCGCTCGGATTTCCATGGGCTTTGCGATTGTGCTGGCGACATGGTTGGGGCTCAACCCTCCGGGCTTTGCGGCTCAGGTGGTGGCGCTGGCCTTCGGTCTGGCGGCGGCGACGATCTTCCCTGTGCTCATGATGGGGATCTTCTCCAAGCGTGTGAACAAGGAAGGCGCGATTGTCGGCATGCTGGTGGGTCTGTTCACCACGGCGATTTACATCTTCCTGTATCTGGGCTGGTTCTTCATCCCTGGCACGGCGACGCTGGAAAACATCCCGTCCAACTGGCTGTTCGGCATTGCGCCGGCATCCTTTGGTACGGTCGGTGCAATCCTGAACTTTGGGTCGGCATACCTTGTGTCGGCAATGACAAAGGCACCGCCACGCGAGATCCAGGAACTGGTTGAATCGATCCGCGTACCAAAAGGTGCCGGCGTGGCCACAGGTCACTAAACCAAAAAGGCGGGCGGTCCGAAACGGATTGCCCGCCTTGCTTTTACAGATGTCAGGCGCGCCAGCTTGTGCCAGACAGGGATAGCGACCAACGCTATCATCAGGGATGTTTCAGATGCCACGATCAAAGACCGATCTGCGCCGCTTTCTGTCATCGCTTCACCCCTATGACAGTCTGCAGGATACTGCGCTGCACAACATTCTTGACCAGTTCACCCGCATGCCGATCGCGAAAGATGACATCATCTATCCGTTCGGAGAGCCTTGCAAAGGGCTTTACGTCATTCTGGATGGCGACGTCGAAATCACATCTGAAAACGGTGGGATCATCTCGCAGCTTGGGCCGCGCAATTCCTTTGGCGAACGCGGCTTGATGCGAGACGGCAAAACCGGCACCAATGCCCGGGCGCTGAGCGATGGTGAATTACTGCTATTGCCAACGGATGCGTTTCACGACCTGATCGCTGGAAATGCGGATGCACATCGTTTTTTCACCCGTGGACGGGGTCGTGAAACGGCCGACGCGACCCGCCCCGCGACACTTGCCGAAACGCGTGTCGACCAGCTGATGGCCAGCGACCCGATTACCTGCGCGCGCGATGCCACGATCCGCGATGCCGCCAAAATCATGCGCGAGCACCGGATTTCCTGCCTGCCGGTCACGGATGACGGTAATCTTGCCGGGATCATTACGCTGCATGATATCAACAACCGCGTTGTCGCCGAAGGGCTTGATGCCACCCTGCCCGTCAGCCGCGTCATGACGGAAAGCCCCCTGACCCTGCCGCCGTCTGCCATTGGGTCGGACGTGCTGCATATGATGATGGAACGGCGCTTTGGCCATGTCCCTATCGTTGATCAGGGAAAACTGGTCGGGATCGTCACCCAGACCAACCTGACACGGTTTCAGGCCGCTAATTCCGCATCGCTGGTCCATGGCGTCGCGCGTGCCACAACCCCGGACGGAATGGGGGCGGTGACCGCGAAAATCCCGCAATTGCTGGTGCAACTGGTCGGCGCAGGCAACCGGCACGAAACTGTCACCCGGCTGATCACCGATATCGCAGATGCCGTCACCCGCCGTCTGCTGGCACTGGCCGAAGACGAATTCGGCCCACCCCCCGTGCCTTACCTCTGGCTCGCTTGCGGATCGCAGGGGCGACAGGAACAGACCGGCGTATCGGATCAGGATAATTGCCTGATGTTGGATGATGCGGTCACCGATGATGACATGCCCTATTTCGCGAAGCTCGCAAAATTCGTCAGCGACGGGTTGGATCATGCGGGCTATTTCTATTGCCCCGGCGATATGATGGCCACCAATGAACGCTGGTGCCAGCCTGTCCGCGTCTGGCGCAGCTATTTCCGCCGCTGGATCGACAGCCCCAGCATAGAGGCGCAGATGCTGGCGTCAGTCATGTTCGATCTGCGGCCCATCGGGGGGACCACATCATTGTTCGAGGATCTGCACCGCAAAACCTTGGAACAGGCCGCGCGCAATTCAATCTTTGTCGCGCATATGGTGTCCAATTCACTGAAACATAACCCACCGCTGGGTCTGCTGCGCGGCTTTGCGACCCTGCGCAGTGGCGAACACAAGAACCATATCGACATGAAGATGAACGGCGTGATCCCGGTCGTCGATCTGGGGCGGATCTATGCCCTGCGCGGGCAACTTGAAAGCGTCAACACCCGTGCCCGGATCGCCAGCGCACATGGTGCGGGGTTGATCAGCCAAAGCGGTGGCCGTGACCTACTGGATGCGTATGATCTGATCGCCCAGACAAGGCTGGACCATCAGGCCAAGCTGATACGCGCGGGTGCCAGGCCAGATAATTTCATGTCCCCCAATGTGCTGTCCGAATTTGAACGCAGCCACCTGCGCGACGCATTTGTTGTTGTGCGGACCATGCAATCTGCTGTTACCCAAGGGCGCGGTGTGATCGGGTGAGAAAAGACTAACCAAAGGACCCCAGAATGTATGTCGACATTATCACGATCATCGCCGCAGGCTTTGCCGCCGCCGGTGTGGCGCTGATCCTGAACCGCCTGACCGGGCGACGCTTGCCGCGCTGGATCGTGCCCGCCACCGCGGGTGCAGGTATGATCCTGATGAGCCTGACCAATGAATACCGCTGGTATCCACGCACCGCTGGCCTGCTGCCCGAAGGATACCAGATCATCTCGACCGTGGATTATTCCGCGCCCTTCAGCCCATGGACCTATGTGGTGCCCTATGTGAACCGCTTTGCCGCCGTCGATGTGGCAGGTACGCAGCGCAATGCCAATCAGCCCGAGTTGCGGCTGACGAATGTCGTGTTCTTCACCCGTTGGCAGCCGATGCAGACACGCAGCGCCGTCTTTGACTGTGTGCAGGGGCGGTCTGCATTGCTGACCGGCGATGCGGTGTTCAACGATGACGGCACGCTGCGCATATCCCGCTGGGACCAGACCGGTCTGGACGATCCCGCAACGGCCCTTGTCTGTCAGGAGGCCGTGTAGTGTTCGACAGGGTCCGGCCACGGCAACGCACGCTTGCTTTCTTCGCGGTGCTGGCCTTTGCCTGCATCGGCGCGGTGGTGGGTGCACTGCTGCTGGCCAACGCCCGGCTGGACCCTGATCAACCGCAATCTGCCCTGCTCAGCGCCGGATTGATGGCGGGTTTTGCGATCCTTGGCATCTGTGCCGTGATGTGGCTGATTTTTGACGATATGGTGGTGCGCCCGATGGAACGGCTGGCTGCCGCAATGCAGGCTCATGCCGCCAGTGATATGCGCAGGGGGATAGACACTGCGTCACTACGGCATCTGGGCGAATTGGCCCACGCAGCCGCCGCATTGACAAACCGGCTGTCCGCCACAACCTCCGAAGCGGCGCAGCACTTGAGCCGATCCACCAAAAAACTGGCCAGCGAACGCGAACAGCTGACGCGCATCCTTTCGGCGATTCCTGCCGCCGTGTTGATGGTCAGCCCAGAGCACCGGATCACGCTTTATGATGGCCATGCCGCGATGATGCTGGATGATCAGCACCATCTGGGTCTGGGCCAACCGGTGTTTGATTATTTCGACGAAACCTATCTGCGCGCCGCCTTGGACAATCTGTCCGACAGCAGGCGCGGCACGCTGGACCAGCAAGTCCCCACCGCTGATGGCGCGCGGATGCTGGATGTCAGTCTGCATGATCTGGGGCAAGGGCAGGGCTACATGCTGTCGTTTCCGGTGCCGCGCGGTGCCAGCGCCGCCCGCCCGGTCGTGTTTGACTTTGAGATGAACACCCGGAAACGGTCCGGCGACATCATGAATGTCCGGCTGCGCGACCTGACCTATGTGGTCTTCGACACGGAAACCACCGGCTTTCTGCCGAACAAGGACGAGGTCGTCCAGATCGGCGCCCTGCGCGTTGTCAACGGCCATCAGGCACCGGGTGAGGTGCTGGATCTGCTGGTCAACCCCGGCCGCGCGATCCCGGCGCGGTCCACCGCCGTACACGGGATCACCGATGCAATGGTCGCCGATGCCCCGGATATGGCGCATGCCGGGCGTAAGTTTCACAGCTTTGCCCGCGATGCCGTGCTGGTCGCGCATAACGCGCCTTTCGATCTCGCGTTCTTTCACCGCTATTCCGACCAGATCGGCGCGAAATTTGACAATCCGGTGCTGGATACGGTCCTGCTTTCTGCTGTGCTGTTCGGCGTGACCGAAGGACATACGCTGGACGAATTGAGCAAAAGGCTCGATGTGGAATTGCGCGATGAACACCGGCATACGGCGATTGGCGATGCGACCGCGACCCGCGACGTGTTCCTGCGGATGATCCCGATGCTGGAGGCGCGCGGGCTGACCACCTTTGGCGCGGTACTGAACGAGATCCGCAAACATAAACGGCTATTGCCCGACCTGAACGGTTAAGCCTCTTTCGCGTCCAGCCATGCCCGGATGATCTGGCGATGCCGCGCGCCGTCATAGCTGGGAAAATGCCCGCCATGCACCACGCGCACCGGCAGATCATACAGCCGCACCATCGAGGCATGATAATCGGCCGCATCGGCGTGATAAGTATCTTCGATCAGCGGGCCGTCATAGACGATATCCCCGGAAAACAACGTCTCGGTCGCGGCCTCCCACAGGGCGATGCCGCCGGGTGAATGGCCGGGGGTGTGGATCACCGCGAACTGCCGGTCCCCCAAATCGATCACATCGCCATCATCCAGCAGCCGTGTCGCGGGGGCAGATTTCACCTGATAGGTGGCGGATTGATAGGGCGCAGGCGGCAAGCGATCAAAGATGTCGTCAGTCACATAAGGATCGGCGAGGGTCGCGGCCCGCGTCGGGTTCGCCAGCATGTCAGCCTCCAGCCGATGCACACAACGATCAGGGAACTCGTGGTGGCAGCCGATATGGTCGAAATGCGTATGGCTCGCCACCGCTGTCAGCCCGCGTTCGGTGACTAAAGGCACCCATTCCCGCAAGGACACCACGCCCATGCCGCTATCGACCAACATATCGCGGTCCCGCCCCCGGACATGCCACATATTGCAGCGGTAAAACGGCTGGATAAAGGGTTCATCGATCAGGGTGATCCCGTCGCTGACGCTTTGCAGGCGATACCAGTCTTCGGGGCGGGCGCGGTCCATGGTCACTCCTTCGCAAACACGCTGATCGTATCAGCACTGGCAGACAGGTCCAGCACGTCACCGGGGGCGGGCAAATGGCCGGGTGGCAGATGTGCGACTAGCACCAGATCAGGGGCAGCATCAGGGATCAGATGCGCGCGGACATGGGTGCCGAAAAACGCCGCATCACGCACGCGGGCAGTGCCGAGCGGCATTTCAGCGCCATGGGTGCCAATCGCCTCTGGCCGGATACACAGCACGGCGGGGCCTTGCGGCTGACCATTCGCGGGCAAGGTCCCAAACGGCGTTTCCACCCCGACCGCTGTCACCTGCGCAGGGATATGATTGATCTCGCCCATGAAATCAGCAGCGAACAGGCTGGCGGGCTGGCGATAGATGCGGGCGGGCGGACCTTCATCCTCGATAATGCCCGCATTCATCACGACGATGCGGTCAGCGATGGCCATCGCCTCTTCCTGATCATGGGTGACATGGACGAATGTCGTGCCGACCTGCCGCTGGATCGCTTTCAATTCATCCTGCATGCTGCGCCGCAGTTTCAGATCAAGCGCGCCCAAAGGTTCGTCCAGCAGCAACACATCCGGTTCCACCGCCAAAGCCCGCGCCAAGGCGACCCGCTGTCGTTGCCCGCCCGATAATTCATGCGGGCGTTTCCCGGCGGCATCGGCCAGCCCGACCAACGCCAGTTGCGCTTCGGCCTTGGCATGCCGCGCGGATTTGCCCATCCCCGCCATGCGCAGACCGAAGGCCACATTATCGCGCAGGGACATATGCGGGAACAAAGCGTAGTCCTGAAACATCGTCGTCGTCGGGCGCCTGGCCGGGGCGACATGGGTCATATCCCGGCCTCCGATGGTCACCACGCCTTGGCTTGGTGCGATGAACCCGCCCAAAACCGACAGCAGCGTGGTCTTGCCACAACCGGACGGCCCCAGCAGGGTCACATATTCCCCCGCCTCAATCGACAGGTCGATATCGCGCAGGGCGTGGTAGGTGCCGAACCAATGGTTCAGGCCGGACAGGATCACTGGGGCGGTCATTTGCGTTTCCGTAGGATCAAAAGTTCAAGCAGCAGGACAAAGGCAACCGAGATCAGGAACACCAGCGACCCGATAGCGTTCAGCCGTGGCGACAGGCCCGACCGTAGCAGCGACCAGATTTCGACAGGCAAGGTCACGTCAAAACGGGTCAGCAGGAAGGCGATGATGAATTCATCCCAGCTAAAGGTCATCGACAGGAAAAACGCAGCCCCAATCGCGGGTGCCAGCATCGGCACAGTGACGAGCAGGATCACGCGGGCCTCATTCGCGCCCAGATCGCGCGCGGCGCGTTCAGCGTTTTGCTGTTGCGCACCCATCGCGGCATAGATGATCGCAAAGGCCAGCGGCAGGTTGATCACCACATGCCCGATCCCCGCAGTCATCAGCGACAGCCCGAACCCCACCTGCGTCAGCACGATCAGCAGACCAAGCCCGACGATCAGGTAGCTGACCGTCAGCGGCGCAATCAGCAAGCCCCGGATCAGGGCAGACCCCGGCAGGCTATGCCGCGCCAGCCCATAAGCCGCCAGAAAGCCCAGCGTGACGGCGATGGATGACGCCACGAATGCCACCAGTACAGAATTGAACAGCGCCCCAATCAGGCGGCTGTCGCCCAGGACGTCATAATACCAACGCAGCGACGGCCCGTTGAAGGGCGGCACCGGCAGCCGCGCCTCTTGGAAAGAAAACAACACCAATGTGCCGACCGGCAGATAGATGAACACAAAGGCGGCAGCCAGATAAAGCCAAGGCAGGATACGCATCATAGCCGGTCCAACCGCAACCAGCGCGCCGCCGCCAGATAGGCCAGCGTCACAATCCCCATCAGCACGATGGCCAGCGCCGCCGCCAGCGGGAAATCCGCCCTGCGGCCCAGTTGCACCATGATCACCTGCGGTACGGTCAGTTCGGTATTACCGCCCAGAATCTGCGGCGTGACGTAGTCCCCGATACACAGCACGAAGGTCAGGAAAGCCCCCGTCACGATGCCGGGTAGTGTCAACGGCAGGATCACATGGCGGAATGTCTGAAACGCATTGGCCCCCAGGTCCTGCGCCGCACGGCGGTAATTCGGCGAAAGCTGTACCAGATTGGCATAGATCGTCAGCGTCAGCAGCATGACAAAGAAATGCACAAAGCCGGTGACCGTCGCGAAACGGGTATTGGCCAGCGTCAGCGGTTCGGCGATCAGCCCGATATGCATCAGCGTCTGGTTGACCACGCCTTCGCGCGCCAGAACCAGCAGCCACGCATATGAACGCACTACGTAAGACGTCCAGAACGGCAAGATCGTCAGAAGTAGCACCAGCCTTTGCCAGCGCGGCGGCACGTTGAACGCAATGATCCAGGCCAAAGGATAGGCCAACAGCACCGACACCACGGTCACCGTCGCGGTGATTTCCAGCGACACAACGATAGCGCGCCACAGGAAACGTCGTTCGGTCAGGCTTGCATAATTGTCGGACGACAGGCCCCAGACCAAGGTGCGCCCATCCAGAGTTGCAAGGCTCATCGCGCCCATCACAAGGAAAGGCACGACAAAGAACGCCAGCGTCCAGATCAGGGCCGGGGCGACAAAGCCCCAGCCTTTGCTACGCTGACCTGTCGCGATCATTATTGCGCCAGCGTATCAAGCCAAAGGTCCTGCATCGCCATATCCAGCGCATCATCAGGGGCTGGGTATAGCTGAGTCCGCGCAAGATAATCAGGCTGGTCATCCCAGCGCAGCACGGCTTTCTGATCGTCGCTCAGGAATTCACCGGCGGCGGCATTGGCTGGCATGCCCCAGAAGCAGGACGATGTCGCCAAACGCGCCTGCCCTTCGGGGCTGACGATGTATTTGACGAATTCCAGCGCCAGATCGGGCTGCTCTGTGCCTTCGACAACGCCCAGCGACTGGGTCCAGCGCACGGCACCTTCGGACGGGATGGTCCATGTCAGGTCGGGCTGTTCTTCGGCCAGCACGGCGGTCAACCATTCGCCACCACCGACAACGATATCCACCTCGCCCGTGGCCAATGCCGTTTGTGCTGCGACAACGCCAGCGACAGATGCGGCGCGGGACCTCATCGTTGCCATCACCTCACCCAGCGTGTCGAGATCGTCGGCGGTGATATCGGCGGTGGCGATGCCTTCGGCCATGGCGGCAAGGCCCATGACCGGCAGGTAGTAGTCGTAGATCGAAATGCGGCCTTGGTACTTATCGGACCACACAGTTGTCAGCGACTCCATGTCTGCCGGATCAACATTGGCGGCATTGTAAGAGATCGTATTGTAGCCGAACTTCTCTGTCACGGCATAGGTTACACCATCGACGGTGTTGACGTCATCCATCACGACTTCGGGAAAGAAGTCGCCGGTGGGCAATTCTTCGGCGGGCAATGGTGCCAGAATACCGGCATCAACCGCGCGGAACACATCGATCCCGTCGATCACCAACACGTCCCAGTCACCGGGACGCGATTGTTCCAGCAGAGCAAGTGCCGCCCCGGTGCCTTCATATTCGCGCAAGTTGACGGTGACGTTATGCGCTGCCTCGAATGGTGCGATCAGTTCTGGGTCCATGTGGTCGCACCAGACCAGCGCATTCAGCTGATCCTGCGCTGCGGCGGCACCGGCCATGCCGGTCAGGACCGTGGTCGTGAGCAGGGTCGAAGTCAGTTTGTTCATAATGCATTCTCCCGGTTGAAATTTTGCTGACGCGCTTTTTGCGCTGTTGTTGATAAAAAAGTTGAAGTCATTCATCTTTATAGTCAACACTAATTTTAGACCTGACACAAAAACTGAGGGCACCCCATGTCCGGATTGCGCGAGAAACAGAAAGCCGACCGCGAAAGGCGTATTTTGCAGGCAGCCGTGACCAAGTTCCGGGCAGACGGCTATCGCGCAGTGCGGATAGAGGATTTGGCGGAAATCGCCGAAGTCTCGGTCGGGACGGTCTACAATTACTACCAGACCAAGGGCGATATCCTGATCGCCTGCGTCGCGATGGAGGTGGAGGAAGTGTTGACCGCAGGCCACCACATCGTCTGCAATCCGCCGCGCGGCGTATCGGCGGCGCTGCTGTCGCTGATCATTTCCTATTACGATCACTCGCTGGAATATCTGTCGAAGGAAATGTGGCGTACCGCTATGGCGCTGGCGATCGAGGCACCGGGCACACCAAATGGCCGGCGGTATTTTGAGCTTGATCAACGGCTGGCGGCGCAGGTCACTGATCTCGTCATTGCCCTGCAGGACAGGGGCGAAGTGCGGCGCGATCTGGATGCGCGCGCGCTTGGCACTTTGATGTTCAACAACCTTAACCAGATGTTTCTGGAATTCGTCCGCGATGATGCCATGACGCTGAAAGCCCTGCGCGATCAGGTCGCGGCCCAGACCCGCCCCATCGCAAGCCTGATCGCGGTCAGTTGATCAGCCGCGCCAGTTCGGCAACGCGCGCAGCGTTATCGGCGGCAATGCTGCCATCGGCCATATGCAGATTGTTTTCAAAACCGACCCGCATTTTGCCTCCCAGATTATGCGCAGCGGTCAGGCAAGCTGTTTCTGTCGGCCCAAAGGCACAGATCCCCCAATCGGGTGTCAACCCGACCTGATCTGCCATGGTCAAAAACGGCGTCAGATCATCCGGCGCGCTGATCTGCCCCTTGGTGTAGCGCCCCAGCACATAGATCACGCTCAGGTCGGTTTGCGGGATCGTGCCTGCGGCAATCTCGGCGGCGAGCCATTGCACCTGCGAGGCATCGTAAAGGATATGCTGCACGGCGACACCCGCCTCGGACAGGCTGTGATAGCAGCGGCGGGCGGCCGCTTTGTCATCATCACCCAGCATTTCGATAAGCCCGATAGAAACACCTTCGGGGGTGATCTGGCGAAGCAGGTCACGTTGATCGGTGGGGGTATAGCGGCCCACCGCCTCTGTCGTGATCTGCACCGGCATGTCGGGGACAGCCAGCGCCATTTCCGCGATCAATTCGGCATATAGCCCCGCATCCAGCACATGCGCACCATCGGCATCGCGGACATGGGCATGCAGCGCACCGGCCCCGGCGGCATGGCAGGCGCGGGCGACGGCGACGGTTTCAGCTATGGTAACGGGCAGCATGGGATGATCTTCCTTGCCGCGCCGTGCGCCATTGGGGGCGACCATGATCTGCGGCATGGGGGCAAGGCGGCTCATGCGGCGAGCGCTGTGTCGATGGCCAGCGCCAGCTTGTCGGTCAGTTCACCGATCTGGTCGTCGCTGATGATGAACGGCGGGGCCAGCAGCACATGGTCCCCGCGCTGACCGTCAATCGTGCCGCCCATCGGGTAACAGATCAGCCCGGCATCCATCGCGGCAGCCTTGATTTTCGCGTGGAGTTTGCGGGCAGGGTCGAACACGGCCTTGGTTTCGCGATCTGCCACCAGTTCCAGCCCACGAAACAATCCGCGGCCACGGATGTCGCCGATATGCGGATGCTGGCCGAACCGGTCGCGCAACGCAGCGTCGAGCAGGTTGCCCGCCTCTTGTACGCGCGGCAGTAAACCACGGTCACGGATTGCGCGCAGCACGGCACCGGCACCGGCGGCAGCCATGGCGTGGCCCATATAGGTGTGACCGTGCTGGAAAAAGCCGGAGCCGGCGGCGATAGCGTCGTAAATTTGCCCCGTGCAAATCAGCGCGCCGATAGGCTGATATCCGGCCCCCAGCCCCTTGGCCACGGTGATCATATCGGGGGCAACGCCATCCTCTGTGCAGGCATAAAGGTGGCCGGTGCGACCCATGCCGCACATCACCTCATCAAGGATCAGCAGAATGCCATGCCGGTCGCAAATCTCGCGGATGCGTTTCAGGTAGCCGGGCACAGCAGGTACCGCGCCCATCGTAGCGCCGACAACAGGTTCAGCGACGAAAGCCATCACTGTTTCAGGGCCAAGGCGCTGAATTTCGGCCTCTAGTTCGTCGGCGATACGCAAACCGTAGACTTTTGGCGTTTCACCGTCCTGCCGGTCGCGATATTCATAGCAGGGCGCGATATGGCTGGTTTCTGCCAGCAAAGGCGCGAATTGTGCGCGCCGCCATGCATTGCCGCCAGCGGCAAGCGCGCCGAGCGTGTTGCCGTGATAGCTTTGCCTGCGGGCGATCACGCGGTGGCGCGCGGGCTGACCGATTTCCATGAAATACTGGCGCGCGAGTTTGATGGCGGCCTCTACCGCCTCTGACCCGCCAGAGACCAGATAGACGCGATCCAACCCTGTGGGCGCATCGGCGATCAGCAAATCGGCGAGGTCTTCGGCGACTTGCGTGGTGAAAAACCCGGTATGGGCAAAGGCGATCTTGTCCAACTGGTCATGCAGGGCGGCACGCACGTCCGGGTCCGAATGGCCAAGGCAAGACACGGCGGCACCGCCAGAGCCGTCGAGGTAACGCTTGCCGTTAGCATCGATGACATAGCAACCGTCACCGGCAACGGCATGGGCAAGCTGGCCTTTCGTGGCGCGACCGAAAACGTGATGCGACATGTCAGCTTCTGACGACATAGACCGAGCAGCTTGCGTGCCGGACGACGCGCGCGGCATTCGGGCCGAGCAGATAATCACGGAATACCGGGCGGTGCGACCCCATGACGATCACATCCACGGCCAGTTTCTGTGACGCGCGCAGGATTTCATCATAGATCGTTCCATGCAGGATATGCGGATGCACATCGACACTTTCAGGGACATGTTCGTTGATCCAGTCGGTCATTGCCTTGCCAAAGGCGGCAAGGGCATCTTTTTCATAGTTTTTCTTGAAATACCCGCTGACCTGGGCCAGCCCGAAGTCAGGCAGCACGCTGACGACATGCAGGGTGCCGTCTTCGCCGACCATCAGCAGAGCCTCTCGCAGCGCGGCGGGCCAGCTGACATTATCAGTCAGGTCGATCGGCATCAGGATGGATCTGGGCATCGCGTTTATCCTCAGAAAGCGGGTTTGGTTTGCCTACGGCGCTGGAACATGATCACCAGACCCAAAAGCAGGAAGGCGGGCAGATAAAACACTTCTGCCGGCATGCGGTCGCGGGGGACCTCTACCCGCAGGATTTCGACCATGTCATTGCCGTAGAAATCGAAGCTGCGCAGCGCGCCGGAAAATGCGCTGCCGGGCATCGGTTCTTCCATCATCATGAAGTCACCTTGTGGCATCAGGAACAGGCCAGTATTGGCCATACGCTGCATAGGCGGCGTGTCATCCACATCGATCCGCAGGGTCGTCGTACGGATGTTGCCAGTCGTGAAATCAGGGCCAGATACGACGAAGCGTAAGTAGTCGCCCGGTTCGGTTTCTTCCAGCACCGTCTCGAAACTGGTGCCGGGCAATTCGGCAAAGCGCGGTTGCACCCGGTCGAGCCAGAAATTCGGCACAAACAGCGTGAAGGCGACCAGCAGCAGCGCTGCGGATTCCCACAGACGCGAAGGTGCGAAGAAATAGCCCTGGGTCGCCGCTGCAAACAGCAACATCGCAAAGGTCGCGACGACGAATATCTGTATCGCGATCAATATGCCCGTGGTCGTTCCCAGATCGACGCCGAACAGGATCAGTGTCGGATTATAGATAAACAGGAACGGTAGCGCGACAGTGCGCAGGCTGTAGAAGAACGCGGTAAAGCCGGTCTTGATCGGATCCCCCCCCGACACGGCGGCGGCCGCGAAACTGGCAAGGCCCACCGGCGGTGTCACATCGGCCATGATCCCGAAATAGAACACGAACAAATGCGCTGCGATCAGCGGGATGATCAGCCCCTGATCCGCGCCAAGACTGACCACGACACCCGCCATCAAGGATGACACCACGATGTAATTCGCCGTGGTCGGCAGGCCGAGACCAAGGACCAGCGAAAATACCCCGACCAGCAGCAGCATGATGAACAGGTTGCCGCCGGACAGCAGTTCCACCAGCCCGGCCAGTTCGGTGCCGATGGGGGTCCGGGTGACAGTCGCTACGATGATACCCGCAGCACCGGTAGCCACGGCGATCCCGATCATATTGCGCGCACCGGCGACCATGCCTTCGATCAGATCATCGATACCGGCGCGGAACTGGCCGATCAGATCGGTTTCACCGCGCATCAGCGCCTTGATCGGTTTCTGTGTCAGCAGGATCGCGAACATCACCATCACAGCGTAGAATGCCGATTTCGCGGGCGATTGCCGTTCTACCATCAGAAACCAGACCAGCACGATGATCGGCAGCAGGTAATGCAGGCCGGTTGGGACCACCTCGCCCATAACGGGCAGTTTGACCTGTTTGGCGTTAGGATCGTCGACTTCCAGTTCGGGCTTTTTGGACGCCACATAAAGCGCCGCAAGATACAGCCCAGTCACCGCTGCAAAAATCACCCAAGCCGCAATGCCCGGTGCTGCGCTGCGCAAGGCACCAACTGCCCAGATAACACCGTAAAAAATCGCACCCGCCACCGCAAAGCCAACGAAGACTTTCAGCAGCATAGTCAAAAGGTTGCCACCTTCACCCAAGGCGGGCATGTCGTTTTTCAGGGCTTCGAGGTGAACGATGTAGACCAGCGCGATGTAACTGATGATCGCCGGGATGAAGGCGTGTTTAATCACCTCAAGATAGGAAATCCCGATGAATTCGACCATCAGGAAGGCCGCAGCACCCATCACGGGCGGCATGATCTGACCATTGACCGAGGATGATACTTCGACCGCGCCCGCCTTTTCGCTGGAAAAACCAACCCGCTTCATCAGCGGAATAGTGAATGTGCCGGTCGTGACGACGTTGGCGATGGAAGAACCAGAGATCAGGCCCGTCGCGGCGGAACCGACGACAGCGGCCTTGGCAGGCCCGCCACGCAGATGGCCCAGACCGGCAAAAGCCATCTTGATGAAATAATTGCCTGCCCCGGCCTTATCCAGCAAAGAGCCGAACAGCACGAAAAGGAACACGAAAGACGTCGAAACACCCAAGGGGATGCCGAACACGCCTTCGGTGGACAGCCATTGCGTGTTGATGATCGAATCAAGCGTTCGCCCGTTATGGGCAATCAGGTCCGGGATCAGCCAGCCCTGGCCGAAATAACTATAGGCCAGAAAGATGCTGGCAACGATAGTCAGCGCCGGGCCGAGCGAACGGCGGCTGGCCTCCAGCAGGATCAGGATACCAAGGGCACCGATCCAGATCTGCGTTTGGGTCGGCAGGCCGGACCGTGCGGTACCCGCCAGTTCACGCGAAAACCAAAAAACATAAAGCGCAGAACCCGCACCGAGTATCGCCAACGCCCAATCATAAAGTGGGATATGGTCGCGCGGTGATGTCTTGGCTGCGGGGTAGGCCAGAAAGGCAAGCACAAGGGCCAGCGCAAGATGCATCGGCCGCGTCTGTTCGGAGCCGAGGATTTTGACAAAAGGCAATTGACCGAACCAGAATTGCGGTTCTGCGATCCAGACTTGGAACAAGGCCCAGAACAGCGCCAGCCCCGCGATCAACAGCGCCACCGCCCGGCTGCGGGGGTTGCGCGCACCGCTGTCGGTGGAGGCAACCAGATCCTGCAATTCTTCGTCGGTAAAACCGCGCCGATCCTTGGCTTGTTTGTCGTTGCT
Organism: Loktanella sp.; assembly: GCA_017390475.1. Lineage (GTDB taxonomy): Bacteria > Pseudomonadota > Alphaproteobacteria > Rhodobacterales > Rhodobacteraceae > Yoonia. The sequence continues at coordinate 103,463 of JAFPBO010000026.1, forward strand.
CATGCCGGACCTCTTACTGTTGATATACAGGGGCTTGCCACATCTGCGCGCGGTCGGAACATGCCCGCCAACCGATAACAGCTGGCGGGCATGAGGTCAGATTATTCCATCAAACCTGCTTCTTCGTAATACCGCACAGCGCCGTCATGCAGCGGGGCGGAATTACCGTCATTGACCATCTCAGCTGCTTCCAGCGCCGACAGTGCCGGGTGCAATTCGCGGAACTGATCAAGGTTTTCAAAGATCGCCTTGGTGGTCTCGTAAACCACTTCTTCCGACACGGCGGTCGACGTCACGAAAGTCGCACCCACACCGAATGTGGTCACGTCTTCATCGGTGCCGCGATACATGCCACCGGGGATGGTGGCAACGCGGTAATAAGGGTTCGCTTCGATCAGACCGTCGATCACATCGCCGGTCACATTGACCAGAATAGTGTCACAGGCGGTCGTGGCTTCCTGAATCGCACCGGAGGGGTGACCCACGGTATAAATCATCGCATCGATATTGTTGTCGCAAAGCGCTGCGGCCTGTTCGGCTGGCGGCAGTTCGGAGGCCACAGCGAAATCACTTGTGGTCCAGCCGATCGCGTCCATCACGACTTCCATCGTCGCACGCTGGCCGGAACCGGGGTTGCCGATATTGACGCGCTTGCCTTGCAGGTCTTCAAAATCGGTGATGCCGGAATCGGCACGCGCCACAACTGTGAAAGGTTCCGGATGCAGCGAGAAGACAGCGCGCAGGTCTTCGAACGCACCGGCGCTTTCAAAATCGGCCACGCCGTTGAACGAGTTGAATTGCGTATCGGATTGCGCGACGCCGAATTCCAGCTCACCCGAACGAATGGCGTTGATGTTGAAGACCGAGCCGCCGGTCGATTCCACACCGCAGCGGATGCCATGTTCGGCACGGTCGCGGTTCACCAAGCGACAGATCGCGCCGCCAGCGGGGTAATACACGCCGGTCACGCCGCCGGTCCCGATGGAAATGAATGTATCCTGTGCCTGTGCTGCACCGCCCGTCATTGCAACGGCGGCGGCTGCTGCGGCCATCCAGTTCTTGTTCATAACCTTCTCCCTTTTAGGTCAATGTCACGGCTGCCAAGGGACAGCCTGTTTTTCCGGCACCCGCACGTTGCGCAGGCATCCGGCCATGCCTTATTAGGGGTGCATCACGCGGTTTTGTCAAACCGTTAACCTGCACCGGGGGCTTGCACCTTTGCGCCCAAAACGGCACGAAGCCTTATGACACAGACATTGCTTTCCTTCGGTCACGGTTTCAGCGCCCGCGCTTTGGCTGGGCTTTTGCGCCCGCAGGGCTGGCGGATCATCGGCACGACACGGTCCGATGACAAGGCCGCGCGCCTGATGGCGGAAGGGGTAGAACCCCGGATCTGGCCCGGTGCCGATATGCGCCCGGCGCTGGATTGTGCGACGCATCTGCTGATTTCGGCAGCACCGGACGAAAGCGGCGATCCGGTTCTGGCTGAATTGCAGGACGAGATTGCGCAGCGCGCCGGGCAGTTCGCATGGGTTGGCTATCTGTCCACCACCGGGGTTTATGGCGATCACGCTGGCGATTGGGTGGATGAAACCACCCCGCTGACCCCCGCCACCAAACGCGGCATCGCGCGGGTGCAGTCAGAGGCTGCTTGGTCCGCGATCCCCGGCCTGCCTTTGCATATCTTCCGCCTTGCGGGCATCTATGGTCCCGGGCGCGGCCCCTTTGCCAAGGTGCGCGACGGATCAGCCCGCCGGATCATCAAGCCGGGGCAAGTGTTCAGCCGCACCCATGTCGCCGATATCGCGCAGGTGCTGGCCGCCTCCATTGCGCGGCCCAATCCCGGCGGGATCTATAACGTCTGCGACGATGATCCCGCCCCGCCCGAGGATGTGATCGGCTATGCTGCTGAATTGCTGGGCCTGCCGCTGCCACCGGCCGAGGATTTCGCGACAGCCGAAATGACCCCGATGGCGCGCAGTTTCTATGCCGAAAGCAAGAAGGTCAGCAATGCCCGGATCAAGGATGAACTGGGCGTGAAACTGATCTATCCTGACTATCGCAGCGGTCTTAAGGCATTGTTGGCGCAGGAAGATAGCGCCTGACCACCCAGGCGATCCCGGCAAAGACAAACAACAGGATCAACCCGGTCGCCAGATTGATGGCGTAGAATGTCAGCCGATCTGCAAATTCCAGATTGTTCAGAAACGGATAGGGCAGGCCAGTAGTGACACTGCCCAAAGGCGTGGCATTCATCGGCCCCACGGCCAATTCAGCCCAAGTCAGATAGATCACGATCACCCCGACCAGCCAAGCCAACGCCGGACCAAGGCGACGATAGCTACGGTGGATAAAGATCGTGTCGATCACCTGCAATGCAGGGCCAACAAGGTGCAAGTAAATCTCCAGATGCCAGGCCGCCAGTTGGCCGTCGGGTGTGACAGATGTGGGATCGGCAAAGTAAAGCCGCCAGTACAGGATCACCACCATCGTATTGATCACGGCAGTCATGCAGACAAAGCCGTCCCACCGCCGGGTGCTGCGCCCTTCTGTCAAGGCGACCATCCGGCTGGCCGCAAAGAAGGACATGAACAAAGCCCAGATCGTCAGAAACCGGAACGGGCCGCCAAAAGCATCGAACCCGCCGAACACGAGAGTGCGGATGCAATAGCCAGCCGCCAGCAGGAACACCAACCAACGGTAGATCACAACAGGTTTGAGATTCATCGGGTGCCTATCCCCACAGCATTTGCCTAAACATTGCGGTGTTTTCTTGCCGTGGCAAGCGGGTAGGCGCGTCACAGGCCTTGCTGTCACGTAGCGAAACGCACATATCGGGCAGGCCTTTCACATGGATGACCTGATGACCCTACGCGCCCGCACCGCCGCCTTTATGGACCGCCCCTTCGTGGGGCAATTCATCGTCGGAGTGATCATTTTCAACGCGATCATTCTGGGGTTGGAAACCTCTGACGCCGCCATGGCGCAGGCGGGCGGGCTGATCCTGCTACTGGACCGGCTGTGTCTGGCGATCTTTGTCGTGGAACTGGCGGCAAAACTCTTTGCTCAGGGGCCACGGTTCTTCCGCGGTGGCTGGAACATTTTTGACTTCATCATTGTCGGCATCTCGCTGATGCCCGGCAGCGGCGGGCTGTCGGTGCTGCGCGCCCTGCGCATCCTGCGGGTGTTGCGGGTTATCTCGGTGGTGCCATCGCTGCGCCGCGTGGTCGAAGGTTTCGTCACCGCTCTACCCGGCATGGGGTCGGTCTTTATGCTGATGGGCCTGGTGTTCTATATCGGCGCGGTCATGGCGACAAAACTGTTCGGTGACACTTTCCCTGAATGGTTCGGCACCTTGGGCGCGTCGGGATATTCCCTGTTCCAGATCATGACGCTGGAAAGCTGGTCAATGGGCATCGTCCGCCCGGTGATGGAAGTCTACCCCTATGCATGGACCTTTTTCATCCCGTTCATCATGATGACAACCTTCGCAGTGGTAAACCTGTTGGTCGGTCTGATCGTGAATTCGATGCAGGACGCCCATGCCGAGGAAGGCAACGCCGCGACAGACGCATACCGGGATGAGGTGCTGAGCAAGCTGGCCGCAATCGAGAAAAGGCTGGATGAGGCGGGGAAATAAGCGGACGACATCTTGATGTTGTTCGCCCCGTGCGCCGTAGCCGTCCCCCCTGCTCAGCGGTCAAGTGGCTGGACCGACGGTCTTTCGATATAGGTCATCGGCAGCAAGCTGGATTGCGGCGCGGTTCCAGTCTTGCTGCCATAGGTCAGGGCAAAGATCGCATCTGCCATATCGCGGCCCAGCTGCTTGACCGACATCTCAAAACAGCTGATCGGCGGCGACAGATGGCGCATCAGCGGGCTTTGCCGGAATGCGATGACGGATACATCGGCACCGGGGCGCAGGCCTGCGGCCTGCAACCCGCCGTAAACGCCGCTCGTCATCGGTTCGGCGCAGACCAGAACCGCCGTGGGCCGGTCGTCGAGTGCAACCAGACGCGCCGCGACACGGGCACCGCCGTCTTCACTGCCCTCTTCAGCGAAACACAGATCATCGGTCGCAGGCAGCCCCAGCGCGGTCATTGTCGCGCGCCAGCTGTCCTGATAGATCGACGCGAAATTGACATTCTCCTGCGGCAGACAGACAGCGATCCGGCGATGACCAAGTTCATGCAGACGGGTCACGGCTTGCCTTGCGCCCTCTTCAAAATCCATATCGATCCACAGATAATCACCGGGTGTGCGCGACCGGCCCAGCGTCATATAGGGCATGGATGTGTCTTCCATCATGGCAATGCGCGGGTCATCCGTCAGCGTGGCGGTCAGAATGATCCCGTCCAATGTGCCGCGCATCAAAGTCCGGCGTAGGAAGGCAATCGGGTCCATCGCGCTATGCACCGGCAGCACGACAAGGTCGATCCCGTCATCGAGCAAAACCGATTGCATTTCATCGACCACCTCGCTGTAAAAGTTGTCGCCAGCCAGCGCGGTCGGCCCGGTCCCGATGATCAGCCCAATTGTATTGGTGCGCCCCTTGCGCAGATTGCGGCCCGCCGCATTCGCGACATAGCCCATCTCATGCGCCGCTTCCAACACCCGTTGGCGGGTCTCGGCGTTCACGCCCGGCATATCATTCAGCGCCCGCGATACAGTGCCGATTGAAATATTCAGCCGCTCGGCCAACGCTTTGATTCCCGGCATGGCAGTCTCCCTTTATTTTTTTTCTGCCATTTCCAGCAGATAATTCTTAACGTTAGTAATCGTTTACAAAATCATTTTACAAGCAATCCCGACCCAACCTAGCCTCTGCAAACGTTTACGAAGGGGCCCTGCAGGAAAATCCAGCACGCATTGCGGGAGGAAAGAAATATGTTAAGCGCCGTTATGGTGGGGTGCGGAGCCATGTCAAGAGGCTGGCTGCAAGCGCTGAACGCCACGCCGTTTCTGGCGCAGAATATCCGTATGACCGGCTTCGTCGATCTGGATGAAGCCACAGCAAAGCAGCGCGCCACCGAATTCGGCACCTTGGCCGGTGTGGACGGCGGATCGCTGCGGGTGACGATTGACCCCGCGCTGGTGCATCTCTTTTCCCCCGACACCGATCTTGCGCTGATGACCTGACCCGCGACAAAATTTGTCACAAAATGATTGACGTCTGTCAGGACTTTCGGCTCAATCGCGGCAGGGAGGATTCGGGGTATGCGTAAACCCACGCTGCACGATGTCGCGCGGGCCGCTGGCGTCAGCTATTCCACGGCTGACCGTGTGCTGAACGCACGCGGTGGCGTGGCGCCGAAATCCGCTGACCGGGTGCGCGACGCCATTGCAACGCTGGGCTATGAACGCGACCTGCATGCCGCCAACCTGTCGCGCGGGCGGAATTACAATTTCCGTTTCCTGCTGCCGAAGGATGATCACAGCTTTTTCCGCGCCCTGCGCGCGGCAGTGGACCGCGAACAGGATCTGCGCCGTGCTGACCGCATCCTGATCTCGGTCACCGAAATTCCCGCGCTGGACGCGGATGCTTTGGCCCACGCGCTCGACGCGGAAGGGTCCGCCTGCGATTGCCTCGCCGTGGTCGCGACCGAGGCGCCAAGGATCACCGCTGCCATCACCGCCCTGCGCGCGCGTGGCATTGCCGTGGTCACGCTGGTTAGCGACGCCGCACCAGAGGCGCGCGCCGCCTATGTCGGCATCGACAATGTGATGGCGGGCCGCACAGCCGGGCGGTTATTGCGTCTGGCCCATGCGACGCGGCAAGGCTGCATCCTGCCGGTGCTGGGATCGGTCAGCGCGCGCGATCACCGTGACCGTCTGGACGGGATGAACGCCGTGCTGGCGGGGGAGACCCCCGCCCTACGGGTTTTGCCTGCGCTGTCGGTTGATGACCGCCCTGACATCATGCGCGCGCGGGTCACGCAGGCCTTGGCCGATCATCCGGACATCACCGGCATCTATTCCATCGGCGCGGGTAATCGCGGCCTGATCGAGGTGTTAGAGGCGCGGCAAACCCGCCCCCTCGTCGTCATGCATGAACTGACCCCGGTCAGCCGCGCCGGGCTGGAACGCGGTCTGGTCGATGCGGTGATCGACCAGAAACCCGCGCAAGAGGTGGCGTTGGCCATCGATGTGATGAAAGCGATTGCCGATGGCCGCGACTGGCACGACCCGGCGCGCGACATCATTCCCACGATTTTTCTGAAGGATAATCTGCCAGCTCCGGCGGATAATCCCCAAATTTCTGCATCTTAGGAGGAGACAATATGAAAACCATTCAAGGACCCGCCCTGTTTCTGGCGCAATTCGCCGGGGATGAGGCGCCTTTCAATTCCTGGGACGGAATCACGAAATGGGCCGCCGATTGCGGTTACAAAGGTGTGCAGGTGCCATCATGGGATGCGCGTTTCATCGACCTCGCCCGCGCTGCCGAAAGCCGAGATTATTGCGATGAATTCAAAGGTGTTGCCGCCGCCAATGGCGTCGCCGTCACGGAACTCTCCACCCATCTGCAAGGGCAGCTGGTCGCCGTCCATCCCGCCTATGACGATGCCTTTGAAGGTTTCGCTGACCCCTCCGTGCGCGGCAACCCCAAGGCGCGGCAGGCCTGGGCCGTCGATCAGGTGAAACTGGCGCTGACAGCCTCGCAGAACATGGGGATCAACGCGCTGGCCAGTTTCTCGGGTGCTTTGGCTTGGCCTTTCGTCTATCCTTGGCCGCAGCGCCCTGCGGGGCTGGTCGAGGCGGCGTTTGACGAACTCGCCGCGCGCTGGCTGCCGATCCTGAACCATGCAGATGAGTGTGGGGTTGATATCTGCTATGAAATTCACCCCGGCGAAGACCTGCATGACGGCATCAGTTTCGAGATGTTTCTGGACCGCGTGAACAACCATTCCCGCGCGAATATGCTTTATGATCCGTCGCATTACGTGCTGCAATGTCTGGATTATCTGGACAATATCGACATCTACAAAGACCGGATCAAGATGTTCCACGTCAAGGATGCCGAATTCAACCCGACGGGGCGGCAGGGTGTCTATGGCGGCTTTCAGGGCTGGGTCAACCGCGCTGGCCGCTTCCGGTCTCTGGGCGACGGGCAGGTCGATTTCGGTGCGATCTTTTCCAAAATGGCCGCCAATGATTTCGACGGCTGGGCTGTCGTGGAATGGGAATGCGCGCTGAAACACCCGGAGGATGGCGCACGCGAAGGCGCGCAATTCGTGAAAGATCACATCATCCGGGTGACGGAACGCGCTTTTGACGATTTCGCGGATGGCGGCACCGATGATGCTGCAAACCGCCGCATGTTGGGGATCTGAATCATGAAAAAAATTCAACTTGGCATGGTCGGCGGCGGCAAGGACGCCTTTATCGGCGGGGTCCACCGGATTGCGGCGCGAATCGACGGGCAGTTTGATCTGGTGGCGGGGGCTTTGTCCTCGACCGCCGAAAGATCGCGGGAAAGCGGGCAGGCTTTGGGCCTCGCGCCGGATCGCTGCTATGGAAGTTATGAAGAGATGGCCGAGGTGGAATCCGGTCGCGAGGATGGCATTCGCGCCGTATCCATCGTGACGCCGAACCATATGCATGCGGGTCCCGCGATGGCGTTCCTAAAACGCGGCATCCATGTGATCTGCGACAAGCCGCTGACCGCGACGATGCAACAGGCCGAGGAACTGGCCAAGGCCATCGCCGAGGCCAAGGCCCTGTTCATCCTGACGCATAATTACACCGGCTATCCGATGATCCGGCAGGCGCGCGATATGATTGCTGCGGGGGATCTGGGCGCTTTGCGCGTGGTGCAGGTCGAATATCCGCAGGATTGGCTGACCGAAGCCGCCGAACAAGGCGGCGACAATAAACAGGCCGAATGGCGCACTGATCCTGACCGCTCTGGCGCGGGCGGGTCGATTGGCGATATTGGCAGCCACGCCCATAACCTGGCCTGTTTCGTGACCGGGCAAAAAGTGCAAAGCCTTGCCGCTGATCTGCAAACATTCGTTCCCGGCCGGCGCGTCGATGACAATGCGCATTTCCTGCTGCGTTTCGATGGCGGCGCGCGCGGGATGCTGTGGTGCAGTCAGGTCGCCCCCGGCAATGAAAACGCGCTGCGGCTGCGGGTTTACGGTGAAAAAGGCGGGCTGGAATGGGCGCAGGAAGACCCGAATTATCTGTGGTTCACGCCTTTCGGCGAACCCAAGCGCCTGCTGACCCGTGGCGGCAGCGGCGCATCTGACGCGGCGGGTGCTGTGACACGCACGCCGGGTGGGCATCCTGAAGGCTATCTGGAAGGTTTCGCCAATATCTATGCCGGTGCCGCGGCCGCGATCCGCGCAGCGGATGCCGGGGAAACGCCTGACCTGTCGTTGCTCCCCGGCGTCGATGCCGGTCTTGACGGCATGCGTTTCATCGCTGCCGCGATCAAGTCATCGCAAGATGATGCGGCATGGGTCACGCTGTGACGACGCCCATTCTTGCCCTGTCCAAGGTCAGCAAGAGCTTTGGCCCGATCGAGGTGTTGCATGGCGCGGATATCGCCCTGCACCCCGGTCGGGTTCATGCGCTGATCGGTGAAAACGGGGCGGGCAAATCCACGATGATGAAAATCCTGACCGGCTATCAACCGCCCAGCGCCGGTCTGGTGATGTTGCAGGGACAGCCGGTCAGCTTTGCCGATATGGGACAGGCAGAGGCGCAGGGGATTTCCCTGATCCATCAGGAATTCAATCTGGCGGACCATCTGACCGTCGCAGAAAATATCTTTCTCGGGTCCGAATTGCGGCGCGGCTGGTTTCTAGACAAACCCGCGATGCGGGCCAGATCGCGCGACTTGCTGGGGCGGTTGCGCTGTGATGTGGACCCGGACCGGCTGATCTCGGACCTGTCGAATTCCGACAAACAGATGGTGGAAATCGCCAAGGCACTGCTGCGCGATACAAATGTGCTGATCATGGATGAACCGACCGCCGTGTTGACGCGCACGGAAACTGCCGTGCTGCTGGACCAGGTGCGCGCCTTGCGCGGTCACGGGACGGCGGTGCTGTTCACATCGCACAAGCTGGACGAGGTTGTGGCGATTGCCGATGACCTGACCATCATGCGCGACGGGTCCGTCGTCTGGTCTGGTCCCGCCAATGAGATGGACGAACACCAGATGGCCGAGGCGATGGTGGGCCGTGAAATATCCACGCTCTACCCGCCGAAGGACAGCATGAAAGGCGCGCTGGCGTTGGAGGTGGAGGGGTTCCATGTGCCCGGTTTCGCCGAAGACATCCATTTCACCCTGCGCAAAGGCGAAGTGCTTGGCATCGCCGGTCTGATCGGCTCTGGCCGGACCGAGACATTCGAGGGGCTGGCCGGGCTGCGCGCTGCGCATGGAACAGTGCGGATCAACGGCGATACCGTCACAATCCGCCATCCGTGGGAGGCGCTGGCGCTTGGGTTGGCTTACCTGACGGAGGATCGCAAGACGCGGGGGCTACTTTTGACAAAGGGACTGCGCGAGAACCTGACCCTGCAATCCCTGCACAAGTTTTCCAACTGGGTGATCAACACCCGGGCCGAGGATGCGGCGCTGAACCATGCTGTGACCGAATTTGACATTCGTGGCAGTCGCAGTGTGGACGTCGGCAGCCTGTCCGGCGGCAATCAGCAAAAGCTGCTGTTCGCCAAGACGATGCTGTCGGACCCCGATATTCTGGTGATCGACGAACCGACACGCGGGATCGATATCGGCACCAAGCAGCAGATGTATGAATTCATCCGCAAGCTGGCCGCCGAAGGGCGCGCCATCGTCGTGATTTCATCGGAAATGCAAGAGGTGATCGGCCTGTCCGACCGGGTGCTGGTGATGCGGCAGGGCCGGATCGCAGGCGAATTGACGGGCGATAGCGCGACCGAAGACGCCATCGTGCGGCTGGCCATGGGGGTCGGCCAAAGTGCCCCGCTGGAAAGGACTGCCTGAATGACCATCGCGACCCTGTCATCCCCCAAGATCAAGATGAGCGTGATCGGCCCGATTGTGGCGCTGGTCGTGCTGATCATCATGGGGGCCTTGATGAACCCCAATTTTCTAAGCGCGGGGAATATTTCCAACGTGCTGTCGCGGTCGGCCTTTATCGGGATCATCGCGGTGGGCATGACCTTTGTCATTACCGCAGGCGGCCTTGATCTGTCGGTCGGGTCGATGGCCGCCTTTATCGCGGGGCTGATGATTTTGGTGATGAATACCGCGCTGCCGGTGATGGGGATCGGCATTCCCATCGTGCTGCTGGGCATGGCTGTGGCGCTTTTTGCAGGGTTGTTCGCGGGGATGCTGAATGGCGTGCTGATCACAAGGCTGGGGATGGATGCCTTCATCGTAACCTTGGGATCGATGGGGATTTACCGGTCTCTGGTGACATGGCTGGCCGATGGCGGGACTCTCAGCCTCGATTTCAGCCTGCGGACATTTTATCAGCCGGTCTATTATGGCGGTACCCTTGGCGTGTCCTGGCCGATCATCGTCTTTGCACTGGTGGTCATCGGAGGCGAATTGTTGATGCGCTCCACCGCTTTTGGCCGCCACTGCGCCGCCATCGGGTCCAATGATCAGGTCGCGCGCTATTCCTCCGTGCGGGTCGCGCGGGTGCGGATGCTGACCTATGTCATGTTGGGTGTCTTGGTCGGGATCGCGACCATTATGTATGTGCCGCGCCTTGGTTCAGCCTCTTCCGCCACCGGCCTGCTGTGGGAATTGGAGGCAATTGCCGCCGTCATCGTCGGCGGCACAGCACTCAAAGGCGGGTTTGGCCGTGTCTGGGGCACAGTGATCGGCGTGCTGATCCTGACCCTGATCGGCAATATCCTGAACCTGACCGATCTTGTTTCGCCTTATCTGAATGGTGCCATTCAGGGGGCTATCATCATTCTTGCTGTGGTTTTGCAGCGAGGACGCAAGCCGGGTCAATGACCCGGTCAACAACTCTAGGGAGGAGTTTACCATGAAACGACTTATTTCTGCTTTGGCGGTTTCCACGGCTTTGGTCACCCCTGCATTCGCGCAGGACACGCAGGTGATCGGTGTCTCGATCCCGGCAGCGACGCATGGCTGGGCGGGCGGCATGAACTACTTTGCCCAAGCCGCGATTGACCGGCTGGAAGAAACCTATCCCCAACTTGATTTCGTGCTGGCCACGGCGGCAGACCCATCGCGTCAGGTCAATGATATCGAAGACATGCTCGCCACCCGCAATATCAGCGCATTGGTGGTGCTGCCATTTGAATCCGAGCCATTGACCGGCCCGGTCCAAAACGTCGCAAATGCTGGTGTCTGGGTCACCGTCGTTGACCGTGGCCTGTCCGTTGAGGGGATCGAGGATCTGTATGTCGCTGGTGACAACCCCGGTTTCGGGCGTGTTTCAGGCGAATATATGGTGTCACAAATGCCTGACGGCGGCGATATCGTCGTGTTGCGCGGCATTCCGACGACCATCGACAATGAACGCGTGGCCGGGTTCGAGGCCGCGATTGAAGGGTCGGGCATCAATGTGCTGGGGATGGAACATGGCAACTGGAACCGCGACACGTCGTTCGAAGTAATGCAGGATTTCCTGTCGCGGCATCCGCAGATCGATGCGGTCTGGGCCTCTGACGACGACATGGCCATCGGTGTTCTTGCCGCGATCGAGGCGGCAGGGCGTGATGACGTGCAATTCGTCCTCGGCGGTGCCGGGATGAAGGAAATGATCCAGCGCGTGATGGACGGTGATACGATGATCCCGGCCAACGTGACCTATCCACCGTCGATGATTGCCACTGCAATCGAGGTGACGGCACTGGGCGTCGTGTCTCAGACCCCGGTATCAGGCGAATTCATCATCGGCTCGGTCTTGGTGACGCAGGACAATGCGGAACAGTTCTACTATCCTGACAGCCCGTTCTGATACAGGCATGATCCCATGGCCGGACGACCCGGCCATGGGGTTCAGGCGCGCTTTCCCAAACGCGCAACACCCATGACCTCAAGCACTTTTGCTTCGATGTGTTCTGCGTTCATCCCGGCCGTGTCATACATCGCGTTTGGGCTGGCCTGATCGATGAAGGTGTCGGGCAGCACCATCGACCGGAACCGCAAACCGTGGTCAAACACACCCTCCTCCGCCAACAACTGCGCGACATGAGAGCCAAAGCCGCCCACCGCCCCTTCCTCGACCGTGATCAGGGCGTCATGGTCAGCAGCCAGTTGCAGGATCAGATCGCGGTCCAAAGGTTTGGCAAAACGCGCATCGGCGACAGTGGGTTTGATGCCTTTGGCCGCCAGTGCCTCGCAGGCTTTCGTCACCTCTGACAGCCGCGTGCCGAAAGACAGGATCGCGACCTGCGCGCCCTTTTGGATCATGCGGCCTTTGCCGATTTCCAAAGCTGCGGCATTTTCGGGGATCTCGACCCCCACACCTTCCCCGCGGGGAAACCGGAACGCGATGGGGCCCGCGTCATGCGCGGCGGCAGTGGCGACCATGCGGACCAGTTCGGCCTCATCCGCGGCGGCCATCACGACGAAACCGGGCAGATTGGCAAGGAAGGCAACGTCAAACGACCCGGCATGGGTCGCGCCATCGGCCCCGACCAGCCCGGCGCGGTCAATCGCGAAACGCACCGGCAGCCGTTGGATCGCAACATCATGCACGACCTGATCATAGCCGCGTTGCAGAAAGGTCGAATAGATCGCGCAGAACGGGCGCATCCCGCCCGCAGCCAGACCCGCGCTGAAGGTCACGGCATGCTGTTCGGCAATGCCCACGTCAAAACAGCGGCTGGCGTAGCGGTCCATGAATTTCGACAGGCCAGTCCCATCAGGCATCGCGGCGGTCACCGCGCAGATGCGCGGATCAGAGGCTGCATGTTTCAGCAGGCTTTCGGCAAAGACCGAGGTATAGGAGGGCGCATTGCTGGCCGCTTTCGCCTGTTTGCCGGTGACCATATCGAATTTGGCGGTGGCATGGCCCTTGTCGCTGGCGCGTTCGGCGGGGCCATAGCCTTTGCCCTTTTTCGTGATCGCATGGATCAGGATCGGGCCATCAGCGCGGGCCTTGACGGTGCGCAGGACGGACAGCAACTGATCCATATCATGCCCGTCAATCGGGCCGATATAGGAAAAGCCCAATTGTTCAAACAAGGTCCCGCCGACCGTCATATGTTTGAGCACATCCTTGGCACGCTTGGCCCCTTCCCGGAACGGGCCGGGCAGCAGCGACACGGCACCCTTGGCGGCAGCTTTGAATTCCTGAAACGGCGCGCCGGCGTAAAGCTGCGACAGATAGGCCGACATCGCGCCCACCGGTGGGGCGATCGACATTTCATTATCGTTCAGAATCACGATGACCCGCTTGCCCAGATGGCCCGCGTTATTCATCGCCTCATAGGCCATACCGGCAGAGATCGCGCCATCGCCGATCACCGCAATCGCATCGCCGCCATCACCGCCCAGATCACGCGCGACGGCGAAACCGAGCGCGGCAGAAATCGACGTGCTGGAATGCGCCGCCCCGAACGGATCATAGGGGCTTTCGGAGCGTTTGGTGAAACCGCTCAAGCCTCCTTCCATCCGCAGCGTGCGGATGCGGTCGCGCCGGCCGGTCAGGATTTTATGCGGATAAGATTGATGCGACACATCCCAGATGATCTTGTCCTTGGGCGCATCGAAGACCGCATGCAAAGCCACGGTCATTTCCACCACGCCCAGCCCCGCGCCCAGATGGCCGCCGGTTTCCGACACAGCAGAAATCGTCTCGGCCCGCAATTCATCGGCCAGAATGCGCAAATCCGCATCCGACAGGGATTTCATATCAGCAGGACTCTGGACCTTGTCCAAAAGCGGGGTGCGGGGGCGGTTGGGCATAGGCGCGGCTTTCTTAATGGCTGCGCGCGGTCACAAATCGCGCGGCTGCTTTCAATGTCTCGGCGTCGGGTCCATAGCCAGATAGCGCATCACAGGCCTGCGTGACCAGATCATCCGCGCGGCGTTTCGCCCCATGCAGACCCAGAAGCGATACGAATGTGGCCTTTCCGGCGGCGCTGTCTTTACCCACGGCCTTGCCGACAACGCTGGCATCGCCGGTCACGTCGAGCACATCATCGGCGATCTGAAAGGCAAGCCCGAGGCAATCGCCATAGGTCTGCAACGGGGCGGTATCCGCACCCGTGATGCGCGGCCCGACCAAGGCAGCCCAGGACATCAGCGCCCCGGTCTTGCCCGCTTGCAAGGCGATGATCTGGTCGAGCGTCAGCGGCACATCTGCGGTTTCAGCCGCGATATCTGCAGCCTGCCCGCCGACCATCCCACGCACACCGGCGGCCTGCGCCAGCGTGACCATCAGACTGACCTTGGCAGCGTCCGCACAATCCAGCCCGCCCAAGAGTTCAAAGGCCAGCGCCTGCAACGCATCCCCCGCCAAAACGGCAGTCGCCTCATCCCAGCGTTTATGCACGGTGGGCTGACCCCGGCGCAGATCGTCGTCATCCATGCAGGGCAGATCATCATGGATCAGCGAATAGGCATGGATGCATTCGATTGCGGCGGCGGCCTGCACCGCGCTGACACCATGCATCCGCGCGGTTTCCAGCGCGAGGAAAGCGCGCAACGCCTTGCCGCCCACAACAGCATAGCGCATCGCATCCGGCACCGGACCGGTCAGCCCGGCCAGCGCCAGAGTGATCTGCTGTTCGGTGATTTTGGCCGCCTGCGCCAAAGCGTCAGGCAGGGGCAAACGCGCCAGATCAGGCATCCAGCGGCGCTGTCCCGGTGGGCTGGCCATTTTCACCCAAGGTGATCCGGGCGACCTTTTCCTCGGCCTCTTTCAACTTGGCTTCACAAAGCGCCTTCAGCTTCGCCCCGCGTTCATACAGCGCAATCGACTGGTCCAGCGCGACATCGCCGCGTTCCAGCTGGCCGACAACGACCTCCAGCTCTTTGATCGCATCTTCGAAACTCATCTGATCAACGTCGCTCATCGGCCTCTTTCCTCCAGAACTTTGACATGGGCCGCCGCAGAGGCCCCCAGCGCGGCCAAGTCATACCCGCCTTCCAGCGCCGATACCACCCGGCCCTGACAATGGGTATCCGCCAGATCACACAGGCGCTGCGTGACCCAGGCGAAATCATCCGCTGTCAGGTTCATCCCGCCCAAAGGATCATCACGATGAGCATCGAACCCGGCAGAGAGGATCAGCAATTGCGGTGCAAAATCATCAACACGCGGCAGAACGACGCGTTCCATGACATCGCGAAAGGCTTTTGACCCGGTGCCTTCCGGCAAAGGCACGTTCAGCACATTGCCGACACCTGTTTCATGGGCGGCCCCGGTGCCGGGATAGAAAGGCGATTGATGGGTGGAACAGAACAGGATGCGGGGATCATCCTCGACCAGATCCTGTGTGCCATTGCCGTGATGCACATCAAAATCGACGATGGCGACACGTTTCAACCCGTGATGATCCAGCGCATGTTTGGCCGCGATGGCGACATTGCCGAAGAAACAAAAGCCCATCGCTGTCTCGCGTTCGGCATGATGACCGGGCGGGCGGATCGCGGCAAAGGCATTCGTCGCTTCACCCGCCAGCACCATATCCACACCGCGCAGCACGGCACCCGCACCGCGATAGGCGGCCTGTAGCGTGCCGATGGACATATGTGTATCGGCATCCAGCGAACGCCAGCCCCTGTCCGGTGCTGCCCTGTGCAAAGCATCGATATGTGCCTGGGGATGCGCGCGCAGCAGATCATCCGCCGCCGCCAGAGGCGCTCTGACGCGCAGCAGATCCATGCCGTCCAGCGCATGCAGCACCGCATCCAGCCGCGCCACCTGTTCGGGATGGCCGGGCGGGTTCACATGAGCAAAACAATCGTCATGCGCAATCAAAGCTGTCGCCATGCGCCCCCCTTCTTATTTCCAAAAATACTCCCGCCGGAGGCTTAAAAGTTCTTATTCCGGTGCCAGCATATAGCCCGACCCGCGAATGGTCTGCAGATAGCGGGGCTGCTTCGGGTCCGTCTCGATCTTGCGGCGCAGGCGCGTGATCTGCACATCCACCGCACGTTCCTGCGTCTGGCCACCCGAGCGGCTGAGTTCCTCGACCAGCAGACTGCGCGTCACCGCCTCGCCCGGACGGCCAGAGAAGATGCGCATCAACTGGCTTTCGGTTGCGGTCAGGCGAACCAGATCATCGCCATGCCACATCTCACCCCGCTCGATATCATAGCGCACGGGACCCATATGCAGCACCTTGGGCAGGACCACGACAGGTTCGGCGGCAGGCACGCGCCGCAGGATCGCGTTGATCCGCAACAGCAATTCTTTGGGCTCGAAGGGTTTGACCAGATAATCATCTGCCCCCGCCTCCAGCCCGGTGATCCGGTCCATGGTTTCGCCCTTGGCGGTCAGCAGCATGATCGGCGTGCTGAGCGTGCGGCGCAGATCACGGCACAATGCCATGCCATCCTCACCCGGCATCATCACATCCAGCACGATCAGATCGAATTCCAGCCCCGCCAGCACGCGGCGCGCATGGGCAGCGTCGCGCGCGGTGGTGACCATAAAACCAGCCCGCATCAGGAATTTCTGTAACAGGCTGCGGATGCGCGCATCGTCATCAACAATCAACAGGTGTGCGTCGTCGGCATTCATTCAGGTTTATCCTTCATCGCCTCGTAATGGCGGCGGGTCTCATCATCCATCATCGCCTCTAACACTTGCCGGAACCCGACCACAGCGGCAGGGCCAGCGGCCCGGTATGCGGCACGCATCCGATCGCGCTGCGCATCTGATAATTCACGTTCCAGCGCAGCGCCAGCCGGTGTCAGGTGCAAATGCCGTTCACGCTTATCCTTGCGGCCCACACTGCTGATGACCAGACCGTCCTCGATCAGGCTGCGCAACACACGATTGAGCGATTGTTTTGTCACACCCAGCACCGACAGCAGATTGTTGACCGTGGTGCCGGGGCTGCGGTGGATGAAATGGATCGCACGGTGATGGGCGCGGCCATAGGATTTCTGCGCCAGAATACGGTCCGGGTCCGCTGTGAAACCGCGATAGGCGAAAAACATCGCCTCGATCCCTTTGCGCAGCTGATCATCGGTCAGAAACAGCAGGTTCTGCCCCATTTGGGGACGCGCGCTATCGGACATCGGGGCCTCCTTTGTTCGGGTCGACAATACGTCAGCTTTATTGACATTCCAAGAATCGACTGTTAGCGATTTGACGAAATTGCGCAACTTTATATCCGAAACGGACCTAGTTGTGACATATATGCAAAGCGTGGAGGATATGATGGCCGGTGCATATGACGACAGAGACGGTAAAATCTGGCTGGATGGCCAGCTGGTGGACTGGCGCGACGCCAAGGTCCATATCCTGACCCATGCGATGCATTATGCGTCATCGGTGTTCGAAGGCGAGCGCTGCTATGGTGGCAAGATCTTCAAATCCCGCGAACATTCCGAACGGCTGATCAAATCGGGGCAATTGATCGATTTCCAGATCCCGTTTTCCGTGGATGAGATCGAGGCCGCCAAACAGGCCGCCTTGGATGCCAATGGATTGAAAGACGCCTATGTCCGCCCCGTCGCCTGGCGCGGCTCGGGTGAAGATATGGGGGTCGCCGCATCGCGCAACCCTGTCCATCTGGCGGTCGCGGTCTGGGAATGGGGCAATTATTACGGCGATGCGAAGACCCGTGGGGCAAAGCTCGATATCGCGAAATGGAAACGCCCCAGCCCGGAAACGGCACCCAGCCAAGCCAAGGCGGCGGGACTTTATATGATCGCCACGATGTCCAAACATGCAGCCGAGGCGAAGGGTTGTTCCGATGCGATGATGTTCGATTATCGCGGCTATGTGGCCGAGGCGACCGGGGCCAATATCTTTTTCGTCAAGGATGGTGAGGTGCACACGCCCGCGGCCGATGCTTTCCTCAACGGCATCACCCGGCAGACCGTGATCGGCATGCTGCGCGACAAAGGCATCACGGTGCATGAACGCGTGATCATGCCGGAAGAGCTGGAAGGTTTCCAGCAATGCTGGCTGACCGGCACGGCGGCAGAGGTGACACCGGTGGGCCAGATCGGTGACTATAATTTCGAAGTCGGCGCGCTGACCCGCGATATCGCGGCGGATTACGAAAAGCTGGTCCGCGCTTGATTGATCAGGGCGCCAATGGCGCCCTTTTCCGACGCGGCGGGATCAGCGCGTTTCGCCCCGTGCGATGCGCAGGAATTCTGCCGCGCGCTTGCCCTCTGCCTCTGTCCGGGCGCGTTTTTGCAGATCAAGGCTGGCCGGGCGCGGCAGAGCATCCTTTTTCATGGCGATGAACCGCGAAATGCCAGCCTCTGACCCGGTTTTGGCGTGATCAAGTGGATGTTTCATCATGTCCTCCTTGTAGTGATGGACCATCACCATAGCACGATTCGCGTTAAAAATCAGTTACCGGTATTGCCCGTCGCCTTGCGCTGCTGGGCGCGTTGCAGGCCCAGCTTGCGTTCACGCCAGATGATCAGGACGCCCGCGGCGATCACGATCCCAGCGCCAAGCAACATTGTGCCGGTCGGGACCTCATCAAAGATGAAATAGCCGATGGCGAGTGCAAGGATCATCGAGGTGTAATCAAACGGCGCAACCAAGGACGCATCGGCAAAACGATAGCTGGAGGTCAGGAAGATCTGCCCGATCCCGCCCAACAGCCCGGCCATGACCAGCATGGCCGCGACACCCCAGCCTGGCGTCACCCAACCCCAGGGAATCGTCAGCAAGGACAGCACAGATGAGGTGATCGTGAACCACAAAACGATGGCGGCAATGGATTCGGTCGCGACCAGTTTGCGCACGAATATCTGTGCCAGCGCGGTCATCACCGCCCCCATCAGCACGATCACGGCGCCCAAAGTCTCTGTCGTGTTCAGCCCCGCACCGACCGACAGGCGCGGCGACAGCACGACCAGCACACCGACCATCCCCATCGCGACCGCCGACAGCCGGAACGCGCGGACATCTTCGTTCAGGAACATCGCGGCGAAGATCACCACCAGCAAAGGGGCGGCATAGCCAATCGCCGTCACCTCTGGCAGGGGCAGCAGGCCAAGCCCGGCAAACCCCAGCCCCATCGCAGAGGTCCCGACCAGACCGCGCCAGAAATGGCCCATCGGGTTGGTAGTTTTCCAGCCATGGCGCAATTCGCCCCGCATGGCGAGCCAGCCGAAAATAATCGGCAGGGCAAAGAAGGAACGGAAGAAAACCGCCTGACCGGGTGGCACAGTGTCAGATGCCGCTTTGATCAGCCCGGCCATCGCCATAAACAGGCAGACGGAAATAACCTTGAATACGATACCTCTGAGCGGTTGCATGATCATTCCCTTCCCGTGCGACAATATGGCTAGCCAGAAAGACAGTGAACCCCTATTCGCGACAGGAGCGATGCCTTTAGGGTGGCGCGACCGGACCAAAAAAGAAAAGCGAATGACAGATCATAAAACGCCGAAGATCAACATGACACCGCGCGACTGGGTGCAGGTGCTTGCAAAATATCGCGAACCCAACAGCTGGCGCAGCAGCTTTGAACTCGCCGTCAGTCTGGTGCCTTTCGTCGTGCTCTGGGTAATGGCGGTCTGGGTGGCGCAATACAGCTATATTGGCGCTTTCGCGATTTCGGCGCTGAACGGGCTGTTTCTGCTGCGGCTGTTCTGTATCCAGCATGATTGCGGGCACGGGTCGTTCCTGGGCAACCGCACAGTCAGCGACTGGATCGGGCGCGCCTTGGGCGTTGTCACCCTGACGCCCTATGATGTCTGGCGGCGCACCCATGCGATCCACCACAGCCATGCCGGCGATCTGGACCAGCGCGGCATCGGCGATGTCCACACGCTGACGGTTGAGGAATACCACCAGCGCACGCCGTTCGGCAGGTTCTTGTATCGCGCTTACCGGCATCCTCTGGTGATGTTCGGCCTGGGGCCAACCTATATTTTCTTTCTGCAAAACCGCATCCCGCTAGGGCGGATGCAACGCGAACGGAAATATTGGGTCAGCGCGATGGGGACCAACCTTGCCATGGTCACCATTCTGGGCCTGATCGTCTATTTTGGCGGCTTTGCAGCGCTGTTTCTGGTGTTCCTGCCGACAACGCTGATCGCCGCCTCGATCGGGGTCTGGCTGTTCTACGTCCAACACCAGTTTGAAACGACACAATGGGACAATACCGAAGACTGGCAGATCCACGACTCCGCCCTGCATGGCAGTTCGCATTACGACCTGCCGCCGATCCTGCGCTGGTTCACCGCCAATATCGGCATCCACCATGTGCATCACCTTTACGCGCGGATCCCGTTCTATCGGCTGACAGAGGTGCTGCGCGACCATCAGGATCTGGTGGATTGCAGCCGGATGACACTGTTACAAAGCTTTCGCTGTGCCAGCCTGAACCTGTGGGACGAAAAGACAAGACGGCTGGTGTCTTTTGCTAATGCGCGGCGGACGATGGCCTAGCGTAATTCGCCAAGCGCCCAGACCGCCGCATCTGCGACAGCCGGGTCAGGGTCGGTGGTCAAGGGCTGCAAGGCCGGGATCATCGCCTTGTCACCCGCATTCCCCATCGCATAGGCGACATTGCGGATAAAACGGTCGCGGCCAATGCGCTTGATGGGCGAGCCGGAAAACCTTGCCCGGAACCCGGCATCATCCAACTGCGCGAGTTCCAACAAGGGTGGCGCAATCAGATCGTCCCGCGCCGCCAGCCGCGCATCCCGGCCTTCGGCAGCAAATTTGTTCCACGGACAGACCGCCAGACAATCATCGCAGCCATAGATCCGGTTGCCCATCATGGCGCGCAGATCGGGGTCGACCGGGCCTTTGTGTTCAATCGTCAGATAGGAAATGCAGCGGCGCGCATCCAGACGGTAAGGGGCGGGAAAAGCCTGCGTCGGGCAGATATCCAAACAGGCAGTGCAGGACCCGCAACGGCTGATCTCGGGCTGATCCGGCTCCAGTTCAACGGTCGTAAAGATCGCCCCCAGAAAAAACCAATTCCCCAAGTCGCGCCCCAGCAGATTGGTATGTTTGCCCTGCCAACCCAGCCCCGCCGCCTGCGCCAGTGGTTTTTCCATGACAGGCGCAGTATCGACAAAAACCTTGATCTCGGCCCCCGGCACTTGGTCGATCAGCCAGCGACCGACGACCTTCAGCCGTTTCTTAACCACGTCATGATAATCGCGCCCCTGTGCATAGACGCTGATCGCGGCGCGGTCAGGCTGGCCCAACACCGCCAGCGGATCATGATCCGGCGTATAGACCTCGGCCAGCATGATCACCGATTTCGCCTGCGGCCAGAGCGCCGTCGGATCACCGCGCCAGGCCATGCGTTCGGCCATCCATGCCATCTGGCCGTGCATCCCCGCATCGACAAATTCCGCCAGACGCGCAGCCGTCTCCGGCGCGGCATCCGGGCGGCAGATGCCGACCTTGGCAAATCCAGCCTCAAGCGCAAAGGAAACCAATCGATCTTTCATTCATCTTCCGAGCTTAAGTATCCCGGGGGAGCCCCGCAGGGGCGGGGGCAGAGCCCCTTCTTAAAAATCAAGATCCGCATAATGTGCCGCCGGTTGAAAGCCCGGCACCTCATCGGCCAGCAACGACCGGAACGCCGGGCGGGATTTGATCTTGGCATACCAATCCTTCACCACCTCATGCCGGTTCCAGTCCACATCGCTGGTGTAATCCACGCAAGACAAATGCGCCGCCCCGGCAAAATCGGCCAAGGTCATGTCATTGCCCGCCAGCCAGCGGCGATGTTCCAGCAGATGCGCCATGTAATCGAGGTGATATTTGATCGCCCGCGCGCCTGCTTTGACATTGGCGCTGTCGGGATAGCCGCGGCCCATGACCTTGCGATAGACCCGTTCGCCGATCAGTTTGGATGTGACCTCTTCATAGAATTTATCGTCGAACCACCCGACCAGACGGCGTACCTCGAACCTTGCATCAGCGTCGCGGGGCAACAGCGGCGGGTTGGGGTGCATCTCTTCGAGATACTCGCAAATCGCCGCGCTGTCGGACAACATCTTGCCGTTCAGTTTCAGCACAGGCACCTGACCTGCGGGATTGCGGCGCAGGAAATCGGCACCCTGTTCCCAGTACCGCTCCTCGACCAAACCGACCTCGATCTTCTTTTCGGCAAGGCAAAGCCGGACTTTGCGCGAATAGGGGGACAATGGATAGTGATACAGGATGTTCATGGCAAACCTAGTTGGGATGATCTCCCTTCCATGCCGCAAGAGGCGCGCAGGTTCAATGCTTGGCTTATCGCTGGAAACAATCCGCGCGACCATCCGCTGCGATGGTCTCGGCCCCGCTGATGATCTGTGCAGCACGATTGCGCGTGAAATTGCCGGGGTTCGACGCAGACCGTTCCTTGGGCGCAGGCAAGATCGCGGCCAGCCGTGCTGCCTGCGTCGCAGTCAGATTGGCGGCATCGACGCCGAAGTAGTGTTGCGCTGCGGCCTGCACGCCAAAGACGCCGGCGTCAAATTCCGCGACATTCAGATAGATTTCCAGAATTCGCCGCTTGCTCCAGAACACTTCAATTACCGGGGTCCAGAGCGCCTCGATTGTTTTGCGCGACCAGCTACGACCATGCCATAGAAACACGTTCTTGACGACCTGTTGGCTGATCGTCGATGCCCCGCCGCGCCCGCGTTCCATCGCGGTGCGGATCGCATTCACATCAAGGCCCCAGTGCAGGCAGAAATTGGCGTCCTCTGCCGCGACGGCCGCGCGCACCATGACCGGCGCGATCCTGTCCATCGGCACCCATTCCTGCTGCACCCCGCCAAGCCTGCGGCCTTCGGCGAACATATAGGCGTTGGTGGGCGGGTTGATCAGCGCGTAAAGCAGGGTCCAGACCAGCACGAAACCGGCAATGCCCGCGGCAGACCACAAGGCAATGCGGCGCGCTGCCCGCGTGACCCTGCGCAATGGGCCGGTCTTGGCGACGGCTTTGCGCGACCGGCGCTTACGGGGTTTGGTGGTATCTGCCATCGCCCTCTATAGCCATATTGTCGCCTGCGGGGTCAAGCAAAGCGAACGCCCCGCAGCTGATTTCAGCGCGGGGCGTTGCATCATTCCGCCGGGATCGCGGCTTGTTCGATCGTCAGCGGGTGTTTGAGGTGGACCAGCATTTCCTTAGGACAAACCTGCAGGAAGTTGTCTTTCTCCAGATCCCAATGTTGCAGGATATCGGCGGCCTTGCGGCTGCCGGTTTCCTTGGCATGGTGTTCGATCAGGCTTTTCAGCTCATCATGCCAATGATCCACTGACACGGGACAGGTCACCAGTGTTTCCATATTCATCAGCGCCGGTGCCAGACCTTTGGGATCATAAAGATAGGCCATCCCGCCAGTCATGCCCGCGCCAAAGTTGGCACCGATGGACCCAAGGATCACCGCCACACCGCCGGTCATATATTCACAGCCATTGGTGCCACAGCCCTCAATCACGACATGCGCACCGGAATTGCGCACGGCAAAGCGTTCACCGGCACGGCCAGCAGCAAAGAGATAGCCAGCAGTGGCCCCGTAAAGCACGGTATTGCCAATGATCGTGTTCTCAGACGCGACCAGCGGACTGACCATCGGCGGACGGATCACGATTGTGCCGCCCGACAGGCCCTTGCCGACATAGTCATTGGCATCGCCCGACACTTCCAGTTTCAGCCCCGGTGCAGCGAAAGCCCCGAGCGATTGCCCCGCGCTGCCGCGCAGTTTGACCGTCAGGTGATCGGGTTGCAGGCTGTTGCGCATGCCGAATTTCGCGACAATATGGCTGCTGGTCCGCGTGCCGATACTGCGCAACGTGTTCTGCACCGCATAATCTAGCTGCATCTTTTCACCATCATTCAGGAAACGCGCGGCATCCTGCACGATCTGCGCATCCAGCGTGTCATCCACAGGGTTGCGCGGGCGGTGCCGGTCATAGCGGATCTTATGCGCGCCA
Organism: Loktanella sp.; assembly: GCA_017390475.1. Classification (GTDB taxonomy): domain Bacteria; phylum Pseudomonadota; class Alphaproteobacteria; order Rhodobacterales; family Rhodobacteraceae; genus Yoonia. The sequence goes on from JAFPBO010000026.1 coordinate 127,495, forward strand.
TCGACGGTGATCAGCAGCGGGTTCAGGTCCAGATCATCCAGATGCGCCGAGCCACGGCTGACCTGCGTCAGCAGATCCGCGCGCCCGATCACGTCATCAAGGCTGCGCGCACCGATGCTGGCAAGGATTTCACGCACTTCAGTGGCGTAGAAGGTGATCAGATTGACGACCTTTTCCGCATTGCCGGTGAACTTGGCGCGCAAAGCATCGTCCTGCGTACACACCCCGACAGGGCAGGTGTTCGACTGGCACTGGCGCACCATGATGCAGCCCATCGCGATCAGGGCGGCGGTGCCGATGCCATATTCCTCGGCCCCCATCATCGCGGCCATGACGATATCGCGCCCGGTGCGCAGACCGCCATCGGTGCGCAGGGTGATCCGTTCGCGCAGGTTGTTCATCGCCAGAACCTGATGCGCCTCGGTCAGGCCCATTTCCCATGGCAGACCGGCATATTTGATCGAGGTGCCGGGCGATGCACCCGTGCCGCCATTGTGACCGGAAATCAGGATCACATCGGCCTTGGCTTTTGCCACGCCAGCGGCAATCGTGCCGACACCCGAGGATGCCACCAGTTTCACCGTCACCTTGCAGCGCGGGTTGATCTGTTTGAGGTCATAGATCAGCTGCGCCAAGTCTTCGATGGAATAGATATCGTGGTGCGGCGGTGGGGAGATCAGCATCACGCCTTCGGTCGAATGGCGCAGACGGGCGATCAGTTTGGTCACCTTCATGCCGGGCAATTGGCCACCTTCGCCGGGTTTGGCACCTTGAGCGACTTTGATTTCCAGCTCCTCGCAGGCGTTCAGATATTCGGCGGTGACACCGAACCGGCCCGATGCGACCTGCTTGATCTTCGCACTTGGATTGTCGCCATTCGGTTCAGGCAGGAAATGCGCGGGATCTTCGCCACCTTCGCCGCTGTCGGATTTCGCGCCGATGCGGTTCATCGCGACGTTCAGGGTTTTATGCGCCTCTGGGCTGAGCGCGCCCAGCGACATACCGGGTGTGACAAAGCGTTTGCGGATCGCAGTGATGCTTTCGACCTCTTCAATCGGCACTGGCGTGCCAAGCGGTTTGATCGCCAGCAGATCGCGCAGATGGATCGGCGGGTTGTTCTGCATCGCCTTGGAATATTGCTGCCACAAAGCATAGGACGCATTGTTGCAGGCAGCCTGCAACATATGCATCGTCTGCGCTTCCCAAGCGTGTTTTTCGCCGGAACGACGCGCCTTGTAAAAGCCGCCGATGGGCAGCACATCGCTGCCACCTTTCCAGCCGCGCGCGTGCACTTCCTCAACCTTGGTCTGGATACCCGTCGTGCCGATGCCGGAAATACGGCTGTGCATGCCGGGGAAATATTCCGCGACCATCGCGCGGGACAGGCCCACAGCCTCAAAGTTCAGGCCACCACGGTAAGATGACAGGACCGAAATCCCCATCTTGGACATGATCTTCAGCAGGCCCGCGTCGATGGCAGCACGGTAGCGCCCGACAGCCTCGGTCAGGTTGCCGTCGATCAAGCCACGGTTCATGCGGTCCGCGATGGAATCCTGCGCCAGATAGGCGTTCACCGTCGTCGCGCCGCAGCCGATCAGCACGGCAAAGTAATGCGGGTCAATACATTCGGCAGAACGGACGTTCACCGAGCAGAAAGTCCGCAAGCCCTTGCCTGTCAGCCCCGAATGCACGGCAGATGTCGCAAGGATCATCGGCATCGGCACGCGGTCTTCGGATTGGTGTTGATCGGTCAGCACCAAATGGCCAGCACCGGAGCGCACTGCATCTTCCGCCTCGGCCCGGATCCGTTGCAGACCGGCATTCAGCGCGCCGCGTGCGGGGTCAAAGGTGCAATCAATGAAGGCCACGCTATCACCAAACTGGCGCACCATTTCGTCAAATTCAGAATTGCCAACGAAGGGGCTGTTCAGCACCAGAATTTCTGTCTGCGACGAATCCTCGTCCAGCACGTTTTTCAGGTTGCCGAACCGCGTCTTGAGGCTCATCACCCGGCTTTCGCGCAAACTATCGATGGGCGGGTTGGTGACCTGGCTGAAATTCTGGCGGAAGAAATGCGACAGCGGGCGGTAAGTCGTGGACAGCACGGCAGAAGGCGTATCATCGCCCATAGAGGCGATCATTTCCTTGCCGTCTTCAGCCATCGGCGCCAGCACCTGTTCCAGTTCTTCAATGGAATAACCGGCGGCGACCTGCCGCTTGCGCAGCTCTGACCCGGCAAACAGCGGCTTTTCCGGCACGTTGCGCATCAGGTCATTGAGATCGACAACCTTTTCCACCCAATCGCCGAACGGCTGGGCGGCGGCCAGTTTATCCTTGAGTTCCGTATCGCGATACAGACGCCCTTCGAGCATATCGACAGCGATCATCTGGCCGGGACCAAGTGCGCCTTTTTCGACGACAGTCGCCTCGTCCACCTGCACCATGCCCATTTCGGATCCGGCGACCAGCAAGCCGTCACCTGTCACGACATAGCGCAGGGGACGCAGACCGTTGCGGTCCAACCCGCCGCAGACCCAGCGACCATCGGTCATGGCAAGGGCGGCGGGACCGTCCCAAGGTTCCATCACCGCGTTGCAATAGCCGTACATATCTTGCCAGGCTTGCGGCATTTCGACGGCCTGCTGCGACCATGCCTCTGGCACCAGCATGGTTTTGGCCATGGGGGCGTTGCGGCCTGCACGCACCAGCACCTCGAACACGGAATCCAAGGCAGCGGAATCGGACGCGCCCGAGGGGATAATCGGTTTGATATCCTCGGCCTTGTCACCGAATGCGCTGGAGGCCATGCGGATTTCATGACTTTTCATCCAGTTGCTATTGCCTTTGAGCGTGTTGATCTCGCCGTTATGGGCCAGCATGCGGAACGGCTGCGCCAGCGACCATTGCGGGAATGTGTTGGTGGAATAGCGCTGGTGATAGATCGCAAAGGCGCTTTCGAACCGTTCATCCATCAGATCAGGATAGAAGACCGCAACCTGTTCGGCCAGCATCATGCCCTTGTAGATCACTGACCGGCAGGACAGCGAACACAGGTAGACACCGGGGATCTGGGCGCTTGCGGCAGCTTTTTCGATGCGGCGCCGGATGATGTAGAGTTCGCGCTCGAACTCTTCCTCGGTCATGTCCTTTTCGCAGCGGATCAAAATCTGTTCGATTTCGGGCCGTGTCGCATTGGCCTTGTCGCCCAGAACTTCTGTATTCACCGGCACGTGCCGCCAGCCATAGATATAGTGACCCATGCGCAGGACTTCGGATTCCACGATGGTCCGGCAACGTTCCTGTGCGCCGAAATCGGTGCGCGGCAAGAAGACCTGACCGACCGCGATCAGCTTGTCATCATCGGGTTCATGGCCAGTGCGGCGAATCTGGTCGTAAAAGAACGGGACCGGGATCTGCACATGGATGCCCGCGCCATCGCCTGTCTTGCCATCGGCATCGACAGCGCCACGGTGCCAGATCGCTTTCAGCGCATTGATGCCTTTTGCCACAACATCGCGGGACGGTGTACCGTCAATCGCCACGACAAGACCGACACCGCAAGATGCATGTTCATCGTCATCCCGATACAGGCCATTTTCGGCCATCCATTTACGCTTGGCTTCTTCTGCCGCTACCCAAGTCTGGTCATAGATGGTCATTGGCTTTCTCCTTCAAGATATCGGCAGATGAGATGGCGATGCCACAGCCATGTTTCGGGCTGGCGCTTAGAAAACCGGGTTCCCCCGGAAAGATGAATTCGACAGGCGTATTGTCGCGGCTGGTCGTCCCGCCCGCTGTCGTGACAGTGCTGGTGCCGGACAGAAACATCCGCCAGTCGCGGCTGACGAATTCATTGCCGCTGCTGGACCAGATTTCAGCACCCGATGCGTCAAAGGCGGTGATCTCATAGGCGGTTTCTTCCAGCGTCACACCGTCGATGGTGACCTGCCGCCCGGTCAGACTGTCCTGCCCGACATAGCGGGTTTCACCGACCTCTGCCGACAGGGTGCGGAAATCCCAGGTATCAAGGTTGGTGGCGAACAGTTCCGTCAGCGATGCTGGATCAACAGGATCAGGGGCCAGTGTTTCATTGATCCCGGCAAGGACGTGAAAGCTGGCGATCCATTGCGCCTCATCATCGGTCTGACCGACATAGGTCAGGCCCTGTTCATCCAGCGACACCCGGCGTTTCATACCTGCCGCGTCATTGTTGCAGGTGAAATGATGTTCAACTTCGCAGCTTGTGTTCTGCACCGTCACGAACGCGGTGCAGCCCGCAGGCAACGAAAATGTCGCCGGGCCCTGCGCGAAGGCCGGGCCAGCGATCATGGTCAGGGCCATTGCTACTCTCATGGCTGAAACGCGGATTCGATGACGTTACATTCATAGCGCGGCTTGTCGCTGAAAAATCCGTCTTCGCCCGGATAGATGAAATCTACGGGCGAGGAATCGGTGATCTGATCGGGGTTGGCATCATCCCAAGCCTGTCCGAGAAAGAACAAACGATGCGTTTCGCTGACGAATTGCCGGCCAGAGCCAGCGTAGATCTCGTTCCCATCAGCATCCAGCGTGCGTCCCTGGAATTCCGTTTCCAGCAAGGTTTCATCGCCGATCACAAAGGTCTCGCCGGTCAGCATGTCAAACCCGACATGGCGTTCCGGCCCGTCGTCAGTATCCAGCGTGAAATCCCATGTATCCAACCCGTTGGCGAACAGCTCATCCAGCGATGCCGGGTCCGGCGCGGGCACTTGCAGCATTTCATTGCCGGTGACTTTATAGCTTTCCATCCATTGGAACTGATCATCGACACGTTGGACGCTGAACACGCCCGCCTGCCCGATCAGCGCGATCCACTGATCACCTGCCGCGTCAGCCTCGCAGGTCCAGACATTGACCATGACACAGTTGCGATGCTGCACGGTCAGTTTGCCCGTGCAACCATCGGGCGCGGCAAAGCTTTGCTGGGCCACGGCAGGCGTGGCCATGGCAAGCGCCATGATCAATACGGCGCGCATCATTCTGCCGCGACCGTCGCGGATTGCCCCAGAAAGTCGAGGATCGCCGTCGCTGCATCGCGCCCGTCTCGGATCGCCCAGACGACAAGCGAGGCACCGCGCACGATATCACCGGCAGCATAGACGCCTTCAAGACTGGTCTTGCCAGTCGTGAAATCCGCCTTGATCGTGCCCCAACGGGTCACGGCCAGTTCTGGCACGCCCCAAAGGGTTGGGATATCCTCTGGCTCGAACCCCAGCGCCTTGATCACCAGATCAGCGTCTTCAACGTAATCCGCACCGGCGATCACCTCGGGCATCTGGCGGCCTGTCGCATCGGGCGCGCCAAGGCGCATTTTCTGCACCTTCACGCCGGACACAGGTTCACCTTCAAACCCTTGTGGTGCTGCAAGCCAGATGAATTCGACACCTTCTTCTTCGGCATTCGCGGTTTCGCGCTGCGATCCGGGCATATTGGCGCGGTCGCGGCGGTAAAGGCATTTGACGCTTTCGGCCCCCTGCCGCACGGCAGTGCGCAGACAATCCATGGCGGTATCGCCGCCACCAATGACGACGACACGCTTGCCCGCCGCATTCAGCGCGCCGCTCTCATATTCCGGCACGTCATCGCCGAATGATTTGCGGTTGCTGGCGGTCAGGTAATCGATTGCATTGACGATGCCGTCAGCCTCGGAATCCGGCAGGTCGCGGGTTTTATAGACGCCGGTGGTGATCAGCACGGCATCATGCTTGCCCCGGATCGCGTCAAAGGACAGATCCTCGCCCACATTACAATTCAGCACGAATTGCACGCCGCCATCTTCCAGCTGCGCAATACGCTGCATGACGATGTCTTTTTCCAGTTTGAAACCGGGGATGCCATAGGTCAGCAAGCCGCCGCCACGGTCATAGCGGTCATAAACCGTAACTTGCACACCCTGACGGCGCAGCATGTCCGCCGCGGCCAGACCGCCGGGACCCGCACCAATGATGCCAACGCTTTCGTGGCGTTCAGCATGCGGGCGGATCGGCTTGACCCAGCCGTTTTCAAAGGCGGTGTCGGTGATGTATTTCTCAACCGACCCGATCGTGACCGTGCCATGGCCGGATTGTTCGATCACACAATTGCCTTCGCACAGGCGGTCCTGCGGGCAAATGCGGCCACAAATCTCGGGGAATGTATTGGTCGCCTGTGAAATCTCATAGGCTTCCTGCAACCGGCCCTCGGCGGTCAGGCGCAGCCAGTCTGGGATGTTGTTGTGCAGCGGACAATGCGTCTGGCAATAAGGCACGCCGCATTGCGAACAGCGGCTGGATTGCTCGGCAGCTTTGTCACGGGCGTAATCGGCATAGATTTCGTTGAAATCCTGCTTGCGCAGATTGGGGGGCCGCTTTTCCGGCATATCGCGGTCAACCACCGTGAACTTGAGCATCTTCTGGCCAGCCATCTGCCGTCCTCCCGTTTATCAGAGCAAGACAGGTTCTAGAACGTCATCCACAGAATGAAAAGGCAGCACTGCTGACCTATATTGCAGATTTTTTGAGCCCCGCGCCGCGATCCGCGCATTAAATGGCCAAATATAGGTCCGCATGCTGACCTATATAGCCTCTTCCCTCTGTTTCCCAAGCCGATAGGGTGCGCTCACCGAATCAGATTGGACCTTGCGATGACGACTTTCAACCTTTTGCTGATCGCCTTCATCCAGGGTGTGACGGAATTTCTTCCTGTTTCATCGTCGGGCCACCTGATCCTTTTGCCCAATCTGACCGGGCTGGCTGACCAAGGGCTGGTGATCGACGTTGCTGCCCATCTGGGCACGCTGGTCGCGGTCATCCTCTACTTCTGGGCCGATGTGCGGCTGGCGATCTTTGGCACCTTCCGGTTGCTGCGCGGCAAGGTCGATACCAAAGGCGCGTTTCTGGCACTTTGCCTGCTGATCGCAACGGTGCCGGTCATCATCGTAGGGCTGATCCTGAAAGTCACCGGGCTGGCCGATGCGATGCGCGGGATCGCGGTGATCGGCTGGACCATGCTGATCTTCGGCATCCTGCTCTATATCGCCGACCAGAAAGGCGAGACGGTCAAGACTGCTGAAGGTTGGACGATGAAAGATGCCGCGATCATGGGGCTGTGGCAAGCGGTGGCGCTGATTCCCGGCACATCGCGGTCCGGCATCACGATCACCGCCGCACGGATGCTGGGCTATGCCCGCCCGGATGCCGCACGGCTGTCAATGCTGATGTCGATCCCGACGATCATCGCCTCTGGCGCGCTACTCAGCCTTGATGTGATCGGCACGGCAACGGCGGCCGATCTGCAGAATATCGCCATTGTGGCGGTCATGTCCTGCATCGCGGCCTTGGCTGCGCTGGCGATCATGATGCGGCTATTGCGCAGCGTCAGCTATACACCTTACGTGATCTACCGGATCATCCTGGGGCTGGTGCTGCTGTTCATCGCTTACACTTGAACATCTTCCGAGCCTAAATATCCCCGCCGGCGGCACCGCGCTGTGCCAAAGGCACAGCCGGTCAGGACCGCAGGTTCTTGGCCGATTCCTTGATCGTGTCATATTGACCGGAAGGCCGGAACCGCCACAGGTAATCCGGCAAAACTGCCATCATGGCCGTGGGATGGATGCCCAGATCGGCAAAGGTCTTGGCCCCGTCACTGACCACATTATCCACGGCGAGATTGACCACCTGATCCTTGGTCAGCGGCGGGGTGATCAGGCCGAGCGACACAGATTTCGCCACCCCAAACCCAAAGGCCATCGCCTTCGCCATCCAGAACGGGATATTCAAGATCAACCGGCGGCGGCGTATGATGCCCAGCATCTGCTGCATCAGATCACGGAATGTCGCTGTATCCGGCCCGCCCAGTTCATAGACACCGGCAGGGGCCTGCCCGAGTACAGCCTTGACCGCAGCCGCCGCGACATCATCAACATAAACAGGCTGGAACTTTGTATCAGCCCCCACCACCGGCAGGATCGGGCCAAAGCGCGACATGCCTGCGAAACGGTTGAAAAACTGATCCTCCGGCCCGAAGATCACCGATGGGCGCAGGATGACAGCATCTGGCATATGCGCCAGCACGCCCGCCTCGCCTGCGGCCTTGGTCTTGGCATATTGGCTGGCAGAGGTTTCATCAGCCCCGATGGCCGAAATCTGCACCATTCGCGCCACGCCCATTTCCGCAGCAATCCGCGCGATCCGGGTCGCACCATCGGCCTGCACGGCGGCAAAGGTATTCTTGCGGACCTCATCCAGCACACCGACGCAATTGACCACGACATCCGCACCGCTGGTCACGGCAGCGACGCTGGCATCATCGCGGATATTGCAGAAAACGGGTTCGACCTGACCGACCGCACCGTAAGGGCGCACGAATGTCGCCTCATTCACATTGCGGACAGCGACGCGGACGCGCCAGCCTTCTTTGGCCATGCGGCGGGCGATATAGCGACCGACAAAACCGGATCCGCCGAAGATTGTGACGAGCTTTGACATAAGGCAGCCTTTGTTCAGGTTCAGCTCCGTTTACCGCCCTGCCCCCTGTCAGACAAGGCGCAATCCTGTCGATTGAAATATCATGCAGATTTCGTATCGATTTCCGTTGACACTCCGCACGGGCAGCCTTATTGCCCGCCAAGCACACCTGCCCAGGTGGCGGAATTGGTAGACGCGCTAGCTTCAGGTGCTAGTATTGGCAACGATGTGGAGGTTCGAGTCCTCTCCTGGGCACCAAAATCCCGACAATCAGATGCGACAGATCAATCAGCGTTAAGCGGTTGATGTCGCGTTATTTTTAACTGTCCCGCCAGAATGGATTCGTCCAGGCGCGCTTGCCCGCCGCATCGATGATTGTCAGGCGCAGCCAGGGCGATGCGGCCAATCCCTTGTAAGGCAATGTGATCCGCGTCAGGCTGTGACCGTGAACAACCGATGTCCGTGACCCCTGCCCTTGCAACACCGCAGTCACAGCCGCGCCGCAGTGGATTTCGACCGCGTCATCGCCCCAGGTCACATGGTGAATCTCTGGTCCGGTCGAAGAATAGAAAGCCCCGTCCTTTAGCGCGGCCAACAACGCCTCTGGCGTGTTTTCCGGCGCGCGGACCATGACCCAGCCGCCGAAATGATCCGGCTCGCTGAAATGCGCATCATCGGTGGCGCAAAGCGTGACGCGACGGCCCGCATTCAACAGATGTTCCAGCACATAGACGCCCGACCCACGGTCACAGCCTGTGACGCAGCCATGGTTGTAGATTTCGACCGCATGGGCGGCCTCCATCGCGGCGGCGTCTTCCAGCGAGAGTTGCGACCATTCGGGATGGGCGATGGCGACAAAGGCACCGGCGTCGCGGGCGCGCTGCGCAAGCGCGGGGCCGGTTTCCTGACCTGGATGGGCGGAAAAATCAGGCGCATCGGGCGGCGTGAAACCGGCAGGGAGGCCGACAGCAAGGATATGCCACAGCTCGCCATTCTGCATGGCGCCGCTGTGCAGCTCCGCGCCCAGAATCGTGGTGAAGGAGTCGTTGCGATAGGGCAGCGTGTCACTGATCGGATAGTTGAAAAAGCCGATGAAATGATCGGTCAAAGCAATGAAATCATAGCCTCCGGCCTGATAGCGGCGGCAGACCTCTTGCGGGGCGAGCACGCCGTCGGAATTGGTGGAATGGGTATGCAGATTGCCGCGCCAGAACCGGCCGGGCAGATCGAAAGGGTTTGTGGTCATACCAGTCTTTCTGCCTCGGCGGTCTGACGTTGCGCGATCCCATTGCCTGCGGCATCCAGAATGATGAAATCGCGTGCGGCGACGCTGATTTCGACCTCTGTCCCGACTGGCGGTGGCGGTGTGTCCGGGCGGTTGAAGGTATCCAACGTCAGGGCAGTATCGCCGACCATCGTCGACAGGCGGATGATCGAGCCCATGAACTGCACCTGCGCAACACGGCCTTTCAGGATCGTCTCGCGCCCCTCGGCACGGCCCAGACGCGCCGCCTCTGGCCGCAGGGCAAGGCGGATGATTGTGCCTTTCGGGGCGGTCAATTGCTGGCTCAGCGCCAGTTGCGCGCCATCGATGGCGACGATCCCGGCAGCGGGGTTGATCACCTCGGCATCGAACCCGGTATGGCTGCCGACAAAGCCCGCGACGAAAGGCGTGGCAGGCCGGTTGTAGATATCGAAGGGTGATCCGATCTGTTCCGCGATGCCGCCATTCATCACGACAACGCGGTCGGACATCGACAAAGCCTCTTCCTGATCATGGGTGACGAAGATCGTGGTGATGCCAAGCTGCTGCTGGATCTGGCGGATTTCCTGCCGCAGCGAGACGCGGATTTTCGCATCAAGCGCCGAAAGCGGTTCATCCAGCAACAAGACCCGCGGTTTCGGGGCCAAAGCACGGGCCAAGGCGACCCGCTGCTGTTGCCCACCCGACAATTGGAACGGATAGCGCGCGCCAAGGTCTGGCAGGCCGATCAGGCGCAGCATATCGGTGACGCGCTCTGCCGCTTCGGCCCGGCCCACGCCTGCGATCTTCAGCCCGAAGCCCACGTTTTGCGCCACGGTCAGGTTGGGGAACAGGGCATAGGCCTGAAACACCATGCCGATATTGCGCTGGTTCGGGCGCAGATTGGTGACATCGCGCCCGTCGATCTGGACGGACCCGGCTGATGGCTCCTCAAACCCGGCCACGATCCGCAGCACGGTGGTCTTGCCACAGCCCGATGGCCCGAGCAGCGAAATGAACTCGCCCTTTTCCACCGAGAGGTTAAAATCCTTGACCACCCGCGTCGGGCCAAAGGATTTTTCCAGATGGTTGATTGTCAGATAAGGCATCAGCGTTTTGCTCTCGTATGGGGAAACAGGCGACCGGCAAGCATGATCAGCCCCATGCAGCCCCAGGTAATGGTAAAGGCGATCACGGCCAGTGCCGCAGGTTCATAAGCACGGTTGCCGCCGGTCCAGATCATATAGGGACCAAAGGCGGGGCGGTCCAAAAGCGCGGCGAAGACATATTCACCCAACACGATAGAGAAGGTCAGGAAAGCGCCAGACAGCAGGGCGGTGAAGACATTCGGCAGCATGATCTTAAAGATGATGGTGAACCAGCCTGCCCCCAGGATTTGTGCGGCCTCGGTCAATGTCTGCACATCCAGCGTCCGCAACCCGTTATCAATCGCGCGATACATATAGGGCAGCGCCAGCGTCGCATAGCCAAAGGCCAGCAAGATATTGGTCCCGGTGATCGACCCGGTCATCGGCAGGAAGGACGACGTGTTGAACATCCGCAGATAGCCAAAAGCGATCACGATGACCGGAATGACCAGAGGCAGAAGGGTGATGAATTCGATGACGGGCCGCATTTTCGGCAATCTGATCCGCACCCAGATCGCCGCAGGCAGCACCAGCGCCATGCCCAGCGCGATGGTTACCAGCGACATCACTACTGAATAGCTGAATGTCGCCTGAAACTGGGGATCATTCAGCACGGTGGTATAGGCGTCGAAACTATAGGTGCCACGCCGTTTGCGTAACGAAAATTCAAACATGCCGATCAATGGCAGCGCGAAATAGAGCACGCCAAAGATAAACATCGCCCATGAGAAAACCGACCCGACGCTGCGTCTTGCCTTGGGCACATCTGTGACGGTCGCGGTGTTGAGTGCGGCTTGATCGGTCATTTCTGCCACTTCTCTGCGCGGCTGCGCAGCACGATGTAAATCGCATTGGCGACCGCAGTGATCACGATCATGCCAAATGCGATGGCATAGCCCAGGTTCGGGTCCTGCAGCACGTCACCACGGATTTGCGCGAATAACTGCACGGTGATCAGGCTTTGCGATGATCCGGTCAGCGCCTGTGCCGTAGCAATCGCGCCAAAGGAATTGGCAAACAGCAGCGCAAAGGTACCAAGCAGCGATGGCAGTAGCACCGGGATGGCCACCATCCGCCAATATTGCAGGCTGGTGGCGCCCAGGCTTTGCGCGGCTTCGTCCCATTCGCGCCGCAGACCTTCCAGCGCGGGGGTGATGATCAGGATCATCAGCGACATCTGGAAATAAAGGTAAACGAACACCAGCCCCCAAAAGCTGATCAGGTTGAACCCAGAGGCATAGATATTGATACCGAACCAGTCGCGCAGCAGGACCGTCACCAGCCCCAGTCGCCCCAACGTCGCGATAAAGGCAAAGGCCAGCGGCACACCGGCGAAATTCGCGGCGACACCGGAAAAGGTGACCATCGGCGCACGCAGCCATTTCGGCAGGCCGCCATGGATGATCGCCGCAGCGACCAGAAAACCCAGCAGCGCGCCAAGTGCGGCCGAGAAAAAGCTGACCCGTATCGACAGCCAGAAACTATTGGCAAGGCGGGGTTCAAACAATTTTGCCAGCGTATCCAGCGTGAACCCGCCGTCAGGCCCGCGAAATGCACCCAGGACGATATTGACCGTCGGCAGCAACAGAAAGATCGCCGTGAAGGCCAGAAAGGGGATCACGCCGATCCAGTTGGCGGCGGTTCGTGAGATATATGCGCCGCGTGCGGTGGCCATGTGGCATCCCTTGGGATCTGATCAAAACCATGCCCCGGACGTGCGATCCGGGGCATGTAAGGCGTCTTTGCTTATTGTACCGCAGCGCCGACCACGGCATCCCATTGGGCCGTCACGACTTCGCTGTTCGCACCTTGCTGTTCCACGGTTGGGAACACTGCACGGCCATAGGGTTCTTGATCGGGCAGACGGTCCAGCAGGTCTTGTGGGATCACGCCAGCTTCGTTCATCGGCACCTGACGGGCGACGGAACAATAGCCTTCCAGATAGCCCAGCTGACCTTCGTCAGAGAAGATATGTTCCATCCACAGTTTCGCGGCATTCGGATGCGGCGCATGGGCAGAGATGGCCTGCACATAGACGCCAGCCAAGGACGCGCCTGATGGGATGATCACTTCGACAGGTGGATTGCCGTCAAGGCTGTCGCGCCATGCCAGCAGGTTATAATCCCAAGCCGCGACAATCGGCGTCTGGCCCTGCGCGATGGTGCCGGAAGCAGCGGTCACCGGAACGAAATTCCCGGCAGCGTTCAGTTCGGCAAAGAACTCCAGACCCAGTTCGGCAGATTCTGCACCCGGTTCACCACCGCGGGCCATACCAGCGGACAGGATGGCCAGGATCGCCTGATTCGAGGCGCGCGGATCGCCTGTCAGAGCGACGGAATTGGCATATTCGGGCTTCAGCAGGTCTTCCCAGTCGGTGGGCATCGTGTCGATAATGTCGGTGTTCACGCCCAGCGCCATGACGCCGTAATAGGCCCCATACCACATGCCTTCGGGGTCTTTGATCGCTTCAGGGATCTGGTCCCAGGTCGAGACTTTGTAAGGCTGGATCAGCCCTTCTGCAGCGGCGGCGGGGCCAAAGGACAGACCCACATCCAGCACGTCAGGGGCTTGTGGGCCGGTGTTGCCGATATTGGCGCGCACGGCTTCCAGCTCATCTGCGGAGCCGGCGTCGGGGTTCAACTCGTTCACTTCAAGGAACGGATACTTTTCCTTGAAGGATGCGATGATCCCGCCATAGTTGCACCAGTCATGGGGCAGCGCGATGGTAGTCAGCATCCCTTCGGCGCGCGCACCTTCGATGATTTCATCCATCGATTGGGCAGATGCGAGGCTGGCGGACAGAATTGCCGCAACGCTGACCGACCCGGTCAGCAATGTCATGAACTTCATCGAAGTCTCCGTTGCTAAAATGATTGCTGTTGTATTGGACAGCACGCTGCCGTCGTTAATCACGCAATGCAACAAATTTGTGATGGCTGGTCCTAGCGCATGCGTTTGAACAACAGCATGTCCTCGTAGAACCGTTCCATCCGTTCCATCCGTTCGCGGGTGTCCTGCCAGTTTGCATCCTGAATCGCCGACAGCAGTGCCTCGACCAAGGCGACCAGCGGGACGATGGTGTCCCATGCCGATGGCACCTCGATCTGCGAGGTCAGAATATGCTGCGCCACCCCGGCACTGGGCGACACCCAGCGGTCGGTCAGCAGCACCACCTCAACCCCCTGCGCGCGGGCCAATTCGGCTAATTGCTGCATGGATGGTTCATATCTGCGGATATCGAAGACAACCAAGACATCGCCCTGCGACATATCCAGCAAGGCCGGCGGCCATGTATTGGGCAGGCTCGACAGCAGCGTCACATCGGACCGCATCACATGCAGCGCGGTGGTAAAATATTCCGCAATCGACCGCGTCAGCCGCCCGCCGATAAGGTAAATCGACCGCGATTTATCGGCCAGCAGGTCACGCACGGCATCAAAGGCGCGCAAATCCTGTTGGCTCAGCGTCTGGTTCAGATTCTCGATCACCCGCATGGCAAAGCGGTTCAGCGGATGGTCAATTTCTGACATATCCGCCCATTTTTCATGCTTCGCGATGGGCGAGGCGAGTCGCTCTCCCATCTCCTCATGCAATTGCGCGCGAAATTCGGGATAGCCGGAGAAGCCGATCTTGCGCACCAACCGCACCAGTGTCGGGGCGGAGACACCCGCCTCTTGCGCGATTTCAGCGACGGAACCCAGCACAGACAGCGGGAAATTCCCCAGCATATGCGAGGTTAGCTGCCGTTCCGCACGGGTCATCCCCGGCATGGCAGCGCGCAGCCGATCTTCGAGGGTCTGAAACTGGGTCATGGCGCGGCTCCCAAGGGCGGCGAACTGAAATGCTTTATCTGATTTTGTAACTTTTGTTTCAGAAATGAAAGTCTAGAAATATACTTGACACAAAATCCGCATGTGTTGCAGCGTGATTGTATTGTTCATTTCGCCGGTAAGGGGAAACAGACGTGACACCGCAACAGGCAGATCGGGCAGGCAGCGTGACCTGTTGGGACAGCACAGGTGCTGTGACCCATAGCGATACCGCCCCTGCTGTGATCCTGATCTGTGAACATGCGTCCAATGCATTTGCCGCCCCTTGGGCCGTCACCGATAAAGATCTGCTGGCCTCCCACGCAGCCAGCGATCCGGGGGCCTTGGGTCTGGCGCAGGCGCTTGGCCCGCTGCTGGCGCAGGATTGCGGCGGGGCAGAGCTGATCCATGCGCCTCTGTCCCGGTTGATCTATGACCTGAACCGCAGCCCGGACCGGCCCGACGCCTGCCCCGCGCAGTCAGAGGTGTACCATATACCGCTGAATGAGGGGTTGAACGCGGCTGACCGGCTGGTGCGGATGGAAAGCCTTTATCTGCCGTTTCATAATCTGGTACGCGCCCGGATCGCGCGTGCGCTCGTGCTGGGCCAGCGGCCTATTGTGCTGACCATGCATTCCTTTTCGCCGACATGGCATGGCGCTGTCCGCGATGTGGAATGCGGCGTGATCCATGATGATATGCCCGCGCTGGCGCAGCGGATCGTGGCAGAGGCTGGTGATCTGGGTCTGCGGACCGAACTCAACGCGCCTTACTCGGCGGCGGATCATGTCACCCATACATTGCGCCTGCATGCCCTGCCTTACGGGTTGGACAATGCGATGCTGGAAATCCGCAACGACCTGATCGCCACCAGTCAGGCGCAGGCGGCAATCGCCACCCGCCTTGCCCGAGTCCTGACCCGTGCGATCAAGCAAACCATGGGGGTGCCATGCCCCGCTTTGTGATGACTTATCTGCATTTCGTCGAAGCGCTGAATTACCGCGTCGGGCGGCTGGCGATGTGGAGCCTGTTTGCCCTGATGGGTGTACTGGCATGGGGTGCCGTAGCGCGCGCGGGTTTTTCGCCGCAGATCTGGACCGATGAAATGGCGCAGTTTCTGTTGCTGGGGTATTTCATGCTGGGCGGTGCCTATGCCTTGCAGATGGGATCGGCGGTGCGGATGGATCTGCTCTATGACCGCTGGTCGGACAAGACCAAGGCGGCGGTGGATTGCATCACCATTTTCACGCTGTTCATCTACCTTGGCGTCCTGCTTTGGGGCGGGATCGAAAGCACACAATTCGCGCTGGAATATGGTGAGCGGCGGCGCGGCTTGTGGCGACCTTACATGGCACCGATCAAGATCATCATGTGTTTCGGGATCGTGCTGATGATCCTGCAATGCAGCGCCTTTCTGATTCGCGACATCGCCACCCTGCGGGGCATCAAGATAGCGGAGCGTGATACAAATGCCCTATGAAATGATCGCCGCATTGATGTTCGGCTCAATGCTGGCCGTGATGCTGACCGGGCAGCGGATGTTTGGGGTCATCGGCTTTGTCGCCGTCGTGGCAGCGATCTGGCTCTGGGGGGATCGCGGCGGGCATGATCTGGCCTTTGCCCAGACCATCAAGCTGATGAACTGGTTCCCGCTGATGACCCTGCCGATGTTCATTTTCATGGGCTATGTGCTGTCGGAAAGCAAACTGGCGGATGATCTGTACCGGATGTTCCATGTCTGGTTTGGCCCCGTTCCGGGCGGTTTGGCCATCGGTACGATCCTGCTGATGGTGCTGATTTCCGCGATGAACGGGCTCAGCGTGGCGGGCATGGCGATTGGCGCGACCATCGCGCTGCCCGAATTGCTCAAGCGGAATTATGACAAACTGATGGTGACCGGCGTGATTCAGGCCGGGTCGAGCCTTGGGATTCTGGTGCCACCATCCGTCGTGCTGGTGCTTTACGCGATGATCGCGCGCCAGCCGGTGACCCATCTTTGGGCGGCAGGCCTGTTGCCGGGGCTGATGCTGGCGACATTGTTCATCATCTATATCTGGCTGCGCTGCCGGATGAACCCTGCGCTGGGCCCAGTCATCGACCCGGAGGAGCTGGCAAAGGTCACCAAGCGTGAAAAATACATGCTGTTGCTGGCCGGGCTGATGCCTTTGGGCATTTTCGCCGTGATGATGGTGCCGTTCCTGCTGGGCTACACAAGGCTGGTCGAAAGCGCCGTTGTCGGTGCCATCGCCGCCCTGATCGTCAGCATCGCCAAGGGGCGGATGACATGGGCGATATTGGAAACCTGCACCAAAAAGACCCTGGCAATTTCCTGCATGTTCCTGTGGATCATTCTTGCCGCACTTGCCTTTGGTGCGGTGTTCGACGGCCTTCGCGCGGTGGATTTCGTCCGCACTTTGTTCATGGATAATCTGGGCCTTGGCCGCTGGGAAATCCTGATCCTGATGCAGGTGTCTTTCCTGCTGATGGGCATGTTTCTGGATGATACCGCGATGCTGGTGATTGTCGCGCCGCTTTACGTGCCCATCGTGCAGATGCTGGAATTCAACCTGATCTGGTATGGTGTACTCTATACGATCACCTGTCAGATCGCCTATATGACGCCGCCCTTCGGCTATAACCTGTTCCTGATGCGCGCCATGGCCCCGAATGAGGTGACTTTGGCCGAGATTTACCGGTCCATCGTCCCCTTTGTGGGCGTGATGATATTGGGCTTGGCCCTTGTGATGGTCTTTCCCCAGATCGCGCTTTGGCTGCCCGGCGTTCTGTTTCCCTGAATTACGACCAAGAGCGGGCCAACCCGCCAGATTTCAACCCAACCGGAAGGATAACATCATGACAACGACAAGACGCAAGTTCCTGACCACGGGCGCCCTTGGCGGTGCCGCAACCTTGGCGGCCCCTGCCGTTCATGCGCAATCGACGATTCGCTGGCGGCTGCAAACCTATGCCGGGGCATCTTTGGGCGCGCAGGTCGCAAAACCGGCCATCGACATGTTCAACGCCATCGCGGGCGATGAAATGCAGATCGACCTGTTCTATGCCGACCAGCTGGTCCCGACAGAAGAGCTGTTTCAGGCCATGCAGCGCGGCACAATCGACGCGGTGCAATCAGATGATGATTCCATGGCATCGCCGACCGAAGTCACCGTGTTTGGCGGTTATTTCCCCTTTGCCAGCCGCTACAGCCTTGATGTCCCTGCCCTGTTCAATGACTGGGGCCTGAATGAAATCTGGGGCGAAGAATATGCCAATGTCGGGGTGAAACATATCTCTGCCGGGTCGTGGGACCCGTGTCATTTCATCAC
Organism: Loktanella sp.; assembly: GCA_017390475.1. GTDB lineage: Bacteria > Pseudomonadota > Alphaproteobacteria > Rhodobacterales > Rhodobacteraceae > Yoonia. Next base: position 145,507 of record JAFPBO010000026.1, read on the forward strand.
CTCATCCCCGATCAACTCGCTGGCGGATATGGAAGGCAAAAGGGTCTTCACCTTCCCCACCGCCGGGCGTTTCCTGTCGCAATTCGGCGTCGTGCCGGTGACGGTGCCATGGGAAGACGTGGAAATCGCGCTGCAAACCGGCGAAATCGACGGCGTGGCATGGTGTGGCATGACCGAAGCTTACGAGGTCGGCTGGGCCGATATCTGTTCGCATTTCCTGACCAACAACATCTCCGGCGCATGGATCGGGCATTTCTTTTCCAACATGGATCGCTGGAACGAACTGCCCGAACATCTGCAGGTGCTGATGACCACCTGCTTTGAACAATCGCATTACTACCGCCAGCATTGGTATTGGGCCGGTGAGGCGCGCTTGCGGACCGAAGGCGACAAGCTGGAACTGACCTCGATCCCCGATGCCGAATGGGGCACGGTCGAAGCCGCAGCACGTGATTTCTGGGAAGAAATCGCGGCGGAATCCGAAACCAAAGCGCGCGTCGTCGACGTCTTCCGCAACTACAACGCCGCGATGGATCAGGCCGGTCGGCCCTATCGCTATTCATGATCGATCAGGACGGGGGTACGCCCCCGTCCCACCTGACGCCAAGACTATAAGGGGGCGATGAACATGCCGGGATTAATGACTTTGGAAGACTTGCGCGCAGCCTTTGACGCGGGCGAAATCGATACTGTGCTGGTCGCCGCCCCGGACATGCAGGGCCGCCTTGTCGGCAAACGGTTCCATGCCGCGCATTTTCTGGACTCCGGCTATAAGGAGACGCATTGCTGTAACTACCTGCTTGCCACCGATATGGAGATGGTGACGGTCGCAGGCTATGCTTCAACCTCTTGGGAGAAGGGCTATGGCGATTACGTCATGAAACCCGACCTTGCGACCCTGCGGCTTGTGCCTTGGCTACCTGCGACAGCCTTGGTCCTCTGCGATCTGCTGGACCATCACACGCATGAGGAAATCACCATATCCCCCCGCGCGATCCTGAAACGGCAGGTCGCCCGCGCGCAGGCGATGGGATATCAGCCAATGGCCGCGACGGAACTGGAATTCTACATATTCGAGCAAAGCTATGACGCCCTGCGCGATGGCGGCACCGATAAGCTGACCCCGATCTCGTCCTATAACGAGGATTACCACCTGTTCCAGACCACGAAGGAAGAACCCTTGATGCGCGCCCTGCGCAACGGGCTTTATGGCGCGGGCATTCCGGTGGAAAACTCAAAAGGCGAGGCAGAGGCAGGTCAGGCAGAGATCAACATCCGCTACGACCAAATGGTCACCACCGCCGATTTCCACGTGATGACCAAACAGGCGACCAAGGAAATCGCGCATAGCATTGGCAAATCCGTGACGTTCATGGCGAAATATGACCACCGCCGCGCGGGATCATCCAGCCATGTGCATCAATCGCTCTGGACGCTGGACGGCGAGCCTGCCTTTATGGAAAAGGATGCCGAATACGGTATGTCCGCGCTGATGCGGCAGTATATGGCGGGCCAGTTGGCCCATGCGCGGGAAATCACGGCACTGCTGGCCCCCTATGTGAACAGCTACAAACGCTTCTGCGTTGGCATGTTCGCCCCGACAAAAGCCGTCTGGTCGCTGGATAACCGCACCGCCGGTTTCCGCGTCTGCGGCGATGGCACCAAGGCCGTGCGCGTCGAATGCCGGATCGGTGGGGCAGATCTGAACCCCTATCTGGCCTGTGCGGCCTTGCTGGCGGCAGGGCTGGCGGGGATCGAGGGCGCAATGGAACTGGAACCGGAAATGCAGGGCGACAGCTATCGCCATGCAGGCGCGCGCGAGATCCCGAAAACCCTGCGCGAATCTGCCGATCTGCTGGACGGTTCGGCCATCTTGCGCGCGGCCTTTGGCGATGATGTCGTTGACCACTATACCCGCGCCGCAAGGTGGGAGATTGAAGAACATGACCGCGTTGTTACAGATTACGAACGGCAGCGGTTGCTGGAACGGGGCTAGGCCCTGAGCCGGATCACAGACAGGAGTTTCAATGACCACGATCAGTTTGATTTCACCCGTTGACGGGTCGGTTTATGCCGAACGCACAGCCCTGCCCTTGGCCGATGCGCAGGATGTCGCCACGCGCGCCCGCAAAGCGCAAGCCGCTTGGGCCGCAGAGCCGCTGGACACGCGGATCGCCACCGTTCTTGCCGGGGTGACAGCGCTTGAAGGCATGGCCGCCGATATCGTGCCCGAACTCGCCTGGCAGATGGGCCGCCCAGTCCGATATGGCGGCGAATTCGGCGGGGTGCGCGAACGTGCGGATTACATGGCGGGGATCGCGCCCGATGTGCTGGCAGATGAAATGGTCGAGGACAGCGCTAAATTCACCCGCCTGATCGCGCGCGAGGCGCAAGGCGTCGTCTTCGTCATCGCGCCGTGGAACTATCCGTTCCTCACGGCGATCAACACCATCGTTCCCGCCCTGATCGCAGGCAATGCCGTGGTGCTGAAACATGCCAGCCAGACCCTGCTGGCAGGCGAACGTCTGGCGCAGGCGTTCCATGCAGGTGGCGTGCCGCAGGACCTGTTCCAGAATGTCGTTCTGGACCACGCCACGACCGAGGCGCTGATCGCTGATCGCGCATTCGATTTCATCAACTTCACCGGTTCGGTCGGTGGTGGCCGCGCGATTGAAAAGGCCGCCGCTGGCACCTTCAGCGGCACCGGGTTGGAACTGGGCGGCAAGGACCCCGGTTACGTCCGGTCCGACGCTGATCTGGACGCTGCTGTCGATGGGCTGATGGACGGGGCGATGTTCAATTCCGGGCAATGCTGCTGCGGGATCGAACGGATTTACGTGCATGAAAGCCTCTACGACGCCTTTGTCGAAAAGGCGGTCACCTGGGTCCGCGCCCAGCGCCTTGGCAATCCGCTGGATCAGGACACGACGATGGGGCCGATGGCGCATAAACGCTTTGCTGCCATCGTGCGCGATCAGGTGGCAGAGGCTGTGGCCCAAGGTGCGCATGCCCTGATTGATGTGTCCGAATTTCCTGCCGATGACGGTGGCGCCTATCTCGCACCCCAAATCCTGACCCATGTCACCCACGACATGCGCGTGATGCGCGAGGAAAGTTTCGGCCCTGTCGTCGGCATCATGCCGGTCAAGGATGATGCAGAGGCGATCCGCCTGATGAACGATTGCGCCTATGGCCTGACCGCATCCATCTGGACCCGCGACGCCAATGCCGCGCGCAGCATCGGCGCGCAATTGGAAACCGGCACCGTGCTGATGAACCGCTGCGATTATCTGGACCCGGCTTTGTGCTGGACCGGCTGCAAAGATACCGGGCGCGGCGCGGCCCTGTCCGCGCTGGGCTATCTGGCGCTGACCCGCGCCAAATCCTACCACCTCAACAAGGCGTAAGTCATGACATTCACTGCCAATTGGAGCTATCCGACCACGATCAAATTCGGGGCGGGCCGGATTTCCGAACTGCCGGACCTTTGCAAAGGCGCGGGCATCACCCGGCCCCTGCTGGTCACCGACAAGGCGCTGGCCAGCCTGCCGATCACGGCGCAGGCACTGGACCTGTTGGATGCCGCAGGCCTTGGCCGCGCGGTGTTCTCCGAAGTCGATGCCAACCCGACCGAAGCAAACATGCAGGCCGGTCTTACCGTCTATCGCGCGGGCGGGCATGACGGGGTGGTGGCCTTTGGCGGCGGCTCCGCGCTCGATCTGGGCAAGATGATCGCGCTGATGGTGGACCAGCCGGTCACTGTCTGGGATCTGGAAGATATCGGCGATTGGTGGACCCGCGCCAACCCTGACACGATTGCCCCGATCATCGCCGTGCCGACAACCGCTGGCACCGGGTCAGAGGTGGGCCGCGCCGGTGTGCTGACCGACAGCGCCACGCATCGCAAGAAAATCATCTTCCACCCCAAACTGATGCCTGTCGTCACGCTCTGCGATCCCGCGCTGACCGTGGGCATGCCTGCTTTCATCACCGCAGGCACCGGGATGGATGCGCTGGCCCATTGTCTGGAGGCCTATTGCAGCCCGCATTACCACCCGATGAGCCAGGGGATTGCCTTGGAAGGCATGCGGCTGGTGCTGGAAAACCTGCCCCGCGCCTATGCCACCCCCGATGATCTGGAAGCACGCGCCAATATGATGTCCGCCGCGGCGATGGGGGCTGTCGCCTTCCAGAAAGGACTCGGCGCGATCCACAGCCTCAGCCATCCGGTGGGCGCGGTCTACAATACCCATCACGGCACCACCAATGCCGTGGTCATGCCCATGGTGCTGGACTTCAACCGCACAGCGATTGCCGACAGGATCGACCGCGCCGCCGCTTATCTGGGCATCGCAGGCGGGTTCGACGGGTTCTACGCCCATGTCATGGATTTGCGCGCCAGCCTGTCGATTCCGGCCAACCTGACCGCATTGGGCGTGGAACCATCAAAGTTGGATGAATTGACCGAAATGGCGCTGCTGGACCCGTCATGCGGCGGCAACCCGGTCGAAATGACCCGCGACAACACCCGCGCCTTGTTTGACGCCTGCATGTAGAAAACCGCTGACTCATGGCGTAAAATACAAAAGGCTCGGGCATCACTGCCCGAGCCTTTTGATATGATGGTGAGCCGGTCGGGATCCGAACCCGAGACCTACTGATTAAAAGTCAGTTGCTCTACCAGCTGAGCTACCGGCCCACACATTCGCGCTCATTAGAAAGTCAGGGCAGCGGGGTCAACCCCCAAATGCCATCGCGGCTGGATTACTGTCTGCGCATTGTCTATATGGCCCGGATGACACAGCGCAAACCACCTTATTTACCGTTCATGAAAATGCATGGGCTGGGCAACGACTTTGTTGTCGTGGACGAACGTGGCCAAATGCCACAGGTCGATGCTGCGCTTGCGCGCGCTCTGGCCGACCGGCATCGGGGCGTCGGGTTTGATCAATTGGCGGTGATCACGGACAGCACCCAAGGCGATCTGCATCTGACCTTCTGGAACAGCGATGGATCCACCTCTGCCGCTTGCGGCAATGCCACACGCTGTATCGCGCGGCTGGTGATGGACCAGACCGGGCGTGATGCGCTGACCATCACCACAGATCGCGGCACCTTGCAGGCGGTGGATGCGGGCGACGGTCTGACATCCGTCAACATGGGACAGCCGCAACTGGCCTGGGATGAAATTCCACTTTCAGAACAAATGGATACGCTGCATCTGCCGATAGATGGCGCACCCACCGCCACCGGCATGGGCAACCCGCATTGCACCTTTTTTGTGGATGATGCCGAGGCTGTGGACCTTGCCGCGCGCGGCGCGTTGACCGAACAGCACCCGCTTTTCCCACAGCGCACCAATGTGCAATTCGCGAGCCTGCTGGCCCCGGATCATCTGCGGATGCGGGTCTGGGAACGCGGGGTTGGGGCGACGCTCGCCTCTGGCTCCTCCTCTTGTGCCACAGCCGTTGCCGCGGCACGGCGCGGGCTGACCGGCAAAAAGGTGACCATCACGCTCGACGGTGGCGATCTGGTCATCGACTGGCGGAGTGATGGGGTCTGGATGACCGGCGCGACGGCGCATGTTTTCGACGGACAATGGCGGCTGTGATGCAGAACGCCCCGGTCTTTTCGAATCACGGCTGCCGCTTGAACGCCTATGAAACCGAGGCGATGAAGGAACTGGCCGCCAGCGCCGGTGTCCAGAACGCCGTGATCGTGAACACCTGCGCGGTGACGTCAGAGGCCGTGCGCAAAGCCCGGCAAGACATCCGCAAATTGCGCCGCGACCACCCGGATGCCAAAATCATCGTCACCGGCTGCGCCGCCCAGACCGAACCCGGCACTTTCGCCAAAATGGCCGAGGTTGATCTGGTCATCGGCAATACCGAGAAAATGGACCCCGCGACCTGGGCCGGCATGGCCCCCGACCTGATCGGCCAGACAGAGGCGGTGCAGGTCGATGACATCATGTCGGTGACCGAAACCGCAGGCCATCTGATCGACGGTTTCGGCACCCGCAGCCGCGCCTATGTCCAGGTCCAGAACGGCTGCGACCATCGTTGCACTTTCTGCATCATCCCTTTCGGGCGCGGCAATTCCCGTTCCGTCCCCGCCGGTGTTGTGGTCGATCAGATCAAACGTCTGGTGGATCGCGGCTATGCCGAGGTGGTGCTGACGGGTGTCGACCTGACCAGCTGGGGTGCCGATCTGCCAAGCGCGCCGAAGCTGGGTGATCTGGTGATGCGGATCCTGAAACTGGTGCCCGATCTGCCGCGCCTGCGGATCAGTTCCATCGATTCCATCGAGGTGGACGACAATCTGATGCAGGCCATCGCGACCGAACCCCGGCTGATGCCGCATCTGCATCTGTCGCTGCAACATGGCGATGATCTGATCCTCAAACGGATGAAACGCCGCCATCTGCGCGACGATGCGATCCGGTTCTGTCACGATGCGCGCGCTTTGCGGCCCGATATGACCTTTGGTGCCGATATCATCGCCGGTTTCCCGACTGAGACAGAGGATATGTTCGCCAATTCGCTCGCTCTTGTGCGCGATTGCGACCTGACATGGCTGCATGTCTTTCCCTATTCCGCGCGCCCCGGCACGCCTGCCGCAAGAATGCCCGCCGTGAATGGCAAGGCAATCAAGGACCGCGCCGCCCGGCTGCGCGCCGCTGGCGACGCGCAGGTCAGCGCGCATCTGGCCGCGCAGGTCGGCAAGACCCATCAGATCCTGATGGAAAGCCCGCGCATGGGCCGCACCGCCCAATTCACCGAAGTCGTCTTTGAGACCGACCAACCCGAAAGCCGGATCGTGACCGCCCGGATCACCGGCGTCGCTGACAATCATCTGTTGGCCTGATAAAACCTTCCCCGCGGGGAAGGTTTTCTCGCTTTGTTCAAAATACTCCCGCCGGAGGCATCGAATCTTTTGCAATCCCGACCGATCCTCTGGAGCTTCCGCCGCTGCCCCTATGCCATGCGCGCAAGGCTCGCGATCCACGCCAGTAGTGTCCCGGTCGCACTGCGTGAAATCCTGCTGCGCGACAAACCGGCAGAATTTCTGGCGACCTCGCCCAAAGGCACGGTACCAGTCGTCGATACCGGCACCCAAGTGATCGCCGAAAGCCGCGACATCATGCTTTGGGCGCTGGCGCAGAATGACCCCGAGGGCTGGCTGAACATGCCGCAGCAAGGGCGCGGCCTGATCGATCACTGCGATGGGCCGTTCAAAGCGGCGCTGGACCATACCAAATATGCCGTGCGCTATCCCGAACTGGACCCGGAGGATGAACGCCGGAAAGCCATGGATTTTCTGCGCGATCTGGACGCGCGGCTGACCATCACGCCTTTCCTTCTGGGACCTGAACGCCGGATGGCGGATATGGCGATCCTGCCGTTCGTGCGACAATTTGCACAGATCGACAGGGCGTGGTTTGATGCGCAAGGGCTGGATGGCGTTTCGCGCTGGCTGGACGAATTCACCAATTCCGCGCGCTTTGCCGCCGTGATGCAGAAATATCCGCCTTGGCAAAGCGGGCAGGATCAGGTTTTGTTCCCGTGAATTGCAAAGGGTGCCGAAATGAAACTGCTGATGTCCCTCGCCTCGCCTTTCGTGCGCAAAGTGCGTGTTGTCCTGCGCGAACTTGATCTGTTGGATCAGGTGGAAGAAGTGAATGTCACCACGACCCCTTTGGCCTCTGACCCCACGGTGATTGCCGCGAACCCGGTCGGCAAGATCCCTGCATTGGTGCGCGCATCGGGCCCTGCGATCTATGACAGCCGGGTGATCACCCGCTTTCTGAACGATCATGCGGGCGGAAAGCTATATCCACAGGCGCGGATCTGGGACATTCTGACGCTCGAAGCCACGGCCGATGCGATCATGGATGCCAGTGTCGCGATGACCTACGAGGTCCGGCTGCGGCCAGAGGCGCAGCAATCCCCCGACTGGATCGAGGCGCAATGGGGCAAGGCCAGCCGCGCAATTGCCGTTATTAACGCCCGCTGGATGAGCCATCTGAAAGGGCCGCTTGATATTGGTCAGATCAGCACCGCCTGTGCGCTATCCTACATCGATCTGCGCCATGACATGCGCGGCTGGCGCAATGGCAATGATGCGCTGGCAGCATGGCACGCGGATTTTACTGCGCGCGATAGCATGCAACAAACCGCCGTCTGACGGTCAAAAGTTAAAGCTGACCCCGACATTCACCGCATTGGTGAAAATATCACTCTCGATTTTGCCACCGCTGTCGAGCTTGGCAGAATTCGATGTGAAGGTACCCTTATATTCACCGAAAACGGACCATTGGTCGCTGATCGGATAAGACGCACCGGCGATCCACGTCGCCGCAGGACCAGTCAGCTGATAGCCAAATGTTTCTGACGCGCCATTGGTAACTTCGACATGCGGGATCGAAACACCGACGCCGCCACCGACATAGGGCGACACATCGCCAATCATATTGGGCCAGCGCCGATAAGCATTCACCGTCAGCGTGTTCAGTCCATCAGTGAATTCAAGCACATCATAGCCATCGGGCAACTGGTCGTCCTTGGGATAGACCTTGTTATGCGCAAAATCGAGCCCATAGCCAAAGCTGGGCGATTGCCAGCGCGTCGCACGGATACCGTAATAGATCGGCGCGCTGCCTGACCGGCCTTCCCAGCTTTGCCGGAAATCAGAGTCGGCAATGATCGGATCGTTGCGAATCGATATGTCAGAGGCGGGAGCAGATTGCGCGCCGCCATAAAAGCTTAGCTCAACCTGACCGAAGGCCAGGGAGGGGGCAGCGAAGATGAAGCAGCAGAGTGCGATGACGCGCATAATATTCGAATCCCCAGGGCAGCAGGTGTAATTGACGAATAAAGTTTGCCACAGAAAGTCTCAAGAAAACATTAAGTGATGGCCCGGCATCCGCCCCCCGTTGTGGTCACCGGGCAACAAATATTTGAATATTCGCTTAAAATTACAATGCAATAGCGATTCGTTTGCATTAAACCCACGATGATGGCTGTGTTTTGGGGTTGCTTTAGGCACATGGTATCGCTGGGGTCAGGAACTATCCTGACCGGTGATGTTTGCGCCATCAGCCTCTTGCAAGGGACCCTGCGCCCGATTGTCCGCTGGACGGCTGTTGTGAAGGGGGCTAAACAACCGCCAATTGGACCGATGGCAACATCGGTCTAGTCTTTGCATGGGCAGTCCGCCCGCTAACGAACCGGAGATGCACCCAGTGTCACAAGTAGAAGAACATCAGGGAACACGCCGCGACTTCCTTTACTATGCCACCGCCGGAGCAGGCGTTGTCGTGACGGGCGCCGCGGTCTGGCCCCTCGTCAATCAAATGAACCCTTCCGCCGACGTTCTGGCACTGGCCTCGATCCGCGTTGATGTCAGCGCTGTCAGCCCCGGCACGCAATTGACGGTCCTTTGGCAGGGCAAGCCGGTTTTCATCCGCGCCCGCACCGAAGCCGAAATCGCCGAGGCGAATGCGGTCGAATTATCGCAATTGCCTGACCGTCTGTCACAGAACGCCAACCTGCCTGATGACGCTGATGCCAGCGACGCGAACCGCGCCCTGTCAGAAGACGGCGTCTGGCTGGTCCAGATGGGGATTTGTACGCACCTGGGTTGTGTGCCGCTTGGTCAGTCCGGTGATTTCAATGGCTGGTTCTGCCCCTGCCACGGGTCGCATTACGACACCTCCGGTCGCATCCGCCGTGGTCCTGCACCCCGCAATCTTGATATTCCCGTTGCGTCCTTCGTGGACGAAACAACCATTCAACTCGGTTAAGGAGAGCGATCCATGGCTGGTATCCCCCACGACCATTACGAACCAAAGTCGAACGGCGAAAAGTGGCTGCATACGCGGCTGCCCATCGTCGGGCTGCTGTATGACACATTGGTCCTGCCGACGCCGAAGAACCTGAACTGGATGTGGATCTGGGGTATCGTCCTGGTGTTCACGCTGGTGCTGCAGATCGTCACCGGCATCGTGCTGGTCATGCATTACGTGCCGCATGTCGATATGGCCTTTGCGTCAGTCGAACATATCATGCGTGATGTGAACGGCGGCCATATGATCCGCTATTTCCACATGAACGGCGCGTCTTTGTTCTTTGTCGCTGTCTATGCGCATATGTTCCGGTCGCTGTACTATGGGTCCTACAAGGCCCCGCGTGAGGTGACATGGATCATCGGCATGCTGATGTATCTGCTGATGATGGGCACCGCATTCATGGGCTACGTGCTGCCATGGGGTCAGATGTCGTTCCACGGCACGGCGGTGATCACCGGCTTGTTCGGCGCAATTCCCTTTGTCGGCGAAAGCGTACAGACATGGCTGCTGGGAGCATCTGCAGTGGGTCAGCCTGCACTGAACCGCTTCTTTTCGCTGCATTATCTGCTGCCATTCATCCTGCTCGGCCTGACGATCGTGCATATCTGGGCGTTCCACACGACCGGCAACAACAACCCGACTGGTGTTGAAGTCCGCCGCACGTCGAAAGAAGATGCAGAGAAAGACACCCTGCCCTTCTGGCCCTATTTCGTGATCAAGGACCTGTTCGCGCTGGCCGTTATCCTTGTCGTGTTCATGGCGGTTGTCGGGTTCATGCCAAACTATCTGGGCCACCCGGATAACTACATCCCTGCCAACCCGCTGGCGACGCCGTCGCATATCGTGCCCGAATGGTACTTCCTGCCGTTTTACGCGATCCTGCGGGCCTTTGACGGTGATGTCTGGCTGGTGATTGCAACGCAGTGGATCACTTTCGGGATCGTTGACGCCAAGTTCTTTGGGGTTCTGGCGATGTTCGGTGCGATTGTCGTGATGGCGCTGGCCCCATGGCTGGATACATCAAGCGTGCGGTCTGGTCGGTATCGCCCGATGTTCAAGTACTGGTTCTGGCTGCTGGTCGTCGATTTCTTTGTCCTGATGTGGGCAGGGGCGATGCCGGCGGAAGGGATCTATCCCTATATCGCGCTGATCGGCTCGGTCTATTGGTTCGCCTATTTCCTGGTGATCCTGCCGCTGCTGGGTGTGATCGAAAAGCCGCTGACACCGCCAGCGACCATCGAAGAAGATTACAACGCGCATTACGCGCCGAAAAGCGACGGCACCCCCGTTGCGAACCCGGCGGAGTGAGGAAGCAGATGAACATGATCCGTAAATTCACACTCGCCGCCACTACAGCGCTTGCCCTGACATCAGGGCAGGCCATCGCGGCGGGCGCGGAGATCGAAGTAACAGATTACGCATTCTCGTTCGAAGGACCGTTTGGTCAGTTCGATCAGATGCAGTTGCAGCGTGGCCTTCAGGTCTATACCGAGATTTGCGCCGCCTGCCACGGTCTGGAATATCTGTCGTTCCGCAACCTTGGCGATGCTGGCGGCCCCGGCCTGCCCGAAGATCAGGTTTTCGCCTATGCGGAATTCTATGAAGTCTTCGATCAGGCCCTGTTCGATGGAGAAGGCGATTTCCGCCCGGCGACACCTACGGATAAGTTCCCCAGTTCCAACCTTGCCAATGCGCCAGACCTGACGCTGATGGCCAAGGCACGCGCCGGTTTTGAAGGGCCCTATGGCACCGGCATGGCGCAATTGTTCCGCGGGATGGGCGGTGCTGAATATATCGCATCGCTGATGACCGGCTATCATGAAGAGCCCGAATGTGCGCTGGAAGGCGAGCCGATGGACGGCTACTACAACGTGGCTTTCGCCGCCGGTGGTTTCCCCGAAAGCTGCATCGACGACAACGGCCACCATATGGTTCCCGGTAGCTGGATCAACATGGCGCCGCCCTTGTATGGCGATGATGTTGATTATGCCGACGGCAGCTCTACCGATCTGGAAGCTGTTTCGATGGACGTCGCCGCCTTCCTGATGTGGACAGCCGAACCCAAGATGATGGCCCGCCAGCAGGCCGGTCTGACCGGCGTGATCTTCCTGACGTTGCTGTCGGTCCTGCTCTATCTGACCAACAAGCGCCTTTGGGCACCCTATAAGAACAAGAAAAAGTAATCACCGCTGTGCCGGTTGATGAAAGGCCCGCCATCACGGCGGGCCTTTTGCGTTCAGCCAAGGTAAGCCGCCAAGGCGGGTGACGGATCACGGAAAAACACATCCGTTGAAATGGGTGCGCTGACCTGCCCATCGCCGACGAATGCAGCCTGATCTGCGATACGTTTCGCATCTGACGGATCATGCGTCACCATCAGCAATGTCCGCCCGGCAGCGCCCAGGGTCGCCTGCACCAGATCCAACATTTCATCCTTCAACCCCGGCCCGAGTGCTGCAAAGGGTTCGTCCAGCAATACCACGGGCCGCTGCGCCAAAAGCACCCGCGCCAAGGCGGCACGGCTTTGCTGCCCGCCGGACAGGGCACCCGGTTTGCGACTGCCTAACCCGGAAAGTCCCACGGCATCCAACGCGTGTTCGACCTGCGTCAATTCGTTACGGGTCAACCGCAGCGTAGGGCGCAGCCCAAGCCCCACATTCTGTCTGATCGTCAAATGCGGAAACAGGTTATTGTCCTGAAAGATCGCAGAGATCGGCCGCGCACCGGGGGCCAGCCCAGTCAGGTCATCGCCCTGCCACAGCACACGGCCAGCGGCGGGTGCAAGAAACCCGGTGATCGCCGCCAAAAGTGTCGATTTCCCTGCCCCGGATGGGCCGATCAGTGCAGTAACCTTCCCCGCGGGGAAGGTTATGTCGGCCATCAGCGTGAAATCATCCTGCGTCAGCAGCAGCTTGTCACAGGTCAGCATCGGCGCGCCCTCCTTGATCGCAAAGCCAAAAGGCAGCAAAGCTGAGCACCAGCAACAACAGCGCTGCCCCTGCCGCCGCCTCCATCCGGAACGCGCCCATCAGCCGGAACATGGCGAGTGGCAGGGTTTGTTCCGCCTCGCCCGCGAACAAGGCGATCACCCCAAGATCACCCATCGACAAAGCCGCCGCAAGCCCCGCGCCAAAGCCGAGGGGTCGGCGGATGCGCGGCAACACGACAATCCGCACGAAGGCCCAGCCGGTCAGCCCAAGGCTCGCCCCCAAGCGCGCGAAATCACGCTGGATCGCCGTAGCCGATGGGGCGATCGCGCGCAGGGCAAAGGGCAGGGCGAGCGTTGCGTTAACCAAGATCGTAATAGGCAGGGCCAGACGGGCCGGGTTGATGACGGGATAGACCAGTAAGAACGCGCCTGTGCCGACGACCAGACCGGACGCGGCCAAAGGCAGGACGCCGACAACAGCGATCAGCGACCCACCGCGCAGGGCAAGGCCCAGCGCCATCGTGACGCAAAGCAAGGCGGAACACGCTGCGACAATGACCGACCTGCCCGCTGCCGCCCAGATCGAGGCGGGCATCAGCGCCAGCCCCGGCACGCCGCGCCAGATGATCATGGCCAAAGGCATTAACAAAAAGACAGCGACCAGCGCGATCATCAGGTAATCCATTAACGGCCAGCGCAGGTCCCAGCGTTGCACGACACGGTCCAACCCCGCGCCCAAGGCATCGACGCTTGTCACCCGCCAGACCAAAGCCGCCGCCACAGCGCATAGCCCGAACTGGATCGCCGCCAGCATCGCGGCGCGCCCCAGATCGAAATCGAACCGCAGCGCCTGATAGATCGCCAGCTCTACCGTGGTGGCGCGCGGCCCGCCGCCCAAGGTCAACGCCACGGCGAAACTGGTCAGGCAGATCAGGAAGATCACCAGAAACGCCCCCGGCACGACATTGCGCAACATCGGCCATTCGAGCAAGCGCCCGACCGGCATGTTCAGCGATGCGGCCAGCCGGAACCGTTCCGCCGGGATCGACAGCCATCCTTGCAGGATCAGCCGGATCGCCAAGGGCAGGTTGAAGAACACATGCGCCAGCACGACGCCATGAAAGCCGTAGATGGTGACCGTCGGCAGGCCCAGCCATGTCAGGCCAGTATTCACGACGCCATTGCGCCCGAACACTGCGATCAGCCCGATCACCGCGACGATCACCGGCAACAAAAACGGTGCGCCCAGCAGCGTGACCAGCACCTTACGCCCGGCGAATTGCCGCCGCGCCAAGGCCCGCGCGACGGGGATTGCCAGCACAACGCTAAGCATGGCGGACACCAGCGCCTGATGCAGGGTAAAGCGGATCACCACCCAATCGGCAGGTGACAACCCGCGTTGCCATTCGGCACGCCAGCCGACAGCGGCCAGCGTCCCGATGGTCAGCACCAGCACCAGCACCGCCGCAGCGGTACCGGGCCAGCGTGGCGCTATTGCGACAGCGCGTTGCGCCATTCATCCAAGGCTTCGTCACGGATCGCCGCCGCATCCTCGGACGACAACAGCAGGGCGGTGTCGGGTGTGATCAGCGTGTCAAAGCCTGCGGGCAGGCCGTCTGCTGGCACGACGGCGGGATACATCCAGTTGGTTTCAGGGATGATCGACTGGAACGTATCGGACACCATGAAGGCCAGAAACTGGCCCGCCAGATCCGGCTGGTCGGTGCTGGCGACTTTGGCTGCCACCTCGACCTGCATGTAATGGCCTTCGTCAAAGGCCCAGGCGACCTTGGTATCGTCGTCTTCGGCGATCACGTGGTAAGCGGGGGACGTCGTGTAGGACAAGACAGCGTCGGCTTCGCCTTCCAGAAACAGCCCGTAAGCCTCTGACCAGCCGGGGGTGACGGTAACGATATTATCCGCCAGATCGGCCCAGAGGTCAGCGGCGGTGTCGGGGTAGGCGGTCTTGACCCACATCAGCAGGCCAAGGCCGGGGGTGGATGATCGCGGGTCTTGGATGACGATCTGGATATCGCTGTCGGCCAATGCCTGCAGCGATGTCGGAGCTTCGGCACCCGCATTGCCGACGAAGGCAAAATAGCTCCAGTCAAAGGGCAGGAAATCAGGGTCGTCCCATGTGATCGGCAGGTCGAGATCAGCCGTGACCCCATGCGGGGCAAACAGGCCTGTGGCGCGGGCGGCGGCGGTCAGGTTGGTGTCGAGGCCGAGGACGATATCGGCCTCTGTCCGTGGCCCTTCCAATTGCAGGCGCGCGAGAAGGGCAGCGCCGTCGCCTGTGCCGATAAATTGCACTTCGCAGCCGCAGGTTTCCTCGAACGCTGTCTTGATCGCGGGGCCGGGGCCCCATTCGCTGACGAAACTGTCGTAGGTCATGACTTGCAACACCGGGGTCTGCGCCAAAGTGCCCGTGGCACAAAGCGCAAATCCCGCGGCAAGTGGCAGATAAATGTGGTTTTGCATCCTATCCTCCAAATGCGACGGGCGGATTGGGGGATAGCGGGATTGCCATACCTTCCCTCCGCCGGTCTTAACCGGTTCAGGTTCAACGGGTCTGCTTGCGCATCTCAGCCGGAATGGCACCCCGAGGTGACAGGCAGGCTAGGGTGGATGTCAGGCGGGCGCAAGGGAAACCTCTTGAGCCTGTGACCCCCGCCCGCTAGACCGATGACAAACGGGGGTTCGCCATGTCCATCAACAGTTTCGGTCATCTTTTCCGCTTTACCACATGGGGCGAAAGCCATGGGCCAGCCCTAGGGGCGACCGTCGATGGCTGCCCGCCGGGTGTGCCGCTTGAGGCGGACATGATCCAGCAATGGCTGGACAAACGCCGCCCCGGGTTGAACAAGAACACCACCCAGCGGAATGAAGCGGATGCCGTGGCGATCCTGTCGGGGGTCTATGAAGGGCGCACGACGGGCACGCCGATCCAACTGATGATTCAGAATACAGATCAGCGGTCCAAGGATTATGGCGATATCCTGAACACCTTCCGGCCTGGCCATGCCGATATCACCTATCACCAGAAATATGGCTTGCGCGATCCACGTGGCGGCGGGCGATCCTCGGCCCGGGAAACCGCGTCGCGGGTGGCGGCGGGCGGTGTCGCGCGCGAGGCGATCAAGGCGATTGCGCCGGGCGTGCAGATCAAGGGCTACATGACCCAGATGGGGGCGAAGCAGATTGATCGTTCCAATATGGATTGGGACCAGATCGATCAGAATGATTTCTTTTGCCCCGATGCGCAGGCGGCGACGGAATGGAACGAGTATCTGACTTGGCTGCGCAAGGATGATCATAATTCGGTCGGCGCGATCATCGAAGTCGTGGCGCGCGGTGTCCCGGCGGGGATCGGTGCGCCGGTTTATGCGAAGCTAGACACTGATCTGGCGGCGGCGATGATGTCGATCAACGCTGTGAAAGGTGTCGAGATCGGCGAAGGCATGGCCGCCGCCGCGCTGACCGGGCGCGACAATGCGGATGAGATTTTCATGGGGCCGGATGGGCCGGAATATAGCTCCAACCATGCGGGCGGTATTCTGGGGGGGATCAGCACGGGGCAGGATATCGTCGTGCGTTTCGCGGTGAAGCCAACATCGTCGATCCTGTCACCGCGCAAGTCGATCATGATGGATGGCTCGCCCACCGAAGTCGTGACCAGGGGCCGCCACGACCCCTGCGTTGGCATCCGCGCCGTGCCGGTGGGCGAGGCGATGATGGCCTGCGTGATCCTTGATCACCTGCTCTTGGATCGTGGTCAGACCGGCGGCGTCCGTGGCGTGATCGGCGGCTGACGCGACAGCTGCACTGCCAGAATACCGGCGGCGATGATCACGACGCCCAGCACATCCAGCGGCCCGATGCTTTCGCCCAGCAGGACCGCGGCGACGGCGACACCCAGAAACGGGTTGAGAAAGTGGAAGGTTGACGCTTTCACCGCGCCGATCCGGCCGACCAGCAGGAACCAGACCAGCGTCGCTGCCAGCCCCGGCACCAGCACGGTGTAGATGAAGGCGACGATCAGCTGCCAGTTCCATGTGATGACAAGCGTTTCAAATGCCAGCGCGGGCACCGCCAGCAGGACAGCGCCGACCAGCATCTGCAGACCGACGATCATCAGCACATTGCCGCCGGATGAGGCACCCATGACCGCCAGCGTCGCGATGGTCAGCGAGATCACACCGATCACGCAGAGGACCAGACCGAAGATATCAACGCCGCCACTGATCCGCGCGCCCATGATCAGGACGACCCCGACAACGCCAGCCGACAGGCCCGCGATACCCAAGGGGCGGACCTTGGTGCCGAACACGACCCAGCCGACAAGCGCCACCAGCAAAGGCATGGTGGATGCGATGATCGCGGCCAGCGACGCCGGGATCGTCTGCATCGCGACAAAGTTCAGACCCAGATAAAGTGCGTTCTGGCACAGGCCGAAGATCACGACGCCGGTCCATTGCCGCTTTGTCAGTCGCGCGGATTGGCCCAGCAACCACGCAATCCCCACGCCGATCAAGCCCGAGATCAGAAACCGCAGCGCCAATGCTGACAAAGGCGGTGCATATTCGACGATGACGCGGGCAGAGGTAAAGGCAGATGACCACATGAACGCAAAGGCAAGGCCCATGACGATTGCTTTGATATCCATGTCACCTCAACGAAAAAGGGCCGCCTGTCGGGGCGACCCTTTCGTGATTTTGCGTCCGGCACAAGGCCTGATGGCTTAGCCGTTGACGCTATCTTTCAGCGCTTTCGCGATTGTCACTTTGACAACCTTGTCTGCTTCTTTTTTGATCTGCTCGCCGGTGGCGGGGTTACGCACCATCCGCTCTGGCCGCTCACGGCAATAGATTTTGCCAACGCCGGGCAGGGTGACAGCACCGCCGCCTGCAACTTCGGATGTGATGATGCCGGTCACGGCATCCAGCGCTGTGCCCGCTGCTTTTTTGTCCATGCCGGTCTGTTCGGCAATTGCAGCAACCAGCTGCGCTTTTGTCATTGGTTTCGTCGCCATTTTCCTGGTCTCCATCATGCGCCCCATCTGTAGGGCATGTTCCCCGCCGATATAACGGTATGTTGTGGCACACCACAACGAATAGCGTTGCCTGACAAGGCAAAAACGCACTTTTCCGCTGATTTTATTGTTTCAGAGGAAAGCGGTTTCCTCAAAACTGCGTAATTTGCGGCTATGGATGCGTTCCAGCGGCATTTCGCGGAGCAGTTCCATCGCCCGAATACCGATCATCAGATGGGCGGCGACCTGTGTTTTATAGAACTCCGAGGCCATGCCGGGCAGCTTGAGTTCCCCATGCAGCGGCTTGTCCGAGACACAGAGAAGCGTGCCATAAGGCACCCGGAAGCGGAATCCATTGGCGGCGATTGTTGCGCTTTCCATATCCAATGCGATGGCGCGCGACTGTGACAGTCGCTGCACTGGCCCTGCCTGTTCGCGCAATTCCCAGTTCCGGTTGTCGATTGTCGCGACCGTGCCGGTGCGCATGATCCGCTTCAGCTCATAGCCTTCCAGCTTGGTCACATCGGCCACAGCGGTTTGCAGCGCGATCTGGATTTCCGCCAGCGCCGGGATCGGCACCCAGACAGGCAGATCGTCGTCCAGCACGTGATCTTCGCGCAGGTAAGCATGGGCCAGCACGAAATCGCCCAGCCGCTGCGAATTGCGAAGACCGGCGCAATGGCCGACCATCAGCCACGCATGCGGGCGCAGCACGGCGATATGGTCGGTCGCGGTTTTCGCATTCGACGGGCCGACACCGATATTGACCAAGGTGATCCCCGCGCCGCCGGGGCGTTTGAGGTGATAGGTCGGCATCTGCGGCAATTTAGTAGGGGTGGGAATGTCGGCGTCATGGGTGGTGATTTCCACATTCCCGGTGCTGACAAAGCTGGTGTAGCCGCTGTCAGGATCGGCCAGCATCTGGCGGGCGAAGAATTCAAATTCCTCGACATAGAACTGGTAGTTGGTGAACAGGATATGGTTCTGGAAATGCTCGGCCGAGGTCGCGGTGTAATGCGCCAGCCGCGCGAGTGAGTAATCGATCCGCTGCGCGGTGAAGGGCGCAAGTGGCCGCGCGCCGTCAGGATAGGTAAAGCCCGCGCCATTGACGATGGCGTCATGCGTCGTGCTCAGGTCAGGGACATCGAAATTATCGCGCAGGTTGAAATCCATTGATCCGTCATGCGGCACGGTCACGCCCGGATCATTCGCCACGGCAAAATGCACCGGCATCACTGTCTCGGACGCGCCGATCACCACTGGCACACCGTGGCTTTTCAGCAAAAGGTCGATCTGCTGCTCCAGATAGGCGGCGAACAGGTCAGGCCGCGTGACGGTCGTCGCATAGGTGCCGGGTTCGGCGACATGGCCAAAGGACAGGCGGCTGTCCATCTTGGTATGGACCGAGGTCGTCAGGCGGATTTCGGGATAGAAGGCGCGGAACCGCGCATCGGGCTGGCCATCGCGCAGGGCGGCGACAAAGTTTTCCGACAGGAATTTGATCGATGTGGCGTAAAGTTCGTGCAGCCGTGCGACGGCGGCCTTGGGGTCGGTAAAGGCCTCGGCGGCGGGCAGGTCAGGTGTCCGGATGACAACCTCGGTATAAGCGTTCATGTATTTTCCTCGAACAGATCGGTAATTTCAAACTTTGTCACATCCACCAAGCCCAGATCAGAAATCCGCAACGCCGGTATGACAACCAGCGCCAGCAGGGAATGTTGCATATAGGCGTTGTTGAGCGTGCACCCGCAGGCAGCCATGGCGGCGACCATGGCGTCGGCCTTGGCGGCAACTTCGGCAGCCGGGCTGTCGGACATCAGGCCCGCGATGGGCAGTTCGACCAGCGCGAGTTCGGCATCGTCTTTCCAGACGGTGATGCCGCCGCCAACCTCGCCCAATCGGTTCGCGGCCTTTGCCATCAGCGCGCGGTCGGTGCCGACGACGATCATATGGTGGCTGTCATGCGCGACGGTGGAGGCAATCGCCATGCTTCCCGTGTAGCCAAAGCCGGAGACGAAGCCATTCACCACCTTACCAGTCGCGCGGTGCCGTTCCACCAGCGCGATCTGATACGTGTCATCTTGCCCTTCGACGACGCCATCGACAACGGGCAATTCGGCGGTCAGGGCTTTGGTGGGCGCTTGGTTTTCGACGACGCCGATGACTTTGGCGACGACGCTATTGGCACCACTGGGGGCTTGGACGGCGAAATCCGCGTCATCCAGATGCTTGCCCATCCGCACGGTCTGGCGCGCGTCATCGGGCCAGTCGTAATGCGGACACTCCACGGTGATCTTGCCGTTCATTGCGACGGTCTTGCCGCGCGCAATCACCTGCTCAATCGGCAGCGTGACCAGATCAGAGGTCAGGATCACATCGGCGCGCCTGCCGGGCGTGATCGACCCCAGTTCGCGTTCCAGCCCGAAATGGGTGGCGGTGTTGATCGTCGCCATTTGCAGCGCGATCAGCGGGTCGCAGCCGCAGGCAATCGCATGGCGGACAACGCGGTTCATATGGCCTTCATTCACCAACGTCCCGGAATGGCAATCATCGGTGCACAGGATGAAATTGCGCGGATCGAGGCCTTTTTCCGTCACCGCCGTGATCTGGCTTTCGACGTCATACCATGCGGACCCCAGCCGCATCATCGACCGCATCCCGTTGCGCACGCGGGCGATGGCGTCAGCCTCTGCCGTGCCTTCGTGGTCATCAGCGGCACCGCCGGCAACATAGGCACTGAAATCATTGCCCTTGTCGGGGCTGGCATAATGGCCGCCCACAGTCTTGCCCGCCCGCATCGTGGCGGCCATTTCGGCCAGCATCTGCGGGTCGCCATTCACGACACCGGGAAAATTCATCATCTCGCCCAGTCCGATGATACCGTGCCATGACATGGCTTCGGCCACATCCTCGGCGCTGATCTCGAACCCGGTGGTCTCCAGACCGGGGGCAGAGGGCGCGCAGGATGGCATCTGGGTGAAGATGTTGATGGGTTGCATCAGTGCCTCATCATGCATCATCCGCACGCCGCGCAGGCCAAGGACATTGGCGATCTCGTGCGGGTCGGTGAACATGGTGGTCGTGCCATGCGGGATCACGGCGGCGGCGAATTCGGCGGGCGTCAGCATGCCGCTTTCGATATGCATATGACCGTCGCAAAGACCGGGGATCAGATAGCGGCCATTCGCCTCGATAATTTCCGTGTCAGGACCGATGCAATGGCTGGCGTCCGGGCCGATATAGGCGAAGCGCCCGGCGGCGATGGCGACTTGCCAATCCAGCACCTCGCGCGTCTGGACATTGACCAGCTTGCCGCCACGAATGACCATATCGGCGGGTTGGCGGCCAGCAGCGACAGCCACCAATTGCGGGGCGCAATCGGCCCAGGATGTGATGTGATGTTCCATCCCCAAAACTGACACCGATTTTCACGGTGTTCAAGGGGGTCAGATCGCGTTCAGGTCGAGCGGTTTTTCATTCGGGTTCAACCGCAGCATCGCAATGCTGAGGGCTGTCGCGATGGTCACCCAGACGAGATAAGGCACAAAGGCGAGGCCCGCCCAGAAATCCAGCTGGAAATGCGTGATCGTGCAGCCCAAGACGGCCAGCCATAGCGCGCCGATGATCGGCAGCGATCCTTTCAGACGGCGCAGGCCGAAGAACACCGGGGTCCAGAGCGCATTGAACGCGATCTGGATCGCCCAGAAGGCCATCGCGTAACCGCTGCCTTCGACCCCGGCGACACGCGCACCGGCAAAGGAGATCAGCAGATAGATAGACGTCCATGCCACCGGAAACATCCAGTTCGGCGGCACCCATGTCGGCTTGTTCAGGCCTTTGTACCACGGGCCGGTCGGGAACAAAGCGCCGGTTGACCCGGCAGCAAATGTAGCTGCCAG
Organism: Loktanella sp.; assembly: GCA_017390475.1. GTDB lineage: Bacteria > Pseudomonadota > Alphaproteobacteria > Rhodobacterales > Rhodobacteraceae > Yoonia. Next base: position 167,217 of record JAFPBO010000026.1, read on the forward strand.
AAACAGCGCGAACAGCAGATAATCCATTATCGTCCCTTTTGCGATCCTGTGCGCAGTCTAGGCGCGTTGACGCGGGTTTCCAAGGACTGCTTGGCCTTGACGCAGATCCGCGAGGATATCGAGCACCGCCAGCGACCGGCTGTTGCTGGGTTTGCTGCTGCTGGCGGCATTGACCAGAAAGGCGGTCTCCTCCAGCGGTTTGGCGAAAACGATGGGGGATTTGAGTGTCACGACAGAAAACGCGCTCCGCAGTGCGGATTGTGCGACCCAGCCGAGTTTCTGCCCGGCATTGGTGCGCGCGCGCATCGAAATGCTGTCATAGCCCTGTTTGCGCAATTGTTTCCCAATGCCCGCATAGATCAGCCGCGCCGCCCAGATGCCGGTGCGCGCCTTGATCGGCAGGACGTTGATCCCGGATTCGGAACGCAGGTAGAGCCTGTCGGCCTCGGCCAGCAGACGCTTGACCATGCCGCGCACCGCTGCGTCCGGCAGCGGGTCGCGGGTGAAATTCTGCGGGTCGATCCCGGCCTCTGCCAGCCAATCCAGCGGCAGATAGATCCGGCCCATGCGGGCGTCTTCACCCACATCGCGGGCGATATTGGTCAATTGCATCGCCACACCAAGATCGCAGGCGCGCGCCAAAGTGTCGGGGTCGCGCACCCGCATCAGCACGCACATCATCGCGCCCACGGTGCTGGCGACACGGGCGGAATAATCGCGGACGCCGGACAGAGTGTTGTAGCGATATTCGGCGGCATCCCAAGCGAGGCCCTCCAATAACGCCTCTGGCAGGGCGCGCGGCATGTCGAATGCGTCGATGATCGCGGCAAAGGCGCGGTCTTCCGGCGCATTGCGCGGGCGGCCATCATAGGCGAGGTCGAGCCGTTCCTGCAGGCGTAAAACCGCACCGGCCTGATGTGTGCCTTCATCGACTTCGTCATCCGCCAGACGGCAAAAGGCATAGAGCGCTAATGCCGGATCACGGACGGAAGCAGGCAGCAGTTTCGATGCGGCATGAAACGACAGCGACCCGTGTTTGATGGCATTGTGGCAATGGGCAAGGTCATCGGACCGGATCATTCTGCGGCAACTTTCAATGGCATTTGTACGGGCGCATCGGGAACCAGTTTTGCCAGCACTTCGGCACTGGAAATCACACCGGGCACACCGGCACCGGGATGGGTGCCTGCGCCGACGAGATACAGGCCCTTGGCCTCTTCACTGATATTATGGGGCCGGAAATAGGCGGATTGCAGGATGCGCGGTTCGATGGAAAAGCCGGACCCGTTGGGCGACAGATAACGGTCGCGGAAATCCTCGGGCGTCAGGATCATTTCGGTACTGATCCGTTCGGCGAAACCGGGGATGGTCTTTTCCACCTCGGCCATGACCTTAGCCTTGTAGATCGCGGATTCCTTTTGCCAATCGACAGGATTGTCGAAACCCAGATGCGGGACCGGGGACAGGACATAGAATGTATCATCCCCCTTAGGCGCGACGCTGGGGTCAGTCACGCTGGGGCGGTGGATATAAAGGCTCATGTCATCGGACAATTTGCCCTTGATGAAGATGTCGCGCAGCAGACCTTCGTAGCGGGGCGCGTTGGTGATCGTGTGATGGCCGATATCGGGCCACATTTTCGCGGTGCCTTTGGTCCCGAAATACCACACGAACAGACCCATCGACCAACGCCGCGATTTCAGTTTCTTATCGGTCCAGCGTTTACGCGGATGGTTGCGCAGCAGCGTCTGATAAGTGTGACCGGCATCGGCATTGCTGACGACCAGGGGCGCGTTGAGGATCGTGCCGTCTTTCAGGCGCACGCCTTGGGCTGCGCCATTTTCAATTAGCACTTCGTCCACTTCGACATTCTGCCGGACCTGCCCGCCTTGCTGCTGGATCACCCGGACCATCGCATTGGCAATCGCCTGCACGCCGCCCATCGCGTAATGCACGCCATAGGTTTTTTCGAGGTAAGCAACCAAAGCATAGATCGAGGTCACTTTGCGCGGATCGCCCCCAATAAACAGCGGGTGAAACGACAGGGCCATGCGCAGACGGGCATCCTTGACCCGCGCTTTCGCCAGCCCGAGGATCGAACGATCCGCGCGCAGCCGCACGAATTCGGGCAGAACCTTGATCGTTTCCCATATCTTGTTCATCGGCTGGGCGACCATGCCTTCGAACCCGACCTTGTAGCATTGTTCGCTGTCTTTCAGGAAACGCTTGTAGCCCGCCACATCGCCGGGGCTCAGCCGCGCGACCTCTGCCAGCATCGCATCGGTATCCTGCCGCGCGGTGAAGGTAGAGCCATCCGGCCAGCGGACCTCGTAAAACGGGTCCAGCGCGCGCAGGCTGATATCCTTGTGGAAATCGCGGCCGCAGGCGCGCCAGAGTTCCTCGTATAGCTGCGGCACGGTGATGATCGTCGGGCCAAGGTCAAAGCGGTGGCCGTCCTGCGTGACCGAAGACCCGCGCCCACCGGGCAGGTCGAGCCGGTCCAGAACGGTGACGGCATAGCCCTTGGCGCCCAGCCGCATCGCCGCCGCAAGGCCGCCAAGCCCCGCGCCGATCACAATGGCTGCATTTGAATCGGTTTGATCAGGTGTCAACATATCCTCAACGTAGATGTGTAAACCCAAGTTGACAAATATTATCTGTGCAGCCTTCCCAAAAGACGGGGGCTATGTCAGACTAAGTTGACACAAACACAGGCAGCGCCTTGACCCAGATCGTCACATTATCCTTCTTCCGCTTCGCCGGGCCTTTGGCCCGGGCTTGGGCGCTGATGATGATGGGCGGCGCGCGGTGGTCTATGGCACAGACACCGGATATCGGGTTCTGGAAGCTGTGTGGTTCCGGGACGGGGGAAGGGTTTACGCCTGTTCCCAATACGGCTGTCTATGCAATCTTGGCGACCTGGCCCGATATAGCCACCGCGCAGGCGCGGACCAAAGCGGGGATATTCGCCCGCTATATCGCGCACGCTACGGAACATTGGACGGTGTTTTTACAAACCCAATCCGCGCGGGGCGCTTGGGCCGGGCAGATGCCTTTCGCGCCCGGCACGGCCAAGACACTGGGACCTTTGGCCGCACTCACCCGTGCCACGATCAAACCCCGCATCCTCGCGCGGTTCTGGCGGCGGGTACCGAATATCTCGGCCATGATCGGCAAGGATACCAATGTGATTTTCAAGATCGGCATTGGCGAGGTGCCGATGCTGCATCAGGTCACCTTTTCGATCTGGCCGTCCGAGGCCGCGATGGCCGGTTTCGCCCGTACCGGCCCGCATGCCGATGCGATCCGCGCCGTGCGTGATGAAGGCTGGTTTGCCGAAGAACTCTACGCCCGCTTTGCGGTGCATTCCGATGCCGGAACGTGGAATGGCATCTCCCCCCTGACGAAACTTGAGGCTGCATGAAACACCCTTTCCCCTTTTCCGCCATCGTCGGTCAGGCCGAGATGAAACAGGCAATGATCCTGACCGCCATCGACCCCTCCATCGGCGGGGTGCTGGTGTTTGGTGATCGGGGCACCGGCAAATCCACCGCCGTGCGTGCCTTGGCCGCTTTGCTGCCGCCGATCATGGCGGTGCAGGGCTGTCCGGTGAACAGCGCCAAGGTGGCGGATGTGCCGGATTGGGCGATGCTGGATGAAAAGACACTGGTTGAGATGCCGACGCCCGTTGTCGATCTGCCGCTGGGCGCGACAGAGGACCGGGTGACCGGCGCGCTGGATATCGAAAAGGCGCTCACCAAGGGCGAAAAGGCGTTCCAACCCGGCCTGCTGGCCCGCGCCAATCGCGGTTATCTCTATATTGATGAGGTGAACCTGCTCGAAGATCACATTGTCGATCTGCTGCTGGATGTCGCGCAATCGGGCGAAAACGTGGTCGAACGTGAAGGTCTGTCGATCCGCCACCCGGCGCGGTTCGTGCTGGTCGGGTCCGGCAACCCTGAGGAAGGCGAATTGCGCCCGCAATTGCTCGACCGGTTCGGGCTGTCGGTCGAGGTGGCGTCTCCCAAAGACATTGCCACCCGCGTCGATGTGATCAAGCGCCGCGATGCTTACGAGAATGACTACACCGCCTTCATGCTGCGCTGGCAGGCCGAGGATGCGGCGATCCGCGACCAGATCCTGACCGCGCGCCGCGCGCTGGCGGAACTGACCACGCCGGACAAGACGCTGCATGATGTTGCAGAACTCTGCCTTGCTTTGGGGTCGGACGGGTTGCGCGGCGAACTGACCCTGCTCAAGGCCGCGCGCGCCTATGCGGCCTGGCGCAATGACACGGCGCTGACGCGGATGCATGTCAAGGAAATGGCCCCGATGGCCCTGCGTCACCGGCTGCGCCGCGATCCGCTGGATGAGGCCGGCAGTGGGACGCGGGTCGCGCGGATCGTGGAAGAAACCCTTGGCTGAGGCAGTCTGGCACCGCGCCGTGCTGGCATTGCAGCTTTTGGCGATTGATCCGGGGCTGGGCGGCATCGCTGTGCGCGCAAGGTCCGGGCCAGTGCGGGACAGCTTTTCTGCGCTGCTGGCGTGGCTGCCGGGGGTACAACATCGCATCCATCCGGCAGTATCGGACGAGGCGTTGTTTGGCGGGCTGGACCTGTCGGCCACCTTGGCCACCGGCGCATTTGTGCAGGAACAGGGGCTGTTGTCGCGCCCCGGAACCTTGGTGCTGACCATGGCGGAACGGGCGACGACACAATTGGCCGCAAGGCTGGCGATGACATTGGATGCAGGTCACGCGCATCGCTTGGTGGCGCTGGATGAAGGCGCAGAGCCGGATGAAATGCTGAACCCGAAGCTGGCGGAACGGCTGGCCTTTGCGGTTGATCTGTCAGAGATCAGCATCGGCGAGGCCGTGTCAGTGTCGGATTTCGACCCGACCGCCGCAATCACCCATCTGCGTCAAGTCACTGTGCCAGATGATATCTGCGACCAACTCACCCGGATCGCCGCGCAGTTTGGCATCGACAGTTTGCGCGCGCCATTGTTCGCTTTGCGTGCAGCAAAAGCCCATGCAGCACTGCTGGGTAAAATGACCGTTGATGCGGATGATGTGGAAATCGCCTGCCTTCTGGTGCTGGCCCATCGCGCGACACAGATGCCGGGCAGCGACGAGGAAGAACAGGACACGCCCGAACCAGAACAGAACGAGACGGAACAGGATCAATCTGACACGCTCGACCTGCCGGATGAGATGCTGCTGGAGGCGATCAAGGCCATGCTGCCCGACAACCTGCTGGAGCGGATCGCCGCGCAAAAGGCGCGTCAGGGTAAAGGCAGCGGCAGCGGTGCTGCGCGCAAGGGCAACCGACGCGGCAGACCGATGCCATCGCGTGCTGGCCGGTTGGGCGATGGCGCGCGGATTGATATCGTGGCGACATTGCGCGCTGCCGCCCCATGGCAGACGATCCGCAAACAGGCGTCCGGGCGCGACAGCCTGCAAGTGCGCAGCGAAGACATCCGCGTCAAACGGTTCGAGGAAAAGTCTGACCGGCTGCTGGTCTTCACTGTCGATGCCTCTGGTTCTTCTGCCCTGTCACGACTGGCCGAGGCGAAAGGCGCGATTGAACTGCTTTTGGCCCAAGCCTACGCGCGGCGGGATCATGTGGCGCTGGTGTCGTTTCGCGGGACCGAGGCAGAGGTATTGCTGCCGCCAACACGGTCATTGGTCCAGACCAAACGCCGCCTTGCCGCGCTCCCCGGAGGCGGCGGCACACCGCTGGCCGCAGGGATCGTGATGGCACTGGAACAGGCGATTGCCGCTACCCGCAAAGGGTTGACGCCGACTATCGTGATCCTGACCGACGGGCGCGCTAATGTGGCGCTGGATGGTGCGGGCAACCGCGTGCAGGCCGCCGCTGATGCGCAGCGCATGGCGCAAACGGTGCGTTCGCAAAGGATCGATGCCCTGGTCATTGACACGGGCAACCGGCCGGAACCGGCGCTATCGGCGCTGGCGCAGACCTTGGGCGCGATCTATCTGCCGATGCCGCGCGCCGATGCGGCACGGCTCTCGCAATCCGTCGCCGCCGCGTTGGAGGATTGATGCGCTGGCCCCCGCGCGACTGGCCTTTGTCAGAGTATTCCCGCCAGATCCTGCACCGCCCGCATCGCTGGCATGTGCAGGAGGCAGGCAAAGGCCCGTTGATCCTGCTGATCCATGGGGCTGGGGGTGCCACGCAGAGTTTCCGGCACCTGTTCCCGATCCTGATGCAGACCCATCATGTCGTGGCCATCGATCTGCCGGGACAAGGGTTCAGCCAGATGGGCGCGCGGCAACGCTGTAGCCTTGATTTCATGGCTGAGGATATCATTGCACTGTGCCGCGCCGAAGGCTGGAACCCCGCAATCATCGTCGGCCATTCCGCTGGAGGGGCCATCGCGCTACGCCTTTGGGAACTTGGGATGCGGCCCGCGCAAATCGTGCTGATCAATGCCGCGCTCAGCAATTTCAAAGGTGTGGCCGGTTTCCTCTTCCCGATCATGGCCAAGGCGCTGGCCGCCACACCCTTCAGCGCCAGCATCGTCACGGCCACCAGCAGCCGCAGCACAGTGCAGAACCTGATCAAAGGGACCGGGTCCACGCTGGATGACGCAGGCGTCGATCTTTACCACCGGCTGATCACGGATCGCGGGCATATCGACGGCACGCTGGCGATGATGGCGCAATGGTCGCTGGACGGGCTGCTGGCGCGACTGCCGGACATCCACGTGCCGGTGCATTTAATCACCGGGCTGAATGACAAGGCCGTGCCGCCATCGGTCAGCAAGGGTGCCGCCAGACGACTACCCAGCGCAAGGCTGACTGAACTAGCCAGTCTTGGCCATCTGGCGCATGAAGAAAACGCCAGGCTGATTGCCGATCTGATCACCACCAAATGAAAAAGGCTGCCAGGTTTCCCTGACAGCCTTTTCGTTGAAACTTGCCGATCTTATTCAGCTGGTGCTGCGTCCAGATCAGAGAAAGTCGCCAGATATGCATAAAGATCGTATGCATCAGATTCGGCACGGACCTGATAGGCCATCCGGCCACGGGCGCGGCGGTCTTCCAGCTTTTCGCGGATCCAGCCGGTCGGGTCCTGCACATAGCCGACAAAATTTTCTTCGTTCCAGATCTCACCAGCTTCGCCCAGTGCAACCAGACCGTCGCTGTAGTTGAACTCTGGGTCAGTGCCGATCAGGCTGCCGACCAGACCATATTGGTTTGGGCCCGTACGGGCATTCCGGCCAGCCAATACGTTGCCGGCATCGTCAGCGACAATGTGGCATGCCACACACTGACGGTTGAATTGTTCTTCGCCTGCAGCAGCGTCACCGATTGTTGGTGTGATGCCATCTGCAAAAGCGGGTGCTGCCAGAACGGCAAATGCCGCAGCAATTGTAAATTTCTTCATATCGTCATCCTCTTGGATCTGATTCTGTGACCGATGCCCCAGTCTGTTTAAAGTGTAGTGCATTGCATCCGTCGGTCCAGCCCCGCATGCAAAAGAAAGTGTGATAGTTTACGCAACCGCATGCGCGAGTGCGCATTGTTTCCACAAAACGCGCAACGCATTGACCAGATGATCAATATCCTGATCCGTATGCAGCGGCGAAGGGGTAAAGCGCAATCTTTCCGTGCCCTTGGGAACTGTCGGATAGTTGATCGGCTGCACATAGATATCCCATTCGCGCATCAGGTAATCCGCCAGCATCCGGGTCTTGACCGGGTCTTTGATCAGCACCGGCACGATATGGCTGTCATTATGCATATGCGGAATGCCCGCACGGTCCAATGCCGCACGCAGGCGCGCGACCTGACGGCGCTGGCGGGCACGTTCCATCTCGGAATTCTTGAGATAGGCGATGGATGTGCGTGCAGCCGCGGCAATCGCAGGCGGCAAAGCCGTGGTAAAGATGAACCCTGACGCAAAGCTGCGGATGAAATCGCATAGCGCAGCCGATCCAGTGATATAGCCGCCGACAACGCCGAATGCCTTGCCCAAAGTGCCCTCAATCAGGGTGATCCGGTCCATCAGACCTTCGCGTTCGGCCACACCGCCACCGCGCGGGCCATACATGCCGACGGCATGGACCTCATCCAGATAGGTCATGGCACCATATCTTTCGCAGACCTCTACGATCTCGCGAATGGGGGCAATATCACCGTCCATGGAATAGACGCTCTCAAACGCAACGATCTTGGGGACATCGGCAGGCAGGGCGCGCAGTTTCATTTCCAGATCGCGGAAATCATTGTGTTTCCAGATCACCTTTTGCGCGCGCGAATGGCGGATACCTTCGATCATCGACGCATGGTTGCCCGCATCCGACAGGATCACACAATTTTCCAACCGGCTGCCCAGGGTGGACAGGGCCGCCCAGTTCGACACATAGCCCGAGGTGAACAACAGCGCCGATTCCTTGCCATGCAGATCTGCCAATTCGCGTTCCAGCAGCAGATGATCATGATTGGTGCCGCTGATATTGCGGGTGCCGCCCGATCCGGTGCCGGTGCGTTGCACCGCTTCACACATCGCGCCGATCACTGCAGGGTGCTGGCCCATGCCAAGATAGTCATTGGAACACCAGACCGTGACATCGCGGACAGCGCCATCGGCGGCGTGGTTGGCCGCGCGGGGGAATTTACCACATTGGCGTTCGAGTTCCGCGAAATAGCGATAGTTGCCGTCAGCTTTGAGTTGGTTAAGCTGCGCGTTGAAAAGGGCGTCAAAATCCATCGGTCTTATCTTTCTTCTTTGGGCATGGTTTTGGGCCCCGAATGTTGTTGCGGCAACATCCAGCGCCAGAGTTTCGCATCAGGCAATGGGATCACCATCAGCCAGTGTTCAAGAAGGGCCAGGGCGGCCAGCGCCGTCAGCAGGCCGTAGCCAACAACAGCCACATCAGTTCCGGCAAACCACAAGCGTTCGGTGCAGACAGCCAGCAGCGCCGTCAGGACCGTGATCGCCACAGGAAATGCCAGCGTCACAGGGCCACGTCGGAAATAGCTTTTCAGATGCGTCAACCGGCGTGGCACGAATTCCATATTGATCCGCGGCACCCCGAAAAACAGGTTCAGCTTGGCAAAGATGCGGGCGACATACAGGATCAGATAGGTGGCAACAGCCATCATATTCTCGGCACCCGTCGCACCCAGAACCAGCGCCAACAGCCCGACAGTCAACAGCAGTTCATGATGGGCGACGGTTGCAAAAGCCCGGAAGAACCTTGGCTTTCCAGACAAGCCGGGCAGACAATCATCACGCATCGGCCCGGTCACCACACCGGCCAGAAACGCCAGTTCGATCCAGCCCCATATCGCCAAAGCACCCAGGAACCCAAGGTACACACCGCCCAGCGTCGCCATGTCAAAAGACACAACCGCGGCCCAGGTGCCGCCAATCAACAACGGCAGGCCAGCGATCACAGTTGACACATGACGCCCGGACCGATCAGCCCAGCGCACGGCCAGCATGATGGCGCCTGTGGAAAACCACCACAGGAATATTGCCGCCACAGCTGCGAACAAAGCACCGGTCATGTCTCATCTTCCGAGTATAAATATCCCGGAGGTGTGGAGGCAGCGCCTCCACCGGTTTTCAGCATGAAAACCGCCCCCCGCATCAGTAGGCCGGTGCCATGATCGGGCTGTCAGGGACATCGCTTTTCACCACAGGAATGGTCAGCAATGACACGAAGGTCAGACCCGCTTTCACGGTCCCGCCCATGCGTTTGAACCAGCCACCGACGCCACCTTGCTTGCGACCGGCCGCGATCTGCACATTGGCATCCTGCAGCCGGTTCAGCATCGGCTGCCAGCGCGGATGGTCGATATCCAGCACCATCGGGAAGACCTGCCGGGAAATGTCAGATGTCTTGCGGAACACTTCCTGCCCGTACCACGCCGGATCAACGCCCAGCGCCTTGTGGAATTCGGGGCGCTGGTGGTCGCGGATCCACATGGTGGAAAACACCGCTGTCAGGAAAAACTTGATCCACAGCTTGTTCACCCGGCTTTCGGTCAGCTTGGGGTCGGTTTTCAGCAACAGCGCGAAAGCCTCGCCATGCGAATATTCGTCATTACACCATTCGCGGAACCATTTGAAAATCGGGTGGAACCGGTATTCCGGATGCTCCTCCAGATGCCGGTAGATCGTGATATAGCGGGCATAGCCGATCTTTTCCGACAGATAGGTCGCGTAATAGATGAATTTGGGCCGGAAATAGGTGTATTTCTTTGCCTGCGTCAGAAAGCCAAGGTTCACCGCGATGCCAGCCTCACGCAGGGCATCGTTGATGAAACCGGCATGGCGGGCCTCGTCGCGGGCCATCAGCTGGAAGAGTTCGGTGATATCCTTGTTGGACCCGCGCCGCTTCATTTCCTTATAAAGCACACAGCCCGAAAATTCGGCGGTGCAGGATGAAATCAGAAAATCGATGAATTCTTTTTTCAGCTTGGGTTCCATCCCGTCCCAATCGACATGGTCCCAATCTTCGTTCTTGCGAAAATGGCCCTTGTTGGGGTCGGCTTTCATCTGGGCGATCAGCTTGTCCCAGTCCTCGCGCACCGGGGTCACGTCAATCGCGTCCATCTCGGCGAAATCGGTGGTGTAGAATCGCGGCGTCAGCAGCGTGTTCGACATCGCGACTTTAGTCGCTTCTTCATTGGTCAGCGGCGGCAAAGCCTCTTGTGCGGCAATCGCCTCTTCGGCGGTGGCGGCATTGGATGAATGCATGTTCATGACAGCACCTCGTCGCTAAAGGAAAATTCGCAAAGTTCCATGAATTCGAAATCGCCCGTCGCGCGGGTCCAAAGCTGTTCCAGCTTGGATGCACGGGTGATCACGGCGATGCGCTGTTCTTCGACCAATTCGCCGAAGGCGGCCATGATCTCTGGTCCTTGCACCTGCACCGTGTCGCCCGGATGGATGACAGCGCCATTGTCCAGCCGGACATGCGCGGAGAGTTCTTCAAACCGGTGCGAAATCGTCACCGTGCAAGGTGCGGTTTCCTTTGTTCTGGTCAGTAATCCCATGTGAGTTCCCTTTCACATCTTTGGCGCGCAGGGGGCTAGCCTGCCCGCCGTTTCAATCCAGCAGCTTGGCGAAAGCTGCGACGTTATCGCGTCCATAGCCGATCAGTTCAGTGGCCATGCCGGTGCTCGCATCCAGAATGGCGATATTGCCGTTCTCGCGACGCACCACCTGCAAGGTGCCGTCCAGCGGCAAGCCTTGGACCGTGCGTTCACGGTCGATCACGCGGCCCATGACACCCAGAAAGCCTGCCATATCGTCAGATGATGACGCAAGATGCGCGCCATCCGGGCTGGTCACCGTGTAAATCCCGGTCTTGTTACCGGTGATGATCACATCGATGCTTTGCGCAATCGGGGTCTGTTCAACCGCGGCGATCACAGGCCGGTCGGTGATCTTGGCAAAAGCGACCAGAGCGACGACCAGAAACATCAGCCCGAACATCGCGCGAGCCACGAAAGGCGGCACCAACAGTTTTTCGGGATGTTTCATTGTGGCGGGGGTATCAACCATCACATTCACTCCGCTGCGACGGCTGAAGCGCCGGATTGAGGTTCAACACGGCTGACCTGTGGCGCGGAAATCCGCGTCTCGGCCGCTTCCGCAAACAACTTGGCCACGTTTTCCGCGTCAGGAATGCAACGCAGCGCAGGCTGGGTCCGGGTCATGTACCAAGGCCGGATATGCGGCCAGGTCATCAGATAGGACACCCGGCTGTCACCGATCAGTTCGAACGCCAAGGTGCCGGTGCCTTTGGGTTTCAGGTCCAGCTTGGCGGTGCCGATCCAAGTATAGGGCAGGTTCAGCGTCATCGTCAGCGCCGCACCGATCCGCATCGCGACGCGTTTATTGGTCAGAGTATAAATCGTGGCGCGGGCCTGCACATAAGCAACAAGATACAGCAATCCGCAAGCGACGAGGCCTGCGACGACGAACGGCACACCATGCGCCAGCGATGTGGTCATCGGATAGTCAGCGCTGGACGCACCCACCCGCCAGATCGTCAGCAAGACGAAATAACCGGCGACCCAACGCAGCGACAAAGCCTCGCGCGCCAGGGCACGTGGATCGGGCGATCCTTGCCACAGGATATGTTCATCCGCAGGCAGCCGTTCAGGCAGTCCGGGGATCGGTTCAGCGGCGAAATCATCATGGCTCATGTCAGGTTCCCTTTGGTTGGTGGGCCCCGGTGGCGAGCCGGGGCCGGATATCATTCAGACTTGTGGCTCAAGACGCGCGGCAGATGCATAAAGCGTGCCACCGGCGTAGTAGGCTGTGATCTTTTCTTCTTCGAGCATGGTGATCTGGTCGGCCGCCTTTATGACAGGGACACCTTCCCAGTTATGCGCAAACAGCGACCGCACGACGACGCGATTGCCTTTGATCCGCGACATGTTCATCGGGATCAGGCGGGTCTTGCCGGTGCCTTCGGGGTTCAGATCGACAGTCATGTAACGCACCAGAGATTCCGGCACATCGATCCACATGTCGATCACGCGACCGATAACTTCGCCATCACCACCGACGACGACCTTGCCGCGCGGGTCCATCCCGGCAGAGACTTTGAACTCTGGCAACATCGACATCGGCTTGATCTTCACATGGCCATGCGCGTCGAGTTCCGGGATATCCCGGCGCGGTGCCCAGGCAGCAGGACCAACGCCATCCATCATCGGATCACCGGTGGGGATATAAGGTGACCCTGCGGCGCGCGATGACGCAACCAATGCCAGATCAGTGCGATCAGGATTTTGCCCACTGGGCATCGCGATCTCACCACGGCCATCGCGCAGGGCATAGATCTTGTCCTTGGGCACCGGAAACGGCCCTTGGTTCGGCGCGACATTGCCGTTGTCATCCTGCAGCGGATAACCTTCGCGCATGTTTTCGGTTTGCAGGTAATAGATCAGGCCCGCGAAGAAGATCCAGAAAGACCAGATTGCAGCGCTCGCCAGATCGAAGTTGCCAAAGAATGTAGTTCCAACCATGTTATGGTCCTTTCGGGATCAGGTTGGGAAATCTGCCAATTCCAGCTTGGCAGACCCCCGTTGTGTGATGGGCCGCAGCCGCACAAGCGGCCCCAGCACAATTAATGTGACGAAAAGAAGGGCGATTTCGGTGTGGTAGACGACCGAATACCCGGTGGCAGGCGTGGCGAGCGCCTCTCCTAACATACCGTTCCCAGCGGCGTGGTTTACAAGGTCACGCATGGTGCCCCCGATAAAGATGGACAGCCCGGCGCCGGTGGCTTGTGCAGCCCCCCAGGCACCCAGCGCCAGACCGCGACCAGCGCGACCAATCGCAGGCATGGTCATCGCGGCGGTCAGGGTGGACACCCCGAACAGACCAGAGCCAAAGCCGATCAGACCAGCGCCGATGTAAAACATCAGATGCGAATCCAGTGGCGCGGCAAAGATCACCCCGCAGAAGGCGACCACACCAATCAGAATACCGCGCGCGCACATGCGGTAAGGGTCAATCCCCTTGGCAAGCCAGTTGGCCGCAAAGGCAAAGCCGACCAACGCGCCACAGGCCCACATCGCGGTCAGCATCGTTGTAGCCGAAACCGACAAACCGAGGATTTCGCCACCGTATGGTTCCAGCAGCACATCCTGCATGTTGAAAGCCATGGTCCCGATGAAGACCACCGCCAGCAGCCGCCCTGCATCGCCGCCTTTGGCCAGATCGGTCCAGGCTTCGCGGAATGTGGGGCCGGGGGCCTCGCGTTGCGCTTTGGTCATCGGGGCAACGCGTTCCTGCTTCCACAAAGCGATCAGGTTCAACAGCAGCGTTATCACCGCCGTGCCCTGCACAACCTGCACCAGCCGCAGCGGGCTGTAATCGCGCAGCAAGGCCCCAATGATCAGCGCCGCAACCGCCATGCCGACAAGGTTCATGACGTAAAGGAGCGCGACAACCTTTGGCCGAGTCTCATCTGTGGCGCGGTCCGCCGCCAAGGCCAAACCAGCAGTCTGGGTCATATGCATCCCGATACCGGTCAGCAGAAATGCAAGGCCCGCGCCCACATAACCCGCCCAATCCACGTCCAGCGCCCGATCGCCGGATAGCACCAGCAGCGCCATCGGCATGATGGCAAGGCCACCAAACTGCCACATCGTCCCGAACCACAGATAGGGAATACGTTTCCACCCAATCGCAGAACGGTAATTATCCGATTTGAACCCCACCAGCGCGCGGAACGGCGCGACAAGTACGGGAATAGCGATCATCATCGCGACCAGCGTCGATGCAATGTTCAGTTCAACAATCATCACCCGGTTCAGCGTGCCCAGCAGCATGACAGCCGCCATCCCGACCGAGACCTGAAACAGCGACAGCCGCAACAGCTGGCTCAACGGCAGGTCATCGCTGACCGCATCGCTGAACGGCAGCAGGTTGACCGACATCCGCTTGAGTGATGACGCCTTGAAAATCATTTGCGTGCCCTTTCAAAGACCAACGCGGTGGAGATGTAGAAACCCGATTTGATCCGCTCGATATCGCGGAGCGTGCCTTTGACCTTGGCGGTCCGCAGGGCCTGCGCCACGCCTGCCGTGGTATGCGGAATCATCACCGGGCTGCGGTCTGCGGCGGGGAACAACTTGCCCAAACGCCACATTACCATCAGCGCCGGGGTGCGTGGGGCCAGCGTGAATATGAATTTTCCTGCAATCCGGGGCGATGCCCGATCCAGCAGCGCCGCGATGTCTGGCGCATTGTAATAAATCAGCGAATCCATTGCCAAAGCGTGGTCAAACTGGCCTGTCGTCGCGTCCAGCATATCGCCCGCGACCCAGGTGATATTGCCGGGCAAGCCCTTGGGCATCCGCTTTTCACCGATCTCGACCAAAGCGGGCGAGATATCGACAGCCACGACATCCGCGCCGCGCTGTGCCAGTTCCACCGCCATCGCGCCGGTGCCGCAACCAGCATCGAGGATCCGCGCACCGCGCAGGTCATCCGGCAATTGCGCCAGCATCAGCGCGCGCATCCGGTCGCGGCCTGCGCGCACGGTGGCGCGCACACCTGATACGGGCGCATCAGATGTCAGCCGTTCCCAGACCTTGGTCGCGGTGCGGTCGAAGTAATGTTCGACCCGGTCACGTGTGGCGGCGTAGTCGGTCATCAATCGAACCCAAGCAATTCAAAGATTTCACGATCAGGCAGGGGGGCAGGCGCAAGCGCCTCTGTCCCGTTCCAAAGGGTTTCGGCAAGGCGCATATATTCCTTGCGCACCATCACGACCTCTTGGTCATCGGGCATTTCAAACAGGGTTTTCTTTTTCAACCGGCTGCGACGGATCGCATCCAGATCAGGCATATGCGCAATCCGGTTGAAACCAACCGTGGCGCAATAGCGGTCAACCTCATCGGTGTCCTTCGAA
Source organism: Loktanella sp. (assembly GCA_017390475.1). GTDB lineage: Bacteria > Pseudomonadota > Alphaproteobacteria > Rhodobacterales > Rhodobacteraceae > Yoonia. Next base: position 182,634 of record JAFPBO010000026.1, read on the forward strand.
CGGTTCGCAACACAGCCCGCCAGACGGACCTTGTAGTTGGCCGATTTCGCCTGCACCGCCGCGATGATCCGGTTCATCGCATAGATGCTGTCAAAATCATTGGCGGTGACGATCAGCGCGCGGTCGGCGTGTTGCAGCGGGGCGGCAAAGCCACCGCAGACCACATCGCCCAGCACGTCGAAGATCACGACATCAGTGTCTTCCAGCAGATGGTGCTGCTTGAGCAGTTTCACCGTCTGCCCGACGACATAGCCGCCGCAGCCGGTGCCGGCAGGCGGGCCGCCAGCCTCGACGCATTTCACGCCATTATAGCCTTCAAAGATGAAATCTTCGGGACGCAGTTCCTCGGAATGGAAATCCACCTCTTTCAGGATATCGATGACCGTGGGCACCAAAGTGCCGGTCAGCGTGAAGGTGCTGTCATGTTTCGGATCGCAACCGATCTGCAACACCCGCTTGCCGAGCTTGGAGAAAGCTGCCGACAGGTTCGACGATGTCGTCGATTTTCCGATACCACCCTTGCCGTAGACCGCGAAAACCTTCGCGCCTTCGATCTTGGTGTCTTCGTCCTGATGCACCTGCACCGAACCTTCGCCATCTTGACCGCGCAGGTTGGGGATTTCGTCTCTGGGGCTCATAGGAGCCTCCTTTCAGTTGTATTCATTGGGAAAGGGGTCATTCTGCTGCGATCCCTTCCATGCGATCTTCGAGAGCGTCGGCGGCATTCTGCAAAGCAGCCAAAGTCGCCGCATCCGGTGTCCAGTATTTGCGGTCTGAGGCTTCCAGCAGCCGGTTCGCCATCCGCATCGACGCCTGCGGGTTCAACGCCGCCAGCCGTTCGCGCATGACATCGTCGAGCACGAAAGTCTCGGACAGGCGCTGGTAGACCCAGGGTTCAACCTCGCCGGTCGTGGCGGACCAGCCCATCGTGTTGGTTACGTGCGATTCGATCTGGCGGACACCTTCGTGGCCGTGTTTCAGCAAACCCTCATAGAATTTCGGGTTAAGGCTGCGGCTGCGGGTTTCCAGTGCGACCTGATCCTGCAGGGTGCGCACCTTGGCCGATCCGCGCGTCTGGTCGCCGATGTAGACGGGGGCGGACACGCCGCCCTTGGCGCGTTTTACGGCGCGGGAAATGCCGCCCAATGTGTCGAAGTAATGGTCCACCGTGGTGACGCCCAGTTCGACGGATTCGAGGTTCTGATAGGCGAGGTCTACGTCTTTCAGGGCTTTCTGCAGCAGGCCAGGGTTTTGCGTGGCCTTGCCGTTGACGCCGTAGGCGAAGGATTTGCGGGCCTCGTAAGCATCGGCCAATTCATCCTCGTCACCAAAGGCAGAGCTGTCGACCAACTGGTTGACGTTGGACCCGTAAGCACCTTCCGCATTTGAGAAGACACGCAGCGCGGCGGTTTCCAGATCGCAGTTCATTTCGCGCGCATAGGTCAGCGCGTGGGCGCGGATGAAATTCTGGTCCAGCGGTTCATCTACTTGCGCGCATTTCAACGCCGCCTCGGCCAGCATCCTGGTCTGCAAAGGCAGCAGATCGCGGAAGATGCCGGACAGCGTCATCACCACGTCGATGCGCGGGCGGCCCAGTTTGATCAGCGGCACAAGGTCAGCACCCGCCAGACGGCCAAAGCTGTCAAAGCGCGGGATCGTGCCCATCAGCGCCATCGCCTGCCCGATCGGGCCACCATCGGATTTGATATTGTCGGACCCCCAAAGCACCAGCGCCACGGTGCGCGGAAAGGTCGGGTGGGTTTGCAGCAGCAGATCGGCCTGTTTGCGCCCTTCGGAGATAGCAAAGGCGGTCGGCATGCGGAACGGATCGAAGGCGTGGATATTGCGGCCCGTCGGCACGATGCTCGGCGACCGGATCAGATCACCACCCGGCACGGGGGCGATGAAATGCCCCGACAGCGCGCGCATCAGCGCAGGCAATTCGTGATCCTCTTTCAGCAGTTCGGCGGCACGGTCGGCAGCCTCACCCGCTGGCATCAGGCGGATCATATCGGCGCGGGCGGCGGCAGACATTGGCTGGCCGACGACGTGAAAGCCTTCGGTGATCAGCGATCCTTCGGTTTCCAGCAGTTTCAGCCAGAGCGTGTCGATATTGCGTGCGTTCATATCGACCGCATTGGCCTGATCGCGGATCAGCTGTTCAAGATCTGCGCGCTGGTTGTCCTCCGCAGGCATCTCTCGCCAGCGCTTCAGACTGTCCTTGAGGTCGATCAGGCCCTTATAGAGACCCGCCGTCGTCAAAGGCGGCGTCAGATGGGTGATCGTGATCGCGTTGGACCGGCGCTTGGCCAAGGACGCCTCGGACGGGTTGTTGGCGGCATAAAGGTAGACGTTCGGCATCTCGCCAATCAACCGGTCCGGCCAATCCTGCGCGCCAAGGCCCGCCTGTTTGCCAGGCATAAATTCCAACGCACCATGCATGCCGAAATGCAGCACGACATCGGCGCTGAACGTGTCGCGTAGGTAGCTGTAGAAGGTGGCGAAGGCATGTGTCGGGGCAAAACCGCGTTCGAACAGCAGGCGCATCGGGTCGCCTTCGTAGCCGAAGGCAGGCTGGACGCCGACAAACACATTGCCGAAATGATGGCCAAGAATGAACACGCCGCGTCCGTCGGACTGTATCTTGCCGGGGGCGGGGCCCCAGGCGGCTTCGATCTCGGGCAGATGGCGGGATGTGCGCACAATCGTATCCGCATCGACGTGCGCCGCGACATTAGCTTGCTGCCCGTATTGCTGGGCATTGCCCTTGAGGATCATGGCGCGCAGGTGGTCGACCGTTTCCGGGACTTCCATCGTGTAGCCTTCGGATTTCATCCGGTGCAGCGTGTTGAACAGGCTTTCAAACACGGCCAGATAAGCGGCTGTGCCGACGGCACCGGCATTGGGTGGAAAGCCGAACAGGACGATACCGACCTTTTTATCGGCATTTTCCTTGCGGCGCAGGATCGCAAGGCGGCGGGTTTTTTCGGCAAGGCTGTTGATGCGTTCAGGGCAGGGTGCCATCGCCTTGCAATCGGATTGCAGCCGGCACTTATGCGCGCAGCCGTCACACCCATCAGCGGCATGGCGACCGGCGAAAACGGTCGGGTTGGTCGCACCGTCGATTTCCGGCAGGGCGACAAGCATTGTTGTCTCGATCGGGCCAAGCCCTTGCGCCGACCCGGCCCATTGACCCAAAGTCTGGAATTCTAGCGGCTGGGCCGAGATATAAGGCACGTCCAGTTTCGACAGCAGCGCCACTGCCGCGTCACTGTCGTTATACGCAGGCCCACCGATCAGCGAAAATCCGGTGAGGGAAACGAAGGCATCGACATTGCCTTGGAAAAACTGTTCGACTGCGGGACGACCATCCAGACCGCCGGCAAAGGCGGCGATCACGCGCAGGCCCTTGGCCTCGAACGCCCGGATCACCGCATCGTAATGCGCGCAATCGGATGACAGAATATAGGACCGCAGCATCAGGATGCCGACGGTCGCGACAGGAGCCACAGGGCTGGGCAGTTCAGCCAGATTGGTGCTGATATGATGGCCCGGCAGGTCCGGGTGATAGACGCCGCAATCGGGATATTCGATGGGGGCGGCGATCTTGACCGGCTTCCAATCCTGCCCTTTGGCGTAACGCGACACCAGCATGCGGACCATCTGTTCGATATTGTCGTCCGATCCACCCAGCCAATATTGCATCGACAGGAACCAATTGCGCAAATCCTGGCTTTTGCCGGGGATCAGGCGCAGGATCTTGGGCAGGCGGCGCAGCGTCTTCATCTGGCTTTCGCCGGATTTGCTGGCCTTGGCGGTGGGTTTCAGTCGCTTGAGCAGGCCCATCAGCCCGCTGGCGGGCTTGGACATATCCAGATCGCCCATTTTCGTCAGTTTGACGATATCGCTGTCGGCGATGATATTGACCATGGCGTCACATCCGGCACGGCGCGCCAGAAGATCCGGCAGGATCGCGGCGGTGTGGGCCTCCAGAAACAACAGATTGGTGACGATGATATTGGCGGTGGCAATAGATTGTTGCGCGTCGATCAGGGCGGCAGGGTTTTCACCCCATTCCGCAGCAGCGTGGATCGTGATATCCAGCCCCGGAAAGGCCGCTGACAGTTTCTCACTGACCCGCATCGCAGGCCCCGCCGAATGCGAATCGAGCGTCAGGATGACGAAGCGATACGCGCTATGATCTGTGCTATCGCGCATAATGTGCCTTTGCTTCATAAAGCGTATCAAGGCTGATCTGGTTCAGACCCTTTTCGGCTGCATAGGTTTCGGTGTTGCGCCGGGCTTTGCCGCGCACAAAGAAAGGGATTTTCTTCAATTCTTTTTCGGCATCGGACAGCCAGATGATATTGTCGTCCGTGGGCGCTGCGGGTTCTTCGATCACCGCTTCAACCTTGGCCTTGGCTTTGCCGCCATGGTGGCTGGCGCCCGCATCGTCGTGGAATTCGAAATCGTCGCGGAACATGGTCAGCAGATGTTCTTCCAGACCCATCACCAGCGGATGGATCAGCGTGTCAAAGATGACATTGGCACCTTCAAACCCGACTTGCGGGGAATAGCGGGCGGGGAAATCCTGCACATGGACGGGGGCGGAAATCACCGCGCAGGGAATGCCCAGACGCTTGCCGATATGGCGTTCCATCTGCGTGCCGAGGATCATTTCGGGGCTGAGCGCTGCAATCGCGGCCTCAACCTCCAAGTAATCATCGGTAATCAGGGCTTCCAAACCGTAGGATTTGGCGAGCGCACGGACAGGCCGGGCCATTTCGCGGTTGTAGCAACCGATGCCGACCACCTCGAACCCCATTTCATCGCGCGCGATCCGGGCGTGGGCGGCGACATGGGTGCCGTCGCCAAAGATGAACACGCGTTTGCCGGTCAGATAGGTGCTGTCGACGGAACGGGACCACCACGGCATCCGCAGGCGGGATTCGTCGATCTTCATCTTTTGGCCGGTGATCGTGCCGATTTCCGCAATGAAATCACGGGTGGCACCGACGCCGATGGGGACGATCTTGGTAAATGGCTGGTTATGGTTCTTTTCCAGCCAACGCGCGGCAGCCTCACCCGTTTCGGGCGAAAGCAGCACGTTGAAATGCGCGGCAGGCAGCCGGGCGATATCGGACGGGGTGGCACCCAAGGGGGCCACGACATTCACATCGACCCCAAGGTCGGACAGCAAACCGGTGATTTCTTCGACATCGTCGCGGGCACGGAAACCGAGCGCTGTCGGGCCGAGGATGTTGCAGGTCAGCCGCGCGGTGCGCTCCTGCGGCTTGGAAAGGGCTTTGACGATCTGATAGAACGTCTCATCCGCGCCGAAGTTTTCCTTGCGGCTGTAGCTGGGCAATTCCAAGGGGATCACCGGGATGGTCAGGCCCATGATTTCGGACAGGCCAGCGGGGTCGTCCTGAATCAGTTCAGCCGTGCAGGATGCGCCGACGATGATCGCCTCGGGCTTGAACCGGTCGACAGCGTCTTGGCAGGATGTTTTAAACAGGCTGGCAGTATCGGTGCCCAGATCGCGGGCTTGGAATGTCGTATAGGTCACCGGCGGGCGGTGGTTGCGACGTTCGATCATGGTGAACAAAAGGTCAGCATAGGTATCGCCTTGCGGCGCATGCAGCACGTAATGTAGGCCTTTCATCGCGGTGGCGACACGCATCGCGCCGACATGCGGCGGGCCTTCATATGTCCAGACGGTCAGCTTCATTCGGCGGCCTCCAGATGAAGGACGGCCTTGCGGCGTAAAGGCCGCGAGAAGAGACCGGCGAGGTCACCTGCTTGTTCGTAGAAATGCACCGGCGTGAACACCAGTTCGATGGCCCATTTGGTGGACAGGCCCTCCGCCTCCAGCGGATTGGCAAGGCCAAGGCCACAGATCGTCAGGTCAGGCCGCGCGGCGCGGGCGCGGTCGAGTTGTTTGTCCACATCCTGCCCCTCGGAAATCTGCGGGCCAGCGGGCAGCAGGTCCAGATCGGGACCGTGCAAAGCGTCGTGGATATAGGGACTGCCGACCTCGATCGCGGTCATGCCGCATTCGCGGGTCAGAAAGCGGGCCAGCGGGATTTCCAGCTGGCTGTCGGGGAAGAAAAACACCGATTTGCCGCGCAACACCTCTGCCGCTTGGGCAATCGCCTTTTGCGCACGGGCGCGTGGGGCGGCGGTGACGGCGTCGAATGTTGCGTCGCTGACGCCGAATTCGGTTGCGATGGCACGCAGCCAGGCGGTGGTGCCTTCGTCGCCGAACGGGAAAGGGGCAGCCAGATGGCGGGCACCGCGGCGTTGCAAAGCAGCATGAGTTTCGCCAAGGAACGGCTGGACCAGCGCGAAGACCGTATTCGGACCGACAGCCGTCGTGTCATCAATCCGTCGTGCAGGCAGCAGCCGAACCGGGCCGACGCCCATATCAGCCAGCAGCGACAGCATCTGGTCTTCGACCACATCAGGCAACGCACCGACGACCAGCAATTCGCGGGCCTCGGTGGTTTTCAGCACCGGTACCATACAGGCAAGACAGGCATCTTCGCCTTCGGTGAATGTCGTCTCAATCCCGGAACCGGAATAATTCAGCACCCGCACATGCGGCGCGTGGATCTGAGACAGGCGTTCAGCGGCTTTGGCCAGATCGATCTTGATCACTTCCGACGGGCAGGACCCGACGAGGAACAATTGCCGGATATCGGGGCGACGTTCCAGCAGGCGGGCGACCTCGCGGTCGATTTCGACCTGCGCGTCTTTCATGCCGGCCAGATCGGTTTCTTCCAGAATCGCAGTGCCGAATCGGGGTTCGGCAAAAATCATCACACCGGCAGCGGATTGCAGCAGATGCGCGCAGGTGCGCGATCCGACCACCAGAAAGAACGCATCCTGCATCTTGCGGTGCAGCCAGATGATTCCGGTCAACCCGCAGAACACTTCACGCTGGCCGCGTTCCTTGAGGACGGGCGCAGTGCGGCAACCGCCGTTGGAGGGGGTCAGGGCGTTCATGTGCGGGCCTCCGCGTCAAGGCGGGCCATCCGCAGTTTCCACAGGAATTGACCTGCGTTGATGACATAGGCGGCATAGGCCGCCAGCGCGACATACATGAGCGCCTCAGGAGCCATGCTGCCGGTCAAAAGGGCGATCATGTACCAGCTGTGCAGCGCGATCACGCCAAAGCTGAACACGTCTTCCCAAAAGAAGGCGGGGGCGAAAAGGTATTGACCAAAAACGACTTTTTCCCAGATTGCCCCGGTGATCATGATCACGATCAGAAAGATTGTCTTGATCACGATGGAGACTGTCGCCGCCTCATACCCGGCACCCGTCGCGAGATACCGCAGCACCAGTCCGAGCGAGATCAGGAAAACCAGAAACTGCACCGGGGCCAGAATGCCCTGCACCAAAGTCCAGCGGGTGTTGTCACGGCGGGAACGTTCGGCGTCTGAATACAGCCGCTTTGCCGCAGGGCGACCGCGGGATGATACGCTTCCCGATGCGGTGCTGATTACGGACATGAACGTGGCCTCCACTGATTGCTTGCACCCAGACTAGGGGCGATCAGGGGGATGTGTCAACTTTAACTTACACATATGTCATGCTGTGCGTGAGTTCGCCGCAGGACCCCTGAAAGCTACGTAAACACTTTGTTTTTCGTACCGTTAGGCGAAGCTATCAGCGGGGTTTTGCACCGTGTGTCAATTTTCTTTGACATTCAACGCCGCACAACGGACAATGTGGTTATAGCGCTTATGCATGTCTGCGTAGCGTTAACGGGAGCGGATATGGCTGATGGCCAAGACAGAGACGTAATGACGGAAACAACCTCGCTGGCTGCGCAGGCTGGCCTGTCTCTGGTGCCGCAGGTTGACCGGACGCCCGACCCGCAGGTGATGCGGGATATGCGCCGTGCCGCACTGGCCGCCAACCGCGAGGGCACCATAAAGGTTCTGCAACGCGCCCTGGCCGCCGGGATTGCCCGCGACGATATTGCCGATCTCTACATCCCGGAACTGGCGCGCGACTTGGGTGTCGACTGGTGCGAGGATTCGCTGAGCTTTGCATCGGTGACGATCGGCGCGTCGCGCCTGCAGGCCATGTTAAGAGAGCTGGGCCCAGAATGGGCTGGCGACCAATCGGCCAATCCCGCCGCGCCGTCGATCATGTTGATCGTGGGGCAGGATGTATATCACACGCTCGGCGCGCTGGTGTTAAGCGGCCAGCTACGCCGCAAAGGCCTGTCTGTACGGCTCATGCTTGGCGCCAAGGACTTTGAACTAGCTGAAAAATTAGCCAAGACAAGATATGATGCCGTGTTCATTTCATCTTCTTTGGGGGAAAGCCTTGAATCACTGCGCAGGATCGTTGATGTAGTGCGCAAATCTTGCAAGACGTCGCTGCCGGTCGTGATCGGCGGAACAATTCTCGAAACTGAAACTTATACTGACATAACGACACTGACGGGCGCGGATTTTGCGACTTCTTTTCCGAGCGAAGCTTTAGAGCTTTGCGGGCTCACAACAAAATATCTGAAGATCGCGCCAAAACTGCGCGAGATTTAGATCATGCAGGGGAATATCCCCGAAGGGACGCTGCAATGACCTCGCGCGGCGCTAAATTTTGGGATAGCGGCGCAATCCCGTTGATCGCTCCAGAAGTTCTGGGCGACATCATTGCCGACGTCGCCGATCTGGCCATGGTCATTTCCGAAACCGGGCAGGTCCTGTCTGTTATCGTCAACCCTGCCAATCCGTCATTTCTTGTGCTGGAACATTGGGAAGGTAAGGATATCCGCGAATCTCTTGCTGTGGAAAGTCTGCCCAAGTTTGAAAGTCGGCTGGCCGAATTTCTGGCTGGCAAGAATAACGTCAAACCGGTCGAACTGAACCATTCGCGCGAAGTCAGCGATTGGGATTCCCCAGTGCGCTACAGTTTCCACCGCATCGCACCCGACGGGGCGATCCTGATGCTGGGTCGCGATCTGCGCGCCATCGCTGAAATGCAGCAGCAATTGATCAAGGCCCAGCTTGCGCTTGAACGCGACTACGAGGTGCAGCGCGAATTCGACACCAGATTTCGGGTGCTGCTGGGCAGCATGTCGGAACCGGTCTTGTTCGTTTCCATCCAGAGCGGCGAGATCACCGAGGCGAATGCCGCAGCAATAACCCTGCTGGATCGGTCGCGCGATGACCTGATCGGCAGCACATTGCTCAGCTGTTTTGAAAGCCGCAAACGCAGTGACCTGATCGAAGCGCTGACGACACTGGCCATATCCGAACGCAGCGACGGCATGGCCATCGAACTGCGCGGCAAGTCCAGGGTGGTACAGGTCGCGCCGACCCTGTTCCGCGCTGCCGGTGAACGCATCCTGCTGTGCCGGATCATTCCCGATGACGATAACAGCCTGAAAGCCGACAATCTGGCGCGCAATATGCAGGACCTGTATCTCAGCGGGCCAGAAGCAATTGTTTTTGCTTCAGAAAACGGCGATGTTCTGTCCGCCAATGATGCCTTTCTTGATCTCATCGACGTGGCGCATGATATCAACGTGCGCGGTCGCAGTCTGGCCGATTACCTGCAACGCGGCAGTGTTGATCTGAAAGTCATGACCGAGAACGCCACCCGCGCCGGGCGGATGCGAATGTATGCGACCAAGATCGCAGGCCAATACGGCAGCCCCCGCGCGGTCGAGATTTCAGTGACCAAGCTGCATGCCGGGACACATTCTGTCTTTGCCTTTGTGATGCGCGATTCAAATCAGGCCGATACCAGCCGCGGCGCGATGCTGCCCACGAACGAAGAAAGCATGCGCTCGGTGGTCGAACTGGTCGGCAGTGCCACGCTCAAGGACATCGTGGCAGAAACCACCAATGTCGTTGAGAAAATGTGTATCGAAACCGCCGTGTCGCTGACGATGAACAATCGTGTAGCGGCGGCCGAAATGCTCGGCCTGTCGCGTCAGTCGCTTTACGTCAAACTGCGAAAATTCGATCTGCTCAGCCGCGACACCGACGACAGTTAACGCGGGCTGCGTTTGGCCAGAATGCGCTGCAACGTCCGCCGGTGCATCGATAACCTACGAGCGGTTTCCGAAACGTTGCGGTCACATAGTTCGTAGATCCGCTGGATATGTTCCCAGCGTACCCGGTCTGCGCTCATCGGGTTTTCCGGCGGCTGCGGCAAGCCATCGGTCAGTGCCAGCAACGCATTCGTGACATCAGTCGCATCTGCAGGTTTGGCCAGATAATCTGTCGCGCCGATCTTGACCGCCGCCACCGCTGTCGCAATAGCGCCATAGCCGGTAAGCACCACGATCCGGCTTTCAGGGCGACGGGCGCGCAGGATTTCCACGACATCCAGCCCATTACCATCCTCCAGCCGCAGGTCGACCACGGCATAGGCAGGCGGGCGGGCAGTCGCGATCGCCTTTCCGGCGGCGACGGATCCGGCCATCTCTACCTCGAATCCGCGCTTTTCCATTGCCTTCGCGAGACGTTTGAGAAATGCGTCGTCATCATCCACCAACAGCAGCGACTTGTCATCGCCCAGGTCCAATGGCTCGGTACTCATCTGGTTCATCCTCAATCTTACTGAAAGTGAACTAGGACGCGACCACCAACCGTCAACGGTGCAACGCTGACCGCCGATTGGTCGCATTGCCTGCGCCTGCCACACAGCCTATCACAAACCTTTATGGCAAAGGGTGTCAGGGCAGATGTCCATTTCCGAATTCGAAGGCTTTCACGACCAGGAACGCAGCAACTGGGTACGCCTGCGAACGCTGGTGACCCTGCGCTGGTTCGCAGCCTTGGGCCAGGCGGTGGCCGCAATCGTCGCCGCACAGGTCTATCAGCTTGATTTCCAGTATGGCCTTGTCGGCATCGTCATCGCCTTTTCAATTCTGGCGAATCTGGTGTCGCGCTACAACCATCCCGAAAACAAGCGCCTGTCCGAACGCGAAGCGACGTTCTGGCTGTTTTTTGATCTGCTCCAATTGGGGCTGTTGTTGTTCCTGACCGGCGGGCTGAACAATCCTTTTGCCTTGCTGGTGCTGGCACCGGTGACCATTGCAGCAACCGTTCTGCAGCTACGCAGCACACTGTTTCTAGGCATCACGGCGGTTTGCCTGATCACGTTGATCAGCAATTTCAATATGCCATTGGTGACAGCCGCAGGGTTTGAACTAGCCCTGCCAGTGTTGTTCCAGTTTGGGTTCTGGCTGGCGCTGGTCATTGGCGTGGTGTTTCTGGCAATCTATGCCCGACAGGTGACCACCGAAATGCACGCCATGGGCGAGGCTCTGCTGGCCACCCAGCTTGCCCTGGCGCGCGAGCAGAAACTGACGGATCTGGGTGGTGTCGTTGCCGCCGCAGCGCATGAGCTGGGCACGCCCCTTGCCACGATCAAGCTGGTCAGCACCGAATTGATGGAAGAGCTGGAAAACCACCCCGAATTGCTCGAAGATGCCAGCTTGATCCGGTCCCAGGCCGACCGCTGCCGCGATATCCTGCACTCCATGGGCCGCGCAGGCAAAGATGATCTGCATCTGCGGCAGGCCCCGCTGGAAACCGTCGTGCGCGAGGCCGCTGAACCGCATCTAAGCCGCGGGAAGATCGTGACATTTGACATCTCGCCCGTCGAGGGTGCCCACCAGACCCAGCCTGTTGTCAAGCGCCGGCCCGAAATCATTCACGGCCTGCGCAACCTGATCCAGAATGCGGTCGATTTTTCCCAGAGTGAGGTCTGGATCGACATGACATGGTCGGACAATGCGATCAGCGTGCGGATTTCCGACGACGGCAGCGGCTTTCCACAATCGGTGATCGGGCGCATCGGCGATCCCTACGTCCGCCGCCGCCGTCATGCCGAGGATGGGATCCGCCGCCCCGGATATGAAGGTATGGGGCTGGGCCTGTTCATCGCCAAGACCTTGCTGGAACGGTCCGGTGCGCAATTAACGTTTTCCAATAGTCGCCGTCATGGCCATGCCAGCTGGACCGGGCAAGCGACCGGCGGCGCGATCATCGATGTCGTCTGGCCGCGCGAAAAGATGGTGTCGACCGAAAAAGGCGATGCCCCGGCTTTGGGGGAAAATCTGCCGATCAATCCATGGCCATGATGCGACCGCAGGCTTAACCGGACTTTAACCTCACTGCCCGACAATCATCGCGATAACCGGTCGGGACAGATGATCATGGTGACGATTCTATTGACGATTGCAGCGATGGTAGTTTCGGCAGGCATCGGGGCGGCCATGGCGCATCACCGGCTGGCGCAGGCAGAACCTGCACCCGCAGCACCGAACTGGTCAGCCAGATCGGGACCAGTGTTTTTATTCCGCGGCGATGACCTGATCGATGCCACAGCCGATGCGCAGCTCCTGATCGCGCCCTTTGCGCATCTGCCGGACCGCGCCGCGATGTTGCAGGTGCTGGCACCCCATTTCCCCGATCTGGCTGATCACCTGAATGCCCCTATTCCGATGCGTCGCCGCATTTTACATCATTGTGATGATGAGGTCTGGATTGATCTGGACTGGCCCGGTAGTCAGATGCGCCTGACTGTCAGTGGAACCCTGCCCAGATCCGACAGGCCCGAACACAAGGAATTATCGCTGCTGCGCGATGTCATCCGCTTTACACCGCAACTGATCTGGCGAACCGACAGCAACGATGTAGTGACCTGGGCAAATCGGGCCTATCTGGATTTCTGGGACCGGCTCCATCCCGGTGGTGATGCCGCACTGGCAGAAAAAACCCTGTTTCCAGCGCTATGCCACCAAACCACCAGCCTGCGGCGAATCGCTGTGCCTTTGCCACAGCCAGGGACGGATCAATGGTTTGATGTTGTGACTGTGCCGCAAAGCGCGGATATCCTGCATTATGCCAGCGATGCGAATGCCGCTGTCCGCGCCGATCTGGACCGGCGCAACTTTGTGCAGAGCTTGAGCAAGACCTTTGCCGAATTGTCGATCGGTCTGGCGATATTTGACAAACGGCGGCAGCTCGCGACGTTCAACCCGGCCTTGCTTGATATGACCCGGCTGGAGATTGATTTTCTCAGCGCCCGCCCAACCATCGACACAGTTCTGGACCGCATCCGCGAAACCCGCATCCTGCCGGAACCCAAAAATTACGCATCCTGGCGCGATCAGTTCACTGCGGTGGAAACCGCCGCCAAAAACGGGACCTACAGCGAGGTGTGGAACCTGCCTGACGGCCAAGCCTTTCGCGTCACCGGGCGGCCGCATCCCGACGGTGCCTTTGCCCTTCTGTTCGAGGATATCACCGCAGATCTATCCCTGACCCGCCGGTTCCGGTCCGATATTGAAACCAGTCAGGCCGTACTGGATGCCTTGCCCGATGCGGTCGCAGTCTTTTCGAAAGCAGGAACGCTGGTGATGTACAACCGCCCCTATCGGCTGCTCTGGGGAATGCAGCCGGATGGCGGGGTGGAACATCGCGCGCTTGGGTCAGAACTGGCGGACTGGCAGTCGCGCTGTCTCGACACCGGCACCTGGGCCGATCTCGAACAATTCATCCACCAACCCGGCCCGCGCAAGCCCTGGACGGATGATGCCCTTTTGGCCGATGGCCGGTTGGTCCGCTGTCATGCAGGCCCGATTGCGGGCGGCATGACATTGGTGCGATTTGCTTTGGCACCGGTCAGCGCACCCAGCCTGCGCAAGCTGACCCAGATTGACCCTGCGATCCGTGCTGTCCGGCGCTGATTTGACCTTGCGGGTCGCGGCACAGATCATAGAGTCGCGCCATGACAGCCACATCCCATCAGATCGCCCTTGCCGATGAAGCGGCCACCACCCGCTTTGCCAGCGCGATGGCGGCATTGCTGCACCCCGGCGATACGATTCTGTTGCAGGGCCCGATCGGGGCCGGTAAATCCGCCTTTGCCCGCGGCGTGATCCGCGCACGGCTTGGCTGGATGGAGGATGTCCCATCACCCACCTTCACCCTTGTCCAGACCTATGAGGACCCCGATGGCGATATCTGGCATTGCGATCTTTACCGCCTGACCCACCCGGACGAGGTGCTCGAACTGGGGCTGGAAGAGGCGTTTCAGACCGCGATCTGCCTGATCGAATGGCCCGACAGGCTTGGCGCCGACGCACCGCCAGATGCGCTGACGCTGACCTTTGCCACGCGGACAAATGATCACCTTGTCACCTTTGATGCGCCGCCAGCATGGCAACAACGCCTGACAGACCTGCATGTCTGATCGTGACACCGCCATCACTGCCTTTCTGGCACAGACCGGCCATGCCGGTTGGGCGCGGCAGGTGATTGCTGCCGATGCATCCAGCCGCCGCTATCTGCGGCTGACCCGAGGCACAAAATCGATCATCCTGATGGATGCACCGCCTGCCACAGGCGAAGATATCCGTCCCTTCATCCGTATCGCAAACGTGCTGGTCAGTGCCGGCCTGCACCCACCCGCGATATTGGCCAAAGATGTGACACAAGGGCTGCTGCTGCTGTCAGACCTCGGATCGCAGGATGTCGCGAAACGGGTTGAACATCACCCAACAGAGGTCACGCAAGTCTATCGCGCCAGTGTCGATGTGCTGATCCATCTGACAAAAGTTGCGCCACCCGACCTGCCCCGACTGACCCCGACCGTTGCGGGCGAAATGCTGGCCTTCACCGGCGAACATTACGCCCAGCGCCCTGTGCCGGACCTGATCGCCGCGATGACGCGCGCGATGGCACAGCTTGCACCAAATCCCAACATATTAGCCCTGCGCGATTACCACGCGGAGAATTTGATCTGGCGTCCGGATCAGGACGGGCTGGCGCGCATCGGTGTGCTGGATTTTCAGGACGCATTCATCGCACCTTTGGGTTATGATCTGGCGTCCTTGCTGCGCGACGCCCGGCGCGATGTGCCGGATGATATCTGCACGGCCATGACCGAGTATTTCAGCACGGCCACCGGCGCAGGCCCGGATTTTCCTGCGCAATTGGCCTGTCTTGGCGCACAGCGCAACCTGCGCATCCTGGGCGTTTTCGCACGGCTGGCCCGACAGATGGACAAGACCCGCTATATCCCGATGATCCCCCGCGTCTGGTCGCAGTTGCAAAAGGACCTGGCACATCCCGCGCTGACCGATCTGCGCGCCGTGGTCGCTGACCTTTTGCCAGCACCCGACGCCGCCCTGTTGACAAGGCTGCAGCCATGAAATTTCCGCTGATGATCTTCGCCGCAGGCCTTGGCACCCGGATGGGTGATCTGGTCATGCACCGGCCCAAGCCGCTGGTGCAGGTCGCAGGCAAGCCGCTGATCGACCACGCGCTGACATTGACCGCCCTGCCGCAGATCGGCCCCAAGGTGGTGAATCTGCATTACCATGCACCCATGCTGCGCGATCATCTCGCAAGCTACGATATCCGGTTTTCCGATGAAACCGATCTCTTGCGCGAAACCGGCGGCGGGCTGCGGCATGCCCTGCCACTACTTGGCGGCAGTCCAGTGATCACGATGAACACTGATGCGGTCTGGCGCGGGCCGAACCCAATCGCCCACCTGATCTGTGAATGGCGGGAAGAGATGGAAGCACTACTATTGATCGTACCGCAACCGCAGGCCATGGGTCACAAAGGTGTCGGTGATTTCGAGCTGGATGCCGCTGGCCGATTGCACCGCGCAGCGGATACGATCAAGGATATGATCTATACCGGCGTCCAGATCATCCGCACCGATTTGCTGGCAGAGGTGGATCAGGATGCCTTTTCGCTGAACCTGATCTGGGACAAAATGCTGGCGCGCGGCAGGCTTTATGGCACGATTTACGACGGTCAATGGTGCGATGTCGGCCAGCCCGCCAGCATCCCATTGGCAGAGGCGATGTTGCATGTTTGAACCCACCGCCACCCCGCGTATCTATGCCGAACCCTGCGGTGTCGATTTCGCCGATGGCGTGGTCAAGGGCCTTATGGCACGCGCCCAAGGCATGCCGCCAGAGGCATTAGCCCGCGTCGAAATCTACGCCAACTCCGCCCGGATGCAGCGCCGCATCCGCGCAATGTTCGACGCAGTGCCAGCCTTGCTGCTGCCACGCATCAGGCTGATCACCGATCTGGCCAAGGACCCGGTATCGCTGTCCATCCCCCCCGCCGTTGCCCCATTGCACCGGCGTTTGCAATTGTCGCAACTGGTAGCGCGGCTGTTGGAACAGGAACCCGATCTGGCCCCGCGCACCGCACTTTATGATCTGTCGGACAGTTTGGCCAGCCTGATGGATGAAATGCAAGGCGAGGGTGTCAGCCCAGACGCGATCGCGGCGCTCGACGTCAGCGACCAGTCCGGCCATTGGGCGCGGGCGCAGAAGTTCCTGACCATCATCGGGCAATTTTTTGGCACCCCCGAAGAACCCGATACCGAAGCCCGGCAAAGACTGGTCATCGAAACGCTCGCCGCGCGTTGGGCCGATGCACCGCCCGATCATCCGGTGATCGTCGCCGGGTCCACCGGGTCGCGCGGGGCGACGGCACTGTTCATGCAGGCCGTCGCGAAACTGCCGCAGGGGGCGATCATCCTGCCTGGCTATGACGCCGATCTACCGGATGAAGTTTGGTCCGCCATGGATGACGGCATGACGCATGAAGACCACCCACAATTCCGGTTCAAGCGGCTGATGGATCTGATCGGCTTTGCGCCCGCTCATGTCGCGCGCTGGTCTGATCTTGTACCGTATCGACCCGCACGCAACCGATTGATATCGCTGTCTTTACGGCCTGCACCGGTGACCAGTCAATGGTTGCAGGAAGGCCCCGATCTGGGCGATCTGATCACCACGACCGAGGGGATGACCCTGGTCGAAGCATCCTCCCCCCGGGCCGAAGCTGAGGCCATTGCGCTGCGCCTGCGCAAGGCGGTGGATGAAGGTATCACCGCCGCGCTGATCTCGCCCGACCGTATGCTGACCCGGCAGGTCACCGCAGCGCTGGACCGCTGGGATATCAAACCCGATGACAGCGCCGGTCTGCCGTTGCAGTTGTCACCGCCGGGGCGGATGCTGCGCCATGTCGCCGATCTGTCCGGCACGCAATTGACGGGCGAGGCTTTGCTGACCCTGCTCAAACATCCGCTCTGCCATTCAAACCATCCCGACCGGGGCGATCATTTAAGGCTGACCCGCGATCTGGAACTGCATCTGCGCCGTCATGGCCCACCCTTTCCAACCGGTGACGCGCTTTTATCTTGGGCGACAAAAGGCAGCGGTCGGGCGCTTTGGGCGCAATGGCTGGCGGGGCTGATCACCGGTCTGGACCAGCAAACCGACAAACAGCTGACCGATCATCTGGCAGAACATCTGACCTTGACCGAAGCATTCTGCGCCGGACCCGGCATGCAAGGGGCCGGTGGGCTCTGGGACGAGGCAGCAGGGCGCGAAGCGCGCCACATCTGCAATGATCTGCAGGCCCATTCCGGGGCCGGCGGCGTGATGTCATCGCGTGACTACGCAGCGCTGTTCGGCAAGATCCTGTCTGGCGGCGTTGTCCGCGACCGTGACTCCGGCCATCCGCAAGTGCTGATCTTCGGGCCGCGTGAGGCGCGTGAACAGGGTGCCGATCTGACCATTCTTGGCGGCATGAATGACGGTGTATGGCCAGAGGCGCCGCCGCCCGACCCATGGCTGAACAGGATGATGCGCGCGCAGGCGGGGCTGTTGCTGCCCGAACGCCGCGTCGGACTATCAGCGCATGATTATCAACAGGCGATTGCGGGGGAAGAGGTCTGGATCACGCGGGCGAAGCGGTCCTCGGATGCAGAAACCATCCCGTCGCGCTGGATCAATCGTCTGGTCAATCTGCTGAGCGGCTTGCCTGATCAGGGCGGAAAAGCGGCTTTGGCTGCAATGCAGGATCGTGGCAATGAATGGCTGGCGATGGCGGAACAACTCGCGGCGCCTGTGGATGATACACCCAAAGCGCAACGGCCAGCACCTTGCCCACCACTCGCAGCGCGGCCTGACCAGCTGTCGGTCACACAGATTAAAACGCTGATCCGCGATCCTTATGCGATCTATGCGCGCAAGGTCCTGCGGCTGAACCCGCTTGATCCGCTGACGCCGACCGCTGATGCGCCTTTGCGGGGCAATATCATTCACGACATTCTGGATCAGTTCATCCGCGAGGGACATGCGCCGACCGATAAAGCCGCCTTGCTGGATCTGGCAGCGTTCCATTTCGGGGCCAGTTGCCCCTGGCCCACGATCCATGCGCAATGGGTGGCACAATTTGCGGCCATCGCCGACAGCTTTCTCGCCGACGAGGCAGAGCGCCAGGCATTGGCAGATCAGCGTTTGACGGAACGGACCGGCAGCCTGTTGATCGGGGGCGCGGATATGACCCTGACTTGCAAGGCCGACCGTATTGACCTGACCCCAGACGGCACGGCGATCATCTATGACTACAAGACCGGCACAGTGCCGACCAGACCACAGCAGGAAAAGTTCGACAAACAATTGCTGCTGGAGGCCGCAATGGTGGAACGCGGCGGGTTTCCCGATATCGGCCGTGTGCCGGTGCGCGCTGCGGCCTTCATCGCCGTCAAGGCGGGAGCCAGACCCACGGCCGCACCGTTGGAAAACAACCCGCCAGAGGTGGTTCTGGCCGAGCTGGAAACATTGTTCACCCATTGGCAGCAGCTGACCAGTGGCTATACCGCGCGCTATGCACTGTTTTCCAAAACGGATATCAGCACATATGACCACCTGTCGCGTTTTGGTGAGTGGGATACCAGCGACCTGCCCACGCCAGAGGTGCTGACATGATCCGTGACGCGGCCACCCAAAGACAAGTCGATGCCGCCAATCCGCAGGTGTCCACCTGGCTTGCCGCCAATGCCGGGTCGGGCAAGACCCGCGTGCTGACCGACCGCGTGGCGCGGCTGTTGCTGGATGAGGTCTCGCCACAGAACATCCTTTGCCTGACCTATACCAAAGCCGCCGCAGCCGAGATGCAGAACCGGCTGTTCAAACGGCTGGGTGCCTGGGCGATGATGCAGGATGACGCTCTGCGCGCCGATCTGCGCAGCCTCGGCGTGGACCGCGCGATTGATGCCGATCAGCTGCGCGCGGCCCGCACACTCTTTGCCCGGGCGATTGAAACGCCGGGCGGGCTCAAAATCCAGACAATCCATTCCTTCTGTGCCGGTGTGTTGCGCCGTTTCCCGCTAGAGGCTGGCGTCAGCCCGCAATTCCGCGAAATGGAAGACCGCGCCGCGCAATTGCTGCGCGCCGAGGTGATGGATCAGCTGGTGCAAAGCGATGCAGCAGATACCGTGCATGCGATGCTGCACAGGTTCACCGGCAATGACCTGGGCAAGCTGACCGCTGAAGTCACCCGGCACAAAGATGCATTCCTGCGTGAGACCGATGCAGCCAGCATTGCCGCCACGCTGGGGCTGGACCCCGACCCACAGCGAGCCGACGCCTTTGCCATCGCCTTTATGGGCGACGAACCGGATATCGTGGTAGAAATGGCTGAACTCTTTGCCGACCAATCAGCCACCTACAAAAACCTGGCCCGCGACCTGCTGGCGCTTGACCTGAAAGAACCCGATTGGCCCGTGTTAGAGACGCTTTTCAAAAAGCTGCTCTATGCGGACAACACGTCAAAATCCCGCAATTTTCCGCAAAGCAACCACACCAAAGCGGTGGAGGCGATGGCACCGATTGCCGAGGCTGTCCATGCCTGGATGGACCGTGTTGCTGCCGCCAGACAGCATCTGTTCGCGATGGATGCCTATGACCGGACCTGCGCCCTCTACGCCTTTGGTCGCGCCTTTGTGCCAGCCTACGAGGCGCGCAAACTGGCGATGGGCGCACTGGATTTCGACGATCTGATCAACAAGGCACGCGGTTTGCTGACCGATACAGCCGTCGCGCAATGGGTGTTGTTCCGGCTTGATGGCGGGATCGACCATGTGCTGGTGGACGAGGCGCAGGATACAAGCCCCGCGCAATGGGATGTCATCGAAAAACTGACGCAGGAATTCGCGACGGGGGTCGGGTCACGGCCTGACCGTGACCGCACAGTTTTCGTCGTGGGTGACAAAAAGCAGTCGATCTATTCCTTTCAGGGCGCCGATCCAGCCGCCTTTGACAAGATGAAGGCACATTTTGACGCGACCCATCAGGCCATCGGCAAACGGCTGGAGATCACGTCGCTGGACCATTCATTCCGGTCGTCGCAGGCCATTCTGGCGGTAGTCGACAAAACCTTCACTGGCGATCAGGCCGCCGGGATGGATGATGCCCTGTCCCATATCGCCTTCAAGGATCAGATGCCGGGGCGGGTCGATTTGTGGCCGGTGATTGAACCAGCCAAGACAGAAGACGGGCGCAAATGGTACGAACCGGTCGATCAGCCCAGCGATGCCGACCACCATGTGCAGATGGCACGGCGCATTGCCGACCAGATTAGCCATATGATCGCCCATGAAACCATCCCGGTCGAGGATGGCAATTCCGGCACCTATCTGCGCCGCCCGATCAGCGAAGGTGATTTTCTGATCCTCGTGCAGCGCCGGTCGGACCTGTTTGCAGAAATTATCCGCGCCTGCAAATCTGCGGGCCTAAACGTGGCAGGTGCCGACCGGCTGCGCGTCGGCGCGGAACTGGCGGTCAAGGATCTGGCGGCACTGCTGTCCTTTCTGGCGCTGCCAGAGGATGATCTGTCGCTGGCCGCTGCCCTGCGTTCGCCGCTGTTTGGCTGGTCGGAACAAGATCTGTTCACGCTGGCACATCACCGCCCGGAAAAAGGTTTTCTGTGGGAGGCTTTGCGCAATGCGCCGCAGCCGGAAACGTTGGCCGTGTTGTTGGACCTGCGCAACAGGGCAGATTTTCTGCGTCCCTATGACCTGATCGCCCGCATCCTGATCCGCCACGACGGGCGGCGTAAATTGCTGGCCCGTCTGGGGCCAGAAGCAGAGGATGGGATAGACGCACTGCTAAGCCAGGCACTTGCCTATGAATCCACTGGCGTGCCGAGCCTAACAGGTTTCCTGACCTGGATGCAGACCGACGATCTTGAGGTCAAACGCCAGATGGATAGCCAAGGCGACAAGATCCGGGTGATGACCGTGCATGGCGCTAAAGGGCTGGAAGCACCCATCGTGATCCTGCCCGAAACAATGAAACGGCGGAATGATTTCAAAGGCGAAATCCTGCCCGCCGGTGATACCGTGATCTGGAAACCCGCGAGCGCCGGATCAGCCGATACCGTTGTCGCGCTGCGCGACGCTGTGCTGGCCAAACAAAACGAAGAACGGCTGCGCCTGCTTTATGTCGCGATGACGCGGGCAGAAAAATGGCTGATCATAGCGGCGTCCGGCGATATCGGCGATGGAATGGACAGCTGGTACAACATCGCCGCCAAAGGCGTGCTTGCCTGCGGCGGTGCGCCTGCTGTTTCGGGCGATCTGACGGTCACGCGGGTCAGTCATCTGGACTGGGACACAGGCGCGGTGACTCAGAAAAAGCCAAACCCCGTCGCGGATGTCACCCTGCCGGATTTCGACCGCGTTACAGCGATGGTAAAGCAGACCACCCTGTCGCCGTCACAATTGCCGGGGGCAAAGGTCTTGCCGGGCGACACGCCCGAAGACGACGATGACGCCAAGGCGCGCGGCACGCTGATCCATCTGTTGCTGGAACATCTGCCACTTGCCGCCCCCGCGGACCGTCTGGCGCTGGGTCGGGCCTTGGCGCAAACCGGTGATGTGACACTGATCGCCGATATCATCGCCATACTGGATGCGCCCGATCTCGCGCATCTTTGGGCCAAGGATACCTTGACAGAAGTGCCCATCACCGCCGATCTGCCTGGTCTGGGGCGGATGCACGGCGCGATTGACCGGCTGATCCTGACCGATGGGGCGGTGCTAGCGGTGGATTATAAATCCAACCGGCTGGTGCCGGACAGCGCGGCGCAGACACCTTTGGGTGTTCTGCGGCAGCAGGCGATCTATCACGCGGCTTTGGCGCAGGTGTTTCCCGACCGACAGATCAACGTGGCGATCCTGTGGACTGCGACGGCGCAGCTGATGGCATTGCCCGCTGACCTGCTTCACGAAACCATGACGGGTATTTCATTGCCTTGACCAATCCGCCCTGCGTTCCTAGGTTCGCATCTCACCGACTTTCGCCAAGGAGTATCCCAATGGCCACCGTAGCAGTAACAGACGCAACCTTTGACGCCGAAGTGCGTCAGTCCGATATCCCCGTCGTCGTGGATTTCTGGGCCGAATGGTGCGGCCCTTGCAAACAGATCGGCCCCGCTTTGGAAGAATTGTCGGTCGAGATGGCCGGCAAGGTCAAGATCGTCAAAGTGAACGTCGATGAAAACCCCAATTCGCCCGCACAGATGGGCGTGCGCGGCATCCCGGCGCTGTTCGTGTTCAAGGACGGTCAGGTTGTCTCAAACAAGGCCGGCGCTGCCCCCAAAGCCGCCATTCAAGGCTGGATCGAAGACTCGATCTGATCTTCAACGGGTACGTTTTGACCGCACAGGACCCTGCCGCTGTCCTGTGCGGTTTTTTGTTGCGCCGCGCCCCCCAAAACCGCGGTCGGCGGCTGCGGGGTTGTGTCACCCAGCCAGCACCGCCATATAAATCCAAACCGTAAGGAGATGATGATGGCGAATGATACTTTCCCCGGCTGGCACGGCACCACGATCATCGGGGTGCGCAAAGGTGGTAAGGTCGTCATCGCCGGTGACGGGCAGGTCAGCCTTGGCCAGACCGTGATCAAAGGCACCGCGCGCAAGGTCCGCCGCCTGTCGCCCGGTGGGCAGGATGTGATTTGCGGTTTTGCCGGATCGACCGCCGACGCCTTTACTCTGCTGGAACGGCTGGAGAAAAAGCTGGAGGCGACGCCGGGGCAGTTGGCCCGCGCATCCGTGGAACTGGCCAAGGATTGGCGCACCGATAAATACCTGCAAAAGCTGGAAGCAATGCTGATCATCAGCGACGGTAAGGACATGCTGGTCATCACCGGCGCAGGCGATGTGCTGGAACCCGAACATGACGTGACCGCTATTGGGTCGGGCGGCAATTTCGCGCTGGCCGCCGGGCGCGCGCTGATGGACAGCGATTTGGACGCCGAAGAAATCGCGCGCCGCGCCATGGCGATTGCCGCCGATATCTGCGTCTACACCAATGGCAAACTGACGGTGGAGAGCATTGGATGATCGGCCGCGACGATCTGAAAGCCGCGGTCGGCAGCGGGTTGTTGTCGGAACAGCAGGCCGCCAGCCTGATCAGCCTTTCGGACAGCCGCCGTGGCGCGCGTGAAAACCTGACCGCTGGGGATGAGCCGTTTGAATTGTTCAAAGGCTTTAACGAGATTTTCATCGTCATCGGCCTGCTGATCCTGTCATTTGGCTGGTGGGGCGTTGTAACGCTGGCACTGGGCGACCGGATCGTGAATCTACAGGATTACGCGATGTGGGTGACACTGGCAGGCGGCGTCCTGCTTTGGCTTTTGTCGGAATATTTCATCCGCAGGCGGCGTATGGTCGCCCCAGCCATCGCGCTGTCGGTGATGTTTGCGGGCAACGCCGCATCCGGCTTTATCGCGGTGATGTCCGAACCTTTCATGGTCGCACAAGGCGATTACTCCAGCGTGCCCTGGCCGCTGTTCCTCGCTACGCTGACACTGCTGATCTATTGGTGGCGGTTCCGGGTGCCTTTCGCGATGGCGATGATCGCGGTCGGGCTCTTTGCCGTGGCGATCATCTATACTGCCAGCCGTGGTGGCAGGATCGAGGCGGTCAGCGATTTGTTCATGCTGTCGGCAGGCGGACCTTTCGCTTACATCACGCTGGCGCTGGGTCTGGTGGTTTTCGCTGTCGCCATGGCCTTTGACATGAGCGACCCACACCGCGTGACCCGCCGGTCTGCGAATGGGTTCTGGCTGCATGTCGTGGCGGCGCCAGCGCTGGTGAACACGGTGGCTCTGTCCCTGCTGGATCAGGACAACGGCGGGTCCAATGTGATCCTGCTGGCGTTCCTGACGCTCTTCGCCATCGTTGCTATCGTCATTGACCGGCGGTCATTCCTGATTGCCGCCATCGGCTATATCGTTGTGCTGGCAGGCACGGTGCTGGACGGTGACGGTGCGGCGATGACTGTACTGGTACTGGGTATCGTTCTGCTGCTGCTGGGCGCGTTCTGGGAACGGATTCGCGCGCGTGTTCTGCGCATCATGCCCGGCTTTGTACCACTGCATAAACTTCCCCCCTCTCATATCTAAGGACTGACATGACAGACCTGACCCCCCGCGAGATCGTATCCGAACTGGACCGTTTTATCATCGGCCAGGCCGACGCCAAACGTGCCGTCGCCGTGGCGCTGCGCAACCGCTGGCGGCGCAAACAATTGGGCGATGATCTGCGCGACGAAGTCTACCCCAAGAACATCCTGATGATCGGGCCCACCGGTGTCGGGAAAACCGAAATCTCGCGCCGGTTGGCGAAACTGGCGCGCGCGCCATTCATCAAGGTCGAGGCGACGAAATTCACCGAGGTCGGCTATGTCGGCCGCGATGTGGAACAGATCATCCGTGATCTTGTGGACACCGCCATTCTGGATACCCGCGAACATATGCGCGAGGACGTGAAGGCCAAGGCCTTCGCCGCAGCAGAAGAACGTGTGATTACCGCTGTCGCCGGAACGGACGCGCGGGAAGGCACGCGCGACATGTTCCGTCGCAAGCTGAAATCAGGCGAGTTGGATGACACGGTCATCGAGCTGGAATTGACCGACACATCAAACCCGATGGGCGGTTTCGAAATTCCCGGCCAGCCCGGTGGGATGATGAATATCGGTGATCTGTTCGGCAAGGCGATGGGCGGGCGCAAGGTCAAGAAACGCATGACGGTTGCCGAAAGCTATGACGCCTTGATCGCGGATGAGGCGGATAAACTGTTGGACGATGAAACCGTCACCAAGGCCGCGATAGAAGCGGTCGAACAATCCGGCATCGTGTTTCTGGATGAAATCGACAAGGTCTGCGCCCGCGCTGACGCCCGCGGTGCAGATGTGTCACGCGAAGGGGTACAGCGCGATCTGTTGCCGCTGATCGAAGGCACGACGGTTTCAACGAAACACGGGCCGATCAAGACGGATCATATCCTGTTCATCGCCTCGGGCGCGTTTCATGTCGCCAAACCGTCTGACCTGCTGCCTGAATTGCAGGGGCGTCTGCCGATCCGCGTCGAACTACGGGCGCTTACAGAGGATGATTTCGTCCGCATCCTGACCGAAACCGACAATGCGCTGACTTTGCAATATTCCGCCTTGATGCTGACCGAAGATGTCACCGTCACCTTCACGCCGGAAGGGATCAAGGCTTTGGCCAAGATTGCCGCCGATGTGAATGAAGCGGTCGAGAATATCGGCGCCCGCAGGCTATATACCGTGATGGAACGTGTGTTCGAGGATCTGTCCTTTAACGCGCCGGACCGGGGAGGCGAGGAAATCGCTGTGGACGCCGATTTCGTGGAAAAGCATCTGGGGGAATTGTCCCGCTCGGTGGATGTCAGCCGCTACGTGCTGTAATTTTCAGTTAGCGCTATCATTTTGCGCTTTTAACTCTGCGCAGACCGGATCATTTAAACGTTATGACCGGTCTGCACACTTACCTGCGCTTCATCCGCGACAATGCCCCGTTTCTGGCGACGGGCGCGCTGTTGTCGTTTCTGTCGAGCTTTGGGCAGACCTTTTTCATCTCGATCTTCGGCGGGGAGATCCGCGCGGAATATGGGCTGACCAACGGCGAATGGGGGCTGATCTATATGGTCGGCACCGGCGCATCCGCCGCGCTGATGGTCTTTGCGGGCGGCTTGGCTGACAGGTTCCGCGTGCGGGTGCTGGGCATCGTCGTGATCTGGATGCTGGCGCTGTCCTGTCTGGTCATGGCGTTCAACCCGGTGGCGGCCTTGCTGCCTGTGGTGATCTTCCTGCTGCGGTTCACCGGGCAGGGCATGACCAGCCATGTCGCCGTTGTCGCTATGGCGCGTTGGTTTGTCGCGACGCGGGGCCGCGCGCTCGCCATCGCAGCATTCGGTTTCATGCTGGGCGAGGCGACATTGCCGCTGACCATGGTCTGGCTGAAATCATTCGTCGACTGGCGGACGCTGTTCGTCGGCTGTGCGCTGTTTTGCCTGCTGGCCAGCGCGGCATTGTTCCGGCTGCTGCGGCTGGAACGCACGCCGCAATCGGTGGCGGAAAGCAACCAGTCCTTCGGTATGTATGGCCGGTTCTGGACAAGGTCAGAGGCGCTGCGCCATCCGCTGTTCTGGGTCATGGTACCTGCAGTGATGTCCTTTTCGGGTTTCGGCACCGCATTCTGGTTCCATCAGGCGCATTTCGCAGAAATCAAAGGCTGGTCGCATTTGTCGCTGGTGGCGGTATTCCCCTTAGGCACAGCGGCTTTGCTGCTATCAACCATCGTCTATGGCTGGGCGATTGATCGGTTCGGCGCGGTGCGGCTGTTGCCGATCTATCTGCTGCCGCTGGTGCTGGCATTTATGTTGCACTGGTATGCGCCGTCACTGTGGTGGACCGCCTTTGCAATCATCCTGATGGGTCTTGCAGGCGGCGGGCAAGCAACGATCCTGAATGCCTGCTGGGCAGAATTATACGGCACCCGCCATATCGGGTCTATCAAATCGGTAGCGACGGCGCTGATGGTGCTGGGGTCAGCCATCGGGCCGGGGTTCAGCGGTTGGTTGATTGATATCGGCATCGGGTTTGAGGTGCAGCAATTGGGCTATGCCGCGCTGTTTGCCTTTGCGGCGCTGGTGCTGATCGTGCCGGCGCGGCGGGCCTATGCGACCTTACCGACGACGCCGTAGATAGACGTAATAGGCCCCATAGCCGCCATGTTTGAAATGCGCAGGCGTGACCTGCAAGATCGCCTGCGACAGCGGCGGCAAAGCCAGCCATTGCGGCACCTGATGCCGCAGCACGCCGTTGCGGGTGGGGATCGGGCCGCCATCGTCACGCTCTTTGCCTTTGCCGGTGATCACCAGCACCAGCCTGCGGCCCATCGCCTGTGAACCGAGGATGAAATGCAGCAATTCGGGATGTGCCTCTGCCATGGTCATGCCGTGCAGGTCGATCCGGCCCTCTGGCACCAATTTGCCGCGTTTCATTTTGCCGAAGGATTTGCTGTCCATATGCACCGGTGCATTGGCAAGACGGTGAGTGATACCGGGTAACAGGTCATTGGGGCGGTGGGCATTCGCCTTTTGGCCGACTTGAAAATCAGGCAGGGGGTCGCGCTGCGCGACGGGGGGTTTCTGCACCGGGGCCAAAGGTGTGGGGTCAGGCCGCGCATCGGGATTCATCGGCATGGCACTGTCTGTGACGCGATCCCACAGCGCGCGTTCTTCGGGGGACAGATGACGCGGGCGACGCATCAAACCGGCCCCGCAAGACGTTGTGCGACAGTGATGGGCAGCAAGGTGACCATGCGACCACCATCCTTGATCCGGCCCGCCTGATCACCGGCAACAGCGCCGGTGCCAAAGAAGATATCCGCACGCTGCGCGCCTTTGATCGCCGATCCGGTGTCTTGTGCGACCATCAGGCGGCTGATCGGCTCCGCCCCTTGTTTTTCAATCCAGACCGGCGCACCAAGCGGCACGAAGGAAGGATCGACAGCAATGGTGCGGCCTGTGGTGACAGAGCGTTTCATCGCGCCCAAAGGCCCGTCATCCTCGGACAGTTCGGTCAGTTCACGGAAAAAGACGTAGCTTTCGTTGACCCAGAGCAATTCACGGCCCGCATCTGGGTTCTGATGGACCCAGTCTTGGATAAAGCCCGCAGATAGCTGATCTGCAGGCGCAATGCCGCGCGCGATCATTTCCTTGCCGATCGACGTATAGGGCCAGCCGTTCTTGCCCGCAAAACCCAGCCGCATGATAGACCCATCCGGCAGGCGGACGCGGCCAGAGCCCTGCACATGCAGGAAAAACGCATCGACCGGGTCGGCCAGCCAGACCAGTTCATGCCCGGCGAAAAGCTGATCTTGCTCGATCTGGCGACGGGTCGCTTTACCCGTATCAGGGGGCAGCGCATAGACCGGGTGCTGATATTGCGTATCAGCGACACGCGATCCGGCCAGTTCGGGCTCAAAATAGCCGGTGAACAGCATTGATGCGCCATCACTGATCAGGACCGGGGTGAAATACAACTCAAAAAACCCGCGCGGATCGGTGCTGGTGGGCGCCAGATGGCAGGCGGCCTGCCAATAAGGATCACTGATCCGGTCGGCGGTTTGCAGAAAAACATCAAGGGCGGCCCGATGATCATCGGCCGCCCATCCGTTCAGGTCATCAAAGGACAATATCTGATAGGCTGCATCGGCCATCACGTCGCCTCACGGCCGCTGCCGGATCATTCGCCGGTGGCAACCAGTTTCCAGTTCGGATCGTCACCATCCATCCGGCGCGCAAAGGTCCATGTGTCCTTGAGGCGCTTGATCTCTTTTTCGCTGCCTTCGACGATTTCACCATCGGCATTGCGGACGACGGATGTCATTTCACTTTTGAAGCGAACCGAAATCTCACCTTCTTTGGTGGCTTCGTCGAATTCGGCATGAGCCAGGGTCATATCGCTGATCCCGATGAATGTTGCCTTTACGGTCAGGCCCTGACGCTGGCGATCATCGACGACGCTGGCGAAAGCTTCG
Organism: Loktanella sp.; assembly: GCA_017390475.1. Taxonomy (GTDB): domain Bacteria; phylum Pseudomonadota; class Alphaproteobacteria; order Rhodobacterales; family Rhodobacteraceae; genus Yoonia. The sequence goes on from JAFPBO010000026.1 coordinate 211,357, forward strand.
TACACATCTTGTGAGATGAACGGGACGATGCTGTCCATATCGCTGTTTTCAAAAGCCATCAGGATCATTTCATAAGCACCGCGGGCGCCACCCAGAAAATCACCCACATTGAAATCAGGGTCGACGCGTTTCATCGCGGCCAGTGCCTTGGCCGCGGCGGAATCTGCGGCGACATGATCCGTGATATCCAGATCAGGCCCGCCTTCGATCACGTCGAAATCCGGTTTGCGGCGCGTCGGCGTTTCCTCACGCGTGACGGCGGGTTTTTCAAAACCTTCGCGTGTGCCCAAAACACCGCGCAAACGCAGGATCAGGAACACGGCAATGCCCGCAAGCACCAAAAGCTGGATAATCGGAGAATTCATCAGGACCTCGTGTCAGGATAAGGCATGGAAACACGCCCGTTGCCTACCTATGTAGGTCACGGGTCGGGTCAAGTCCACCATACCCACAACAAGTTATGAAAGGCACGTGCCATGTGGCTCCTCTTAGCATTCGTTGCTGTCCCGATGATCGAGATCGCGTTGTTCATACAGGTCGGCGGATTTATCGGCATCTGGTGGACATTGCTGATCGTACTGGCAACTGCGATGGCGGGGTCCTATCTGGTGCGTCAGCAGGGCCTGCGCGAACTGAGCAAGCTGCAACAATCTTTTTCCGATATGAAAGACCCGTCAGAGCCCTTGGCCAATGGCGCAATGATCCTGTTTGCGGGCGCATTGCTGCTGACACCCGGGTTTTTCACCGATGTGGTTGGCTTGTCCCTGCTAGTACCAACGGTACGACGGGCGACCTTTCAATGGATCAAGGCGCGAATAAAAGTCGCCCGGTTCGAGGCCGGTCAGCATCAGGCAGAACCGCAGCGGCCAGCCGATACGGTGATTGACGGCGAATTTGAAGATATTTCGCCCGATAAACGCCCGACGCATGCACCTTCCAAATGGACCCGGCATTGAGCCTGCGGGCGCAGACTGTTAGAAACAGGCAACGCAATCGCAAGCAAAGCAGGTTTTCATGACTGATACCCCCGATAACGCCGCCCCAGCCGCCGCCGGTGCCGCACCACAACAACAACCGATCAACAGCCGGGTGCTGGCGCAATATATCCGCGACATGTCGTTTGAAAACATCCTCGCGCAAAAGGGTGTCAAGGGCGACGCGCAGCCGGAAATTCAGGTGCAGGTCAATCTGGATGCACGCAAGCGCCAAGCCGATCATCAGTTTGAAGTGATCACCAAGCTGAACATCACCAGCAAGACCAAAGCAAATGCCGAACCTCTGTTTGTACTGGAAATCGAATATGCCGGTGTGTTCCATGTCGAAGGCGTCCCGGAAGAGCAGATGCACCCTTACCTGCTGATCGAATGCCCGCGCATTACTTTCCCGTTTCTGCGCCGCATCGTCAGCGATGTGACCCGCGATGGCGGTTTCCCGGCGCTGAATCTTGAAACCATCGACTTTCTGGCGCTCTACCGGGCAGAGCTGGCCCGGCGGGCAGAGGCTGACAAAGCCAAGGCAACCGTCAACTAAGCTTTTTCCAGACAGCAGCGTCGCCCAATGACTCTATAAAAGCAGTATGGGCGGCGCTTTCTTCGGGTGTGATCCGTGGTCGCAAGGCGGCAGGGCGCGGACCTGCGCGCCATTGTTCAGTTTTGGCGGTGTTCTGGGAATTACGGCCTTCAGCCAGCGCAAAATCAGGCTGACGACCGCCGATCAGTTCCAGATAGACCTCTGCCAGGATTTCACTGTCGAGCAACGCGCCATGCAGCGTCCGCGAGGTATTGTCGATACCAAAGCGGCGGCACAATGCGTCGAGCGAAGCAGGCGAACCCGGAAATTTCCGCCTTGCGATAACCAGCGTATCGACGGCACGATCCATATTTAAGGTGGGTTTGTGAACCCACCCCAGTTCGGCGTTGAGGAATTTCATATCAAACGCGGCGTTATGGATCACCAGTTTCGCATCACCGATGAAGGTCAGAAAATCGTCAGCGATATCCTTGAACAGGGGTTTGTCGGCCAGAAATTCATCGCCCAGACCGTGGACGGCGAAGGCCTCTGCCGGCATGGTTCGTTGCGGGTTGATATATTGATGATAGGTCCGTCCGGTAGGGACGTGGCCCATCAGTTCAACCGCGCCGATCTCAACGATCCGGTCGCCTTCACCAGGTTCAAAGCCGGTGGTTTCAGTATCCAGTACGATCTCGCGCATATGTCACCCCGTCAGTTTGAGGGTCAGTTCTTGCACAGCAGCCCGGGTGTCGTCCAGCGTCAGCGTTTCGATCACGTGATCGGCGCGGGCACGTTTTTCAGCATCGGGCATCTGACGGTGAAGGATCTGGTCAAACTGCGCCTGTGTCATACCGGGGCGGGCGAGCACGCGGGCTTTCTGCACATCGGGTGGTGCAGTGACGACCAACACTGATGACAGCCAGCCATCCGCGCCGGTTTCAAACAATAGCGGGATATCAAAGACCAGCAACGGCGCCTCATGGCTCGCGATGAAATCCTGCCGATCTGACGCGACAAGCGGATGCACAAGCTGTTCTATTTTGCTTAAAGCAGATGTTTCCGAAGCGATAATATCTTTCAATTTATCTCGCGCCACTGCGCTATCAACAATAGCATCAGGATAGACCGCTGCAATCGCCTGTACCGCAGCGCCGCCGTAGGCATATAGCCGGTGAACAGCGGCATCAGCATCCCAGACAGGGACACCTGCGTCACGAAACATCTGTGCAGTAGTGGATTTGCCCATGCCGATGGATCCGGTCAGGCCCAGGTAATGGCTCATGCCAATACAGCACGGCGCAGGTCGTCATCTACCTCGGGCCGCTTGCCAAACCAGCGTTCAAACCCCGGCACCCCCTGATGCAACAACATGCCCAGACCATCGACCGTGACGCAGCCTTTGTCAGCAGCGGCATCCAGGAATTTGGTACGCAGCGGATTGTAGACGATATCCGTCACGATGGCAGACGACCGCAGCCCATCCAGCGACACGCGGAATTCCTGACCGCCGGCCATGCCCAGTGATGTCGTATTCACAACCGTCGCCGCGGCGGGCAGGGCAGTGCCGGCCTGCACCCAATCGACAATTCGGATACGGGCACCAAAATCGGCCCGCAGCGCCTCTGCCTTGGGGCGGGTGCGGTTAGTCAGAATGATTTCGGGGGCACCCGCCTCGATCAGGGACACGATGATCGCACGTGCGGCGCCACCGGCGCCAAATACAAAGGCGGGCCCGGCCGTGGCGTCCCAGCCAGGTGCGCCTTGGCGCAAACTCTCTAAAAATCCATAACCATCTGTATTGTCTGCAAAAATACGGCCATCTTTTTTGAACGTCAGGGTGTTTGCGGCACCGATCAGCGTCGCACGGTCCGTCAGTTGATCGGCAAGCTGCATGACCGCGACTTTATGCGGTAAGGTGACATTCAATCCGACATAGCCCTGATCGGGCAGTGACCTCAGGGTGCTGTGCAACATATCCTCGGCCACGTGCAGCGCATCATAGCTGCCAACAATGCCATAGCGTTGCAGCCAATGACCGTGCAATTTCGGCGAAAGGGAATGGCTGATCGGGTTGCCGATCACACCGGCGCGGGGAAAATCTGTCATTTTGGCAATGTTCCGCGAAGTGTCAGATATGACAAGAGTTCAAGCAGTGGCAGGCCTAGAACATTGAAATAATCTCCTTCAATGCGTGTAAAAAGTCGCACCCCTTCTTCCTCCAGCTTGTAGGCACCGACGGCATCGCGGATCGAGTGCCAGTTGCGGTCTACATAGGCGGTCAGATAATCGTCTGATGCATCACGCATGTGAAGGCGGACAAGACCGACATGCCGCCAAAGTGGTTTGCCATCACCATAGACGACCGCAGCCGATAAAAGCTGATGTTTTCTGCCGCGCAAGGCCTGCAAGTGCGCCAGCGCATCTGCGGCGTTTTCAGGCTTGGCAAAGATCTGCTGATCAAGTGCAAGGATCTGGTCGCAGCCGATAACCAGCGCATCAGGATGTCTGGCAGCCACGCGCTGTGCTTTCAGTTCTGCCAGCATATCTGCGGTATCACGGGGCGAAGCGTTTTCCGATTGCAGCGAGGCACGTACCGCATCCTCATCAATCCGGGGGACATGGATATCAAAGGTGATGCCTGCGTTACGCAATAGCTGCGCACGGATGGAAGATCCGGAGGCGAGGATGATTTTATCTGGCATGTGGATAACCTGCTGGAGAAACCGGAGACAAATGCTGGCGATGATCTGCCCAAAATCGGTGTTAGCGTCAGCCTGTGCAAAAACCCAGCCTTGTTCGCACCGGAACGGGCGTTTTTCCACGGTGGGAAAGGATAAATCCAGCTTGTGGAAGAATCTGATGTGGGGCAAGTTTCAAGCTGAGGAAAGCGCGAAATCTGCGCTAACTTCATTGATATAAGATACTGAAAGATAAGTATTTTAAAAAAATATTGCGGATTTATTTTTGGCCCCCCACGGATCGTCAGCCTGTTGATAACTCTGCGTATGAAAAAATAAACCACAGGCAAAGCTGGTACTAAAATCAACATCATCTTTTCTTTCTCTATATATATTTATTAAAGATGCCTGACCCAACTGGAGCAATTTGCGATGTCCGATCTTTTGTTCAGCCTGTACCCTTGGGTCAAAGCCTTGCACATCATGGCGGTTATCGCCTGGATGGCGGGACTGTTCTATCTACCGCGGCTTTTCGTCTATCATGCCGAACGGGCCACGGTCGGGTCCGAATTAGACCAGACTTTCCAGGTAATGGAAGAAAAACTGCTACGGTTGATCATGAACCCGGCGATGATCGTAGCCTGGCTTGCCGGGCTTTTGCTGCTGTCTATGGGGGTGTTTGACTGGGGCGCAGCCTGGTCCTGGATCAAGATCGCGGCCGTGCTTGCCATGTCCGGCGCACATGGCTGGATGGCCAAACGGCGCAAAGAGTTTGCAGCAGGACAGAATATCCGCAGCGGCCGAACCTATCGGCTTTTTAACGAGGTGCCGACGGTTTTGATGGTCGTGATCGTCATCGCGGTGATTGTGCGGCCATTCTAAGGATCCGTTGACTCTGCACGCGGGTTTGCTTATCAGGCACTAATGTTCCGTCCGGAGCATGCTTTCCCTATCCGTCCCTCTGTCGCCGGCCGACCTGCCGGCATTGGAATTTCCATGCATCAAGATCGTCTGAACCTTGCCGACCTGAAGGCTCAAAGCCCCAAGGACCTTTTGTCGATGGCTGAAGAGCTGGAGATTGAAAACGCATCCACGATGCGCAAAGGCGACATGATGTTCGCGATCCTGAAAGAACGCGCTGATGATGAATGGGTCATTGGCGGTGATGGCGTGCTGGAAGTGTTGCAGGACGGTTTCGGGTTTCTGCGGTCGCCTTCTGCCAACTATCTGCCGGGGCCGGATGATATTTATGTTTCGCCTGACATGATCCGGCAATATTCCTTGCGCACGGGCGACACCGTAGAAGGTGTAATGAAGGAACCCAATGATAATGAACGTTATTTTGCGCTGACCTCGGTTGAACGGATCAATTTTGAAGATCCCGAGAAGGCCCGGCACAAGGTGGCCTTTGACAACCTGACACCGCTTTATCCTGATGAGCGGCTGAATATGGAAATCAACGATCCCACTATCAAGGACAGGTCGGCGCGGATCATTGATCTGGTCACCCCGATTGGCAAAGGTCAACGCTGTTTGATCGTCGCACCACCGCGTACTGGTAAAACGGTTTTGCTGCAAAACATCGCCAATTCGATCGAAAAGAATCACCCTGAATGTTATCTGATTGTCCTGCTGATCGATGAACGGCCGGAGGAAGTCACTGATATGCAGCGGTCAGTGAAGGGGGAGGTTGTGTCATCGACCTTTGACGAACCTGCAACCCGGCACGTTGCTGTGGCTGAGATGGTGATCGAAAAAGCCAAGCGCCTGGTCGAGCATAAACGTGACGTTGTGATCCTGCTGGATTCGATCACTCGCCTGGGTCGCGCGTTTAACACCACTGTGCCGTCCTCTGGCAAGGTTCTGACAGGCGGTGTCGACGCAAATGCGCTGCAGCGGCCCAAGCGGTTCTTTGGTGCTGCACGGAACATTGAGGAAGGTGGATCGCTGACCATCATCGCGACGGCGCTGATCGACACTGGTAGCCGGATGGACGAGGTGATCTTTGAGGAATTCAAAGGTACCGGCAACAGCGAGATCGTTCTGGACCGTAAGGTCGCGGATAAGCGCGTGTTCCCGGCGATGGATATCCTCAAATCCGGCACCCGCAAAGAAGAGCTGTTGGTCGATAAATCGGATCTGGCCAAGACCTATGTCCTGCGCCGGATCCTGAACCCGATGGGTACGACAGATGCAATTGAATTCCTGATCGGGAAGCTGAAGCAAACCAAGACAAATTCCGATTTCTTCGATTCTATGAACACATAACTTGTTGTTTTATAACAATGGGTTAGATTGATGGATACAATATTTGCACTCGCCACCGCCCAAGGCAGGGCCGGTGTCGCCGTTATCCGGATTTCTGGCCCTGCAGCGGTGCCATCCGCAGCACGGCTGATGACGTCCGTGCCGACGTCGCGAGGTTTGCGCAACCTGGTTGATCACCAGGGCGAGCTGATTGATCAGGCCTTAGTGCTGCGATTTGACGCCGGGAAGAGCTTTACCGGTGAAGAGGTGATTGAGTTGCAGCTGCACGGCAGTCCGGCGGTTGTGTCGGCAATGCTGCGGCTACTGGGCGATGATGCTGTGCTGCGCCCTGCGGAACCGGGTGAATTTACCAGACGGGCGTTGGATAACGGGCGACTTGATCTGGCTCAGGTCGAAGGATTGGCCGATCTTATTGATGCCGAGACGGAAAGCCAGCGGAAACAGGCTGTCCGCGTGTTTTCCGGTGCTTTGGGTGAGATTGCGGAAAACTGGCGCAAACGGCTGATCCGTGCCGCGGCCTTGTTGGAAGCAACGATTGATTTCGTTGATGAGGATGTGCCGGTTGATGTGGTTCCAGAGGTGCGCAGCCTGTTGGGTGACGTCAGGCAAGAAATGTCGCGCGAGGCTGCGGGTGTGCGGATGGCGGAACGCTTGCGCGACGGCTTTGAAGTGGCAATCATCGGGGCACCGAATGTGGGCAAATCAACCTTGCTGAACCGGCTGGCGCGGCGTGATGTGGCAATTACATCGGACATCGCCGGAACCACCCGCGACGTGATCGAGGTGCGGCTTGATCTGGATGGGATACCCGTGACCTTGCTGGATACGGCTGGTCTGCGGGAAACCGATGATGTGGTAGAAGGGCTGGGGGTTGCCAGAGCCCGGCTGCGCGCAGCAGACGCTGATTTGCGGGTGCATCTGTTGGTGGATCAAGCTGTCCCTGAACATGACCTTGACACTGGCGATATTTACGTACGGGCGAAGGCTGATATGACTGGCAGTGCCGGACTGGCAATTTCTGGCCTGACCGGCGCCGGGGTTGATGATCTGGTTGAGCTAATCGCGGGTGAACTGACCAAGCGGGTCAGCAGCGTTGGGCTGGCGATGCGCGAAAGGCATCGGGTGGCCTTGCTGCTCGCGGTGGGCTATCTGGACGCTGTCGATACTGGGCTGGACGCAGGGCATGGCATGGTCGATCTGCTGGCAGAGGATCTCCGCTCGGCAATACGGGCAGTGGATAGCCTTGTCGGCCGGGTTGATGTAGAACAGGTGTTGGACGAGATTTTTTCCAGCTTTTGCATTGGCAAATGAGGAGTGTTTCACGTGAAACATCATGACTACGACGTGATCGTGATCGGTGGCGGTCATGCTGGCTGCGAAGCAGCCCATGCTGCGGCACGTATGGGTGTGCGCACTGCTTTGGTGACATTAACGCGGCGGTCAATCGGGGTCATGTCCTGTAATCCAGCGATTGGTGGACTTGGAAAGGGACATTTGGTCCGGGAAATCGATGCCCTTGACGGTGTTATGGGGCAGGTGGCGGACCGGGCCGGGATCCAATTCCGCCTTTTGAATCGGAAGAAGGGTCCTGCAGTGCAGGGACCCCGTGCGCAGACTGATCGTGCAATTTATCGCGATATGATGCAGTCCGTGCTGGCCGCGCAGCCGTGTCTAACGATTGTCGAAGGCGAAGCCACTGATCTGTTGCTTGACGGGCAACGGGTTACTGGCGTGAAGTTACAGGACGGTAGTAGCCTTGTGGCGCAAAGCGTGATTTTAACTACAGGAACGTTTCTGCGCGGTGTCATCCACATCGGCGATGTGTCCCGCCCCGGTGGACGTATGGGCGATAATCCATCTGTACGAATGGCAGAAAGACTGGACAGCTTCGGCCTGCCGTTGGGCCGGTTGAAAACCGGCACGCCACCACGGTTGGACGGACGGACAATTAACTGGGATAGCCTAGAGACTCAGCCCAGCGATGATGATCCGGTCATGTTCTCCTTTCTTTCGAAAGGCATTTTCGCACAGCAGGTGAATTGTGGCATCACCCATACAAATGAAAAAACCCATGCAATCATCCGTAAAAATCTGGATCGCTCTGCGATGTATGGTGGCCATATTGCCGGGGTAGGCCCGCGCTATTGCCCGTCGATAGAAGATAAAGTTGTCCGTTTTTCAGATAAGTCGTCGCATCAGATATTTCTGGAACCAGAAGGGCTGACAGACCATACTATTTATCCTAATGGAATTTCGACATCATTGCCGGAAGATGTGCAGGCGGACTACGTCCATTCGATCCAAGGCCTTGAAAATGCGGTGATTTTGCAACCTGGTTATGCAATTGAATACGATTATGTTGACCCCCGGGCCCTCCGCCCAACGCTGGAATTGCGTGATGTTCCTGGCCTTTACCTCGCCGGTCAGATCAACGGTACTACTGGCTATGAAGAGGCAGCAGCGCAGGGTCTTGTCGCTGGTCTGAATGGGGCGGCAGCGGCGCTGGGTCACGATCCAGTTCAATTCAGCAGACGCGAGTCATATATCGGTGTGATGATCGACGATCTGATCACCCGCGGCGTTTCCGAACCTTACCGGATGTTCACATCGCGGGCGGAATTTCGACTATCCCTTCGCGCGGATAACGCCGATCAGCGCCTGACAGAGCGGGGCCGCAATATTGGCTGTGTCGGCGATGCCCGTTGGTCTGCATTTGCCGATAAGATGGATCAGATCACCAATACACGGGGGCGTTTGTCAGCCATCAGCTTGTCTGCCCGGGAGATTTCGTCAGTGGGCGTTCAGTTGAATGCGGATGGGCCCCGCAAAACCGCGCTAGAGGCGCTGTCGTTGGCTGATTTTGATTTTATGCAGCTGCTGGCTTTGGCACCCGAAACTGCTGACATCGCGCCTGACATTCGCGGTCAGGTAAAGAACGATGCGCTTTATGCCCATTATATTGCCCGACAGGAGCGGGACATTGCTGCGATGGAACGTGACGAACAATATGCGATTCCGGACGATATGAATTATGCAGCGGTGAAGGGTCTTTCCGCTGAATTAGTGGCAAAGCTAGACAAGGCACGGCCAGTGTCAATCGCTCAGGCTGGCCGGATCGAAGGGATGACTCCTGCCGCCCTGATGTTGCTGGTCGGTGCGATCAAACGTCAGGCGCTTGCGGCGACGGGAAGCTAAGCAAATGCAGGACATGATCGGGGGCGTTAATGTTTCACGTGAAACAATCCAAGCGCTTGAACATTTTGCTGCATTGGTGCTGAAATGGACGCCTCGTATCAATCTGATCAGCGCCGCCAGCGCCGGTGAAATCTGGGACCGCCATATCGTTGACTCGGTGCAGATCTATCGTCATGCACCGCAAGTTATTGAAAAATGGCTGGATATCGGAAGCGGCGGTGGCTTTCCCGGCATAGTCGCTGCGATTCTTGGTCAGCAATATCACCCAAAAGCTCGATTTTTCCTGATCGAAAGCGACCAGCGCAAGGCTACATTCCTGCGGAGTGCTATCCGCGAGCTAGACTTGAATGCCACTGTGGCTGCTGGGCGAATCGAGTCTTTGCCATCTTGCAACGCAGACGTCATTTCGGCCCGCGCTTTGGGTGCTTTGCCGACGCTGCTACCCCTGATTGCTCGCCATATCACCCCTGCCGGCCTTGCCCTGTTGCATAAGGGCCGACAGGCTGCCGATGAAATTGCGCTGGCGCGCCGCGATTGGCGCTTTGACCTTGAAGATAGGCCCAGTATCACCGATCCTGAAGGGCGACTCCTCTTGATCAAAAGGATATCCCGTGTCGCTTGATGCTCCGTCACCTGGCCCCAAGATCATCGCCATCGCCAATCAAAAGGGTGGGGTCGGCAAGACCACGACCACAATCAACCTTGGTGCAGCATTTGCAGAGCTCAAAAAGCGTGTTCTGCTGATTGACCTTGATCCGCAAGGCAATGCATCAACCGGCTTGGGCATTGGCCCGGATCAGCGCGAACTGACAACCTACGATGTACTGTCTGGCGACGCGACAATCGGAGAGGCAAGCCAAGCCACAGGCATTAGCGGGCTGATGATCGTACCAGCGACAACAGATCTCAGTTCTGCTGATATCGAACTGCTTGATAACAAGAAACGCAGTTTCCTACTGCGTGATGTTCTGCAGAATGTCGCAGGTTTTGACTACATCCTGATAGATTGCCCGCCATCGCTCAATATATTGACAGTCAACGCCATGGTAGCGGCACATTCGATCATCGTGCCATTGCAGGCAGAATTTTTTGCGCTTGAAGGTCTGTCACAATTGATTCTGACAGTGCGTGATGTGCGGCAATCTGCCAATCCTGATCTGCGGATCGAGGGAATCGTGCTGACCATGTACGACAGCCGTAACAATCTGTCGCTGCAGGTCGAACAGGATGCGCGTGACAATATGGGCGATATGGTGTTCAAAACCGTCATTCCGCGCAATGTCAGGCTTAGCGAGGCACCGTCGTTCGCAATGCCAGTCCTCTCCTATGACAGTGGGTCGAAAGGTAGCCTTGCCTATCGCGCATTGGCCAAAGAAGTGATTAAAAAAACAACAAAAATAAGGGCTTAAGTCTATGGCGCGCAGTCTCAAAAATCCCCGCGGTCTGGGCCGTGGCCTTTCCGCCCTGATGTCTGATGTCGGCCAGTCAGACCAGGAAACTGCCGCCAAACGTCCGGATCAGTTTGTTCCGGTCGAACGCGTACGCCCGAATCCTGACCAGCCACGCCGTACATTTGCCGATGACGCGCTGCAGGAACTTGCTGCTTCGGTCTCGGAAAAAGGCATCATTCAGCCTTTGATTGTCCGGGTATCGCCTCAGGACCCCGATATGTTCGAGATTGTCGCCGGCGAACGCCGCTGGCGTGCCGCACAGATTGCCAAGTTGCACGAAGTTCCGGTGTTGATCCGCAGCTATACCGATACCGAAGTCCTCGAAGTCGCGATCATCGAAAACATTCAGCGCGCCGATCTCAATCCGGTGGACGAGGCGGCGAGCTACCGCCAACTGATGGATAAATTCGGCCATACCCAGGACCAGATGGCTACGGCCCTCGGCAAAAGCCGCAGCCATATTGCCAATCTTCTCAGGCTGTTGTCCCTCCCGGAAGAGGTCCAGGGCTATCTTGTCGCGGGTACGTTGACCGCTGGCCATGCGCGCACGCTGGTCGGCCATCCGCAGGCGGTACCGCTCGCCCGGGAATATATCCAACGCAAATTATCAGTGCGAGAGGCGGAAAGCCTGTCCAAGAAAGGCCCGGCGTTGAAACGTCGCTCTGTGCCCGGCGCACCGGTGCCGAAAGACCCCGATACCGTACAGATCGAGAATGAGCTGACAGCCACCCTGCATATGAAGGTCACCATCGATCATAAGGCTGGTGAAGAAGGTGGTAAGATTACGATCAGCTATAAATCGCTGGATCAACTCGATGATCTGCTGCGTGCGCTGGCCGGTAATTAATCCAGGAGCGCCCGCAAAACTGCGTTCAGCACCGGTCGCCCAGCTTCGGTCACCTGCAGCCTGTCTGCCGTTGTGCGAACCATGCCCATGTCGCGTAGATCATTGATTTTAATAGATAGTTTAGGGATGTCTAACCTTTCCAGCAACACTCCCTCGGTTAACCGCATCCCCATCAGCAATCTTTCTGTCGCTTGGGCATCCTCATCCAGCAGGCTTCTCGCCAGATCGCCATTGCCGGTTTTTTGTACCTGCGCTAACCAGGCCAACGGGGCTGACCCGGCTTCGGTCGCATAGCGCTGCCCACCCAGCGAAAGCCGCCCATGCGCACCCGGTCCGATTCCCGCATAATCGCCATAACGCCAATAGATCTGGTTATGCAGGCTTTCATTGCCTGGCTTTGCGTGATTCGATACTTCGTAGCCATCAAACCCTGCCGCCGCGCAAACATCCTGAGTCAGCGCATACATGTCTGCCGACAGATCATCATCCGGCAGCCCGCGCAATTTTCCCGCAGCATAGCGATCACCAAAGGCCGTGCCATCCTCGATTGTCAGCTGATACAGCGACAGGTGATCGAGCGCCAATCCCAAAGCCTCGCGCAATTCCGCCTCCCAGCCCGCCAAAGTCTGGCCTTGCCGGGCATAGATCAGATCGAAACTGACCCGATCAAACACGTTCCGCGCAATCTCGAAGGCGCGCAGCGCCTCGTCACGGCTATGCAGCCGTCCCAGCGCTTTCAGATCTGCATCATTCAGCGCCTGAATCCCCATCGACACCCGGTTCACGCCCGCGTCGCGATAGCCCGCGAACCGGCCTGCCTCAACTGATGTCGGGTTCGCCTCCAGCGTGATCTCGATATCATTTGCCAGTGGCCAGGTCGCCCGGATACGTGTCAGCACCGCATCGACCAATCCAGGGTCCATCATGCTGGGTGTGCCGCCGCCAAAGAACACCGACCGCAACACGCGCCCCTGCGTCAATTCTCCTATCCGGCTGATTTCACTCAGATAAGCCGCTTCCCACGCGTTCTGGTCAATCTGTGCCACGACATGGGAATTGAAATCGCAATAGGGGCATTTCGCCTGACAAAACGGCCAGTGCAGATAGAGCCCAAAGCCCCCATATTCCCAATCTTCAGCCAAAACAGCCCGCGATCAATTTGCGGAACGCATCCGCGCGATGGCTGATCTTGTTCTTTTCCCAGCGGTCCATTTCGCCAAAGGTTTGCGCGTAGCCTTCCGGCTGAAACACGGGGTCGTATCCATGTCCCAGATCGCCGCGCATCGGCCAGACAATCTGCCCGGGCATCACGCCTTCAAACACCTCGTCATGCCCGTCGGGCCAGGCCAGCACCATCGCGCAGCGAAACTGCGCCAGACGCGGGTAGGGGGCGGCAACCGCCTCCAGCTCGGCCCAGGTCCGGGTCATCGCCATCACAAAGTCGCGGCCCTGCGTCGTTTCCGCCCAATCGGCGGTATAGACACCCGGCGCGCCGTTCAGCCCGTCAATCGTGATGCCACTGTCATCGGCCAGCGCAGGCAAGCCCGTCGCCTGCATCGCCGCATGCGCCTTGATCCGGGCGTTGCCGATGAATGTGGTTTCGGTCTCTTCCGGCTCCGGCAGGCCATGGTCTGCGTTACAACTCAGCTTGACGCCGAAAGGTGACAGCAGATCGGTCATTTCTTCCAGCTTGCCCGTGTTATGGGTCGCGATCAGTAGATGATCACCGGTAAACTTCCGCATCAGCCGACCGCCGCCAGTTGCAGCGCGGTCAACTCGGCCACACCCTTTTCGGCCAGACCCAGCAATCCGTCCATCTGTGCCCGGCTGAAGGTGGACCCTTCGGCCGACATCTGCACCTCGACCAGCCGCCCGCCGGTCATCACGAAATTGCCGTCAACGCCTGCTTCGCTGTCCTCGGGATAATCCAGATCCAGCACTTCCTGCCCGGCATAAATCCCGCAGGAAATGGCCGCCACCGGGTCGATCAGTGGGTCGCTGATGATCACACCCGCCTTGATCAGCTTTTGCACCGCCAGTTTCAGTGCCACCCAACCGCCGGTGACGGATGCACAGCGTGTCCCACCATCGGCCTGGATCACGTCGCAATCAATCACGATCTGGCGTTCGCCCAATGCGACACGGTCAACACCGGCCCGCAGGGACCGGCCGATCAACCTCTGGATCTCCTGTGTGCGCCCCGACTGCCCGTTTTTCGCCTCACGGCGCATCCGCGTATTGGTCGCGCGCGGCAACATCCCGTATTCGGCTGTGACCCACCCCAACCCAGTATTCTTCAGAAACGGCGGTGCCTTGTCTTCAATCGTCGCGGTGCATAGCACATGGGTATTGCCGCATTTGATCAGGCATGACCCTTCGGCATGCATCGTGACATTGGTCTCGATGATCACTTTGCGCATTTCGTTGATCTGACGGCCTGATGGGCGCATGGGAATACTCCTGTTGCTTGCAGTGCGGGCATAGTATGCCCACATCTGAAATCCAACCCCGATTGACGCCGCGCCCCGTTTGGCCTTTACTGCCATCGCCCTGAAAGACGACAAATTGCCGGATCAGACGCCTAACATAGCCCAGATGAACGCCCGCTCGCGCGAAGTCTTTCGCCGCGTCGTTGAAGGCTATCTGGAAAGTGGCGCGCCCGTTGGCTCGCGAAGCCTGACCCGCACGCTGTCCGAACAAGTCAGCGCGGCAACCATCCGTAACGTCATGCAAGACCTCGAATATCTGGGGCTACTTGGCAGCCCCCATGTCAGCGCTGGGCGGGTGCCGACGCAGCTGGGCCTGCGCCTGTTCGTCGATGGCCTGCTGGAAATTGGTGATCTTGACGGCAAGGACCGGCAGACCATTGACCAGACCATGCAGTCGAACGACACCGATGTCGCCACGATGCTGGACCAGGTCGGGCAGGCGCTTTCGGGTGTGACACATGGTGCCAGCTTGGTGCTGACCCCGAAACATGAAGCCGCAATCAAACATATTGAATTTGTCTCACTCAACAAGGACCGCGCCCTTGTCGTGCTTGTCTTTGCTGATGGCCATGTTGAAAACCGGATATTCACGCCACCGCCCGGCCAAACCCCGTCATCCATGCGCGAGGCTGCGAATTTCCTCAATGCCATCGCCGAAGGGCATACCCTGTCCGAACTCGGCGAGGTAATCGCCCGCGAGATCAAGGCGCGGCGGCGTGAAATTGACAGTCTTGCCGCCGCGCTGGTCCAAAGCGGACTGGCCCTGTGGGAAAACGAAGGCGAGGCAACTGAACGCCTGATCGTGCGTGGACGCGGCAACCTGCTGACCGAGGCAGAAAATGACGGTGACCTCGACCGCATCCGCAGCCTGTTTGATGATCTGGAACGTAAGCGGGACATCGCGCAGTTTCTTGATCTGGCGCAGGATGGTGATGGTGTACGGATTTTTATCGGGTCAGAGAACAAATTGTTTTCTTTGACGGGTTCATCTCTGGTCGTTTCCCCTTATATGAACGCCGAACGAAAGATTATTGGCGCCGTGGGCGTCATTGGTCCGACCCGGCTGAATTATGGCCGGATCGTGCCGATTGTAAATTACACTGCACAGCTGGTGGGCAAAATGATTGCCGACCGCTCCTGAAGGAAGAAAAAAATGGCCGACAAAGACGCCGCATTCCAAAGCCTCGATGAAATGGCCGCCGAAGGCGATTCCATGGACATGAATGCAGAGGCAAGCCTTGAAGAGCTTGATGCGCTGCGCACAGAGCGGGACGAATTCCGCGACAAATTCATGCGCGCCCTTGCTGATGCCGAAAACACCCGCAAGCGTGCAGATCGCGACCGGCGCGAGGCTGAAAACTACGGCAGCACGAAATTTGCCCGCGACATGCTGCCTATCTACGACAACCTGCGCCGCGCCCTGCAATCGGCTGACGAGTCAGAGCTCGAGGTGAACAAAGCCCTGCTTGAGGGTGTCGAACTGACGATGCGCGAACTGATCTCTGTGTTCAAAAAGCACGGCATTGATCCCATCGTCCCCGAAGTCGGCGACAGGTTCGACCCACAACTGCATCAGGCGATGTTCGAAGCCCCCGTGCCCGGGACCAAGGCTGGCGAGATCATTCAGGTCGCCGCTGAAGGGTTCATGCTGCATGACCGTCTGCTGCGGCCCGCGCAGGTGGGGGTTTCTTCGACACCAGCCTCGTAGGTCGGGGTTAACCCCGACCTACAGCATCCCGCGCAATTCATAGATCAACGCCAACGCCTCTTTCGGTGTGATCTCATCCGGCAGAACGTCCTTTAGCCGCGCCTCTACCTGTGACGCTTGCTGTTGCACGCTCACCGGCGCGGGCTTGGCGGCAAACAGCGGTAGATCATCCACAAACGCCTTGCGCCCGCCTTCGCGTTCGCCTTTTTCCAGCGCCTCCAGCACGACCTTGGCACGGTCTACCACGACCTGCGGCAGCCCCGCCAGCCGTGCCACCTGCACGCCGTAACTGCGATCCGCCGTGCCGCGTTTCACCTCGTGCAGGAAAATCACGTCGCCGTCCCATTCCTTGACCGTCACGGTGGCGTTTTCGACACCATCGAGCTTGGCCGACAGCGCCGACATCTCATGGTAATGCGTGGCGAACAAAGCCCGGCACCGGTTCACGTCATGCAGATGTTCCAGCGTCGCCCAGGCAATCGACAACCCGTCATAGGTCGCCGTGCCGCGCCCGATTTCATCCAGGATCACCAGCGCCCGGTCATCCGCTTGATTGAGGATCGCGGCAGTTTCCACCATCTCGACCATGAAGGTCGACCGCCCGCGCGCCAGATCATCGGACGCGCCGACGCGGCTGAAAATCTGGCTGACGGTGCCGATATGCGCGGCCGTGGCAGGGACAAATCCCCCCATCTGCGCGAGGATGGCAAGCAGCGCATTCTGCCGCAGAAACGTCGATTTACCCGCCATATTCGGCCCGGTCAGCAGCCAGATCGACGCCTGCGTCAGCGCGCAGTCATTGGCGACGAACGGTGTACCCTGCTTTTGCAGCGCCATTTCCACGACAGGATGCCGCCCGCCGGTAATCTCGAACGCGCGACTGTCATCCAGTTTCGGACGCACCCAGTTTTCTGTCCGCGCCAGATGTGCGAGGGCTGTCGCCAGATCAATCTCGGCCAAGGCCCGTGCCAGCGCGCCTAAAGGCCCTGCCTGCGCCAGAATGGCGTCGCGCAGGCGCGTATAAAGCCGCTTCTCAATCTCCAACGCATGGCCGCCCGCGTTCAGGATGCGGGTTTCGATCTCTGACAACTCAACCGTTGTGAACCGCACTTGGTTGGCGGTGGTCTGGCGGTGAATGAACGTCTCGTTCAGCGGTGCCGCCAACATCTTTTCCGCATGGGTCGCGGTCGTTTCGATGAAATAGCCCAGCACATTGTTATGCTTGATCTTGAGCGAGGTAATCCCAGTCTGCGCGATGAAATCCGCCTGCATTCCCGCGATCACCGACCGGCCTTCATCCCGCAATTTGCGCGCCTCATCCAGATCGGCATCATAGCCCGCCGCGATAAACCCGCCATCTCGCGCCAGCAAAGGCGGTTCCGCGATCAGCGCCGCATCCAGCAAGGCCAGCAAATCATCATGGCCCGCCAGATCCCGTGCCACACCCGCCAGCAAATCTGGCAGATCAGGCTGCACCGGCAGCCGTGCCGCCTGCGCAATCGTGTTGCGGATCGCGGCCATATCACGTGGCCCGCCACGGTCCAACGCCAGCCGCGACAACGCGCGGTCCAGATCATGGGTGCCACGCAAAGCGTCGCGGATATCATTACAAAGCCGCGTCTGATCGGCCATAAAGGCGACTGCATCCTGCCGCGCGTTGATCACCGCAAGGTCGCAGCTGGGCGAGGCCAGCCGCCGTTCCAGCAACCGCGCACCGCCTGCGGTCACGGTCCGGTCGATGCAATGCAGCAGCGATCCTTGCCGCCCGCCCGCCATCGCATGGGTCAGTTCCAGTGACCGCCGTGTCGCCGCATCGATCTGCATCGCGGATTTCTGCGTTTCACGCACAGGCGGGCGCAGCAGCGGCAAGTTGCCGCGTTGGGTGATTTCAAGATATTCGGCGACGGCGGACATGGCCGCGACCTCGGCCCGTTCGAAACTGCCAAAAGCATCCAGCGAGCCGACCTTGAACAAGGCACAAAGCCGTTTTTCTCCCGCCGTGCTGTCAAAGGCCGCAGCGCCCAAAGTTGTCAGCGTGGCCCCGGATTCTGACACTAAATCAGCCCAATCCGCCTGCGCGCTATCGACCACGATTACTTCACGTGGGGTCAGTCGTGCCAGTTCCGGGCCGAGTTTTGCCCCGGCGCATTGCATCACGTGAAACGCACCCGTAGAGATATCGACCCAGGCCAACGCGCCTTGGTCGCGCACCACGTGAAACGCCGCCAGAAAGTTATGCCGCCGCGCATCCAGCAGCGAATCCTCGGTCAGCGTGCCTGGGGTAACCAGCCGCACGACCTCGCGCCGGACCACGGATTTATAGCCGCGTTTCTTCGCCTCTGCCGGGCTTTCCATCTGCTCGCAGACGGCGACGCGGAATCCCTTGCGGATCAGGGTCAGAAAATACCCCTCTGCCGCGTGATGCGGGACGCCGCACATCGGGATGTCGTCGTCGCCGTGCTTGCCGCGCTTGGTCAGGGCGATATCCAGCGCCTCTGCCGCCGCCACCGCGTCGTCAAAGAACATCTCGTAAAAATCGCCCATGCGGTAGAACAGCAAGGCGTCGGGATGCTGGGCTTTCAGCTCCAGATATTGGGCCATCATTGGTGTGGTTGTGGCAGACATAGGACCCCCGGGAACATCTGCCGCACCCTATCCAGCGGATGTTTGCGGCGAAACCCCGAAATGTACCCGTTGCGACTGTTGGCGGGAACCCGTTATGAATGTCGGGCAAGAGGGGGAAACACATGGCCAAGAACAAACTGACCCGCGAAGATGCGCTGCAATTTCATATGCAGCCCAGTCCGGGCAAATGGGAAATTCAGGCCACAGTGCCGATGACCACGCAGCGCGACCTGTCGCTTGCCTATTCCCCCGGCGTGGCGATCCCCTGCGAGGAAATCCACGCGAACCCTGCCACAGCCTATGATTACACGAACAAAGGCAATCTGGTGGCTGTGATCTCGAACGGCACTGCCGTTCTGGGCCTGGGCAATCTGGGCGCGCTGGCGTCCAAGCCAGTGATGGAAGGTAAATCGGTCCTGTTCAAACGCTTTGCCGATGTGAATTCCATTGATATCGAACTGGATACCGAAGACCCCGATGCATTCTGCAATGCTGTGCGCCTGATGGGCCCGACCTTTGGTGGGATTAACCTTGAGGATATCAAAGCCCCCGAATGTTTCATCATCGAACAGCGTCTGAAGGAAGAGATGGATATTCCCGTCTTCCACGACGACCAGCATGGCACTGCCGTGATCTGTGCCGCCGGTCTGCTGAATGCGCTGCATCTGTCGGGCAAGAAGATCGAAGACGTCAAAATCGTGCTGAACGGCGCGGGTGCTGCCGGGATCGCGTGCCTTGAACTGCTGAAATCCATGGGTGCGCGGCATGACAATTGCATCATGGCCGATACCAAGGGTGTGATCTATCAGGGCCGTACCGAAGGTATGAACCAGTGGAAATCGGCCCATGCCGTGGTGACGGAAGCGCGTTCTCTGGCGGATGCGTTGAAGGATGCCGATGTGTTCCTTGGCGTCAGCGCCAAGGGGGCTGTGACGCAGGACATGGTCGCAAGCATGGCCCCGAACCCGGTGATCTTTGCCATGGCGAACCCTGATCCCGAGATCACGCCAGAAGAGGCGCATGCCGTCCGTCCTGATGCCATCGTCGCCACCGGCCGCAGTGATTACCCCAACCAGGTCAATAACGTGTTGGGCTTTCCCTATCTGTTCCGTGGCGCGCTTGATATCCATGCCCGCGCAATCAATGACGAGATGAAAATCGCCTGCGCCGAAGCGCTTGCCGCACTGGCGCGAGAGGACGTGCCCGATGAGGTCGCCATGGCCTATGGCAAGAAACTGTCCTTTGGCCGTGATTACATTATTCCCACACCGTTTGACCCCCGGCTGATTCACCGCATTCCCACAGCTGTGGCGCGGGCGGGGATGAAAACCGGCGTTGCGCGGCGGCCTATCGTGGATATGGACGCTTATGAGGCATCGCTGAAATCCCGCATGGACCCGACCGCATCGATCCTGCGCAGCCTGAATGCGCGCGCGCGTGCGGCGCAATCCACCGTAATCTTTGCCGAAGGCGACGATCCCCGCGTGCTGCGCGCTGCCGTGCTGTATCAGCGGGCTGGCATGGGCAAGGCGTTGGTCGTGGGCCGGTCTGATGACGTGCGCGCCAAACTGACTGCCGAAGGTCTGGCAGAGGCGGTGGACGAGATCGAGGTGGTGAATGCCGCCAATACCCCGCATCTGGAAACCTATAAGGCGTTTCTGTACCAGCGTTTGCAGCGCAAGGGTTTCGACGCGCAGGATGTCCACCGGCTGGCGGCGCGGGATCGGCATGTCTTTGCCGCGCTGATGCTGGCGCATGGCCATGGCGACGGGATGGTCACCGGTGTCACGCGCAAATCCGCGCATGTGCTGGAAATGCTGAACCATGTCTTTGACGCACAGCCGCATGATGGCGCTGTCGGGGTGACGGCGGTTCTTCACAAGGGCCGGATCGTGCTGATCACCGATACTTTGGTGCATGAATGGCCTGATGAGAATGATCTGGCTGATATCGCGGAACGCGGTGCCTCGGTTGCGCGCGATCTGGGGCTGGAACCGCGGGTGGCGTTCCTGTCCTTCTCGACCTTCGGCTATCCGGTGTCGGAACGCGCCGAAAAGATGCATAAAGCACCCAAGGTGCTGGATGCCCGCCGGGTTGATTTCGAATATGAGGGCGAGATGACCGTCGATGTCGCGTTGAACCTTCGGGCGCAGGAAAACTATCCGTTTTCGCGGCTGACTGGCCCGGCCAACGTGTTGGTCGTACCAGCGCGGCATTCGGCGTCGATTTCTGTGAAGCTGATGCAGGAAATGGCCGGGGCGACGGTGATCGGGCCGATCCTGTCGGGTGTGGGCAAGCCGGTCCAGATCTGTTCGACAGTGTCTACCGTCAATGACATTCTGAATATGGCGGTGATCGCTGCTTGTGGGATCGACTGATGGCAATCTGGAACCTGGGATCAATCAACGCGGATATCGTCTATGCCGTGCCGCATATCCCGGCCCCAGGTGAGACTTTGGGCACGACCGGACGACAGGTGTTTCTGGGCGGCAAGGGTGCCAATATGTCGGTCGCTGCCGCCCGCGCAGCAGCGCGAGTCAACCATATCGGCGCAGTCGGGCAGGACGGACTGTGGATGGTGGAACGCTTGCTGGAATATGGCGTCGATACCCGCAATATCGCGGTGCTGGACACGGATACAGCGCAGGCGATCATCATGGTAGACCCGGCGGGTGAAAATGTGATCCTGTTGCATCCGGGGGCGAATGCAGAAATTCCCCAAGCCATTCTGCAAAATGCCATGGCCGAGGCGCAGACGGGTGACTGGCTGATCATCCAGAACGAAACAAACCTGCAACGCACCGCTGCGAATCTGGGCCGCAAGATGGGGTTGCGTGTGGCCTACGCCGCTGCGCCTTTTGATGCGGACAGGGTGATGGCGGTGGTGCCTTATCTGGATTTCCTGATCCTGAACGCGGTCGAGGCGGATCAATTGCACAAAGCCACTGGCAAAACGCCGGATGCGCTGGGTGTGGCTGATGTGATTGTCACGCTGGGCGCGGATGGTGCCGATTGGTACGGGGCTGCGGGCAAGCAGCATTTCGATGCGATCAAGGTTGATCCGGTCGATACCACCGGGGCGGGCGATACCTTTACCGGATATGTGCTGGCGGGGCTTGATCGTGGCATGCCGATGGCGCAGGCCATTGCGCAGGCGATGCGCGCGGGCGCGCTGATGGTCACCCGCCACGGCACCGCCGATGTGATCCCCGATCTGTCCGAAGTGCAGGAATTCCACTCCAAAGGTTGAACCATGTCCGAAGTCACAACGCATCAAGCGCAGGATGATGCCCGCAACGAAGATATCCTGATCTATGTCGATGGTCGCATCGTCCCCAAGGCGCAGGCCGTGGTCAGCGTTTATGACAGCGGCTTCATGTTGGGGGATGGGGTGTGGGAAGGGTTGCGCCTCTACGATGGCAAATGGGCGTTTCTGGACGAGCATATCGACCGTCTGTTCGAAGCGGCGAAAGCCATCGACCTGGATATCGGGCTGGACCGTGCGGGGGTGATCAAGGCGTTGACCGACACACAGCACACCAACGACATGACCACTGACGCCCATGCCCGCCTGATGGTGACGCGTGGTGTGAAAACCCGACCGTTCCAGCACCCCAGTCTGTCACAGCAGGGGCCGACCTTTGTGATCATCATGGAACATTCGCGCCCCAGGATACCGCGCCCAATCACGTTGGCCACCGTGCCGCATATGCGTGGTCTGCCGATGACGCAGGACCCGAAACTGAACAGCCATTCCAAGCTGAACTGTATCCTCGCCTGTATCGCTGCGCAAAAGGCGGGGGCGGATGAAGCCTTGATGCTGGATGTGCATGGCTTTGTGAACACGACCAATGCCTGCAATTTCTTCATCGTGAAAAAGGGCGCGGTCTGGACGAGCACGGGTGATTACTGCATGAACGGCATTACCCGGCAAAAGGTTATCGATCTGTGCCGTGCCAATGATATCCCCATCTTTGAACGCAATTTCAGCCTTGTCGACACCTATAGCGCCGATGAGGCGTTTCTGACTGGCACCTTCGGTGCGCAGACCCCAGTTGGTGCGATCGACGGGCGGGTGATCGGGACGGGTGAACTTGGTCCTGTCACCACTCGGCTGCGCGCGCTTTACAAAGAACTGGTGGTGGCGTCATGAGGATCGCGATGTGGTCTGGGCCGCGGAATTTGTCCACCGCGATGATGTATGCCTTTGGCAATCGCGCCGATTGTGCGGTCTGGGACGAGCCGTTCTATGCGCCTTATTTGCTGGCCTCTGGCGCTGATCACCCGATGAAGGCCGAGATTATCGCAGCGCACGAGACTGATCCAGAGCTGGTGGCGCAGCGGGTGCTGGGGCCGATCCCCGGCGGCAAGCCGCATTTCTATATGAAACACATGCCGCATCAGATGATCCCTGGCGTGCCGCTGGACTGGGCCAGTCATTGCGTGAATGTCCATCTGATCCGCCACCCCGCGCGGGTGATCGCCAGCTATGGCGCGAAGACGACCCATATGGTGCTGGATGATATCGGGTTCTGGCAACAAGCTGCCCTTTATGATGCGCTGGGCGGCGTCGTGATCGACAGCGCAGATATTCGCGCTGATCCCGAAGGCATGCTGCGCAAGCTATGCGCCGCGATTGATCTGGATTTCGACCCCGCGATGCTGCACTGGCCCGCAGGCCCAAGGGCAGAGGATGGGATCTGGGCCAGCCATTGGTATGGTGCCGTGCACCAAAGCACCGGCTTTGCCGGAGCAGAGGGCGATTTGCCGGTACTGGCGGGCGAGGCGGCAGCGCTTTGCGCGCAGGCGCTGCCGTTTTATGAAAAGCTGGCGGCGGTCCGGCTGACCTAGCCCTTCAGCAACTCGCCCAGTTTCAGCGCGATCCGGGCGTCGCCGGAGACTTTCAGCTTGCCTGTTACCACGCCGGTCATCGGGTTCAGCTTGCCTTTGACCAGTTTCGCGAGGTTGTCCTGCGAAATCCTGATCGTGCAATCGGCGGGGCGGTCAATGTTTGACGTCGTGTTGTTTTCCAACACGACCACACCGTCAGCGCCGCAATCGAATTTCAGCGATCCCTGCAACGGCGCGTGATCGACGCCCCGTTGCAGCAGGGCCGTGATTTCATCCAGCGTCATTTCAGCCGCCGCGCACGCGATGCCAGCAGTTTCAGACGTAAGGCGTTCAACTGGATGAACCCTTGCGCATCGGTTTGATCATAGGCACCGGCGTCATCCTCGAATGTCACATGTGCTTCTGAATACAGCGACCGGTCGGACCAGCGCGCGACGGTGGTGGCGGAGCCTTTGTAGAGTTTCACGCGCACGGTACCGGACACATGTTCCTGGCTCTTGTCGATCAGCGCCTGCATCATTTCGCGTTCAGGGCTGAACCAGAAACCGTTGTAGATCAGTTCGGCATAGCGCGGCATGATGCTGTCTTTCAGATGGCCCGCGCCGGAATCCAGCGTGATCTGCTCGATGCCGCGATGTGCCTCCAGCAGAATCGTGCCGCCGGGGGTTTCATAGATGCCGCGGGATTTCATCCCGACAAAACGGTTTTCGACCAGATCGAGCCGACCGACGCCATGCTTGCCGCCAAGTTCATTCAGCTTGGTTAGGATCGTGGCGGGCGACATCGCCTCGCCATTGATCGCTGTGGCATCGCCGCGTTCAAAGGTGATTTCCACCATTTCTGCAGCATCCGGCGCGTCTTCGGGGGCGACGGTGCGCTGATAGACGTAATCGGGCGCTTCCTGACCGGGATCTTCCAGCACTTTGCCTTCGGAGGATGTGTGCAGCAGGTTCGCATCGACGCTGAACGGCGCTTCGCCGCGTTTGTCCTTGGCGACGGGGATCTGGTTTTTCTCGGCAAATTCCAGCAGCTTGGTGCGGCTGGTCAGATCCCATTCGCGCCAAGGGGCGATCACCTTGATATCGGGGTTCAGTGCATAGGCGGCGAGTTCGAACCGGACCTGATCATTGCCTTTGCCGGTGGCACCATGAGCGACAGCATCGGCGCCCTCAAGGGCTGCAATCTCGACCAGACGTTTGGAGATCAGTGGCCGCGCGATCGAGGTGCCGAGCAGGTAGAGCCCTTCGTAAAGCGCATTGGCGCGGAACATCGGAAAGACGAAGTCGCGCACGAATTCTTCGCGCAGGTCTTCGATATAGATGGATTTAGCACCCATCATTTCGGCCTTGGCGCGGGCTGGTTCCAGTTCTTCGCCCTGACCCAGATCGGCGGTGAATGTCACCACCTCGCAGCCATATTCGGTCTGCAACCATTTCAGGATGATGGATGTATCAAGGCCACCGGAATAGGCCAGAACAACTTTTTTCGGAGCGGTCATGAAAGCAGCCTTTGCGTCAATATGTCTGGGGTCTGGCGATATCGGGTTTTGGGGGCCGGGGCAAGGATGTGGCTGGGTTGGTGTCTGATCCTTTTGCGTCTGCGAAGCAGAAGGGCCTCCGGCGGGAGTATTTCGCACAAAGCGAGAAAACCTTCCCCGCGGGGAAGGTCGGCGAACCGCAGGATAGATAAAATTTTAGTTAAATGAGTGGCTAAGCCATTGTATCACAAAGGCTGCATCGCCCTCGTTATATAATTCCACCAGTGCATCTTCGGGTGCCATCCAGATCGCCAGATGGCCGGGTTCGCTCGGCGGGCCGTGGGGGCGCACCGGGAACGCCAGATAGATATGGCATATTTTTTCTGCCCAAAGGTTATATTCCGGCATGAAGGTGAACCGCCGGAAGGTGCCGAGCTTGCGTGGATGGGCGATGGAATAGCCGGTTTCCTCGAACACTTCTCGGTGCAGGGCGCGCAGCGGGCTTTCGCCGGGGTCGATGCCGCCGCCGGGCAATTGCACCTCGCGATGTGGCGCGCTTTGATAGGTTAGCAGCAATTTGCCCGCACGCGGGAGGATCGCATAGGCGCCGGGGCGCAATTTATACCGCTGCCCGGCTGTTGGGACCGTGCCATACCGTCTGATCATAGCTTTGCCTCTTGGACGCCGGGTTGCCCCGCCTATATAGGCGCGGTATGCCAATTCCTGACAATTAAGGAAAGCCCATGAGCCTCAGCGCCAAAATCGCTTGGGACGATACCGTCCTGCCGTTTCAACTTGATGCCTCCGACATCCGTGGCCGGGTGGCGCGCCTTGATGGCGTGCTGGAACAGGTCCTGCGCCAGCATGATTACCCCCCGGTGATCGAGGCTTTGGTGGCAGAGATGGCCTTGCTGACCGCGCTGATCGGGCAATCGATGAAATTGCGTTGGAAACTGTCCTTGCAGGTGCGAGGCTCGGGTGCTGCGCGGTTGATCGCGACCGATTATTATGGCCCGACCGATGATGGCGAACCGGCCCGCATCCGCGCCTATGCGTCTTATGATGCGGATCGGCTGGATCATGATGCCGACCCGTTCAGCCATGTCGGCAACGGCTATTTCGCGATCCTGATCGATCAGGGTGAGGGGATGACACCCTATCAGGGCATCACGCCTTTGGCCGGTGGGTCGCTGTCGGCCTGTGCGCAGACCTATTTCGCGCAATCCGAACAATTGCCGACGCGTTTTGCGTTGAGCTTTGGCCAGTCACAGGTGCCGGGTGAGGCATCCAACTGGCGTGCCGGTGGCGTGATGTTGCAGCATATGCCGAAAGCCTCGCCCTTTGCCAGCAGTGGCGAGGGCGGATCGGGCGAGGAAGGTCTGCTGGAAGCGACCGATCTGCTGAACGAGGATGAGGGCGAAAACTGGACCCGCGCCAATCTGCTGCTGGATACGGTGGATGAGCTGGAACTGATCGGCCCTTCGGTGACGCCGACCGACCTGCTGGTGCGCTTGTTTCACGAAGAAGGGCCGCGCGTGTTTGACGCGCAGCCGGTGACGTTCGGTTGCACCTGTTCGGAAGATCGCGTGCGGCAAAGCCTGTCGATCTATTCGGCCAAGGACATCGCGACGATGACGACGGATGAAGGCACGGTCACCGCCGATTGTCAGTTCTGCGGCGCGCATTATGTTTTTGCGCCGGAAACTTTGGGGTTTGAAGCCAAGGATGGCAGTGCCTGATCTGCACCAACGCCTGACAGATGCGTTGTCCCGTCAGGGCGGCGCATCGACGGATTATGATCTGAACAAAGATGTCACGGTGCCGCCGGGGCCATTGACCCCGGCGGCGGTGCTGTTTGCTGTGCGTGAGGACAGCGAAACCGTGATCCTGACGAAACGATCAGCCCGGTTGAAGCATCATCCCGGCCAGATCGCCTTTCCGGGCGGTAAGCAGGACCCGATTGACGCCACGTTGACCGATGCGGCCTTGCGCGAGGCGCGGGAGGAGATCGGTCTGCCGCCGGAGCAGGTCGATGTGCTGGGTGTGTTGCCGTCGCATCAGACGGTAACCGGCTATCTGATCACGCCAGTCCTTGCCGTCGTGCGCGGTCCGTTCAACCCGATCCCCGAGGCAGGTGAGGTCAGTGAAGTGTTCGAGGTCCCGCTGGCGCATCTGACTGATCCGGCGCTTTACCGGATTGAAGGTCGCCATTGGCAGGGGCGTCGGCGGCCTTACTATACCGTTCCTTATGGCCCCTATTATATCTGGGGCGCCACCGCGCGGATTTTGCGCGCTTTTGCGGACCGCATGTCATGACACACGTGACGGGTGACTGGCTCACAGATCCAGCGGCGCAGCAGACCTGTGCGGTTTTGACCGATGCCGGATATCAGGCCTGGTTTGTCGGTGGTTGCGTGCGCAATGATCTGTTGGGTGCGCCTGTCGCTGATCTGGACCTCTGCACTGATGCTGTGCCCGAAGTGGTCATCCGTCTGGCCAAAGCAGCCGGGCTAAAGGTGATCCCGACCGGCATTGATCACGGGACGGTCACTGTGATCGCGGGTGGCACGCCGTTCGAGATAACCACCTTTCGCCGTGATGTCGCCACCGATGGCAGGCGCGCAGTTGTGGCCTTTGCCGATAATATGCACGCCGATGCCCGTAGGCGCGATTTCACGATGAATGCGCTTTATGCGGGTCCCGACGGTGTCGTGGTTGATCCGTTGGGGGGCCTGCCGGATTTGTTTGCGCGGCGGGTACGGTTTATCGAAGATGCCGACCGCCGGATCAGGGAAGACTACCTGCGTATTCTGCGGTTCTTTCGGTTTCATGCCTGGTATGGGGCAGATGGGATCGATGCAGAGGGATTGGCAGCATGCGCCGCAAATGTCGACGGCTTGCAGAGCCTTTCTCGGGAACGTGTCACGGCGGAATTGTTTAAACTACTGGCCGCCCCGAACCCGGCCCCTGCGCTGGCATCAATGGCGACGACGGGTGCCTTGGCGCAGATATTGCCGGGGGCGGATGCCGCACCTTTAGCTGTGCTGGTGCATATTGAGAATATGGTCGGACTGGACCCGTCACCGATCCGCCGCCTTGGGGTTCTGGGCGGTGATCCGGCGCATGTGCTGCGGTTGTCGAAACGCGATGTGCTGGCGCTAGAGCGGATGACATCGGACCTGCCGCTTGATGCGCTGGCCTATCAGGCTGGGGCGGATGCGGCGATCAACAAGGCGGCGGTGACGGCGGCGGCGCTGGGCGTTGAACTGGATGCAGGCGTTGTCGCCAGGGCACGCTTTGCCGCAACGCAGGTGTTTCCATTGCAAGCGGCTGATCTGATGCCGGAATTGCAGGGGGCGGCTTTGGGCAAGGCGCTGAAACTGGCAGAGGATCGCTGGATCGCATCGGGCTTTTCGCTGACCAAAGCCGCTTTGCTGGATGGGTTGCGCTAGCCGTTTTCCTTTGACCGGAAAGGTTGTATCAGGGCCGTCTATCCGCGAGAGGCCATCCCGATGTTCCGGTTCTTTGAAAACCTTGTCGATCCCTATACCAGCTATCAAGAAAATGATACGCCGCCGACGCGGCTGTACAGATTTCTACGTGCCTATGCGGAACCGTTCATGCCAGTATTTTGGGTCACTGGTGCGCTGTCGGTCATTGTGGCCGGTGTGGAGATATGGCTGATTTCCTATCTGGGCCGGTTGATCGATATCTTGTCCGGCGGCACCCCGGCAGAGGTCTGGGCGCAAAGCGGGACCGAGCTGATCCTTGTTGCGCTGTTCATCCTGACCTTGCGCCCCATGGTGCACGTCTTGCAGGTGATGTTGCTGAATAATACGATTCTTCCGAATTTCGGCACTTTGGTCCGCTGGCGCGCGCATCGGCATGTGCTGCGGCAATCGGTGGGGTGGTTCGAGGATGATTTCGCAGGCCGGATCGCGAACCGGATCATGCAGACCCCACCGGCGGCGGGCGAGGTGGTGTTTCAACTGTTTGATGCGATCACCTTTGCCATCGCCTATATCATCGGCGCGATCATCCTGTTGGGCGATGCAGATATGCGGTTGATCCTACCCCTTTTGGTCTGGCTGATCCCCTATCTGCTATTGCTGAAATGGGTCGTTCGTCGGATTGGCCCGGCGTCAGAGGCGTCGTCAAACGCGCGTTCGGTGGTCACGGGCCGTGTGGTGGACAGTTATACAAACATTCATTCAGTCAAGATGTTTGCTCATCACGACAGTGAAATCGATTATGCCAAGGACGCGATTGAAAATGCCCGTGTCACGTTCCAGCGCGAGATGCGGCTTTATACGCTGATGGATGTGGTGCTGATGCTGCTCAACGGTGTGTTGATCGTAGGTGTCGTGGGCTGGGCGATCTGGCTGTGGGGCATGGGTACGGCCACAATCGGTGTGGTTGCTGTGGCTACGTCGCTAACCTTGAGGTTAAATGCGATGTCGGGCTGGATCATGTGGGCGATCAGCAATTTTTTCCGTGAACTTGGCGTCGTGTCCGAAGGGATGCAGACGATTGCGCAGCCGATCAGGCTGCTGGATCGGACCCGCAATGAATTGCAGGTCACGGGCGGGGCGGTGACCATCAGCGATCTATCGCACCATTATGGCCGTGAGGCGGGCGGGCTGGACCGGATCAATCTGACGATTGCGCCGGGGGAAAAGGTTGGTCTTGTCGGGCAATCCGGTGCCGGAAAATCCACCTTGGTCAAGCTGCTGTTGCGGTTCTATGATGCGGAACAAGGCGTGATTGCGATCGATGGGCAGGATATCACGCAGGTCACGCAGGACAGCCTGCGCCTTGCGATTGGCATGGTGCAGCAGGATTCATCGTTGCTGCACCGGTCTGTGCGGGAAAACATCCTTTATGGCAATCCTGCCGCCAGCGAGGATCAGGTGATCGCCGCTGCCCGTCAGGCCGAGGCGCATGACTTTATCCTTGGGCTGGAGGACAGTGAGGGGAACCAAGGCTATGATGCCCGCGTTGGTGAACGTGGCGTGAAGCTTTCCGGCGGGCAAAGGCAAAGGATCGCCCTTGCACGGGTGATGCTGAAGGACGCGCCGGTGCTTTTGCTGGACGAAGCGACCAGCGCGCTAGATAGCGAGGTTGAAGCCGCCATTCAGCAGACGCTTTATGGAATGATGGCGGGCAAGACGGTGATCGCGATTGCGCACCGGCTTTCGACAATCGCACAGATGGACAGGATTATCGTCATGGATCAGGGCCGGATTATCGAGGACGGCACGCATGATGCCTTGCTGGCGCAGGGCGGGCAATATGCGCGGTTCTGGGCGCGGCAATCAGGTGGGTTTCTGGGGCAGGATGCGACATGATCAGACCTGAACGCTGGATAGACCCGTTTCGACGCGCCGAGGGGCCACCGCCACAGACCTTGATGGCGTTCCTGAACTGGTGCCTGAGCGGTGCAAAGAGGGTCATCGGTGCCGGTGCTTTCGTCTCGGCCTTGGCCGGAACGCTGGAGGTCGCGACGGCCCTCATGCTGGGCTGGGTCATCGACGCAGCCATTGGCGGCGAGGCGCAGGGGTATTTCAGCGCCAATTTCTGGCTGTTGCTGGGCGTGGGCGCATTTTTCGTGATCCTGCGCCCGGTCATTCTGGGCTTGTCGGGGATGTTTCAGGGCGTGGTGCTTGGCCCGGCACTGAACAACCTGGTGCTGTCGCGCCTGCACCGGCATTCGCTGGGGCAATCTGTCACCTTCTTTGACAATGATTTCGCCGGGCGGATTTCCCAAAAACAGATGCAGGGCGCGCGGGCGACCACCGATTTCGTGGTCGATATGATCCAGACGGTAGCCTATGCGCTGGCGTCATTGGTCGGGTCAGTGTTCCTGCTGCTGACGATTGATTACCGCACGGCAGGGGTGCTGGCATTGTGGGTGCTGGCCTATGCCGGGCTGATCACATTCTACATGCCGCGGATCCGCACCAGATCGCAGGCGCGTGCCGCCAAACGGGCGATGGTGACGGGGCAGGTTGTCGATACGATCACCAATATCAAGACGGTCAAGCTGTTCGCCCATGATGCCTATGAAGACCGCGCCGCGACCGATGCGATGGAAACCTATTGGGGTTCCGCCGTACATTTCGGCTGGCTGTCTACCGCGTTCCGGTTCTGGCTGATGGCGCTGGGCGGGCTGCTGCCGGTGCTGCTGGTGGGCACGACGCTGTATTTTTGGTCGCTGGGCGCTGCGACACCCGGCGACATTGCTGCCGCTGGCGCGATTTCGCTGCGGCTGGCGCAGATGACGGGCTGGGTCAGTTTCACGCTGATGGGGATCTATGCAAATGTGGGCGAGATCGAGGATGCGATGCAGACGCTGTCGCCGGCGCATCAACTTACCGATGCGCCGGGGGCCACGGTTCTGCAGGCTGATCAGGGCGCAATTGATCTGCGCGATGTGACCTTCAGCTATGGTGGCGGCCCAGGGGGCCTTGAAAACGTCAGCTTGTCCATCGCGCCAGGTGAAAAGCTGGGAATTGTCGGGGCCTCGGGTGCAGGGAAATCCACCTTGGTCGCGCTTTTGCTGCGGCTATACGATACCGAGCAGGGGCAGGTTCTAATTGACGGCCATGATATTCGAGATGTCACGCAGGAAAGCCTGCGCCGCCAGATCGCCATGGTCACGCAGGAAACAGCGATGTTTAACCGGTCAGCCCGTGACAACATTCGCTATGGCAAA
Organism: Loktanella sp.; assembly: GCA_017390475.1. Lineage (GTDB taxonomy): Bacteria > Pseudomonadota > Alphaproteobacteria > Rhodobacterales > Rhodobacteraceae > Yoonia. The sequence goes on from JAFPBO010000026.1 coordinate 243,173, forward strand.
CCCGACGCGACGCAGGACGAGGTGGAGGCTGCTGCTGCCAAGGCCGAGGCGCATCACTTCATCGGCGATCTGCGCGATCACAAGGGGCGCAGAGGCTACGACGCGCATCTGGGCGAACGCGGCGTGAAACTGTCCGGCGGTCAGCGCCAGCGTATCGCCATTGCTCGCGCAATCCTGAAAGATGCGCCGATACTGGTGCTGGACGAGGCGACAAGCGCGCTCGACTCAGAGGTAGAGGCAGCTATTCAGGATTCGCTCGAAACCATCATGAAGGGCAAGACCGTCATCGCTATTGCGCACCGGCTGTCCACGCTGGCCGTGATGGACCGGATTGTGGTGCTTGACGGCGGGCGTATTGTGGAACAAGGCACCCATGACCAGTTGCTGGCCAAGAACGGGCTTTACGCCCGGTACTGGAACCGGCAATCGGGTGGTTTCATCAATGTGCAGGATGCTGCGGAATAAATGCTGACAATCGAAAGCCTGACCCATCTGGGCCTTGGTCGCGCCTCTGACGGGCGGTCGCTCATCCCCCGCGTCTTGCCGGGCGAGGAGATTGACGTCGCCCAGGACGGGACAGTCCGGATCGTGACGCCTTCGGTGGATCGTGTGGCACCGCCTTGCCGCCATTTTAAGACTTGCGGTGGTTGCGCGATGCAGCATGCCAGCGATGATTTTGTGGCCAGTTGGAAACAGGATATCGTGCAGCGCGCATTGCAGGCGCATGGGCTGGTGCCGGAATTCCGTGCTATTGCCACGTCGCCCACACAATCGCGTAGGCGCGCGAAATTCGCCGGGCGGCGCACCAAGAAAGGCGCTCTCGTCGGCTTTCATGGCAAGGCATCGCATTTGCTCATCGACGTGCCGGATTGCCAGTTGGTGACACCGGCGCTGCTGGCCAGTTTCCCTGCCTTGCAGGAACTGACCGTGCTGGCCGCGTCCCGCAAGGGCGAGGCTGATCTGACGGTGACCGAAACCGCGCTGGGCCCTGATGTGCTGGTGGGTACCGAAAAGGCGCTGACGCCTGATCTGCGTGTGACTTTGGCGGCGCTGGCCAATGCACATGGGTTGTCGCGGCTGGTGTGGAATGACGAACCTGTGGTCACGATCAACCCGCCCGATCAGGATTTCGGTGGTACGAAAGTTGCACCGCCCCCCGGCGCGTTCCTGCAAGCCACCAAATCGGGCGAAGCGGCACTGTTGTCGGCAGTGGACGAGATCACGACAGGAGCGGGGCGGATCATCGACCTGTTTGCCGGTTGTGGCACCTTTACCTTGCCATTGGCCAAACGCGCGGAGGTCCATGCCGTCGAATCAGAGGCGGCGATGCTGCAGGCGCTGGACCGGGGCTGGCGCAGCGGGCGCAACCTGCGCCGGGTCACGACCGAGACGCGTGACCTGTTCCGTCGCCCGCTGGAACCGGACGAGCTGGCCAGTTTTGACGCCGCTGTTATCGACCCGCCGCGCGCCGGGGCGGAGGCGCAGATTGATGCACTGGCGCGGTCGGATATCAGGAAAATCGCCATGGTTTCCTGTAACCCCGTAACCTTCGCCCGCGACGCCAAGGTGCTGATCGATGCCGGATTCACTATGTCATGGGTGCAGGTCGTGGATCAGTTCCGATGGTCGCCACATGTTGAAATCGTGTCACCGTTCACACGAAAATGACCCCTGCGACAGAATTTCTGCTAGGCTGAATGGAATCTTCACCCTAAGCATATAGCCAAAGCGGCGTAGACCGCGTTTATTGGGCAGAGACATGATTACACGACGTTCCATGATGATCGGCGCGGCTGCTGGTATTGCCGGCTGTTCCGGCAAAACAGGGCCAGAGATTCCGCGCTATTTGGGCCCGGATGTGACTCGGATTCAGGTATTCAAACACCACCGCACCATGCAATTACTGCACAACAACGTTTTGTTGCGGCAGTATAAGGTGGATCTGGGTTTCAACCCTACCGAACACAAGCTGCAGGAAGGCGACGGTCGCACACCAGAGGGTGCATATCGGATCGACAGGCAGAACCCCAACAGCCGGTTTCACCTGTCTGTCGGCATTTCCTATCCCAATGCTGACGATGTAGCACGGGCACGTGAAATGGGCGTGAAACCGGGCGGTGACATCTTTATCCACGGCACACCCAATCAATGGGTCGGCGTGCCGGACTGGACATGGGGCTGCATCGCCGTGACCAACACCGAAATGGAAGAAGTCTATTCCATGGTTAACTTGGGCACGAAAATCTTTATCTACGCCTGAGGCGGATCAGCTAAACCCGCCCGCAAAACCTGCTGGTGCACCCATATTTAGGGTCCACCACAATTTCCCTGCGGGTTCCTGAAACCAGGCAAATCCCATAAGACGTGCCTCTGGGTCCAGAATGACGCTGCGTGTGCGTTCGTCGTTCATCCATGCGGTCAATGTTGCAAGTTCTGATTCGTAGGATTCAGAGATTGTTTCGCCCAGAAACTTGCCGGTGAACCCGACCCGGCGCGCGCGTTCAACCGGGCTGGACCCGTCAGACCCGAACAGCCAAGGCCGGTTTTGAAGCGACATGTCACGGGCATGGGTTGCAGCGGCGGCGTTCAGCTGCGGATCAAGCTGTACCGGCGTAACGCGTGCAGCCTGCCGCAGCGCATTGACACTGTCCAGCATGCGGAAATTTACCGCAGCCTCTTCGCCGGGTGCGATGACATAGGCGGTTGGCAGGGGCAGGCCATCAGGCCCCAAGGCCCGGTTCGGGGCGGCGGCACAGGCGGTCACGCCAGCACCAACAAGGCCAAGGATCAATGCGCGTCTGTACATGCGAATACTCATTTTTGCAGTTCAGAGTTCTTTATCGGCATTATTGCAAGACTTCAAACACACATCGGCGTCATCGTAGGATGTTCATAAATGGGATGGGCAAAAATACCATGCCTTGTGGAGGACCGCCCTACTGATCAATCCAGCCAACCTTTGAGGTTCTTTTCAATCACACCACAGAGAGCATCAATATGCGCGGCATCGTCGTTGAGGCAGGGAATATAGGTGAAATGTTCGCCGCCCGCCTCTTCAAAGCTCTCCTTGATCTCTTCGTTGATCTCTTCCAGCGTTTCGATGCAATCGGCGGAAAAGGCGGGGGCGCAGACGGCGATATTCTTGATGCCTTCTTCCTCGGCCAGACGCGCGACTTCTTTCACGGTGTAAGGCTTCAACCATTCCTCTGGCCCGAACCGAGACTGGAACGTGCTTTTGATCTGGGTATTGTCCCAGCCCAACCGTTCTTTCAACAGGCGCGTGGTTTTCTGGCATTGGCAATGATAGGGATCGCCTTCGCGCAAATAGCGTTCCGGCACGCCGTGATAGGAACAGATCAGCATTTCGGGCTTGGTCTCGGCCGCAGCATAGGCTTTTTCAATCGATTGCGCCAAAGCCTCGATATAGGCGGGTTCAGCGAAATAAGGTTCCACGACGCGCGCAATGGGCTGCCATTTTTCATCCATCAAGGCGCGGAAGAACTGGTCATTGGCCGTAGCCGATGTGGCCCCGGCATAATGGGGATACAGTGGGAAGAACAGGATTTTCGTACACCCAGCCTCGACCATTTCGCGGACTTTGGACTTTGTCGAAGGATTGCCATAGCGCATGCAGAAATCGACGCGGACGTCATCGCCATAGCGTTCCACCATCTGTTTCTTGATCGCGGCAGTCTGCGCCTTGGTGATCGTCAGCAGCGGGCTTTCGTTCGCTTCTTCGTTCCAGATCGATTTATAGGCGGCACCGGATGAAAACGGTCGTTTGGTCAGGATCACCAGTTGCAACAACGGTTGCCAGAGCCACGCAGAATAATCCACCACCCGTTTGTCAGACAGAAATTCATTCAGATAGCGCCGCATCGACCAATAATCGGTTGCATCCGGTGTGCCGAGGTTGGCAACAAGAATGCCGACCCGCGCTGGCTTGATGGCCGGATGATCCTTGGCTGCATGCACAGGGCATGTCGCAGGGCGTTCCGTCTGACCGGATGTTTGTGCGTCGAACATGTTCATGGGCTTTCTGCTATCGTCATTTCAGCGGCAGTTAAATGGTTTACGTCGCAAATCAATCTTTGGACCTCTCAAGCGGCAATTCTTTCGCACCTAAAGCATCGGCAAGCCTGCTTTTTGCGCTGCCGGGGCGTAACGGTTGCTGTTGGCTGTCCGCCGGGGCCCAGCCTGTCAGGGTGATCATTTCGAAGGTTGCGTCGACGCGGCCTGCCGCATTGCGGAAATGCTGCGCATAGATGCTGGAGGCCTGGGTCAGCACCTGCCGCCGTGTCATATGCCGGATCCGCTGGGTCATGGCATTGGTTTCGCCCATTTTGCGCAGGTCATGCATCAGGTGGAACATATTGGCATAGCTGACCGTCAGCTTGTTCCCATCCGCTACCGGTAAGGCCAGCCCGGCCCGTTGCAGCAAAGCCCCCAGATCGCGGATTTCGCCCATTGGCGCCACGCGCGGTGACAGGCCGCCGGTGATCTGGGCCTCGGCCTCGGCCAATGCGCTGCGCAACTCATGCAGGGTCTGGCCACCAAGGCAGAACACCAACAGCAGCCCATCGGGTCGCAAGGCATGGCGGCATTGCACCAATTGCCCGACCGGGTCATTCGCCCAATGCAGGCCCATCACATGCACGACCAGATCATGCGCACCCGGGCTCAGCGCCAGCGTGTCATCATCGGGAACAATTGTGGCATTCGGAAAATGTACGCGCAAGAAATCGGGGAAACCGGTGACAATCGCGACCGATGTAAAGGCCCTGTTAACCTCAATCAGTCTTTCATGGAGTTCATCAACGATCACGTCATGCAGGAACAGGTGGTCCGTCAAGGCGCGGGCGCGCTGGCGCTGCAAGGCGCGACGATCAACAAGGGCGGGCGGCATATTCATGACGTTCATGTAGGGTGCAATCATGCGGATGCAAAGCATCATCAGGGCAATCTATCCGGCGCAATGCGTCGCATGTGATGCGCTGACCGAAGTCGAAAACGGATTATGCGCCGCTTGCTGGCGCGAAACGCAGTTCATCAACGGGACGATCTGCGACACTTGCGGCACGCCATTGCCGGGCGAAGATGATGGGCACCGCCTGCAATGCGACGATTGCATGGCGATTGCGCGACCGTGGGGCCGGGGCCGGGCGGCGCTGGTCTATGCGGGCATTGGGCGTAAACTGGTGCTGGGGCTGAAACATGGCGACCGCACCGATCTGACGCAGCCCGCGGGCATCTGGATGGCGCAGTTGGCGCGGTCATTGATCCAGCCCGATACGGTCATCGTGCCCGTACCGCTGCATTGGGCGCGGTTGTTGCGACGGCGGTACAATCAGTCCGCCTTGCTGGCACAGTCTTTGGCACGGCAGGTCGCACAACCCGTTTGCGTCGATGCCTTGCTACGCCCGCGCAAAACCGCGCCGCTTGAAGGGCACAGCCGCGATGCCCGCTTTGCCGCGCTGTCCGGCAGCATCAAGATCAACCCCAAAAGACAGGCGCAGATTCCGGGAAAGCCGGTTTTGCTGGTGGATGATGTCATGACATCTGGTGCGACACTTGCTGCCTGTTCCGAGGTACTTTTGCAGGCCGGTGCCACAGATGTTTCGATGATTACACTGGCACGGGTCGTCAAAGATGCCTAAATCACGCATGATCCCGCAAAAGGAGCGCCGTCATGCAAAATGTCGAAATTTACACTAAGCCGACCTGTGGCTTTTGCCACATGGCCAAGCGGATATTGACGTCAAGGGGCGTCAGCTTTGCCGAAACCAATATCACCGCCCAGCCGGAAAAGCGCGCCGAGATGATCCAGCGCGCCAACGGCAGCAGCACCGTGCCGCAGATTTTCATCGGTGGCCAACATATCGGTGGCTGTGATGATCTGATGGCGCTGGACCGGCAGGGCAAGCTGGATGCGTTGCTGTCGGCATGAAAGCGGGGCTGCTACAACTGACCTCCAGTGATGACCCGGTCACCAATCTTGCCACGACACGCGACCTGATCGCACAGGCGGTGGCAAAGGGCGCGGGCTTTGTGCTGACGCCAGAGGTGACCAATTGCGTCTCGCAGGACCGCGCGCATCAGCAAGCTGTGCTGCAATCCGAAAGCGACGATATCACGCTGGCGGGGCTGCGTGAAACGGCGCGGGATCATGAGATCTGGCTGTCTGTCGGCTCTCTCGCGCTCAAGACCAATGATGCGGATGGGCGGTTTGCCAACCGCTCTTTTTTGATTAACCCTGCCGGTGACATCGTCGCGCGCTATGACAAGATCCATATGTTCGACGTGGATGTATCGGAAACCGAGACCTTTCGCGAATCGGCGGGGTACCGGCCCGGTGCATGCGCGGTGGTGGCACAGACGCCATTCGCCAGCATCGGCCTGTCGATCTGCTATGATCTGCGCTTTGCCTATCTGCACCGGGCGCTGGCGCAGGCGGGGGCAGAGGTTTTGCTGGTACCTGCCGCCTTTTCACCGGTCACTGGGGCCGCGCATTGGGAGCCACTGCTGCGGGCACGTGCCATTGAAACCGGCTGTTATGTGCTGGCATCGGCGCAGACCGGGCAACATCAGGTCAGCCACGGCAAGCCGCGCGAGACCTATGGTCATGCGATGGCGGTGTCACCTTGGGGCGAGGTTCTGGTGGATATGGGTGCAGATACTGGCGTCGCCATTGTTGATCTTGATCTTGCGGAAGTGGCAAAGTCACGCAAGCGCATTCCGGCGTTGGCCCATGACCGCTCATTTGAAAGCCCCTGATGCCCGACAGTGCGACCAGCCTTGCCGTTTCCTTGTTCAGCGAAATTCTGGCGGTGGATCAGCTTGCCCGGCATTCCGTGGCGAAGGTCCTGCCCAAAGGGATGGAGCTATCGCATTTTTCGGTGCTGAACCATCTGGCGCATACCGGGGCGGAAAGATCGCCCGCACAATTGGCCAAGACTTTTCACCTGACCCGCGGTGCGATGACCAACACATTGCACAAACTGGAGTGGGCCGGTTGGGTGCATATCCGTCCCGATTGGGATGATGCGCGGCGCAAGATGGTGTCGATCAGCCCCTCTGGTCTGGCTGCCCGCGATGCCGCTATTGCCGCTATCGCCCCGGTGATCGCCGAAGCGGTGACGAAAGTGGGCGAGGAAAAGGTCCGCATCGCGCTGCCGGTTTTGCGGGAAATGCGGCTGAAGCTCGGGCAGATTGATTGAGCGCAGGCATCTGCTGCCTGCGCTTGGTTTTAGCCTGCCTTCTGAAGCTGCGGCATATGCGGTGCAGCCGTGCTGCGCTTGGCGTAGGGCAGGACGGATGGGCCATAAAGGGCCGCAACGTCATCCTTTTCGCCAATATTCTGTAGCTCTGGGAAGATCGCGAACAATTCCTCGCGCTGGGCATCGTCGAGTGACCTGATCATCATCGGTCCGGGGTACATGCTTTCGCTTGGTACGCCTTCGGCAATGATAATGTCGTGTTGTTCCAGCATGATATGCAGATAGGTCACAGAGCGCTTGTTCTGCGCGACCCGCACGCCTTTCCAGCCATTTTTGACCATATGCACAGCGCGGACAAGGACACTGGCATCGCCGTTGATGACAAAGGCATGCTGCGGCGACACGGTCAGGTCACGGTTTGACCCCAGCACCGAATGGCTGATCACCACCGGTTTCAGCTTTGGGTTGGCGTCAAGCTGGTCCTTGGATAATTCTGTCCTGCCGATCCAGCGGATCGGTTTTGCCACACCATTCCATGTTGACACCATATCGCCGGTCTTCAGCGTTTCCACCGGCACGTCGCCCTGCGGTGTGCGGATCATCGTCCCCGCTGCGAAACAGGTCACACTGGTGGTTTCAAAGTTAAAGACACTCAGGTCGCCGCTAGCCGGGATGTTGGAAAAAGTCAGCGACCCGCCGCCAAAACTTGTGTTTCCGGTGTAATCAACTGGTCGACCACCGGCACCGACAGTGTTCGAATGGTTAAGAACGCCATCATCAGCATAATCCGCGCGCAGATCCTTGATCCGATCATAGTAAGCCGACAGGTCAACACGGTCGTTGGTCGTGCTATCACCATCATTGATGTTGTTGTTGGGGTCGGCATTGAAATCGGTAATCGTGACGGTGCTGCCTGCATTATAGACAAAGGTATCGTTGCCAGTACCACCTGTCAGTGTGTTCGTACCGCTGCCGCCGTCCAGCGTGTCATCGCCAGCACCACCGAAAAGCTGGTCATTTCCGGCACCGCCGAAAAGCTGATCATGCCCATCACCGCCATAACCGCAATAATTCATGATCGCCCTGTTTTGGCACTTGATGAGTTGTTGGCAGCCTCTCTTGTTTCAGTAGCGCACGGCTGATCTGCGCCCTGATTTTGCATCAGACGTTGTTGGTGATCGGGTGCTGTGTGGGTTGGGA
>JAFPBO010000027.1 GCA_017390475.1 Loktanella sp.
ACGCAGATCGAAACCTCTTTCAGAGACACATCGAGTCCGGCATAATTCTTCATGGTCGTTCTCCTCACGGCTTATATCCATGAGGCCAATATACCGGACCTCGTTCGCCTCTGGAGAGCGACCGCCGCAATCACACCATGTCGATTTCGCCTGTGACAGAAACATTCGAGTTTTGACCGGCGTATGCCTGACAGCGGACTTGCACCGACGGGCTGGCCACTGTCCGCAGTGCGGACTTAGCGGTGGTTCAAGTTTCTGTTGCAACGTCTGCTTTGCTTAACTGGCGCGCGGCGATGCCCAAAAACAAGAGTTTATGAACTCTCCCCTGCGATGGCAAAACGTTTGCAGATTAAGCCGTTTGGCGTCCGATAGGTTCGGAAGCCCATGGCGTCATAATATGCCAGTGCTTCGGGATTGTTTGCTGCAATTGTTGCGTCGATATTCCCGATACCCGCTGTTTCAGCGGCACGGCGACTTACCTCAAATAGCGCACGTCCCACCCCACGGCGCGAGGCGGAAAGCCTTATGTGAGTGCCGATAATGCCCCATCCCGGTTCAACACCCCAAGTATTGTCAGGCTTAGCCTGCTTGAGAGATTGGAAACCAAGTATAACGCCTTCGTCCTCGGCGACAGAGCACCGGATTTTACCGGGATCTCCGATATAGTAGGCGCTAACAAATGCTTCATCGTCAGGGCTGGTTCGCTTGCCAGAGGCCGTCAGTTCTCTGAGAAAAGTACTCATCTGCTTGACGTCCTCAAGGACGGCGTCTCTGATTTCCATACTTAATTCCTCGACCTGTCTACGGGCTGGCAACAGGTATCCTTGCCAACTGAGCTACTGCAGCGCGGGGCACCAGTAAGTAGGGATAAAACCTTTTGGGCATAACGCAAAGTCCCAAAACGGTCCTATTCGTCGGTGACAGAAACGTCTGAGTTTTGACCACCTGAGGCGCACAGCAGCACCTTCATCGGCGCTCGGATGACCGTCGGCAGTGCGGACTTTCCTGCCGCTCGTTACAGAAGCTTCACTTGTCCAAATACGGCCTACCGGGTAGGTGATGGTTATGATGTATCGCGACAATACAATTCTCTCAGGCCATAAAAACGGCCTCGGTATGAACGGCGCCGGGTAAACCAGTCGCCGCCCGGCGTCGCGAGGTCTGGACTGCGACGACCACCATCATGAATATCCGCCCCTGTTTCACCATTAGGCCTCGCAGCGTGCTTTTGCATGTGCGTGGATCAGGTCCGGGAAAGACCACGCCAAAGGCGCTGGCCATGCAACGATGATCGACCATGAACAACACCGGCATCCTTCTTCGCGGCTATAATGAGGCCGAAATCGAAGACCTGCGCCGATTGGAGCGCGCAGCGCATCGGCGCTACCTGTCACTGAAAGAATACGAAAAATTTGCGACCGCCCCGGCGATCAACCCCGAACGTTTCAGCACTGGGACGACAAAGGTGGCCGAGTTTGCCGGACACCGAGCAGGCTACATCATCGTGCAGCCGCTTGATGACATGCTCTATATCGCAAGCCTTATGGTCGATGACGGGATGTCAGGGAAAGGCATCGGGCAAAAGCTACTTAAGTGGGCAGAGGACTATGCTTCTGCCAGTGGAGTTTCGGGGACATGTTTGGCTACCTTCCGTGCCCCGAGGTGGAATGCCCCTTGGTATAGGAAGCTCGGATATGCCGAAATACCTGAGGGGCGGATCGGGCCGAACCTACAAGCCATCCTTGATCGCCATGCGACGTTCCTAGACATGACAACCCGGATCGCCATGTGGAAGCCGACAGGCGCTTGCCCCGAGTGACGGGTAAGGGCTCTGAACCGGACCTTCGCTGCTGCCAGCGGTAATGCCCTAGTATGCAGGACAAAGCTGCCATGCCATCCTCAATCTGACTGTCAGCGATCTGTGTTTGCAAGTTTCGGGTGTTGAGAATGCGAAAAGATGAAGTCAAACTACCGCGGGTCAACGCGCAGTTGGCCCTCGAAATCGCTCTTCCCAATTGGCACGCCTCGTGTGCGAAGGATGTCGTAGGCGGTGACCGCATGAAAGTAAAAGTTCGGCAGCAAAAATGACAGCAGATACGTTTCAGAGGTAAACGCTGACGTCTGAGGATTTGTGTGTATTTGCATGTCAAGTTTCTTTCCTGACCATGCGTTAACATCGTCCGGCTTGAACTCCGCCAACGCGGCCTCCGTCTTTGCGATCCTGCTCTGCAACTCGCTGAAAGGGATCACACCAACTAGGTCAGGTGGGTTGAAGGCACTATGCCTGATGGCGTCCAATCCCCAGACGGAATAGTTATCCACGCATTCGATCTGGAACCAGAACGGAGCCATATCCGACACCAGGCGTGCTTCCACCAAGTCATCAGGATCAATTCCGACCTCAGAGCAATGCACTACTGCCTTGTCGAGGCACACCCCGATTGAACGCACCGTTTGCAAGTACGTCAGAACACTCAAATCGAAAAGGGTTGTCATGCCCAAAGTATGTCCTTGTGGCGGTCCTTAGGCAATCCCCGAAGCGGTCATCTGTGCGTCCCGCAGCATCCGTCACTGAGGGCTCATACTGGGATTTTGCCACGCTCTCCACGAACGTCTGCTGTTGGACAAAAACCTATGGTCACAACATGTAGGACAAATATGGTGGATTCTGGCTGGGACAAAAACACTTGAGTTTTGTCTGTTTTCGGTTCGCACCAACAAACTCACGCTCTCGACCCTTTTTAAGTTACTTCGGCTTCAACCGCTGTCGCCCAACATGGCGGCGCTGTGATCTATATCGCGTGGTGCCGACACGCATGATCCGCTGGAATGTCGGGCATTCCAGATGACTTGACGCCGTGCAGTTCATCACGTGGCGCAGGCCGTCGCGAAGCGCTGTCAGATCGCGGATCTTCCCGTCCATCTCGTCCGCCTTTTGTCCCAGTTGTTCACGGTCAATCTCAGGCGCACCCGCACCACCAATCATATCTGCAATCTCGGTCAGCGAGAATCCCGCAGCTTGACCCAGTGAAATCAGGGACAGTCGCGTCATCACGTCAGGCTCAAAGATGCGCCGCAATCCACGTCGCCCGACAGAGGTGATCAGCCCCTGTTCCTCATAGTAACGCAAAGTCGACGCGGGCAACCCGCTGCGCTGCGCGACTTCGGCAATGTCCAACATGACCCTTGACCTCAAGCTGACTTGAAGTGGTAATTCATCAGGCCTCGCCAACTATTTCAAGGAAAAAGAGGCCATGACGACTATCTTCACGCACTCTCGGACCAGAGCGGGATTTGCGCTTCTGGCGCTGGTTCAGGCCAGTCTGATTTTCACCATTACGCTCATCGCGGTGCCGCTGCCGCTGATCGGGACCGAATTCGGGTTGGGGACGTCTGACCTTGTGCTTCTTCAGGTCGCGTATGGGCTGCCCTATAGTGGCCTGTTGCTGTTTGGTGGACGTCTGACGGACCGGTTTGGGGGAAGCTGGCTGCTGGTTGTTGGTCTGGGGCTGTTTGCCCTGTCATCAGCGGGCGCGGCCCTTGCACCGGAGTTCAAATGGCTGGTCACGATGCGTGGATTGCAGGGCGTGGCGGCGGCGATCTGCGCCCCGGCCGCGGTGGCCCTCGTGCGGGCGCTGTATCCGGAAACCGATGCATTTGGTCGCGCCATGGCGCGATGGGGCGGAATCTCGGTAGTGGGTGCCGCTACAGGAACGGTGATGTCTGGAATCGTGACAACGTGGATATCCTGGCGTTGGATGTTCGCATTTCCGTTGTGCGTGAGCCTGATCGCGCTTTCTCTTATGGCAAGCTTGCTGCCAAGGGCGGTGACGGTGCGACGCCCGCGTTACGACTTATCCGGTGCGGTTCTGGCGCTGTTGGGCATTTCACTTGGCAGCTACAGCCTCGTGGTTGGTGCCGAGGTCGGATGGCGCGCTCCTGAGGTATGGGGCACCGCACTGATTGGTATTCTTTTCCTGACTGCCTTCGTCTTGCATGAAAAACGTACGAAAGAGCCTCTGTTGCCGCCAGACTTCCTGCGGAACAGGCGACGCCAGATTGGCGTGATTGGCATCCTGCTGGCAGCCGCAAGTATGGCTTTGGCGACTTTCATCCTGTCGCTCTACCTTCAGCGGGTGCTGCACTGGTCCCCCTTTACCACAGCAGCGGCGATGGTGCCGTATCTGCTGGTGCTGATCTTTGGCGGGGGACCGGCCGTGCGACTCGTGCAAGGCTTTGGCGCAATGCGTACAAATGCAGCCGGACTTGCGCTTGCCACTGCTGGGCTGGTCCTGTTGGCAGGCCTTGGTCCGAACTATCTTCTACAGGTTCTGCCGGGTCTGCTTCTGCTGCCCGCAGGCACGTCGCTGGTCTTCTCCGCATCTACCGTGCTGCTGACAGAAAATGTGGCACCACAGCGGATGGGTTTGGCCGGGGGCGTCATGAACACAGCGATGGAACTGGGGCCGACGGCTGGTCTGGCAGCCTACATGGCGCTGGCCGCGCTCCGGGCTGATGTCGTCGGAGGATACAGTTTTGCCTTTGTCGGCGCAGCTGTGAGCTTCGCACTGGCCGCGTGCCTGTGCATAGCCGTGCGCAAGGGAGAACACTCATGACGTTCATTGTGCATGCGATTTTTGTGGGTGTCATTGCGACCAGCTTCATGGACTTTGTCGCGCTCGCACAGAAGCGGTTTATGGGCGTCCCTTCTCTGAATTATGCGATGGTCGGGCGTTGGATCGGGCATATCCGGAAGGGGCGGATCATCCACCGGCCCATTGGACAAAGCCCGCCCATCCCACATGAAGCGATGCTGGGATGGGCGGTTCATTACCTTATTGGTGTCGTGTTTGCAGCCATTTTTCTGCTTCTCTCCCGGCCAGAATGGGCGCAGTCTCCGGGGCTGGTCTGGCCAGTGATCTTTGGCGTAGCCACAGTTGCAGCTCCGTTCCTTGTCCTGCAACCGGGCATGGGCGCGGGCTTTGCGGCACGAAAAACCCCAAAGCCCTGGATAGCTCGGTTACGGAGTGTTTCAGCGCATGTTGCGTTTGGAATTGGCCTGTGGCTGGGCGCGGTGCTTTGGGTTGCCATTGGAGGGAGCTGAAGGAGTCGAAGGGCTGCTGGCAGCTTTGTCCCCCTGCCATTTCGTGATCCCATGAGCTCCATCCAAAAGGTAAATTTCAGGCCGATGAAAGGATGCCGAAATGGCCGCTCAAGACTTCATCTCCCGCTCCAACTGTCGGATGAGGTCGCCTGCTGGCAGACGGCGGGCGCGACCAGCGCCTGCACCCGCCCATTGCGCACCATATCCCGTCTCACCGGCAGCTTTGGCGGCGGCATTGATGGCTTTGCCAAGGTCATAGGTACAGGGATAGGCCGGGATCGCGTCAGGGCTGATCGGTTCGGCCCATTGGGTGAAGCTGTTGGTCAGGCAGCGCGCGGGGCGACCGGAAATCGCCGCCGTCATGACCGTGTCGCCGCCAGCCATCAGCCGGTCACGATAGGCCGCGTCAGCCGCACTTTCATCACAGGCGACAAATGCGGTGCCAAGTTGGGCGGCGGTGGCGCCCCAGCCAAGCGCGCGCCAGATATCCGCGCCATCCATAAGCCCCCCGGCGGCGATGACGGGCAGATGGGTCTGAGCGACGATGCTCATCGTCAGCTTCTCGGTTGAAAGCTGGGCGTCGGGCGCGTCAGGGTTGAAAATGCCACGATGCCCGCCTGCTGCCCATCCCTGCGCGATAATGGCATCCACCCCGGCGGCATCAAGCGCACCTGCCTCTGCCGTCGAGGTCGCACAGCCGAAAAGCCGGATGCCCAACTTGCGCAGGGCCGCGATCTGGTCCGCCCGGGGAAGGCCGAAATGAAAGCTGACCACTGCGGGACGGGTTTCAAGAAGCACGGCGAGCATCTCATCATCGTCCCGGAAGCTGCGGTAGATCTCGTGTATCGCAGTCGGCGGTGTGGCTCCGAATTTTGCCAAAAGAGGGCGGCTTCGGTCGATCCAGCGCTGCTCGACACTGGCATCCCGCTCCGCCGGGGCATGGCAGAATACATTGACGTTGAAAGGCCGTCCGGTCAGTGCACGGGTTTCAAGGATAGCGGCACGCGCTGCGTGCGGGGTGGACGCTCCAAGCCCAAGAGAGCCGAGGGCACCGGCCTCCGACACAGCGGCGGCCATGGCCGGGGTGGAAACGCCAGCCATCGGTGCCTGAATGATCGGGACGCTCAGCGAAAGGTCGTCAAGAAAGGTCATGCGACGGCTTTACCACGGTTGGCCTTTGATGGGGATCGGGAAACTGTTGCTGTGCATCTATTGCCCCTGCGGCAAGCTTGCCAAAATCGCCTCACGCTCCGCACGAGACTTTGACAGGCGGTCGCGGCTGGCGGCCAGTATCTCGGGGCGCGCGCTCTGCGGTGTTCCTGACGCGAATGGCGGCGCAGGATCGTATTCCAGCCCGAGCTGCACGATTTCTGCCGTATCCCGTCCGAAAAGATCGGCGATGATTTCAAGGCCGAAGTCGATGCCTGACGTCACGCCCCCTGCGGTCACAATGGATCCGTCGCGCACGGTCCGGCCAGATGTCGGAATGGCACCGAAATGATCCAGCAGATCTACAGCGTTCCAATGCGATGTCGCCCGTTTACCGTCAAGCAGGCCCGCCGCGCCCAAAACCAGCGAGCCGGTGCAGACAGAGGTCACAAGGCGGCAGGTCCGGGCAGCGTTGCGCACGAACGCAAGGACAGTTTCGTCCGTCAGTAACGGGTTCACGCCGCCCCCGCCGGGAATGCAGATCAGATCAAGGGCGGGGCAGGTGTCGAATGTTGTCGTCGGGGTGAACCAGATCCCGCTGGACGACTCTACCGGGGAGGTGTCTTTCCAGATCAAGCTCACAGAGGCCTCCGGAACAGAGGCAAACACCTCATACGGCCCAGCAAGATCAAGCTGCTGGATGCTAGGAAAGACAAGAAAACCAATATGCATGGGCGCGCTCCGCGAATGATTGACGCGACCATATTGCACGGCGCACACTGGCTGGGTCGCCAATTTTGCCTCGGATCACGCCAACATGGCCCACTTGATCGACATTCTTGCCTTTGATGGCTGCCAGCTTCTGGACGTGAGCGGCCCGTTGCAGGTCTTTGCGACGGCCAATGATCTGGCAGTGCTTGAGGGACGCCCCGCGCCCTATCGCCCGCGTGTCATCGCAGCAGCACCGATGATCACAACATCATCCGGGTTGGTGCTCTCCGCCACTCTGCTGAGCCAGACGGATGCGCCAACCGATACGCTGATCGTTGCCGGAGGACAGGGGGTCAATACGGCCTGTCGGGATACGGCGCTGGTTGACGAAATCCGCACCCGCGCCGCCGTGGTTCGTCGGCTGGCATCCGTTTGCAGCGGTGCGTTTTTACTGGCCGAGGCGGGCCTTCTCGATGGTTTGCGTGCCGCAACCCATTGGCAGCGCGGATCCGAATTCAGGGCGCGGTTCCCAAAGGTACGGCTGGAGCTGGAGCCGATTTTTGTCCGCGATGGCATCATCTGGACTTCGGCGGGCGTGACGGCTGGAATTGATCTTTGCCTGGCACTGGTCGAGGAAGATCTTGGCCATGCCACTGCACTGGCCGTTGCCCGCCAGCTGGTTGTTTTTCTCAAGCGTCCGGGCAATCAGGCGCAGTTCAGCGCTCCATTGGAGCGTCAGACAGAAGCAGGTCCATTTGCAGCACTGCATGGGTGGATGGTGGGGAATCTGCACCGACCTCTGACCTTGGCCATCCTGGCCGAAAGTGCGGGTATGAGTACACGGAGCTTTTCACGTCATTATCGGCAGATTACAGGCCAGACTCCGCAGGCCGCCATCAAAATCATGCGATGTGAGCTCGCCCGGGACCTCCTGGACAAACAGCTATCTATAGCTGAGGTTGCACGTCGCTCAGGGATCGGGAGTCCTGAAACACTGCGGCGAGCATTTCTCGACACATACGGTCAAACACCGCTCGCCTACCAAAGGCAATTTGTGCGGGGAAAAAGCAGCGTTTCTTAGGAGCTTTTGGTTTAACATAGTGGTCACCACCTGTGACGGAAACGTCTGGGTTTTGACCGGCGAACCCCAGACAGCAGACCTTCACCGACCTACTCGTGACAGTCTGTAGTGCGGGACATTTCCTGACGTTTGTGTCTGGTGTCACAAAGGTGTTGCACGATGCACCTACCAAACGTCTTTGATCAATGGAAAAGCTCTGTATTGGTAAATTGCTAATGAGGCGAGCATCAAAAAGCATTGGAATAACATTAATGTCGGCAGAAACGGCAGACGGTACGCAGAAGTTTTATTCTTCAAACGCAGCTACTTACGCCCAGAGCGGCGGTGAAAAGATCAGCCAGCATTTGAACAGGTTTTTGGCCGAGTTACCTGCTCGTGCCAGAATACTTGAACTTGGATGTGGTGGTGGGCGCGACGCGAAGGCATTGATCGCTGCAGGGCACGACGTTGAGCCGACAGATGGCATTCCCGAGATCGCTAGGCAGGCCGAGGAGCTGCTGGGAATCCCTGTTAAAGTGTTGCGATTTGAAGAGCTTGAGGCGCGTGACGCCTATGATGCCATCTGGGCGAATGCTTCGCTGCTTCATGTGGCTCGTACCGCCCTGCCTGATGTCCTGAGAAGGGTCAGAACTGCTTTGAAACCCGGCGGTCTGCATCTGGCGACCTACAAGGGAGGCGGGCAAGAAGGGCTTGATCGCCATGGCCGCTATTTCAACTACCTTACCCCCGATGATGTTGTACAGATGTACGAGCATGCCGGAGACTGGGACATCGTATCACTGGTCGAGTACGTAGAAGCAGGGTACGACAAAGATACGCCAGAGCCATGGACAGCAATCATGGTCAAAAAATACCGCTAGGGCAGTCAAACGTTATATGCTCTTAGCCGCCTTGCAGTGGTGTAGCATACCAATTGTCGCCCGACTGGCAGTTTTGCAGGACGAAGCTGCCCCACTTCTTGTGAAACTGTCGGTAATCTCCGGAGAGGCTGTGGGGCCACTCTACCCTGTTGCAATCATCGCGATGCCCGCCACTACGAGCAACGTGCAGGCGATTTTCTGATACCCGAGACCTTCTTTCAGAATGATCGCGCTCAGGACCATGCTGATGACAACACTGCTTTCCCGCAGCGCAGACACAAGAGCAACGTCGCTGCGCGCCAGCGCCCAGATGATCAGGCCATGGGCCAGTGACATCACGAACCCGCTGACAAGGCAGATGCGCCAGTTATTGCGAGAGAATTCGATCATCTTTGTCGGCCCGCGATAGAAGGCGGCAAGCAGCATTAGTGCACCTTCGAGTGCGAAGACCCAAAGGATATACGTGATAGCTGCTTCACCAATCGCCGCTCCTTCCGCATCAAGAAGTGTGAAACAGGCAACAAACGCTGCCGTGACAAGGGCGTAGCTAACAGCCTTCAGGTTGCTGGGAACCCCGCGCACGAAGGTCAGACCGATAATTCCGACAGCCACCAGCGCAATCGCGGTCAGGCGGTAGGGCGTCATGGTTGCGACAAGAAACAGTGCCGACAGGCCCGTGACGAAGATCGGTATCGCGCCTCGGGCAATCGGATAGACTTGGCTCATGTCCCCGTAGCGGTAGCCTTGGGCAAGAAAAATCCGATATCCGGCGTGAAGGGGCGCGGAAACTGCCAGGAAGAGCCATGCCGATGGGTGCAGCGTGGGGGCAAATGGCAGCGCCAGCAAGCATAAGACACCCGACGTTGCAGCCATCAAGGCAAGAGACCGGAACTGGTCGCGGTCTTTCTTTACAGCGAGATTCCAGCTGGAATGCAGGAAAGCAGCCAAAAGCACGACTGAGAAAGTCAGAGTATCCATGTGAACGGCCTCAATCGAAGTAAAATTGGATCGGGGCCGTCACGGACCCGCTTGCGTTGAGGGGGGACCTCTGAATGAGGGGATTTAGAACACATCAGCCGCGCGCAGAAAAGACCCAGAGGCCAAGGACTTGGCAAAAGCCGATGAACCCACGGTCCGCGGAAGCGCCGTGAAGGGCTCAAACCGGGATTTCGCGGCGCTCTCCACGAACGTCCGCTCTCATCTTCATGCGCATTTAGCAGAAAGCACGTATAAGTTGAGGGCCAAGTCCGATGTGCAGGACAAAGCAATCGGTGCAATGCTATTGGTATTTCACGCATACGAGGCAAAAATGACCAGAATCCCCACGCTAGTCACCGAACGCATATTACTTCGCCCGATGGTGGCTGATGATTGGGGGCCTTATTCTGCGCTCATGCTATCGGATCGCTCCCGATACATGGGCGGGCCATTCTCTAAAGCTGCAGCTTGGGGCATGTTCTGTGCGGATCACGCACAATGGGACCTATTTGGTGCCGGAGCATTGATGCTTGAAGAACAGAGTACCGGCATGTGTATTGGGCAAATTGGTATCAACTCTGGGCCATTATTTCCTGAACAGGAGATTGGCTGGCTTGTTTTTCCGGAGGCTGAAGGTCGTGGATACGCATTTGAGGCCGCCTCCGCTTTATTGGATTGGGCGAAGCACGTGAAGCGGCTGGATACCCTTGTCAGCTATGTCGATCCTCAAAATGAACGTTCGTGCAGATTGGCAGAACGGCTAGGGGCAGCTCTTGACCGAAATGCCCCGCGACCAGACCCGACCGACCTTGTGTACAGGCACTTTGCCTGACCGTGTGCAAAAAATTCTGTACGTCAGTAGCTTGGCCAAAAATCGGGAATTCCGGGCCGGGGAGACCCCCTACCTCAATAGGCGATGTGAATATACGTTGTTCAGGTATCCTTGGTCACCGATACGGAAATGGGTCTCTCCAACGTGTTCGAACCCTTGCGCGAGATAGAATGCGATTGCTGAATCATTTTCAGCGTTGGTTGTGAGCCAGACTGCCTCGACACATATGTCACGACAATGTTGGAGCGCTGCAGCCAGCAGACGTTTACCAATGCCCTTTCCATGCTGGCGGGGCTGAACATAGAAGGTTGAAATCTCCATTTCTGAACAGCCGGGAATGGGTGCCTTGCTGTTAGGTGATAGCCGTATAAAACCGTCTATCCCCTGATCGTTTTCAGACAGGAGGATGAACTGATCCGGGTCAAGGATGAGCTTCTCGATCTTTGAAGGCGTGAATTCTGCCAGCGCATAATCCGCAAAAAAAGCGCTTACACCCCGCTTAAGATAGGTGCCTATCCATACCTCAATCGAAATCGCGGCGATGCTGGAAGCATCTGACGTGGTTGGTTTGCGCAATGTCATCACAAAGGAATGTCAGCTTGCAGGCGAGGAGCATCGCAAATCCGGAAGAAAAACTTTGGCTTCATTCTTGTACCGGTTGCACCCCATAGGTGCGGTAGGCATCTGCACGCATTTCTGCTTCGCTTCGCTCTGGGTGAAATACATAACTTGGCGCAAGGATGGGTGAGGTCCGTTCAATCGTGAAAGATATCACATGCCGGATCGGGAACACGCCACCCGTCTTCGCCAGCAATGGCGCAACCAGTGCCGCAAAATGCGGATGATCGGGGGCGATGATTTCGGCCATGCCTTCCATCTTGCGCCCTCTCTGAAGAAAAATGTCGATCAGACTGACACAGACCGCAGGGTTTGCGCGAATGTTCCTGACGCTGCGCCCCGACGCAATATCGGCAATCACAAGTTGGTTTGATCCAGTTTCGGCATATATTTCCTTTGGTGAAACATTCGGTCTGTTGCTGGGATCCACCGTTGCCAGCCAACAGAGAACGGCACATTCCGGTTCTTTGAATTTGTTGGTCATACGCGCTTCTCAAAGATTAGGCGGATACCGAACAGCACGAGAAACGTTCCCATGGTCCTCTCGATCCAGACGCCAAACCGCCTGTATGCCGCGCGGGCTGGTCCGGTGGACAGCAACCAGACGACTAGCCCATACCACAGGATTTCCAGTGCAAATCCCCCCGAAAGGATCGCGATCTTTGCGGGCGTGGAGGTCCCTGACGGAATGGTTGCAGCATAGAGGCTGATAAAAAATGCGATCCCCTTCGGGTTGCTCAGATTGACAAGCAGACCGAGGCGCAGGCCCCGTGCGAAGCTGTCATGAGCCAGAGGTATGCTGTCACCATCATGTGGGACGGGACGATGCAGCCAGCTTTTGACCCCAAGATAAACCAGAAACAGGCCACCAGCGATCTGCACAGCACCCGCGAGCCATCCGATCTGTGTGAGCAGAAAAGCAAGTCCGGACATGCTTAGGGCCGCATAGATCGTTGCGGCACAGGCCAGACCAAGCGTTGCACCGATAGAGGTTTGCCTCGCCCCGGAAATTGCCAGGCGGGAAATCAGTGCAAAGTTCGGCCCCGGGCTGATGACGATGGCCGCATAAAGAGCCAGAACGGTCATGATTGTTATTAACTCTGCCGACATTTTGTTGCCTCCACTGCACCCCGTGCACCCTATAGCGGATGAGCTTCATGACCAAGTATGGTGATCGACAGCAAGGGCTCAAACCTGAATTTTGCCGCTTTGTAGACCGATGCTGGCTAACGGACAGAAATGCCCGAATTTTGTTCATGGGCGGGACTGTCACGTCTGAAAACAACGGCCCGCCCCGATAAGCGCGTAAGTCTGTCCACTTCAAAATAACCGAGGAACGATGCAAGTTTCAGAGATGCAACATTAGCCTCGTCGATTAGGCAAGCCGTAGGGCCTCCGGCACAGGAGTCATACCACCCCAGAGCAGCCGATGCCGCTTCGCGCGCATAACCCTGCCCCTGAAACGCCGATCTTAGGGTCCAGGAACATTCGACTGACGTATCTGCGCTCGGCCCCAAGTCCCGCTCAGATCTGGCAAGTCCAGTTTTTCCGACATACGCGCCCGACGCCTTCTCTATGATCGTAAGCTGACCAAATCCCATCAAGGACCAATGCCCACAGTCCCGGAGAAAGCGCGTCCAAACATCTGCCCGGTCCAGCGCGCCACCGATATAACGGGTCACGTCCGCTTCTCTGAACATTGCAACGGTCGGTTCAAAATCACTTTCCACCGGTGGCCGCAGAAGTAGGCGAGACGTTTTAAGCATTCCAAGCCTTCTTTATGACAGTCGCCTAGTGGCTCACCACCTTAAAACATGCAAGATAACCTGGCCCAGCCATGGCAAAACACTTGCAAACCCGTTTGTCACAACTTCGGTAGGTTTAGACATCCACCGTATTACAATCTGTTGAGCACCTTAGGAATGTCATGCGGGCTTTTTAATGTAAATTTCGTCTGAGGTGAAAGCCGACGTTCGCTGCGTGAGGCACCAAAGGGGACTGTTGCATTAACGGTCAGCTTGTCGTGAGGTTGCTGATGAAAGGACTTCTACATGTCGAGCAAACAGCCGTTCAAGCGCCACCGGTTTCCCGCGGAGATCATCCTTTGTGCGGTTCGGATGTATCTGCGGTACCCACTGTCCTACCAAGATGTGACGGACTTGATGGCGGAACGCGGACTGGATGTTGATCGCTCGACGGTCTTTCGATGGGTGCAAAAGTTTGGGCCGGAACTGTCCAGGCGGGCCGAGCGTCATCTCAGCCGTGCAAGCCTGAATTGGCACGTGGATGAGACCTACATTCACGTTGGTGGCAGATGGCGTTACCTCTGGCGCGCGATTGATGCCAACGGCCAATTGGTCGATTTCAGGCTCACTGCCAGACGCGATGCAAAAGCTGCAAAAGCCTTTCTGAACAAGGCAATTGAACGTGTGCGGCTGCACCGCCCCGTTTCGATCTGTACTGATAAAGCGCCCACCTACCGGAAGGTAATTCGCGAGATCAACCATCGCTACGATCCACACTTTGACTATATCACCCATGTCGACCGCAAGTATCGGAACAACCGTGTGGAAAGCGATCATGCCGCTCTGAAGAGGCTGCTCGGATACCGCCAAAGCTTCCGATCTTTGCGATGTGCTAAGGCGACACTGCTGGGGATAGAAGCAATCAGAACAATCAAGAATGGGCACGTACAACCGAAGCAGCCAGGCGTCCGGGGCGAGATCAGCTTCGTCCACGAGCTCTTTGGCTTGGCTGCCTGAAATCAACGCAGCGAAGTAGAAATATGCGCGCTACAACTTAACGCAACAGTCCCTGCAAGCTGAACAACGTCGACCCCGAGGCATGGCTCACATGGGTCCTCCAGCGCTTGCCTGATCACAAGATCAATCGCATCGAAGATCTCATGCCTTGGAACTGGCAGACCGAAAACGCCTGAGACCGCGCCCCCATCGGACGGATACGTTGAAAGCTACCGCCGTCGCAGTGCGATAGAGGCCAAACGGGCGCGCGGGCACCCTGCCTCTTACGCGACAATCAAAAACACCTCTCAAATTGTCGCGGAGCGTCAATCAGAACCAAATCAAACGATTGCCAGCGACAATCAGAATGATACCATTGTAAATACCGCGACGTAGAATCTCACCCAGATTGACGCGCGCGTCTCATCCAGAATGTCGCGCCATAACGGATACCACCAAGAGACATCTTGATGCGTGTTTCGTTACAGGCATTTGGTGATCCGGAGGCACGGAGTCGGCCTAATAGGCCGACCCTCTCCCGCCACAAAGGTTGTGACGCTCAGTTCCGATCAGGGGTGGATTGAAGACACTGACCAGAATTAGGTCCTCGGTCTGCCCGCCGCGAAGGATGTGTCTGTCATTCTGGTTCAAGACGTAAATATCTCCAATCCTGATCGGGTAGACATTTCCGTCAGCGTCCTCAACCGATCCTTCGCCTCCGATGCAGTAGCAGGCCTCAAGATGGTTGCGATATTCCAATAGAGATTCGGACTTCGCGCGAACAATCGTGTGACAAATGGTGAATCCCATTTGATCTTTCTCCGTGAGCAGCCGATGACTGGTACCATTACCCCAGTCAACAAAGAACTCGCTGTTTGTCACCTCTTCCAAATTTCGCACAAACATTTTACTTCCTTTCCTGTTTCGGATTGCTGGTTGAACTCAGGCGAGATCGTGAGATGTCGGAGGACACGTTAGAGTCATCAAGGCCTCCCCCGTTGATCGTATGAAAGGGAGACGAACCATCGAGAAATGATCACCCGAACTATGGATAACGTCCATGACCGGTTCGAATAAAGTCACTTCGGTCGAAGCCTGGATTAGCTCCATATTCTCGTGGAATAGCTGCTCAGTGATACCGGTCACGTTGTCGTCTCCTGGCAGGACAAGAGTCAGCGGAAAATCCACCGCAGTGTAGGTCTGGCGAGAGGCGGCGAGACGGCAATTATTCTTGAATATGCGCCGGAGATTCTGAACCGCTACCCGTTCTGTGTCGAATGGCACACAGGACCGAATGTCCTTGCGGCTCTCCAGCAGCAGCTTCTGGAAGTCGGCATCGCCCAAATGCGAAACATGGTGTCGGGAAAGCACCGGCGCCAGCAGGCCGTCCAGCGCATAGAAATGGGCGATCTTCCTGCCTCTGACAACCAGTTCAGCAGCCACCGAATAGGCAAGCGCCACGCCATACGAATGACCGAGCAAGATGATGTTGCTGTCAGGTTGATGCTGCTCGACCTGATCGGCGAGCCGAACAGCTGCGGAAACCATATCCAGGTCGGCATGATCTCCCGATGCGAGGGCGATGATCTCCACCGCATCGCCAACCACACCGCGCAATCCCGCTTCGCTGCCAACGCGTCCGAAAATACCTTCGAAGAAAAAGGCTTTGGTGCACGGGCGGTTGACTGGTGACACTCCAACTTTTTTAGCACCTGAAGCTTCTGCCGAACGCCGCCGCATAGTTTCCGCGAAGGCAAGTTCGATCTCCCCCAGAGTGGCGTCATCATCCAGGAGGCTTAGAGAGACATGGTTTCCACACAGGTCTTCCAGACCCAGTCGGATTTCGATTTTCTGAAGTGAATCGATGCCGTTTGCATCCAATGACTTGGTCGTATGGAGTTTTTCGCGAGTCACGCCCAATACTTGGGATACCACGCTTTGAACCGGCATCTCACCCACTTCGCCTGGTTGGATAGTCGCGTCTGCATTTGGTTTGATGGTGATCGCGTGCGACGCGCCGTCTGGATAGAGTGCGCTGAACCAATTGCGCCTCTGGAGCTTTGCCGATGTCAAGTCTCCCGCAACATAGTTGGGTCCGGAAAGCAAACGGATGATTTTCAGGCATTTGAGACCGGTCCGCGTCGACAATGCGGCTTCGCCATCCTTGGAAAGCAAGGCATTCAGGCCCATCCGCGCTGTGATGCCCACATTTTTCCATGGTCCCCAGGCAACCGACTTGATGTTGGTGCTGTCGTTTGCTGCGGCGCAGGCCAATTCCTCCAGATACGCGCAGGCCATGGCATGCGCGGCCTGACCAGCATTGCCCAGATAAACACTAGTCGAGGAAAACAGGATCAGATCTGCCGATCTATCGGCGAACGCCTGAAGGATGTTCCACGATCCGCGG
Source organism: Loktanella sp. (assembly GCA_017390475.1). Classification (GTDB taxonomy): domain Bacteria; phylum Pseudomonadota; class Alphaproteobacteria; order Rhodobacterales; family Rhodobacteraceae; genus Yoonia. The sequence continues at coordinate 16,482 of JAFPBO010000027.1, forward strand.
ACCTTTGGTTCCATTATGCCGACCAGATCGTCCGGCTGAATGTGTTGCAGGTTGTTGTCGCTCAACCTTCCTGCAAGGTTGAGGACGGCGGGACGCTGCGCATCAAGACCATCTGCAACCGCACGCACCGCGTGGAGGTCTGTAACATCGGCTACGATATAGGTGGCATCGGAACCCATGTCTCGGATTGCCGCAAGCGCCGAAAGCGTTGCTTTGCGTGCCTCACGACGTCCTGCCAGAACGATGCGCTTCACTCCAAGCCGCGCCTGGTTTCTGGCAATCGCCAGAGCGATCTCGCTCTCTCCACCGAACAACACCATTGCATCATTTTCGCTCGGCGCTCTGAAGGCATTGCCGGTATCTGCGGCGGTCAACTGAGGGATCATCACGACCCCGTCAACGACACGGGCGTTCAGATGGTCGCCTCGGTTCTGCAGGAACGCATCGATGCCGGCATCTACGGTCGGCGCATCGAGGGTCGGCAGCTGCAGCGCGAGAACCTCGACCCTCGAAGCTTCGGCGGCTGCGACGCGCGCGAGTGCGCCCTCCATGCCGCCGGCAACCGGCATCCCTTCAGACCTGCTGCAAAGTATGATCCGGCAGGAGTCCGAACGCTCCCCAGCAAGGTTCAAGAGGTCGATGCAAAAGCGTGCATAGGCGTTGACAAGGCTGGGGTCCAGCGAACGATCAAAATCGGACAGGATGACAAATTCACGAGCACCTTTCGTGATACGATCGCTCAGCCATCGATCAAGAATGTCAGGATCATAGCCCTGCAAGTAGTCTCTATTGACGCGAAGGGTTTCATACGCAGGTTGTTGGACAACCGGATCCGAACAAATAAATAAACCTTCACGAGCGACGACCGGTTTAGCGCCGCCAGCGCACAGATCTATAGAGCGCACTTCGCGGAAACGATCTCCGAGCAGATCTGACCAGGAATCGAAGTCCAGAAGTGGGTGGGCGTCACGGTCGTCGGAGTAGTCCCACCACCCGTCCAACATACCGAAGGCAAGATCAACCCAAGCCAGTTTTTCCGTATCTTCCACAAGAAGGAATAGCCCATTTGACCTGGTTCGACTTGCAAGCTGGTCGACCGTCGCCCGGATGTCTCTCGTCGCATGAACAACGTCCACGCCCAGAATGATGTCGAATGAGCCGTCCAGTTTGGCAAAGGCAGAAGGCCTGTTCAGATCAAGCGATACGGTACGGAATCCGTCGATATGTCCAAACCTTTTCTCAGCTGCGCTGAGCAGACCGCGGCTGACGTCTGTGAAGACATAGTCGACGGTCAGGCCTGCCACCTTCTGCAATCGTGACAGCACTCCCTCCGTGGTCGCGCCGGTGCCGCCGCCAACTTCGAGTATCCTCACCTGTCCAGACGCCATTCGGGAGGCGCGGTTTTCGACGATTCTCGCCACGGCGCTGTTGGCACGTCTCAGAATGAAGGAGTTCTGATAGTACGCGCGCAACGCGTCTCCACGACCATGCCCGAAAAGAACGTCTTCGCCCCTCATGGCGCCGGACAGATACTGAGGCAGCAAGTCGACCGCCGCGATAGCGACTTCATGCTCTTTTGCAACCAAAGGCATGTCGTCGCGAGAATGCGGTCCAGACTCGACCGCCAGAGCCATGCGCGCCAGTTCGGCAAGGGCGCCTTGCCGTCGCCGGGCGACAGTCTGGTGTTCTGTCTCCGGAAGGGGATAGTTCCGAGTCGCTATGCGGTTCAGATCATCGAGGCCTACTGTGGTGCGCATCCGACGCAGGACCAATGCCTCCAGCTTGCCAATTTGCTCCGAGTATGCATCAACTTCTGCACAAGCGACGGGATCTGCGGCAAACCCCTGGCCGATCACTTCCGCTTCAGCCACCACCTTGTCTGCGGATTGCAGATCCTGGGGTGAATTGATCTCCACCCAGCGCGGAACGAGCAGGGGTGGCGCCGCCTCCGGAAAAGTCTGAGATGAGAACCGGATGCTCCTGAGAGAGATTATCGGGGCGCCAGCACGATCAACCATGATCGCGTCGGGCTGGACATCACAACTTGCCCGAACTTCCGAGGCCTCGGCGAAAGCGCCACAACTGGAAAATGACAGCTCTCCTATGGCGGCAGGAAGCAACACCATGTTGCTATTTGACTTCCTCTGTGTCCAGTCACTAACTTGCAACATTGCGTCGAGCGTCGTGACCAGCGGCGCGAGTCGGGCCGGATCCTCAAGACTGGCAATGCGTGCCAGACCCTCATTCTCGGTCCATGCCAGATCTTCGATCCGCTTGTAAAGTGCCTCGTACTCTAGGCCCTGCTCAGAGAAGCGCGCGTAGAGTTCGTCCGCCGACGGGCCTGGTTTGGCAACGGCCTGACGTTCCGGCGGGAGTGTTGGCCAGTCGAGGTGCTTGTCAATCACGGCGATGGCATTTCGCGTCCATTCCGACACATCTTCGGCTTTGGAATAGAGTGCAATACGGGGGTCAATGCCGCGTTCGACCTGAATTCCGATCCGAACACTATCCGTACTTCTCTTCAGGCTGATCGGGGCCTCAAACACGATGTCTCGCAGATGGAGGTCTGCGCCGCCTATCGGCGGTGCGGCCGCCTCCAGCATCATCGCCAGCATGCCCGCCGCCGGCACCACGAATGCATCGCATACCTGATGACCCTGAAGCCATGATGTGTCGTGCGGGGACATGTCGAAGATCTGCATATTGCGCGCCGGCAGGTTTCCCAGCGCAGGCAGTTCGTTCCGAGAGGTTCTGCAAGGTCGCCCGGCACCCGTCTGAGAGGCAATCTCGGTCTTGTGGAACCGATAGCCCGGCAGAGCAACGATGCGGTCGGCTGCGGTGCCGTTCAAGTCGTGCCAGGAAAAATCATAGCCGGCTGAATACAGGTGGGCGATAGTGCTCGGAACGACGTCGTTCGGGCCGCTGATGCCAGCTACCACCGCACAATCGGTCTCGGGGTTTGCACGTGCAATGGCACAGGCGAAATTACCAAGCGTTCGACCAAACCCGATTTCCAGGAAGATAGGCCGGGCGACCTCCGCAAGGGACTGTTCCACCGCAGCGACGAAGTCGACCGTGCCCCGCATTTGAGCGCTCCAGTAGGCCAACCCGTCGATCGGGGTGAGACCACAACGGCACGTTTCGAACAGCCGCACATCCATCTCTGATCCGTTGAGCTCGAAGCTGGCTCCGCCAAGACTATCTGCTGCCGACTCCATCAGTTTGGAATGGAATGCACCCGCGACCTGCAGCTTTCTGTAGCTGAAGCCGGATGCTTCGCAAAGATTTCGCAGGGAGTCGAATTTATAGCCGTGCCCCGAAACAACCGTCTGATCCGGGGTATTGAGGCATGCAACCTCCAGGCCTGTTTCCTTCAAGATATCAGTGATTTCATGCGGCGTTGCCCGCACCTGGCACATGAAGCCATCATGCTCAACGCTGTCCATTGCCTGGGCCCGAAGCGCCACAAGGGCAATGGCCTCATCCTGAGTCAGGACACCGGCAAAGACGGCAGCGGGATACTCTCCTACACTATGTCCGATGACAGCTGCCGGTCGGAAGCCCTGCGAATACCACAAGGCACCCAGTGCCATCTGGAGAGCGAACACGAGTACTTGGTCGGAGACGGTGCCGTGGCTTCCAGGAGACGGCAGCGGGCTGTCAGAGGCAGGGAGAAAGGCTGCAACCTTTTCATCGAAGAGAGCTGTGCCGAGCGCGCCCCGAAATCCCGCAAGAACAGCATCGAATCGTTCAGCAAACACCGCGTAACCACGCAGTTCGGTCAAGATGCTCCAGTCGATCATCATTCCTTGACCTGGAAAGCACCAGATCAGGTTCTTCGACGTCCCTCGAACATCGAAATGGCGCATCGCTTCTCCACGATAGACCTTCCACCCACGGCCGTCCCGATGCTCGATCACACCGCGCGCTTCGGTAAACTGCTTTCGACCTGTATCAAGAGTGGTGACCAGCTCGGGCTTTCGATAATCGCGTTTCGAGCTTAGGAAATCTCCCAGCTGATTGGCATAAGCCGTGAAGGCCTCCGGCGATTTAGCCGAGATTGGCAAGATAGTGTGGGCAAGGTGGTGCATACCAGTTCTCCGCTGACAATGACTTGTAGCTCCGTTCACCCGAGCGACCGGACAATCGCGTGAGCGTTGATTCCACCCATGCCGAACGCACTGATCCCACCAGTCACGGCTTGGGCGCGACCAAATCGAACATTGCCAGCGGAGACATTCATCCGGTTGTTCGAACGCAGACTGGGATTGAGGGTTTCAAAGTGGCAGGTTCCGGGAAAGCACCGTTCCGAGACGCTCAGGCACGCCTTAATGAATCCGGCAATGCCAGCACCTTCATCCAGATGGCCGATGTTTCCCTTGACCGACCCGACAATGCAGGGGTCATCGGTGCGGCGACCCGCGAGACTCGACCCAATCGAACTCCATTCGATGACGTCGCCTAGCACGGTGCCGGTGCCGTGCGCCTCGATGAAGTCCAGTGCGTTTGCGGTCAAGCCGGCATTGGCAAGGGCCGCGAGCATGACCTCGGCCTGACCGATTGGTGAGGGGGCCGAGAAGTTTATCTTGCGACCGCCGTCATGATTGACCGCCGATCCCAGCAATTCACCATAGATTTGGTTCTTGTACCCAACTGCGTCAGCGGTGCGTTTCAGAACGACCAGCCCTCCCCCGTTGCTGAAAACGGTCCCGTCTGCGCCGGCATCGAAAGGCCGGCAGCGGCCGTTGAGGCTGCGCACGGATCCTTCGACATAGTCGTAGCCTTCAGGCTCCGGCCAGATCACCGATACACCGCCGGCAATAGCGATGTCACATTCGTCGTTCAGGAGTGCTTGGCGGGCATAATGAACCGCCACCAGAGAGGTGGCGCAGGCCGCTTGCACTGTAATGCTGGGTCCGGTGAACCCGAGCCGGTACGAAGCCGTCGAGGTGAGATAATTCCGGTCGTTGCCCAGGCGTTGCTGCAGTGTATTGTCTTCGCGGAAAGCACTGTTCGACATCCCGCGGCGGGCGGGTTCCAACTCGTTCATGAGATAGGTGCTTAGACCTGACCCAGCGAAAAGACCTATCCGCGAATTCTCTTCATAGGCGGCGTCGCCCGAGTGCTCCAGGGCAGTCCAACACAGTTCCAGGAACAGCCGCATCTGCGGGTCCATGCGATATGCTTCGGCCGGGGAAAGCCCGAAGAACCCATGGTCGAAGTGATTGATGTCGCCGAGTTGACCGAAACTCGGCACGAAGAAGCGCGAGGCATCGTCCATCTCTCTGGACGGTTCTGCCGCGATCAAGCATTGGTTCGCCACCAGGGATTGCCAGAATTCGTTGACATCCGCAGCCCCGGGAAAGCGCCCGGCGAGGCCGACGACGCAGACGGTATCCCTCTCTCCACTGCTCCGCGTCCGGAGCCCGATCCGTTCAGTTGAGTGCTTGACGCCTGTGAGATGCCGTCGCAACGCCCCCACAGTGGGATGGTTGAAAAAATCGGCAATGGTCAGGTCAGGGAAGTTTGGTGCCAGTTCAAGCTCGAGGGCCATCACACCGAGGGAGTCGATACCGAGATCGCTAAACCGGCTTGCTTCGACAACTTCCATTCCCGGTGCCAGTTTTTGGATGGCGGCGACGATCAGGTCATCCGCCGCAACGGCCATCGGGGGATTCTCCGATCCCTTCCTTTCGGAGTCTGCGCGAGCGAGTTCTTCCGCACGCCGCTTGAGGCATTGGTAGTCCACCTTTCCGTTCTTCAGCCTTGGCAGGTGTGCCACTGGTATCAAACGGCTTCGGGCCTGAGCGCCATGTCGTGAAACCAGATCATCGACGAGCTTGGCCTGCTGGTCGGGATCGGAAAGGTGGGCCGCACCGGTGATGAAGATCCAAGGGTCCTGGCTGATCGAAGCCTGTGGAGCGGGGATTGCTGCTGCTTCCTCGACCGAGTCATGATCACGCAGGTTTGACTCGACGGCATCCAGCGACAAGCGGAGACCCCGAACCTTGATAACTCCATCGCCACGGCCGAGCACATGGAGATGGCCATCGACAGACTGATAGCCGATATCACTCAACACCATCAGCTGACAGTTCGCCATGTCGGCGAAACGGACTGCGAGGTTTCCTACCACCCCCGCTGGCAACGGTTCACTTCGCGCACCGACGACGGTAACCTCAGCCCCGGCAATAGCCCGTCCGACATGTGGGCGTTCGGGCCACAGCAGGGGGTCACCGGTCATGAAGTTCGACGTGATGTCCTGGGTCTCGGACATGCCATAATGATTGGCGAGGATGGCACCAGTCTTCGCGAACCATTCCCGGACGGGTTCGGTAATCGTCAACTGGCCACCTGCCACGATCACCATTCGCAGCGCAGAGCAGGTGAAACCGCGAGCCAGCGCTGTTCGAGCCACCCCCTCCAACAAAACAGTGGGCAGGTAAATTCGGTCGAGTCCCGCTCTGTCTATGAACGACACCAGCTCAGAGAGACTCCGCTTCTGTTCTGGACCAGCGAACGCCAGGCAGCGCCCGGTCGACAAAGCAGAAAATATTTCGTGATATGCGACATCGTGCATCAGCGAAGACAGTTGCAGCATCCGCTGGCATTCTTGCAGTTGATCACTGTGCCACTCAACCAAACGCTCCAGCTGGCGGGCAGGAAATCGGATCGCACGCGATTGTCCGGTCGATCCTGAAGTCATCACCACATAGGCATCTGCGGGGCGCGCCTTGCGAACCAGGTTATCAGCAATGCACAAGTGGAAACCGGCCTTGTTGGATGACGCGCGGGTGAAACCCACCGGCAATCCTGATTCTTTCCCATCCTCCATTGCCGTATCCGGCACGATCAGAGCGTCGACGTCTGCTGCCTCGATCTGAGCGGCATGCCGCGCCGGCTCGGTCTCATCCAGCCGAAGGAAGCACGCGCCCGCAAGGCTTGTGCCGAGCAAGGCCACAATCTCGTCTGGATGTCGCTCGCCAGAAAAGGCTATGGTCGCGGATCCGCCACCCAGCACTGACTGCAGCGCGGCAGCGAGCGTTCTTGCCCGTGTAGCGAGGGTGCCGTAGGTGCATTTCCCGCCGCTATCGGATAGGACCGCCAGTGTATCCGGTTGGCGGTCCGCCGTTTCCAGGAACCGATGCAGGTGATTGCCCGGACCTGTCCCGGACCCCCGGTATTCTCCGGGCAGCACGATCTCTGGCGCCCCTGATCGCGCCGATCCGGATAGCCTCTGGTCCATCCGTGCGGCAATATCGTGAAGCGATTCCCTCGTCATGTGGTCGAGGCCGGATTCAACCCGGACCACAAAATTGGCCTCGTCGTCGAACCAGTAGTTGACCGTAAGGAGATACGGTGTACGAGATGGAAGCGGTTCGAACACACGTTTGATTAGTTGGTTTTTCAGACAGAAAAGCTTGCGCTTCACGATCAATACATTAAACAGATGTTCAGGATTTTCCACGGTTCCGAATTGCGAGGACGACAAAACATCCTGGTACGAAATCCCCCCGATTAGCATTGCTTGCCGGCTTTGTTCCAATGCCCAGTCGGGCGGCATCGCCGTGTCGGCTTTCGTCATGCTTTCCGGAAATACGATGGCCAGGCCCGGGTTGCCGAAATAACCGAACTCTCGGCTGTCAGGAGAGACACCGTCGCAAGGCACTCCGACGACGATCTGCTCGTCACGGATCAGGTTGGCGGTTCCAGCTTGCACGGCAGCCAGTAGTGCGGCTTCAGCTTGCTCCACCGGCCAAGAGCGGTTCTTTGCACTTAGGACCAAGTCGTAGCTGATAGGTCCGCCGGATCCATCAGGAATAAAAAGGTCCCTGATATAGGCGGGATTTTCGAGGGTTTCCGCGAAATGCGTGACCGCCTCCCAGTTGAGCTTCCCGATCGGCGCGGTCTCCGGCCGAAAACCGGCCGAGCATTGCGTTGCTGCCTGATCGGCCAGCGCATCGAGAAATATCGTCAGCGACCGGTCGCCATCGCAGATGGCGTGATGAAAGCTGCAAAGCAAGAAAGTTCGGGTTTCGACCTTTGCGAGCTGGACCTTCCAAGGAGGGCAAGCTCGTAAATCCGAAACGCCCGTAGAAAATGCGGCATAATGTGCGGTCAATCCTGCCTGAGATTGACATCTAACTTCAGGCAAGATGGCCCGGTTCAGTATCTGACTATTGTTGTACATGCTCCAGACATGCCGCCCATCAGCCTTTGCAAGATGCACATTTAGGAGTGGGAACGCGGGCGTGACTGCGGACAACGCTGAATACAACTGCCGCGTGCTCATGGGTTGACTCAACTCCGCCGCGCAAGAGATGTTGAGGTCAATCCGCCGTGGGTTCAGCGCGTCGAGAAACCTCATGCGATCTTGTGACGTATTCAAAGGGAGATGAGCGACAGTGTGCTTCATTGAAATTACTCCAACTCGTTGGCAGAAGTATTGCGCGGTCGGGGATAGGCTTCCTGGAGTTTGATAGGTTGGCCTTGTTCGCGAAGTTGTCCGGCGAAGTAGATTAGCAGCGACACCACCACCAATCCGCCTCCGAAGATGGTATGCGCACCCGGACGTTCATGCAGAACGATCCAGACCCACAATGATCCAAGTACGACTTCGAGAAGCCACAGCACGGAAACTTCCGGGGCGGAAAGAAGGCGCGGTCCAAGAAAGATCAGGGTATTGGCCAGCGGCATGACAACGGCACCCAGCAACACGGCATAACCGACCTGACTGACGTCCATGCTTTCGAGATTAGCAAACGGTAGCGCCAACAAGGCGGCGATAAAGCCGCCCAGGACAAGCGCTGGCATGCTGTCGTCCAGTTTTGACAAACGCCGGAGTACCATGTTCATCCCGATGAAGGCTGATGCCAGCATGGCGAGGAAACATCCCAGAAGACTTCGCATGTCCAGAGCTCCGCCCCGGCCTGATACCTGGTCCCAAAGCTCATTGCCGACGATGATGGCCACGCCGACGAAGCTGGACAGAATGGTCAGGGCAAGCGGTTGCGTGACCCTCTCGCCGAGTATCAGCCATGCAAAGCTTGCTGAGAACAGCGGCCCCAAAGCGATCATCACCAGAACATTGGCAACGCTGGTCATCCCGAGCGAGGACACGAAAGCGAACATGGTGCTGGCGAACAGGATGCCGAACCAGAATTCGATCATTCCGAAGTTGCGCCACATCTCGCGCAACGCGCCGCGATGATGAAGCCAAACGGACGGCACCAGTACCAGCGACATGAGCCCGGCCTTGTAAATGATTACCGAATAGACATCGGCATCGATTAGCCTAACCAACATCGCATCGGGTGAAAACGCCGCCACGCCGAGCAATGTCAACAGGATGCCCTTGCGTCTTCCGGCAAGCGCCACCATCAGTTCCGCGCCTCGGCACACCTGCGGCATGCATTTGTCGAAGGCTGCTTTCCAAACCTTGACGCTGCCTTAGGCTCAAGGATTTCAGGAACGAGTGCCTCGGCCCGCGAGCGCGCGCCAGATGCCTGACTTTCGTTGAAATCCAGCGGCATCTTTGCGGCGAGTTTTTTCAACCGGAGCCGGCGCGTTTTTGGAAAGAGCCGCCCCGAACGGCGCAAGCCGTCAAGTCGTGCCCATGCCGCGAACTTCTTGTCGTGCTGATGCGGCTGATAGACATTCAGGTCATTCGGACCAATGGTGTCGCCGAGTGTGAGGAATCCCGCTCTTTCGGCAGCTTCGACCAGCTCCAGACCAGCTGCCGTGCGCACGATAAGGGCGTTGTTGCCGGGATCGGTGTTCTCCGTCTGCTGATCGGGCCCGCCGCCAATCCAGGTGTCGGAGACGGCAATATCGGCGAGCTCACCAATCCCATCCGGGCATATCTTGCAGCGAAACGGCATTGGCCAAGTCCCACCGTCGGGATCGAGGAAGTCGACATAACTTCGATGGGTAACGGTGCCGTCACCGGTCACCATCGTGGTAGGACCCGGACATCCGCGACCCCGATAGCGCATTGCAACTAAATCTTCCGGGTCGACACCCGCCTTTTCAATCATCCGGTCGATGTCGAGCGAAACGGTCGGGCCACCGCAGACGAAGGCGAGTCGATACCTGATCAGTTCGCCGATCCTGGGATCTCGTTCAGACAGGTTGGCTAATGCCGACAGGTCGCAGGGACGAGCGATGAAGGCGAAGGGCATGCCGAGATCAAGCGCATCGGTCAGTTTCAACATAGGCGCGGTCGGACCATAGCGCGACCCAGCCGCCCGTAGGACGTCGGCTTCGGTGAAGCTCAACGTCGCTTCTCCGAAGGTCGGGTGTACATCGCTGGCCCGAACATGAAGCACGAAACGGATGCGGCCTGTCTCCAACATCATCGCGGCCAGTCCGGTCAGAACACCGCCAGTGGATCCTTCCCAACGATGCACCGGATTCCCGGCATGGGCCCGCACGATGGTTTTGTAGTGTCCCCAGACCAGGTCGGTTTGGGTGTCAGGTTCTTCCGCCAGGGCATCATCGGGTCCTTCGATGCGAAGACCCGGGCATATCTGCGCGACGAGGTCCAAGTCCTCGGACTGGAACGACGCCGTCGCCAATGGACGTAGTTCCTTCTGGTCAGAAATGACCATCTGGACCTTTTCGGGACCCAGGATATCAGCGCATAACCCGCAATTGGTGCACAGATGCTGATCGACGATGGCCTGGAACTTTCCAGAGGGTAACATAGGGTTAGCCTTTCTCGAAATGTCGAAGGTCCCCAAGCCGCCGAAGACTGCGATGGCCCGCGGTGTGAGGGTCTGTCCGAAAGGAGGGATTGGGCGGCGGCTGGATCACCGCCACCCACAGACATCGTCAATACAGGATGTCGCCTTTGACAAGGTTCAGTTTTTTGTTATCCATGAACTCATGGCCGGCGAAGACCACATCGTAGAGCCGGTCTTCCAGGTGATTGTCCGGCAGGCGCTCGGTCCTGACATACTGCCGATGCTCCTGGCCCGAGATCGCAATCGGAACATTGGACCTCGCATTGTAGGTGCAGTGCGCAACCGTGCGGCGCTCGGCGCCTTCGGTGAACTGCTCCGAGTAATGCAGCGCCAGCGGGTGGAACACGAGCACATCACCCGGGTACATCTCGCAATCGATGATCTCATGTCCGCGCGAGAGGATCTCATTGACGCGACCCTCGTCGGCCATCAGGACATTTCCCCGGTCGAAATCGAGCCGTCCGAGTTTGTGCGTTCCCCTGGCAATTCGAACGCAGCTGTTCGCTCGTGAGTTGTGATCGACAGCGACCGAGCAGGATACCAGATCCGGCGTAAGGACGGTCTCATACCAGAACTGATAGTCCTGATGCCAATCGACCTTGCCCCCGGCATCTTTGTCCTTGCGGACAAGCTTCATATGCCAGAAGTAGCCTTCTTCACCGAGAACGTCCTCGACGATGTCCATCATCCTGTTCAGACGGGGTAGACAGCCGATATAGCTGTTGTCGGTGACCGTAGACACCGACGTGTTCCATTTACGGCCCAGCGAATCGGGAATTCCCTGTTCAGAGCCATCGAAGGTTGGATCGTCATCGATGGCGGCTCGCAAAGGCGCCAGCTCGTCGCGAGAGAAAAGCTCGCGCACGATGACGAAGCCATCCTCATTGTAAGCGTCCAGCTGTTCCTGGGTTAGACCTTTGGGTGACATTGTAACGCCTCTCCTTGGATTGGGTTTCTTCTTCACGGTACACACTCCTTGCGCGAATCCGCAAACAAAGTTATTTTTCGGGGTTGTAGGAAAAACTTACAGGCTGTCCATCCGTATGAAATCTATCCTATTGAAATTGAATGCGATCCGGGCTTTCGATGCAGCAGGCCGGAAAGGGAGCCTCACAGCTGCGGCGGAGGAGATGAATGTTAGTCATCCGTCCATTGGGCGCCACGTGCGTGAGTTGGAACATGCTCTGGGAGTGTCTCTGTTCAAGCGCTCCCACCAGGGGATGAAGCTGACGCGAGCCGGGCGCGAGTTCCTCAAGCGCGTGTCACCGGCTCTGCAGGAAATCGTCGATGCAGCCGACTATGTAAGCTCGGCCGGCTACAACCACATCGTGGTGAACTGCGAGCCCGCTTTCGGCTTGAAGTGGCTGGTTCCAAACCTCGGGCGATTCGAAGCGCAGCACCGGGATATTGACATCACGATCATCTCCTCTCGGGATCTGATCGATCTGGGAATGTTCGAAGCTGACCTCGCCATTCGGTATTCTCGAACTCGCCTGGTAGGCCCGGTGGAGCTAATCTCGGACAGTCCAATGCACCCGTATGGTGCCCCAGGAAGTATCGAAGATCCGTCGCCGGAAAAGATTGCCCGTCAGCCGCTTATATTTGAGGAGAACAAGGATTACTGGCTCGACTGGTTTCGCCACGCTGGGGTTGCCGACTATGAGCCGCCCAAGAGATTCAAGATGCTGACGATCGAAATGGCGATCGAGGCCTCTTGTAGCGGCTACGGCATCATTCTGTCGTCGGGGGAGCTGGTACATGAAGAGATGTTGCGAGGTCGACTTGAGCGGATTTCGGACATCGGGTGTAAGAATGGCAGCTATTACCTCGTCAGACGAGAAGACGCCCTGAAGAAGAATGCGATAGGCTTATTCCGGGATTGGTTGCTGTCCGAAACCGCCATTTTTCGTGACACCAACGCAAGTCATTCCATCAACACGATCACCCGAGAAGGAGAGAGTAATTGAGCTCTGATACCAATCCAGATATTGAATATGAGCTGGCGCCCGGCGGACTTGGCCATGTGAAAGTCGAACACGGAAACCCGATTTACCCAGAGCCGTTTCGCAACCTGGTCGATGGGCTTGTGCGCAAACGTCTTGGCGACGCGTTTGGATTGGGCGCTTTCGGTGTGAACCTTGTGGAGCTCCAACCTGGCTATGCAACGTCACAGAAGCACTGGCATTCAGTCCAGGATGAACTGGTCTTTGTGCTGGAGGGACATCTGCGGCTTGTCACTGACCAGTTCGAACTCGATCTGGGCCCAGGGGATTACTTCGGGTTCAAGGGCGGTGTATCGAATGGCCATCATTTCATGAATACCGGACAATCGCTCGCGCGACTTGTCGAAATCGGCAGTCGGAGTTCTGGCGACCGCGTGACATACAGCGATATTGATATGATCTGGGTCGACGAAGAGCCAGATCACTTCTTCAGAAAAGACGGCAGTCGCTACTGATATACTCAGCGGCCAAAAAGAGTTGGTGACAGAGCATGGGGCCGGATCGCTGCATTCAGACCAATCACGGAAAAGAATTGCCGATTGACACTCGGAGATGGGCGTATCGAGCTTGACAACAACACCTGTGAGCGGTCGATCAGACCTATTGCCCTTGGAAGGAAGAATTCCCTGTTCATGGGGTCAATCGGTGGCGGAAAAGCGGCTGCCATCGCTTACACGCTCATCGAAACCGCCAAGGTGAACAACGTCGACCCGGAGGCATGGCACACATGGGTCCTCCAGCGCTTGCCTGATCACAAGATCAATCGCATCGACGATCTCATGCCCTGGAACTGGCAGCAAGAAAACGCCTGAAAACGCGCCCACACCGGACGGACACCAAAAAGGCAAAAGTCCTGAGGGCAGTGCCGCGCAGGCGGCGATTTCGCGATCTGGCTTTGCTCAAGGGTCGACAAGGCTCGGCCCAAAACCCTGACCGATACCGGTCGCTCCACCGCATGCCGCCATGCCAGATAAGACTCACCTGCTGGGCCGGGCAGATCACCCGGCTGCAGAAACGCCACCGCATCGCGCAACTCACCTGTCCGCTCCGGGCGGCCAGAAAACCCAACACAAGCCTCCGCAGCGCGCAGCGCCAGCCGATCCCGCAACAAAGCCTGCGGCACCTCCTTGCGTCCCAACACAACATGCAGATGGCTCAACGCCGCACCGTATCTGTCCGGTTTCCCCGCTCTGACGGGGTGATGGAGTGCCTGCTAGATGTCCACCATCGGAAGTGGACATCTTGAGGTGAGCGATGGCGGGCAAGAAGGGCCAGAAGAAGCGGGTCTGGTCAGACGATGAGAAGCTGTCGATCT